>NZ_WOSY01000088.1 GCF_011516755.1 Acetobacter conturbans | reverse complement strand
TGCGGGCTTGATAAGCTATACCCGGTTGTTGTTATGCCGCCCTTCTGACGGCGTTGCTGTTGGCCATCTGGTCCGGGGTTAACCCCGGACCAGATGGCGTCGGCACGTCATGATACGCCTCATCGGGCGTACGTCCAGCCAGCGCCGTATGCGGACGCCTTTCGTTATAATGGGCGATCCATCTGCCAAGCCCGGCCCGTAGCTCCGATCCGGTTTCGAACGCGTGCAAATAGACGCATTCGTATTTCAGCGACCGCCACAGACGCTCGATAAACACGTTGTCCAGCCAGCGACCGCGCCCATCCATGCTGATGCGGATCTGACGCTCTTCCAGTATCCCGCTGAAACGGGGTGTCGTAAATTGCGACCCCTGGTCAGTATTGAAAATGTCCGGGGCGCCATAGCGCATGAGGGCATCCTGTAGCGCCTCGATACAGAACTCCACGTCCATCGTGTTCGACAGACGCCAGGACAGGACCTTGCGCGTGAACCAGTCCATGATCGCCACGAGATAGAGAAATCCC
>NZ_WOSY01000087.1 GCF_011516755.1 Acetobacter conturbans | reverse complement strand
CGGCGTCGCGGTGCAGAGTGTCGCCATGATGCCGATCAACCGGCTGGCGGAGCCGGGCGACGGGCTGGAGAATAATGGTCGCCGCGTTCTGACCTATGCCGATCTGCGGGCCACGATCCCGGGCGCGGACCCACGCCCGCCGTCGCGCGAGATCACCCTGCACCTGACCGGCAGCATGGAACGCTTCATCTGGGGATTTGACGGCAAGAAGTTCTCGGAAGCGGAACCGATTCGTCTGACTTTGGGCGAGCGGGTGCGCTTCGTCCTGATCAACGACACGATGATGGAGCACCCAATCCATCTGCATGGATTGTGGAGCGAACTGGAAAATGGGCAGGGTGACTGCCGACCCTACAAGCACACGATTACCGTCAAGCCGGGTGAGCGGCTGAGTTACCTGGTCACGGCGGACGAACCCGGGCTGTGGGCGTATCACTGCCACCTGCTCTACCACATGGAGGTGGGCATGTTCCGCACGGTGGTGGTGTCGTGATCCGGGGTCTGATAGGTGGCACGGTCCTTGCCGCTGGACTGGCTACCG
>NZ_WOSY01000086.1 GCF_011516755.1 Acetobacter conturbans | reverse complement strand
GGGATTTCTCTATCTCGTGGCGATCATGGACTGGTTCACGCGCAAGGTCCTGTCCTGGCGTCTGTCGAACACGATGGACGTGGAGTTCTGTATCGAGGCGCTACAGGATGCTCTCATGCGCTATGGCGCCCCAGACATTTTCAATACTGACCAGGGGTCGCAATTTACGACACCCCGTTTCACCGGGATACTGGAAGAGCGTCAGATCCGCATCAGTATGGACGGGCGTGGGCGATGGCTGGATAACGTATTCATCGAGCGTCTGTGGCGGTCGCTGAAATATGAATGCGTCTACCTGCACGCGTTCGAGACCGGATCAGAGCTGAGGGCCGGGCTTGGCAGATGGATCGCCCATTATAACGAAAGGCGTCCGCATACGGCGCTGGCTGGACGTACGCCCGATGAGGCGTATTATGACGTGCCGACGCCATCTGGTCCGGGGTTAACCCCGGACCAGATGGCCAACAGCAACGCCGTCAGAAGGGCGGCATAACAACAACCGGGTATAGCTTATCAAGCCCGCAAAACTGTCCGAACGGACG
>NZ_WOSY01000085.1 GCF_011516755.1 Acetobacter conturbans | reverse complement strand
GTTCCGGCCGATGGGGGGCGGATTCCCTTTGACTTCAAACCCGGCCAGTTCGTGCAACTCACCATCGAGCCGACGTCTGGCAAGCCCGCGAGCCGGTCCTATACGATCGCATCGTCGCCGGGGCAGGTCGAACATCTCGAACTAACGATCAAACGCGAGGAACATGGGTTGGTCTCGCGCTACCTGCACGACACGGTCAAAGAGGGTGATCTTTTAAAGATCGCGGGTCCATCGGGTATGTTCACCTTTACGGGTGACGAGGCAGACTCGATCGTCCTGCTGTCCGGCGGCGTAGGCATCACACCGATGATGGCGGTCCTGAGATACCTGACCGATATCGTCTGGCCTGGCGAGATCTACTTCGTCTATTCCGCTCATGCCAGCATCGACTATGTGTTTCGCCAGGAAATCGAGTGGCTGGAACGTCGCAATGACAAACTGCACGTTATTGCCACCATGCGGCGGTCGCCGGGGACAGAGTGGTCGGGGCCGGAAGGGCGCATCACGAAGGAACTGCTTCAGCAATCGGTGCCAGATCTCACAAACCG
>NZ_WOSY01000084.1 GCF_011516755.1 Acetobacter conturbans | reverse complement strand
ACTGCACGTTATTGCCACCATGCGGCGGTCGCCGGGGACAGAGTGGTCGGGGCCGGAAGGGCGCATCACGAAGGAACTGCTTCAGCAATCGGTGCCAGATCTCACAAACCGGCGTATCCATGTCTGCGGCCCACCCGGGATGATGGCAAGCATGAGAGCGTTATTGACGGATCTCGCTGTGCCGGAAGCCAATGTTCATAGCGAGGCATTCGGACCAGCCGCGATGAAGGCCGAACCTGCGGTCGGGCCTGTGGCGGCCCCCTCATCCCCGGCCGTTACGCCTGCCGCAACGACCATTACGTTTTCCACTTCAGGGAAATCGGCTCCGTTGCAACTGGATGAAACGGTTCTCGACGCGGCTGATGCGGCAGGTGTCAATATTCCATCCTCCTGTCGATCCGGTATCTGCGGCATGTGTACGACTCACCTGCAGCAAGGTGAGGTGACGATGGCGGTCGAGGATGGGCTCGATCCGGCTGACAAGGCCAAGGGTTTCATCCTGGCCTGTCAGGCGAAGACCACGGGTGGTCCGCTGGTCGTGGAGGCGTGAT
>NZ_WOSY01000083.1 GCF_011516755.1 Acetobacter conturbans | reverse complement strand
ACTGCACGTTATTGCCACCATGCGGCGGTCGCCGGGGACAGAGTGGTCGGGGCCGGAAGGGCGCATCACGAAGGAACTGCTTCAGCAATCGGTGCCAGATCTCACAAACCGACGTATCCATGTCTGCGGCCCACCCGGGATGATGGCAAGCATGAGAGCGTTATTGACGGATCTCGGTGTGCCGGAAGCCAATGTTCATAGCGAGGCATTCGGACCAGCCGCGATGAAGGCCGAACCTGCGGTCGGGCCTGTGGCGGCCCCCTCATCTCCGGCCGTCACGCCTGCCGCAACGACCATTACGTTTTCCACTTCAGGGAAATCGGCTCCGTTGCAACTGGATGAAACGGTTCTCGACGCGGCTGATGCGGCAGGCGTCAATATTCCATCCTCCTGTCGATCCGGTATCTGCGGCGTATGCACGACACATCTGCTGCAAGGCCAGGTGACGATGGCGGTCGAGGATGGGCTCGATCCGGCTGACAAGGCCAAGGGTTTCATCCTGGCCTGTCAGGCGAAGACCACGGGTGGTCCGCTGGTCGTGGAGGCGTGAT
>NZ_WOSY01000082.1 GCF_011516755.1 Acetobacter conturbans | reverse complement strand
GCCGTGGCCTCCACATTGAAGAAATATAGCGCCAGTCCCTCGACCCCGATCGCGCCCCAGGCCCGTGTGGGGCCGTTGTCAATATCGAGACGCACGCCAGTCTGGACATCGAAATACCGGGAGATGGCACGATCATAGAGGGCCTCATGATCTCCATCACCGAACTTGCCGTTTGTGCCGACCGTGCCTTCGGATTTCAGCCAGAGCTTGTCGTAGTCGGTGCCGAACCAAGCCTGCCCATCGTAACGGAACTGCCCGCCATCGGCACCAAAGCGCGCCTCGAACTGGTCGAGCAGCGCATGCACATAGATGTTATGGTCCATGACCGGCTGGATGCCGTTGACATAGACCACGGGCGCGGGAGCCGAGGCGGTCTGCGCTTCCTGGGTTCCTTCGCTCTGGCGTGCCGGGACTGACTGGGCGCGTCCCGTGCCAGGTACCGCGGTAGCCAGTCCAGCGGCAAGGACCGTGCCACCTATCAGACCCCGGATCACGACACCACCACCGTGCGGAACATGCCCACCTCCATGTGGTAGAGCAGGTGGCAGTGATA
>NZ_WOSY01000081.1 GCF_011516755.1 Acetobacter conturbans | reverse complement strand
TATCAGCCTGATCACGATACAGCACGGCTTCGACAAACAGACGATTATCCGCAGTCGTGCCACCGGACACGGCCTTCACGACCCGGGAGAAGATCATTTATCCGCCCCCACGGACTGTCGCTCAGACCATACCGGCGCATTCACATATCTCCCTGAAAATAGAAAGAAAAAATCACAGATCGAACAGAATTATAAGGCCCATCACTCGGTGCGCTAACTGAGTGATGGGCAATGGGAGAAGATCGGGTTCCTATTGCCCGGTAAGGCGAGCGATCCAGACCGAAGTGGTTTGGATAACCGAGAGTTTGTGAAAGGCTGTCTGTGGGTTCTGCGTTCAGGTGCACACTGGTGTGATCTACCTGAGCACTATGGAAAGAGGAAAACGGTTCACCGTCGCTTTAGCTGCCGGTGTCACGCGGGTGTGTGGGAACGGATATTTGAGTTACAGACTGCTGACCGCGATAATCAGTACCTAGGGCGTGTCGTCAGTTAATTCCGATGATGGCGGAGGCGAGTTGCACGGCAGCGAGAAAGGTTGACTTCAGCTTGTCGTAGCGTGTTGCGATGCCTCTGAAATGCTT
>NZ_WOSY01000080.1 GCF_011516755.1 Acetobacter conturbans | reverse complement strand
GCCTGCTCCAGATACCAGATCCGGTAGAATGTCTGCGCCACGGTTTCACCCACCGTCATCAGGCCATGGTTCTGCAGAATCAGGCCGATATTATCGCCCAGATCACGAACCAGCCTTTCGCGCTCGCTAAGATTGTCATCCGCTGCAATTCCTTCATAGGAATGGAATCCCACGCGGCCATGAAATTCCATGCTGATCTGGTTGAGCGGCAGAATGCCACAATCCTGTGCCGCAACCGTCATGCCAGCCAGTGTGTGCGTATGCATGACGCATGCCGCATCCGGACGCGCACGGTGAACCGCCGAGTGGATGACAAAACCGGCCGGATTGACGGGCCAGCTCGTTTCCTGGCTCGGATGACCGTCGGCATCGACAACCACGAGGGAACTTGCAGTCACTTCCTCGAACAGCAGACCGTAAGGATTGACCAGGAAACGATGCGCCTCACCCGGCAGGCGGACGGAAAGATGCGTGTAGACAAGATCCGTCATGTCAAAATGGGCAATAAGACGATACGCCGCCGCCAGATCCTCACGCAGAGACCGCTCATCCTGAAGTCCACCGGTATAATCAGACATCACTCACTCCAAAAATAATAATGCCCAA
>NZ_WOSY01000079.1 GCF_011516755.1 Acetobacter conturbans | reverse complement strand
CTGAAGCATTTCAGAGGCATCGCAACACGCTACGACAAGCTGAAGTCAACCTTTCTCGCTGCCGTGCAACTCGCCTCCGCCATCATCGGAATTAACTGACGACACGCCCTAAGCACGCCCCACGTGGTGTTTCAGCTCGGACTTCCATTGGCATTTCGCGGGCCAGCTTGAGGCGGCTGGTGAAACTCACGCAGGAAGGCGCGTCGCATCCGCTCGGGATCGTGGAAGCCGGTCATGACAGCAATGGTTTCGATGGGGAGCGTCGATCCTTCGACACGCTCCCGTGCGGCCTCCAGACGCAGTCGTTCCACCGCTCTGGCGGGACTCATTCCTACGGACGTCCGGAAACTGCGTGAAAAGTTTCGGGGGCTCATGCCGACCTGGCTGGCGAGGATGTCCACGGTCAGGCGCTGTTTCAGATTGGAACGGATCCATCCCAGAAGATCGGCAAAGCGTTCCTGAGCGCTCCCCATCTCCAGGAGAGCCGAGAACTGGGAGAGAGGTGGACCCGTCCGTTCGGACAGTTTTGTGGGCTTGATAAGCTATACCCGGTTGTCGTTATGCCGCCATTCTGACGGCGCTGCTGTTGGCCATCTGGTCCGGGGTTAA
>NZ_WOSY01000078.1 GCF_011516755.1 Acetobacter conturbans | reverse complement strand
ATGGAAACATGCGATTTATAGCCAAAGAACGGGATGGCGAGATCGCTGGATGGCATGGTTCCATCATCCTGCCGCTTCGCCTTCGTGAACTTCAGTGTCCAGCGCGCATGACGATCCTTGTGCGACAGCTTTGCGGGTTTGTCCTGCCAGTCTTCAGGAATACGGCCTGCTCGCAGATCCGCTTTCTCTGCATTGGTGTTCCGCTGCTTCGGAGCCGCTACCAGCGTGGCATCCAGGATCTGGCCTGACATCGGCAAATACCCGGCGTTACGCAGGGTCGCATCAAAGCGGTTGAACAGCCCATCGATCGCACCCGCCTGGGTCAGACGCTCGCGAAACAGCCAGACCGTTTTGGCATCCGGCACCCGATCTGAAAGTCCCAGCCCAAGGAAACGCATAAAGGAGAGGCGATCGTTGATCAGATATTCCGTCCGCTCATCAGACAAATTGTTGAGCGTCTGGATCACCAGGATCTTGAACATCAGCACAGGATCAAATGGCGGTCGTCCGCCCTTGCTTCCATCGGAATACGCCAGGGCCTTGTCCAGATCAGGACGGAACGCTTCAAAATCCACAGTCCGGGAAAACGCTTCGAGCTGATCGCCAAGCCCACTCAGCCGGGCAAGACGCTCTTCAACATCAAAGAAACCAGACTGCTTCATATCGCCATT
>NZ_WOSY01000077.1 GCF_011516755.1 Acetobacter conturbans | reverse complement strand
CGGCAAGACGACGCTGGCGCTGCATCTCGCGGGCCAATGGGCTCGGGAAGGCCGGCGCGTGACGGTCATCGATGCCGACCCGCAGGGCTCGGCGCTGGACTGGTCGGCGCAACGGGTACGGGAGGGACTGCCACGGCTGTTCGGCGTGATCGGGCTGGCGCGCGATACGCTGCACCACGAGGCGCCGGCACTGGCTCAGGGGGTGGATCACGTCGTCATCGACGGTCCTCCGCGCGTGGCGGCGCTGCTGCGCTCCGCCCTGCTGGCCGCCGACCTGGTGCTGATTCCCGCGCAGCCTTCGCCGTTCGACGGCTGGGCCTCGGCCGAGATGTTGCGGCTGCTGGCGGAGGCACGGCTCTTCCGTCCCGGCCTTCTCGCCCGTTTCGTGCTCAACCGCTGCGCCGCGCGCACGGTCATCGCCCGCGAAACCCGGCTGGCGCTCGCTGGGCACGAGCCGGCGGCACTGGCGGCGCGGATCGGTCAGCGGGTCGCGTTCGCCGAGGCTGCGCGCACCGGCCGTCTGGTGTGCGATCTTCGCCCCCAAGGGATTGCCGCCCGCGAAATCGCCGCTCTGACGACCGAGATCGGGGGGCTGGTATCATGACCCTCCTGACCGGCGACAGCGCGCTCCTGATGCCCTGGCACGGCCCCTACGACATGATCCTGGTCGACCCGCCCTATGGCGATACGTCGCTCGCCTGGGACCGGCG
>NZ_WOSY01000076.1 GCF_011516755.1 Acetobacter conturbans | reverse complement strand
TAGGGCGTGTCGTCAGTTAATTCCGATGATGGCGGAGGCGAGTTGCACGGCAGCGAGAAAGGTTGACTTCAGCTTGTCGTAGCGTGTTGCGATGCCTCTGAAATGCTTCAGTCTGGCGAAGAAGCGTTCGATGATGTTTCTGTTTTTATAATGTGAGAAACTGATCTTCCGTGGATTTCTACGGTTTCTTTTTGAAGGAATGACCGGTGTGATCTCCCGCTCTTCGAGCTTATCAATCAGGGGATCAGCATCATAAGCCTTATCAGCGATGAAGGCTTTGGGATCGACTTCATCCAGTAAAGGTTCTGCTTCAGTGATATCGGCTCTCTGTCCGGGCGTCAGGGAAAGGGCGACAGCCTTCCCGGCAGCATCGACAATGGCGTGGATTTTCGTGGTCAGTCCCCCACGGGACCGTCCGATGGCCTGATCCGCGCCCCTTTTTTACGGGCGCCAGCGCTGTGCTGGTGAGCCCGGACGATCGTGCTGTCGATCATCATGTATGCGTTGTCGTGATCAGCCGCCAGATGCCGGAAAATCCGTTCGATCACACCACTTTCGCACCAGCGGCGCAGCCGTCTGTGAACGTTTTTCCAGTCCCCGAACCGGGTCGGCAGGTCGCGCCAGGGAATGCCAGCGCGATACCGATACAGCACCGCTTCCACAAACAGACGGTTATCCGCGGCCGTCCCGCCCACATGGCCTTCCCGGCCCGGAAGAAGATCCCTGATCTGCTCCCACTGACTGTCACTCAGAGCATACCGGCGCATCC
>NZ_WOSY01000075.1 GCF_011516755.1 Acetobacter conturbans | reverse complement strand
TAGGCTCAGGACCTGTTAATTCGTTGCATTGAGCGGAAATCAGTGATTCACAGGCAGTCGTAGAGGAGCGCGCCTGTGAGTGATGTGTTTTTGCTGTCCGAGCGTCAGATGGAGCTGATTAAGCCGTTTTTCCCTCTGGCACACGGTGTTCCGCGGGTGGACGACCGGCGTGTTCTGAGCGGGATCGTTTATGTCATCCGAAACGGGCTTCAGTGGAAAGATGCCCCGAAAACGTATGGTCCGCACAAGACACTCTACAATCGTTTCATTCGATGGAGCCGCCTGGGCGTCTTCGACCGGATTTTCAGTGCTCTGAGTGAGAAAGCTAGCCGTTCAAAGCGCCTGATGATCGACGCGACACATCTCAAGGCACACCGGACAGCGGCCTCGCTGCTTAAAAAGGGGCTTTTCCCCGCCATATCGGACGGACAAAAGGCGGACTGAATTCAAAGCTTCATGCTGTGTGCGATGGTCAGGGTCGTCCTGTCCGTCTCCATCTGACCGCAGGACAGGTCAGTGATTTCAAGGGAGCCGATGTCCTGCTCGCGGATCTTCCGGATGAGACAGAAGAAGTCATCGGGGACCGGGGATACGACGGTAATAAGATCAGACAGTCTCTCGCAGAGCGACAGATCACCGCCTGCATTCCACCGAAGAAAAACCGGAAATCAAAGCCGCCTTACGACTGGCATCTCTACAAAAAGCGCCCTCTTATTGAAAACATGTTCGCAAAGCTGAAAGACTGGCGACGGGTCGCAACCCGATATGACCGCTGCGCTCATACCTTCATGTC
>NZ_WOSY01000074.1 GCF_011516755.1 Acetobacter conturbans | reverse complement strand
CTAGGGCGTGTCGTCAGTTAATTCTGATGATGGTTGCAACGAGTTGGACGGCTGCGAGGAAGGTTGATTTCAGCTTGTCGTAACGGGTTGCGATACCCCTGAACTGTTTGAGGCTGGCGAAAAAGCGTTCGATGATGTTTCGTTTTTTATAGAGCATGAAGGAGATTTTCCGTGGATTACGTCGGTTTTTCTTTGACGGAATAACCGGTGTGACCCCGCGCTCTTCGAGCTTTTCAATAAGCGGATCGGCATCATAAGCCTTGTCGGCGCTAAAAGCCCCGGGATCGACTTTATCCAGAAGGGGTGTCTGCTTCGGTGATGTCAGCCCTTTGTCCGGGTGTCAGAGATAGGACCACTGCCTTTCCTGCCGCATCGACAATGGCGTCGTGGATCTTTGTGGTCAGCCCGCCTCTGGATCGCCCGATGGCCTGATCTGTGCCCCCTTTTTGAGGGCTCCGGCGCTGTGCTGATGCGCCCGGACAATCGTGCTGTCGATCATCATGTATTCATTGTCGTGATCTGCGGCCAGATACCGGAAAATCCGTTCGATCACACCGCTTTCGCACCAGCGACGTAACCGTCGATGGACGTTTTTCCAGTCTCCGAAACGGGCCGGAAGATCACGCCAGGGAATGCCTGCACGGTAGCGATACAGCACGGCTTCAACAAACAGACGATTATCCGCAGCAGTCCCATCGACATGGCCTTCACGACCCGGGAGAAGATCTTTTATCCGATCCCACTGACTGTCGCTCAGACCATACCGCCGCATTCACATCTCTCCCTGAAAACAGAGAGAAAACATCACAAAATACGCAGGAGTACAAGGCTCATGCCACGGGG
>NZ_WOSY01000073.1 GCF_011516755.1 Acetobacter conturbans | reverse complement strand
AATGTCACGCCGTTCCCCAGAGGCTGACCTGACGACCGCCTGCGCCTCTTCTGGATGCGCTCTGATTGTTTCAGATATTTTGCTTACGACCGTTGATACGTTCATCTGTCGCGTCAGGGTTCTGACTGTTGTCGTGAAACGGCCCAGTATGCTGACAAAAGCCTCTGACAGGTTCTTCAGCAGATGCCAGCGGTCCGTCACCTGAAGAGCTGATGGCGCGCCTCTGTGGCATCCATCTGCATAAGCACCGGCACGGTCTCTGGCAATGATTTCAACACCGGGGTAGGCCTGCAGCCATTGGGCCAGGGTCGCAGCCTCCCGATCTGGCAGGAGGTCAATGACATCATTTTTCTCAAGATCGACCACAATCGTTCCATAGTGATGTCCCCGTCGCCATGCCCAGTCATCCACCCCTACCACGCGTGTAGGGGGCATGTCTTTCCTGGTGTTCCGTGCCCGGGAAAGGAGGCGGCGAATGAGAGTGTCCGGGCTGATGGGGCAACACAGGCGCACGGTCATTCGTGCACCAGCGGAACCGCCCAGGGTATGGGCGATATAATAATGAAGATCGGTAAGACGCGTGGTCTGTCTGCCATGACGTACGGTTATCCCGTCAAGGGGCATCACAAAGGTCCGACGTGGACAGACCGCAGCCTGACAGAAAAAGCGTGGTACAGAAACGATCAGCGTGGCCGGACGGCCCTGCCATGGAAGATCCGCAAGTTTTCTCTGATAGAAGCTGTGAATGCGTTGTGTCGGGCACTGACAGTCCGGACACAGTACACTCCGCTTGCGCAGACCGACTTCGATCTCCACTCTGTTGTCCAGTGCAACAACACGACGAACGACGAGGGAACGGGGAAGATCAAG
>NZ_WOSY01000072.1 GCF_011516755.1 Acetobacter conturbans | reverse complement strand
CATGACCCTCCTGACCGGCGACAGCGCGCTCCTGATGCCCTGGCACGGCCCCTACGACATGATCCTGGTCGACCCGCCCTATGGCGATACGTCGCTCGCCTGGGACCGGCGCGTGGCGGACTGGCCCGGCAAGGCACTCGCCGCCCTGAAACCGAGCGGCTCGCTCTGGGTCTTCGGCTCCCTGCGGAGCTTTCTCGCATCCAACGCGGCATTTCGGAATGCGGGCTGGAAATATGCTCAGGAACTGGTCTGGGAGAAGCAGAACGGTTCCAGCTTCCATGCCGATCGCTTCCGCCGCGTGCATGAACTGATCGTCCAGTTCTATCGCGACGATACGCCCTGGCGCGCCGTCTACAACGTGGTTCCCACCACGTCCGATGCGCGGGCGCGCACGGTAAGGCGGAGACACCGGCCGCCCCACATGGGCCGGATCGATGCCGGCCATTACGTGAGCGAGGATGGCGGCCCGCGCCTGATGCGCTCCGTGATTCCGGTCCGCAATGCGCATGGGCGCGCCATCCATCCCACCGAGAAGCCGGTGGCACTGCTGGAGATCCTGATCCGCACGAGCTGCCCACCAGGTGGCCTGGTGGGCGACTGGTTCGCCGGCTCGGGCGCGGCCGGTGTCGCCTGCCGGCTCGCCGGTCGGCGCTATGTCGGCTGCGAGATCGATCCAGTCATGGCGCAAAAGGCGCGCGACCGCATCGCCTCCGTGCTGCCGCTCGGCGAAGGAATTTCGCCATGACGGAACGTCGCACGCCGCCCGGCTTCGCGGCGCGTCCCGCCGATCCCGAACGCTGGGTCAGGGCGCCGGACAAGCCTTCGACCATCAACCGCTTTACCGCCCGGCTGACCATCGACGTCACGCCGGCGCTGCGCGC
>NZ_WOSY01000071.1 GCF_011516755.1 Acetobacter conturbans | reverse complement strand
TGACTTGAACTCTGCCGCATACCGTTTCCGCGTAACCTTGCCCATAAAACCCGTCCTCGTTCAGGCCAGATGATAGCTTATCGCCCTGTCCGAAAAATGGGGACCACCTCTCTTCGTCGTGGTCTCCGCCCACCAGACGGACCGTGCCGTCCACCCGTTTCATGTCGATCGCGTCCCGCACTTCCTTCATGTGGAATTTGTTGCGGACGTCGTCGTCATTCTCCTCGTCACTGTTGGCGTTCCCGGCCGCTCCTCTGACTTCCAGAGAGGCGAGATCGCTTTCATCAGGTTCCGCGCCACGAAATAGGTCGGCGATCTGCCGGTTTCTGGCGGATGTCTGCCGGACGCTGGACAGAAGCTCCGGCATGTCTTCCGCGTCCAGCACCCTGCGCAGCATCTCGATGGAGTCACCGGCCTCGATGTTCTGTGCCTGCTCATGATCGCCCAGTGCCTTGATCGTGCAACCGCTATCGCGCTGCAGTTCCAGCAGGCGGAGCATCTGGCGTGGTCCGACCTGACCGACCTCATCGATCACCAGAACCGTGTTCCGGTCCACGTCGATGTCGCCGCGTTCCAGCCGGGCGAGGAAAGGCAGCATGGCGCAGGTGTCATGGATGTCGGCGTCGCGCAGCGCGTCCGCCTGACGCCAGGCATTGGCAATCCCGATAATCCTTCGTCCGCTCTCATCATAACGGGTGTCATGCTTCCAGGCGTCCACCAGCGGCGACAGCAGCGCGGTCTTTCCCGACCCTGCGACACCCGTCAGCATGGAGAGCGCACCACCCCGGCCGAGTGCGTAAATCGCCGCCTTCTGCGCCCTGCCATGGTCACTGGAGATGGGGTGGTTGCCGTCCTCCCCGCACGGCATCGCAATGTGCCAGAATGGTCGTTGGAAGAAACGACTGCGCGAAAGGACGGCAGATGAAGGATACAGTGATAGGCGT
>NZ_WOSY01000070.1 GCF_011516755.1 Acetobacter conturbans | reverse complement strand
CTGACCGCTCTCATGCGGCGTCTCGTCATTCTGGCGAATGTCCTGTTACGCAATGACAGGTTATGGGAACCACGCCACACTTGACCAAGACGGATACTCATAGCCAGAACAAGACGGTTGCGGCGAGGCAGACTGCGGAGAAGAAGAAGAAGAAGAAGAAGAAGAAGACGGTCGGGCATCTGTCATAGCGTGTTGCGACCCGTCTCCAGTCCTTGAGTCTGCCGAACATGATCTCGATACGGTTGTGTCTTTTGTATTTCCGTTTGTCGTATTTGATCGGTTTTGCACGAGATTTTCGACCAGGAATACAGGGGTTGATCCCTTTCTTCTCCAGGGCCTCTCTGAACCAGTCAGCGTCATAGCCCCGCTCTGCCCTCATCCATTCGGCTGATGGAAGACTGTCCAGAAGAGCAGCGGCACCAATATAATCACCGATCTGACCTGTTGTCATGAAGAAGTCGAGTGGACGTCCGTTCCGGTCAGTGACAGCATGCAGCTTCGTATGCATCCCGCCTTTGGTTCGCCCGATCAAACGGCCTGGGCCCCCTTTTTTAACCGCTGGCTCGAAGCCGTGCGATGGGCCTTGAGATAGGTCGCATCAATCATGATTGTCTGAGGCTCTGCCTTGCCAGTAGCCAGTCCCCATCATGCGGATGAAGATCCCCATAGCACTCCAGCGCTTCCAGCGGTTGTAGAGCGTCTTGTGTGGACCGTATTCCCGAGGCGCATCACGCCAACGCAGACCATTTCTGTTCACGAAAATGATCCCGCTCAACATACGACGATCATCAACGCGAGGTTTGCCATGGATCTTCGGGGAAAAGGGCCGCAGACGATCCATCTGAGGTGGTCCCGTCCGTTCGGACAGTTTTGCGGGCTTGATAAGCTATACCCGGTTGTTGTTATGCCGCCCTTCTGACGGCGTTGCTGTTGGCCATCTGGTCCGGGGTTA
>NZ_WOSY01000069.1 GCF_011516755.1 Acetobacter conturbans | reverse complement strand
GTGGTCCCCATTTTTCGGACAGGTGGCTAAGCTATCCCCCGACCTGAGCGAGGACGGGTTTTATGGGGAAGGTTACGCGGAAACGGTATTCGGGTGAATTCAAGTCTCGTGTTGCGCTGGAGGCGATCCGGGGTGAATTGACGCTGGCGGAGCTGGCGTCGAAGCACGGCGTGCACCAGATGATGATCGCCTAATGGAAACGTCAGGCGATTGAAGGCATGGCGGCGACATTCTCCGGCAAGCCAACGCCGGAAGCAGCAGTCAGTCCGGCCGACGTTGAGAAGCTGCACGCCAAGATCGGCCAGTTGCTGGTGGAACGGGATTTTTTGCGGGATGCCTCTGCTCGGTTGGGCGTGATCAGAGGCGGCAAATGATTGACCTGAAACGGCCCCGGCTTTCGGTCGTGCGGCAATGCACGCTGCTGCAGCTTAACCGGTCTGGCGTCTACTATCGGCCTGTGCCCCAGAACGAGGCCAATCTGGAGTTGATGCGGCTGATCAACGCGCAGTTCCTGGAAACGCCGTATTATGGCTCACGGCAGATGACATGGCATCTGCGCCGTCTCGGCCATGATGTCGGCCGCAAGCGGGTTCGCAGGCTCATGGCGATCATGGACCTGCGGGCGATCTACCAGAAGCCACGCACGAGTGTGCCCCATCCGGAGCATCGGAAATATCCGTATCTGCTGCGGGGTCTGGTCATCGACCGGCCCAACCAGGTCTGGTGTTCCGACATTACTTATATTCCGATGCGGAAGGGCTTTCTCTATCTGGTGGCGGTCATGGATTGGCACACGCGCAAGGTGCTGTCCTGGCGTCTGTCGAACACGATGGATGCGGAGTTCTGCGTCGAAGCACTCCGGGATGCGCTGGTGCGCTACGGCACCCCGGAGATTTTCAACACGGACCAGGGCTCACAATTCACGACGCCCCGGTTCACCGAGGTCCTGGAACGACGCCAGGTTCGCATCAGCATGGATGGACGCGGTCGCTGGCTGGACCCACACCTGATGAGGCGTATCATGACGTGCCGACGCCATCTGGTCCGGGGTTAACCCCGGACCAGATGGCCAACAGCAGCGCCGTCAGAATGGCGGCATAACGACAACCGGGTATAGCT
>NZ_WOSY01000068.1 GCF_011516755.1 Acetobacter conturbans | reverse complement strand
GGTAATCCCCCCATAAAAAGAGTGACTTTTGAATGAGAATTTTCTCAGCGTAAGAATTGAGGAGATTCTGATGAAGAGTGATCGCTTTACTGACGCCCAGATCATGGGTGTGATCCGCCAGGCTGAGGGCGGTGTCCCGGTTCCTGACCTGTGCCGGGAGCATGGGATTAGCAACGCCACGTTTTACCGGTGGCGCGCGAAATATGGCGGCATGGATGCTTCGATGATCAGTCAGATGAAGGCTTTGGAAGAGGAGAACCGTCGGCTGAAGCGCATGTATGCGGATTTGAGCATGCAGACGGATATCCTGAAGGAAGCCCTTGGAAAAAAATGAAGCGGCCAGCCCAGCGCCGGGAACTGGCCGCACAAGCTGTGGCGCATCATGGGGTCAGCATTGCGCTGGCCTGTCGGATTTTTGGGATATCCGAGACCTGCTTTCGCTATCGTCCGCGACTGGAAGCGGAGAACGACAGGATTGCCGCTCTTCTGGTGGGACTGACCCAGGCTCACAGGAGATGGGGATTTGGTCTGTGTTTCCTGTATCTGCGCAATGTGCAGGGACAGCTCTGGAATCATAAGCGGGTTTATCGGATCTATCGGGAACTGGAACTCAACCTGCGGATTAAACCCCGCAGGCGTCTGGTTCGCGAAAAGCCTGAAAAGCTGTCGGTTCCGGCCCTTCCCAACAGGGTCTGGTCCATGGATTTTATGGCGGACAGGCTGATGGATGGACGTGCTTTTCGGCTCCTGAACATTCTGGATGACTTCAATCGTGAAGGACTGGCGATCGAGGTTGATTTTTCCCTGCCAGCCTGTCGGGTTGTCCGCTGTCTGGAACAGGTTATGGAGTGGCGTGGCAGGCCAGAAGCTATCCGAATGGATAATGGCCCTGAATATGTCAGTCATACGTTGGTTTCATGGGCCGAAAAACAGGGGATTACCCTGATCTATACGCAACCGGGTAATCCGCAGCAGAATGCCTATATTGAACGCTACAACAGAACTGTACGGCAGGAATGGCTGGAGCAGTATTTGTTTGAAAGCATTCAGGACGTGCAGGAGGTCGCAACACAATGGCTCTGGACATATAACCATGACAGACCCAACATGGGGAACAGCGGGCTAACCCCCGCCCAGAAACTAAAAACAGCTGCCTGAATTCTCATTCAATGCCCCACTAAAAATGGGGGGATTACCG
>NZ_WOSY01000067.1 GCF_011516755.1 Acetobacter conturbans | reverse complement strand
TAGGCTCAGGACTTGTCTTATGAAATCCGGGTCGCTGTATGCGACAAAGGCAGCAGTCAGGAGGTGGCCACCTCCTGACTGCTGGAGAGAGCGGGTCGAGTCAGGACAGGCCATGATGGGCCGCGAATGAGTATGACCGCCTCTTCTTTTCCTCGGGCCTGAACGGATACCTGGGAGAAAATCCCGGATGACAAGCATAGGACAATGGGAAATGGCACAGACATGCTCAAAGCTGGAGAGTAATGCCGTTGTTGTTGGCATTGACGTTTCCAAGGATCATCTTGATGCCGCTCAATATCCATCTGGTGACCTGATCCAGACTTCCAACGATACGAAAGGCCTCAGAACGCTTCTACGATGGATTGGCAGGCAACGTGCTGTGCATGTTGTCTTCGAGGCGACCGGCCCTTTCCATCGTCAACTGGAGAGTCATCTGGCCAAGGCCAGCATCCCATTCTCACGGATCAATCCGCGGCACGCAAGAAAGTTTGCTGAAGCAACGGGAAAGCTTGCAAAAACGGATCGGGTAGATGCCATGATGCTGGCCAGGATGGGGGCACTTCTTGAACCCAGGACGTCTACGATCTGCAACGAGCTGCAGTCTGCGCTCCAGGAGCTGGCAGCCGGGCGACGAAATCTGACCCGTGACAGGACAGCCCTGCTCAATCGCCAGCAAAACCTGCAGCTCAGTCTTCTAAAACGTCTGACACGCTATAGACTTCGTCAGATAGAGGCTCAGATCGCAACCATCGATCAGGCAATCAGCGAACTGATCTCGACAGACGAGAGCCTCTCTCGAAAACGCACCATTCTGGTCAGCATTCCAGGTATTGGAGAGGCCACGGCTGCGATGCTGATCGCTGATATTCCCGAGCTGGGAACACTGGAAAATGGACAGGTTGCTGCGCTCGCAGGTCTAGCTCCTGTCACCAGGCAGTCAGGAAAGTGGCAGGGTAAAAGCTTTATTCGGGGTGGTCGGATTCATGTCAGAAACGCCCTGTACATGCCTGCTCTGGTTGCCATGCGGCATAACCCTGACCTTCGAAGCATCTATCTTAGTCTGACGGATAAGGGAAAGCACGCAAAAGTGGCTCTGACCGCTCTCATGCGGCGTCTCGTCATTCTGGCGAATGTCCTGTTACGCAATGACAGGTTATGGGAACCACGCCACACTTGACCAAGACGGATACTCATAGCCAGAACA
>NZ_WOSY01000066.1 GCF_011516755.1 Acetobacter conturbans | reverse complement strand
GAGATGGGGTGGTTGCCGTCCTCCCCGCACGGCATCGCAATGTGCCAGAATGGTCGTTGGAAGAAACGACTGCGCGAAAGGACGGCAGATGAAGGATACAGTGATAGGCGTTGATCTGGCAAAGAACATTTTCCAGGTTCATGGAGCTTCGCGTGCGGGCGAGGTGATGTTTCGCAAAAAGCTGCGTCGTCAGCAGTTTATGCAGTTCATGGCCACGCAGCCGCCTGCTCTGGTCGTTCTTGAAGCGTGCGGGAGCGCGCATTACTGGGCTCGCGAACTGGCAGGAGCTGGTCACGAGGTCAGACTGATCGCTCCGCAGTATGTGAAGCCTTTCGTGAAGCGCCAGAAGAACGATGCTGCTGATGCGGAAGCGATCGTCATTGCGGCCCGTCAGCCGGAAATGCGCTTTGTCGAACCACGCACTGAAGCGCAGCAGGCGCGTGGCGTTCTTTTCCGGGCCCGGCAGCGTCTGGTGCACCAGCGCACGGAACTGGTGAATGCCCTGCGTGCCGTTCTGTATGAATTCGGTCTCGTCGTGCCACAGGGGATTGCGCATATCAGACACATTGAAGCCATGCTGGATGAGGCGGTTCTGCCAGAGGCTGTGAAGCAGGAATGCCTTGATCTGCTGCGACAGATTTCGGAGCAGAGTGTGCGGATTGATGTCAGAACAAAGAAGATCAGGATGCTTGCCCAGGAAAGTGAAAACACCTGCAGATTGCAGAGCATGCCTGGAGTGGGTCCTCTGACCGCTCTTGCGATTGAAGCTTTTGCGCCTGACCTGCAGAGCTTCCGGCGCGGGCGCGACTTTGCTGCGTGGCTGGGGCTGGTGCCCCGTCAGTTCTCATCTGGCGGAAAGGAAAGGCTGGGGAAGATATCAAAAGCCGGGCAGGCTGATATCCGCAGGCTTCTCATCATGGGCGCCATGACCCAGGTGAACTGGGCCAGCCGTAAGGCCCCTGCACCGGGAAGCTGGCTGGCACGGATGCTGGCCCGCAAGCCCCGTATGCTGGTAGCCATTGCGCTGGCCAACAGGATGGCACGAGCCATCTGGGCCATGGCAACAAAACAGGAGGATTATCGGGATCCGGCCCTGTCCGTGGCAGCCTGAGCGATGGCTCGGCTCCCGCGGATGGAACCGGTAGGGGTGTGAGAGGGCGATGACCTGAATGGGCGCATGATCGTCTGATCCGGATCGGAAAAACCAGTGGATTTCT
>NZ_WOSY01000065.1 GCF_011516755.1 Acetobacter conturbans | reverse complement strand
CATTTCAGAGGCATCGCAACACGCTACGACAAGCTGAAGTCAACCTTTCTCGCTGCCGTGCAACTCGCCTCCGCCATCATCGGAATTAACTGACGACACGCCCTAGTTTTCTGGGAAAAGCCCTGAGAAAGTAGGCAACAGGTCAAAGGCTAGAACACTCTGGTATTAAGACAGGAAACGGAGACGAACATGAGCGGAACCCTGGCGATCTTCTGCTCCGGACAGGGAGGGCAACACCCCCGCATGTTCTCTCTCGTCGAAGGCGAGAAAGAAGCAGAACCGATTTTCGCCAGCGCCGAAAAATTTCTCGGAACAGACCCGAGAGAGTATGTAAAAACCGCTTCCGATGAAGACCTCTACAGCAACAGATCCGGCCAGATCCTCTGCTGCACGCTCTCCCTCGCAATCCGTGCCGTTCTGCGTGATCTGCCAGACCGGATCGTCTGCGCAGGCTACAGTGTCGGCGAACTCCCGGCCTGGGGAATAGCAGGCTGCCTCACTCCGGAACAGGTCCTGGCACTCGCCGCCACCCGCGCGGCAATTATGGATCAGGCCAGCCCGCAAAACGCTGGCCTGGCAGGAATAGCCGGTCTGCCAGATGACCGTCTGCAATCGATCCTGAAAGAAACCGGAACATTCATCGCCATCGTGAACGCATCGGACAACATCGTCATCGGCGGCCTTGCAGCGCAACTTGATCTGGCTATCTCGCACGCACTGCAACTGGGGGCATCGACCGCGAAACGGCTGCATGTCGCAGTCCCATCCCATACACCTCTTCTTCAGAGCGCGGTGGACCCATTGCTGCACGCTCTGCACATCCTGCAACCGAAGCAGCCATCACCAGAAGTGCGACTGCTGAGTGGACTGGATGGAGAGCCCATTCTCCGCATCGACGACGGATGCATGAGACTGGCCAGAGAGGTCAGCACAACCGTGAACTGGCAGGCTTGCCTTCAGGGCTGCAGAGAAGCTGGCGTCAGCAGGATCATTGAAACAGGACCGGGCACTGCGCTGACCCGCATGGCACGCAACGCACTGTCGGACATTCCCTCTCACGCTACAGAAGATTTCCATAGTGTGGACGGTCTTAATCAATGGATCGCGTAGTCTTCTTCTCGGCTATCCGCCTCGCTGCTACCGTCCTGTTCTGGCTATGTGTCCTGAGCCTAGAGCGTGTAGTCAGTTAGCGCCTGCTGGTCTGGGCCTTGTACTTTTGTCCGATGCATGATGTTTTCTCCCTGTTTTCAGGGGGGATATATGGATGCGCCGGTATGCT
>NZ_WOSY01000064.1 GCF_011516755.1 Acetobacter conturbans | reverse complement strand
CGCGTTAAATGGCGATATTCTGACGCAAATTTCGTAAGATTTAATGGTGCTTATACCATCCATACCCTCGAATATTGTTCCATGCATCGGTGGTATGGCAGGCATAGCAATGCTCCACCGGGGCATCCTGATGCGCGACGTGCTGCGAAATCATTTTGAAATGCATCATGTAATGGCTGGGCGGCGCCTTGTGACAGGCGTTGCAATCCGTCGATATCTGATCGGCGGGATGTTCGAACGCGGCGATCAGCCATGTATTGGTGGAGTGACAACTCGCGCAATCAGGACCAAAGCGGGCGCGATGAGGATCCACGTTGGAGTGACAGCTTGCGCAATTCAGATGGAGAACGGCATCACGGTCAAGTCGATGATCAGTCGGAATAGCCGCAGCGCTTCCCGGAATCGGCGACGCTCCAACCAGCCCGGCTGAGCGAAGTTGCGCAACGGTGTCTGACCAGAAATCCGCCCTCGTCAATGCACTATGATCCATCACGGTCATATGTGGCCGTTCACCGTGCTCCACATGACAGGACGTACATTGCGTCGCCGCGACATGAAACCGGGTGGATTGCTTGTCGGCGAACGACGCCAGAGAATGACATGTCACGCAGTTATTGGTCACCACACCTGTGAAAGGCCTGTGACATGTCTCGCACTGGCCCGCGATAAACTGGTGCGCTTTCGAGATCGGTCCGGGATTCACCAACCCTTCCCAACCTGGAACTGCGTTACTGCCGGAACGATGCACGGCAAGGGGCACAACCAGTCCGACGATCAGAGCCGCAAGCGCAAAGACCGTATAGAGTATGACAGCGGGCTTCATAGCCACCTCAGCCCGTAATACAGGCCTGACCAGATATGCAGAATCAGCAGAAAATAGAGGATGACCACAAGGATGACGTGAATCTTGCGCCAACGCCCGAACAGTGCGTTCGCCACCCTCTCCGACCTGACCGCATACTCAACATCGGCCAGCGCCGAGGCAATCGTGGCCTCGCGATCCGATGTACCCCGCGTACCGGGATAGGCCGAGGTCAGAAAAAGGCGCTGGACGATATTATGGGGCACATCCGGCGTCTCGGGCATCAGATGCGCCACCCCGGCATCTGCCAGAGACGTGCGCAGTTGGGCCAGTTCCTGGGTGCGACCGCGCAATCCGCGCCCGATCTGGATCAACATGTAGCGCCCGACATAGCCACTAATAGCGAGGACGAGCATGATGCCGGTTAGCGAGATCCCCATCGGGCTATCGAATTTATGGGCGGCGTGGATCAGGCCCAAAATGGGTGCAAGGACGCCAGCATAGATATGCACCGACAGAAGGGTTCGGCTCTCGACACGCGGCGCGAAATAACGATGCACGACGGGAATGCGTTTGCCCGCTACGTAAATCAGCGGCACCAGCATCAGGATAGCGGCGCAAATGCCAATCAGGCTGCCAGCCAGACTTCCGGGAAAGCGCGGCGCGACATGCACCAGAAAGCCCAGCGGGAACAGCACCAGCAGGACGACCAGGGCGCCGACAATGATTTCGCTGCGCTCCTGCATCACGCCTCCACGACCAGCGGACCACCCGTGGTCTTCGCCTGACAGGCCAGGATGAAACCCTTGGCCTTGTCAGCCGGATCGAGCCCATCCTCGACCGCCATCGTCACCT
>NZ_WOSY01000063.1 GCF_011516755.1 Acetobacter conturbans | reverse complement strand
TCGCTCATATCCGCATCCAGTTTACCGATACGGATTTTGATCGCAATCTCCCACAGCGAAACAATGCTGACCAGAATGTCGTGAATCGGATCCGCAATGATCTCCCGTGCCTGAGGTCCGAGCCTTTCGGAATCTGACAGCCACCACAGCAAGGCATGGGTATCAAGCAAAACCTTCACAGGTCTCCATCCATGCTATCGAGCATATCCTGCGGCGTCTGATCAAAATCGTCGCTCAGTCTGATCCGCCCGCGCAATGCGCCGGGTTGGCGACGGGGACGATAGGATGGTGAAGGAGGCCGTAATTCGGCAACGATTTCGTCATGAGACGTCACGAGGATGGTGCTGCCCTGCCGGACCTGACGCAGATAAGCTGTCAGGTTTCCTCTAAACTCACGAACACCGATTTTCTGCGGGTCCGAGGCATTATCTGAAACACGTTCGCTCATGTGACCCTCCCTATGTGTCATCATATCATGTACACATAGGGAGGAGGTAGAGAATTCATGAGGCATATTCGATTTCAGAGATCAGTGGCCTCCGACAGCGCCAGAGCATCCTCGACATCCACCCCAAGGTATCGAACCGTACTATCCAGCTTTGTATGCTCCAGCAGAATCTGCACGGCCCGGATATTACCGGTTCGTTTATAAATTATGGCAACCTTTGTTCAGCGAAGCGAATGAGTTCCATATTCACCGGGAATCAGTCCCACCGCCTCAACCCATTGATCAAGAAGCCGGGCATATTGCCTTGTGCTCAGGTGAGTTTTGGTGCTCAGTCGACTGGGAAAAACATACTCATTCAAGCCACCATCACAATGCTGCAGCCACGCTCGCACGCTTTCCCGTGTCGTTTCTGTAATTTCAAACTGTACGGGGCGCCGTGTTTTCTGCTGAACGACCATGGCCCGATGACGCACCTGACCACTGATAATGATGTCGCCGATACGAAGGCTGACAAGGTCGCAGCCTCTGAGTTTACTATCGAGAGCAAGATCAAACAGCGCTCTGTCTCTGATACGCTGTTCGCTCCCAAGCCAGAACCGGATAGCCCAGACGTGCTTTTCTTTAAGCGCGCGCTTGGCGCCAACCATTTTCCCTGCATTCCAAGGCACGGACGCCTTCAACGTAGGCGATGGAAAGTGAGTTTTCTTCTCCATGACATTTTCTCCTGATCAGCTGCAGATGCAGCAGTCAGAAGTCTGGACGAGGATATCGGCGGATAACGAGGACTGTTGCAGACCGTCCGCTTTCCGGAAGCCCAAACGGCTCCACTTATGTCGGAAATGTAGGCGAAAGCGGACTACTTCCTGAGGCTGGCGATACCAAGCTCCTGCCAGATTTATCCGAAGTCGTAGGCAGCCATCGTACAGAACTCACCTCCCGCACTGGCGGTGGTATTTTCGATCCCCTTGATCCCCTTGGCGACCTTTTTCCTGCCTGCGGCAGTGCGGGCAGCCTGACGGGGTGGCGTCACGTTCCCCAGGCCCGACACCGTTTCATCAAGCGTCTGGCGATAATGACGCTCCAGGCTTCTGCTGATCCTGACGAGGGACAGGAGATCGGTGCAAGCTGTCCTGCCTCGATGAGGACCGATTATAGCCCTGATCGCCCGACAGGCGTCTCCCGCTAGCTATCACACGAACGTGAAATCCGACGAAATTACGCCCTGCTTTGATTCCA
>NZ_WOSY01000062.1 GCF_011516755.1 Acetobacter conturbans | reverse complement strand
ATAACCGTTGCATTTTAGCCACATGGGTTAGTGGGCGTTGTGTTGCTGGTGTTTGAATTTGGTGTGGAAGTGGCGGATTTCCGGGGCTGCAACAAATCTGCAATCTGTGTGTCACACAGGCTTCACGCCGTTTTTTGTGAGGAGAGATTAACAGGCCGTCATCCCACCGCGCCGGATCAAGAGAGAGATGACCCTGTCCTCCCGTTTCCTACTTCTTTCCCTGACAGTGCTGAGCGGTGCATCCGCACTCACGGTTTCCCCCGCCCTGGCGGCGACCTCTGACAGCACCGAAGTCGCGGCCCTGCGCCGCGAGATGACCGAGATGCGCAGGGAGATGCTCTCCATGCGCTCCGAACTGCGCCATCAGGACCACGCCCAGACCGGCGCGGCCCGTCACGGTCATCGCGTCGAAGCCCAGACGCCACGCGACTATAACGGCGCGCCGGAATCCGGCATCGCCTTCAACCAGCCCGCGAAGATCGCCTACCACGCTGGTGGCGAAGGTCGTCCGGCCGCCGACCGTGGCATGGTCAGCTCCTGGGAGGACTTCAAGCGCGCCTCTGCCGACACGGAAGTCGTGCAGGTTGGCGGCATGAAGATCGGCTTCCCCGGTGGCCGCCCGACCATCCAGTCCGAGGATGGCAAGTATGCCTTCTCCATCGGCCTGGCCTTCCACGAAGATTTCGGTGGCTTCATGGGCGTGACCCCGCGTGCCGGCGAGTCCAAGGGCAAGTTCAACTCCTTCACCTCCAACGCCCGCCGCCTGCGTATTCCGTTCACGTTCCGCTACAAGGACTGGGTGGCCAACATCACGCCTGACTTCGGCGCGAGCAACAATGACGGCACCGTCGGTCTTTACGAAGCGAACCTGAACTATGCCGGGCTGCGTAATACCATCCTGACTGTGGGTTACTTCCAGCCGCGCGTGACGGAAGAAGATTCCGAGAGCTCCAACGAATTCGAAATGATGGAGCGTCCGGGCATCACGGACATCGTGCGCAGCATCTCGGCTGGTGACGCCCGCTTCTCGATCGGTGGCCTGCATTACGAAAAGCGTTGGTGGGTCGGGGCCTACTTCACGGGCCAGCAGTTCGGCGCGCGTAACGCCTCGGGCTATTATGGCGGTGACGGCGCTGTCAGCGACAGCCAGACGGGCGGCACCTTCCGCGCCGCCGGTCGTCCGATCGCCACCAAGGACTGGGATCTGCATCTCGGTGTCTCCGCCGTCTCGGCCTTCAAGCCGAACAACGGCACGCACGGCCGGTCCTTCACCCTCAGCCAGCGTCCCGAGGTCAATCTCGGCGAGGACAGCCTGCTGGGCACGGGTGCGATCACCAACGTCTCCCAGGTCTGGGCCGCCGGTCCGGAAGCCGGGCTGCGCTGGAAAAACCTCGTCATCAAGAGCGAATACTACCATATCGGTGTGAACCGCTCCCACACGACGAGCGGTCAGTCGCTCAGCAACCTGAACTTCTCCGGCTGGTATGTCGCGGCCAACTACACGCTGTTCGGCACGCCGCGCGCCTACAACTACAAGGAAGGTGCCTTCTCGGCTCCGGGCGTGAAGGAGAACCAGGAGTTCAATCCCGCCACCGGTCACTGGGGCGCGCTGGAAATTTCGGGTCGCTACAGCGAAACCGATCTCAACAGCCAGCTCAACTCCTCGAACGGTGTTCGTGGCGGCAACCAGATCGTCTGGTCCGGTGGTCTGAACTGGTATCCCAACCGCCACTTCCGCGTGATGCTTGACTATAACCGCTTCATCGATCAGCGCACGCAGAACGACGGAACGGTCAATATCGCAGGCCGCAACGGAAACTCCGTCGCAGCACGTGTCCAGGCAGCCTTCTAAAATATACAAACTACAAGAATAG
>NZ_WOSY01000061.1 GCF_011516755.1 Acetobacter conturbans | reverse complement strand
CCCCACGCGGGGTCGTTTTCCGTTACTGGACCGTGTTTCGTATCCTGTTGATCTTCGGAACCTGTCGATTGATCAACTGAAGCAGGTTGCGGACGAGCTTCGTTCGGAGACGGTCGAGACGGTGTCCACCACAGGCGGCCATCTCGGTGCCTCGCTGGGCGTGGTGGAACTGACGGTCGCAATCCATGCCGTGTTCGACACCCCCGACGATCGCCTGATCTGGGATGTCGGCCATCAGGCCTATCCCCACAAGATCATCACCGGACGCCGCGACCGGATCCGCACCCTGCGTCAGCCGGGCGGCCTGTCAGGCTTCACCCGCCGGTCCGAGAGCCCATACGACCCGTTCGGCGCGGCCCACTCCTCGACGTCCATTTCCTCGGGCCTCGGCATGGCCGTGGCGCACCATCTGCTCGCCGAGGAAGATCCGTCCTACCGCGAACGCAACGTCATCGCCGTGATCGGCGACGGTTCGATCTCCGCCGGCATGGCCTACGAGGCGATGAACAACGCCGCCGTCGCCGGACCGGGCGCGGAACGGCTGATCGTCATCCTCAACGACAACGAGATGTCCATCGCGCCGCCGGTCGGCTCGATGTCGAACTACCTCTCCCGCCTGATGTCGTCGCGCCAGTTCATGGGCCTGCGCGACCTCGCCGGGAAGTTCGTGAAGAAGCTGCCCAACCGTCTGGAACGCACCGCCAAGAAAGCCGAGGAATATGCCCGTGGCATGATTACCGGCGGCACGCTGTTCGAGGAGTTGGGCTTCTATTATGTCGGCCCGGTCAACGGCCACGACATGACCCAGCTTGTGCCGATCCTGCGTAACCTGCGCGACACGGATCAGGGTCCGATCCTGCTGCATGTCATCACCGAGAAGGGCCACGGCTACAAACCAGCCGAGGCCGCGGGCGACAAGTATCACGCCGTGGCGAAGTTCAATGTCGTCACCGGCGAGCAGAAGAAGGCCCCTCCGGGACCGCCGTCCTGGACGAACATCTTCGCCCGTGAACTGATCTCCCGGGCGGAAAGCGACGACCGGATCACGGCCGTGACCGCCGCGATGCCGTCCGGCACGGGCCTCGACAAGTTCGCCACCAAATTCCCCGGCCGCTTCTTCGATGTCGGCATCGCCGAGCAGCACGCCGTCACCTTCGCCGCCGGTATGGCGACCGAAGGACTGCGTCCGTTCTGCGCGATCTATTCCACGTTCCTGCAGCGCGCCTACGATCAGGTGATGCATGACGTGGTGCTGCAGAAGCTGCCGGTGCGCTTTGCCATCGACCGCGCCGGTCTGGTCGGTGCCGATGGCGCGACCCATGCCGGTGCGTTCGACATCGCCTATCTCGGCTGCCTGCCGGGCATGACGATCATGGCGCCGAGCGACGAGATCGAACTGCTGAACATGACGGCCACAGCCTGCGAGTTCGACGAAGGCCCGATCGCGTTGCGCTATCCGCGCGGCAACACCTACGGTCTGGAGATGCCCGCTAAGGGCAGCATCATCGAGATCGGCAAGGGCCGGATCATCCGTGAGATGGGCCAGCAGTCCGGACGCGAGAAGGGTGGTATCGCCATCCTGTCACTCGGTCCGCGTCTGGAGGAAGTGCTCAAGGCCGCCGACCAGCTCGCTGCGCACGGTCTGCCGCCGACCGTGGCCGACGCGCGCTTCGCCAAGCCGCTGGATACGGAACTGGTCGAGCAGCTCGCGCGTAATCACGCCGTGCTGATCACCGTCGAGGAAGGCTCCGTCGGCGGCTTCGGCTCGTTCGTGGCGCAGCATCTCTCAAAAACCGGCCTGCTCGACAATGTCCGCCTGCGCACAATGACGCTCCCGGACATGTTCATCGACCACAACAGCCAGTTCGAGCAATACAACATCGCACAACTCAACGCGCCACAAATCGTCAAAACCGCCCTTAACGCTGTCGG
>NZ_WOSY01000060.1 GCF_011516755.1 Acetobacter conturbans | reverse complement strand
CTGGCGGTTTTACTGAGCACTGCGGCACCTGTGACGGTATTTGCGCAGGATTCGGGTAGTTCGGCTGCGTCTGAGGCGCCTGCTTCTGCCCCGGTTGCGGCGCCTGACGCTGCTGCCCCTGCGGCGACGGCGCCGGATGCTTCCGCGCCGGCCCCTGCCGCCGATGCGCCTGCAGCTGAGACCCCGGCTCCTGCACCGGTTGCTGCGTCCGAGGCACCTGCACCGGCTCCTGCCGCGCCGAAGAGCGTTGAGAACCCGTATGGCCTCGGGGCCCTTTGGGCGAACGGCGACATCATTGCGCGTGGCGTCCTGGTGATCATGCTGCTGATGTCGCTGGGCTCATGGTACATCATCATCACGAAATTCTTCGAGCAGGCCCGGGTGTTTTCGGCAGCACGCGAGGCAGTGAAGAACTTCTGGACGAAGCCGACACTGCAGGACGGCGCGTCCGCGCTGAAGGCGTCCTCGCCGTTCCGTTATGTTGCCGACACAGGGATTGTCTCTGCCGAGCATCATGAAGGCACGATGCAGGAATCGATCGACCTGTCCGACTGGACGTCGTCGCAGATCCAGCGTGCGGTGGACAGCGTGCAGAGCGACCTCCAGGGCGGCCTGGCCTTCCTCGGCACGGTGGGTTCGACCTCTCCGTTCGTGGGTCTGTTCGGCACGGTCTGGGGTATCTATCACGCGCTGACGGCCATCGGCATCGCGGGCCAGGCCTCGATCGACAAGGTTGCGGGTCCGGTCGGTGAATCGCTGATCATGACGGCGATCGGTCTCGGCACGGCGGTTCCGGCGGTTCTGGGCTACAACCTTCTGGTGCGCCGCAACAAGACCGCGATGGAGCAGGTGCGTGGCTTTGCCGCCGATCTGCAGTCGATCCTGATCGGTGGTTTCCGTCACGGTTCGACCCGTGAGAGCATCACGGTGCGTCCTGACAACTCGCCGACGACGGCGACCGTCTCCAACCGGGTGGCCTGACCATGGGGATGTCCGTGGGGGGAGGAGAAGAGGACGAGGTCGTCTCCGCGATCAACACGACGCCCCTTGTGGATGTCATGCTCGTCCTGCTCATCATCTTCCTCATCACCATTCCCGTTGCGACGCACACGGTGAAGGTGAACCTGCCGAAGGACCTGAACCAGCCGAGCAAGATCGTTCCGGACAACGTCACCCTGGCGGTGACGGCGGACGGTCAGGCTTACTGGAACGAGACGCCGATCCGCAGCCACGCCGAACTGATGGCGCGTCTGGAGAAGGTGGCGGCGCAGCAGCCGCAGCCCCAGATCATGATCCGGGGCGATGGCGGGGCGCGGTATGAGGCGGTGGGCAGGCTGGTTGCGGCTTGTCAGGAAGCCGGAGTGGCGCGCGTGGACTTCATCACCGAGCAGCCTCACAGCTGATCGGCATCCAACTGGCGAGGCCTCCGTGCAGGGCGGGGGTCTGGTGTCTTGCGGCATTTCCCTGTCCGGTGCCCTTCCGGACGAGGCGGGGCGATGCCCCAGATGAGAGAGTGATCCATTCATGAGCATGAATGTCGGGTCGGACAGCACGACCGAAGACGAAGGCATTGTCGACATCAACACCACGCCGCTGATCGACGTGATGCTGGTGCTGCTGATCATGCTGATCATCACGATCCCGCTGCAGACGCATACGGTGTCGATGAACCTGCCGCAGGGCGATCCGCCGCCGCTGACGACGGAAGATCCGAAGGTGGTGAACGTGGTGATCGATTTTGACAATTCGATCAGCTGGAACGGGGAGCCTGTGGGGAGCGAGGCGGAGCTGCAGTCGCGTTTCCAGACGGCGGCGGGCGAGCCTGACCAGCCCGAGATGCACATCAACCCCAACCGACTGGCCGACTACAGAACCGTCGCCCATGTCCTCGCCGACGCACAGAGACTGGGCATCACAAAGCTCGGTATCGTCGGACAGGACCAGTTCATGAACGAACAGTGAGAAT
>NZ_WOSY01000059.1 GCF_011516755.1 Acetobacter conturbans | reverse complement strand
TCCTATGGAAACTCTGGATGCCACGGTCGGATGGGCGACCCTGTTGAAAGCAAGGTCAGAGGTTGGGGCGATCGCCAGGACTGCCGACCTCGATCCTCTGACAGCCGCTGCGGAGCGTTATATTACCCTTCGAAAATTCGCGCCCGATCTGCTGGAAACGCTGGAATTCCAAGCAGGAAGAGGAGGCGCCAAGACCCTGGCTGCGATCACGTTGTTGCGGAATCTCAACAGAGCAGGCAAACGCGATTTACCTGGCGACGCACCGATGCCGTTTCGCAAGGAATGGCAGAAGATCGTTATCGATCAGGATGACAAGCCCAACCGGCGTCTGTGGGAAATCGCGACGCTCGCGCATTTGCGCAACAAGCTGCGTTCCGGCGATGTGTGGATCGAGCGGTCGGCCAATTATCGTCGCTTCGACAGCTACATGCTCAGTAGGGAGCAGGCAAAACCGTTCATTGCCGAACTTGACCTGCCCCTGTCGGCAAATGAATGGCTGGATCAGCGCGCTCGCGAATTGGATAAACGCCTGAAGAAGTTCGCGCAAAGCCTGAAACGCGACGCCTTGCAGGGGGTGCGCTTTCGTGACGGGCACCTCCAGATATCGCCGATACGCGCGACAACGCCGCCGCAAGCGGAAAACCTGGCGCAACAGCTCAACGCCCTGATGCCGCCAATCCGCATCACGGAGCTGCTGCACGAGGTGGCGCAGGCTACCGGTTTCCTCAGCGCCTTTACCAATCTGCGCACGGGCGAAGCCTGTCCCAACGAGAATGCGTTACTCGCGGCCATTCTGGCGGACGCTACCAATCTGGGGCTATCACGCATGGCTGCCGCGAGTCACGGCGTTACCCGTGATCAGCTCTTCTGGACCCACGACGCTTATGTCCGCGACGAAAATTATCGCAAGGCGCTGGCCGTCCTCATCAACTCTCATCATCGTCTGCCATTTTCCCGGAGCTGGGGGGACGGTTCGAGTTCGAGCTCTGATGGGCAGTTCTTTCGCGGCGCCAAGCGCGGTGCCTCGGGCGGAGACGTCAATGCCCGGTACGGCGTTGACCATGGGTTCAGCTTTTACACGCATGTGTCTGATCAGCGTGCCCCATACCATGTGAAGGTCATCTCGGCTGCGACACACGAAGCGCCATACGTGCTCGACGGCCTGACCAGTCATGGAACCGGGCTTAAAATCTCCGAGCATTATACCGACACGGGTGGTGCCACCGACCATGTCTTCGCGCTCTGCGCCCTGTTGGGTTTTCGCTTTTGCCCGCGCCTGCGCGACTTTCCGGATAGACGCCTGGCGTCCATCGCACCGGCCAGTTCCTATCCCTCCATCAGCCCGCTGCTTGGCAAAACCATCCGCACCGACATCATTCGGGAACAATGGGAGGACGTGCTGCGGCTTGTCGGATCAATCAAGGCCGGGCATGTCGCGCCCTCCAGGATGTTGCGCAAGCTTGCTGCCTATGAGCGCCAGAATCGGCTCGACGTCGCACTCCAGGAAATCGGCAAGATCGAGCGCACTCTGTTCATGCTCGACTGGCTCGAAACCCCTGATCTGCGGCAGAGATGTCAGGCAGGGCTCAACAACAGCGAGCAGCGGCATGTGCTGACCCAGGCAATCCATACCTTCCGCCAGGGACGGATCATCGACCGCAGCCATGAAGCCCAGCAATACCGGGCGTCGGGCCTCAATCTCGTCATCGCGGCGATCGTCTACTGGAATACAGTCTATCTGCAAACCGCCGTCACACATCTGCGCTCAACATCGGCGGCCGTCCCTGAGGACCTGCTGGCGCATACTTCCCCGGTGGGATGGGAGCACATCGCCTTTTCCGGAGACTTTCTCTGGGACAAAGCCGCAGCTTCTGCGGGCCGCAAGACGCTCAATCTGTCGAAACAGGCTCGTGCCGCCTGATCGTTCCTTTATTGTTCATGCCAAACGTTGTTTAGCGTACCATCCACACGATGGCCTCT
>NZ_WOSY01000058.1 GCF_011516755.1 Acetobacter conturbans | reverse complement strand
CCCGGTTGAAGGACAGATCAGCCGACTGAAAATGATCAAGCGAACCATGTTCGGAAGAGCAGGCTTCGAACTCCTCAGGGCGCGTGTCCTTCAGCCCGCATAATCAAAAAACATCATCACGAAAAGTGCGGAAGAACCCAGTTCTCAGTGAAAATCAACACTCTGTCTTCAGTCCGGGTTTCGCGCTTGAGGCGAGTGTAGCGATCCATCTGTTCAAGCATCGTCAGTGTCTCGGTCATCAGTTTTAGTCCTTGTTCTGTTTTCTCTGGATGCAGGCTGGCGGTCGGGCCTCCCTGCATTGGGTCAGGCAGCAAAACGATGGGCGGGAGGCGCACCGCTCAGCACCGCGCGCGCGTCAGGTGAGCGGCTCAGGGAGAGCTTCAGGGGCTTGTCGTGGCGGCCGTCCCAGCTCAGCCCCTCGCAGGGGATCAGCAACCCGGCCCTGCGCGCGTCCTGATCACGCTGGAAGCACACGCGCTCGTTCCCGCCCTCTGGGCGGCAGCAGGGCTGGCCAGACAGCGCCCCACAGCCACGACACGCCATCTGGTAGGCCGGATCACCAGCGGGCCATTCGTGATGGCAGCGCCGGCACGTTACGGAAGCGTCCACACAGGCCCAGCGTGACGGGGTGGGCCTTTTGGCCGCGGGAGGCAGGAAGGCAATCGGACGCATGGCATTCTCCTTTTCTGAATACCTGCTGCCTGCCGGGACGGCGGCCGCGCGCTCAAACGCGGCGCGCAGCGCCGGGAGCGAAGCCCCACCGTTTGAACGCGCGGCTCCGTTCTGGCAGGCGCGCTGTCTGGTCTGTGTTTTTTGGATTTTGGTCTGGGAGTTACCGCCGTCAGGCGGCGATCCGTACCACCTCAAGGTGGCTGTCCAGATGGGCTTTCACTGCAGCCCGCGCGTCAGCATCGGCAACGTCCGACGTCAGGGCCTCGGCGGCCTGTTCAAGCAGAGCGTCCTTCAGTTCGGCCGCGTCTTCTTCCTGTTCTTCAGGGTCATGGGCCTCGCCTGCGTCAGCGGTTTCTGAGAGCGTAGTCTCAGCCTCGTCCGACCCTTCCAGACCAGTTCCATACAGTTCTTCTTCAACGGGAAGCAGGTGGTCAAATTCGCCCTCTTCTTCGTCGTCGCCCTCATCACCGCCTCTCAGAGAGGCCAGCCTTTCAGCGTTACGCACCATGGCGGCCTGTTCCACTTTCCAGTCCTTGGCAGCAGACCCAAACCCGGCCTGCTCGGGCACCCACCGCCCCTCAGCCCCCACATGCGCCATGATAGCGTGACGCATCTCCTTGCCGGTGTTTCGGGGCGGCAGGTTCAGTGTCTTGCCCGCTTCCATGATGCCGGGCTTGCTGAAGCATTTGAGGAAATCGTCGAACGCCATATTGGGCATCTGCCCATCAGCGTCGAACATCAGCCCCATGAGCTGGGCCGTCAGACCGCTGCCGCTGTGCTGGCTGATCGTACAGTTGGCGACGTTCTTGAGCACGGCCACCGCTTCCTGTCGTAGGAGTGCAGGATCACGGACCAGCACACCTTCGGGGAACAGCGTGGCCAGTGCGGTCTCCTGTCGGCTCATCTGACCATAAGGCGCGCGTTCAGGGGTCTGCACGGTGACATTCCTGCCGCCAAGCGCCAGCAGCAAGGCCGCAACCAGATCCCACGGGTCCGCATCCTCGACAACCGCGTCGAGCGCCGCGTGCAACGCCTGTGTGCGGATCAGGCCCATCATAGCCAGACCAGTGCCAGAAATGGCCGCCCGCTCTTTGGGCGCCGCGACACTTGTGGGTGCAATGCTGCGCGGGGGCGTAGTGGCCCTCTGTTCGCCAGTCGCCTGCGGACGCAACGGGATTTCGTCGATCTTCAAGGTGTTGGGGTTGAGGAAATACCCCATCACGTGGAGGGTTCTAAAAACCCCCTGGTTTTGAGGTCTTCTGTATGATTCTATTTCTTCTGCGTTGATTGAGGGAATGGCGATATGAAGCAGTCTGGTTTCTTTGATGTTGAAG
>NZ_WOSY01000057.1 GCF_011516755.1 Acetobacter conturbans | reverse complement strand
CTGTCCTGCCTCGATGAGGACCGATTATAGCCCTGATCGCCCGACAGGCGTCTCCCGCTAGCTATCACACGAACGTGAAATCCGACGAAATTACGCCCTGCTTTGATTCCAGTTGTTTCCTACGTGTTTCCTGCGGCGTTCCTCAGAACGCAGAAAGCCACCCGCGATGGTGGATTAACATATTGATATTACTAAGGATTTCATGGTTTCGGGGACCTGCAACCGAAGAAAACTGCGCTCTGCCAATAAAGAGCAGGATACATTGGTTGCGGGGACAGGATTGGTTCTCAGCTTGCGGCAACCACAAGTTGAGAGCAAAGCAGGATTAATGGGCTGTTTTAATAAGCTTTTTTCTGCCCATGCATGAACTCTTACTGAAATAAATGGCCCCTGCCCTCATAAAACGTAGAGTTTATGCATCCAAAGCCACGTCAGCTTCCGCCTACATGTCTGACATACGCGCCTATAAACAGCTTTCCACATAGCGGACACGAGCATTACATCTCTCGCTGGCGAATTGGGGCCGGTTCCCGTCTGGCTGCTTGCGACGAGTCAACATATCCAATGCGCCTGCGCCCCCTTGCTGAAGCAAGACACGAATTCGCACTAGAAGCATATCATGTATCAAGGGATAGTTCGGCCACCCACCGCTCAGCATAGTGCTTTGGAAGGAGTGCGTGATGCGGCGTTAGCTTGAAGCGAATGCCTCCACTGTCACGGACGATATCAGAGACGCCACTACCCACCCAGAACAGAGCAAGATTGCGGTCCGCTGTACAAAGTTGCGTTTGTATCTCGGGAAAGAGGGCCAGAAAATAGACAAGCAAATCGAGTGACTGCAAATCCGATAACGCGTTGTAGGCATCCGCGTTGCTATAGGATTGGCTGAATTTGAGGAGGCTTTTCGCGGCCGATTTTCCCGGGTTCACGAGGGTGCTAAGCGCAGCGAGAACCACAAACGAGTTCAGGGGAACTCCGCAGTCCTTCGCTGTGGCGAGGATATCGTTCCATCGCTTGTCCATATTTCGGTGTGCCACTGGTGAGGCCAAGGTCGGTCCGACGCGGCAAAGGAACGCCTGCTTACGCGCCATAGCTGGTCGAATATCTTCGATCAGCCTTAATAGGCCAGTGACCGAATCTGGTCCGAGTATCACTGTTGCTTCTGGTAACGCCTTACGCAGCTTTGCGACCGCTTCTTCTAGCTGTGCACGTGCAATATCGGGGGTCGGTAGTGAGCGTTTATTGCCCTCCAGCGCGAACAGTAGCGGATTAATACGAACCGGAGCACTTTGGAAAAGATCAAGGAAATCTTGCGCGCGTTCAATCTTTTTGTCGCAGTCGAAACGGCTGGCGATCTCTGTGACAATATTGCGATCGGGTAGGACCACAGCGCCTTTCTGAGTCGCGGCGAGCGAGGACGGCAACCAGCCTCCTCGCACAAGCCCTATTGCTTTCGAAGCGAACGGGCTGACTAAAGTCGACCTAATATTGACGAATTGGCTAGAATCAATGCCCTCGATGTTGGTCTCAACGATCCGTCCGTTATACATTTCAAGAGGGATTGTGATCCCGACATTGGCTTTCGCATTTTCAAGTTCCTCATAGGGGCGCGGTCGGATATCCACTTGGGTGAACGCGATAGTCCGAAGCGGACCGCCACCCGGCCGCTCTTGTTCCTTATAGAAGAACGTCCCGTTGCCAAGGACAGGCGTTTGGATTGGATCAATCATACAAAATACTGATAATCAGGCTTCTCACGGTTGCAAAGAAATATTGGCAGGCTAGTGGGCTGAGACCCGATACAGCCTGACCGCCAGAACCGCCTATCGTCTGAGTAGACAGGCGGCAATCGCCTCATATACGAAATAGGGCGTGGCGGTTTATATTCACGATAGCGGACATGATGAGTACATAACTCTTCCGTCGTGTTGAAATAAAAAGCAGCTTAAGGGGCAGCCATGTTATTACGCAAAATAAGACAAACACACAAATGGCATGCTGATATTTAATTTGATTTCGCTTTGGGTAAAGTGACCGGGCACCTGAAGTCATGGTCGACCGGTTCGAAAGGGAGTATTGTCGTAGGCGGGAATGTTAGATTCATTGTGGATACGAATTTATTCCACGAGTGCCAAAGCCTCAGTGCTGATGATTTTCCTTGGGGCGAGATCGGTGACTTTAATACCATTGAACTCATTGTTACCGACCCCGTCTTGAGCGAACTTGATCGTCAAAAAAAAGATCAGCGTCCCCGTATTAAGAGGCGGGCGGTCGAAGCAATAGCTTGGGTCCGGGCAATGCTGCAATCTAGCGCCGATGAACATGTCTTTCGCCAAAATACTCCACGTGTGTTGATGCGTGTGTCGGCACAGACACCATCTCTTAGTCATCCGAACGTGCTCGACCTAGCCGTGGATGATGACAGAATTGTTGGAGTGGCGCTCGCTTTGACGCGGGAAAATCCGGGGAAGGATATCCGCATATTAAGTGATGATACGAGACCAATTGCGAAATCGAAAGCCCTGAGTATTCCTTTTAACTTTATTCCGTCATCTTGGAAACGCCCGGCCGAGGTCGACGATCAACAAAAAGAAATCAGTCGATTACAAGCAGAGATCACTGCTTTGCAATCGACACATCCTGTTATTTCGTTGCACGCGGATGGCGTCATTAATCGTCGAATTACTCTTTCACGTACAGCTTTCCGTCCTCCATCGCACGAGGAAATCAACTTGTTACGCAATGCCTTACGCGGCAGAGTGACACTAGGGCGTGTCGTCAGTTAATTCCGATGATGGCGGAGGCGAGTTGCACGGCAGCGAGAAAGGTTGACTTCAGCTTGTCGTAGCGTGTTGCGATGCCTCTGAAATGCTTC
>NZ_WOSY01000056.1 GCF_011516755.1 Acetobacter conturbans | reverse complement strand
CGATGTCCAGACTGGCGTGCGTCTCGATATTGACAACGGCCCCACACGGGCCTGGGGCGCGATCGGGGTCGAGGGACTGGCGCTATATTTCTTCAATGTGGAGGCCACGGCATATTTCAGTGACCGAGGCGCCGCAGGGCGTCTGCAAGGTTCCTACGATATCCTGCTGACCAATCGCCTGATTCTCCAACCCCAGGTCGAGATGAACTTCTATTCCGCGTCCGATCGTGCGCGCGGCGTCGGAACCGGGCTGTCCGATATCGATACGGGATTGCGGCTTCGCTACGAATGGCATCGGAAATTCGCGCCCTATATCGGCGTGAGTTATTCCGGCACGTTCGGTCAGGCCGCCGACATGGCACGTTCAAGGCATGAGCGTGTCCAGGACCTGAATTTCACCTTCGGGATCAGGACGTGGTTCTGACCGCTCCTGCCCGATGTGAAGTCGTTGCGGGGCGCACCGTGCGGTCCCGATTCAGATAAAAAAAGATAAGGAACTTACAAATGCTAACTGTCAATTTCAGGATCTCGGCCGCTCTGGTAGCACTTCTGGCCACAGCCTCGGTTGCGCATGCCCAGACACCCGCTCCGGCACCGGCCCAGCCGCAGGGTCAGGATATGTCCGGGATGCAGGGCATGTCCGGTATGTCGGGGATGGACCACGACAAGATGAAAATGGACGGCATGTCCGGTTCCGGCATGAAGGGCATGGAGAAGGGCATGAAAATGAAAGGAAAGATGGGAGGCTGTATGAAGATGAAGGGCATGGATATGTCGAACGGCCACGCCATGGCGCCGTCAGATCACAAGATGAAGATGGGCTGCGGTGACAAGGAAAGCGGCATGAAGATGCCGATGGGGCCGCAGAGCATGCCCGACGCGGTTCATCAGCGCTGATCGATTCCTGATGGAGCGGGGCGGCGCCATAAGCGTCGCCCTTGGAGATGCCCAGGGAGGCACGCATGAAAAGATTAGCCTGGAGTCTCGCCGGTATTCTGCTGGTCGGGATCGGCGCGGGAACGGCCGTCGCTTTCGGTGGTCTGTATGATGTGGGCGCCACCTCGCCGCATTGGCGGCTGACCTATCGTGTTCTGGAAACGGCACGCCTCCATTCAATCCGGCATCACGCCGAGGGCATTACCGCACCTGTCGATCTTGAGACGCAGGCACGGCTCGTCGGTGGTGCATCGCATTTTTCGATGCATTGCGCCTCATGTCATTCGGCGCCGGGCGTCGAGGCCGAGGATATGGCGGAGGGGATGTATCCGAAGCCACCGGTTCTGAATGATGTAGCGCAACGTTATACGCCGGGCGAACTGTTCTGGATTCTCAAGCATGGCATCAAGATGTCGGGCATGCCGTCCTGGGCGGATCATGGTGATGACGATCTCTGGAACATTGTGGCGTTTCTCGAGAAACTTCCGGGAATGAACAGTTCCACCTACCAGGCGCTGGTCGCTCGGGCAGAAGCAGCCGGCGGGCATCATATGCATCACGACATGGATATGCCGATGCCGCGACAGTAGATGCCGCTGGGATAATTGATCGAGATCAAGGAAAATATGCCATACCCCCGTATAGTAATAAGTGGTGTCCTGACGACATCCGGAAAACGGGCCGGTATGAACTTTGCCGAGGATGATGGCGTGTTGGAGAAAGCATGAGGCGCGTCTTTTTGAGCGGGAGTGTCGTGATCATGACACTGCTCATCAGCATGTCAGAGGGATTTGCTCAGGCACCGGGTGAGTCACCTGCCGTTCCGGCCATGTCTAGCGGCACTATGGCGGGGCCTACGGCAGGCAGCCCGCCACCTTCGCTGGCGCTGCGGCGCGATCAGCCGGAAGACGATGGGCCTATGGCAGCGCCCCGGGATGCCGACCGGGGTGCCGAATCGTCCGGCGGAATGAAGACGACCCCCGCTCGACCCGACTCAGGCATGTCCGACATGGGCGGCATGATGTCGATGGGTGGTGACGAGCATGCGAGCCATCACCCTGGCATGGGCGGGATGGGGATCCCCGGTGCGCCATCATCCAGGCCGACTGAGCAGGGCAATATGATGAGCCGCATGCTGCCCCAGGCTGGGCAGGCATTGAGTGCGGTTCCCGGGGCGGACAAGGCCGACGCAGGTTGTTGCGGAGCGCGCGGTCGCACGCCGCTTTATACCTTCATGATGACGCATCCGAAGCTGACGGACGCCGAACGTCAGATGCTGGCCGATATTGCGGCACAGAGGCTTCAAGACGGTCTTCGCGAAGTCGGCACCGCATCGGTCGATGCCACTCAGTCCCTGTCGTGGGAGACGATGCGTCGGTCCAGCCAACATCTCCATGACGGTGTTGCGTTGCTCGATAGCGGAATGGCCGCGCGCGCGGCCGCGACCGGCCTCGTTAATCCTCAAATGGTGGCTTTCAACTGGTTCACGGCACAGATGGGTCTGCCGACAATCGCGGCGAGCCAGCAAAACGGCCTATTTTTCGGACTGACGCCGGCTCACCTGGTGTTCATGACGATCCTGATCCTGGTATCGATCGCTCTGCTGATCTTGCAGGTCCTGCGGTTGCATCGTGTGCAGGAGATTCTCACGACCACCACGGCATTCGCACCGAAACCAACGGTTCCGCCCATGCCACCATCGTCGACCGGCGGCGGTCCAACACCTCCTGTTCCCCCGCCTCCCCCTGTACCGGGACCAGGCGGTGGAACGGCCACTCCGATCGTCGACGTACCGCGACACGGCCTCTGGCGTGGCAGCCTGAAAGTGGCCCGGATCATTCGGGAGACGCCGGCGATCGTGACGTTCTATCTGGTTCCGGCCGATGGGGGGCGGATTCCCTTTGACTTCAAACCCGGCCAGTTCGTGCAACTCACCATCGAGCCGACGTCTGGCAAGCCCGCGAGCCGGTCCTATACGATCGCA
>NZ_WOSY01000055.1 GCF_011516755.1 Acetobacter conturbans | reverse complement strand
TGCGATCGTATAGGACCGGCTCGCGGGCTTGCCAGACGTCGGCTCGATGGTGAGTTGCACGAACTGGCCGGGTTTGAAGTCAAAGGGAATCCGCCCCCCATCGGCCGGAACTAGATAGAACGTCACGATCGCCGGTGTCTCCCGAATGATCCGGGCCACTTTCAGACCGCCACGCCAGAGGCCGTGTCGAGGTGCGCCGACGATCGGAGTGGCCGTTCCACCGCCTGGTCCCGGTACAGGGGGAGGCGGCGGAACAGGAGGTGTTGGACCGCCGCCGGTCGACGATGGTGGCGTGGGCGGGACCGTTGGTTTCGGTGCGAATGCCGTGGTGGTCCTGAGAATCTCTTGCACGCGATGCAACCGCAGGACCTGCAAGATCAGCAGAGCGATCGATACCAGGATCAGGATCGTCATGAACACCAGGTGGGCCGGCGTCAATCCGAAAAACAGGCCGTTCTGCTGGCTCGCCGCGACTGTCGGCAGACCCATCTGTGCCGTGAACCAGTTGAATGCCACCATTTGAGGATTCACGAGGCCGGTCGCGGCCGCGCGCGCGGCCATTCCGCTATCGAGCAACGCAACGCCTTCATGGAGATGCTGGCTGGATCGACGCATCGTCTCCCACGACAGGGACTGAGCGGCATCGACCGATGCGGCGCCGACTTCGCGAAGACCGTCCTGAAGCCTCTGTGCCGCAATATCGGCCAGCATCTGACGTTCGGCGTCGGTCAGCTTCGGATGCGTCATCATGAAAGTATAAAGCGGCGTGCGACCGCGCGCTCCGCAACAACCCGCGTCGGCCTTGTCTGCTCCGGGAACCGCACTCAATGCCTGCCCAGCCTGAGGCAGCATGCGGCTCATCATATCGCCCTGCACCGCCGGCCCGGATGGTGGCGCACCGGGGTTCCCCGCCGCGCCCATGCCAGGGTGATGGCTTGCATGCTCGTCACCACCCATCGACATCATGCCGTCCATGTCGGACATACTTGAGTCGGGTCGAGCGGTGGTCGTCTCCATTCCGCCGGACGACTCGGCGCCATGACCGGCATCCCGGGGCGCTGCCATCGGCCCATCGTCTTCCGGCTGATCCCGCCGCAGCGCCAGCGAAGGTGGCGGGCTGCCTGTCGTAGGCCCCGTCATAGTGCCGCTGGACATGGCCGGAACGGCGGGAGACTCACCCGGTGCCTGAGCGAATCCCTCGGACATGCTGACGAGCAGCGTCATGATCACGACACTCACGCTCAAAAAGACACGCCTCATGGTTTCTCCAACACGCCATCATCCTCGGCAAAGCCCATACCGGCCCGCTTTCCGGATGTCGTCAGGGCACGGGTTATTACCCTACAGGGGTATGGCATATTTTCCTTGATCTCGATCAATTATCCCAGCGGCATCTATTGTCGGGGCATCGGCATATCCATGTCGTGATGCATATGATGTCCGCCAGCTGCTCCTGCCTGGGCGACCAGCGCCTGGTAGTCGGAACTGTTCATTCCCGGAAGCTTTTTGAGAAACGCGACAATGTTCCAGAGATCATCATCACCATGATCCGCCCAGGACGGCATGCCCGACATCTTGATGCCATGCTTGAGGATCCAGAACAGTTCGCCTTGCGTATAGCGTTGCGCCACATCATTCAAAACCGGCGGCTTCGGATACATCCCCTCCGCCATATCCTCGGCCTCGACGCCCGGCGCGGAATGACAGGAGGCGCAATGCGTCGAAAAATGCGATGCACCGCCGACGAGCCGTGCCTGCGTCTCAAGATCGACAGGTGTGGTAATGCCCTCGGCGTGATGCCGGATTGAATGGAAGCGTGCCGTTTCCAGAACACGATAGGTCAGCCGCCAATGCGGCGAGGTGGCGCCTACATCATACAGACCACCGAAAACGACGGCCGTTCCCGCGCCGATCCCGACCAGCAGAATGCCGGCGAGACTCCAGGCTAATCTTTTCATGCGTGCCTCCCTGGGCATGTCCAGGGGCGACGCTTATGACGCCGCCCCGCTCCATCAGGAACCGATCAGCGCTGATGAACCGCGTCGGGCATGCTCTGCGGGCCCATCGGCATTTTCATGCCGTCGCCCTTGTCGCCGCAGCCCATTTTCATCTTTTTATCCGATGGTGCCATTGCCTGACCGTTCGGCATGGCCATGCCCTTCATCTTCATACATCCCCCCATCTTTCCTTTCATTTTCATGCCTTTCTCTGCCCCCTTCATGCCGGATCCGGGCATGCCGTCCATTTTCATCTTGTCGTGGTCCATTCCTGACATGCCTGACATACCCTGCATTCCGGACATATCCTGGCCCTGCGGCTGGGCTGGTGCCGGAACCGGTGTCTGGGCATGCGCAACTGAGACCGTGGCCAGGAGTGCTACCAGAAGGGCCGATGATCTGAAATTAATGGTCAGCATTGGTCTTTTCCTCATCATTGGTTATCGGATGCGAAGGCGCACAATGCGCCCCGCGACGATTTCACATCGGGCAGGAATAGTCAGAACCACGTCCTGATCCCGAAGGTGAAATTCAGGTCATGGACACGCTCATTCCTTGAACGCGCCATGTCGGCGGCCTGACCGAACGTGCCGGAGTAACTCACGCCGATATAAGGCGCGAATTTCCGATGCCATTCGTAGCGAAGCCGCAATCCCGTATCGATATCGGACAGCCCGGTTCCGACCCCGCGCGCACGATCGGACGCGGAATAGAAGTTCATCTCTACCTGGGGTTGGAGGATCAGGCGATTGGTCAGCAGAATGTCGTAGGAACCTTGCAGACGCCCCGCAGCGCCTCGGTCACTGAAATAGGCCGTGGCCTCCACATTGAAGAAATATAGCGCCAGTCCCTCGACCCCGATCGCGCCCCAGGCCCGTGTGGGGCCGTTGTCAATATCGAGACGCACGCCAGTCTGGACATCG
>NZ_WOSY01000054.1 GCF_011516755.1 Acetobacter conturbans | reverse complement strand
CCGCAGATCGGCATAGGTCAGAACGCGGCGACCATTATTCTCCAGCCCGTCGCCCGGCTCCGCCAGCCGGTTGATCGGCATCATGGCGACACTCTGCACCGCGACGCCGGGCTTCAGCTCTGTTTTATGCCGCGGCGCAGCCGCCGTGCCCGGCATATCCATCGCGGCGGCTCCGGGCCTGTTGGCCTGCTTCATATCCATGTGATCCATGTCCATGCCGCCGCTGGCAGGGGCATCACCGGGCTTCCCCGGCGGACTCCCCATCTCCATGCCTGCCATGCCGCCCTTCATGTCCATATTCCCCATGCCCATGTCGGTCATGGTGCGCAGCGGGCGCGGGTCCATGGGGGGAACCGGCCCGGCAAGGCCCGGACGGGTGGCGAGTGTGCCGCGCGCGTATCCGGTGCGATCCTCGGCCTGCGCAAAGACCGTGTACGGTCCATCGGCGGTGGGCTCGACAATCACATCGTAGGTTTCTGCAGGTCCGATGCGGAATTCATCGACAGGGATGGGCTCCACGTCATTGCCGTCGGCCTGAACGACGGTCATCGTCAGGCCGGGAACCCGCACGTCGAACAGCGTCATCGCCGACGCATTGATGAAGCGCAGGCGTATGCGCTCGCCCGGTCGGAACAGGCCAGTCCAGTTTGCCCCGGGAGACTGGCCGTTGATCAGGTAGGTGTAGATGATGCCCGACACATCCAGAATGTCGGTCGGTGCCATGTTCATGGCACCCCATTGCAGGCGATCCCGGATCGTCGCACCCAGCCCTTGCCGATGCGCGTCACGGAAGAACGTGCCCACCGTACGCTGGCGGAAATTGTAGTAATCGCTCTGGAATTTGAGATTTGAGACGATGTCCTCGGGATCGACGTCGGTCCAGTCGGACAATACCATCACATAATCGCGGTCGAAATGCTGCGCGTAACCGTCTCTCGGGTCGATGATCAGAGCCCCATACAGGCCCGTCTGCTCCTGGAAGCCGGAATGGCTGTGATACCAGTAAGTGCCGCTCTGATGCAGCGGGAAGCGATAGGTGAACGTGTCACCCGGCGCGATCCCGCCAAAGCTCAGACCGGGCACGCCATCCATGTGGGCCGGCACCCGGAGGCCGTGCCAGTGGATCGAACTGGGCTCATCCAACCGGTTGGTGACGTTCAGTTCGACCGTGTCATCCTGACGCCAGCGCAGGATCGGCGCGGGCGTGGAGCCGTTCACACCCACCGCGTGCATGCGCGCACCGGTGATATTGATCGGTACAGAACCGATCGTAAGGTCGAAACGGGTACCAGGCAGCGGGTCGGGCCGCCCCGACGCCGGTGTATAGACCGAAGCGTAGGCGCTCGCGCTGCCCTGCGGGAGGGCCAGCGCCGCTCCCCACAGGCCCGTCCCGACGACGAAACGGCGGCGCGTGATCGCGCTCCGTCCCGCAAGGGATCGTATTGACATGAATAATAGTCCGCAAAAGAGAGAAGGCGGAGCCGGTCATAGGTCCATGACCAGCCCTGAGACTGTCAGAACAGAATCAGGCCATCTCTCTGGGCGGTGGCAGGGCCGGCGCGAACCCATGACCGACGATGCGATCCGAACGAGACAGGCCGAAAGGTGCCGTAACACCTGAGTAATCAAACGCCCTGGTCACGGAGGGCGGCATCAGCCAATTGGCGACGCAGGCACCCTGGGCGCAGCAATCGCCGCAATGATGACATGGATGATGGTCGTGGCACGGTTCATGATTGCAATGTGCGGTCGTCGCATCCGTATGGGATGGCATCTGCATCCCTGGCATGTCAACCATCGGTTGGGTAACCAAAGCAACTGTAGAAGACAACGTGGCGGCATGACCCGGCATGACGGACGCCAGCATCAGTCCCACCTGCAGAAGCAGGCAGGCCAGCAACCGTCCCAACCGTGTCGCGCCGATTTCTTGCACATCTACCCCGTCATCTTGCTGACCGTTTCGATCAGTTCCCCGATCTTTTCCTGACGTTCCACCGGATCGCCGGATTCGATCGCCTCCACGACGCAGCCCGCGATATGTTCGCGCAGAACAAGCCCCTCGAGCCGATGCAACGCCGCCTTGGCGGCCCGAAGCTGAAGCAGAACATCCACGCAATAGCGGTCTTCGTCCACCATTTTCTGGATGCCACGCACCTGACCTTCGACCCGTTTCAGGCCCTGCGAAATCTTTACCCGTGACTGCCTCATTGCACTATACCCTACAGGGGCATACCATGGAGCGCAAGCGATTATGGCATGTCTGGCGCCGCGTGGCGGCCACAAACAAGGGGACCTCATGACGAACGACAATACAGCAGCTTGCGCGTCCCATCTCCATGGAGAGGGTCCCACCCCGGCAGCGACCGGAGTTAAGACGCGCCCGGTCAAGGATCCCGTGTGTGGCATGACAGTCGACCCCGCGACGGCGACGCATCATGCCGACCATGATGGCCAGACCTGGTATTTCTGCAGCGCGCACTGTCAGACAAAGTTCGAAGCCGACCCCTGTCATTACCTGCACAAGGCGGACACGACGCCCATCAAGTCTCAGCCCAAACGGGTCGGGGTGATCTGGACCTGCCCGATGCACCCTCAGATCCGACAGGATCACCCCGGCTCCTGCCCCATCTGCGGCATGGCGCTGGAACCGGAGGAGCCATCCGACGCCGACACGCCTAACCCGGAACTCGTGGATTTCAGCAAGCGCCTGTGGGGGGCGAGCATATTGGCGGTCCCGCTCGTTATCATCGCCATGGCGGCGGATATGGGAGGGCTGGCATTTCTCGATGGCGGCCTGACGAACTGGATTCAGTTGGCGCTCACGGCGCCAATCGTGCTGTGGGCCGGCTGGCCGTTCCTCGAACGCGGCTGGATGTCGCTCCGCACCCGGCATCTGAACATGTTTACGTTGATTATGCTGGGCGTCGGCGCAGGCTTTCTCTATAGCATCGCCGCGACAGTGGCCCCTGGCCTGTTCCCTGCTGCCTTCCGCATGCATGACGGGTCGGTCCCGGTCTATTACGAAGCCGCCGGTGTTATCGTGGCCCTGGTGTTGGCCGGGCAAGTCCTGGAACTGCGCGCCCGCGCCCGTACCAGTCGCGCCATTCGCGCGCTGCTGGATCTCGCACCGAAAATCGCACACCGGGTCGGCGCGCTGGATCGGGAGGACGACGTACCGCTGGCCCAGATCGTGCCCGGCAATCGGCTCCGCATCCGGCCGGGGGAAAGCATCCCGGTGGACGGCACCGTCATGGACGGGCGCTCCAGCGTGGAC
>NZ_WOSY01000053.1 GCF_011516755.1 Acetobacter conturbans | reverse complement strand
TAGTTTTCGTGCGCGCCAGCGCGGTGATGCCCTGTACGAAATCGAACACGCTCTCGGGCTTGCGTCCTTCCTCGTTCAGGACGGTCTCGATGATGTTCGTGGTTTCCGGTTTCGAGAACCCGCGACGACGCAGGAAGGTTTCGCGATCCTCGTCTGTCTTCGCCACCAGCGCACGTCGCGAGGCCTGAATGCCCGACACGAACGAGACCGGACTGGCTGAGGCGAAATTCCGCAGGGCTGGTGTGGCCTGATGCACGAAGCGGGATGCCGCGAACTTACTATGCCGGATGGTGATCTGTTCGAAATTCTCCACGCCCCAGAGCATGCGGTTCTGGCACACCCCGCGCAGGTAGAAGGACGCGATACCAAGCGTCTTGCTGCCGACCTCGCTGTTCCAGGCATAGAAACCCCGGAAATAGAGATCGGGGTCGCCGTTGGGCAGACGTCCGGCTTCGATCGGATGGGTGTCATCCACAAGGAACAGGAACACATCCCGGTCTGACGCATAGAGCGTGGTGGTTTCCTTCGTAATGTCGACATGGGGGTTATGGGTCATGGTGGCCCAGTCGATCACACCGGGCACTTTCCAATTGGTATCTCCAGTGCCGTCGCCAGCAATTTTCCGGACGGCGCCGACCAGTTCATGATCCCAGATACGACCATAATCGGGACCGGTCACGGCGCGCAGCTCCACCTGACCGTCCTCGGTTTCCAGCGTTTTCACCAGTTCAGCACGGTGCGACAGCAGCCCATGCTGCAGGTTGATGGCTGCCAAAGGAGCCGGAAGATTGCGCAGATAGGACGATGGGGCGCCGACCAGACTGCACATCTGGCCAAACGACCAGTGCGTGGGCGCGATCGGCTCATTCTGCCCCGGCACAATCAGGGTCAGACGCTCGGCATTGTCGCGGGATGCTTCCACGCGGATGGCGCGGCTTTCCACCGTGCGGGCCGTGGCGCGTTCCGCCCGCGCCAGCGTGGCGGCATGCAGCTCCGAGAGGGACAGATAGCGCTCGTCATCGGGGCGCGAAAACCATTCGGAGGACACGCGGGCGCTCCGGCCGCCACGGGACGGATCGATCCGGAATCCCCCGGATGGTGCTATTCCACGGGAGGCGGGCGGCAGGATGGTGGTGATGGTCATGGAAAACTCTCCTCTTATGCCGGGTCATCGGCACAAAAAGCGAAGCCGCCCTCTTCCTCTTTCCGGGGCGCGGGACATGAAAAAAGCAGCTTCCGGAGACCGGAAGCCGCTGTGTCGAAAACGCTCAAACCGAAGTGGTCATTCGGCAGCGATGGCTTCAATCTCCCCCGTCACTCGTTCACCGGCTGCGCGCAGGGCCTCGGGCAGCCAGCCCGATCCTTCCAGCAGCCGTTCGGCCTCACGGGCCATGTCGGTTTTCTTCAGGTGCGCGATGCGTTCTGCGGCTTCGTCGCCCCGAGCTTCCCGGACCGCCAGTAGAATGCGGGCCTTGGTCACCCGACCGAGATAGGTCTCGACCGTGGGCTGCCAGCCTGCCTCGACCAGATCAAGATTCAGCACGTGAGCGAGGCGGTCAGAGCGGACAAGCCGCTCAGTGACGCTGCGCTGCGACACGCCGCCATAAGGCGGCATGCGTTCGTAAAGCGCATTGATCCCGAACGACAGGCAGTGCGCCAGTAAAGCCATGCGACTGGTATCATCCAGTTGGTCGATCCACCGCCACAGAGCATCCTCGTCCTCTGGCTGATCGTGTTTCCAGCCCTCATTGCGCTGACGCAGGGCATGGGCCGGGAGACTGCACGGCATGTCGGGAGAATGCACGGGCAGCGAGATTTCCCGCACATAGGCTTCCAGGCAGTTGGCACCCGATGTCTGCCAGTAGAGATCGCGTACCAGCGTGTGCAGCAATTCGGTCAGCGCGATATGCGGATTGGCAGCAAAGGCATCCCGCAGGGCCAGCGTGCGCCAGGCTGTCAGTTCGGTCAGCAGACGGTCCGGCAGTGGCTTGAGACCGTCCTCTTCTTCGACCTCGACGTCGGCAGTGACGCCGTTTCCCTCCCCATAATTATCGCCATGATCGCCAATGTCCCGATCCTGTCCGTCATAGGCATGATGAGCGTATTCGCCGACGCCATCTGCGTCATCAGTACCTTTCGGTTCCGCTGGCATATCCTCCGGCGACACGAAACCCCGCTCCACCTGCAGCGTCCCGTCACTATCGAGGCTGACGAAGGCGCCTGCCCGCGCCATGTCGGCAGGGTCAAACGCGCGCGGCCGCTCTTCCAGTGCAAGTATGGCCTGTTCGATTTCGCCGAGCCGGGCATCGATTTCCTGGGGGTATTCATCCGCCTGGGCATATCCGGCCTCGATCGTTTCCTGCTCCGTGTGCAAGGCTTCAAGGCGAGCATTTTCCTCTTCGGAAAGAGGGACTGGCGTGCCGTCGATCTCCGCGAACTGCCGTGTGTGTCCCCATGGGAACGACAGGGCCGTCTCAACCCATTTCCAGCCTTCGGTGCGAACCTGTTCGGCTGCCTCCTGCAGTTTTTCCATGACCAGCCGGTCGAGGATAGCAGGATCCTGAAGCCAGCCGCCATCATCGGCCTCGAACAGGTCGCGCATGATATGACCACCGGCGGCAAGATAGGTATCGAGACCAACGAAGCGCGCACGGACGTCCGAAGCCCGCACCGTCTTCTCCGTCAGCATGCGACGGATGACATAGGGCTCGCGGTTATGGCTCTGGGAGACGATGTCCCAGATCTGTTCCTGACGGGCATGGTCGTCGCTGATGGAAAAGGCCATCAGCTGGTCCAGTCGGATGCCATCCTGCTCGTATATGTCGAGCAGTTTATCGGAGACGGTCATCAGACGCAGGCGCTGTTTGACCACAGCGGGTGCGACGAAGAACGCGGCGGCGATGTCCTCCTCGGACATGCCTTTCTCCAGCATGTCACGGAAGGCCCGGAACTGGTCCAGCGGATGCAGGGCGACGCGCTGGACATTCTCGGCCAGGGAATCATCCTCGGCGAGAATGGCCGATCCGGCTTCACGCACCACGCACGGAACGGGTGCGGCCTTCGCCAGTTTCTTCTGCTTCACCAGCAGTTCGAGGGCGCGAAAGCGGCGGCCGCCCGCCGGCACCTCGTAGGTGCCGGTCTCGCCGCCCTCACCATCGAGAACGGGTCGGACATTCAGACTCTGCAGCAGCCCGCGACGCTCGATATCGCGAGCCAGTTCCTCGATCGACAGGCCGGACTTCACGCGCCGCACGTTGGACTGCGACAGCACCAGCTTGCTGAACGGGATGTCACGGGAAGAACTCAGGATGATTTTGGGGATGGCGGTTGCCATGGCGGGAAACTCCATGACGGACGGACAGGAGACTCTCTCCTACCCTCTCATTCCGTCGCGGAAACCGCGCAGCCCTCTCACTCTATCTGTTACAACCTGCCCAG
>NZ_WOSY01000052.1 GCF_011516755.1 Acetobacter conturbans | reverse complement strand
CGGTAGCCAGTCCAGCGGCAAGGACCGTGCCACCTATCAGACCCCGGATCACGACACCACCACCGTGCGGAACATGCCCACCTCCATGTGGTAGAGCAGGTGGCAGTGATATGCCCACAGCCCGGGTTCGTCCGCCGTGACCAAGTAACTCAGCCGCTCACCCGGCTTGACGGTAATCGTGTGCTTGTAGGGTCGGCAGTCACCCTGCCCATTTTCCAGTTCGCTCCACAATCCATGCAGATGGATTGGATGCTCCATCATCGTGTCGTTGATCAGGACGAAGCGCACCCGCTCGCCCAAAGTCAGACGAATCGGTTCCGCTTCCGAGAACTTCTTGCCGTCGAATCCCCAGATGAAGCGTTCCATGCTGCCGGTCAGGTGCAGGGTGATCTCGCGCGACGGCGGGCGTGGGTCCGCGCCCGGGATCGTCGCCCGCAGATCGGCATAGGTCAGAACGCGGCGACCATTATTCTCCAGCCCGTCGCCCGGCTCCGCCAGCCGGTTGATCGGCATCATGGCGACACTCTGCACCGCGACGCCGGGTTTCAACTCTGTTTTATGCCGCGACGCAGCCGCCATGCCCGGCATATCCATCGCAGCGGCTCCGGGTCTGTTAGCCTCCTTCATGTCCATGTGATCCATGTCCATGCCGCCGCCGGCAGGGGCATCACCGGGCTTCCCCGGCGAACTCCCCATCTCCATGCCCGCCATGCCGCCCTTCATGTCCATATTCCCCATACCCATGTCGGTCATGGTGCGCAGAGGGCGCGGGTCCATGGGGGGAACCGGCCCGGCAAGGCCCGAACGGGTGGCGAGCGTGCCGCGCGCGTATCCGGTACGATCCTCGGCCTGGGCAAAGACTGTGTACGGTCCATCGGCGGTGGGGCTGACAATTACATCGTAGGTTTCCGCTGGCCCGATGCGGAATTCATCGACCGGGATGGGCTCCACGTCATTACCGTCGGCCTGAACAACGGTCATCGTCAGGCCGGGAACCCGCACGTCGAACAGCGTCATCGCCGATGCATTGATGAAGCGCAGGCGAATGCGCTCGCCCGGTCGGAACAGGCCCGTCCAGTTCGCCCCGGGAGACTGGCCGTTGATCAGGTAGGTGTAGATGATGCCCGAAACATCCAGAATATCGGTCGGTGCCATGTTCATGGCACCCCATTGCAGACGATCCCGGATGGTCGCACCCAGCCCCTGTCGATGCGCGTCACGGAAGAACGTGCCCACCGTACGCTGGCGGAAATTGTAGTAATCGCTCTGGAATTTGAGGTTGGAGACGATGTCCTCGGGATCGACGTCGGTCCAGTCGGACAGGACCATCACATAGTCACGGTCGAAATGCTGCGCGTAACCATCCTTCGGATCGATGATCAGAGCCCCATACAGGCCCGTCTGCTCCTGGAAGCCGGAATGGCTGTGATACCAGTAGGTGCCGCTCTGATGCAGCGGGAAGCGATAGGTGAACGTCTCGCCGGGCGCGATGCCGCCGAAGCTGAGGCCGGGCACGCCATCCATGTGGGCCGGCACCCGGAGGCCGTGCCAGTGGATCGACGTGGGCTCATCCAACCGGTTGGTGACGTTCAGTTCGACCGTGTCACCCTGACGCCAGCGCAGGATCGGCGCGGGCGTGGAGCCGTTCACACCCACCGCGTGCATGCGCGCACCGGTGATATTGATCGGTACAGAACCGATCGTAAGGTCGAAACGGGTGCCAGGCAGCGGGTCGGGCCGACCCGACGCCGGCGCATAGACCGGAGCGTAGGCGCCCGCGCTGCCCTGCGGGACGGCCAGCGCCGCCCCCCACAGGCCCGTCCCGACGACGAAACGGCGGCGCGTGATCGCGCTCCGTCCCGCAAGGGATCGTATTGACATGAATAATAGTCCGCAAAAGAGAGAAGGCGGAACCGGTCATAGGTCAATGACCAGTCCTGAGACTGTCAGAACAGAATCAGGCCATCTGTCTGGGCGGTGGCAGCGCCGGCGCGAACCCATGACCGACGATGCGATCTGAGCGAGACAAGCCGAAAGGTGCCGTAACACCTGAGTAATCAAACGCCCTGGTCACGGAGGGCGGCATCAGCCAATTGGCGACGCAGGCACCCTGGGCGCAGCAATCGCCGCAATGATGACATGGATGATGGTCGTGGCACGGTTCATGATTGCAATGTGCGGTCGTCGTATCCGCACGGGATGGCATCTGCATCCCTGGCATGTCGGCCATCGGCTGGGTAACCACAGCAACTGTAGAGGGCAACGTGGCGGCATGACCCGGCATGACGGATGCCAGCATCAGCCCCACCTGCAGAAGCAGGCAGGCCAGCAACCGTCCCAACCGTATCGCGCCGATCTCTTGCACGTCTACCCCGTTATCTTGCTGACCGTTTCGATCAGTTCCCCGATTTTTTCCTGACGCTCCACCGGATCGCCGGATTCGATCGCCTCTACAACGCAGCCCGCGATATGTTCGCGCAGAACAAGCCCCTCGAGCCGATGCAACGCCGCCTTGGCGGCCCGAAGCTGAAGCAGAACATCCACGCAATAGCGGTCGTCGTCCACCATTTTCTGGATGCCACGCACCTGACCTTCGACCCGTTTCAGGCCCTGTAAAATCTTTACCCGTGACTGCCTCATTGCAATATACCCTACCGGGGCATACCTTGAAGTGCAAGCGATTATGGCATACTTCGACGCCGCGGCTGGCGGCCACAAGCAAGGGGGCTTCATGACGAACGACAATACAGCAGCTTGCGCGTCCCATCTCCATGGAGATGGTCCCACCCCGGCAGCGACCGGAGTTGACGCGCACCTGGTCAAGGATCCTGTGTGTGGCATGACGGTCGATCCCGCGACGGCGACGCATCATGCCGACCATGATGGCCGGACCTGGTATTTTTGCAGCGCGCACTGCCAGACAAAGTTCGAGGCCGCCCCCTGTCATTACCTGCACAAGGCGGACACGACGCCCATCAAGCCTCAGCCCAGGCGGGCCGGGGTGATCTGGACCTGCCCGATGCACCCTCAGATCCGACAGGATCACCCCGGCTCCTGCCCCATCTGCGGCATGGCGCTGGAACCGGAGGAGCCATCCGACGCCGACATGCCCAACCCGGAACTCGTGGATTTCAGCCGGCGCCTATGGGGAGCGAGCATATTGGCGGTCCCGCTCGTCGTCATCGCCATGGCGGCGGATATGGGAGGGCTGGCATTTTTCGATGGCGGCCTGACGAACTGGATTCAGTTGGCGCTTACGGCACCAATCGTGCTGTGGGCCGGCTGGCCGTTCCTCGAACGCGGCTGGATGTCTCTCCGCACTCGGCATCTGAACATGTTTACGTTGATCATGCTGGGCGTCGGCGCGGGCTTTCTCTACAGCATCGCCGCGACAGTAGCCCCTGGCCTGTTCCCTGCTGCCTTCCGCATGCATGACGGGTCGGTCCCAGTCTATTACGAAGCCGCCGGTGTTATCGTGGCCCTGGTGTTGGCCGGGCAGGTCCTGGAACTGCGCGCCCGCGCCCGTACCAGTCGCGCCATTCGCGCCCTGCTGGATCTCGCACCGAAAATCGCACACCGGGTCGGCGCGCAGGATCGCGAGGACGACGTACCGCTGGCCCAGATCGTGCCCGGCAATCGGCTCCGCATCCGGCCGGGGGAAAGCATCCCGGTGGACGGCACCGTCATGGACGGGCGCTCCAGCGTGGAC
>NZ_WOSY01000051.1 GCF_011516755.1 Acetobacter conturbans | reverse complement strand
GGACGTGAACATCGCCCGCCTGCATCTGGGTGAGGCCCAGATGGACGCCGGTCGCACTGCCGATGCCGTCACCACCCTCCGCACCGTCGACGGAACAAACGGCGCTAAAGACATCGCTCAGCTCTGGATACTGAAAATACAGAGTAAAGAAGCGCAGAAGTAATGATTGCTTTGGTTCATCGGCTTACCCCTCCTTGTGCGGGGTAAGCCGATGAATGCGTCTTTATAGTTCACATAAAGACTGGATAAAGTTTTTTTCCTTCATGTCAGGCGGTGGGAGAAAATTGAGCCATGACCGATGCCCACCCTGAATCATTGCCTGATTCTCCCGCAAAAATCCTGACTGGCCCGGTTGGCTGGCTGTCAGCACTGTGCGGTTTGATGAGATGAAAATGGCAGGCAGCGCATCTCTGTCATGGCTGACGACCATATTCAGCAGTCTCTGAAGCGTGGCTTTTCTTGCTCTCCTGAGTGCGTAAGGCTACGAAGCAGATCATGATCCGTCTTATAATCCTCGTTCCTTTTCTTCTGGCTCTGATCCTGTTTGCTGCCAGCAATCAGGAATCCTCTCAGATGTGGTTCCTGACCTACAGCTGGTCTTCATCCGTGGGTGTGCTAGCGCTTCTCATCGCTTTCGGTGGCCTGTTGCTCGGGGCATTTGGCGTATGGGTCAGTGAGCTTGGCCAGCGTCGCCGTGCGAGAAAAGCCGAGGCGCGGGTCAAGGAGCTGGAAGCTATTACAGCCAGCAAGACGACGGAGCTGGACCAGTTGCGCGCTCGCGTGGTCGTCGCGGAGGCTCATACGGTGACTTCCGTGCCGCCTCAGATAACTTCTTCCTCTCCGACGGTCTGAGTGATGTCTTCCCGGCGCACACGGCTGATCGCCGCACTTGATACACGGGACCCGAAGCAGGCGGCGGCATGGGCCACCTCTGTCTCTCCCCATGCGGATGCCATCAAACTAGGTCTTGAGTTCGTCTATGCAGCCGGATTCGAGGCAGTGGAGAAAGTGGCTGCGGGTCGTGAGCTGTTTCTCGATCTCAAGCTGCACGATATCCCGAATACTGTTGGCGCGGCTATTGGCAGCCTTAGTCGGATTAGTCCGGCGATGCTCACCATTCATGCTGGTGGGGGGAGCGCCATGGTCGCTGCTGCCCGCAAGGCGTGCGACGATAGTTTCACGCTCGAAAAGCGTCCCTTGCTTCTGGCGGTAACCGTTCTCACAAGTCTCGACGATCATGCCCTTGCTGAAATGGGAGTGCATGATGGGGCGCAGGCTCAGGTTTTGCGGCTCGCGGAACTGGCGCTTCGTAATGGTGCGGATGGTCTCGTCTGCTCTGCCCACGAACTGGCAGCCCTCCGCGCGGAGTTTGGAGCCGAACCGATTCTGGTGACGCCGGGTATTCGTCCTCAGGGCGCTGTGGCAGGCGATCAGAAGCGGGTCATGACACCGGGCGCTGCAAAGGACGCAGGAGCAGACTGGATCGTGGTGGGGCGTCCGATTACGGCTGCTGCCGATCCTGCTATTGCTGCCGCCGCAATTGCGGCGGAACTGGCTCTGTAAACTATAGTCTGCTTTTGTGAGGGCAGCTCACCGGGGGGAGGCAGGTTCGGGTGACAGTTGGTGTCAAAATCTGCGGATTGACAGAAGAAGATGGTGTTGATGCTTGTCTGCGGTTCGGTGCGGACTGGATTGGCCTCAATTTTTTCACCCGGTCTCCCCGTTATGTGACTGCGACGCGGGCTGCGGAACTGGCCAATCGGTTTGTCGGAAGGGAGAACAGGCCTGGCTGCGTTGGGTTGTTTGTGGATCCTACCAATGAAGAAATTGCAGCGGTTCTGGATACGGTCCCGGTCGACATTCTGCAATTATACACTACTGCGGAACGGGCAGCTTCTATTGGGCAGAATTTTCAGAGGGAAGTGTGGCTTTCAGTCCCCGTATCTATGGCCGCTGATCTGCCGGTGGAAACAAAGGTCGAGCGGCTGGTCATTGAATCCCGTGCTCCGAAAGATGCGGACCGACCGGGTGGAAATGGTGAAACTCTTCCCTGGGATGTTACCCAGGGATGGTTTTCTCCATGTCCATGGATTCTGGCTGGCGGCCTGAATCCTGACAATGTTGCTGAGGCAATCCTCCTCAGTGGTGCACCAGCCGTGGATGTTTCATCGGGGGTGGAATGTAGTCCCGGGATTAAGGATCCTGAGGCTGTGCGACGTTTCATTCAGATTGCTCGGTCATCCGGAAAGCGCTGAATGCGTTTTTCCTCTTGAGTCTCCGGCAGATACTGGTATGAAACGCATCCAGCGCCGGAGAGATGGCCGAGCGGCTTAAGGCGCACGCTTGGAAAGCGTGTGTACGTTAATAGCGTACCGTGGGTTCGAATCCCACTCTCTCCGCCAGAGCGTCACTTTCCTAAGAAAATCAGTCACTTACACCATGTCAGCGTCACCTTGATTGTGACTGTGCGTCACTGGTCCAGCGTCACTGTTTTGCGGGGAGCTTTGAAGCTCTCAGGGCGACACATGGCTTCCTCATCTCTGCCTCAAACGCTAAAAGGCGTGGATGGCCGACGACATGACGAACCTGACCATAAAGGGCAGAACTTACTATGCCCGCTTCTTCATCCCGAAGGACCGCTGGCTGGATGTCGGCAAGGCCCTGAAGTCCAGCACAGGCCAACGGCGGGACGTTATCAGGACGCTTGAGACCCGAGACCGCAAAGAGGCCCTGAGACGCCGAGGTGCCGCTCTTGAAGCCATCCGTGCCGAGGTGAATGACAAGCTTCAGGCCATCAATCTCAAGCCTCTGCATGGGGACTGGCAGCCGCAGAAGGGCTGGTCCACACCAGAGAAGGCTGTGGAGACGGCTCACATCTATCGCGAACAGATAGAGCGGGCATCGGACGATTACGATCCACTGGAAGGCGGGCGGGACGAAGAGCTTTCTGAGAGTGTTCCAGAGACTGCGCGGGAACGCATGAAGTTCGTGGTGTCCGACCTTGTAATGGAAGACGCGGAAAGACTGCCTCCGGCTGAGGGCGGGCGTTACTTGAGAACGGTCATGGGCATTGTTGACGGCACAGCCACGCCGATTGGGCCATTACTTGACCGCTGGACACGCCACAGAGAGGAGACAATCGCCAAGACCAGCCTTGCCATGGATCGGGCAGCTTTTAATCTCTTGGCCACTTACATGGCGCAGAAGGAATCTGAAAGGACAGGAGCGGCGCTGGATGGCGTGCTTCCCCTCGCTTTCCTGAGAAGCCTTGCCATCGAAGATATGAAGCCGAGAATACTGGGTGGTTTCGCTGAATGGTTGATGGATGAAGCCGGACTGGCAGCCAAAACCACAGGGAGCCGGATCAGCCCTCTGAAGGCGTTCTGGGACTGGTGCATCCGCAAGCATCTCATCACAGGACCCAACGGGGCAGCGGCCATCAATCCGTGGACAGGCGCAACGACCGGGCTGAAGCAGCAGGCCAGCAGAGCCAGCAGAAGGGAAGCCAAACGCCTCCGTGAGTTCTCAGGAGGCGAACTGATGGCCCTTCTGCAAGCTGATCCTGATGAGGGTGGGACCAGACGCTGGGCATGGGGTGCTGCCATTCGTGACCTGATGCGCCTTGCTCTGTTTACAGGTGCCAGAGAGAACGAACTGTGCAGCCTGACAGTCAGCCGAATTGTCATGGACCGGGAGAGTGGACAGGCAGCTCTTTGGGGCATCGCCGTAACCGATGAGGAAGCCAAGACGACCAATTCGGTCCGGCGCATCCCTCTGCATCCCCTTGTCCGTCCGATCATAGAAAGACGTCTTGCTGCTGCTCTTGGTGCGGTTCCACCGCTTGGTGAGGCGATACCTCTGGGTGAGCTTGATGAGCCTTCGGTGCGGCAAGAGCTTACTGAGCCAGTGGCTCTTACAGCTCACCATTGCCGCTTGGCTCTTGACGCCCCGCTGTTCCCGGAGTGCAAGCCGGGAAGGCCGGGAAGGCCGGGAGACAGGCGTGGTTATTACTTTTCTAGAGCGTGTAGTCAGTTAGCGCCTGCTGGTCTGGGCCTTGTACTTTTGTCCGATGCATGATGTTTTCTCCCTGTTTTCAGGGGGGATATATGGATGCGCCGGTATGCTC
>NZ_WOSY01000050.1 GCF_011516755.1 Acetobacter conturbans | reverse complement strand
GCGGGCCTTCTCCTCCAGATCCAGCCGCGTGTCCTGATTGGCCTTTGTCCGCGCCAGCGCCGTGATCCCCTGCACGAAATCGAACACGCTCTCCGGCTTGCGCCCTTCCTCGTGCAGCACGGTTTCGATGATCTTTGCGGTTTCCGGTTTCGAGAACCCGCGACGACGCAGGAAACTTTCGCGGTCTTCATCTGTTTTCGCGACCAGCGCCCGACGCGAGGCCTGAATGCCGGAGACGAACGAGGCCGGGCTGGCAGTGGCGAAATTCCGTAGTGCTGGTGTCGCCTGATGCACGAAGCGCGAGGCCGCGAACTTACTATGCCGGATGGTGATCTGTTCGAAATTTTCCACGCCCCACAACATCCTGTTTTGACACACCCCGCGCAGATAGAATGACGCAATGCCTAGGCTCTTGCTGCCGACTTCCGAATTCCAGGCGTAGAAACCCCGGAAATAGAGATCGGGATCGCCATTGGGCAGGCGTCCGGCCTCGATGGGATGCGTATCATCCACGAGGAACAGGAACACGTCCCTGTCTGACGCATACAGCGTCGTAGTTTCCTTGGTGATATCGACGTAGGGATTATGGGTCATGGTGGCCCAGTCGATGACGCCCGGCACCTTCCAGTTGGTATCGCCTGTGCCGTCACCCGCGATCTTGCGCACCGCCCCGACCAATTCGTGATCCCAGATGCGGCCATAATCCGGACCGGTCACGGCGCGCAGTTCTACCCGTCCGTCTTCGGTCTCCAGCGTTTTCACCAGTTCGGCGCGGTGCGACAGCAGCCCGTGCTGGAGATTGATCGCCGCCAGCGGTGCCGGCAGGTCGCGCAGATAGGAGGACGGCGCGCTGACCAGGCTGCACATCTGGCCGAAGGACCAATGCGTCGGCGCGATCGGCTCATGCTGTCCTGGCACGGTCAGGGTCAGACGCTCGACACTGTCGCGCGAGGCCTCGACGCGGATGGCGCGGCTTTCCACCGTGCGGGCCGTGGCCCGGTCTGCCCGCGCCAGCGTGGCAGCATGCAGGTCGGACAGCGACAGATAGCGTTCGTCATCGGGGCGCGAGAACCATTCGGACGATACGCGGGCGCTGCGTTCGCCACGGGAGGGATCAATCCGGAAGCCCGTGCGGGCGGAAGACAGAATGGAAGCGGACATGGGGACTCTCCTCTCTTGCCGGATATTCGGCATCAGAGGCGAAGCCGCCCTCTCACTCCTTCCCGGCCGGACCGGCACGAAAAAAGCGGCTTCCGGATAACGGAAGCCGCTTTCTCGAAATCCCGCATCAGCTCATACTGTGCGGTGTTTCATGCTCTACATCGAGAGGCCTGGCGCGTCCCATCCATGGACAGGGTCGGATTTCCTTCACCCAGTCCGCAAAGCTCGGGATAAACCCGAAATCTTCCCGGACGTGCTGTTCGCCGATCAGCCGGGTCGGCACTGCCCGCCCGGTCGAAAGCGTGAGTGTGACACCGAACAGTTTTTCGGCAAGGAAGATGCCTTCCGCATGGTGTCGCAGCGCCCGGTGCCGGAAGTCCGCCGTGATCAGTTTCGATTCATCGAACCATGTATGCAACGGCAGGTAATCCTCTACCGTACCGCCCCATTTCCGCACAGAGGAGAGGGCATGATGATAACTATGCGCCATGGTGCCCTTCCTCCGTCCATTCATGGCCGTAGTTTTCGACGGCGGTGTAACGCTCGTTATACTCCAGGGCGATGGACCGTCCCGCGACGTCAAAGGTAAACTCGCCATACGCACCATCATTGTTTTCCCAACCACCGTGCGCTTCGGAAAGCAGGTCGTAGCAGACGTTCTCAATGACATCCTTGACGCTGCAATCATCAGTTTTCGACGTGGCACATTGCCAGTCGACAGAGATGTAAGGCATGCAGTTTTCCAGAACCGTATTATCGGTTTCCGGAGTGACCGCCATATCTTCGATCTGGCCGCTATCTCCGCAACCATCGAAGGTGACCACCGCTGTTTCGATCCCAGCAGCATCAAGGCAATCAAACAGTGCTTTGCGATTGACTGCTCCAAATTCCTGTTGCCGTTTCCGATAGGCCTCATAATGCTCGGAAAAGGCGGTGAAGGTATCGGCCCGTTCAGGCGTATTTCCTGGATTGGTCATGTCCTGTTTCTCCTGGATCAGCAGGACGGCCCTGACCGAAGCCAGGGCCGGTTAGGTTCGGAGTCATGAATTACGAGGCGCCCGTCATTCGGCCGCGATATTCGTGGCGGTTTCGATGGGGATAACAGCGACCTGTTTCTGATGACCGTCGGTCAAACCAGCAGTTCGCAATGCTTCGGGCAGCCAGCCGGAGCCGTCCAGCAACTGCTCGGCCTCACTGGCCATGTCCATTTTCTTGAGATGCGCAATGCGGGCCGCTGCCTCATCGCCGCGTGCTTCGCGTACGGCTTCGAGGATACGCGCCTTGGTGACACGGCCGAGATAGTTCTCCACCGTCGGCTGCCATCCCGCTTCGGCCGGATTGAGTTGGAGCACTGTCGCCAGCCGGCCGGCTCGCGCCAGGCGCTCCCTGACGCTACGTGCCAGAGACGGACCATGGGACGATTCATGCAGCGCGTTGACGCCAAAAGACAGGCAATGCGCCAGTAGGGCCAGGCGACTGGTATCATCCAACCCGTCGAGCCACTGCCAGAGTGCATCCTCGTCATCGGGAAGATCATGCTTCCAGCCCTCGTTGCGCTGGCGAAGTTCATGAGCGGGAACACTGCCCGGCATGTCTGGCGAATGCACCCGCAGCGGGATTTCCCGGACATAGGCTTCCAGGCAATCCGCGCCCGACACCTGCCAGTAGAGATCGCGCACCAGCGTGTGGAGCAGTTCGGTCAACGCGATGTGCGGATTGCCGGCGAACGCGTCACGCAGGGCCAGCGTGCGCCAGGCCGTCAACTCTGTCAGCAGGCGGTCGGGCAGCGGCTTCAGCCCATCTTCCTCTTCGGGCTCGGTGCCGGGGGCGCCTTCCGTCCCAGTTCCTTCGACGTCATCACCCGCGCCGTGATGGACGACCGCGTCATCATCACCCTCGGGTGTATCCGGGCCGTCCTCGGGCTCCGCCGGCACATCTTCAGGGCGGACGAAGCCCCGTTCGACCAGCAGCGTGGCATCAGTATCCAGGCTGATAAAGGCCCCTGCCCGGACCACCTCCGCCGGATCGAAGGACACAGGGCGTTCTTCCAGCGCCTCAATAGCCTGTTCGATCTCCCCCAGCCGGGTATCGACGTCGTCGGGGAACTCATCGGCCTGTGCGTATTCCGCCTCGATGGCTTCCTGCTCGCTGTGCAGAGCGGTTAGACGGGCGGCTTCTTCTTCCGAGAGCACAACCGGCGAGCCTTCAATCCTCGCGAAGCCCCGCGTGTGTCCCCACGGGAAGGACAGCGCCGTCTCGACCCACTTCCAGCCTTCGGCGCGGATGTCATCGGCCGCCCCAGCCAATTTGTCCATCACCAGCCGGTCGAGGAGGGTCGGATCCTGCAGCCAGCCGCCGTCATCGGCCTCGAACAGGTCACGCATGACATGGCCACCGGCAGCGAGATAGGCATCCAGCCCGACGAAGCGCACGCGGCGATCCGATGCGCGCACGGTTTTTTCCGTCAGCATGCGGCGGATCAGATAGGGCTCGCGGTTATGGCTCTGGGCGATAATCTCCCAGACCTGCTCCTGACGGGCATGGTCATCACTGATGGAAAACGCCATGAGCTGATCGAGCTTCATGCCGTCCTGCTCGTAAATCTCGAGCAGTTTGTCGGACACGGTCATCAGGCGCAGGCGCTGTTTGACCACGGTGGGCACGACGAAGAACGCGGCGGCGATCTCGTCCTCGGACATGCCCTTCTCCAGCATGTCCCGAAAGGCACGAAACTGGTCCAGCGGATGCAGCGCCACGCGCTGCACGTTCTCGGCCAGGGAATCATCCTCGGCGAGAATGGCCGATCCGGCCTCGCGCACGACACAGGGCACCGGGGCAGTCTTGGCCAGTTTCTTCTGCTTGACCAGCAGTTCGAGCGCGCGGAAGCGACGGCCGCCAGCCGGCACCTCGTAGGAACCTGTCTCCGTCCCATCATCGTTCAGAACAGGGCGTACGTTGAGGCTCTGGAGCAGCCCGCGACGTTCGATGTCGCGGGCCAGTTCCTCGATCGACAGGCCGGCCTTCACACGCCGCACATTGGACTGCGACAGCACCAGTTTGTTGAAAGGGATATCACGGGACGCATTGAGAGCGATTTTCTGGATGGCGCTCGCCATGGCGGAACACTCCGTGACGGACGGGCGGAAGCCTCTCTCCCACCCCTGAATCCGTCATGAAATCACTCCCACCCTCTGACTTTTCATGAAAAACCCGAGGCCGATTAAGTCGCTAACCGTCCTCTTGTCGGTCGTCCAGCCTGTGTTATCTGCTCCCCGAAACTGGACATGTGTACTCGCAGTATACATCACAAAAGATGCGATGTCCGATCTGTATCCGAGTCAGAACACCAACATGAACCGCACCGTCGACAGAATATGTTAGACCACCCGTAATCCACAGAAAAAGCTACCGAATGTCTCAAACAAAAACGACGCCTCACCATTCGGCGCTTCTGACTCAAGCCGGATCGCGACATCATGACACCTATTAATTATATAATGATATACACAAACGATGTTTCACAACATAATAAACGGCGTATTCAGGGCAATCTTGTGCAGTCCAGCGATGCATCGTGATGTTCGCCCCACCCCTTTTGCCGGGAAGTGGCACACCTTCTGGCATTTAAATCCGCCAGACAGTTCTTGAACTCAGCCGTTCCCGGAGTATGCCCCATGCTCCGGCAACTTTGTTCGTCCTCAGTGAGTCGACGATCTGTCGTCGTGCCACATGCAGAAAGCAAAGCGATCAAAGAGATACACGTCGTTATTTTAAACGAATTCCTCAAGTATGCGATCATAACGTTCCTCCGCCATCATCAATGGTAAGCATATAGTAAAGCCTGAACCCTTCTAGGAGTGTCCTAATAATTATAGATTTTTTTGAAGAAATGTCAATTTTTCTATCTAGCCGTAACCTGGAAATAACCCTATTCGGGCCAGAGTAAGCCAACTGCTTTCTTCAAAGGTTTACGACGTGCGAAATAATCATACGTAACGTTCGATATATTTTCTGATTTACAATATCTTTTTTGGGCAATGTCGCCGCTTCTAGTGATTTCATCATCACACACGCGCGTTAAATGGCGATATTCTGACGCAAATTTCGTAAGATTTAATGGTGCTTATACCATCCATACCCTCGAATATTGTTCCATGCATCGGTGGTATGGCAGGCATAGCAAT
>NZ_WOSY01000049.1 GCF_011516755.1 Acetobacter conturbans | reverse complement strand
GAATCGGTTTTCTAGGATTTCTGTGTATATTTTTGTCATTGTTTTTGCGTGATTTTTTGTTGGTTTTCCGGGATTTTCTGTTGGTTTTGGGATGGTTTAGTTTTTGGGTTTGTTAGATTTTTTGAAAAAGGGAGTTGACGGTTTTTGGGAGTGGGCCCTATAAGCCGCTCACCGAAGCGGATCGGGGGTTGCACTCCCGGGGTTGCTGAGGTAGAACATTCGGCCCACCACGGTGGGTTTGGTCTTTGAAAATTGAATATGAGTAGAGAGGGATATGCTGACGGCGTTTCTTCTGGATAGTTTCCTTCGGGGGGTTATTTGGGGGTTTAGTCTGGCTTACTGGTTAAGTTCGACTATTGAATGCTGTTGAGCGTATCTTTCGAAAGACAGACGCGTTTTTACAGATGTTTCGATACATGTTCCTGTCAATGACGGGAAGATAAGTCTGGATTTGACTTTGTTTATTATGTTGGGGTTTTGGCTCTGGCGTGATGAACCTGAGAGTTTGATCCTGGCTCAGAGCGAACGCTGGCGGCATGCTTAACACATGCAAGTCGCACGAAGGCTTCGGCCTTAGTGGCGGACGGGTGAGTAACGCGTAGGAATCTATCCATGGGTGGGGGATAACTCCGGGAAACTGGAGCTAATACCGCATGATACCTGAGGGTCAAAGGCGCAAGTCGCCTGTGGAGGAGCCTGCGTTCGATTAGCTTGTTGGTGGGGTAAAGGCCTACCAAGGCGATGATCGATAGCTGGTCTGAGAGGATGATCAGCCACACTGGGACTGAGACACGGCCCAGACTCCTACGGGAGGCAGCAGTGGGGAATATTGGACAATGGGGGAAACCCTGATCCAGCAATGCCGCGTGTGTGAAGAAGGTTTTCGGATTGTAAAGCACTTTCGGCGGGGACGATGATGACGGTACCCGCAGAAGAAGCCCCGGCTAACTTCGTGCCAGCAGCCGCGGTAATACGAAGGGGGCTAGCGTTGCTCGGAATGACTGGGCGTAAAGGGCGTGTAGGCGGTTTGGACAGTCAGATGTGAAATCCCCGGGCTTAACCTGGGAGCTGCATTTGATACGTCCAGACTAGAGTATGAGAGAGGGTTGTGGAATTCTCAGTGTAGAGGTGAAATTCGTAGATATTGGGAAGAACACCGGTGGCGAAGGCGGCAACCTGGCTCATTACTGACGCTGAGGCGCGAAAGCGTGGGGAGCAAACAGGATTAGATACCCTGGTAGTCCACGCTGTAAACGATGTGTGCTGGATGTTGGGTAACTTAGTTACTCAGTGTCGTAGCTAACGCGATAAGCACACCGCCTGGGGAGTACGGCCGCAAGGTTGAAACTCAAAGGAATTGACGGGGGCCCGCACAAGCGGTGGAGCATGTGGTTTAATTCGAAGCAACGCGCAGAACCTTACCAGGGCTTGTATGGAGAGGCTGTATTCAGAGATGGATATTTCCCGCAAGGGACCTCTTGCACAGGTGCTGCATGGCTGTCGTCAGCTCGTGTCGTGAGATGTTGGGTTAAGTCCCGCAACGAGCGCAACCCTTATCTTTAGTTGCCAGCATGTTTGGGTGGGCACTCTAAAGAGACTGCCGGTGACAAGCCGGAGGAAGGTGGGGATGACGTCAAGTCCTCATGGCCCTTATGTCCTGGGCTACACACGTGCTACAATGGCGGTGACAGTGGGAAGCTAGATGGCGACATCATGCCGATCTCTAAAAGCCGTCTCAGTTCGGATTGCACTCTGCAACTCGAGTGCATGAAGGTGGAATCGCTAGTAATCGCGGATCAGCATGCCGCGGTGAATACGTTCCCGGGCCTTGTACACACCGCCCGTCACACCATGGGAGTTGGTTTGACCTTAAGCCGGTGAGCGAACCGCAAGGACGCAGCCGACCACGGTCGGGTCAGCGACTGGGGTGAAGTCGTAACAAGGTAGCCGTAGGGGAACCTGCGGCTGGATCACCTCCTTTCAAGGATATTTTCTGATACTGGGTTGGGCAACTGATCTGGTTTGGAGAATTCCAAAAAAAAGTCCTTTGCTGCAGGATCGGCAAAGGCGCTCAGGTCTGACTGAGCTGCTCCTTTGGAGCGGAAGCGCCGTCAACATATCCCTTTCTACGATGAGATCTGACTGTGCAGGCGAAAGCTTGCGGGGTCGGACCGGGTTTGGGCTAGTAGCTCAGTTGGTTAGAGCACACGCTTGATAAGCGTGGGGTCGGAGGTTCAAGTCCTCCCTGGCCCACCAAGTTTGGGGGCATAGCTCAGCTGGGAGAGCACCTGCTTTGCAAGCAGGGGGTCGTCGGTTCGAACCCGTCTGCCTCCACCAAGTCGGTTTTATGTCTGGATAGTGGTGCTTATGCGCCTGCCGGACATAACGGGATCTCATCGGGAAGGGTTTTAGAGATCGGACCTTCCTTTACCTGACCGCGGTGCGGCTGGTTCTGGAAAGTGTCTGGTGATTGTTCTTTGTCAGTGTGAATCGGTTGGTGCGTATCTGGGCGTGCCGAAATCCTGGGTTGGTCTGACCCATGAGTCGAGTAATCGGCTTATGTTAAGGGATTTTGGGGAAGCGTTCAGATGCGTTTGAAATATGACGCGCTTGTATGAGCTGTCGTGCATGTTTCCTGAAACGTCAGGACTTTGTTCTGGCATGGATGGTTTCTGTGCATGGGAGTGAGTGAGTGCGAGAAGGGCATTTGGTGGATGCCTTGGCACTAGGAGGCGACGAAGGACGTGGCACGCTGCGAAAAGCCATGGGGAGCCGCGAGCAGGCTTTGATCCATGGATGTCCGAATGGGGCAACCCCCTCGCAAGAGGATCCTGCACTGAATACATAGGTGCAGGAGGCAAACCCGGGGAACTGAAACATCTAAGTACCCGGAGGAAAAGACATCAATTGAGATTCCGCTAGTAGTGGCGAGCGAACGCGGATCAGGCCAGTGGTTATTGGAAGACAAGCAGAATGCTCTGGAAAGTGCAGCCATAGTGGGTGATAGCCCCTTACGCGTAATGCTTCTGATAATCCTTGAGTAGGGCGGGGCACGTGAAACCCTGTCTGAACATGGGGGGACCACCCTCCAAGCCTAAATACTCCCTAGTGACCGATAGTGAACAAGTACCGTGAGGGAAAGGTGAAAAGCACCCCGATGAGGGGAGTGAAATAGACCTGAAACCGAATGCCTACAAGCAGTCGGAGCCTCTTTATGGGGTGACGGCGTACCTTTTGTATAATGGGTCAGCGAGTTTCTGTTTGCAGCAAGCTTAAGCCGTTAGGTGTAGGCGTAGCGAAAGCGAGTCTGAATAGGGCGACGAGTTGCTGGCAGAAGACCCGAAACCGAGTGATCTAGCCATGGCCAGGCTGAAGGTGCGGTAACACGCACTGGAGGGCCGAACCCACGCCTGTTGAAAAAGTCGGGGATGAGCTGTGGTTAGGGGTGAAAGGCCAATCAAACTCGGAAATAGCTGGTTCTCCGCGAAATCTATTGAGGTAGATCGTCATGTGTTGACCCCGGGGGGTAGAGCACTGGATGGGCTAGGGGGGCCCAAAGCCTTACCAAACCTAACCAAACTCCGAATACCCGGAAGTTTAGCGTGGCAGACAGACAGTGGGTGCTAAGGTCCATTGTCGAGAGGGAAACAGCCCAGACCACCAGCTAAGGCCCCTAAATCGTGGCTAAGTGGGAAAGGATGTGGGGATTCCAAAACAACCAGGAGGTTGGCTTAGAAGCAGCCATCCTTTAAAGAAAGCGTAATAGCTCACTGGTCTATTAGAAACCCTGCGCCGAAAATGTAACGGGGCTCAAGCCACGTGCCGAAGCTGTGGGTGCATACTTTGTATGCGCGGTAGCGGAGCGTTCCGTAGGTCTGCGAAGGAGGCGGGGTGACCCCCTCTGGAGATATCGGAAGTGCGAATGCTGACATGAGTAGCGACAAACAGTGCGAGAAACACTGTCGCCGAAAGTCCAAGGTTTCCTGCGCAAGGTTAATCCACGCAGGGTTAGTCGGCCCCTAAGGCGAGGGCGAAAGCCGTAGTCGATGGAAATCAGGTTAATATTCCTGAACCTGCCAGAAGTGACGAATGCAAAATGTTGTCAGTCCTTATCGGATTGGACTGGCTTTTCGAGCATTCCAGGAAATAGCTCTGGCGTATAGACCGTACCCTAAACCGACACAGGTGGACTGGTAGAGAATACCAAGGCGCTTGAGAGAACGATGCTGAAGGAACTAGGCAAATTACTCGCGTAACTTCGGGATAAGCGAGACCCGTAGGTGGGCAACCATTTGCGGGTGGCACAGACCAGGGGGTAGCGACTGTTTAGTAAAAACACAGGACTCTGCGAAGTCGAGAGACGACGTATAGGGTCTGACGCCTGCCCGGTGCCGGAAGGTTAAGAGGAGGTGTGAGAGCACTGAATTGAAGCCCCGGTAAACGGCGGCCGTAACTATAACGGTCCTAAGGTAGCGAAATTCCTTGTCGGGTAAGTTCCGACCTGCACGAATGGCGTAACGACTTCCCCGCTGTCTCCAGCATCGGCTCAGCGAAATTGAATTCCCCGTGAAGATGCGGGGTATCCGCGGTCAGACGGAAAGACCCTATGAACCTTTACTGCAGCTTTGCAGTGGCATCAGAGACATTCTGTGTAGGATAGGTGGGAGGCTTTGAAGCAGGGGCGCCAGTTCTTGTGGAGCCATCCTTGAAATACCACCCTGAATTTTTCTGATGTCTAACCGCGACCAGTAAGCCTGGTCCGGGACCCTGCATGGTGGGCAGTTTGACTGGGGCGGTCGCCTCCTAAAGTGTAACGGAGGCGCGCGATGGTGGGCTCAAGCCGGTCGGAAACCGGCTGTCGAGTGCAATGGCATAAGCCCGCCTGACTGTGAGAGTGACAGCTCGATCAGAGACGAAAGTCGGCCATAGTGATCCGGTGGTCCCGCGTGGAAGGGCCATCGCTCAACGGATAAAAGGTACTCTAGGGATAACAGGCTGATCTCCCCCAAGAGTCCACATCGACGGGGAGGTTTGGCACCTCGATGTCGGCTCATCACATCCTGGGGCTGGAGCAGGTCCCAAGGGTTCGGCTGTTCGCCGATTAAAGTGGTACGTGAGCTGGGTTTAGAACGTCGTGAGACAGTTCGGTCCCTATCTGCCGTGGATGTTGGAGACTTGAGAGGATTTGTCCCTAGTACGAGAGGACCGGGATGAACATACCTCTGGTGCACCGGTTGTCGCGCCAGCGGCACAGCCGGGTAGCTAAGTATGGACGGGATAACCGCTGAAAGCATCTAAGCGGGAAACCCACCTCAAAACTAGGTCTCCCCAAGGGCCGTGATAGACCATCACGTTAATAGGCCAGGTGTGGAAGCGCAGTAATGCGTGCAGCTAACTGGTCCTAATCGCCCACGAGAACTCACTTACACGCTTCTCTCAGAGAAGCACCCCATGCACAGAAATCATCCATGCCTCATATTTCAAAATCAGCACCAACCGTAATCACCAACCCTACATATGTAGTGGGCTGGATGACCTGGTGGCTATGGCGGGGAGAGATCCACCCGATCCCATCCCGAACTCGGCCGTGAAAACCCCCAGCGCCTATGATACTGCGGCTTAAGCCGTGGGAAAGTCGGTCGCCGCCAGGTCTTCCAACCCACTACATGACAATCACCACCGCGGGGTGGAGCAGCCCGGTAGCTCGTCAGGCTCATAACCTGAAGGTCATAGGTTCAAATCCTATCCCCGCAACCA
>NZ_WOSY01000048.1 GCF_011516755.1 Acetobacter conturbans | reverse complement strand
GCACTGACAGTCCGGACACAGTACACTCCGCTTGCGCAGACCGACTTCGATCTCCACTCTGTTGTCCAGTGCAACAACACGACGAACGACGAGGGAACGGGGAAGATCAAGGATCCGAAGGCGTGACACTGGGGAATATCCATGAAAGTGGGCGACTTTCAGGATTTTCCAGTTCCAGAACCACAGTACAAGATACCCATCACGAAAAGTGCGGAAGAACCGAGAACTGACCCGGGTTTTTCATCAGGAATTGACCCAGCCAGATGCTATTTCAGGCATAGTCGGGCGGGCGGTCAAGAAGAGGATTTATCCTTCCTGTTTTTTGACGCGGCGGTGCTGGCGCGGAACCTGTAGCTGTCATTTCCTGTCTCGAGGATATGACAGTGATGGGTCAGCCGATCGAGGAGCGCCGTCGTCATCTTCGGGTCACCAAAGACGTCTCCCCATTCACTGAAGCTCAGATTGGTTGTGATGATGACACTGGTGCGCTCATAGAGGCGGCTGAGCAGATGGAACAGCAGGGCGCCCCCAGACGCGCTGAAGGGGAGATAACCGAGTTCATCAAGGATCACGAGATCCAGGCAGAGCAGCCTGTCGGCAATCTGCCCGGCCCGATTGGCAGTCTTCTCCTGTTCAAGAGCATTGACCAGGTCGACCGTTGACCAGAAGCGCGCCTTCTTGCGGTGATGGGTAATCGCCTGGATGGCCAGGGCGGTCGCCAGGTGGGTTTTCCCGGTTCCCGGGCCGCCGATCAGCACGACATTTTCGGCACGCTCGATGAAGTCCCCGCCATGAAGCTGGCGGACCATGGGCTCGTTGACCTGGGTGTCGGCAAAGGAGAACCCAGACAGGTCCTTGTAGGCGGGGAACCGGGCTGTCTTTGTCTGGTAGGCGATGGAGCGCACTTCGCGTTCGGCCAGTTCCGCCTTCAGAAGCTGCGAGAGAATGGGGATGGCCGCCCCGAAGGCGGGCGCGCCCTGCTCAATGAGGTCAGCCGTGGCCTGGGCCATGCCATACATCCGCAGTCCACGGAGCATGACGACAAGTGAGGCGGCGGCAGGATCATGACGCATGGCGACTGTCCCCACGCAGGATGTCATAGCGCCCTGTATCGGCGCACGGTTCGTGTTCGAGCACCAGGGCCTGTGGAGCATCAAGCCGGAGAACCACGGTTCTTTTGGCATCAATCAGGCGATGCAGCGTATTGAGAACATGGGTCTTGGTCGCCACGCCATCTTCAAGAGCCAGTTCAACCGCGCAGAGGACGGCCTGCTCATCATGCTGCAGCACCAGGGCCAGGATTTCAGCCATTTCCCGGTCGCCTCCAGGCCGCCTGAGCAGTTGATCCTGCAGGGTCCGGAAGGCGGCTGGCAATTCGGTAAACGGTGCGCCATTGCGCAGGGCGCCCGGTTTGCGCTGGATGACCGCCAGATAATGCCGCCAGTCATAAACCGTGCGGCCTGGCACACCATGCGAACGCGTGATGATCCGGTCATGCACGCACAGAACCTGCCCTTCGGCGATAATGCGCAGCTTGTCAGGATAAACCCGCAGGCTGACCGGACGATTGGCAAAGGAGGCCGGCACGCTGTAGCGGTTGCCTTCGAACTGGATCAGGCAGGTTGGTGAGACGCGCTTGGTCTGTTCGACAAACCCGTCAAAGGGACGCCCCGGCACCATGAGGTGGGGACGTTCGCTTGCATGGACCTCGGAGACGCTACACGGCAATCCAGCATGCCGCAGCCGTTCCCAACGGTCCAGGCAGCGGGCTTCCAGCCAGGCATTCAGCGCCCCCAGATCGGGAAAGGCGGGCAAATCCTGCCAGATCTGGCGCCGGGCATCCTGCACGGTCTTCTCGATCTGCCCTTTCTCCCATCCGGCTGCCGGATTGCAGAAGGTCGGCTCGAACAGGTAATGGCTGGCCAGGGCCATGAAGCGCAGGTTGACCTGACGCGCCTTGCCCGACCCAATCCGGTCCACGGCCGTCTTCATGTTATCAAAAATACCCCGCCGTGGCACGCCACCGAGCACGCGGAAGGCCTCGGTAAGCGCATCAAAAAGCATCTCGTGGGTCTGTAGGGGATAGGCCCTGAGTATGAAGGCCCGGCTGAAGGACAGTTTGGTGTGGGCAACCTGCAGCTTGACGCGACGGTCGGCAATCACCGCCCAGTCCTCGCCCCAGTCAAACTGGAAGGCTTCCCCGGGCTGGAAGCACAGGGGCACGAAAACACCCCGGCCCGTTGTCTGGCGTGCCTGGTGCTGTTCGTGTTTCCACTGCCGGATGAAAGCAGCCACCCGTCCGTAGGATCCATCATAACCCAGTGCCACAAGGTCTTCATACAACCGTCGCGCCGTGCGCCGGTTCTTGCGGGATCGGGCGGCTTCCAGAACCAGCCATCCCCTCAATTTGTCAGCAAACGGGTCCAGTCGGCTGGGACGTTCGGGAACCTGGAACCGCGGTTCAATGCTCTCTGCCCGGAGATATTTCCGGATCGTATTGCGTGACAGTCCCGTCCGGCGTTCGATCTCGCGGATCGGAAGATGATCCCGGCGATGCCACCGGCGGATCACACTCAGAAGCTCCATGTCAATCACTCCAAAAACCCCCCAGCAAATGATGCCGGGGAGTGTGAAGGCATGGGTCAAATCTCGATGAAAATTTCCGCCCTATCCGGGTCAGTTCTCAGTGAAAATCAACAGCATCGCTTTCCGATCCTTGACCGAACATATGGATACGGCAACCGCGCAAGGCGAGTTGCTGTTCTCGATGTTCGGCGCACTCGCCCAATACGAACGCGCCTTGACGCGCGAACGGGTCATGGCGGGGCTGACAGCCGCCAGGCGCCGGGGTCGGCGCGGCGGTAGGCCGCCCGCGATCGACGCGGAGAAGATCGCGGCGATTACCGTCGCCCTCGAAGGCGGCGCCAGCAAAGCGGCTATATGCCGCAACTTCGGTGTACCGCGCTCGACGCTGATCGACACGCTGGCGCGGATTGGCTGGACGCCTCCCGGCAGAACCTGACAGATGCCGCGCCGTTCCGTTCTGACCGAGGCGCAGCGCCTGTTGCTGCTTGCCCTGCCCGAAAACGAGGCCGACCTGGTGCGCTACTGGACGCTCACTCCCGATGACCTGCGTGTCATTGTCAGTCGGAGAAGGGCGCACAATCGGTTGGGCTTTGCTATCCAGCTTTGCGCGCTGCGCTACCCGGGGCGGCTGCTCCGGCCGGGGGAGCTGATCCCTCAGATCCCGCTCGCCTTCATAGGGGATCAACTCGGGATCGAGCCGGACACGCTCGCCGACTATGCCGTGCGTGGGCCGACCCGCTACGAACAGCTCGATACGCTGCGTGGAACATTCGGATTCCAGCAGTTCTGTCGGCCGCTCCAGATCGAGCTTCAGGCCTGGCTTCTGCCTGCGGCCCTGACGTCCAGCAGCGGAATCGTTCTCGCACGGATGCTGCTGGGCGAATTTCGCCGGCGATGCATCGTCGTGCCTGGTATCACCCAGATCGAACGCATGGTGGGCAAGGCGCTGCTCGATGCCGAGCGGTATGTCTGCGAGCTGCTGACGCGGCATCTCACCGCCGACCAGCGCGATCGGCTCGACGCCCTCCTCCAGCCGCATAGCGGCAGCCATATCAGCAGCCTCACCTGGGTGCGTCAGCCTCCTGGCCAGCCCGGGAGGCGTGCCTTCGCCGCGATCCTCGACCGGTTGTCGCTCCTGCGTGCGATCGACCTGGATTCCGGCCTCGTGGACACCATTCACCCGGAGCGGCTTCGCCGATTGTGCCAAGAAGGCGCGCGCCTCACGGCGCAACATCTTACCTCGTTGAACCCGGCACGGCGGCGCGCGGTGCTGGTCGCCACAGTCATCGAGACGCAGATGACGCTGACAGACGACGCGGTGCTCATGTTCGAGCGTCTGTTCGGTCAGTTGTTCCGCCGGGCGGAACGGCGCGAGGAAGCCGCATTGAAACGCGACCGTCGGACCATCAACGCCAAAATCCGCCTTCTGGCCGAGATCGGCGATGCGGTGTTGAGCGCCCGCGCTGACGACGCCGATCCATACGCGGCGATCGAGGGCGTCATCGGCTGGGACGTGCTGACACGGGAAGTCGCGGAAGCCCGTCGTCTCGTTCGTCCTGATCCGCTCGATCCCGTGGCGCTCTCCCGAGAGAACGCACCGATCCTGCGCCAGATCGGTCCTGCGTTCGTCGCTGCCTTCACTTTCGGGGCTGTTCCCGCCTGCGCACCTCTTGCCCAAGCTGTCGAGACCCTGCGCGGACTCGCCGACGGCCGGCACAGGCTTCCGGCCGACGTGCCGCTCGGCTTTGTCCGGACGAGCTGGCGGAAGCGGATCGACCGTGCTGATCTCGACCGCCGCATCTTCGCGTTCTGTGTCCTGGCGGAACTGCGCGACCGGCTGCGCGCGGGGGATATGTGGGTCGAGGGAAGCCGACGCTATCGCGCCGTCGAGCACCAGCTTATTCCAAAGCCGATTTTTTCCGCGATGCGCGAGGCCGGCCCCCTGCCAATCGCCGTCGCTGATACCGCAGCGGCCTGGCTGGCGGAACGCAAGGCGCTGCTCACGCGTCGGATCGCCGAGATAGAGGCGAAAGCGTCCACCGATACGCTCGAAGACGTGCGGATCGCCGAGGGGCGGCTGCGCATCTCGCCTTTGCGCGCGATCACTCCAGACGAGGCAGAGGACGCCCTGGCGCCCCTCTACGCACGCCTGCCGGCCATCCGGATCACCGATCTGCTGGCCGACGTGGATCGCTGGACGGGACTTGCCGGCTGCTTCACGCATTTGACTACCGGCCGGGCACACGACGATCCCCGCGCGATCCTTACCGCCGTTCTTGCCGATGCGACCAATCTCGGCCACGCCCGCATGGCCGAGGCCTGTGGGTTGGTAACTCGGCGTCAGCTCGGCTGGCTCTCGGCCTGGCACCTGCGCGAGGATAGCTACGGAGCGGCGCTGGCGAGGCTGATCGAGGCGCAGCATCGGCTGCCCCTTGCCGCGTTGTTCGGCGACGGCACCGCGTCCAGCTCGGACGGGCAGCACTTCCCGCTCGATCGGCGTGCACAGGCAACCGGCGCCGTCAATCCGCACAAGGGCAGCGAACCCGCCATCTCCTTCTACACCCATGTCTCCGATCGCTACGCGCCGTTCCATTCCACAGTCATCTCCGCCGGTGCCAGCGAGGCCGCGCATGTACTCGACGGCCTGCTCCATCATGGCGCCGACCTTGCGATCGAGCGTCACCATACCGATGGCGGGGGCGTTTCGGATCATGTGTTCGCCCTATGCCATCTCCTCGGTTTCCGTTTCGCCCCGCGCATCCCCAACATCGGTAACAGACGCCTGCATCTGTTCGGCGACATGAAGCCTGGGTCGACTGTCGCCCCATTGATGGCCCAGCCGATCGACGAACGCCTGATCTCCGAGCACTGGGACGACGTGATCCGGCTCGCCACCTCAATCCGTACCGGCGTCACCAGCGCGTCGCTGATGCTGGAACGGCTCGGTTCTTATCCTCGCGCGAACGGTCTCGCCCTTGCCCTGCGAGAGATGGGCCGCGTTGAGCGTACGCTGTTCACGCTCGACTGGATCGAGCTCCCCGAAGAACGCCGCCGCGCCACCCGCGAGTTGAACAAGGGAGAGGCCCAGAACGCCCTCAACGCGGATTTCTTCTGTGGTTGCCGTCCGTTATGCAAGAGTTTTCTGACCCATATTGACGTGTGATCGTGTGCGGTCTTCTGTAAGGCCTGTTGATGTGGCCTTTCAGAAGCCAC
>NZ_WOSY01000047.1 GCF_011516755.1 Acetobacter conturbans | reverse complement strand
CCCGATAATGTAATAGCAACATTAGGGTACCGCCCTGGCACATCGTTTATATGTATATTATTACATGTGAAATGTACTGCACTTTGCATTTCACTAGAAAATGAACCAGATGGTGACGATGAAAAAACAGCATCCTCACACCTTCCATTTCTTACAGATTCATTCGCAAACGCCTTGCCACCACTTAAAATTATCATAACAAATAATATATTTTTATTCATTGCGGGCCAGATTCTTCAATTACAAGAAAAACAAAATTAACAAACATTTTATTTAGTTTGTATTTAATATGATTTTTTTCTATTTCAAAAACATCACACCATACCCCATTTCCTTTTTTTATTATAAAATCAGCATCTTCATATTTGTTATGCTTAATAAAATTAACAATACATTTAACGTATTCAAGATTACTATCAACTCTGTAAATCTCTTTTGCAGCTTCTTCGTATTTTTTCCATTCCTTTGGCTTTTTTTTACCCCTATTCTTACACCACAATAAAACAGATTTTTCCCACATGTGATACGCCAACACCACATAAGATGCACAAATATCATTCACGCAATCATGTAAAAATTCGCGCTCATACTCAATTTGCTTGCCATTCATTGATGAACATTCTAATTTTTCAATGTCTATATTTATCTCATCTAAACTATAATCCGATGAAACTCTGATTATATCCAAATTTATTTTGTATATTTTTACTTCATCTTCATAATGCATATTTTTAAACTCACACCCAAAAATCTGGCCCACTGTTGCAATCATCTATCAATCAGAAGCGAGACGGCCCTCCTCGCGCAGGCACCTGCATCCTCTCGGCCTGCTGACGTTTCTCTTGCACCTGATATACCTTCAGGTGCGCCCTGACGGCCTTCTCTTCGGCATCCAGTCCAGCGGTGCCCAGAGGGTGACTATGAGCCTTCAATGCGCGGTCAAACGGATCTGAAGGGTATTCTCCCGCAAGGAACTGCTCACGAGCATCAGGGGGCAATCTCTGCGCCCTTTTGGCTATGTCGGCCATGCGCTCCTTGGCCTCCCGCACAGCCCGCTCTCTGGCATCCCTGAGTGCCTGCTGGCGCAAGGCTTCCTTGCGCTCCTCCTCACGCCTGCGGGCTTCTGCCGCCCGTCTGACCTGTTCGTCCGCTTCCTGTTTTCCCTTTATCCTCAAGGCGTTCAGAAGGCCATTCACCCCTTTCCTCCTGGCGTCCATGGCCTGAGCTGCAACCTCCCTGACGGTAGCGGCCAGCTCGCGCACTATCTCCCGCACATGGTCGTTCAGGGTGCGCCTGCGCTCGTTCTCCTGGGCCTTGAACGTCTGGGGTTTGTATGGCTCCCCCTTCCGCTCCTGATCGGCCTTGTGCTTGCGCTCCATCGTGGTGCTGGTCGGCCCAAGATGCAGGGTCGGTATTTCATCCACGCCTTGCCGCTCATAGCTGCGGTGATCAATGCGGGCGGGCTTCTGATGGCGCTCTAGTGCTTCATTGCACTGCATAGCCCACAACTCCCGAAGGCTCTCGATTTCCGGCCCACCCGTCTTGGCTGCGTCCAGTATGCGGGTTTTCTTGCCCAGCCCGTCCGGCCCGACCTCCCGTGTCGTGGTGAGGATATGGGCGTGATAGTTCCGGTCATCACCACCGGCACTGGGGGCATGAAGGGCAACATCAGCAGCCACCCCGTAACGCTCGACCACAGCAGAAGCCAAAGACCGTGCAAGGTCTGCCCTGTCTTTGGCGTCCAGTTCAGCGGGAAGGGCGAGCACATATTCACGGGCCGTCACTGAGTTGGAACGCTTCTCAGCCTGCTCGGCTGCGTTCCACAACGCAGAGCGATTGTGCGCCCACTCGCAACCAGCCGGGGCAATGATGAAACTCTCATCAACCCCGGTTCGGTTGGCGTAGTCGTGTTGGCGTCCATCGCGTTCGTTGGTCAGCGTGTCACCTGTTCGATAAGCCGCAGCGGCAACGGCACTCCTGCCGGTGCTACGCGATACGGTCTTAACTGATAGGTGGAAGATCGCCACGGGATTCGGCTCTCTGACAGAATGGGGTTGCAAGGGGTTTGCCCCTGTCGCACGCAAACTCTCAGAGTTTGCATAAGTGCGCCCTTAATACCTATCGGCATGAAGGGTTCCTAGGCAACCTTAATTTGTGGTATGGATACACTCAAGAGGAGTTTCGAGCACATGAGCAGCACAAGCCAGCCCGCCAAGTCCCAGAGAATTCTTGAAGCCGAAAAGAGACTTGAGCAGGCGCGGAATGCTCTGAAAGATGCCCGCAATGCTGAGAACAGGCAGAAGCGGAAAATCGAGGATCGGCAAAAAATTATCTTGGGTAGTGCTTTACTAAAAGCAGCGGAAGGTGATGAACGGTTCTCGAACGTGATTGATGCCCTACTAAAGCGGTTGTCTCGTGAGCAAGACCTAAAGGCTTTTCAGGATCATGGGTTCACCACCCCCCGGCCAGTACAAGCGCAGAGTGAGGGCTGACCATGAATGACCCAGACGACACGGAAGATTTCGGCCTTCGTGCGTTTGAGGATTTGAAGAACACCGTCCAGCGATCGAATAAAGCCTATTCGGACGTTGCCGGTAAGCTGCCAGCCCTAGCGAAGCAACTTGAGGCACTGAACGCCAAAAGCACCAAAGCTGCGCAACGTGTTGAGGACGCTGCGCAGGCCGTCACCAGCTACATCAAGACCGACAGGCGCACCCTGCTCATCTCCTGCGGGTTTGGAGCCATTGCGCTCGTGTTCTGCGCGGCCTTTCTGGGTGACATTAAAGGAAGTCGAACCGGATACGCTCAAGGGTTCGCTGAGGGGCAGCAGGAAACCAAGAAGCGGGACTTACTGGCAGAATGGGCTGTGTCATCACCATCAGGCCGTATGGCCTACGAAATGGACAGGGTGGGCCAGATTCAGGCGTTCGGCATGTGTCGAATTGAGGGCTATAAGGTCAGAACTGACCAGAAAGGGACGTGGTGCGTCTCCACTTCCGGAAATGGCCTAGAATGGCCTCTAGCGCGCCCATGACTGCTTCCAGCCAGAAAACCACCAGAACACCCACGCACACCATTCCTGAGCCATTTACGGGCCAGTTTGATAGATATTTCAAGACTTCTGGGTAGCGCCTACCATTCAATGAAACGTCTCGCGATCCTGCCGGGTATGGAAAACGTCGGTGATGAACAGGGCATCCGCCGTGACTTCATAACGAATTTCATAGTCGTCCACGATGAAGCGCCTGACCTCACGGGGTGAGAAGACCGGGAGCAATGTACCCATCCGAGGAAACTGGATCAGAACGTCCGGTGCTGTCGTCAGCCGCCGCATGACACGCGCTACCGCGCGCGGATGGTCAAAGTCGGCGGTCAGTGTTTGCAGGTCAGATACGGCCTTGGCTGTCCATTCATATTTCACTGCTTGGGTTCCGGCAGCGGCAGCGGGTTAGCTTGGTCGATACTGTCAGCCCATGCCTTGACGGCCTCGGCGCTAACCGTCCGGCCCGCATCCACATCGGCCAAAGCTCGGCGTGTCGCCCGGTCTTTCTCCGCCTCATAGGCGAGGTAAGACGCCACGGCTTCCCGCATCACCCATGACCTGGGCCGCTCGATGGATTCCCCATACCGATCCATTGCATCCACTAGGTCAGCAGGCATCTGCACACTGACTACCTGCTTTCCAGATGAAAGTTTCTCGCTCATGGCACCACCTTAGTTGGTTTTAATAACTCTTATTAAGGCATAAGCCTGCACGGCTTCAAGCGAGATTGTCGGGCTTGCTCCATGCTTCTTGAGCATTTTTCCATATCCGGTTCCTCTGACGGTGCAAGTGTCGGGCGAGTGCGGAGCGGGAGCGGCGTAGCCCGCCGAAGGCGCCGACACCCTGAGAGGGTGCGTCGTGAAATCCGTCATTTTCCGGGTGTCATCCACAGCAGTTGCCCACACCGGCTTCCTTTCTTTTCTTGTTTCTTCTTGTTTATATGAAAAAAACCCTTTGTTTTCATATAGATACAATCAGTTAATGCGTCATTTTCCGGGTTAAATGCGTCATTTTCCGGGTTAATGCGTCATTTTCCGGGTGTCATCCACAGGCCAAAAACCCCTTATTCACACCCCTATTGCGTCACCTTCCGGGCTTATACGTCACATAAAAATATTGACGTATAATGTTTTATGCGTCATCTTTTCTGGTACGGCGCATAAGCCCGGAAGGTGACGCACTTGACCGCAAAAACGGCAGTAAGCCGCAAAAACTACGCCGCCATTCCCAAGCATGATCCCCAAGTCACGATGAGCAATGCTCTCGTGAGGGCCGGTCACGGGCTAACATTGGCTGAAAAGCGCATTGTCATGCTGGCCGTATCCAAGCTTGACAGCCGCGCACCAGCTCCGGCTCCCACCTCGATTGTGCCGCGAACCAAAATTACAGCAGCAGAGTATGCAGAAACATTCTCAGTCGATGCCAGGACAGCCTATGAGGCTCTACAAGATGCAGCAAAGCATCTGTATAATCGCTCCATCACCTTCTTTGAGCCCGCCTACACACGGGCCGGAAAGCCGCTCAAACCCATACGCAACGACATGCGATGGGTAGGACGATGCAAGTATCATGAGAATGAAGGTTGGGTTGAACTGTCATGGTGGCCTGACCTTCTCCCCTCTCTGATGGGGCTGAAAAAGCAGTTCACCACCTACAAGCTGCAACAGGCCAATGCTCTCCGCTCGGCCTACTCATGGCGGCTCCTGGAACTGCTCTTGCACTATCGGGACAGTGGGCTGGCCGAATATACTATTGAGGATTTCTGCGCCTCGATGGACGCGACAGAGAAGCAAAAAGCTAACTTCAACAACATCAAGCGTCGCATCATCGAACCCGCTGTCAAAGAACTGGTCGAGAAAGACGGCTGGCTTATCCAGTGGACGCCCATCAAGGCGGGTCGAAAGGTCTCGCGGCTTCGCTTTGAGTTCCGAAAGAACCCGCAACCCGACCTGTTCCCCCCATCATAGTCTGTCTGACAAGTCCGACAAAAACGTCAGACATGACAGACAGATGCTCCCCATGCTCCACTCATGCCAGACAAGTCATACAGTGGAGTCAGACATGACAGACGATCCGAAGCCGTGGTCAATCCGTGGCGTTCATCCCGAAGTCAGAAACGCCGCTCTTGCTGCGGCCAAACGAGAGGGTGTCACGATAGGGGAATGGTTAGACAGAGCCATTCGCTCACACGTTAAAAGTGTCCGGAAACCGGGAGAAAATACGTCAGACAACGCCGTCAGACATATGGCGGACTTGTCTGACGCGGAGCGTATTGTCAGTATGATTTCCCGGCTATCCGAGGCCGGTGCGCCTGTTCCTAAGCCCGTTGCCAGCAAAGCTTACGCTATTATCAGAGACAGTCTAAAAGGAATTCAGCAGCAACAAAAAGCCGCCCTACCGCCCCCGACATCAAGTGAATAATAACATTTCTATATACTACTGCACCTCTCTTACCTTCTTCATTATTTCATCCATCTTTTCTTTTGAATACTTATTAGATAAAAATCTATAATATAGATCGTGATACTCTCTATCCAAACCTAAATATACAACAGATACAGTTATTGTTACTACCCTTTCCACTTCATTAAATGTAAAAATTGAACTCCCATTTGCCTTAACCGGTATTGATCTTCCATTTATATGGTCAATAACAGCAGTAGAAGAATACTCTATTGAAAATGTATTTTTTGTTTCTTTAATATGATTGGCGCGATTATATTTTAGCGCCCAATCTTCATTCCGGGCATGCCAATCATATACCCAAACTGTAGGTATATCGCCACTAACTCCCGATAATGTAATAGCAACATTAGGGTACCGCCCTGGCACATCGTTTATATGTATATTATTACATGTGAAATGTACTGCACTTTGCATTTCACTAGAAAATGAACCAGAT
>NZ_WOSY01000046.1 GCF_011516755.1 Acetobacter conturbans | reverse complement strand
TGAAGCATTTCAGAGGCATCGCAACACGCTACGACAAGCTGAAGTCAACCTTTCTCGCTGCCGTGCAACTCGCCTCCGCCATCATCGGAATTAACTGACGACACGCCCTAGTTTTCCAGAGTGCCGATCCCGAGTTCTTTATCGCACATGTCGACATGACCTTGATCGATAACCCGCAGGCTTTCAGCGAACTTGCGCATGACGCGCCTGAAGGTCTCAACCCGTTCCAGGCGTTCGGCGAGCTTCTGAGAACGCAGCCGCAGGTGACCATCGTCAAGCTTGCGGGGTTCGCCCGTGGCGGTGGCGCAGAATTTGTCGCTGCCGCGGACATGGCATTTGCTGCCGAAGGCCGGACGGCCCTTGCCCAGTGCGAGGCACTTATGGGCATCACACCCGGTGGCGGCGGAACCCAGTATCTGTCCACCCGGATGACACATGGCCGCGCTCTTTTCGATGCCGAGACAGCAGAACGCTACGGGTGGATAAACCGGGCGCTCCCCGCTTCCGAACGGTGTTATTGCCGCCGCAAAAAACACTATTCCACTGACAAGCCAGCCAAGCGGCTTTGGCTGCGAGCACGAGGCTTGGGCAGAACTCCTCGAACGTCCTGCCCCCGTTAAACTTATCAGGGGTGGACTGAAAGCGGGCGCGCAAACCAGAGACGGAGAGCGGGATCTGGAAAAATTGCTCCGCACACTCAACGTCTGATCCGCATCACTCTGTCCAATCGGGTGGAACGCATGTCTTGCCCCCATCGGCCGCAATCTTCTATGCCGAGTGATATTATTTTGTTTTGATATGTCGGACAGCGTCTGTTGGGAGAATGAAATCGGTCAGTTCGAACGCCATAGAGCGGCATGCGCCTCCACGGAATGGGCCGATTAAAATATCCTCGCCGACAGCTAATATTTGATGAAATCTCGCCAACTCTCCTGTTCAGACAGCAGGTAGAAACAGTGCCTGTGCCGCACGGGTCTCATTCCGTAACACGCTGCACAGATGGCCGAGCCGCGATGACCCCGCCTCATCCCCCCGCGTAATCAGCCAGTAGGTCCGGCGAAGGCTGACCTCCTCCGGCAGGACGCGCACAAGGCCAGACGTTGATTCCGCAACAAAAGCAGGAAGGATGCCAAGACAGAGTCCGGCCTCAACCGCTGCTTTCTGCGCCTGAATACTGGAATTCTGGATCCGGACCTGTCGGGAATCGATTCCGGCCTCTGCCAGATAGTCCAAAGAAGGCGAGAAAACGAGTTCATCGACATAGCCTGCGAATATATGATCCGCGAGGTCTCCTCGGCTGCTGATCGGCCCATGCCGTCGCAGATAATCGGAGCTGGCATAGATGAACAGGCGATAATCCGTCAGTTCCTCCACATGAAACCGGTCTCCCGAAGGACGGGTAAGACCGATGGCGAGGTCCGCCTGACGGCGGGAGAGAGAAACGATCTGCTGGATCGTCACCATCTCCACCGTCAGATCCGGATTTGCTTCCAGTAGCGCTCCGATGCGCGGGGCGAGGAAAAAATTTCCGAATCCTTCCAGCGCGCTGATCCGCACCGTGCCGGACAGGCCTCTTCCGGCGCTGAACGCCACCTCCTGCGCTTCGCGCTCCATCGCCTCCACACCGGCCAGCAGCTGTTCACCTTGTCGTGTAAGCCGGTAGCCACGCGGGTGCCGTTCAAAGAGCGTGGCGTCCATTGTCTGCTCCAGAGACTGAATTCTCCGGGCAACAGTCGTGTGCTCCACACCCAGTTCCCGAGCGGCTACGGACAGCGCTCCGCCGCGGGAAACAGCCAGAAAATACTGAAGATCACGCCAGTCGAGTCCTCGTCTTCCGTGCATACTTCGTTCCTTCACAGACCATATCTCAAAATATCCGTGCATTTTTGCACATGGGGTGGGCGAAAACGCCAGATTTTTTGTCCGATCGCCTCGTGTCAGACATTTTCATCCGCACAAAAGAGATGGAGCAGGACCGAAGTCCGGAACTCCATCCGCGAAAAGGGGAAATCTGATGACTGCACTGGTCCTTCCACCTTTTGTCCGGCTCGGAGGCGGCGCGCTGAATGACCTTCCCGAAGCCCTGCAACAAGCCGGTCTCAAAGCGCCTTTTATCGTCACCGATCCGTTCATGGCCTCAGGGGGAGTGCTTGAACGGGTTAAGGGCATTCTCGAACAGGCTGGATACGCCATGCGGGCCTTTACGGAGACTGTCCCAGACCCGACCGTCGCGTGCGTCAATGCCGCCCTTGCCATGCTGCGGGACGGTCAGCATGACTGCGTGATCGGACTGGGCGGCGGCAGCCCGATCGATACCGCCAAGATGGTCGCCGTACTTGCGCGACACCACACCACACCGTCCGGTCTCAAGGTTCCGCATATCCAGAACACGCCGGGCCTGCCGGTCATCGCCATTCCAACAACCGCTGGAACAGGTTCCGAAGCCACACGGGTCACTGTCATCACCGACGAGGTGTCCGATGAGAAAATGCTCTGCATGGGACCAGCCTATCAGCCTCACATCGCCATCGTGGATTATGAACTGACCCTGACCATGCCGCGCAGGCTGACGGCTGATACCGGCACCGATGCCCTGACCCATGCGCTCGAGGCCTGGGTCTCGAAAAAGGCTTCTCCCTTCACCGATGCGCTGGCACTGACCGCAATGCAGCGGATCTGGAGATGGCTGCCCGTCGCATGCGAGGAGCCCAGCAACCACGAAGCCCGCGCCGCTGTGATGCAGGGCGCGTTTGAAGCCGGAATGGCGTTCTCGAATGCCTCTGTCGCGCTGGTGCATGGGATGAGCAGGCCCATCGGGGCGCATTTCCATGTGCCGCACGGTCTGTCCAACGCCATGCTGCTGCCGGAGATAACGGCCTGGTCCCTGCCCGGTGCCTCGGAACGCTATGCGATGGCCGCCCGCGTGATGGGAATTGCCGACGCCGGAACATCCGATGCCGCTGCGGGCGAAGTCCTCGTGGAAGGGCTGCGTCGCAGAAATCGGGAAATCGGTGTTCCGACGCCAAAAGAGCATGGCCTCGATGTCGCACGCTGGGACAACCTGCTGCCTCTGATGGCCGAGCAGGCGCTGGCGTCCGGCTCACCCGCAAACAATCCGCGTGTGCCGACCGCACAGGACATCATCGAGCTCTATCACCGCGTATGGGCCGCATAACAGGGAGGACCGCAGCATGAGCAACGCTACAACCTCTTCCAGAACGCTTTCGATGCATGGTCTGGTTTTTGCCTCCAGCGTCGGCACCATCATTGAATGGTATGATTTCTTTCTCTATGGCTGCCTCGCGATTTTTTTCGCGCAGATGTTCTATCCGCCCGGAAACGGAATGGCCTCCACGTTGATCAGTGTGGCGACGTTCGCAACCGGTTTCGCAGTCCGTCCGCTCGGCAGTCTGGTCTTCGGTCATTTCGGAGACCGCTTCGGACGCAAGATCACATTTCTCACCACCCTGCTGATCATGGGCTGTTCAACGGCAGCCATCGGTGCGCTGCCTGATTTCAGGACCGCCGGCTATGTCGCACCGGTTCTGCTCATCACGTTGCGGATCATCCAGGGGCTGGCTCTGGGCGGAGAATATGGTGGCGCCGCAACCTATGTGGCCGAACACGCTCCGGCCACGGAACGTGGCAAATGGGCGAGCTATATTCAGGCCATGGCGTCCGGCGGCTTCGTTCTGGCGCTGGGCATTGTCCTCGGACTGCGTCTGGGCCTTGGCGAGGAGAGCTTCACAGCATGGGGCTGGCGTCTGCCATTCCTGTTCTCCATCGTGCTTGTCGGCGTTTCTTTCCGCATCCGTCTCCGGCTGCATGAATCTCCTGTGTTTCTGGAGATGAAGGAGAACCAGCAGATCTCCTCTTCGCCCATCCGGGACGCCTTCACCATTCCCGGCAATGCGCGTCGCATCGTGACCTTTCTGTTCGGTGTCTCCTGCGCCCAGGCCGTGACCTTCTACACCGCCCAGTTCTACGCCCTGTATTTTCTCGAAAGCGTCCTGAAAGTCGCCTTTCTTCCTGCCACGCTGGCCGTGGCGGCTGGCGCACTGTGCGGTCTGCCGTTCTTTGTGATCTTTGGTCGCCTGTCTGACAGTATCGGCCGCAAGCCGCTCGCCCTCACCGGTATGGCTGCTGCCACCCTTCTCTACCTGCCGCTCTTCATGGTTCTGAAATCCTGTGTTCATGACGGCGGAATTGACGCTGCTCCCATCGCCGCCATCGTGTTCGTCCTCGTGGTCATCGCAGCGCTGATCTACGGACCTTACGGCGCGTTCATCGTCGAGAGCTTCCCGGCAGCGGTGCGCTACACCTCGATTTCGATTCCCTACCATATCGGAAACGGTATTTTCGGCGGCTTCCTTCCGCTTATCAGCCTCAGCCTTGTCTCACGCACCGGAAATGTCTTCGCCGGACTGCTCTATCCCGTTGCAATCTGCATCATCGGTTTCTTCGTCACGCTGTTTTTCGTGCCTGAAACACTGCCTGCAGCCGCAGAAGATGGAAAGCGTCGGGGCATTTCCCTCTCTCACGAAACACTGCCTCCCGTAACTGCTCAGGCCGCCGAATAAGCAGCTGATCTTCTCTCTTTCCTGACAAGGACAAAGAAAATGAAAATCATTCCTCACTTCATTGGTGGCCAGAAAACCGGCGGCGCTAGTCAGCGTCGTTCGGATGTCTTCAACCCCGCAACTGGCGAGGTGCAGGCTCAGGTAGCGCTTGGGGATGCGGTGGATCTGGAATCCGCTGTCTCCGCCGCACGGGCTGCCTTTCCGAAATGGGCCGACACACCCGCCCTGACCCGCTCCCGTATTCTGTTCCGGGTCCGCGATCTGGTAGAGAAGCGTGCCGATGAACTCGCTGCTGTGATTTCTGCCGAACATGGCAAGACAATTCCGGATGCAAAGGGCGAAGTCACACGCGGTATGGAGGTCATCGAGTTTGCCACGGCAGCTCCGGAAATTCTCAAAGGCGAATATACCGAACAGGTCAGCCGGGGCATTGATGCCTGGACGATGCGCCAGCCGCTCGGTATTGCCGCAGGCATCACGCCGTTCAATTTTCCCGTCATGGTTCCGCTATGGATGGCACCGATGGCGATTGCGACGGGCAACTGTTTCATCATCAAACCTTCAGAGCGTGATCCTTCAGCGTCCGTGATGCTGGCAGAGATTTTCAAGGAAGCAGGCCTGCCTGACGGCGTGTTGCAGGTGGTGCATGGCGACAAGGATATGGTCAACGCAATCCTTGAACACCCGGAAATCAAGGCTGTCAGCTTTGTCGGTTCCACGCCGATTGCAAAGCACGTCTATGCGACGGGCACGGCGCACGGCAAACGCGTGCAGGCTCTGGGCGGAGCGAAGAATCACGCCATCGTCATGCCGGATTGCGATCTGGACAAAACCGTGGACGCTCTCACGGGTGCGGCCTGGGGTTCGGCTGGCGAGCGCTGCATGGCGATCTCGGTCGCCGTCGCGGTGGGGCCCGTAGCGGACGCCCTCGTAAACAAGCTGGCCGAACGGGCCAGAACGCTGAAGATCGGCCCAGGGGAAGACGGCAGCAACGATATGGGACCGCTGATCACGGCGCAGCATCGCGAGCGCGTGTGCAGACTGGTGGATTCCGGGGTCGAACAGGGAGCGACACTGGTCGTGGACGGACGTGAACATGTCATTTCCGGTCATGAGAAGGGCTTCTTCACCGGGGCATCGCTTTTCGACAATGTCACGTATGACATGAAGATTTATCAGGAAGAAATCTTCGGTCCTGTTCTGTGTGTCATGCGCGCACCCGATTTTGAAACAGCCCTCAAACTGGTGAATGAAAGCCCGTTCGGCAACGGGACCGCCATCTTCACCCGCGATGGCGACACCGCCCGCAGCTTCACGCATCGTGTTCAGGCGGGAATGGTCGGCATCAACGTGCCGATCCCCGTTCCAATGGCGTTCCACTCTTTCGGTGGCTGGAAAGACTCGCTGTTCGGAGACCACCATATGCACGGACCGGAAGGGGTACGCTTCTTCACGCGCCTGAAAGCCGTCACCAGCCGCTGGCCAGAAGGAATTCGCAACGGTGCGGAATTCTCTATGCCTACCCTAGGATAATGCCAGAATGGAAAACAACGTTGGCATACCATCCAGAAGCACGACATAACAACGGACTGATAAAAACTCCACCGCCGGTTGTTGTCACAAATTAGTGTCAACAACCGGGAAAATTTCTCCGCGATATCGCTCACCAGACCTGTGAATATTCGCCCCATAACTTCGCCAGAAGCGAACGCTTGAAGGCTAGGGCGTGTAGTCAGTTAGCGCCTGCTGGTCTGGGCCTTGTACTTTTGTCCGATGCATGATGTTTTCTCCCTGTTTTCAGGGGGGATATACGGATGCGCCGGTATGCTCTGAGTGACAGTC
>NZ_WOSY01000045.1 GCF_011516755.1 Acetobacter conturbans | reverse complement strand
CGCACGCTCCAGCAGATCGACAACCAGATCACGTCACTGGCCAATCAGGCGCAGATGCTGGTCAACCAAGGTCGCAATCTGGCGAGCCTACCACTTTCGACACTGTCGACGCTGCAATCGACGATTTCCCAAACCACAGCGTTGCTCGCGCAGGCGCAGAATATTGCCTACAGCGTCCAGTCCGTCGAGCAGCAGTACCAGCAGGCGTACACGTCCGTGTCCTCTGGCATGTCCGACGGTGCCCTGTTCAGCCAGGCACAGACACGCTGGCAGAATTCTGTGGGTGGGTTCGAGGACGCCCTGAAGCTTCAGGCGCGGGTGGTAGGAAACATCCCGAGCGACAGTTCGGCCATGACGCAACTGGTTTCGGCCAGCCAGACGTCAACCGGGGCGTTGCAGGCCGCGCAGGCCGGCAACCAGCTTATGGCCCTGCAATCCCGGCAACTGTTCGACATCCAGGCGGAACTGGCCGCCAATGGCCGGGCTGCGGACCTCGAACGGGCGCGACAGGCGGCGAACGAGGCAGGGGCGGAAGCCCAATATCAGCATTTTTCGCAGTATGACGCCTATGTTCCCCAGGCCGTCGCCATCCCAAGTTCTGGATATTGAGCAATGGCGAGCGACAATGTCGGCATCATCGACGGTTTCCTGAATACCTTCGAGACTACGATCGACAGCGGTTTCGGTCTGGTGAAGGGAAGTGTGGTGTCGCTGGCCGGCTCGCTCTCGGTGCTGGACATCGTGCTGGCCGGCCTGTTCTGGGCTTGGGCCGCCGATGAGGACATCATCCAGCGTCTGGTGAAGAGGACGCTGTATATCGGCTTCTTTGCCTTCGTCATTGACCATTTCAGCGGCCTGTCGGGGATCGTTTTCAACAGTTTCGCGGCCCTCGGGCTCAAAGCCGGGGGCGGCACGCTGGCGCTTGGGGATTTCATGCATCCCGGCCGACTGGCGGCGACCGGGCTCGATGCCGCGCAGCCGCTGCTGGATGCGGCGAGTAAACTGGCGTTTTCCTTCGGTGCGCTGGCCAGCATCGTGCAGATCCTCGTCCTGCTCCTGTGCTGGTTCATCGTGCTGGCGGCCTTCTTCATCCTCGCGGTGCAGCTCTTCGTGGCGATCGTCGAGTTCAAGCTGACCTCACTCGCGGGCTTCGTGCTGATCCCGTTTGCCCTGTTCAACCGCACGGCGTTCCTCGCCGAGAAGGTACTGGGCAATGTCGTGTCGTCCGGCGTGAAGATCATGGTGCTGGCGGTTATTTCCGCCATAGCTTCCGTGCTCTTCAGGCAGTTCACGACGTCCTACGGTGATAGTGCGCCCACCATCGGCCAGGCGCTGTCCGTCGTGCTGGCGTCACTCTGCATCGTGGGTCTCGCCATTTTCGGCGGCTCGCTCGCCAATGGGCTGATTTCCGGTGCCCCGCAGCTTGGTGCCGGGGCAGCAGCGGGAACCGCGATGGCGGTGGGCGCGATGGGGGCTGCGGCTGTTGCCGCGCCCGCCGCCGTGGCGTCTGGCGGAGCGGCGGCCCTCGGTGCGACGGCAGCGGCAGCGCGCGGAGGGGCTGCCGTCGCAGGTGCCGCCACGACAGCCTACTCCATGGGGGCGGCCGGACAGACTGGTGCGGCGGGCATGGCATCGGCGGCTGGCAATGTCGGTCGCGCCGCTGGGGGTGCTGCGATGAACGCCGTGAAGAGCAAGGTCGGCGCGGCAACATCCTCGTTGAAGGAAAGCTACTCTGCTGGCGGACGCTGGGCCGCCGGTGCGATGGGCGGCGCCGGAGAAGGCGATAGGCCATCGGGTGACGGTGCGTCTTCAGGCCCGTCCGGCGGCGGAGGTGATCCCGGTACCGGGCCTGCCGGTAGCGGTAACCCTGGTGGCGGCCCCTCGGGAGGCGACCCCGATAGCGGCGACGGCTCCGACGGCAAGCCGCCCCGCTGGGCGCGGAACATGAAGCGCCGCAACGCCGCCACCCATGCCGCCGAGGCCGCCCATATCATCCGCTCCGCCGATGGCGGGGGCGGGTCCACGTCCATCGATCTCTCGGAGAAAGAATGATGTTCCGTCGCTCCACAACACGCTACGGGACCACGCCCGAGCCCGTCACCCCATACCAGAAGGCAGCGCAGATCTGGGATGAGCGCATCGGCTCGGCCCGCGTGCAAGCCCGCAACTGGCGTCTCATGGCCTTTGGCTCCCTGTTCCTGTCCGCCGGTCTCGGGGGCGGGCTGGTCTGGCAGTCCGCGCGCGGCACCATCACGCCGTGGGTCGTGCAGGTGGACCGGCTGGGGCAGGCGCAGGTCGTTGCCCCGGCCACGTCCGGCTACATGCCCGCCGATCCGCAGATCGCCTGGTATCTGGCGCAGTTCGTCCATGACGTGCGGTCCCTGTCTTCGGATGCCGTGGTTGTCCGGCAGAACTGGCTGCGCGCCTATGATTTCACCACCACGTCCGGCGCTGTGGCCCTCAATGATTATGCCCGCCTGAATGATCCGTTTTCGCGGATCGGGCACGAGCAGGTCGAGGTGGACATCGCCTCGGTGATCCGGGCCTCTCCCGGAAGTTTCCGGGTGGCCTGGACGGAGCGCCATTACCGTGACGGCGCGTTCACCGGCACCGAACGCTGGACCGCCATCGTCTCGGTTGTTCTGCGCACCCCGCGCGACGCGGATCATCTGCGGAAAAACCCGCTCGGAATCTACGTCTCCGCCATTAACTGGTCGAAGGAGCTTGGCCAATGATCCGTCGTGCTCTTCGTGCTTTGCCGTTGCTGACCCTGCCCCTGGCGGGTTGCGCGCAACAGTACCATCCACCCGTCATACGATATGACGACGCGGCCCAGGCCATGCTCCTGCCTGATCCGCCGAAGCCTGTGCGGGTGGTGGAAGTCCCGCGGCTGCTTCCCCTGCCGGGTCAACTCAAGCCGCTTCCACCCTTGCGGCGTGCCCATGTCGTGCCCGAGGCGGCTGACCCTACCGTGCGCGTGACCCAGGCCAATCTTGCCGCCCGCATCCAGCCGACGCGGGCCGGTTATGTGAATGCGGTGCAGGTCTATCCCTACAGCGCGGGCGCGCTCTATCAGGTCTATGCCGCGCCCGGCGAGATCACCGACATCATGCTCCAGCAGGGCGAGAAGCTGGTCGGTACTGGCCCGGTCGCGGTGGGGGACACCGTGCGCTGGATTGTCGGCGATACCACCAGTGGCGCGGGTACGACCAGAAGGGTGCATATCCTGGTCAAGCCGACGCGACCGGACCTGACCACCAATCTGATCGTCAATACCGACCGGCGGACCTACCTTGCCGAACTGCGGGCGACACCCGCGACCTATATGGCGTCCGTCTCCTGGGACTATCCCGAGGATGAGCTGATTGCCCTGCATCGGCAGGACAGTAACGCCGACGAAGCGGCGCCCGTGGATGCGGGGCTGAATCTCGACGCGCTGAATTTCCGATACGCGATCGAGAGTGTGAAAGGCGGAACACCGCCCTGGCTGCCCAGCCGGGCGTTCGACGATGGCCACAAAGTCTATCTCGCGTTTCCGTCCGGTATCGGGCAGGGCGAACTGCCGCCGCTGTTCGTGCTGGGGGCCGATGGCGGCCCGGAACTGGTGAACTACCGGGTGAGGCAGAACTGGATGATCGTCGATCGCCTGTTTGCGGCGGCCGAATTGCGGCTTGGGGATAAACATTCCGAGCAGCGAGTACGGATCGTCCGCACGGATGGCAGGAAGTCATGAGCGGCGCGGAAGAGCGCCCGGAAGGGAATACGGGAGCCACCACAAGCGGAAGCGGAACAGGACCATCATCCCCGCCGCCCTCTCCCGATTTGCGGCTGCGCGTGCAGCGTCCGCCGGTGGTCCGGCTCTCGCGCCCCGTCATCTGGACGCTGGGTGGTGCGGGGATGCTCGCGATCGGTCTTGCGCTGGGCTACGCGCTGCAAAATGGTACACAGAAGGGGTCGGTCCAGGGGGCACAGGACACCGACACCCGTCCTTCGGCCGACGGGCTGGCCGCTCTCCCCAGTGATTATACCGCCACTCCAAAACTCGGGCCGCCTTTGCCCGGCGATCTCGGCAAGCCGATCCTCGACGCACAGCGGAACGGTCGCGCGGGACCGGTCTCGGGCATGGGAGACCGCCGTGGCGATCAGGAAATCGAGGCGGCCCGCACCAGCAGGCTCTTCGCCCAGATCGAGGCGCGGGACGGCCAGACTGCGCAGACGATTCCGGTCATGGCCACCGCTCCCGGAGCACAGGCATCACCGACCGGCCCCGACCAGCAGACCGGCAATCGCGCCTTCCTGGCGGGTCAGCCGGACCGCATGACCGTCAGCCCGGATCGGATCGTATCTCCCGCCTCGCCTTATATCCTCCAGGCTGGGACCGTCATTGCCGGCGCACTCAATACGAAGATCAGTTCCGATCTGCCCGGACAGATCGTAGGGCATGTCACCCAGAACGTCTATGACAGCCCGACCGGACGGTCCTTGCTTATCCCGCAGGGAAGCACCCTGTTCGGGGCCTATAACAGCGGCATTTCCTTCGGGCAGCAGCGCACCCAGATCATCTGGACCCGGCTGATCTATCCGAACGGCGAAAGCCTCGTCCTGGAAAAGCTGCCCGGCGGCGACGCCATCGGCCAGTCCGGCCTGTCCGACGAGGTGAACAATCATTGGGGCCAGCTCTTCAGGGCGGCGCTCGTCACGACCCTCCTCAGCGTGGGCTCCGAAGCGGGCACGTCATGGAACGAGAACAACCTGATGCAGGCCATCCGCTCCGGCGCGAGCAACGGGTTTTCCATGGTCGGCAACCGGCTGATTGATCGCAGCCTGAATATTCAGCCGACGCTGACAGACCGGCCGGGCCTGCCGTTCATGCTTATCCTGAATCGCGACCTGATCTTGAACCCCTGGCACCCAAAGGAACCGGCTCCATGACGAAGCTGCGCATCACCGAAATTCCCGACGAAAAGCCGGTCCGCGTCACCGTGGACCTGCCTGCGGACCTTCATCGCGATCTCGTCACTTATGCTGCCCTGGTCAGCCAGAACGGCCAGCCCGTCGAGCCTGCCCGTCTCGTGCCGCACATGATCCGTGGCTTTATCACATCCGACCGCGCGTTCCGAAAGCTCCGGCAGGGGCCACGGCGGGCAGCCGTTAAAACGCAGCCGCCTGCTGCTCCAGAAAACGAATGACTGTTCTCGCGGCCGGTGGGCAGCGCTCACGGTGCCAGGCCGCGCCATACGCGAAGTGGGAAAACCCGTCCCCGTCGATGACTTCCACTACAGCGATCCGCTCCCGGATGGCAGCGGGCAGAAAGCCCAGCCAGGCATCCGGCAATAGGGCAATGCCACTTCCATTTGCTGCCAATGCGACGACCCGCAGGCTTCTGACCGCCTCCTGACGTGTCACAGGAACAAATCCCGCCTGCCGCATCTTGCGCATCAGGAGCGCGAGCAGTTCGTCGCCGGTATCATCCTTCCCGATCAGAAAGATTCCGTCGTGCAACTCGGCCCATGACGCGGTTCCGACCTGTGCGATCGGATGTTCGACCGGCATGATCGCAACGACACGATCGCTCCAGAGCGGGATCGTGGCCGCCATGCTGCCGGGCAAGGGCAGCGTCATTATCGCGAGGTCGATCTCTTCCTGTTCCAGGGCCTGGAGCAGTTCTTTTTTCGCATTATCCCGATAAATGAAGGAGATACCGGGTTGCGCACGGCTGTACGACTCCAGTATCGCCGAGATCCGGCCGGGTGGGATGCTGCCCTGGACGCCCACGGAGATGACGCCGGTCTCGCCCCGGCTCCAACGCCGCGTGCGCTCGTACAGTCCGACAGTTCCATCGAGCAGCTTCTCAGCCTCTCGCAGAAAGGCAACTCCCGCCGGGGTCAGTCTGGCACCGCTCGACGTGCGTCGAAAGAGGGAGACGCCAAGTCGCTCTTCCAGTAATCGCAAAGACCGGCTTACGGCAGATTGTTTGCCTCCCAACGCCCGTGCGGCTCCGTGGATACTTCCCTCCCTCGCGATGACACGCACGAACAGCAATTCCCGCAGATCGAGAGGTGGTCGCCGAACCGACATTTTCTGTCTATCCCGATTTTTTGAAGACCTTCGGCATGACGTGCCAAAATCCAGTCATCGTGCTTTCAAGTCTGCAATCATATTTCGTTCACAATATATTATGGAATTACTGTCTGGCTTCGCCATGAAGCCATCGCAGTATCCGCACTACGGTGCGAAATGCTCTTGTGGCATAGTGCGCTAATGTACCACCTCGCCGGAGAGAAATGGAAGCATGATGAACCTATTGGACGAATTCATCCCGCGCTTCGATTTCAGCGAGCGACACAGTGTCGATATCTCCGCCCCGGCCAGTCGCATCATGAACGCGGTGGCTGCATGGCGGAATCAGGACGATCCGCTGGTTCGTGCCGCCATCTGCCTGCGCGAAATGCCCGCCCGGCTGTTAGGCCATGCGCGGCAACGGCATCTGGACCTCACCGACTTCACGGTGCTGGAACGGCGGGGCGATGCCGCCCTGGTCTATGGCCTCATCGGCGCGTTCTGGCGGACGGATTACGGATTGTGCGACATTCCTACGACCGGCGCTTTTCTCATCCCTCGCCAAGATGACGTCTGCAAGCTCGCTCTGGGCTTCTCCATCCAGCGGGGACCACACGGCACCCAGCGGCTGGTGACGGAAACCCGCGTGTTTTGCGTCACGGACCGGGCCAGGCGTCGCTTC
>NZ_WOSY01000044.1 GCF_011516755.1 Acetobacter conturbans | reverse complement strand
GCAGACTTGCGCGGCTTCTCCTCGCAGAGGATCCGTTATCTGCCGGACAGGAGGGACTGCTGGTTCCTGCCCTTCTGGAAGCTGAACCGCACCTTGCCGTCACACTCTGCTGGCTCAGGAAAATGCAGACCCTGCTCTGTAAAAGGGGTGACACCTGCACGGGAGGCGATCTGAAGGCTCTGCTGGAAGAAGGAAAGATGACGCTGCTGTCACGTCTGATTCCCGCGCTTGAACGGGATGCGGCTGCCATTGAAGCGTCTCTTGTCACACCTTGGACAACCAGCCCGGTTGAAGGACAGATCAGCCGACTGAAAATGATCAAGCGAACCATGTTCGGAAGAGCAGGCTTCGAACTCCTCAGGGCGCGTGTCCTTCAGCCCGCATAATCAAAAAAAATCATCACGAAAAGTGCGGAAGAACCCAGTTCTCAGTGAAAATCAACAGCGATGCCACGCTCCCGAAAATCTCCGATAATATCGAGAAGATGCGATAGAGAACGGCCCAGACGGTCGAGTTTCCAGACCACCAGCGTATCCCCTTCCTTGAGCCAGGCGAGGCACGTCTTGAGGCCAGGGCGATCGTCGCGGGCACCAGAGGCCTTGTCGGAATGAATGTGGCGTGCATCGACGCCAGCCGCGATCAGCGCATCGCGCTGGAGATCCACTGACTGGCGTTCGTCGGCTGAGGACACTCGCATATAACCGACCAGCATGTACGACAAACCTCATCAGAAGAGTTTCCGCACAGTAATGCAAAGCGACATGGTTTGTCGTGCAGTTTTTGCTACCTTGGCGGCTATCTTTTCCCGGCAAGAAAAAAATGACGGAAAACACCTGTTTTCCGTCATATACCCTCAGCATCCGACCTTAGCGTATATCTGTGCCCGTTCTATGTACCGACCCCATATTGTCCTGCAAAGCCCTGCTCCAGGAGCTCCCGCCATAGCTGACGATTATTGCGACATCCTTCGGACCATCTCTTTTCCAGGTGGGCTGTGTAAGGCACGAGTATGCTGCGTGACGGAACCGTTCTTTTCCATGGTGGTGCATGGCCCCGCTGAAACCAGCGCCGCACGGTTTTTCTCTCTACCCCGATCGTTGTGGCGATAGCCTGAATGCTGTGTCCCGCTGCTTTCAGGGCAAGAGCTTCCTTGAAAAGAATGTCACGCCGTTCCCCAGAGGCTGACCTGACGACCGCCTGCGCCTCTTCTGGATGCGCTCTGATTGTTTCAGATATTTTGCTTACGACCGTTGATACGTTCATCTGTCGTGTCAGGGTCCTGACAGTCGTCGTAAAACGATCCAGAATGCTGACAAAAGCGTCTGACAGGTTCTTCAGCAGATGCCAGCGGTCTGTCACCTGAAGAGCGGATGGTGCGCCTCTGCGGCATCCGTCTGCATAAGTACCGGCACGGTCTCTGGCAATGATTTCAATACCGGGGTGGACCTGCAGCCATCGGGCAAGGGTATCAGCGTCCCGATCTGGCAGGAGGTCAATGACATCATTTTTCTCAAGATCGACCACAATCGTTCCATAGTGATGTCCCCGCCGCCATGCCCAGTCATCCACCCCCACCACACGTGTAAGGGCCGTGCCTTTTGTGGTGTTCTGCACACGTGAGAGAAGACGGCGGACAAGAGTATCCGCGCTGATGGGGCAACACAGGCGCACGGTCATTCGTGCCCCAGCGGAACCGCCCAGGGTGTGGGCGATATAATAATGAAGATCGGCAAGACGTGTGGTCTGTCTGCCATGACGCACGGTTATCCCCTCAAGGGGCATGACAAACGTCCGACGTGGACAAAGCATCGTCTGGCAGAAAAAGCGCGGCACAGAAACGATCAGCGTGGCTGGACGGCCCTGCCATGGAAGATCCGCGAGTTTTCTCTGATAGAAACTGTGAATGCGTTGTGTCGGGCACTGACAGTCCGGACACACTGCACTCCGTTTTCGCAGACCGACTTCGATCTCCACTCTGTTATCCAGTGCAACAACACGACGAACGACGAGGGAACGGGGAAGATCAAGAGACCGAAGGCGTGACACTGGGGAATATCCATGAAAGTGAACGACTTTCTGGATTTCCCAGTTCCGGAACCTCAGTACAAGATACCCATCACGAAAAGTGCGGAAGAACCGGGAAACTGCCGGCTTACTCTGCTCCAGAGTGGATAAAACGTTATGGTCTCGGAATATTCTTCTTGCCATTTATCGCGTATGCGCTATTTTGGACTCTAACACGTCAAATGTTTCAATGTCTGGATTCGGATTGTAATCAGAAGGCATAGAACAAGTAACCACTCAGAATAATATGCGCGTGTGGTTGCTTTCTTCTGATTTTCTCTATCAAGGAAGGTAAAAAGCATATGTCTTCTGGCAAGACTGATGTTGTTATAATAGGGAGCGGTGCAGCCGGCTGCGTAGTCGCATCTTATGTGGCAGAACACACAGATGCGACAGTCACTCTGCTTGAAGCAGGTGGAACGGATCAGGACCCTTTGATCAAGATTCCTGGTGGGTTCGCAAAAATCCTTCAGTATGACAAGCATATGTGGCAGTACAATACAGTGCCGATGTATGGTACTGCCCGTCCTTATCGCTCGGGTAAAGTGCTGGGGGGCAGCACATCGGTCAATGCCGTATGCTATGTACGGGGGCAGCCGCGTGACTATGATTCCTGGCAGGTAGCGGTACGGGGTGAAGGCCGCTGGTCTTATGCCGACATGCTGCCTCATTTTGTTGCTCAGGAATGTAACGATACGTTCCATGACGCCTATCATGGTATTGATGGGACGCTTCAAGTTCAGCTTACAAAAAATATTAACGAGTTGAATCAGATTTGTGTCAAAGCGTTCCAAGAATACGGCCTACCCTATAATGTGGATTATAATGGTGCCAGCCAGATAGGTGTTTCGCCGGTTCAGACAAACATCAGCAAGGCCAAACGGTGTAGCGCCGTGGATGCCTATCTCCGCAAGCATATGAAATCAGGCCGCGTCAATGTTGTGACCGGAGCGACTGTAACCCGTGTGCTGATCGAGAACGGCAAGGCTTATGGTGTAGAATATCTGGTAAAAGGCAAGTACCACAGACTGTTGGCTGATGACGTCATCCTGTCTGCCGGTGCGGTTCATAGCCCGAAAATTCTCATGCATTCAGGTGTGGGGCCGGCGGAGCAGCTTCAGAAATTTGGAATAGACGTCAAGGTTGATGCACCAGAGGTTGGTGAAAATCTGCAGGATCATCCCATTTTCTGTGTCCGCTCCTATGTGAGAGGTAATATCGGGTATCAGAATATTTCTTCTGGTCTGGGCACGGCCAAGGCAGCGTTGCAATATCTGTTGACCAAGGATGGGCCGGCTGCGGGTAACTGTATCGAAACAGTTTCGCATTGGAACCCCGATGATCTGACAGCGGATCCGACAATCCAGTGCTATCACGTACCGGTCATTTCCGAGGATGGGCTTATTCCAACCGGAAAACGCTCGGGTGTCACGCTTGAACTGGTCATTCTGCAGCCCGATAGTCGTGGCTGGGTACGGTTGGCCAATGCAGACCCCACCTCGATGCCCCAGATCAATCCGAACTTCATTGGTGATGAGCGTGACCTGAAGAAGGCTGTTGGAGCGGTTAAGGCCATTCGTGAGGTTATGCGACAGCAGTCACTTGCAGCCGTGCTCGAAGAGGAGCTTGAGCCCGGTGTGGAAACTCAGAGTGACGAGGCGATTGGTCAGTGGGTGAGAAAGGTTGCTAATACTATGTGGCATCCTGTGGGCACATGCCGAATGGGGGCTGACAGCAGGTCTGTTGTTGACGCACGTCTGCGTGTGCGTGGCGTCAGTAACCTGAGAGTTATTGACGCATCGATTATGCCTAATATTGTCAGCGCCAATACCAATGCACCAACACAGGCTTTGGCCCGGAACGGGGCTGCAATGTTCGTAGAAGATCGCCGACAGTAAAGTCAGCGTCTATTCCAATTAAAACGACGGCTCAAGGGCATTCCAAAGTGGAATGTCCGACAGTGCGGCTATGTACAAACGGAGGCCAATTATGTATACAGAACAGGTCTCAACAGATAACATTGTTTCGGCGTTTATCTATTTTGTCAGCGCTGTCAGTGTCCTGTTTGTGGTTATTGGTTTGGGATTGATTGATTCCGGCCTAGCCAGAAAAAAGAATGTACTGCACACATGGGTGCAGAAATTTGTGGCCTGTCTACTCGGTGGCGCTGGTATGGGAGTGTGTGGCTACGCAATCTGGCAATGGCAGTTTTATACTGCTTTTGGGGTTGATGGCGCCTTGAAACAGGCTCTTAGCGACTGGTGGTTAGGTAGTCATGCGGTAACAACAGCTTCTGTTATGCTGGACCCCAAGGCAGTGCCAGAAGCAGATGTGCAGCAGGTCTTTGTCGTATTTTTCATTACCTTTGCAATGGCCACGATAGGGCTTATTCATAGCGGAACGATCGAGCGCATAAAAAGTGCTCCACTTTATACAATGGCTTTTATCGCTGGACTGATTTTCTGCCCCTTGGCGGGATATCTAACATGGGGACCGGTTTCTCCCCTGACCAATCTCGGCTTGCACGATTTTGAAGGTGTTCTGCCGCTTTATGTATTTGCGGGCACATGGTCGCTTATTGTTGCATGGCGGCTTGGGCCAAGGGCGGGAGTGTTCAGCCCTGATCCGCTTGGTCTTAAGCCTGGGGCCAGTAATTATGCATCGGTAGCACTGGGGGCCTTTTTCATCATGGTCGCTGTGCCGCTTGTCGCGATCGGCTCAACATGGATTGCACCGGGTAAAGGCGTGTCAGGTATTTCAATGACGCAATCTGGTATTGGTATTATTCTGGTCAATGTCTTCTGCGCTTTACTTGGTGGCGGCATTGCGGGAGCGATTGTGGCGTGCCTGACAAAAGAGCCGGTATGGGTGTTTTTCGGGCCTGTGGCAGGGGCGGTGATGTGTGGTACCCTGTTTGATATTGGTACATCTCTGCAGTGTGTTTTGTTTGGCATGGGGGGACCGATTGTAGCCATGCTGACATCTCGTCTGATCAGCCTGCTGAAAATCGATGAACCCAAGGTTGTGCCGCTTGGCCTTGGCCCAGGCGCAGTTGGCGCTATTCTGGTTGGCTTTGTGCATTGGGGGAAAGCTACAGCTGGTTTTCCTGACCTGACAGGAGAGTTTGCACCGGGGCATGCGCATATTACCCCACTTCTGCAACTGGAGGGTGTGCTGGCTGTCATGGCGTTGGCTGCGGTACCTGCTCTGCTGATTTGTCTGGTGTTCGAGAAAACGTCAGGGTTGCGGATTTCCAGGCAGTGTGAAGTTGATGGCATGGACGTAACATACTGGTCAAAAAATGCTGAGGAAATCACCGCCAAATGAGCACAATAAAAAATGCAGGGAGTGTTCTTAATATGGAATATGTATCCAGCCCACAGTATTCAGATAGCCTGAAAGCATTCCTGCAGCGTAGGCATGGGCTTTATATTGGGGGGCAATGGTGCGAAGCCGAAGGTACGGAACGGATTGCGGTTATCGACCCGGCAACGGGCAAAGCGATCAGCAGTATTGCCGCTGGTAACGGGCAGGATATTGATCGTGCGGTGAATGCCGCACGATCAGCATTCAAGCAAGGAGCATGGGCGGACATGACGCCGCTTGAACGCTCCAAATTACTGTTCCGTTTTGCCGCAGTGTTGGAAGATAATGCCGATGAACTGGCTGAGATGGAAGCCGTGGATGCAGGCAAGCCCGTAGTTTATGCCCGGCATGCGGACATGGCCCTCTCTTGTAACATTTACCATTACATGGCCGGGTGGGCTACCAAGCTGAATGGCGAAGCTATCAAGCTGGCTGGTAGTGCTGGTGGACATGCTTATTCCTTACGCGAACCTGTAGGAGTGGCGGGGCTGATTGTGCCGTGGAATTTTCCGATGGTACTGCTGGCTTACAAACTGGCGCCAGCATTGGCTGCGGGTTGTACTGTTGTGATTAAGCCTGCTGAAAACACATCACTGACGACATTGCGACTGGCCGAGCTTGCTGAATTGGCAGGTATCCCAGCCGGTGTTATTAATGTCGTAACCGGCTTTGGAGCAGAAGCAGGGGGGGCTCTCGTCCGTCATCCAGATGTAGACAAAGTTGCCTTTACCGGTTCTACGGATGTGGGGCGGCAGATCGCAATCATGGCGGCACAAAGCAACCTCAAACGGGTAACACTTGAGTTGGGAGGAAAGTCTCCAGTTCTGGTTATGCCGGATGCGGACGTTGAGAAAACGGTCGCAGGTGTGATGAGAGGGATTTTTTTCAATCAAGGTCAGGTTTGCACAGCCGGTTCACGGTTATATCTACCGCGTTCTTTGCATGATACAGTTGTGGCAGAACTATCCGCAGCGATAGATAATCTGGTTTGCGGTCACGGCCTTGATACAGCGGTTACAATGGGGCCGTTGATTTCTCAGGTGCAAAAAGAGCGCGTTCTGGGTTACATCAGCGCAGCAGAATCGGCTGGTGCAACGATTATTCAGGGGAAAGTTCCTTCAGGAACAGACGGTTTTTTTGTGCCGGCCACTCTCATTGTCAACGCAACATCCAGCATGTCATGCGTTACGGAAGAAATTTTTGGTCCGGTACTCAGCATCATCCTTTATGAAGATGAAGAAATCGAAAAGCTTGTTTCTGACGCCAACGATACTGTTTTCGGGTTGGCTGCCAGTATCTGGACGCAGAATTTTGAACGGGCTCATAAGCTTGCCGCACGCGTAGAGGCTGGTACGGTATGGATCAATACCCATAATTATTTTGATCCGACACTGCCGTTCGGCGGGATGAAACAATCGGGCTGGGGACGTGAGGGAGGCTTTGAAGCAATCCGCATGTTTACAGAGATAAAGGCGGTATGCTCTGGATACTAAACATTTTCCTAGAGGGTATTATGTAATTTCGTGCGTGATTGGTTTAGTAATGCTGAATGACGCAAGATTACAAGCTGTATCCTTCTGACGTGTCAGACGAAAAATGGTCGTTGGTTGTTCCGTATCTTGTTCTGATGTGAGAGGGCGCGGAACAGCGGCAGCATGATTTGAACGAACTGTTCAACGCTCTGCGCTACATGATCCGCTACGGAACTGCACTGGCGCCCCGCCTACAATTGGAGGGATCGAAGAACCCTTGATTGATGTGCTTGGCCGGTAATTTCTGGCTTTTGGCGATTTGATTGACGGCGCTTTGGGTCATTTTTGACCTGCGTTTTGAGCGGATCGAGTGTTGTCCCTCGCTGGATGGCTACGCGCTCGCACTCAATCTTTTGAGGAAGAGGAGGCGGCGCATATTATAGGTGATATTGGCCAGCCCGATCCTCATGTTGGCTCGCGCAATACCGACAGTTCGGACGAACAGCCCTGTCTGTGACTTCTGATCGGCAAAGATATGCTCGACACGCGAGCGGATGACCGACTTTCCAGCATTTGATTTCTGGATATGCCGGGGCATAGGCTTGAGATGCGGCTTTTTGCGATGAACCTTGGAGACAAAGCCCTG
>NZ_WOSY01000043.1 GCF_011516755.1 Acetobacter conturbans | reverse complement strand
TTGCCATGGCGGGAAACTCCATGACGGACGGACAGGAGACTCTCTCCTACCCTCTCATTCCGTCGCGGAAACCGCGCAGCCCTCTCACTCTATCTGTTACAACCTGCCCAGCTCGCTCAACCCTTTCCCCGTGGAAAAAGTCGGCTATGGGGGGAGCGGAATGTCCGGTTTGCGGTTGTTGGATTGATAAAGCAGCCATCCAAATCCCCAAGAGCAAGAGACTTCAGCTCGGATCGAAGAAATCCAAGTCAATTCTCTTGATCTCGATTATACGACTGACACGGACGCCCACACCGTGCTCGATCATCAGATCGGCAAGCAACGCCCCATCAATGAGAATAACCCGTTGAGTCAAGTGGCGGACATAATCCGTGGCCTGAGTGCTGAAGGAAGATGTGGTAACGAATACGCCTTTGTGCGACCCATGTCCGACAAGGCTGCCGACAAAGGATTGCACATCGGGACGTCCAACGGTGGCATGCGCGGCATAGCGCTTCGCCTGCACATAAATCCGGTCGAGCCCCAGACGATCTTCATTGATCACACCGTCGACGCCACCATCTCCAGTGCAGCCGAAACGCTTGGCCGCATCTTCGTGGCTGCGGCCGTAGCCCATAGCAACCAGAAGATCGACAATCAGTTGTTCAAAGAAAACAGGACTCTGTTGCCGGATCTGCTCCAGAAGTTCCGAGCGCAGTTCAGACATCAATTCCGCATGGGCCGTCTCGATACACTCTTCAGGCGTCTGGGTATCAGCATCGGGCGCAAGGCCTAAAACAGGCTGCGGCGTCTGTTCCGCAACCCCATCAGGCTTGCCACCTATAAAGCCCATGAAAGATGGATATTGCTCAAGCATCGTGCGCGTGATGGCGGGTGGACTGGAAGCGAGCAGTTCCTTTCCTGCCTGCATGATCGTAAACTGCCCACGCGCTGGAGAGGACAGCAAACCCGCTTTTGTCAGATACGTCTTTGCCCAGTGTACACGGTTATACAGCAGACGTTGCCTGCCACTGGGAAGCAGGGTCGCCCGATCTTCTGCTGACAGGGCGAGTTCGTCCGCAATCGTCTCGGCGACTTCAGGCACACGACGAACGCCCGTTGCGGCCAGACGCGCACCGGAAGCATGAGAGACTGATAATCGGGGACGGACATGGGCTGATCAAATCTCCCGTTCAAAAACATATCGTGGCAGATATGGATTTTTGTAATCCACCTTTGATACGTCGAAATAAATCACAGTCCAGTCCGGCAGCACTGCTTTCACGGCGTGAGCCAGAGCAAATCCTTCCGCTGCATAGCGCTCTATATCAAATGGTGGGTCCAGACGGATCCATTCTTCTTCACTGTGCTCGTCCCGGTCCCTGTAGCTCTCACTCCACTGAACCAGACGGTCTCTCAACTGCCGGGGGACGGGGAGTTCTTCCAGAGAGCGGCCTGCGCCCTTGCGGTCCCACAGAACGCGCTCGTCACCATAGACTCCCATGATACGAACCCATTTGTCTTTTTCCAGATCAGGTTCTTCATAGGGCTCGGTCATTTTCTTTTTCGTGTCTCCGGTTTTTCTGTCCTTTCGGCACGGATGCGCTCAAGCAGGACGCTGGCGGGTTCATCATTCGGGTCCTGCGGGACGAGTTTACCCCGGAAAGCTTTGGCGAGGAGGGAGGCTTCGAGACGGTTGAGAAGGGTCAGGGTATGGCGGCCTTCGGTTTCGAGATGGTTAATATGGGCAAAGGCTTTTGTGATACGTGAAACGATTTCTTGCTGCATTGAAAGGCTAGGTACTCTTATTTGAAGGTTTTTCAGTTGTTCGCTGTTGATGTTATTGACGCCGCTCGTCGATTTTGCCTCGGCATTTATTACATTTCTTGCCTGTGATGATTGAAGCCAATAATGTACGAAATCAGGAGCAACGTTATTCTTCTTGAGTCGAATCCTTATTAAATATCCAGCGAAAAGGAATCCGGAGGCTTGTTCATCGACGACGGCAGATTGACCAACCAGATCAACGCTTCCATTGGAGCGAATAATAAGCACATCCCCCGGAAGTAACGATAGTTTTTGTATTTCTTTTTCTGTAAATTTGGCATGCTTCAAATTGGAAATGTCGACTTTTCCGCTGGAAATATTGGGAATCCTTAAGACTGGAGTAAGAACTGGGTTCTGAATACATTTTTGTGCCGTCCCGTAGCGAACATCCTCAGCAAGCGTGCCCAATTTCAGCATTCGACCGCTACACGAAAATTCAGAATCAAGAAATCTCTGCAGCCATTGTTTCTGAAGTTTCTTTATACGCTCCAACTCCGCCCGGGCGCGGGCGATGCGGGCGGTCAGGCTGTCCAGTTTGGCGACGATGCGGCGTTGTTCGGCGAGAGGGGGAAGAGGCATTTTAACCTGCTTCATATTTCCCTGAGTTAGTTTTAAACGTGTTGTGCCGCCAACAACTGCCATCCAGTCAAAATGATTAAGTGCCTTGCAGAGATAAGTCTGTGGGATTCCACCTTTAGGGGTGAGAATATGGGCATGATTATTCACCCAAAATTTTCCTAAAACTTGATAAGCGACTCTCCGCCCCGGTTGGTCGAAAAAACCGCCATCTTCTGCAAGTAAAATGTATTCTCCGTCGAAAATATACTCTCCCACTGCACCAACCTGACCATTGGCTCCATAGTAAGCATAATCACCGGGCTTGTTTCGTCTCTGCTCTGCATTCAAAGGTATTCTTTTGCTATCATGCAAAGTAATTATATCAATCAAATCTGCCTCGACCCACCCCTTCGGCAACATCACTCAGCCACCTCCGCATCAGCAGTCACGAGATCGCCCTCAAGCTCTGCCATCAGCGCCGCAACCTCCTCCAGTGCTGATTTCAAATGTCCCTCAATGGCGGCCGCAATGTCCTCCGGCGTTTCCAGCCCATCCTCGGCCTGATCGGACGTATCCTTCAGCCATGTGATGTCGAGATTATCCCCACGGGCCGCGATCTCATCGCGGGTGAAACGACGGAAGCGGCCTTCCTCGCCCTGATCCTTGCGTTTTGCGCGACCATTGCGGTCTGAGCCAAAAGCCTTGACGAAGTCCTCCAGATCGCTGGTCCGGAATGGATTGGTCTTGCCAAAGGACGGCGCGCCGGAGCGGGCGTCGTAAATCCAGACGGATTTTGTGGCGTCCTTCACCGGCGCTTCATTTTCCGAACGGGTGAAGAACAGCACATTGGTTTTCACGCCCTGCGCGTAGAAGATGCCGACGGGCAGACGCAGGATGGTGTGCAGGTCACACCAGTTCATCAGCCGCCGGCGCAGGGTTTTGCCGCGCCCGTCATCGAACAGCACATTATCAGGCACGATCACGGCGGCGCGGCCGCCCGGCTTCAGCGCGCGGATACAGTGTTCCACGAAGGGAAGCTGATAGGACGAAACGGTGGAGGTGATCGTCAGATCGTCGCGTGTGGGCGGACCGCCAGCGGGACCGAAGGGCGGGTTGGTAAGGATCAGATCAACATTCCTGAAGCGGGTGTCTGCACCGGTCGGGCTGAGGGTGTCACCGAGAGCGATGTTGTTCGGGTCGATGCTGTGCAGATAGAGGTTCATCAGCAGCAGGCGATAGGTATCCGGGACGTTTTCGATGCCGCGCAGGGCATGTCTGACCTGAAACTCTTTTTCTTTTTCAGTTTCAAGTTCAAAATAATCGTCCGTTTCGGCCTTCATGTGCAGATTGGCTGCGATCAGAAAGCCGCCAGTGCCGCAGGCTGGATCTTCGATAACCTCGCCTGCTTCCGGCTGCATGAGCCGGACCATCACGTCGATCAGGGCGCGCGGGGTGAAATATTGCCCGGCACCGCGTTTTGTCTCCTCCGCCATGCGCTGAAGGAGACCTTCATAGGCATCACCAAAGGAGTCACGCTCTTCCGCAAACCAGTGCAGTTCATCAATGGCGTTGATGAGTTTCCGCAGGTTTGCCGGGTCGCGTACGATGGTCGCCGCATTCTGGAAGATAGCGACGATGGCTCGGTCTGACACTTTCTCGCCGTCACCGAGGTCGATCAGGGCCTGACGGTAGAGTTTCAGAACCTCGGTCTCGTTGGCGCTTTTCAGGGCTTTCCAGCGGTAAGGCGCGTGAATGCGTTGCTCAACGTCCTTCTGTTCGGACGCCATTTTCAGAAAGAGCAGATAAGTCAGTTCCGTGACGTATTGCTGGTAGGTGACTCCGTCCTTGCGAAGAAGCGCGCAGAGACGCCAGAGCTTGTTCACCAGATCGGTAGCGGGATTCATACGTCAGACACTTCCTGTTACGCGGCCTGGCCCTCTTCGGGTCCATTCAACCAGATGGCGGCGTTGAGGTCCTTCAATACATCACCGAGGCCGGAATCAAAGGTCTGGTTGATGACATCGAAACCGCCCTGTTGTGAAAAGAGCGGGTCGGACAGCAGGGCCGGGTCTCCCACGGGCTGATCTTTCAGGGCGCGGCCGATGCGATTTAGCCACCGGGTCTGTTTTGGTGTCCAGTTCCGGGAAGCGAGGATTTTCCGGATACCGTTTTCCACACGAGTGGCGTAAGGCACAAGCGGATCACCCAGGGCGGCCTGACGGACGAAACCGAGGATATGGGCGGCAATATCGGCGTTGCGGGCAGTGCCGTAAGCACGACGGAGACTGGCTTCGGAGAAACCGTGTTCGTCAAGCGCTGTTGCAAGATCCTTGAGGTCCTGCCGCGTGAGGTCGCGCGGCTTCTGGGTCGCGGCAATCAGGGCGGGTAGCGTGTTCATGTTGGCGCGGACATAGGCCTCGAAACTCTCGATATAATCGGCGGGGCTTGCCTGCTGGCCGAACGTATCGGTGATGGAGACCAGTTCGTCTTCGTGCTCGGAGATATAGATACCGGTCGGGCGCGAGCGACTGCCGGTACTGTCGAGGACCGTTGCAAGCGAAGGGTGCCGGGCAAACAGGTCCGCCGTTGCTGCTGGTGGCGCGTCACGCAACTGGTCTGGCAGATCGGTCAGTGGCCCGAGCACAGCTTCGAGCGAGGCAGCAAGTTCCGGATCAACATGACGGACACGTTGCCGCATCCTGACGACGATCTGATCCCGGACCCAGGTGCGGTCTTCATCGGTCTCCGCGCGCTTCAGGTCGCCCAGAAGGGTTGCGAAGCTCAGTGACGGATTGACCACGACCGGCTTCATATCAGTAACGTTCTGAAGGTTGGCGTAGATGTCCACCGCATCAAAGATGCGGAAATATTCCTTGCCAATCTCGTCGCATTTCCGCGTGGCGCGACCGATCATCTGGTCATAGAGGATGCGGCTGCTGACGCGGCGCACGAAGACGAGGTTGACGATGGAGGGGATGTCGATCCCCGTTGTCAGAAGATCGACGGTGACGACGTATTTCGGGCGCGGATCGCTGCGGAAGACCTTTATGCGTTCGTTTGGCCGATCCACGTCGCCTGTAATTTTCTCGACGAGGTCATGAGGCTGCGGACCGTATTCTTCCGCCAGTGTCTCCCGCAGGGCCTTCACCAGCAGGTCGGCATGGGTGTCACGGGCTGCGAAGATCAGGGTCTTGCCGGGTTTATCCGGGGGACATTCCAGTGCGACGGCTGTCGTGACTGCACGGTTGAAGGCTTCCGTGTGGACCTTCTTGTTGAACTCGGCGACTTCGAAATCAACTTCATCTTCAAGATCGAAAAGATCGACCTGATTGGTGCGGGAGTCCGCAATAGCAACTTCCTCGCCCGCATCGAAATGGATACCGGTCTGGCTCAGAGCTGTTGTGATGCGGCGTGGTGGCCGATGGTCGATCAGGTGGCCATCGATGACGGCCTGGCGGTAGCTGTAGTGAAAGACGGGCGCGCCGAAAATCTCGCGGGTATGCAGGGCGGGCGTGGCGGTCAGGGCGATCTGTGTGGCGTCAAAATAGTCTAGAACACGCCGATAGGCGGACAGATAATCATTCAGGTTTCGGAAACCAAGATCCTCTTCCCGCAATTCAGCATCCAGCACGTAACCGCGATGGGCTTCATCGACGATGATCAGGTCATAGTTTCCGGGCGTAGGGTGCTGACCGTCGGGGTTGTCGAACACGCGGCGGATCATGGCCTGCACGGTGGAAACCTGCACACGGTCTTCAAGGTCGGGAATGGCCTTGTCCATACCAGCGATCGGGAAGATTTTATCAAACTTCAGCAGGCTGGCGGTTTCGGTATTGCTCATGGAATCCAGCGTCTGGATACCAAGTGCCCTGCGATCGACAAGAAACAGAATACGGCGGAATCGTTCGGCGCGAAGGAGTTCATACATCAGCGCGATGGCCAGACGGGTTTTCCCTGTTCCGGTGGCCATGGCGACGAGAAGACGTCGTTGTCCCTGTGCAATCGCTGTTTCGATCGCGTGGATGGCTTTGATCTGATAGTCGCGCAGGCCTGTGACGCCAAGTTGACGGTCGGCGTCTTTCAGGGCGGCGGGATCAAGTTTCTGTTCCAGACGTGCGGTAAGGTCGCGCGGGGAGAACCAGTCCACCAATGCGCGCTGGGATTCGCCTGTGCGTGCGTCCCAGAACCAGATGCCGGAGAGCGTTTCCAGTCTTTTGAAATAGGGGCGCCCATTGGTCACGAACATGAAGGGAACGCGATAGGCGGTGGCGTCGGGCGATGGGGTGAACGTCAGTCTTTGTTCGGGAGCAAGGATGATATCCCGGCCATAGCGTCTGGACTGTCCGAGGCGTTCCGAGACGTTTTTGATCTTTCGTTTAGCTTCTATGACGCCAACGGCCTGTTCGTCGATGAACAGCGCGTAATCGACCGGTCCGCTTTCGGTCGGCCACTCCGCGATAGCGATGGCCTGACCAGGTTCGGGACGCGTTCCTTTGCTATGGCGCAGGGTCTTGCTGTCCACGGTCCAGCCAGCGGCACGAAGCTGGGCGTCGATCAGGACGCGTGTAGTCGCTTCGTCGATCTCCAGTTCCTGAGCTTTCTGATCCGCTTCCTGAGCCAGATCGGAAAGGGCCGCGGCTGGCGTTGCCATGGCCTGAGCCTGCACCTGGGCCAGAGCCCGTTCGGCTGTCTGACGCTCCCTGTCTGCCTCGGCGGCATACTGCTCCCAGAAAGCCCGTTCCCCGGCTTCTCTGGAAGCGCGATCTTTCAGGGTTTCCTGTATGGCGATTGCTTCCTGCGCCGCCAGTCGCGCCCTGGCTTCGGCGTCAGTGCTTTCGGTGACGATTTTACGGAGGTTTTCTATTTCCTCGCGCAGGGCGGGTGTTGCATCTTCCGGCGGACGTGGCGGGACGAAGGGACCAGCACGAAAACTCGGCGCATGATTATAGACCTGGTGAAACCAGACGCCGATAAGACGGGCCATCTTGAGGGCTTCGAGAGCTTCGGAGCGTGTGCCCGTGTTCTCATGAACGGCAGTATTGCCGACGCGCTTGATATGGAAGAACAGATCCGCGATCTGACGTTGCAACAGCGAGCATCTCTGGAGAACACGTAGCACCTCATCAAAGGTGGCATGCGTGTCGGGCAGTTCGCCGTACCGGGCGGCAATGTCCTTGGCCGTCAATTCCGCGAACTGTCGTATCTTGATAAGCGCGGTCGGGGGATCGAGAAGGAAGAAATGCTCGGCCAGTTGCCCTAATTTGGCCAGTTCCGGGGCTTTTTTTACCAGAAAGGCAAAGTTGCCCGCGTTTTCCGTCATCTCTCAGGCCTTTACCATGATCCGATCAGCAGAAATAATTTCTGACATAAGAGCTGTGTAGTCAAACCGAACACCGGACGACGGTGACAGGATAAAGAAGTATGTTACCATCCTCGGACAAAAATGATGCGTGTTCGCTCGTTGCCTGAGCCATTAACAGATGGTCGAAAGGATCTCGGTGGTGCATGGGGAGTTCCATCAGAACCCTGAGATGCTGAGGCTGGACCTGAAGAAGCGTAAACCCCTCTGACGGAATGGCTTCGATGATCTCGCTCATATCCGCATCCAGTTTACCGATACGGATTTTGATCGCAATCTCCCACAGCGAAACAATGCTGACCAGAATGTCGTGAATCGGATCCGCAATGATCTCCCGTGCC
>NZ_WOSY01000042.1 GCF_011516755.1 Acetobacter conturbans | reverse complement strand
GGCACGGGAGATCATTGCGGATCCGATTCACGACATTCTGGTCAGCATTGTTTCGCTGTGGGAGATTGCGATCAAAATCCGTATCGGTAAACTGGATGCGGATATGAGCGATATTCTGGCAGCAATTCCTGGAGAAGGTTTTTCTCTGCTGCAAATAGAGCCCGAACACCTGCAGATCCTGATGTCTCTACCTATGCATCATCGTGATCCGTTTGATCATCTCTTGATGGCACAGGCGCAAGCTGAGCACGCCATATTTCTTTCAGAAGACGGACAAATGGATCAATACCCCATCAAGCGAATACGCTGCTCGTGAGTGTATAACTGTCGTCAGGATACGCCGTCATGCTGGACAGAACTGACAACATCGGGGGCGCCGCATAGCGGACGGAGCCCGGATGAACTGGTCGTTACGGTGCCGGTGCCTGCGATCCCGCAATGAGGATATCGACAAGACGTTTCGCACTGGCCTCCCAACCCGGTCCGGATGCGAAGTTCGAAACACCAGCCAGAGCGCGGAGCAGGTCCAGGGGCTCGATATTGACACGCATGTCCCCGCTCTCGACGGCCGATGCCACAAGCCCGTCGATCGCCGCCTTGAGAACGTCACCAGATCGCGCATAGAGCGCGCCCGTCCCGCCCACCAACCCCTTGAGCGCGGGCGCGATGATCTGTTTGGCGGCGATGTAATCCACAAAGAGTATCATCCACGCACGCAGCGCCTCCACCGGAGGATGTCGCGCGGCCAGAGCGGGCGCGGCCTCGGCAAGCCGATCCAGTTCGACGCAATAGACCGCTTCGATCAGCGCATCGCGGTTTGAGAAATGACGATAGAGCGTCCCGATGCCCACTCCCGCGCGGCGCGCGACCTCATCAAGGGCAATGTCGATCTCGCCAGCCGCAAAGGCCGCTTTGGCTACGACCAGAAGGCGCTCCCGGTTGCGTTGACCGTCGCTGCGCGGCCTGCGTCCTGGTGTTTTCACCGCACTCACCTGCTCTCCCCTTGTTAAACGGAGTATCCCTCCGTATATATGAAGCGGAGTATGTCTCCACATAAAATGCCGAAGCCTGTTTCGGCAAGAGATCGACGCATCATTCCAGGAAGTTCATCAATGGCAGAGATTTTTGGCGCGACCTCGACGACCGAGGATGTTCTCTCCGGCGTGTCCCTGAAGGGCAAGCGCGTCCTCGTGACCGGAGTTTCCGCCGGGCTGGGCGTTGAAACGGCGCGGGCGCTGGCCGCTCATGGGGCGCATGTCGTGGGCACGGCGCGCGATCTGGAAAAAGCCCAGCACGCGACCGGGCAGGTGCGTACAGATGCCGAAAGCGGAGGGGGCGCGTTCGAACTGACCGTCCTCGATCTCGCGGATCTGGCCAGTGTGCGTGCCTGCGCCGACCGATTGAACGCGGCAGGTGCTCCGTTCGATCTGGTCATCGCCAACGCTGGCGTGATGGCCACGCCTTTCGGCCATACGAAGGATGGGTTCGAGACGCAGTTCGGCACCAATCATCTCGGCCATTTCGTCCTGATCAACCGGATCGCGGGGCTGATGCGTGACGGCGCCCGGCTGGTCAACGTGTCCTCGGCCGGCCATCGCTTCGCCGACGTCGATCTGGACGACCCGAATTTCGAGCATACGCCTTACGAGCCCTTTGTGGCCTACGGGCGCTCCAAGACGGCCAATATCCTCTTTGCGGTCGCGTTCGATGCGCGGCATCGCGCACGGGGCGTGCGGGCGACGGCCGTGCATCCCGGCGTGATCATGACGGAGCTGGTCCGGCATATGCCTCCCGGCGGCATTGAGGCCATGGTGGAGCAGATCAACGCGCAGGCCGCGGCGGAGGGACAGCCGCCATTCCAGCTCAAGACCATTCCGCAGGGAGCAGCGACGTCCGTATGGGCAGGCGTCGTGGCTGCGGCCGATGCGGTGGGCGCGCATTACTGTGAGGATTGCCATGTGAGCGCCGTCGTGCCGAATGACCAGCCGATCAGTCTGGTCAGCGAGGGGGTGCGCGCCTACGCTCTCGATCCCACACATGCCGAGGCGCTCTGGGCCAAAAGCGAGGAGATGGTTGGAGAGCGTTTCGCCTGACGCCTCCATACCACGTTCGGCTTACGGAGCATCGGAACACGCTCCGTAAGCCGTTTTCTCAAGAGGACACTACCAGCTTTGCGCCTTGTTATTTTCAGCCTGCCGGTGCTTGTCGTGATCCTGAACTGGTTATGGCCGCTACCGCTTCCCCTCGGGCTGAAGCTGGTCGCGGCCGCTCTGGTGATCGTGGCCGCGCTCTATCACTTCTGGTGCAAGCTCTCCTCGGGGTCGGTCTTCGCGCCGGAATTTCCCCGGCCGCTCATTATCGTGTTCAACTGGGCGTTTGGGGCGATCCTGTTTCTCACAGTGCTTCAGATCGGGCTTGATGTCGGCGCGCTGGCCATGGCGCTTGCGGCGTGGCGGCCCGTTCATATGTCTGCCTTGGAGCGGGAAGCCGTGGGCGGCATCGCGGGCGTGCTCGCCGCCATCGGTGTCGCCGGCGCGCTGCGGGTGCCGCCGGTCCGGGATGTGACGGTGACCATCCATGGGCTCGCCCCGGCCTTCGACGGATATCGGCTGCTCCAGTTGACCGATATGCATATCAGTCGGCTTTTTCCTGCCAGATGGGCAGCATCGGTCGTGGTGCGCGCCAATGCGGCGGGTGCGGACATGATCGTCGTAACGGGCGATTTCATCGACGGCTCGGTGGATATGCGCCGTGCCGACGTGGCGCCGCTCGCGCAGTTGCGTGCACCGGACGGCGTTCTGGCGATACCGGGCAACCACGAGTATTTTTTCGACTACGCCGAGTGGATGAAGCAACTGGCCGGGCTGGGCCTCCACATGCTTCTGAACAGCCATGCGGTCATCACGCGTGGCGCGGCGCATCTCGTGATCGCGGGCGTGACCGACCGGTCGGCACGCGGGCACGGGCAGGCTGGCCCGGATCTTGACGCGGCGCTCACGGGTAGGCCGCCCGACGCGCGGATCGTGCTGCTCGATCATCAGCCAGGCGATGCGCGCGCCGCTGCCGCACTTGGCGTCGCCCTTCAGCTGTCGGGACATACTCATGGCGGCATGATCGTCGGCCTCGATCGTCTCGTCGCGCGCGGCAATAACGGGTTTGTCTCCGGACGCTACGATGTGGACAGCATGACGCTCTACGTCAGCAACGGCACCGGTTTATGGCCGGGCTTCGCACTCCGGCTTGGCAGGCCTTCCGAAATCACCTGTTTTCATCTGTGTGCGGGATAGGATTCGCGCCTAGGGGCGAGCGCCTGAACACGGTCGCTTATCAGGGTGAAATCTTTAGCGCGTCCAGTCGCAGCAGGTGCGTCAATCGGTCCTGGAATTGGGGCTGCACAAAACCAAGAAGCAGGGCTGCCGCCATCGCAAATGCTCTTTCATGCAGGTCTTCGTCCGCAATTTCACCAGCGACCCAGAACGAAATACAGCCGCGAAACCCCAGAGCCAGATGATCCGGAAGGCTGGATCGGGCGATTGCGGTCATTTCCTCACGAATGCCAGTAAGGTCCCCCAGGGCTACAGCCCATAACACACGAGAATGATCGGCAACGCGCCCCGGTTCCGTCGTCGGGCTCCCAAGTGATCCGACCACGGGTTTTGTTATAGCAGGCGCTTCAAGCAGCACGCCGACCGCAATGTCGAAGGCCGTGAGGATGCGCGCTATCGCGTCGGCTGCGGCCGGAGCCTCAGCGAAGCGAGCAGTCATCGTATCGATGAGCCGCGCGGAAAGCGCGTGCATGATCGCCATCTTGGATCCGAAATAATTGAATGGGGTCGCAAAGCTGACGCCCGCCTCTTCGGCCAGATCGCGCATGGAGAAATCCGCTGCTTCGCTTGTGCTCAACAGCCGCGCGGCCGCATCCAGAACGCGCTCGCGCTTTGCCGTGCGGCTGTCGGGTGACGAGGGGGGCTTGATCCTGCTCATCACAAACTTATATCATGATATAAGAATGACACCAGGCGCTGGAGCGAAGCCATATGTCGAAATCCCCCCTTCGCACATTTCTGATCACCGGCGTGAGTAGCGGTCTCGGCAGGGCGTTCGCCGCCGGTGCCCTGGGCGCAGGGTATCGCGTCATCGGCACCGTGCGTCGTCCAGAAGATGGCGCTGCGTTCGAGGCCCAAGCTCCGGGGCGCGCGCATGCGCTCGAACTCGATGTGACGGACTTCGATGCCATCCCGGCGCGGATCGCGGCCGAAGAGCGCCTGAGAGGGCCGATCGACGTACTCGTTAACAATGCCGGATATGGCCATGAGGGCGTGCTGGAGGAATCCTCCATTGATGATCTGCGGCACCAGTTCGATGCGAACGTGTTCGGGGCGGTGGCGATGATCAAGGCGGCGCTCCCGGGGATGCGCGAGAGGCGGCGTGGCCATATCGTCAATGTTACGTCCATGGGTGGGTTCATCACGATGCCAGGGATCAGCTTTTATTGCGGAAGCAAATTTGCGCTTGAAGGCATATCGGAATCCCTCGGCAAAGAGGTCGCGCCCTTCAATGTCCATGTCACGGCTCTCGCGCCCGGCCAGTTCCGCACGGACTGGGCGGGGCGTTCGATGGATCGCACGGCACGCAGCATTGCCGATTACGATGCCGTCATGGATCCCATCCGCGCATCCCGGCAGGCAAAAAGTGGCAACCAACCCGGGGACCCTGATAAGGCGGCTCAGGCTCTGTTGACGCTGGTTTCATCGGAAAATCCACCGACGCGCCTATTCCTCGGTGAAGACGCTCTGGGCCTCGTGACACAAAAGCTTGAGCAGATGAAATCCGAGGTTGCGGTCTGGGAGGCCGTATCACGCTCCACAAGCTTCGAGGCCTGACTGCGGCGGCTCCGGCTGCCGGATCTCGTAGCCGGACTTACTGCTTACGCCTAATAGGCGACATTCCAAGTGCGATTATGTAATCCGAAAACGGACATCCGACCAGACGTGTCACAGCAGAAGTCGAGTGATAAGATCGAGCTTTAATTATGCTTGTGCCGGCCTCCGAACAGGATATGCAGTGATATCGAATGATATTTTTACCCGGACAGACCGTCTTAATTGTTGGATTTGCATTCCTCCAAACTTGATTAACTCACTAATTCTACTTATAGACGTGAATATATTCGTGCGATAATATAATAATATTTGTTGCTACGCTACTACATATAAAAAACAATGCCATACCGAGCAACCACAGCGAGATGCGTCCACGCCTGACAGCGTCTTGTGCTGCATGCTGAGCCTCATCTCGTGCGACACGACATACATTTAGCAGTTCACCGTCGCGAGCGGTCGCGGCTGCCACATCGTTCGCAAGCTGCGTAGCCCGTGCAGTCTCCACGAGTAATTCCCTGACGGCAGCCTGCACAGCGGTGACTGCACTGTAAGCACTTTCTTCCGCTTTTTCCCGCCTACCGAAGGCTTCGCTAAGATGGTGATCGAGTGAGTCATGCCTTTCCAGCAACTCCTTCAAACTCTTTCGTACGGTAATCACGCTCTCGTCGGTCGCGCCGACTTCTGCAGTGAGATCGTCTAGTCGCTTAACGGTCTGTGTTGCCGAGACGCCGAGACCATCAAGCGCCGCGCACACAGGTCGCAGCGGCGTGTCGAGCACGCGAGACAGAAGCTCACCAAGTTCCTGTTCCTTTTTCGCGATCTCTTCCGGCGGGGCGCCGAGGTTTATCGGTTTAATTTCGTTCATAGGGTTTCTCTGTTTTTCATTGTCCAGCCGGATTGCCGATTCGTGCCAGTACCCCTTTGCGGGCTGCAGGCAGCGCCGAGCCATACACAAGTTCTTCAAATGCTGTGACCGCATCCGGGGCATCGATTATGCTGCGATACGTCGTTTCAACTGCCCGGTTATATTCCTCCGCAAGCAACGCGATAAACTGGTGGCTCCGCTCCATCTCCTCTTGACACGTGCGTTCTGCACGCCGACGCGCATCGTTGCACTCAGTCAGATCCGCCTTGATCCGATCAATCGCAAACCGCTCGGCGATAAGAACATGTTTCGTCTCGAGAGCCCGGCTCTCCAGCAGGCGCACCTCATCGCGCAGTTGACAGCGCGCTTCCTGCGCACGTGCCGTGAGTTCACTCGTGAGCGCGGCTGCGGCCCTCTCTGTCAGGCGCTCGTACGCAGCCATAAGTGCATTGACATCGCTAAAATAGTCGCTTCCTTCCTCCGTGAACCAGTAGCTCTCGATTACGTAGTCTTCCAGTTTCGACCGCAATGCTGCGAATTCGCGTTCCGCAATTCCCGACACATTTGCCGCCTTCAGCGGCATTGAAAGCTTATAAACTCGTTTCCAGAACACGGTGGGTTCTACGCCGCCGTCCACGAGTAACTCTTCGGCGATCATCGGGATGCGTCTTCCGAGAGACTGCGTCGCATTGCCTATGACACTTAGGAACGTGCCAGTGTTCTTGTTCTCGGTTATTTGTCCTTGAATTTCCTTCTGCTTCCTGAGAGCCCAATCACGAAGTCGGTCTGTGAGAGACCTCGCACCATGAGCGACTGTCGTGTCGGTGACGATCGCGACAGCAGCCTTTTTCTTTGCTAGCCGGTCCATTTCTTTTTGAAGCGTCATCTCAAGCTGTGCTATCGCAGATGCACGAGCGTCACACGCGCGTTCCAGTCGTTTTTCTGACTCCGTAATTACCTTCAGGCGTGCTTCGTGTACTTTGGCCACGACAATGTGAGCGTCAAGCGCGCCCATTAGGCGACCGATTGGAGTCATTGCATCCGCGATGTCCCGACGCAGCTGTTTCATCAAGCCGTCTACCATAGTCTTAAGCGGGGTTTGATCGAGGCCGGAGCGCCTCCACGAGTCCCCAAACTCAAGAGGAAAATAGAGCTCAGGCTTTAGTGCTTCTGATTCCAGAGGGCGGAAGCGCTGTAGTTCGGGCATGAGACGCGTCCGATACGCTGCAGCATCACCCACACATCCGGTCTCTCTTGCAAACTCCCGAACACTTTCCGGTGTGAATGAATACGTTGTCACTACACGGAAACGGCGAGGGCTGTACTGCCAATCCGCGATCCCAGGTAGCGCAACATGCTCTGGCGATAGAAAAGACAGATCGTCTGCGCGCCCGACGAGCAAGATTAGATCCGCGTTAGGAACCAGGCTCCTGGCAACGCGTTCAACGAATTCGCGCTCGACAGGATCTGCCGCCTCCACGCCCGGAAGATCCAAAATGCGGGTGCCGCGTGCGCCGGTAGCCTCGTCACCGAAGTGGTGTGCCGGGATCTCGACCACGCACACGCCCGACGTGGGCGATACGGCATTTCGCTCCATCGCCTTTCTTACTTGAGCGAATTCTGCCTCTGCTTCACAATCTGAGACGCACTTGCGCGTCTCGGCATTCCTGTGGATCCGCCAATATTCGTCGCGGCTGCACCGATATTCTGTTGGCACTGCTGTTGACGAGCACCCGGCTCTCCTTCCGCCCCGCAGCACACTCGACACTACGCCGACGGCATCTGGACGCAGCCCCATAAGGTTCAGAATCAGAGTGCTCTTCCCGACCTGAGTGCGCCCGTAGACCACAGCATACGCCTCTTCGCGCCGTTCTCCCATATGACGGCGAACCTCGGGCGACAGACTGCCTAAAAACCGACTGTGAGCCTTGAATGCCCAGTCAAGCGCTGTCGCCGGCACAGCCTGCGCCAAGTCCCCCCGGACGAAAGCGTCTCCGTCACATCTCAACCTTCAGCTGTGCAAATCCGAACACATCCGAGACCGGATCAAGCTCCTCCGTAAATTCTTCTCGGAGCTGCTGCGCAACGGCGATCGCATGCACAATTCGGTCCTTTTTTGCCAATGCATCTGAGATCCGGTAACGGTGCCGGAGCGCGTATTCCAGATTGTCTCGTGTTTTTTCCATCAAGTCGTCGAATGCGTCCATGTATTCCTGGATTCGGGCATCCTGAGCGCCCTGCAGCATCGCTAGACCACTAGCGCGATTGGCGCGATCATGGGATCGGATTTCCTGAAGCATGTTTACCCCGAGATATCCCACGGCGAGGAGCGCAGTACCAGCAAGAACCACAGGGTTCGCGAGGACGCCTCCAACCGCTGCACCGGCAGCACTCGCCCCTGCGCTGGCGACATCCACTGCCAGCATGGCTTGCGCGACCGTCTTCATGAGGTTTTGAGCGTTTTGAGCGGCGGGACCAAGATTCTGGAGCGTATAGGCGATCGGGTCGACGATGGATGTTTCAGTTGACGGTGCGTTAACAACAACAGCGGGTACTTCACTCGCAACACGTGCCCATTCGAGCGTCAACGCGGGCAGCATCTTTATCGCGTCGTCGAGACCTAGGGCGTGTCGTCAGTTAATTCCGATGATGGCGGAGGCGAGTTGCACGGCAGCGAGAAAGGTTGACTTCAGCTTGTCGTAGCGTGTTGCGATGCCTCTGAAATGCTT
>NZ_WOSY01000041.1 GCF_011516755.1 Acetobacter conturbans | reverse complement strand
CGGCGTTCTGTCTGGCGAGCAAAGCCTGATACCGGGCCTTGGCCTGCTCGACCTGCTGTTTCGCCTTCTCGATGGGTGTCATTTTTCCTCCCGCACCAAGTGGGTGCAATGGTCTGTTGTGATTTCCATTCCCGCGTGACCCTGTTGAGGATACCCGATTTTTCGGAAGTTCCCTTTATTCCTCGTTGGGTGCAAACAACCCTTGCGACGAAGGAGTGAAGGGCGCACTTTAGCATTGCTTCGCAATGCGTGCGTCAGGGACGTTCCTTCCCTGAACCCTTCCTGAACGGAGCGAGTCGTGGCGATCTACCATCTGTCCGTCAAATCCATCTCGCGTTCGGCTGGTCGCAGCGTCGTGGCTGCTGCTGCCTATCGTGCCGGTCAGGAACTGACGGACGAGCGGCAGGGCCTGACGCACGACTACACCCGCAAGCAGGGGGTGGAGGATGCGTTCATCGTGGCCCCGGATGGTGCGGACTGGGCGCAGGATCGGAACGCCCTGTGGAACGCAGCCGAGGCGGCCGAGAAGCGGAAGGACGCCAAGACCGGCCGGGAATACGAGCTGGCGTTACCGGCCGAGCTGGACGCGGGCGCACGGAAAGAACTGGCCCGGGATTTCGCGCGGGAACTGGTCAATCGTTACGGTATCGTTGCGGACGTGGCGATCCATGAACCCGGCCGGGAAGGGGACAACCGGAACCATCACGCGCACATCCTGACCACGACCCGGACGGCCGGGGCGGACGGGCTGGGGGCCAAGACGCGGGTTCTGGACGTGGCCAGCACCGCCTCGGCCGAGATCGAGCATATGCGGGGGGTGTGGGCGCGCCAGGTCAACACGGCGCTGGAACGGCACCAGGTCGAGCAGCGGGTGGATCACCGGAGCTTCGAGCGTCAGGGGAAGGAACAGGAGCCGACCCGGCACATGGGGGTGTCAGCGACCGCCCTAGAGCGTCAGGCGGCCCGCGAGATCCCTGGCCGGGAGCCGGTGACGGATCTCGGGAAGCAGAATGCGGAGATCCGCGAGCGGAACCGGGTGCTGGAAACGGCCCACAAGGCCGTGGAGAAGGCGCAGGAGCTGTTCTCCGGCCTTGAAAAGAAGGCACGGCTGGCGGTCGGTCTGGCCCGGAAGATCGGGCAGCGGATGGAGCGGGAGAGGGAAGTCGAACGACAGAGGCAGGAGCTGGCGCGTCAGGCCGAGATCAGACGCCAGCAGGAAATCCGGGCGGCCGAGGAAGCCCGGAAAGCCGCCGAACTGGAGCGGCAGAAGCAGATCGCCAGAGAGATCGAGGAGCCGACCTTTAGGCGGTCACGCGATCGGGGGCCAAGTATCGGTTTTTAAAAAATGGAGGAAAAGATGCGGGTTCATAAAAACTTTGGCTTCGTTGTTGGATGTTTAGTGCTTGGTATTTCGACACCTTCTCATGCTCAACATATGAATGAGGCAGATGCTCCTTGTCGTGGGGTGGAGCAAACCTATCAACTTTCTAAATGTTTTTCAGAGGCATCACAAAAAGACTCAGATAACCTAGAAAAACTATATAGAGATATTCAATCAGTTCTTAGTATTTCTGAGAAAAATAAGCTTGAAATATCGCAAGATTATTGGGAAAAATATTCAAAAAGTGAATGTGAGGCAGAAAGTATGCTTTACGATGGTGGAACAGGCCGTGTTCCTGCTTTGCTAGCGTGTGATGATGCAATACTAAGGCAGCGTATCGCTACACTGAAAGCGGGCTTTAATTGGAAGCTGATACAGGGCATGCCTGCGAAGTATTTTCACAAACAACAGTAGTTTTTAACGTTCTTGAGACATGTGCCAGATACGTAGAACGCGCACGATCTTGGCAGATTCATTGACTTCGTAAAGTAGGACATAGGGGAAAACGATGCCCCATTCACGGGTGCCGTCCTCACCTTCCCGGCCGATGTTGGGAAACATGGCAAGGTCCGTGGTGGCGTCGATCAGACGGAGCAAAATCCGTTTGGCCGCGTGCGGGTTGCGGGGAAGCAGGTAGGGGTCAGGACATAGAACGGGCACAGATATACGCTAAGCGTCTCTGCGCGCACTTATGGGTCGACTCTATGCGTCGACGACTCCAGCATTCCAAAGGCATCCATCGGACAGTTGTAGCATCGCCTCTCGTCGCAGAGCCGGCATATCGTCAGCGCCGAGACAGCGTCGTCAGACATCTGCGCAAGTATTGTCTCGGCAATACGTTCCAGCACGAGGCGGTCAGCATTCGAGACATGGCTAAGGATTTCGGATAAAGTCTCGTTTCTTCGTTGCAGGATCGCAGATAGGCGAGTCTCGCCTGCCTCAGTGAGCATCAGCGCTACTGCACGACGGTCCCGTAGCGCTTTGGATCGAACGGCGAACCCGGCTGCAACCAATCGATCGACAAGCCGCACCGTCCCCGCGTGGGACAAGCCTAGCACCCGTCCTAATTCGTCGATCGAAAGACCGGTCGCGTGACCGATGACGACGATCGCCGCGGTGGTTTCGCCACCGCCGGGTATCGTCGGGTCGAATGCCGCCTTCTTAATTCGATCGGTGATGCCCACTGCGAGGGCGCCGAACAGATTGACGAGCCGGTCCGAGAGTACGTTCAAAGGGTTGCCTCATTCATTGACGGCGCATAGTGTATGCGCAGCGCATATATCACGCCTGTCTAAGCATGAAGGCAGGTCATGCGCCATGATGAAAGCGAGGCACCATGTTTTCGACATTACACATAGCTGAAAAGACGACCGGCTCTCGCGGGTCTCTCGCGTTGCTGCGCTGGGCGCTGGTGGTCATCTTTCTCTGGTTCGGTTGCATGAAATTCACGAGCTATGAAGCGATGGGCATCGCGCCATTGATGAAGAACAGTCCGATCATGAGCTGGATTCCGGCCGTTTTTGGGGTGCAGGGTGGAAGCTATTTTATAGGCACCGTCGAGCTCGCGACGGCCGCTGCGCTGATTATCGGTGCTTTCAACAAGACGGCCTCCGCTCTCGGCGCGGCGATGTCATGCCTGACTTATGCCGTGACACTGACGTTTTTCCTGAGCACGCCTGGCGTCGCCGAGCCGACCGCTGGCGGGTTCCCGGCGATTTCGGCCGGAACCGGACAGTTCCTGTTGAAGGACCTGGTGCTTCTTGCGGCATCAGCGTGCCTTCTACTTGCGTCCATACGGACAGCAGACGCGTGACGGCAAACAGGTGATAGGCGACGCTCCGGACCTGCGCTTTTGCCGAACCATACCCGCCTCAGCCCATAACGATCGACAAACCCTGTCGCTTTGATAGGGTGTTCGAAAACATGCTTTCGAGGGTTTGTCGTACATGCTGGTCGGATATATGCGGGTGTCAACGACCGATGACCGCCAAACGGTCGATCTCCAGCGGGACGCGCTCGTCGCAACCGGGGTCGATCATCGGCATCTCCATACCGACAAGGCATCCGGCGCGCGCGACGACCGACCAGGCCTGAAAGCCTGCCTCGACTATCTGAACGCGGGCGACACACTGATCGTGTGGAAGCTCGACCGGCTCGGACGCTCGCTGCCGCACCTGCTGACGATCGTCACCGATCTGAAGGCGCGCGGCATCGCGTTCCGGTCGCTGACCGAGCAGATGGATACGACCACGCCGCACGGCGAATTGCTGTTCTCGCTGTTCGGTGCATTGGCACAATATGAGCGTGCGCTCACGCGCGAACGGGTGATGGCGGGACTGGCTGCTGCCAAACGCCGGGGACGCCAAGGTGGCCGCCCGCCGATGATCGACGCCGAAACGCTCGAGCGGATCACCGCCGCGCTGGATGGCGGGGCCAGCAAGGCGTCCGTCTGCCGGACCTTCAAGGTGCCGCGTTCGACCCTTCTCGGCACGCTTGCCCGGATCGGCTGGACCGCACCGGCCAAGGTCTAAGCCGATGCCGCGTCGCGCCGTCCTGTCGGACGAGCAACGCGCGGCGTTGCTCGCGCTTCCCGACGACGAAACCCTGCTCGTCCAGCACTGGACATTGAGCCGGGACGACTTGGCCATCATCGTCCGCCGGAGGCGACCGCATAACCGGCTGGGTTTCGCGATCCAGCTTTGCGCGCTGCGCTATCCTGGCCGTTTCCTGCGACCCGGTGAACTGATCCCTGATACGCCGCTCGCGTTCGTCGCAGAGCAATTGCAGGTCGGACCCGAGGTGCTGGCCGACTACGCGACGCGCGGCCCGACCCGGTACGAACAGCTCGATGCACTGCGCGATGCATTCGGCTTCATGCCGCTCAGTCGGCCGCTGCGAACGACGTTGCAGGAATGGCTCCTGCCGATCGCGCTGACGACGACCAGCGGGGCTAGGCTGGCGCGCGTGATGCTGGATGAGTGCCGGCGACGGCGCATCATTGTGCCGGGCATCAGTTCGGTCGAGCGGATGGTCGCACAGGCGTTGCTCGATGCCGAACGCCATGTCGCCGAGCATCTGACCCGAGGACTCGATGCTCGACAGCGCCGGCTGCTCGATGCGCTTCTCCTGCCCCACACAGGCACGAACTTGAGCGATCTGGCCTGGGTGCGGCAGTCACCCGGCAAGCCCGGCCGAAAGACATTCGCCGCCATCATCGAGCGACTGACACTGCTTCGGGCCATCGGGATCGATCCGGATATCGCCGTAGGCGTCCATCCCGAGCGCCTCCGACGCCTGTGCCAGGAAGGCGTGCGGCTGACCGCGCAACATGTTCGGACGCTGCAAGCGACGCGGCGTCGCGCCACATTGGTGGCGACCATCCTCGAAACCATCGTTACCCTCACCGACGATGCGGTGCTGATGTTCGATCGCCTGCTTGGGCAGATGTTCCGGCGCGAACAGAACAGCGCGGACACGACACTCAAGCGCAACCGGCGCACCATCAACGGCAAAATCCGGCTGCTTGCCCAACTCGGCGCTGCCTTGCTCGCCGCCAAGATATCAGGTGGCGATATCGGCGCTGCGGTCGAGGCAGCGATCGGATGGAATGATCTCGGCCGCGAGGTCGATGAAGCCCGCAAGCTGATCCGCCCCGATTCGGTCGATCCCGTCGCGGTCGCCGCGACCAATTACCCCGTCCTCCGACAGGTCGGTCCCTCGTTCATCGCCTCGTTCACATTCGGGGCGGTGCCAGCCTGCCATGCGCTCGCGCGAGCGGTCGCGATCATGCGCGACCTTCATTTTGGTCATCTGCGCAAATTGCCTGCAGGCACGCCAGTCGGCTTCATCCGGCAAGCTTGGCGTCGGGCGATCGGCACCGGCATTCCCGATCGCAGGATCTATGAATTGTGCGTGCTGGTCGAGCTTCGCGACCGGCTTCGCGCCGGCGACATGTGGGTCGAGGGAAGCCGACGCTATCGTGCTGTCGAGCAGCAACTCATTCCTGCCCCCGTATTCGCCAACATGCGCGCGGCCGGCCCCTTGCCGATACCGGCACCGGATACGGCCGATATCTGGCTGGCCGAACGACGCGCCCGCCTCGCCCGTCGATTGGCCGAGGTCGAGCGAAAGGCGGAGACGGACGCGCTGGAAGACGTGCAGCTCAGCTTGGGCAGGCTGCGGATTTCGCCCTTGAAGGCGATTACTCCCGAGGAATCCGATACCGCCCTTGCGCCGCTCTATGCGCATCTGCCCGCGATCCGCATCACCGACCTTCTTGCCGAAGTCGATCGATGGACCGGGTTCAGCCAGTGCTTCACGCATCTGCAAAGTGGCCGTGCCGCGGATGAACCACGTGCGATCCTCACGGCGGTGCTCGCCGATGCCACCAATCTGGGCCATACGCGCATGGCGGAAGCCTGCAATCTCGTGACCCAGCGCCAACTCGGTTGGCTCGCCTCGTGGCATCTGCGCGAGGAAACCTACGGTCGCGCGCTCGCCCGGCTTGTCGACGCCCAACACACCGCGCCGCTGGCCGCGCTGTTCGGGTCCGGCACCTCGTCCAGCTCAGACGGTCAGAACTTTCCGCTCGACCGCCGCGCCCAGGCAACCGGCGCAGTCAATCCGCACAAGGGGACAGAGCCGGCTGTCTCCTTTTACAGCCACGTCTCGGATCGCTACGCGCCGTTCCATTCCACAGTTATCTCCGCTTCGGCGAGCGAGGCGGCACAGGTGCTCGACGGGCTGCTCCACCACGGCGCCGATCTGCACATCGAAGAGCATCACGTCGATGGCGGGGGCGTCTCCGACCATGTGTTCGCGCTATGTCATCTGCTTGGGTTCCGGTTCGCGCCGCGTATCCCGAATATCGCCGCACGCCGTTTGCACCTGTTTAACGGCATCGAACCCGGCCCCGATATTGCGCCGCTGGTCGCGGGCCGCATCGACGAAGGTCTGATCGAGGCACACTGGGACGACGTGCTGCGACTGGGAACCTCGATCCGCACAGGCGTCGTCAGCGCCTCGATCATGCTGGAACGGCTCGGCTCCTATCCACGCGCCAACGGCCTGGCACTGGCGTTGCGCGAGATCGGTCGCGTCGAGCGTACCCTGTTCACGCTCGACTGGATCGAGCAGCCCGAACAGCGTCGCCGCGCCACCCGCGAACTCAACAAGGGAGAAGCGGAAAATGCCCTGAAACGCGCCATCTTCTTCCATCGCATCGGCCGTATCCGCGATCATGCGCTGCAAGCCCAAAGCCATCGGGCGAGCGCGCTGAACCTCGTCGCCGGTGCCATCGTCCTGTGGAACACGACCTACCTGCAAGCCGCCCGGATGCATCTCGCCAACCTCGGCCGGCCGGTCCCGCCGGACCTGCTGCAACACCTATCACCGCTCGGTTGGCAGCATATCAATCTCACCGGCGATTACCTCTGGACCGATCCCGATGCGCCATCCACCGCGCTCAGACCGCTTCGCCAGATGCGCGCCGTCGAAGGCACGGCAAAACCTTAGCGTATATCTGGGTCCGTTCTGTGTACCGACCCCAGGTAGTCAACGATGGCGGCCCGGTCTGTCAGGGCCTCATCGGACCATTCAACCCGCACGCCGTTCCTCGTGCGGCAGTGCGTCAATAGCTGCCTGAACGCAGGCCAGATCAGCCTTCAGAATTGCCAGCACCTGTTCGGCCGGAACGGCCGGTTTGGTGCTGCTCCGTGCCTTGCGGATCGCAGCTCTTTTGGCAGCCAGTTCGTCGGAAAGGTCGGTCATGATGCCCCCCCATGAAGGAGTTCGAGCTGCATGGGCGGCCGGGTTTCTGCGGCCTGTGCCTTGCGGGCGTCCAGCGAGCCGTTCCATGCCACATGCGGGTTGATGAAATACACGGCCATTCCTCGGCCCTGCATCCCTTCAATTTTCCGTCGTTCGCGGCGGATTACGCCCATTTTCTCCAGCGTCCCCATAATGCGGCTGATGTGGTTCGAAGTGCATCCGACTTTCTCGGCGAGCTGGTCACGCGTGAGCAGGACTTCGCCCGTATCCTGCCGGAGATTAACCAACACCAGATCGAAGACATGGCGCACCTGATGCGGCCGATCATCGGACGGCAAGGCACGAATAGCATCCCAGATGGCAATAGTTTGGTTGCGGCTCAACATGGTGAAACCTCCCGGCCAAAGCCCTTCGGTGGTGTCTGGTCGCGCGGCTTTCTGGAGCGCGTACGTAGCCCGTGAGATGGCTAAACGCGCCTCTCCGGGCAAATGCTTCAGGAACTCGTCGGACAGAAGCGAGAGCTGCTCGGCCACCTGTGCCGCTTCCTCCCGTTCGGAGCGTTGCTGGTGGGTAGTGAGGCGCACAATCTGGGCCATGGTCTGCTCCCTGTGGAGAACCTGTTTTTAGGTGCCGGGCTCTGGCACCAATAGGTGCCGGAATCCGGCACCTAAAACAACCTGTTTTTCTCGGTTCTCTGCGGGGTGTGGCGATCCCTAAGAAAAAGAAAAGAATCTAATCCCCCTGTTGTCCCCCCTTTTCCCGGTGGAAAACTGCCATTTCGGGGTCTGTTCCGGCGCCCTGCGGGCGGGCTACGCCGCTCCCGCTCCGCGCTCGCCCGGACCCTGTGACGCCGGCAGAATCGGGCGAGAGAAAATGGCTCAGGAAGCGATGAGGGGGCTGGCCGGCTTTCCCCATCCTGTGACGGTCAGGGGAGATACCAGCCGGTTACGTTCCCCTTGGCGTCCGCGTTCGGGAAGCAGACCGTGCCGCCTTTCTGGCGTTCCGTGGTCCAGCCGTTCCCCTGGCACAGGGACAGCAGGTCGAGGCTGCCCCGTCGATCGAGACCATAAGCCCGCTGTCCGGCCGGAGTATTCGCCCAGTTCGCGGCCGCCTCCTGATTCCGGGCTTTCTGGTATCCTTCCGCGTGCCCCTGTTCCCATCCGGACTGATGGCCGAGGTAATATCCCGCACCACAGCCCGCCAGAGCGATCAGGAGGCTGGTCAAGCCTGTCCAGAGTAGATTGGAGCGTATTTCCGTCTTAGATGCCTGTAGCGCCTTCTGTGAGGCTCCTGTGGCCTGTTTGAGCGCGGTCTGCATTTCGGCCGACAGGGCGTGTTCCTGCTGGTTCCGGGTGGCCTGATCGGACCTGACGGCCCGGAGCAGGCGGTTTGTCTCCGCCATTTCCCGGCCGAGCTGGTCGAACGCGGCCAGCCCGTCACCCAGCTCGCGTTCGTCGGTCATGACCTGTCAGGTTCCGGCTTCTGCCACCCCTCGAACGCCTTGTGGTCGTGGTCGCGGGTGATGCGTTTCATCAGTTCGTCAATGACCCGGCCGAAGCGTTCATCCTTCCCGGCCGCGTCGATCAGCAGCCCCCCGAGAATGACCTTGCGTCGGGTGTCCAGTTTGCGTTCCTCGGCGTTCTGTCTGGCGAGCAAAGCCTGATACCGGGCCTTGGCCTGCTCGACCTGCTGTTTCGCCTTCTCGATGGGTGTCATTTTTCCTCCCGCACCAAGTGGGTGCAATG
>NZ_WOSY01000040.1 GCF_011516755.1 Acetobacter conturbans | reverse complement strand
GAGGAAGGGCGCAAGCCGGAGAGCGTGTTCGATTTCGTGCAGGGGATCACGGCGCTGGCGCGGACAAAGGCCAATCAGGACACGCGGCTGGATCTGGAGGAGAAGGCCCGCAGGCTGATGGAGCGTGCGTCCTGAAAGACGACTGCACGCTTTTCCGTAAAGACGTTTTTACGAGCCCGGCCACTGCGCCGGGCTTTTTCGTTTCGGGAGTTTTTCCGATGGCTGATTTCTTCACGCATTTTTCCTGCGTTCTCGATGTGGGCACAGTGGACAATGCCGCAAAGGCGCTCGACCTCTACAATGCGTTCATGGACGAACTGGCGGCGGAAGATCCACCCTCTGACGGTTTTGTCCTATCGATCGTGCCCGAATATGGCGGCACGAAACTCTGGATGCACGATGAGACGATCGGAGATCCGCATCAGGTGGTGGAATTCGTGCTACGCTGTGCGCGAATATTCCGGTTGCGGGGCCGATGGGGATTCCAGTGGGCCAATACGGCCTCACGTCCCCGGATAGGCGCCTTCAGCGGCGGTGCGCATCTGCTTGACCTTGGCAGGCGCAAAACGATTTCATGGATGACCACCGATCGCTGGCTGGCGATCGCCCTGGACGGAGGCAATCCCGACACAGGAGGGCAGGGCGATGACCTTGCATGATGCAGGCGATCTCGCCCGTCGGCTGGCGGAGAACGCGGAGGCGGTGTGCCGGCAGTATCTGTCCGCCGGTCGCCGTCACGGCAATTACTGGCTGGTCGGTGACGTGCGCAATACGCCCGGCCGGTCGCTGTTCGTCCGGCTCCACGACACCGCCAACGGCAGGGCGGGAAAATGGACGGACGCTCAGTCGGGTGAGCATGGCGACCTGCTCGACGTGATCCGCGAAAGCCTCGGCCTGGTGGATTTCCGCGACGTGGCCGACGAGGCACGCGCCTTCCTCAGCCTGCCGCATCCTGACCCAGTGCCGCCGTCACAGGACCGACCTGCCCGTGAGCGTGCTTCCGCCAGTTCTTCCGAAGCGGCACGACGGCTCTGGGCCATGTCCGGGCCGATCATAGGCACATCCGTAGACGCGTATCTCCGTAGACGCGACATTACGCTTTTGCACGGAACCGAAGCCCTGCGCTTCCATCCGCGTTGCTTTTACCGCCCGGACGAGGACGGTCTGACCGAGACCTGGCCCGCCATGATCGCCGCTGTCACCGACCTCGACGGCACTCTGACCGGTGTGCATCGCACCTGGCTGGCGGCGGACGGCCGTGGCAAGGCACCGGTCGACCATCCGCGCCGTGCCTTGGGCGGGCTGCTCGGTCATGCCGTGCGCTTCGGGGTGGCATCCGACGTGCTCGCCGCCGGGGAAGGCATCGAGACGGTGCTTTCGCTGCGGCAGGTTCTGCCCGATCTGCCATTGGCCGCCTGCCTGTCTTCGGCACATCTCGCTGCCCTGATCTTTCCGCCGCTGCTACGCCGTCTCTACGTCCTGCGCGACGACGATCCGGCCGGGGATCAGGCGCTGGCGACGCTGCACGCCCGCGCGGGTGACGCCGGGATCGAACTGATCGGCCTGTCGCCACGGCTGGGCGATTTCAATGATGATCTCCGTGCGCTGGGACGCGGCGCGCTGCGGGCGATCCTGCATCCGCAACTCGCGCCAGCGGACGTGGCACGCTTTCTGGAGGCCGCCGATACCTGAGCGGGCCGGAAAGAGGAGTGGGGGGGCCGTCTTCTGTCGGCGGGCCTGTCCTGCCTCCCGTCCGGCAGGTCCGCGCCCCGGCCTTTCAAGTGGGGAGCGGGCGTCAGCCGGGCCGGGCCTTCAATGGCGTGAGCCGGCTATTTTCCGTCGCGCCCTGTGGGGGCGCTTTACATCGCGAGGCAAAATAGCCGGCCCCCTGCCATCCTTCGCTGTGCTGCGGCCGCGCGCCAGCGCGCGGTTCCGGCCCGTCCCTGGTCTGCCGCTGTCCGCCCCCGGAAAGGCCGCGAAGGGCGCAGCCGGAGACCTGGGAGGACAGCCTCATGACCCGCATGACCGACGATTTCGAACCGCCGCACGCCGCTTCATCCACCGCGCATGTGCTGACCGAACTCCAGATGTATGGCTACCGTCCCTTCGCGGACGAGCCGGACCCCAGGCCGCTACCCGAAGCGCAGCGCATCGGGGGTGCTGTGGCCGACATCTTCGACGCCATCGCTGCGACGCTGACCGACACACGGCTGGAAGCCGATCTCGAAGCATTGCTCTGGTCCACCGTGAACATCTTCCACCGCATGGTCGGCCAGGTTGAGCGTGAGCTTGACCGCAACGAGCAGGCGCAGAAACGGAGCCAGCAGGAACAGGATGGCAGCGAGATCCGCTCGGTGGAACTGGAGCGGCTGATCGCCGAAGGGCTGACCCTGATCGAGCGCCGCAACGCCTACGAGATCTTCCGCGACGAGGCGCAGGAGCAGTTCGAGCGCCTGACCCTGAGCGCGTGGCGTCCGAAGGCCGGCTCGCTGGTGTCACGTCGCACCATGACGGCCTCCATGATCGACAGCCGCGATTTCCTCAACGCCCGACGCCGCGCCGAGGGCGAGTTGCTGGTCCCGCCCGGCCCCAAGGTGGTCGTGACCGGGGGCCTGGACTTCGACGACCATATCCTGATCTGGGACCGGCTGGATAAGGTGCGGGCCAAGCATCCCGACATGGTGCTGCTCCACGGTGGCTCGCCCAAAGGTGCTGAGTTCATTGCCTCACGTTGGGCCGATCACCGCGATATCGTGCAGATCGCCTTCAAGCCGGACTGGACCAGGCATGCCAAGGCCGCGCCCTTCCGTCGTAACGATGCGCTGCTCGACACTATGCCGATCGGCGTCATCGTCTTCCCCGGTTCAGGCATCCAGGAAAATCTGGCCGACAAGGCAAAGCGGCTCGGTATCCCGGTCCTGCGGTTCGGAGGCGGCGCGTGAGCGCTCTCTCCTTCCCCGCAAGCCAGCGTCTCAGGCAAGAACCTCAAGACCGTGCTTCTGAATGACGCTCAACAGCTTGAGCGCCATCCCGCTCGGCCGTTTGGCGCCGCTCTCCCACTTCTCGACCGTGCTTTCGCTCGTGTTCAGATACCGCGCGAAGACCGGCTGGCTGACATTGTTCGCCTCGCGGAGACGCTTGATCTCGATCGGCTCGATCGCAGGGGGCACCACCAGATGGCGCGTGTCAAAATCACGCATCGTCGCCTTGTCGAGCGCGCCGACCTTGTGCAGCATTACCGCCCCGGAATGAATGGCCTCGGAAATGTCGCTCCGGAAGCTATTTTTTCTCTTCATCGCCATGGCATATCTCCGTCAGGTCTCGATCCTTCAAAAGCCGTTCGACCTGTTCCCCGGTCAGCACGGCATAGGCTTTGGCGAGGGTCCGGAAGTCTTCCAGTTCATCGCTATCGATATTGTCCCGGTCCTTCTTCGCGAACAGATAGGCGTAGATCCAGTATCGACCGCCTTTCGCAAGAATAATGCTGCGATGCAGGTTCTTGTTCAGGCGCTTCTTGAAGACACCACCACCCAGATCGACGGCCTGACCCTTCATGACCTCCCGGATCGCTTTGCAGAGTTCATCGTCTTTGATGCGAGCTTTCCGGGCCGCCCTGGCGAACCAGGCGGTCTTGAATGCCCGCTGGGATGGCTCGGCATTGGTCATGACCTCCTATGTAGCACCAGGTGCTATGGATCGCAAGGTTCTTCGCAACGCCACCGGATCACGGGGGAAGGCAATAACGCTCGACCTGATTGACCGCAACGTCCGCATACCAGCGATAGATTTCGATGATATCGTCACCGGCGGGACGTAAGCCGCGCGGATTTTCGTTCCGGTCACCGTATCATCTGCGCTATAATGCGGGTTGCGCCGTGGTGGTGGTGGCAGGCGCGACCGTCCGACATTGTCGGTTGCACGGAGACCGCCGCCATGTTCATCCTTGCTCCCTTCCTGCTCGTCGCCGGCATTGGCTTCCTGTGCTGGTTGTTCTTTACCGTGGCAGTCTTCGCCCTGCCCTGCGCCATGGGTCTGATGGCCGGGTTCTGGGCGTATGGTGCGGGTGCTGGTGTTGTCGGCGGGATCATCGTCGGTTTCGTCGCGGGCGCTGCAACCTTCGTTATTGGCCAAATCGCCTTCGCCTTGGTGCCGTGGATGTGGCTCAAGCTGCTGATCGTCCTGCTCTATACGGTGCCCGCCATTATCATGGGCTACAGCACGACACATGGGATCGCCCAGATGCTGATGCCGTCTCCGGCGTGGCAGCTCTTTTTCTCCATCATCGGCGCGATCGCGGTGGGCGTCACCGCTTTCATCCGCTTTACAACCGTGGCCCCACCCGGACCGTCCGGCGGCAATATCGCGCGGGTCTGACACCGCTCTGGCAACCGGCGAGGCAGGACAGGATCGGGGGCTTTCGCATCTGGCCGCCTCGCTGTCAGGAGGGTATGGCAGGAGCGATCGATGAGGCCCTGATTGCAGCATATTGGCTGAAGGTGCTCTTTCCCTGGAGCGTGGACGTCCAGCGCTTCCTGTCAGCATCGGCCGGTGGAATCCCGGAAGGCAGGGCGTGTCCGTGCGAAACGCAGTCCCGGAACGGGGCGTGTGCAGGGTCGGAAGCAGGGCATGACGATGCCTTCCCCTTCCTGGCCGACACTTGCGTGGGGCGCGGGTGGCCATAGTCTCCGTGATGTGTGCTCTGTCGGGCCGCGCACGCATGCCGCCTCTCAAGATGGCTGATCTAGCCGAAGGTCGGCTGCGCCTCGATCGGCCATGGCGCAACAGCGGTCCATAATTTTCTTCCCCTGACGGCTGCGCCGTCATTCCTCGCGAAACAAGAAAATTCCGTCCCGCCGTCCTCCGCTGCGCTTCGGTCCCTACGGGATGCGCCGCCGCTCGCCTCCGTCTGTCCGATCGCCATCGAGGCCGCAATGGTGCGGGCTCGGTAACAGAGATCACGGAGCAGTATCATGGCTACCATCGGCACCTTCAAGAAAGTCGGCAACGGATATAACGGCGAGATCGTCACCCTCTCGCTCCAGACCCCCAACGTCCGCATCGCCCCCGAGACCACGCGCCTGAACGAAAATGCCCCCAGCCACCGCGTCTTCGTCGGCCGGGTCGAGATCGGAGCGGCCTGGTCCCGGCGCTCCAACGAGGGGCGCGACTATCTGAGCCTCAAGCTCGACGATCCGAGCTTCAACGCCCCGATCTTCGCCAACCTCTTCGATGACGAGGACGGCGAGGGCTACAGCCTGATCTGGTCCCGCCCCAACGGCCGCCGCAACGGCGACTGAGGTGCCAGCGATCCCCCGCCCGGCCGGTCCGGGTGGGGCCTTCGCATGACCGATCGCGAACCGGCGGGTGGGCGCACCAGTCGCGCCGCGCCCAATCTGCCAATGTGTGGGCAAGAAAGGGGAACAGGGCTTCCCTCAGCCTTCCCATTGTACCATGCCCGGCGTGAACCGCCTCAAGGACGCGCGGTCCCCCCAATTTTGCCCGGCGCACCCTACGGGCACACCAGACAAAATCGGCTCCCCCGCGCGCCGCTGGGGCGGTCGCCTGCGGCGATCCTTGACCCGATTCACGCGCGCATGAGGCGACGGCCTGTCTTCGAAAAACGAAAGGAGCAGGACGATGACCACGCTACACGACCAGATCCAGATGCTGCGCGCCGAACTGACCAGCTTTCACCTCAGCCGTCGTGAGCGGGCCAAAATCGAGCGTGAACTGAACCAGGTATGCGCGCAATTCGCAGCAAAATGCCACGACGGGGAGGCCTCCGCGTAAGCGGGGGTCTTTTCGTCTGGTCGCCCGTACCGACGGCGGACCCCACTGACGGTCCTATCAGAAGCAGGACGCCGGTGTTTCCTCACTATCCAACTGAAAGAACGATATTGAATCTCCATTATACGACTATTATAGTCGTATTTCTGGTGTGCATGCCCTGCATGTCGGATGTGATCATGGATGATCACTGGCCGACAGGTAAGGGCGGCACGGGCACTCCTGAACTGGACACAGGAACGGCTCGCTGAAAAAGCCCTCGTAGCATTGACCGCGCTCAAGCGCCTTGAATCCGAGCGTGGCCTTGGTGTCCATGAGGGCACGATCGACCAGGTCCGCCGCGCGCTGGAAGCAGCGGGCATCCTGTTCATCGAGTCCGGGCAAGGGCGTGGTGTCATGTTTCTTCACGAGACTTCCGATCCACAGACGCGACAGGATGCGGGCCGTCGCAGACGCGCGCCGTCCTGATCGGCCTGGCCGCGCAGCCTTCCCACTCGGCCCCGCGTTGTTTTTTGCGTCAGCGCGGAACCGTCGAACGGTCGTCATTCCACGAATTTGTTATCGAACCGATCCAACAGCGCTATCACGAGGGATCGTCATGACCCACCCATCCTTCCAGGATCACCCGCCTCTGACGGCGCGTGTGAACGCCTATGACGAGCAGCATCTCGACCTTTATCTCCGCCTCCTGATCGCCGACGAGGAAGGTGCCGACTGGCGCGAAGTCGTTGCGGTGCTGTTCAAAATCGATCCTGTCTGTGAACCCGTGCGCGCCAGGGCTGTTTACGACAACCATCTTGCACGGGCGCGCTGGATGACCAAAGCCGGCTACCGGCATTTGCTGGAGCCGCGCCTGCAATAGCCGGGCTTCGCCGGCCCACGCGCTGGTCCCCCACGGCACTCTCCCCAATAGAAAATCAGGGTCTATGCGCTCGCGGTTCCGATCCGGCTAATTGAGGCTGCCCCCTTGCCGTATGAGGGGCCAGACAGGGAGGTCACCATGCCGACATCCTTCTGGCGTTCACAGGAAATACGCGACCGTATCAGCACTCTGGACCGTTCCGGTTTCGCCGTCGAGTTCCTGCGCCGCAACGCGACGTACCGTCGCGAGTATGCCCGCCTGCAACGACGCATCGCCCGCCGGGCAACGGACGCCGCCGCAGAGCGCGCGGCGTTCGCCGAACGCTGGGGGTTGGGCTTTTGTCCATGCTCCCGATGAACCCGCCCGCCGCGGCCGCATGGTCTGGAGGCCCGAGGTCTCCCCGGCCACGCTGATTCTCACGCCGGCACCCTCGGGTTTCGCGACGGTGACCCCGATCGAACCCGCCATGCTGGGGAATATCCTGGCCCGTCACGACGATGCGGATGGCGGGTGGCTTACGATCGGCGACGCGGTTGGCGATCTCTTTCTTCGGCTTCTGGACCCTTCGGCCTTGCAACGCCCCGCCGTGCTGCTGCCGCTGGACGCTGCCGGCGAGCTTCGTCTCGACGTGGCGTTGCGCTTTTTCCGGCATCTGCGTGGCAGCCGCGTTGCCCTGCTTCCACGCGCGCTCCAGCTCACGCCGCTCCAGCGTGCGCGGCAGATTCAGCTTCTGATCGCCTTCGACATTCAGGAAATTGGTGGCGGCCCACGTGAGGTCGCCATAGCCGCCGGCCGTTCATGGCAGGCGATTTTACCTTCCATCGAGTGGAAGAACACTGCGGCGCGGCGCTTTGCGGATCGCCTGATTCAGGACGCAGAGAACCGGGTAAACGGCGGTTACCTGGATTTCTTACACGGCAAATAGCATCAGCCGTTTTTCGCTCTCCTGCGCTGTTTCCCTCCATTTTTTCGACGCTGGCCTGCGCCCGGCTGCGCACGGTAACTCTTGCGCGCGTCATGGTCCGCCGAAGGTGGACACTGAGTCTGAAAAATCTTCGTCCACCCCCAACGCCTGCTTTCTTCGCCACCGTCATCCCGATCCGCCGCGACTTCGCCGCGACGCTTCAAAACCGGACGGAGGCATATCATGCTCAACAGACCCACGCCCTCACCGGCGCGCTATCTGCGCACCCATGAGGCTGCGCAAATTCTCGGACTTTCGCCGCGCACACTGGAAAAATATCGCTGCCACGGTACAGGACCGACGTTCCGCAAGCTTGGTGGTCGCGTCGTCTATCTGATCGATGACCTCGACGTATGGGCAGCCGCCGGTGCGTGCAAATCCACCTCCGACCCGAATTATGACGCGGCGCGTGCCGCCGGGCATGACCCACGATGAATGCCGCGCCGGGTATTCCGCGTTCCAGGCGCGCAAGCGAACGCAACAGGCTCGACCCGTTCGTGGTCTCCGGCGGGGATGCCAGCCCGCGCGATCAGCGCGACCTGATGGAGCGACCGTTCTTCTCGCTCGCGAAGACAAAGCGCACGGTGCCGATCTTCTATGAAGCCGGTGACGTCCGTGTCGAAGTCTTCGGCATGCCCGACCATGGCATGGCGACGATCTGGGACGCCGATGTGCTGATCTGGGCCGCCAGCCAGATCGTCGAGGCGGAAAATCTTGGTCTTACGACATCGCGCTTCCTGCGCTTCACGCCCTATCAGCTTCTGAGCAGTATCGGGCGTCAGACGGGAGCGCGGGATTATGGGCTACTCAAGGCGGCACTGACCCGGCTCCAGTCCACCGTGGTCGCCACTACGATCCGCAACGGCCAGAACTGGCGCCGTCAGCAGTTCTCCTGGATCACCGAATGGGAGATCTGTGCCAGCCAGACGGGCCGCGCCGCTGGTGTCGAGATCGTCATTCCCGAATGGTTCTATCGCGGCGTGATCGACCGCTCGCTCGTGCTTGCCATCGACCCGGCCTATTTCCGCCTCACCGGCGGCATCGAACGCTGGCTCTATCGCATCGCCCGCAAGCATGCTGGCCGCCAGCGTGCGGGCTGGACCTTCGAGATCGCCCATCTGCATGCGAAATCCGGCAGCCTGGTGCGTGTCTCGGATTTCGCCATCCAGATCCGGCATATCGCCGCCCGCCAGTCGTTGCCCGGCTATCGCCTGGGCATCGAGCGCGACGGCGCGCGCGAATTGCTCCGCATCCTGCCGGCCGACTTATCCACAATTCCTGTGGATAACCATGTGAATGGTATCGGGATTTCACACGCAACCCTTATCGGGACATCACACGCAGGACTATCGGGACTTCGCACGCACGAATCGCAGCTAAGTCTTTGGCCTGAAACGGCGATTCCGGCCCTTAACTTATCTAACTTAGAATCTAACTCTTATGTTGATGGGGCGGGCCGCCTTGCGGATAACGGCCCTGGTCCCTCCGTTTCCGGCCCAAAAGCACGCGGAGACGGGCCATGATCGTGGCCCTCCTCAACCAGAAGGGCGGCGTCGGCAAGACGACGCTGGCGCTGCATCTCGCGGGCCAATGGGCTCGGGAAGGCCGGCGCGTGACGGTCATCGATGCCGACCCGCAGGGCTCGGCGCTGGACTGGTCGGCGCA
>NZ_WOSY01000039.1 GCF_011516755.1 Acetobacter conturbans | reverse complement strand
GCCTGTCCTGACTCGACCCGCTCTCTCCAGCAGTCAGGAGGTGGCCACCTCCTGACTGCTGCCTTTGTCGCATACAGCGACCCGGATTTCATAAGACAAGTCCTGAGCCTAACCTTGGCGGCATAAGTCTCGCACCACGCTGAACGATATAATACGCATATTCCGCTACATCCCCATGTGGCGGAATATGTCCGGCGAAGACCATCATTTACATTCAGACTATTTAGCCAATGTTGCTTTGCAAAAGGAATGAATGCGGGCGCTCTGGTTTTTGCTCCCCCCTACCTGACCGGCAGGAGTTCTCCGAGACGGCTTGCGGGAAACCCTGCCACCATGGTTTCGAGGGTATTCCGCAGCCATTGAAATGGCTCAATCCCGTTAAGTTTCGCCGTTTCAATCAGTGAAGCGGCAATCGCCCAGCGATCAGCCCCGCCTTCACTACCTGCGAACAGTGCATTCTTGCGCCCGAGCGCCACGGGACGAATGGCCCGTTCAACCGGATTGGTGTCGAGGTCAATACGACCGTCGTTTATGAATCGCTTCAGATCGTCCCATCGGTTCAGGGCATAGCGGATGGCTTCAGCCAGCTTGCTGCGTGTCGGCAGAAACGGAAGTTTTCCGCTGAGCAATTTGTGGAGCGCCGTGACAAGATCCTGGCTGCGTTCCTGCCTTACGACCCGTCGATGGTCGGGCGGCAGGCCACGGATCCGTTCCTCAATCTGGTAAAGCTCCCGGATACGAGACAGGATTTCGGTCGCTATCGGTGACCCTGCCTGATGCAGTTCGTAGAATTTACGGCGCGTGTGCGACCAGCACGCTGCAATCCTGATACTGCCGTCATGGGCGAGAGGTGTGAAGCCAACATAACCATCCACCTGCAGAATACCCTGATAACCGGCGAGATGGCGGGCTGGCCACGCAGCGGTACGATCTGGCGTGGCGTAAAATACAACGGCCGGGGCGGTTGTGCCGCCAAAATCACGGTCATCGCGGGCATAGGCCCAGAGCCGACCGGTGCGGGTGCGTCCTCGACCGGGATCAAGGACCGGCAACGGCGTGTCATCGGCGAAGATACGCTCACCAGAGCAGACATACGACATTAGCATGTGGCGGAGCGGTGCCAGCCACCATGCGGCAGCCCGGATCCAGTCGGCCAGAGTGGACCGCGCCAGTTCAAGACCATATCGGGCAAAGATGCGGCTCTGTCGATAAAGAGGCAGATGATCGCAGTATCGGCTGGTCAGCACATGGGCGATCAGAGCGGGCGTTGCGCTGCAACCCTCAGCAATCCTCTCTGGCGCGGCCGCCTGATGGAGTGTGCCACAGGCCCGGCACGCACATTTGGGTCGGTTGATCCGCACCACCCTGACTGACGCTGGCACCCAGTCGAGCATTTCACTTGTGGTTGTCCCCGCGTCATGTAGCGATCCGCCGCAGTCCGGACAGACCGTGACATCAGGAGCAATCGTCACGTCGGAGCGAGAAAGATGATCCGGCAGTGGCTTGCGGTGAGGTTGTTTGACGAATGATGATCTGGCGGAATCTGGGGAGATACGACGCAGCCCGTCATCGTTTGTTTGCTCATCCATGACGGTTTCAACACCGGTTTTAGTGTCGAGGATCAGCGGGAGCTGGTCGGGCTCGATAGTTTCAGCACTCCGACCAAACCGTGCACGTCGAAATTCCAGGATGATCTGTTGAAGTCGTTCTATCTCGATCTGCCCCTCATCCAGCGCATCCGCCAGATCCCGCACCATCCCCTGCAGGGTGATCGGGTCCAGAGGCAGATTGTCGAGAGCGATCTTCATGGTCCTGATGATGCCGGACCGGCGTTGGCAGTACAAGGAAAATCGGTACGACCGGATTCCCAGAATTCCATTTTATCCTGCTACCATCAGGCGACGTGAAGGAACCGGATTACGCCAGTCCAGCCCTTCCAGAAGCATCGACAACTGTGCCGAGGTCAGGAAGATACTTGCCGGTCCGTCAGGTGATGGACGTGTCACGGGCCAGGTAAACGCGCCGGAATCCAGCCGCTTCTGATAGAGGCAAAGGCCATTGCCGTCGTGGTAAAGGATTTTGACGGTTCCAGCCTTTCGCCCACGAAAAACGAAGACATGGCCGCTGAACGGATCGGCACGCAGTATTTCCTGAATCATGAGGGCGAGAGAGTCCATTCCCTTGCGCAGATCGGTGTAGCCCAGTGCGACATGGATCCGCACGTTGGGAGGCAGGCTGATCATGGTGAAGTGTCCAGCGCATTGGCCAGATACACGGCGTCATCGAGACCGACACCATCCGGAAAGCGCAGGGTCCGTCCATTGTTCAGAACGATTTCCAAAGACCGGAATATCGCGTTGGGTCTCTCGGGAGGTCTGTTCGAAATCGGAGAAGTCACGACGGGATCAGATATCTGAACGTCTGCAAAGGCCGCCTCCCTGCTCAAGGGCGCGTCGGGTCGTTCCTGAAGCTGTGTGGAAAACTGGTGATACCAGCGATAGAGGACGCTCGGCGTCAGATGATTCAGCCGGGCGTAGCGCTCAAGTGTCAGGCCGGACTGTAACGCATCCTGAAGCAACGCCAGTCTGTTCTCGTCCGTCCATCGTCTGCGCACACCTCCCTTGTTGACCAGTTCTGCCCATGACCGCGTGGTCACAGACGTCGCCTCTGGGGTCGGGCAGAGGAATTCCTCTGCCCGACCCTCTGGGACCGTGGGTTCAGCCGTGGAGATGTCTTCCCGGGAAGGAACGAAACGCAGGGTGCGCGCCCACTGACGCAGGGCTTTGGGACTGTAGCCTCGCTCCTCGCAGAATGCCTTCTGGCTCATGCCACTCTCGGCAAAGTCTGTCAGGCGCGTTCGCCACAAAGCCTCACGATCCATCATCGGTCCTTTCTCCGGTTCGGAGTCACCAATGAAGGCACAGATACCGATCAAACGCAGCGTGTCAGATCCGGACGCTTACGAATCAGTTGAAGAACAGGAAAATGAAAAGGGCGGCCTGGGGCCGCCCTTCATGCGTGCGCCTGCTGGATCGTCTCATCGTCGTGGGTGGTCGAAGCCCAGCTTCCCGTCTGACATGATTACCGGGACGCACGTTGCCGCCGGATCTGCTTTCGCGTGGTAAGGCGCGACGTATTTTGCCTCGATCCAGACCGGCTTGAACGCGAAGTTGATTGTGGGCAGATAGCCGTCTGTCGGCTCGGCACCGGTTTTTATGGCTACCTGGCCGCTGGCGGGTGCGACATTCGCAGCGTCATCCGACGGCCCTGCCTTAAACATCAGGGGATGCTGGAAATCCATCATCTGGCTTTCCGACAGGTTCAGCATCATGCACGTATAACCGGGCAACGGTTTGACCGGATGAAGCCCGGCAGCGTGAGCCGACATCGAGGCGATCAGGCCACAGGCCAGTATTGGCAGAAATGATTTTTTCATAGGTAGCGTTCTCCTGTCAGGTAGTCAGGACGGGCTGATACGCTGCGCTGCCCATCTTGGTTGCGACCGCTGATTTCCATTCTCCGACTGTTTCGGTAGTCGAGATACCGTTTTTTGCGAGGTCCGAGGCTGACATATTGCTGAGGACCGAAGCCATTGTCTCGTCATCTGCCGCACGGACCACGTTGGTGCCGTTTGACGGCCCGAAATTGTAATATGCCCTGGTATCGAGTGCTGTCGGCGTTGTTATGCCGACGTTCTGCAATGAGGTTGCTGCGTCCTTGAGATACTGTGCTGCCGCAACAGCCTGGGTCGCCGGATCGTGCTGGCCATCAGTGCCCGTCGTTATGCTCGACGCAAGAGACGGATCGGATGCGAGCGCCTCCTGCAGACTCTGATCATATGTACTCTGCATCATCTGGAATGCACCGGTGATCCCGCTGCTGCCGGAAACTGACTGCACATTCTGGCAGCCGGACTCGACCACGCATGTTGCGGCGAGAGCGGACGGATTGACGCCAAGCGCCTGTGCGTTCTGTGCCGCTTCATATCCCCACGACTGCTGATACATGGTCTGGAGCGCATCGCTGTCAGAAACGCCGGTTGCACCGGACGAAGTGACCGTGCCGCTGCCATTCATGGTCTGCGTTGTGCTGGTTGTGTCCGGGGTCCACTCACCGAGCCCCAGTTCCTGATACGTGGCATTGACGTGCGCGGGCAGGCCCGCCGGCACGTTGATCGTCTGCGCGTTCACCACGGCTGGCGACATGATGCCGCACGTCAGAAGGACAATCGTCATCTTCCTCGTGCGGCGGTATGAAAGGGAAATGTGGGACACCAGAGCCTCCTGTTGTGAGGAGGTCACTATCCAGCCGCATCATGCGACCTGATTCCGTGTTCTTCAGAATTTCTTCGCGGCACTCTTACTGTGTCCGTTTTGGCCACACCGGCTTTAGGGCATCCGTCCCAGCACAAAGCCCACCAGAAGAACGACGGAGCTGTAACCCAGAACGCGAAAAGCGGTCTGCAGATTGAACCGTCTGGTCATGGCCGTGGCCTGATTCTCAATCGCTCCCCGAAGTCCTTTCGTAATGTCGGCGATGATCCCGAGCAGTCTCTTCTCGACCAGTTTTTCATTGATGGTTCGCAGTGTATGGACCGCCTCGATCCCCTCTCTCAGCTGCTCGCGGATCGCGACTGTATCCTGTGCCAGCGCCTCTCGTTGCTGCTGCGCGACCAGCTTGCTTTCCTGGATCGAACGGATGGAGGAACGCCTGGCTTCGATGCAAAGGGTGCCGACCTGGTCAATAGCCACGATCAGCGCCGAAAGCACCTCGGCTTCCGGCGCGATCCTGCGATCAACCCATTCAGCGGCCACCAGTCGCAGGTTCTCCATCCGCCGGACGAATTCCTGATCCCCCGCCTCCAGATCACCCTGCGTTGTCATCAGACGTTTTCCATCACCACTTCAGGCAAGCCCTTGGGCATTCGGGGCAGATACTCCGGGCCAAGGTCGCGCATAAAGAGAGGCACTTCACGCTTGAGCCAGCGATTGACGCGGAGCCTGTCGAAGACTGAGCTTTTCGGTTGTCCTGGAACGGGCTTGTTTGCGGCAAAGTCCATGAAAGACTGGCCGCGATCCGCAATTTTCTTCAGGCCGTTGACAGCCGGGAAAACACCGTGAGAAGCCCCACGGTCGAGGGCGTTCAGGACCGCCCTGTTTTCGAGAATCTCGCTAACCGCGCGGGCTGTGTCCATGCCTACGGGGAGAAGGCCTTCATTGATGACGATGGCCGTTCGGGGTGGCAGAAAACTATGTTGCTCCTGAAGATCCTGCAGATAGTCGATGTCGGCATTTTCCATACCGATCATGAAAACTGTAACCAGCGAGATGCCAAGTTCATCCAGAGCGGCCACGAGAGGGGACGTGCGGATCAGCTCATGCATCGCCGTCCAGCCGCCTCCAATGTCGAGGATCGCATCATGGCGGGTTTCGACCAGCCTCTCGATTTGCTCTTCCAGCCATGCGGCCTGCCCGGTCGGGGAAGTGCTGTCTGCCTCCAGCACGTGCGAACCGAGCGATGAGATCGTATGCGACCGATTCATGGAATCAGTGTTCCAGATTTCCGGCTTGCCACCCTGCTGCGCGGTGATCTCGGCGAGGGATTTGAGAAACGTTGTCTTTCCCACACGCTGGCGTCCGATTGCGACAAGCAGGGTGGGGCGGGTTGTTGCCGCCGACGGCTTTGCGGCGTCTGTTATCGTGGCGGATGCCATGCCTTACTCCCTATGAAAACCGGGCTCCTTCTTCCTCAACCGCGCAAGAAGATCCCGCTTGATGGCCTCAGCCCGGGCGCGACCAACAGGGAATTCTTCCTCCTCGGTCGTGTTGCCGCCTGAGCACCCGGAGATAGTCGCGGGCAATGATGCGACTTGAGAGGCGCTTTTTTCGGCATGGTCGATTTTTGCTGGAAGCCCTGATCCATCGGGGGAAAGGTTTCCGGGATCACGGTCGATAAAATCGGGCTTCCAGCCTTTAGGAAGGCGGCTGGGGTGCGCTGATTGTGAGACATTGAACGGGACAGCGCGAGATTCTGTTGTGCGCACTTGTCTGATCTTCTGCAGCCGTCTCCACAGCTTGCCGATCTTTTGAAGCCCCAGTCTGCGGTCCTCTATCAGCACGCCGCACTCGATAGCCGCCTGCAAATACGGTCCCCACGGCTCACCCGGCACTCGGATTTCTTCAATGTCGTCGGCGTTCGCCACCAGCCACCGATAAAGAGGTCCGGCGGTTGCCTTGCATTCCGCTTCGCCCCGGAGAGCCTTCAGGCGCTCCTTTCCAATCCGCTGAGCCATGTGCAGTTTCCCGGTAGGGCCGTCCCCAACAGCGACCCTTTCCCAACCCATAGCCAGCCCAGAGGGCATCCCGCAAGCCTCCCGTATCGGACCCACTAGGAAACCCGTAAAAAGACCCGTCAAAGCACCCACTGCCAGCCCGTAGCCAACCCACAGATTATGAGTTCTTCATACACCATTGCACCGTTGGTGCGGACGGCTGCGCCGCCGTAGGTGGGTAAGCGGGAAAGGACGCCATTACTAATGGCACCCTTACGTTTTCCGAGAACTTGCGTGCTCATCGCCTCAGGGTTCCTGTTCAGCGCGTGGTAGTCGACAAGTGACGCACAGGAGGGGCTCTTTTTCATTGGATGTTCGTTAGTGGTCGCATGATGCGCGCCCAACTTTCCCATCTCTGATAACGGGAGGAACGGATGACAAAGGATGGTGTTGAGCCACTTAGTGATACTCGTGCCAAGACTGCGCCGGTGCTGACCTTCGGCGCACACGCTATTCGGTCGGTGAGAAAAGACGGCCGTCGCTGGCTTGTAGCTTCTGACGTCTGCGAGATCCTCGGGCTTCGGCGTTCAAGGGCAGCTATATCAAGACTCGATGAGGATGAAGTCGCCTTCGTCGTCATACCAACGGCGGGCGGCCCACAACGCACTCATCTGGTTACAGAAAGTGGCGCGTATTATTTGTCGTTCGTGTCCCGGAAGCCCATAGCCAGACGGTTCCGGCGCTGGGTGACGGAAGAGGTTTTGCCGCAGATTCGCCGGACGGGTGCCTATATCCCCATGGGTGCTTCTGTCACCGGGACGCAGTGCATGATCACCGGTGATCAGATTGATCTCCTAACGCGTCTCTCGCAGCCTGGTCCTCACATGGTTTTCGTGATGCCGGGGCAGGAGCCATACATTGAGGAGGTCGACCCTCGCCAATTCATTCGCGATCTGGATCGTCATGACGTGGAAGGACTGATCCATGCCATGAACCTGATTGGATCGGTATGGAGCATGTGCCGCAAAATCGACGGGGCGATGTATTGTTCCACCGTCCTTCAGAGCGGTATTGGCCGCCAGCTTGATGACGCCATCCGCATCGTGGCGGATCTGTCCCGTAGCGTTTTCCTGCCCGCCCGAGAGGAATCATAAACCTGCCACGGTTATGATCCTTTCTCTTCGCGTGCCCTTAACCGAAAGAGACAGCACTGATGAAAAGCACCGATCTGATTGACCGTATCGCCGAAGCCACGGGTGGCACGAAGGCCGATGCGAAGACCGCTCTTGAGACTGTCACAGCCTCGATCATACAGGCCGCAGAGGCCGGCGATGAGGTATCGCTTCCCGGCTTTGGCAAATTCACCGTTCGTCACACCGCCGCACGCACGGGCCGCAATCCCGCGACCGGCGCCGAGATGCAGATCCCGGCCTCGCGCAAGCTGGCTTTCGCGCCGGCGAAGGCCGTGAAGGACGCCCTGGCCGGAACCGATCAAAAGAAAGCCTGATCGGTCGCATGATTCCGCGTCACGCTTCCCCTTGTTCTGACATGGGAAGCGACGACGATGAGCGAGACAACTGAACGGCCTGATACCACCGCAAGCCGGGATGACGACATCCGGGAGCGGCTGCGGGCCATTGAAGACAAACTCTCGCTGATCATCGAGATCCTGTCTCCTGAAGAGTCCGACGGTCCGACACTCGATGAAATTCTTGGCCGGCTGGTGACGCTGATCGCATCGCAGAGCCCGCTGCTCAGGCGCATCGATCTCACCACCGGCAGGACGCTCGACATTCAGGAGGGCCGCTCGCCCCGATCCGCCCAGCCCGAGGAGCCGGATGAGGCTGACGTCTGATGATGACGTTCCGGAAGATTTCGGCCGAGGGCAACGGCCGCATGATCACCGCCTATTTCACGCAGGAGCTGCCGGATCCGGAGCACGATTTCCGCACTCAGCCCGGGAAGGTGCCAGACGCGGACGGTGCCCGGCTGACCAGTTATTACACCGGGCGCGATGGCCGGGCCTCATGGCGGCCCGACATGAAGCCGGAGATCGCGGCAGCGCTCGGGATTGATCCGACGACACCGCCGAAAAACGAGCAGCTCAATCGCCTGTTTGAGGCGAAACGGGCCGATAATGGCGAGGACTGGTCGAAGAACGCCCGCAAGATCAGTGCCTACGACCTGACCCTCGCGCCGCATAAATCGGTGACGCTGGCCGCCGAATTTGCGCCGACAGAAGCGGAGAGAGCGGCGATCTGGCACGCCATCAATCAGGCCAGCGATGCGACCATGCGCTATGTGGCGAGAGAGATCGGCTTCGCCCGGCGCGGCCGTGGCGGCGAGGATGGCGCGGACCAGGGAGAGGTCGCCTGGGTCTCGTTCCGGCATACGACAGCGCGCCCGACGGTCGAGGCGCGCGATCCGGGCACAGGCCAGACCTATCTCATCGATACCCCGGCAGGCGGTGATCCTCACGCCCACATTCACAACGCCCTGTTCAATGTCGTGGCCACGGAAGACGGACACGTCGGCTCTCTGGACACAAAGCGCTTGCGCAGCCGCGTTCATGAGTTCGGCGCGTATTTCCAGGCGCAGCTTGCCGATGAGCTGCGACGGATCGGCATCGCCCAGCAATATGACGCCAATGAGCAGGCCACGGTCGTCTCGGCCGTGCCACAGGATGTCTCGGACTTTTTCAGCAAGGGACGCCGCAACGTGATCAGGGCCGCGAAGGAGTATGCGGCGGCGGAAGGGCTGGACTGGGCGGATATGCCGATCGAGCGCAAGCGCCGTATCCTGTCCATGGCCGGGCTGGCTGCCCGGCTCGACAAGGACAAGGGGGTCAGCGACCACGAGATCTGGCTGGAGCAGGCGAAAAGCCTCGGCTGGGAGGAGAGAAGCCTCATCGGATCGCCGATCGGGCCAGAGGGCACGCGGGAAGAGAGATACGATACGGCTTACCGTTTCGCGGCGCGGCATCTGGCGACGGAGTTTGAGACCGCCGCCGTGCTCGATCATGACAAGCTCAGGATGTATGCCGCACGAGGACTGATCGGCACAGGTATCGAGGGCGGCGTGAAGGACATCGATCATGTCGTCAGCCTCATTGAACAGCGGGGGCTTGAGCTGAGGGGCGAACAGGTCTCGCTGATTCAGCAGATCCGGGGCGACAGGCTGAGGGTCACGAATACGGCGCAGATCGCCATCGAAGAAAACCTTGCGATTCAGGCCGCCCGAGCATCCGGCGACCGGAGCGGGGCGCTGTCGGATCGCCAGATCACTGAAGCGATTGGTCGCTCGACACTGGATTTCTTCTGTGGTTGCCGTCCGTTATGCAAGAGTTTTCTGACCCATATTGACGTGTGATCGTGTGCGGTCTTCTGTAAGGCCTGTTGATGTGGCCTTTCAGAAGCCACTGGCCAGTATGGTGATCAGCGGATCAGATCCAAATCTCACAGGCGTGCTTTAAAGCACAGAGAAATCCACTGGTTTTTCCGATCCGGATCAGACGATCATGCGCCCATTCAGGTCATCGCCCTCTCACACCCCTACCGGTTCCATCCGCGGGAGCCGAGCCATCGCTCAGG
>NZ_WOSY01000038.1 GCF_011516755.1 Acetobacter conturbans | reverse complement strand
CCACAAACAGACGGTTATCCGCGGCCGTCCCGCCCACATGGCCTTCCCGGCCCGGAAGAAGATCCCTGATCTGCTCCCACTGACTGTCACTCAGAGCATACCGGCGCATCCGTATATCCCCCCTGAAAACAGGGAGAAAACATCATGCATCGGACAAAAGTACAAGGCCCAGACCAGCAGGCGCTAACTGACGACACGCCCTAGTATTCTTGAGCAGAATATCGCCTGTAGAGTGGAGGGAGAGCAGGGTCAAAACGTGAATCCAACTTCAAAATCGAGGATAAGAGCATTTGGATAGCGGTTCGTGCCACCCGGATGCCATAAATATTGTAGTCCGGGTCGGATGGTTGCCCATGGATTGGGTCGCCAGCCATAATTCAGTTCAATTGAGTTTTCGTTTGATGGAATATAAGCTTTTTCTCCAAGAGATCTTAGTTGCCATGCATAGTCTGCCAGCTTGGGGTTGAGAATTAGTATTTTGCCACCGAAATTAATAGTATCGTTTGGTCGACTAGGAAAGGTTCCTTTGCGGATGATTCCCCATGTTGCAAAATAGGGAGCTAGTGAAGTGCGTGGATCCCCCCATACATAGCTGAGAAAGAGCAGTGTTCCTCTGGAACTTCCATCGTGGTCGCGTTGCAGCATCTGATCAACTTCAATCCAGCCGCCGTAGCGTCCACGGACAGACTGTTGGGGAAGATTGATGAGATTAACTGATGCAGGCTGGAAGCGGGCCGATCCGTTTGTAACAATCTTGACTTCAGAGGTATCCCAATAGCCTCCAAGCCTTATATTGCCGGGTAATGCTCCATGTTCGTCTGTTCCACCATGACTCCATAGAAATTGAAACGGAAGATAGGAGCCTGTTGTGTTGTTTAGGCCAAGTTTCCATCCGTTATGGGTGTTGGAAATAGTGTTATCGACATTATATATACCACCTGACATCATGAAATGTTTGTTTCCAAATGGATAAAGTTTCAAATAACTTCCGGGGTGTGCTGTTGGGTACCATCCATATCCCGAATTAAAAGCCAAAGACTGAGGCATGCCGCAAATGGCATTACTCTGGAATTCACAGTAAACATAAAGATTCCAGTGTATACTGGATTCAGCGAAATCGTTTTCCGTACTGAACCACCCAGCTTCCATGGCGATATAGCGATTAAAATGATGTTCAAGTGTTAGGCGTGTGAGGCGCACGGTTTCACCGGATCCAAATATTTCCTGGACTGAGCTGATGGCTGGCAGCATGGATGTTGCCAGACTGAGACCTGCACGCTCTGTTACAAGAAAATGGAATATCCCGATGTCATATCCAGTTAGTTTCAGTAAATCTATATCAGTTCCCAACGCAAATTCGTGAGCGTAACGCACACCCTGAGATTTGCCTCCCACCGGATTACCTGAAGTATCTTCCAGGTAACGACCTTTAATAATAATTCCATTTCTTTCAAGGCGCTTTCGTAACCCTCCTAATCCACCCAGCATGGAATCCTGATGATTCCACTCTTCAAAGCTGGCAGGAAAAAAAGGTTCATCAGGCGCCTTGTTCAAGTCAACTGGTACAAAATTTCCACCCGTCGGTTCAGTTGTATCGATTTTGGGGGTAATTATTTCTTTTTTAGGTTGTTTGACATATGTAATCGAGGCTCGCCCTCCCGATGGGCGAGAGTGCAAAAAGGGATCTTGTGTAGAATCTGCCATGGAGACAGAAATCCACGGAGTGCATAAATATATATACAAGCACAATCCGATGGAAATTAATTTCGAAAACGTATAGTTCATACGAATTAACTTTATCTTTCTGTATATTCGTATCATTTCACTAGCCACTTCATGTTAAAGCAAGTGATTGTTTGATGGTGGGATGAAGTTAATAAGAAATTTATTATGAAAATTATATTTATTAAAGAAAAAATAACTTATTTATATAAATTATTATGATAGTTGTTATAGTTATTCTTAAAAAATACTTTATCTATTTATGCATTTCCGCGAATTAGATCCGCCGTGCGTTCTGCTATCATGACGGTTGGTGCATTCGTATTGGAGCCAATGATGGATGGCATGACAGAACTATCGCAGATCCGTATCCCTTCAAGTCCGTGAATGCGCAGATGTGGATTCACGACCGACATATCGTCCTGACCCATCTTGCATGTGCAGGTCGGATGATAAGACGTGCGTCCATGCTGTTGCGCGTAAGCTCTCAAGGTTGCGGGCGTTATTTTTTCGTCGTCAAAAAAACCGATTTTTCTGACGTGCTTGCGCATGGAGTGCTGTGAGACCATGTCGAGGCTGAGTCGAATGCCCTCAATTGAAATGTTTAGATCATCAGGTTCTGCAAGGAAATTTGGATCAACCAGTGGCATCATGCGTGGATCCGATGACTGGAGAGTGACTGATCCACGTGATTTGGGTCGGAGTGTGTAGCTGTTCAGTGTAATGCCAGAAACTCCTTTGGGAACGGAGACGACACCTGCTTCCGCACCAGCTCCAGCAAGAAAATGAAATTGAAGGTCAGGAACTGACGTGTTCTGGTTGGAATACCAAAAGGCGCCAGCCTCGACGACATTGGAAGTGACAGGACCGGATCGAAAGGCTGCATACTGGATGCCGGCGAGCAACATCCATGGAAGTTTTGAGTATTTATCGAGGCTTTCGTGGTTTTTTAGCTCTGCGACAATATCGATACCAAAGTGGTCCTGCAGATTTTGTCCGACACCCGGTAAATCATGAACAATGGGGATATCGTGTTTATGAAGATGTTGTGCTGGACCGATACCCGAAAGCATGAGCAGTTTTGGTGTGCCAATGGCACCGGAAGTTACAAGAATCTCCTCCTCGGCATAAGCAACATGCACAGTATTGCGTAAAGCATACTCTACACCCACGGCACGAATGCCATTGAAAAGAAGCCTAAGCACCATAGCGTTGGTAATAATATGAAGATTTTTACGCTTCAAAGCAGGGCGAAGATAACCCACGGATGTTGAGCATCGGCGGTTGTTGAGAGTTGTCATCTGGTAGATGCCAGCTCCCTCCTGTGATGGTCCATTAAAATCCGGATTATAAGGTATCCCGAGTTCCTGACAGCTTTGGACAAATGCACAACTTACGGGATTCGGGGTGGAAAGGTTTGACACACCCAGAGGACCGTCAGTGCCATGCCATGCACCGGAGAGAATTGTATTGCCTTCTGATCTCAGAAAATATTTCTGGATATTTTTAAATCCCCAGCCTTCAGCTCCCTCGGTTTCCCAACGATCGTAATCAGATGGATGGCCGCGAGTGAATACTTCGGCATTGATGGATGAGCCTCCTCCTAGGACCCGCGCCTGAACATAAGGGAGTTGCCGATTATTGGCGTGTTTCTGAGGAGTGGTCTTGAGACCCCACGTCATTGGGCCATCGGTCATTTTTGCAAAACCAATAGGCATGTGAATGAGTGGATGGGTGTCTCGTTTTCCTGCCTCAATCAGGCAGACACGCACGGCGGGATTTTCAGACAATCTGGCCGCAAGAACGCAACCTGCTGAGCCACCGCCTACAATGATATAATCAAAACCCTTCTTCATGACGCGATCCAGTGTGAACGTTTGCCAATGCCGATATGGACGGATTTGACCTGAGTGTATTCTTCCACGCCGAGCATGCCGGTTTCTCTGCCCCAGCCTGATTGCTTGAAACCACCTGTCGGGGTTTCTGGGCCACCAGCCATGATCGTATTGACCCAGAAGCGGCCAGCACGGACGCGCCGCGTAATCATCAGGGCGGTATCGATATTTTTCGACCAGACAGAAGCAGACAGACCATAAATCGTGTCGTTCGCGATTGAGACCGCTTCTGCGGGAGTATCAAACCGAAATGACGAAAGAACAGGACCAAATATTTCTTCACGGGCGATAGCCATTGAAGAGGTGACGCCTGAAAATAGAGTGGGAGCGATATAACGTCCCCGCCCGAACTGCAGCGCTTCTCCTCCGACGACAATTTTTGCGCCTTCAGCTTTCCCTTTGGCAATGTAGTCAAGAATGACCTTGTTCTGAGCATTGGTTGTGATGGCTCCAACCTGTGTTTCAGGATCAAAGGGGTCACCAACACGAATTTTCTTCATTTTTTTAGCCAGAATCGCCTCAAATTTGTCAGCAACAGAACGTTCGACAATCAGTCGGCTGGATGAGACGCAGCATTGCCCTGTGTTGAAGCTGATTCCGAACGCAGCACCATCCGCAGCATCATCAAGATCGGCATCGGCGAACACAATAATCGGATTCTTTCCACCGAGTTCCAGTCCAAGCTTCTTTAGATTGCTTGCCGCTGATGCTTGCACACAGGAACGTCCCACAGCAGTCGAGCCTGTGAAGGAAAGCATGTCGACGTCTGGATGTTCACTCAGCGCCTGCCCGATATCACTCCCGCTTCCTGTGATGACATTGAAAGCACCGGCAGGAAGTCCAGATTCTGAAAGAATATCTGCCAGAATAAGGGTCGTTGCACTCGTTACTTCAGCTGGTTTGACGACCAGAGTGCAACCGGATGCGAGAATGAAGGGTGCCCGCTCGCAGAGAATAAGGAATGGGAAATTCCAGGGTGTAATAAGCCCAACAACTCCGACCGGCTCCCGGAGAGCCATACCAAAGAGATCATCACCGAGATTGTTGAAGCTGTCGCCATGAAGCAGTCTTGCTGCTCCGGCTGCAGTCTCGAAACAGGCGATACAATGGTTCAGTTCCCCTTTTGCTTGGGAAAGTGGTTTTCCATTTTCGAGAACTTCCCACAAAGCGATTTCATCAAGACGTCTGCGAATTCCTTCAGCAGCACGAAGCAGAATGGTTGCACGTTCTCCCCCGGGCAAACCTGACCAGCGACGATCATCAAAGGCCCGCCGTGCAGCTGCCACTGCCTCGTTCAGATCGTCTCTGGTGCAGCGAATTGTGCGTGTAACCGGAATATCATGACTAGGAGAATGGCGTACGTAACCCTCTCCCTTGTGCTGCCATGCTCCATCGATGAAAAAACCGAATTCACGCGGAGAATCAGGTAATCTTACACCGTGGGCTATTTCTTGCATGGACTGTTCTCCAGAATGTTGACGTGTTTGTCAGTGGGTCTGAATCATGCCGACTGATGGATAAAATGACGGCGCCTGTTTCGCAGGTATGTGTGGTGTTCAAACGAACCACAGAAGTTGTCGTTTCAAGAAAAACTATCTTTTAAGAAAAAATTTCGAAATCAGGACTGAATAAGACGGAAACGCTTATTACGCAGCGTTGTTGTCGCATTTCGATGTCGAGATTTGCAGATAATACACGGAATAAGGGTGTGATAACGGATCATTGTTGACGTTTTTCACTGGTCGATGCCTTGTTTTTTGCCACGCTGTTTTGCTTGTGGCGTTTGTTTTTGGACGACATCTCCAGACGCACCGTCTGGTTACGTGTTTGATAGGACGTTGTGAGAAAAGGAGTAACTCACATTTGGGTGATTTTGACTGATTTAGAAATAAAAAATAACGAATTCAATGCCCCCCTTCCTCGGAGCTGAAAAAAATAGCGCGAGATCGCATGTTCGCGACAGACATTCAGTTACAGGAAGGCATTCTGAAAAGAGTGTCCGGTGCATTTATTCCGTGAGAGGAAAGTGAATGATGGTCCTCGCTCCGGAGATTGTTTGTCATGAAATTTCAGGAGGTAAGGACAGGGGCTGCGTCGGATATAAGGCCGTAGTGTTTAAGGGAGAATGACCTCCTCGCGATCTTCCCAGACCAGACATAAAAGTCTTTCATCTTCCTGTGGAGAACGGTCTCGTGAAACATCACGATATGTTCAAAAGCGATCGTGTTTTTTTCTTGCTCATGAGTGGCGTCATATATATGTAACTAGTTAGTGCATAAAAGAGCAGGAATTGCCGGATGTATCTTAATGAGACTCAGGAACAGGTTCGCGATATGGCCCGTTCTTTCGCCGATGAGGTGATCCGCCCCGCCGCCGAGGCTCTCGACCGCGAGGAGCGTTTCCCATCTGAAATTTATGATGAGATGGCCAAGCTCGGCCTATTTGGAATCGGCGTCCCCGAAGAACTTGGTGGACCTGGCTTCGATAGCCTGACTTACGCGGTCGTTATGGAGGAGCTTTCCCGCGGTTATGCCAGTGTCGCCGACCAGTGCGGGCTAGTGGAGCTGATTTCCACGTTGCTTGTTCGTCACGGAACAGAGACGCAGAAAAAACTGCTGCCCGATATTCTCGGTATGCGGAAGAAGGTGGCTTATTGCATTACTGAAGCCGAGGCAGGCACCGATGTTTCGGGAATTCGCACATTTGCCGAAAAAGACGGGTCAGGCTGGGTCCTTAATGGCGGTAAGCTGTGGATTCACAATGCTCCGATTGCTGACTTCGGTTTTGTTCTTGCCCGAACGGACAAAGAGGCTGGCAATCGTGGTATGTCGATCTTCATTGTGGATTTGCATGTCAGCGGCGTTGAACGAGGCCCGAAAGAACACAAGATGGGACAGCGCGCCAGTCAGGTGGGAGGGCTCAATTTTTCCGACGTGAGGCTTGGATCTGACGCACTGCTTGGTGACTTGGGGCGTGGTTTCCATATGATGATGAGTGTGCTCGACAAGGGGCGCGTCGGGATTGCTGCACTGGCGGTGGGCATAGCGCAGGCAGGACTGGAAGCCGCTGTGGACTACGCCGGAACGCGCAAGCAGTTCGGTAAGCATATTTCCGAATTTCAGGGTGTGCAGTGGCTGCTGGCAGACATGGCAAAAGATATTGAGGCGGCACGTCTCCTTGTTCATTCGGCGGCTGTCAAAATTGATCGTGGCCAGGATGCTACCCGGTCCTGTTCAATGGCCAAATGTTTTGCGGGGGACATGGCAGTTGCCCGTACTGCCGACGCGGTGCAGGTGTTTGGCGGTTCTGGTTACATCCGCGGATTTGAAGTCGAGCGTCTCTATCGAGATGCAAAAATAACACAGATATATGAAGGAACGAATCAGATTCAGCGCATGATCATCGCTCGTGAATTGCTGAAAAAAGGTGCCCGCACATGAGGCAGGTTGCGCTCGTCACCGGTTCGTCCAGAGGGATAGGGTTGGCGGCGGCTGAAGCGCTGGCTCATGCCGGGTTCGCCGTGGCGCTCAATAGTCCCACTGAGGATGATGAACTCCGGGCGGCTGTCAGGCGTGTGGAGGCGCTTGGCGTGCCTGTGGTGGCTGCCCCCTTCGATGTGTCTGACACAGCTGTCCACGTAACAGCTCTTGCCCGGATTGAAAGCGCTTTTGGTCCGCTGACGACGCTCGTCAATAATGCCGGAGTGGGGGTGCTTCAGCGGGGAGACTTGCTGGACGTCAGTGAGGCAAGCTGGGATCGTTGTCATGCCATCAACGCTCGTGCGCCTTTTTTCCTTTCACAGGCTTTTGCTCGGTGTGTTCTGGCCAGCAAACGGCAATCTGATCTGTTTTATTCGATCGTGAATGTTACATCTTCAAATGCAGTTGCGGTTGCAGTCCAGCGTTCAGAATATTGTGCATCGAAAGCATCGGCAGCGATGGTTTCCAAGGCGCTTGCGGTCCGGCTTGGGCCCGAAAACATTGCGGTCTATGACGTGCAGCCCGGCCTGATCGCCACCGACATGACGGCTTCAGTGATCGAAACATATCGTCAGCGGGCCTCTGACGGCCTGACACTGTTTCCATGCATTGCTGAACCGGTGGATATCGGAACGATCATCGCAACGCTCGCAACAGGAAAACTTCCTTACACAACCGGACAGGTTATCTCGGCTGATGCCGGGATGCTTGTTCCTCGTTTCTGAGGGCGATCATGAAAATTGCGCTGCCCGACCAAACAGGACGAAAGACGGATTATGTTCTGAGCGGAACACCTCTTCCCCTGACCTCTCTCTCTTCCCATCCATCACGGATCATCTACTCGGCGGCCCATGTTGTTGCCGATCCTTTCTCTGCGACCGACCCGTCTGGTCACGCCGCCATAGACTGGAATAAAACACTCGAATTCCGACGCTATCTGGCCGGTCTTGGGATGGGAATAGCTGAAGCCATGGACACCGCGCAACGTGGCATGGGGCTTAACTGGAGCCGCTCTCTGGAACTGATCCGGCTTACAAAAGCAGAATTGCCGGATGCACGCATTGGGAATGGCTGTGGCACTGATCAGCTTGACCTACGTGATGTTTCAACCATCGATCAGGTTATCGACGCCTATCTGGAGCAGGTGGAGGCCATTCAGGCTGTCGGAGGACGCATCATCCTCATGGCGAGTCGAGCGCTGGTGAGCGTGGCGAAAACAGATGCCGATTACAGGCGTGTTTATAATATTGTTTTGTCTGCGTGTGATCAGCCTGTCATCCTCCATTGGCTGGGGGAAATGTTTGATCCCGCGCTTGCAGGTTACTGGGGCACGCGTGATTTTGATGCTGCTCTTGAAACAGTCCTGGCCATCATTGATGAGAACAAATCTCGGGTGGAGGGAATCAAGATTTCACTTCTCGATAAGGAAAAAGAAATAGTCATGCGAAGGCGCCTTCCGGAAGGAGTGCTGATGTACACTGGCGACGATTTCAACTATCCGGAACTTATTCAGGGCGATGATTATGGGTTCAGTCACGCTCTTTTAGGAATTTTTGATCCGCTTGCCGCTGCGGCTACTCATGCCATAAACAGGCTGGATGCAGGCGATATTTGCGGTTTTCGCACTATTCTTGATCCCACAGTGCCGCTAGCTCGTCTGATTTTTCGGGCCCCGACACAATATTACAAGACGGGCGTAGTGTTTCTTGCATGGCTGAATGGTTTTCAAGATCACTTCATCATGCTGAATGGCGCTCAGGCCTTACGTCCCTTGCCATATTTCACGGAAATTTTCCGACTTGCCGATGGCTGCGGTCTGTTACGAGACCCTGAACTCGCTGTTCGTCGAATGCAGTCCCTTCTTGCGCTATATGGGGCCTGACATGGAAGATGTTAGTCGTAATAACCGTGGTCTCGCGCTGAATACCGCCACGTTAGGTCATAATATTCCGGGAGCAGGTGCGGGTTGGTCGCCGGAACGTACAATTGACGCCTGTGCTGAGCGCGGGATCAACGGTATTGTATTCTGGAGAAGAGAAATTGAGAGCTCCCCTGCACGTGTGGGTGACTATGCGCGAGCCGCTGGCGTCCATGTGATTGGATTGTGTCGTTCGCCTTTTCTTGTCGGTCCGTTATCGCTTAGGAATCCTCTCCAAATTACAGATGACTTCCACAGATCTATAGATCAGGCTGCCGAGTTGGGTGCAGAAGTACTGACGATTGTGGTGGGAGGGGTTCAGCCTGAAACGAAAGGTGTTTCAGAGAGTCTGAAAATTGTCGCGGATTATTTGTCGCATGCTGTTCCCTGGGCCGCCGCAGCTAATGTCCGGCTGGCATTGGAGCCTCTCCATCCTGTTTACGGTGGTGATCGCTCCTGTCTTACGACAACACGTGACGCTCTGAACCTCTGCGACATAATTGATTCTGATATTCTTGGAGTTGCAATAGATATTTATCATGTCTGGTGGGATACGGATCTTCCTCATCAGATTGCCCGCGCCGGAAACCGTATTTTTGGGTTTCATCTGTGTGACTGGCTTGCGCAGACATCAGATATTCTTCTCGATCGAGGGATGATGGGAGACGGCGTCGCTGATATCCACGGAATAAGTGCGGCTGTTAGGGCTGCCGGTTATCACGGTTTCAGTGAAGTCGAGATTTTTTCAGCGAACAACTGGTGGAAGCGCGATCCACGAGAGGTTCTTGATGTCATGACGAAACGTTTTCATACAGCCTGTTGATTGTCAGGAGTAAAATCATGAAGGTTCTTGTTCCTGTAAAACGTGTGATTGATTACAATGTAAAGGTTCATGTGAAAGCAGATGGATCTGGAGTGGATTTATCAAATACGAAGATGGCAATGAATCCATTCGATGAAATCGCCGTTGAAGAAGCCGTCAGAATGGTAATCCCCCCATAAAAAGAGTGACTTTTGAATGAGAATTTTCTCAGCGTAAGAATTGAGGAGATTCTGATGAAGAGTGATCGCTTTACTGACGCCCAGATCATGGGTGT
>NZ_WOSY01000037.1 GCF_011516755.1 Acetobacter conturbans | reverse complement strand
GCGGGCCTTCTCCTCCAGATCCAGCCGCGTGTCCTGATTGGCCTTTGTCCGCGCCAGCGCCGTGATCCCCTGCACGAAATCGAACACGCTCTCCGGCTTGCGCCCTTCCTCATGCAGCACGGTTTCGATGATCTTCGTTGTCTCTGGCTTCGAGAACCCGCGACGACGCAGGAAACTTTCGCGGTCCTCGTCGGTTTTCGCCACCAGCGCCTTGCGCGAGGCCTGAATGCCCGAGACGAACGAGGCCGGGCTGGCTGTGGCGAAGTTCCGTAGCGCCGGTGTCGCCTGATGCACGAAGCGTGAGGCTGCAAACTTGCTATGCCGGATCGTGATCTGTTCGAAATTTTCGACGCCCCACAACATACGATTTTGACACGCTCCGCGCAGGTAGAATGACGCAATGCCGAGGCTCTTGCTGCCGACTTCTGAATTCCATGCATAGAAACCCCGGAAATAGAGATCGGGCTCACCATTGGGCAGGCGTCCCGCCTCAATCGGGTGTGTATCGTCGACGAGAAACAGGAACACATCGCGATCCGATGCGTAGAGCGTCGTGGTTTCCTTCGTAATGTCCACATAGGGGTTATGGGTCATGGTGGCCCAGTCGATCACACCGGGCACCTTCCAGTTGGTATCGCCGGTGCCATCACCGGCGATCTTGCGCACCGCGCCCACCAGTTCATGGTCCCAGATACGACCGTAATCGGGACCAGTTAAAGCACGCAGTTCGACGCGCCCGTCCTCGGTTTCCAGCGTCTTGACCAGTTCGGCCCGGTGCGACAGCAACCCGTGCTGCAGGTTGATTGCCGCCAGCGGAGCCGGAAGATTGCGCAGGTACGACGAGGGGGCACCAACCAGGCTGCACATCTGGCCAAAGGACCAGTGTGTGGGAGCAATCGGGTCATTCTGCCCCGGCACGGTCAGGGTCAGGCGCTCGGCATTGTCGCGGCTCGCCTCCACTCGGATGGCGCGGCTTTCTACCGTGCGGGCCGTAGCCCGATCCGCACGCGCCAGCGTGGCGGCATGCAGCTCGGACAGCGAGAGATACCGCTCATCATCGGGGCGCGAGAACCATTCGGACGAGACGCGGGCACTACGCTTCCCGCGCGAAGGATCGATCCGGAAGCCGCCGGACGCCGCACCACGGAACGCAGGGGGCAGGATGGTGGTTGTAGTCATGGAAAACTCTCCTCTGATGCCGGTTATTCGGCACAGAAGGCGAAGCCACCCTCTTCCTCTGATCACCACTTCCCACGCGGGATCCCATCCAACCGCAGAAACACCTGGCCCCTCATTCCGGAACACGGCGTCCCCGTCACCTACCGGAAATCACGACTGCAATGGGGGGATACTGCTCGGTCCGCTTAGCGACAGCGAAAGCCCAAAGAGGACGTCCAAATCAGCTTCGCACTCATCCTTAAAAGAGAAGTGACATACAGATCGACGTTTTGAACCGGCGACAGGATTGAAAAGGGAGAATGCGGCTAAATGTAGTTAAACACCTAAGTCATATCTCTTTCAGGACTTCAGAGTAGATACTTGCGTTTCGTTCCTTATGTGACGGTAGGTATTTACCGCCGAATAATAACAAGAAAAACAATGTATAAATGGAAAAAGCAACAAGAAATACCATTGGACTTAGACGATAAATCCTACTAAAAAGCATATAAAACAAGGGAAGAGTGCCAATTAGGCTCAGGACTCATAGCCAGAACATGACGGTTGCAGCGAGGCAGATTGCCGAGAAGAACACGGTGGGGCATCTGTCATAGCGTGTTGCGACCCGTCTCCAGTCCTTGAGCCTTCCGAACATGATCTCGATACGGTTGCGTCTTTTGTATTTCCGTTTGTCGTATTTGAGCGGTTTTTCACGAGATTTTCGGCCAGGAATACAGGGGTTGATCCCTTTCTCCTCCAGGGCATCCCTGAACCAGTCAGCATCATAGCCCCGATCTACCAGCATCCATTCGGCTGGTGGGAGACCGTCCAGAAGGGCAGCGGCACCGGTATAATCACTGATCTGACCTGCTGTCATGAAGAAGTCGAGCGGACGTCCGTTCCGGTCGGTGACGGCATGCAGCTTCGTATTCATCCCGCCTTTGGTCCGCCCGATCAGACGGCCTGGGCCCCCTTTTTTAACCGCAGGCTCGAAGCCGTGCGGTGTGCCTTGAGATAGGTCGCATCAATCATGATTGTCTGAGGCTCTGCCTTGCCGGTAGCCAGCCCCTCCATCATGCGGATGAATATCCCCATAGCACTCCAGCGCTTCCAGCGATTGTAGAGCGTTTTGTGTGGACCGTATTCCCGGGGTGCATCACGCCAGCGCAGACCATTTCTGTTTACGAAAATGATCCCGCTCAACACACGACGGTCATCAACGCGCGGTCTGCCGTGGCTCTTCGGGAAAAAGGGCCGCAGACGATCCATCTGCCCGTCCGTCAGCCAATACAGGTCACTCATCTTCAGTCTCCTCAAGGAGCCTGAATCACATCCTGCCGCCCGTATCAATGGGTCCTGAGCCTAGGGATCCCAAATATATAGCCTTCTTCACTTTTCTCTCCTTACCCCAATCGCACTTCTATCCTGCAACCTTACAATATCGAAAAGTATATGGTTATGTCAGCTAACCGTAGACTCGCGGAAATTCAATAATGACTGACATGAGGGCGACAACCGACATTACAATGAAGGACGCGGGACGGAGATCGTCCCTACGTCGCAAAGCCAGACTGGCAACTCGCACCGACCTGGTTCATTGTTTATGTAATGAATCCGTTTCGTTCGCCCGACACCGACCTCCCCCTGTCGCATGCCCTCATCCTGAAGGCCGCGCTGCTGACGATCGGCTATATTGAGGAAAACGGCCCGATCGGCCTCACGCCCACCAAGGCGCTCAAGCGCTATTTTGTCGCGTGGGCCGCCGAGGCATTTGACTGGCCAGCCTATACGGTCGAAGACCTCTACGCCGTTAACAAAGTCCTCAATGAACACGATTTCCCGCCGCTGGTGATCCTGCATGAGGTTCTGCTCAGTGCGAAGCTCGCACGGCATTTCAAGGGAACCCTGCGGCTGACCGACCTGGCGAGAAAACTCAGATCGGAGCCTGCCCGGCTCTGGATGCTGTTAACGACCCATCTCCTCTTTGTCGTTGACCACAGTCCTTACACCCGAAGCGATGAGCCGCTGTTCGGCAACTGGGATATCTTTCTCAACGTCATCAATATCGAAGCCCAGGCTGCCGTCACCGAAGAGCGACTATGTTCGGTTCTCTACGGGGGTGAAGAGGAGGAGATCCGTCACCGGGATTTCAAGCTGACCGCCAGTCTGTACGTCCATGTCCTGCGTCCACTGTGCTGGGCAGGACTGCTCAACGAGCACCGAACCGGTACCGGCCTCAACAGGCGGGATTTCTATACCAAAACACCCTTATGGACAGCGGCCCTCAGGCTTGAAACGGATCGACACCTGCAGCCGGTGACCCGTCACTGACCACCGTCGACAGCCATTCCGGCGTGATGTCGTCGTTCCCATATAAAAGGCGCCTTCCGGAGACCGAAAGGCGCCAATACCAGTCAGCGGGCTGACATCACTCGGCCGCCACCGCGTCCGGGCTATCGGGCATATGAGCTACCCCTGCTCCCCCCTCCGCCACGTTCCTCGTCCGCAATGCCTCGGGCAGCCATCCGGAGCCCTCCAGCAGCCGCTCAGCCGCTTGCGCCATGTCACCCTTCTTCATATGGGCGATACGCTCTGCCGCCTCGGCTCCCCGCGCCTCGCGCACGGCTTCGAGGATGCGGGCCTTGGTGACGCGGCCGAGATAGTTCTCCACCGTTGGCTGCCAGCCTGCTTCGGCCAGATCGAGCGCGAGCGCAGTGGCGAGACGGCCTGCTCGCGCAAGCCGCTCCCTGACGCTGCGTGCCAGAGACGGACCATGAGACGATTCATGCAGCGCGTTGATCCCGAAAGACAGGCAATGCGCTAGCAGGGCCAGACGGCTGGTGTCGTCCAGCCGGTCGAGCCACAGCCAGAGTGCAGCCTCGTCTTCCGGCAAATCGTGCTTCCAGCCCTCGTTGCGCTGGCGCAGCGCGTGGGCCGGCAGGCTGCCGGGCATGTCGGGGGAATGGACCTGCAGCGGGATTTCCCGGACATAGGCTTCCAGGCAATCTGCGCCCGAAACCTGCCAGTACAGATCGCGTACCAGCGTGTGAAGCAGTTCGGTCAGCGCGACATGCGGATTGCTGGCAAACGCATCCCGCAGGGCCAGTGTGCGCCAGGCCGTCAGTTCCGTCAGCAGGCGATCGGAAAGCGGTTTCAGTCCGTCTTCCTCCTCGGGGTCGGTATCGGGTGCGCCTTCCCTCCCATCCCCTTCGGCATCATCGCCATCGCCGCGGTGGTCAATGGCGTCGTCATATCTGTCTGATTCGTCCTGATCGACTTCGAGTTCGACCGGCATATCTTCCGGCCGGACGAAACCCCGTGCGACCAGCAGCGTGCCGTCTGTATCCAGGCTGACGAAGACACCGGCCCGGACCATGTCCGCCGGATCGAAGGAAACAGGGCGTTCTTCCAGCGCCTCGATAGCCTGCTCGATTTCACCCAGCCGCGTATCGACGTCCTCCGGGAACTCATCGGCCTGCGCGTATTCCGCCTCAATGGTTTCCTGCTCGCTGTGCAGAGCGGTCAGACGGCCCGCTTCTTCATCGGAAAGTTCAACGGTCGTCCCGTCGATCTCCGCGAACTGCCGTGTGTGTCCCCAGGGGAAGGACAGAGCCGTTTCGACCCATTTCCAGCCTTCGGCTCGGATATCCTCGGCCGCTGCCGCCAGTTTTTCCATCACCAGCCGGTCGAGAAGAGTGGGATCGCCCAGCCAGCCGCCATCGTCGGCTTCGAACAGGTCACGCATGACGGGACCGCCAGCCGCAAGATAGGCGTCCAGCCCGACGAAGCTTACGCGGCGATCCGATGCGCGCACGGTTTTTTCCGTCAGCATGCGGCGGATCAGATAGGGCTCGCGGTTATGGCTCTGGGCAATAATCTCCCAGACCTGCTCCTGCCGCGCAGGATCGTCGCTGATCGAGAAGGCCATGAGCTGTTCCAGCTTCATGCCGTCCTGCTCGTAAATCTCGAGCAGTTTGTCGGACACGGTCATCAGGCGCAGGCGCTGTTTGACCACGGTGGGCACGACGAAGAACGCGGCGGCGATCTCGTCCTCGGACATGCCCTTCTCCAGCATGTCGCGAAAGGCACGAAACTGGTCCAGCGGATGCAGCGCCACGCGCTGCACGTTCTCGGCCAGGGAATCATCCTCGGCGAGAATGGCCGATCCGGCCTCGCGCACGACACAGGGCACCGGGGCCGTTTTCGCCAGTTTCTTCTGCTTTACCAGCAGTTCGAGCGCGCGGAAGCGACGACCGCCGGCTGGCACTTCATAGGTGCCGGTTTCTGCCCCCTCGCCGTTCAGAACGGGCCGGACGTTCAGGCTCTGGAGCAGCCCACGACGTTCGATATCGCGGGCCAGCTCCTCGATCGACAGGCCGGCCTTCACACGCCGCACGTTGGACTGCGACAGCACCAGCCTGTTGAAAGGGATATCACGGGACGCATTGAGGGCGATTTTCTGGATGGCGCTCGCCATGGCGGGACACTCCGTGACGGACCGGCGGAAGACTCTCTCCCCCCTCTTTATCCGTCACGAAATCACTCCCACCCTCTGACTTTTCATGAAAAACCCGAGGCCGATTAAGTCCTTAACCATCCTCTTGTCGGTCGTCCAGCCTGCGTTATCTGCTCCTCGAAACTGGACATGTGTACTCGCAGTATACATCGCAAAAGATGTGATGTTCAGATCTGTATCTGAATCAAAACACCAACATGAACCGCACCGTCAACAGAATATGCTAGGCCCCGTGTAATCCACAGAAAAAGCTACCGAATGTCTCAAACAAAAACGACGCCTCGCCATTCGGCGCTTCTGACTGAAGCCGGATCGCGACATCATGACACCTATTAATTACATCATGATATACACAAACGATGTTTCAAAACCTACTGGACGACGTATTTAGGGCAACCTTGTGCAGTCCAGCGATACGTCGTGATGTTCTCCCCACCCCTTTTGCCGGGAAGTGGCACACCTTCGGGCATTTAAATCCGCCAGACAGTTCTTGAACTCAGCCGTTCCCGGAGTATGCCCCATGCTCCGGCAACTTTGTTTGTCCTCACTGAGTCGACGATCTGTCGTCGTGCCACACGCAGAAAGCAAAGCGATCAAAGAGATACACGTCGTTATTTTAAACGAATTCCTCAAGTATGCGATCATAACGTTCCTCCACCATCATCAATGGTAAGCATATAGTAAAGCCTGAACACTCCTACGGCGTGTCGTCAGTTAAGACCTGAGAGCTTGAAGTGAGGGTTGTACGTTCTGTTGCTCTGTGCTGACTGTTTTTCCGGCTTTGGAGGAGAACAACAGATGCGGCGCTATGGCTTACGTGACGACCAGTGGGAGCGTATAAAAGACTTTCTTCCGGGTCGTGAGGGTCATGTCGGAGGCACTGCTGCAGACAACCGCCTTTTCGTAGAAGCTGTGCTGTATCGCTACCGTGCAGGCATTCCCTGGCGTGATCTTCCGGGCCGTTTCGGGGACTGGAAAAACGTGCACAGACGTCTGCGTCGCTGGTGTGAAACTGGTGTTATTGAGCGGATCTTTCGCCATTTGGCAGCAGATCACGACAATGAATACATGATGATCGACAGCACCATTGTCCGGGCGCATCAGCACAGTGCCGGAGCCCTCAACGCGGATTTCTCACACTTGAGGCAATTTCGGGTCATTTTGTAGAATTCAGTCATCCCACAGGAGCTCGATCTGGAATATTGACGATATTGTGCTTCTGGCGGCGGGTTCTGAACGCAGTGAGGGTGTCACGGCCTGAGAAGGCAGTGTTGGTGGAAGCTATGTGGTCTGTGCACTGTCTGTTTCTTCAGATGGCCTGCCGGAGCCTTCGCAATCGTGCATGAGCGAGGGCGAATTCATGCTGACAGGGGAACATGTCCGGCATGGACAGGACAATCCGACGGACGCTGAGCGTGACACGTGTCGCGATTTTGAGCAGTCGTGCGCGGATGGTGCCACAGGTCGCCTTCTCCAGAGAGGTCTGCCCAAGGGCCATCTTTTGCAGAGCGGTGAGCAGGACATAGGCTGCGGCCGAGAACCACAGCCGGAGCTGGTTGGAGTAACGCACGAAAGTTGGTGATGCCCTGAGGGGCGGCATATCATGGCGGTGTTCACGCGCCGTCAATTCTCAATCGAGAAAGGGATATGCCACATGCACAACGATACCACCCCCCGACTGCCCGATCCATCTGGATTTGGGTCTGATCCATTCACCGATATCCTGCGCCATGGGGCGCGCAAGCTGATCGAGCAGGCGATCCAGGCCGAGTTGACCACGCTCCTGGCCGCCTTTTCCACCGAGAAGCTCGAGGACGGGCGGGCGCGCCTGGTGCGCCATGGCTACCTGCCCGAACGCGAGGTGCTGACTGGCATCGGCCCGGTAGCGGTGAAGGTGCCGCGGGTGCGCGATCGCAAGTCCGGTGAGGAGAAGATCACCTTCACGCCCAGCATCCTGCCGCGCTACCTGCGCAAGGCGAAATCGGTCGAGGAGCTGCTGCCCTGGCTTTACCTCAAGGGCGTCAGCACCGGTGATTTCAGCGAGGCGCTGGCGGCTCTTCTGGGCCCCAACGCCAACGGGCTTTCCGCCACGACGATCACGCGACTGAAAGCCGGGTGGTGGAATGACTACGAGGCCTGGCAGAAACGCGATCTGGGCAATCGCCGCTTCCTCTACATCTGGGCCGATGGCGTCTACTTCAAACCCCGGATGGCCGAAGAAAAGCAATGCGTTCTGGTGATCGTCGGGGCCGATGAATATGGCCGCAAGGAGCTGCTGGCCATGACCGACGGGTTCCGCGAAAGCACGGAAAGCTGGCGCGAGCTCTTGCTGGATCTCAGGCGCCGGGGCCTGAAGCACGATCCGAAACTGGCCATCGGCGATGGTGCTCTCGGCTTCTGGACCGCGCTGCGCGAGGTCTTCGCGATCACGCGCGAACAGCGCTGCTGGGTGCATAAGACCATGAACGTGTTGAACGCGTTGCCAAAATCGTTGCAAGACAAAGCCAAGGGTCATCTGCACGACATCTGGCAGGCTGAGACAAAGGCCCAAGCCAATGCCGCCTTCGATTTCTTCGTCGAGACCTACGGCGTGAAATGGGGCAAGGCGGTCGGCAAGCTGGTCAAGGACCGCGACGCGCTGCTGACCTTTTACGATTTCCCGGCCGAGCACTGGAAGCATATCCGCACGTCAAACCCGATCGAAAGCACCTTCGCCACCGTGCGGCACCGCACCAGGCGCTCCAAGGGCTGCCTGAGCCGCAAGACCGGGCTCGCCATGGCCTTCAGGCTGATGATATCGGCGCAGAGGAAATGGCGCAAACTCGACGGCCAGAACCGCATCCCGGAAATCATCCAGGGGGTTGAGTTCCGCGACGGCCTTCGCCACATTCAAGCCGCCGCCTGATCAAGCGTCACCAACTTTTGCCCATATCTCAGCTGGTTGGCCCGGATGGTATGGGAGGATGTTCTGTCTGAGAACAGATCCAGCTGGCATTCCTTGATGCGGTTTTCCATATCCCCGCGTGCGCAGTAAATCTGTTCGTAGAGATGGCGGGGGTCGGACATTCCCTGCGGTAGCGTGGTGACAATAAAGCGATGATAGCGGTTGCCGTGGCGCCATTCGGCCTTGGTCACCACCCGCCTGCGGCGCGTCCAGCTGTCCTTTGTGATCCAGTCAAAGGAGGCGAAACCGCGCGCAGCTCTGCCTGTCGTGGCGGCTTCGTCACGAACCTCAGCGGACAAAGAGGCAATCCGGTCATACAGGCGGGTGTTGCCTGCAAGCCCGAACAGGAAGTCAACGTGGTTGTCTTCGCACCATGTCATCAGACTGTCCCGGGCGAAACCGCTGTCCCCACGCACCAGGATACGCACCCGGGGCCAGCGGCTCCTGATCTGCTCCACGATCCGGCGGATGTCTGCCAGTGCTTCCTTCCCCGGGTCCCTGTCTGCCGTGCGCAGGGTAGCGCTGAGGAGATGATCCCCGCAAAAGATGTATAGTGGCAGATAGCAGTTATGGCCGTAATACCCATGAAAGGCACGGCCTTCCTGATGGCCATGGATACGGTCATCGGTGGCATCCACATCCAGAACGATCCGGGCGGGTGCGTGCTCATGCTGGTCAAGGAAGAGCGTGACGAACAGGGTAGCCAGGGCCTCATGATCAGCAATGATCCGACAGTAACGATCTGCCTTGTGCCCACTGCGCTCCAACCGGTTCAGTGTAGATTTGCCAGCCAATGCTGCGCAGTTTGCCCGGCCTCCTGACAGACGGCCCGAGGCCAGACCAAAGATCAGGTCATGCCGCAGGGCATCGTGATCATTGAGATCTTCATAGCCCAGTGCCAGGCCCAAGATCCGCTGACGGACAAGGTCTTCAACCCGGTATTCCACAAAGCCGGGATGCCGCTTATCGCGAAAACAGGCAGCAAAGCGGCGGCTGAGCCCCAGAATGTCATCAGCCTGCTTCACCAGAATGACGCCCCCATCCGAACTCATGCGACCCCCGTCAAAACGGGCCACAACACGCCGTCCACAGGAGGCTGGAAAATCATACGCGCCTGCGCTACACTCTGTCTGCATCGGGTTTTCTTATAGCTTACGAAAATTTCTTTTGTGCAAAACAGACTTTTTCATAATCTAACCCGATGTACAACCCTTCTGTGAGATTTCCGCGTCAAAAAGGGGGCGCGGATCAGGCCATCGGACGATCCCGGGGCGGATTGACCACAAAGATCCATGCTATCTGCGATGCTCTGGGCAATCCGGTGGAGATCGATATCACACCGGGACAGGATGCGGATATTAACCGGACGGAACCGATGCTGGAAAACATCGATCCGGATGCCTTCCTTGCTGATAGGGCGTATGACGCAGACAGGTTGATCGACCGATTGACAGAGCGCGGGATTACCCCGGTCATACCGTCAAAACGCAATAGAGCGATGCCGCGGAAAACCGACTTCGCTCTTTACAGGGAACGTAATCTTATCGAACGGTTCTTCAATAAACTGAAGCAGTTCCGCGCTATTGCAACCCGCTACGACAAACTGAAATCCACCTTCCTCGCGGCGGTTCAGTTCGCCTCAATCATCATCCTGCTTAACTGACGACACGCCGTAGGAGTTTCCTAATAATTATAGATTTTTTTTGAAGAAATGTCAATTTTTCTATCTAGCCCTAACCTGGAAATAACCCTATTCGGGCCAGAGTAAGCCAACTGCTTGCTTCAAAAGTTTACGACATGCGAAATAATCATGCGTAACGTTCGATATATTTTCTGATTTACAATATATTTTTTGGGCAATGCCGCCGCTTCCAGTGATTTCATCATCACACACGCGTTAAATGGCGATATTCTGACGCAAATTTCGTAAGATTTAATGGTGCTTATACCATCCATACCCTCGAATATTGTTCCATGCATCGGTGGTATGGCAGGCATAGCAAT
>NZ_WOSY01000036.1 GCF_011516755.1 Acetobacter conturbans | reverse complement strand
GAGACCGAAGGCGTGACACTGGGGAATATCCATGAAAGTGAACGACTTTCTGGATTTCCCAGTTCCGGAACCTCAGTACAAGATACCCATCACGAAAAGTGCGGAAGAACCAGTTTCCCCCTACCCTGTTCCTTAAAAAGAGTATCAGTAAGCCCCTGACAACAAGGCACCACCACCAGGCGCAACCCTTTCAAGTCCCAATTGTTTCAACATGGCATAGGTTGTCGCCACTGCGGCGCTGAGAGTTGGTTTGCCTGTAATCGCCTCTACCATGGGTACAACAGGCAAAGAGGGCATCTGAACACAAGCCGAAACAATCACGGCATCTGCATCGCTATACTTCAGAGAGCGCGCAATATCTGGAAGGCGGGAACAGTCATGTCGGGCAACATCCAGATTATCGGGTATCTCCAGCGCCACATAATCAATAACAGTATGCCCTTCATTGGCTATATAATTGACTACAAGCTCAGTCAGGGGCCGCATATAGGGTGCAATAACAACAATCTTTTTTGCATCAAGCACTTTCAAGGCATCAACAAGCGCCCCAGCACTTGTTACGACAGGTGCAGGTTGCCCGTTCTCCACCGTGCGGCCATGCAGCCGCCGTTCGGAAACCCTATGATAGCCCAGTCCCATAGACATGGTCGCTACAAGGCAGGCATAACCAAGCACATCCACAGCGGCATCGCTGAGTTCAAGTGCGCAACGGTCTGACTGACCGTCCATAGCCGCCAGTTCATCCTTGTTGACCGTTTTCATCCGCATCCGGGCTGAATGGAAGGTAAACCGTTCAGGCCGGATGTTTTCTCTTAAACGCAATAAAGCCGGAATTTCCGTTTCCATGGTAATGTTGGAACTCGGCACGATCTGGCCAATGCGATAGTGTGTTTTCATAAATTTTTACCTTCATACCCAAAACAGCAATCACTTTAATGACTGCTGTTTTTTGTTATTCTGAGAAAATACGCTCCTAGGAAACGGCTTCCATAAAACCTTCAAGATTATCCCAGGGAATCATATGGCCAGCATCCTGCACCTTAACGATCGAAATTGCCGGGTTGAGCCCCGCAATCTCAGCTTCGTCCTCAGGCTGGATCACACCGCCACGTGTAGCAACAACCAGACGGGTAGGCATGCTCAGATGAGGAATATCCTGATGGATATCCTCAGTATGAAATTTTTCAAACGTGATCCGGGTGGCTAACTCGTCGCACGTATGCAACCATTGCGCTCGGAGCTCGCGCTGTTCCAGAGTCCATGTCGGGCAGAAACGGCTCATGTCTTCCGCACTCATACCCAGTCGTGCAAGCCGGATAGACTCTGTATACCAGTCGAGTTTTGCAGGATAGGCGCGTCGACCCGGCCCACTCACAGGAGGATCAATCAAGAGAAGACGTGAAATAGTCGACGGATTTCGTCTGGCAGCACGAATACCAATCCTCGCGCCCATAGAATGCCCCATAACCGTTACGTTTTTTAGGCCCAGCGCTTCAATGAAGGCGGTTACATCATTGGCATAACTATCGAGATCGTAATCAAGATCCGCTCCGGTTGAAGACAGCCCACGACCGCGCACATCCAAAATATAAACATCATGCGTAGCGGACAGACGCTCCCCAACAAACCCCCAGGTTATTGCGGGGCTGGTGATGCCGGGCACCAGAACCAGAGGGCTCCCTTTTCCACCATAACGCAGGTAATGCTGGCGAATACCATTGGCGTGAACATGCGCACCATAAAGCAACCGGGTTTCACTCATACTTATTATACTCCTGCCTGATCCGGCACTGTGGCCAGAAGCGTTTCAAGATCAATGACATCGGCACATTTCTGCGCCATGTCGAAAAGATTAGCCTCATGTGGGGCAATAGCTCTGTCTCCCACACAGTCCGATACGACAACCGGACGAAAGCCTGCCTGCAGAGCGTCCAGCACGCTGGCGCGTACACACCCTGATGTCACGCACCCAGCGACCACCACAGTCTGCACACCATGTGTCACAAACCACGCAGCAAGAGGTGTACCTGCAAACGCGGATGGCACGGTTTTACGTACGACATATTCGCCTTTTTCCGGAGCAAGTTCGGGCACAATAGCTGAGGCCGGATTATTTTCTGTCAGCCCCAGCATGGTTGGAACCTTCAACGAGAAAATATTCGCATCCGAACCATCATCCGCAAAAACGATCCGTGAGTGGGCCACTTTCCACCCGCGTTTTCTGGCCTCGGCCAGCAATGTGCGCGTCCGCGCAATGGCTTGTGGAATATTGCCACCACCAAAAGCATCTGGGTCTGAAAAACCATTGACAAAATCAACAATTAACAGGCCAATGCGCCCCACAATGCCAATCTGGTTGCCAAATCCCTGTTTTTGGTAGCGCTGCTCATCACGCCCATCCATAGCTGTCATGCTTTATCTCCTAGAAGTTTGCCATTCTGCACAACTGCTTTTCCATCCAGCATGACGGTACAGTTCCGCATGGGAATATCTATATGGCAGGCCGTCTCACGCTTGCCTCCGGCTTCGTTATTCGGCCCGGTTGACCATAGGAAATTACCTGCACAGGCACGCGGGTCCATACCGATACTGGCCTCACGGTCATAAAACCCCATGACAGACCAATGCGCCCGTTGCTGCAGACCCCACCCTATGTGCGAGACGGCAAATACCTCAGGGTCATTGAAACTTTCCATATAATCGCGCAGGTGATCTGCTTCGAAGCCACCTTCAATCGCTTTTACGTAGCCTTTTTCCAGATGGCAGGTGATCGCTGCCGTAACATAACTTTTCTGGGGCAGAAGAATGTCACCAGGAGCCAGCACAATACGCCCCTCCGCTGTGCCTTCATTCGCCCATGTGGCTAAAAATCCACTCGGCCAATGATCCCAGCGACCGGGCTTATCCACAAAGCCGTATTCCTCCAGAATGGGGTAATCTCCCAGTGCGAACGTTGCATCTGTACCGGCCTCTGAACTCACCGTCATGGTTCGGGCTGCACGCAGTACGGCAGAGGCAGCCAGTACCTTTCCCCTATCCTGCAATGTAGGCGTCATACGCACCAGAATATCCGGCGGTTCAACAGCCAGAAGAATACGACCGCCTGCCTTGAGAATTTCATGCTGCTCAGCCGAGAAAAGCAGCGTCATCAGATCAAGAACCAGATCGCTTGCCTTGAGCATTTCGACTGCGGCCCGGTTTTCCGTCAGCGGTGTTGTACCCACGAATGCCAGCGGATCACGTGACAGAGAAACGCTGCCATTGCTTGGTTGGAGGTCAAGCCTGTTGGCAATGGCTCCGCGTTCCTGCACCGCCAGAATAGCACAGCGCAGTGTCTGCTCGTTGGTACTGGAAGATGTTAGCAGCGCAACACTTTGCCCCTTCTGGAGGCCGCACAGCTCGAGCACCTGGCGCCAAGCGCCTAAAAGCTCAAAATCACTGACAGGCATGGCATATTTCCTTCATGACAAATGGCATTTTCATCGGAACGAAAACCCGTATTCTAAAAAACATTAAGGGTGCGCCAGAGCACGCAATGCAGCGACCCGTTCCGGCAGGTTCGGCCAAGGCTTCTCTCCCGGCGCCATCGTGCGACGTAAGTAGGAGACAACCTCGACAATCTGCCGGTCAGACAGCAGATCCCGATAGGCTGGCATGGTGTTGGCACTGCCGTGGGCGGGATCAGGAGCACCATTCAACAAGACGTTGACAACATTATCCGGTGTTTTGGCCCACACATTGCTGTTCAACGCCAGTTGTGGGCGCGCACCATACAAATGCGCTCCCTCTCCTTCATGACAGGCGGCGCAAGCTGTGTTGTAGATCCGCGCTCCCTCCCCTGCGTCCAACGCCTGCTGCGTGGCAGCAGCCGCCAGAACGGCCTGTCTGCGGGCCAGTACGGGTTCGGTCGGCTGACGGGTGTCAAACGAAGCGATATAATGTGCTATTGCCTGCACATCCTCGTCCGGCAAAGCTTGCATAGCATGCACCACAGGCGCCATAGGGCCGCCTGCCGGGCCATGATTAGGACTGAACCCTGTGCGTAAATACGCATAGAGATCCTGCTCACTCCAGGGTAACGGTGATACTGACAGATTTGAGAGGGCTGGGGCATTCCACCCCTCTGCCTCTCCACCCGCCAGATAAGCAGACCGCCACCGCTCTGCCCCCAGAGCGTTGCGAGGCGTATGGCAACCGGAACAATGCCCCGCACCTTCCGCCAAATAGGCGCCACGGTTCCATAATGCGGAACGGGCCAGGTCGGGTGTGAAGGGAGCCGAACTATGAAACAGCGTGTTCCACCCGGCCATGAACGCACGGATATTATACGGGAATGTCAGGCGGCTACTCGGCACTTCCTGCCGGACTGGCTGCTGAGACATTAGGTACGCATAAAGCGCCTGCATGTCCGTATCATTAATTCTTGCAAAACTTGTATATGGAAAGGCAGGGTAAAGATGATGCCCATCCCGGCTGACCCCTTCGCGCATGGCACGTGCGAATGCGGTATAGGACCAGTGGCCCAGACCAGTTTCGGGATCTGGTGTCAGGTTAGTTGTATAGATCGTACCAAATGGTGTTTTAAGACCAAACCCACCCGCATTTTCAATACCTCCCGGCACGGTGTGGCACACGGCACAATCTCCTGCCGCAGCAACCTGCGCGCCTCTGTCAATGACGCTTTGGGAGAACATGCCGGGCACAGGTGGAGGCACAGGCGCAATTGCGACCCGCCAGGGCAAAAGACTGCTCAGCCCACCGCCGACCACAGCAAACAGTCCGGCCAACCCACCGGCTCGCAAAATGGTTTTCCAGTTGCGTTGCTTGGCAGCCGGTGATGCAGGCTGCCCGAACGTAGCCAAAGCCGCCAAAGCAGTCGGGACTGGTGGCTGTAAAGGACCAAGAGCCTCATCCAGCCGTGCCTTGACCTTTTCAGGGGTAAAGGGGGCGTCTCGAAAACGTACCCCTGTTGCAGCGTAGAGCGCATTGGCAATAGCCGCAGCACTGGGAACAGATGTCGACTCTCCAGCCCCCAGGGGTGGCTGTTCTGGCTGGTTCACAAGGACGGAATCTATCCATGGCACCTCGGGAAACGTAATGATAGGGTAACCACCCCACTCACGGCTTTCCACACCTTCGGTGTCGAACGTCACCTGTTCCTTCAGCGCCCGGCTGATAGACTGGACAACATTCCCATGCAACTGGTGCCGGACACCCGCAGGGTTAATCATAAGCCCCGCATCCTGCCCAACAACAGCGCGCGTTACCGTTACTACGCCTGTCAGTCTATCAACTTCTACATCTGCAACCCAGGCAGCCCAAGCAGCAGGGACACCGGGAAATGTGCCATGCACATATTGCGCATAGGCCAGCCCCCGCCCGGCCAGTACTCTGGCCCGTGCATCGGGTTGTGGCAGAGTGACGCGGGGCTGCCAGTCAGCTTTTGCTGCTGTAGCCTTTAACAAAGTCGCAGCGCGCTCGTCAGGAAGGTAACGCAGGCGATACTCCAGCGGGTCTACCCCTGCCGCAGCTGCCAGTTCGTCTATGTAACTGTCATGGGCAAAACTGTTAGGCAGGGCGGACACGCCTCTGAACCATGATGCCCGCGCCATCGGTGGCATATCACGCACGGTTATGCGTGCATTCTGATAGGCATATGGTGGAACTGAAGTACGATCCCCCATCTGCGCCACCTGCGGCACTGCGGCTGGCACGGCTCCTGTCAGCACCAGCGCCAGCAGGGGCGACACGTTCGACGGGTAACTCGTATGCAGGTCATAGGCGAGAGGCTGGCCCGCTTCATCAAGCCCGCCCCTAATGCTAACAAGCTGCGCCGCTCCTTTAGGCTCCCAGACATGCTCCTGCTCACGCGACAACTGCACCCGCACAGGCCGCCCCACGGCACGGGACAGTAAGGCAGCATCGCCCCCGACATCATCCGCACAGTTACGCCCGTAGCACCCCGCAGCCTCATGCCTAATGACGGAAACACAAGTCGGTTCCAGCCCCATCAGCAGTGCCAGATCAGCTTGCAGCATGTGAGGGTTCTGGGTGCCGGACCAGACCTTGAGCTTCCCCTCCTGCCAGTGTGCAACGGAACAAGACGGGCCTATGGAACCATGCATCTGGTAAGGCCAGAAATACTCACGATCCAGACGCTGCGAAAGCTCCGGCAAAGCAGCCTGAGCATCCCCCCTATCGAGCACCACACGCTCTGTATAAGGGTTTGCCTTCAATGCTTCCAAAGGATCAGACAAATTCGGCAGGGCAACAGGTGCCCATGTAAGGTGCAAGGCTGCTGCTATAGCTGCCGCCTGCTCTTCACGTTCAGCAACAACACCGACAAAATCACCGAGCACGACAATATCCAGCAGCCCCGGCATACCCGCCACGGACTGTCTATCTACGGATAGAAGCGTACGGCCAACAAAAGGACCATGATCATACCCTCCATAGGGCGGCCGAATAACCCGACCATGAACCATGTCAGGCACACGCACATCATGCACATACACTGCACGTCCCGTGACCTTGTCAGGAATATCAACACGCGGAAGATCCTGCCCTACTAAACGGTAGCGCGAAACAGGTTTGACCGGCGTTTTAGCATCTAACTCACACCGTACAGATAAACCTGACACCAGATCACTGAATCCGAGATCGACACTCCCATCTGCAGTGCTGATCCGGCCATTACGAATATCCAACTCATCTACACGCAGCTTTGTCAGTTCGGCTGCACGTTGCAGCAAAATCAGCCGCGCCTGCGCAGCAGCCCGCCGCAAAGGGCGGGCCGTGACCTGAATGCTTTCGCTAGCAATGGTCGCACCCTGATCCGGCGTTTGGTCGGTGTGCCCCAGAACCATTTGCACCTGAGCTGGCTCTGCATCCAGTTCCTCGGCCATAATCTGGGCAAGCGATGTGGCGATACCCGTGCCAAGATCAACATGACCGCAAAAGCCACGCACTTGCCCATCTGCTGCAATTTCCAGCAGTGTTTCTTCGCGCGGGACAAAATTATTACGTGACGACAATCCCTTTGCGGGAACCGCCTGCTGGAAAATCTGTAACATGCCTTTCATGTTAAATCAGTCTCCGGTTTCAGGCCCGCTGCGATCTTTGCCGCACACAGAATTTCCATATGTGTACCGCAACGACAGAAATTATATTTGAGCGCTTCCCGTAGTCCGCGTTCATCAGGGTTAGGAACTGCATCAAGAAATGCCCGCAAGGTCATCACCATACCGTTAAGGCAGTATCCACACTGTGCAGCCTGTGCCTTAACAAAGGCTAGTTGCACTGGATCCTTACCATCAGCAGAAAGCCCTTCGAGCGTCACAATATTTGCGCACCGTGCGGCGGTATCCAGCCGCACGCTACAACTTCTGGCCGCCTGTCCATCCAGCAGGACAGTGCAGGCACCACAAGCTCCCAAACCACACCCAAATTTGGGACCATTCAGCCCAAGATCGTTGCGCAGAATATTCAGTAACGGCGTCGCAGGAGAGGCTACCACCTCGTGGCGACGTCCATTCACATTAAGAAAAACGCTCGCCACCATGACACATTCCTTTATTTTAAAGGATCAACTGTCAGCCAAAAGAAAGGTCATACACATTGTCGCCGTAGCACCAATACGGATCTTCCGGCTGTTTCAGCCATGTATTCGCATTGGAAATAGACTGCACCTTGGTCGCCCGCTCCTTACGTGCTGTATAATAAGCGCCAAATGTATGGTTCAGGTCAGACACTCCTAGCTTGGCGAGGCTTAACGCCAGAACCGCAGCATCCTCCACGGCCATTGCAGCACCTTGGGCCATATGCGGCTTCATAGGGTGGCAAGCATCGCCCAGCAGTACAGTCCGCCCCTGATGCCACACAGGCAAGGGCTGTCGTGTTTTTAGCGGCCATTTTGTCACGACATCTGTGGCGTCAATGTAACCCTGAACTAGCGGATGAAAACCCTTAAAGGCTTCACGCAATGCCTCACGGCTACTGGGCAACTGCCCGGCCCGGCTCGTCCATTCCGCAGGCTCACCTGTTACGAGGTAGAATTCGCTTTCCTCACGATCCAGATAATAACAGACGATATGCCTGTCGTCAGACCACCACTTGGCATTGACATCAGCCCCAAGTGCTTTAGCGGCCTGTCCGGAAATGATAGCCCGATGCGCAATCCAGCCCGTATAAACAGCCTCATCCATGCCAAATAGTTTTTCACGCACACAGGAATTAATACCGTCCGCGCCAATCAGGATATCAACTATTTCTAGTGCACCATTTTCAAACGTCAGTGCCACTTCACGACCATTATCACTGAAATCAATCAGCTTATGACCCCAACGTACCCGCTCCGGGCTAATGCGCTCCAACATACGCTGGTGCAGATCTCCCCTATGGATTGTAATGTACGGCGCGCCATAACGTGAACGTTCCGCATTCAGGGGAATTTTGGCCATAATGGTACCATCATCCCACTTCCGACTAACCCAGTAATCTGGCAGGCAAGAAATTGCTTCCAGTTCCTTGTCCAGACCATCAAGCTGCGCCAAGATTTTCAGTACATTAGGGCCAAACTGAATACCCGCTCCCAGCCTTGAAAAGCCAGGCGCCTGATCATACAGCACAACATCAAAACCCGCCCGCTCCAATAGCCCCGCAGCCGCGACACCCCCCAGGCCGGCCCCTGCGATTCCTATGCGAATTCCATTTGCCATTGTCTCTGAATCCTTGACTACGGTTCTGCCCCTTAAGGCATATATAGCGTATACGCGATATATGCATACTTATTGAGATAAACTTATCCGTCAAGAATTTTATTTCGGTTTAGATACGCTTTTAATTACGAATCCGAAATTGCAAGCTTGCCCAGAATATGAAGTGCCGCAATGCGTTCACACTCATCCAATGGAGCAAGAGTCAATTCAGTAACCTTTTTCGCCACTGGAATTGTTGCTTCAATCAGTTCTTTTCCTTCTGGCGTAATCGACACCAGACGTTGGCGTCGGTCCGCCTTATCCTGAACAATTTGCACAAGCCCCCGCTTTTTGAGACGTGAAACGACGTCACGCAGGGTTGCATGATCAACGGCAGTCTCATGACTGATTTGCACGATCGGCGCAGTACCCAATTTGCGTATCGCTGTCATGACCGCAAATTGCACTGAAGTCAGATCAATATCAGGAATTTCTTTTTGAAAAATAGCCGTATGCCTCTGGTAGGCGCGACGTAAAAGATGGCCAATTTGCTTTTCAAGAGCATAATCCGAAGATAAAATACTTTTAAAATCGGACATAATCAAAAACCTCAGAAAAGAAATATTTTCATGTTACATAAAAGCGTGAGGATGCATATTTTTTAAGCAGCCACATTCAAATATATAAACGTTATCCCACCATTAATAAAGAAACAAAGTTTTTAAAAATTACAACATATTTATAGAAAACATATTATTCCTATTAATGATTTTTAAATTCATACACTTTCTGAATGATTCAGAAAAATTTCCTTCAACCCGTAACGGCTATGGTCGGGGTGGAATGTTCCTCGCACTCCGCGTTCGACCTGTGTCCGCAAACACGCATCGAGATGGAGAATCTGTTCGCCCTGATCCTTGCGTGTCGCTGTGACGATCACCGCGACTGAACTGCCCCAGGTTTACCGGAGAGTAAAACTCTCGGAGGATGAGCCCTATGCCCGGCTTTGTTACGCAAATACCGACCAAGGATTCCCTGTTTGAATCCAGTTTGTTAACTGATTGGCATGAGCAAACCGAAATCCACGCGCTACCGAACGACGAACTGGTCATCCTACAACGCAGCACTGAAAACGCGTGGTTCTCTAACGGTATGGTTTGACCCGTCGATGAATTTGGAAGACCTTCCGACGGGGCGCCGTGAGCGTCAGCCGGGTTACAGCAATGCTGCGAACCAGACCTGTCTGACACTGAAAATTCTGTTCGGTTTTGCCCTGCGACAGACAACGGGTTTTATTGAAAGTCTTATGCGTCTGGTTGGACTTGCATGGTCTGTGCCGGATTTCAGCACGCTGAACCGCCGGCAGAAATCCCTGCCGGTCGATGTCCCCTATCGCAGTTCGAACTGCCCGCTCCATCTTCTGATCGACAGCACCGGGATCAAGGTTGAGGGAGAAGGTGAATGGCACACCCGCAAACACGGGGCATCAGAGCACAGGATCTCGCGCAAACTTCATATTGCTGTTGACGAAGGCTCACTGGAAATCAGGGCTGTTGAGATCATGAAAAATGATGTCGGTGATGCTCCGGTCCTGCCGGTGCTTCTGGAGCAGATCCCCGATGAGGAGGACGTCGCCAGCGTCACGGCTGATGGCGCATTTGACACGAGGAGATCCCATGAAAAACCATTGCCGGCCGCGGCGCCCAGGCTGTCATACCTCCTCGAAAAAACGCAAAGCCATGGTGTCCCACATCAGCAGGAGCCATCGCCCGAAACGAAGCTCTACGGGCCTGCAGACATCTTGCACGGGCTCTTTGGAGACGGTGGAGCGGTTATCATCGACGAAGCCGCGTCGAGACGAAGATGCACTGCATCAAACTGCCGGGCCAACGTCTGACAGCACGCGATTTCGACCGCCTGATCACTGAAGTTCATATCCGTGTTGCTACCCTTAACCGATTCACAGCGCTCGGAACCCCACTCACACATGCGGTTCAGTAACGGAATACTCTATAACGGTGCAGTCACGCCGATAGAGTGAATTGTGCAACAGAGCCGGCACAACCGGGACCGACCACAGCCGAGGCTGCAAGGATCAAGGGATTTGAGCGTAAGGTTCGTGAACTGCGTCGGGCCAATAAGATCCTCAAGAAAGCTTCGGCTTATTTCGCGCAGCTTACTTACCGGATGGCTGATTCTGCCATCATCTTGGTCATGCAGGTGATGGGAGAGTTTCTCAGCAGCCGACATGAATCATCAGCTTTCTACCGGCAAGGGCGGATGGCGGGCTTGTGCACGCATTCTGCTCAGTCAAAGTTCGAATCTCGCCAAGCGTACTAGGCTCAGGACTTGTCTTATGAAATCCGGGTCGCTGTATGCGACAAAGGCAGCAGTCAGGAGGTGGCCACCTCCTGACTGCTGGAGAGAGCGGGTCGAGTCAGGACAGGC
>NZ_WOSY01000035.1 GCF_011516755.1 Acetobacter conturbans | reverse complement strand
GCAGCGGCTGTCAGAGGATCGAGGTCGGCAGTCCTGGCGATCGCCCCAACCTCTGACCTTGCTTTCAACAGGGTCGCCCATCCGACCGTGGCATCCAGAGTTTCCATAGGAGGGGTCGTTTGCGGGAGGGGGCGAAATCCTACGCTAAGCTGAGAACGCGCTTCCCATAATCCCTGAGCTCGCCCTTCGGTCCGACATATCTGTATAGAGTGACGCGCTCGATCCCGAGTTCCTTGCACAGATCGGAAACAGACGTGTCGCGCTGCGCCATGGCGGCCTGGGCGAGACGCACCTGTGCTTTGGTCAGGGCGAATTTTCGCCCTCCCTTTCGTCCGCGCGCTCTGGCTGCGGCAAGGCCAGCCATGGTGCGCTCGCGGATCAGATCCCGCTCGAACTCGGCCAGAGTGGCAAAGATACCGAACACCATGCGGCCGGATACGGTCGTGGTGTCGATCTGAGCGCCTTTTCCGGTCAGCACACGCAGGCCGATCCTGCGGTCTGACAGATCCTTCACGGTGTTGACCAGGTGGGCGAGCGAGCGCCCGAGGCGATCGAGTTTCCAGACCACCAGCACATCGCCGTCGCGCAAGGATTTGAGGCATGCAGCTAAGCCGGGCCGATCATCGCGGCTACCGGATGCACGATCATCATAAATATTACCTGGCTCGATACCGGCGGCACGCAGGGCGTCGTGCTGGAGGTCGAGGGATTGGGAACCATCGGCTTTGGAGACGCGGGCATATCCGATCAGCATGTTTCTTAAACGTTGGTTTGAGGCGGCGCGCTGGCCACGAAAGATTTGTTCGCTAGAAATGTATCTTAACCAGCTTCATAAACAAAGCGTCTTGAACATTATCAGTTTTTGAAAAAGGAACATGAATGCCGCGCCGCGTCACGCTCACCGATAGACAGAAAGACGCGCTGCTGCGTCTGCCAACCTCCCAGACGGATTTGTTGAGGCACTACACGCTGAGCGATGAAGACCTCGGCCATATCAAGCAGCGTCGGCGCGCTCACAACAGGTTCGGCTTCGCTCTGCAATTGTGCGTCCTTCGCTATCCCGGCCGGGTGTTGGCTCCGGGCGAACTGATCTCGGCGGAAGTCGTTGAATTTATCGGGGCGCAAATTGGCCTGCGTGCTGACGATCTGGTTGAGTATGCCGCCCGCGAAGAGACGCGGCACGAACATCTTGCCGAGTTGCGGGCGCTCTACGGATTCCGTACCTTCTCCGGACGTGGCTCACGCGAACTAAAGGACTGGCTGTTTCGGGAAGCCGAGATGGCGGTGTCGAACGAGGATATCGCCCGCCGCTTCGTGGCTGAGTGCCGACGCACCCGCATGGTTCTTCCTGCAACATCGACGATCGAGCGGCTTTGCGCCAAGGCCCTGGTCGATGCTGAGCGGCGGATCGAGACGAGGATCGCCAGCCGGCTGTCCGTGGCCATCCGGGAGCAGTTGCTGTCATTGCTCGAGGAGACGGCTGACGACCGGGTGTCTCGCTTCGTGTGGTTGCGCCAATTCGAGCCTGGGTCGAACTCTTTGTCGGCTAACCGGCTGCTCGACCGGCTCGAATACCTGCAACGTATCGATTTCTCCGAGGATCTGCTGGCCGGTGTTCCTGCTCATCGCGTGACACGTCTGCGTAGGCAGGGCGAACGGTACTATGCAGATGGCATGCGCGATCTTCCGCAAGACAGACGGCTTGCTATTCTGGCCGTTTGCGCGTCGGAATGGCAGGCGATGCTCGCCGACGCCGTGGTCGAAACCCACGACCGGATCGTCGGCAGGCTCTACCGTGCATCGGAGCGCATTTGCCAGGCGAAGGTCGCCGACGAGGCGAACGTGGTGCGCGACACCTTGAAATCCTTCGCCGAAATTGGCGGAGCCCTGGTCGATGCACAGGACGACGACCAGCCGCTGGACGACGTCATTGCGCGTGGATCGGGTTGGGACGGTTTCAAAACTCTTGTTGCAATGGCAACACGACTGACTGCCACCATGGCAGACGATCCGCTCAATCATGTGCTCGACGGCTATCACCGTTTCCGCCGGTACGCTCCTCGCATGTTGCGCCTGCTCGATCTGCGGGCTGCGCCAGTCGCGCTGCCGCTTCTGGAAGCGGTGACGGCCCTGCGCGCCGGTGTGAATGATGCCGCGCGTATCGGCTTCCTTCGGCCTAGCTCGAAATGGCATCGTCATCTTCGTGCCCAGGCGATTGGCGACACCCGCCTCTGGGAGATCGCGGTGCTGTTCCATCTGCGCGATACGTTCCGCTCCGGGGATGTCTGGCTGGCCAGATCCCGGCGCTATGGCGATCTGAAACATGCACTCGTCCCGGCGCAAGCCGTTGCGGAAAGCGGTCGGCTCGCCATGCCATTGCGGCCGGAAGAATGGCTGGCGGACCGCCAAGCTCGTCTCGATATCCGGTTGCGCGAGCTTGGCCGTGCGGCACGCACGGGCACGATTCCCGGCGGTTCGATCGAAAACGGCGTTCTGCATATCGAGAAGCTCGAAGCCGCCGTGCCGACCGGCGCCGAAGATCTGGTACTCGATCTCTACAAGCAGATCCCGCCCACGCGCATCACCGATCTCTTGCTGGAGGTGGATGCAGTGACCGGCTTCACCGAAGCGTTCACACATCTGCGCACTGGAGCGCCCTGCGCCGACCGGATCGGGCTGATGAACGTCATCCTTGCGGAAGGGATCAACCTCGGCCTACGCAAGATGGCCGACGCGACGAACACACACACCTTCTGGGAACTGATCCGCATTGGACGGTGGCATGTCGAGGGCGAAGCCTACGACCGGGCGCTGGCCATGGTGGTCGAGGCGCAAGCAGTGCTACCAATGGCCCAGTTCTGGGGCATGGGCAGCTCGGCCTCGAGCGACGGCCAGTTCTTCTCCGCCACGGAACAAGGCGAGGCCATGAACCTGGTCAACGCGAAATACGGCAATACCCCGGGCCTGAAGGCTTATACCCACGTCTCCGACCAATATGCGCCGTTCGCGACCCAGGTGATCCCTGCGACGGCGAGCGAAGCTCCTTACATCCTCGACGGCCTGCTTATGAACGATGCCGGCCGCCATATCCGCGAGCAGTTCGCTGATACGGGCGGCTTCACCGATCACGTCTTTGCCGCATGCGCCATTCTCGGCTATCGGTTCGCTCCGCGCATTCGCGATCTGCCGTCCAAACGGCTCTATGCATTCAATCCCATGGCCGCCCCGGCCCACCTGCGGGCCATGATCGGCGGAAAAATCAATCAGGTCATGATCGAGCGCAACTGGCCCGATATCCTGCGCATCGCTGCTACCATCGCGGCCGGAAGCATCGCGCCAAGCCAGATCCTGCGCAAACTTGCCTCCTATCCGAGGCAGAACGAACTGGCCACGGCTTTGCGGGAGGTCGGCCGCGTCGAGCGGACCCTGTTCATGATCGACTGGATTCTGGATGCCGAGCTGCAACGCCGTGCCCAGATCGGGCTCAACAAGGGCGAGGCCCATCACGCGCTGAAACGAGCCATCAGCTTCCACCGGCGCGGCGAAATCCGCGACCGTTCCGCCGAAGGCCAGCATTACAGGATCGCCGGCATGAACCTGCTAGCCGCCATCATCATCTTCTGGAACACCATGAAGCTGAGCGAAGTCGTTGCCAGTCACAAACGCGAGGGAAAACTGCTATCGCCCGATCTCTTGGCTCACGTCTCTCCGCTCGGATGGGAGCACATCAATCTCACCGGAGAATATCGCTGGCCAAAGCCTTAGCGTAGGATTTCGCCCCCTCCCGCAAACGACCCCTCTTAAGCTCCTTGTTTCATCAATCATTAGGTTAGACCGTCTTGGAGCAGCGACCAATCGATTGGACTGATCAATCGAATTAGCGCAACATGGCTTTTCAACTTCGTCGGCGATACTTACTGCTTATCGGCTATCATGCGTGTAACTTGTTCTGGCCCTATAATCCTACCATCCGCGATATGGAGGATTGTCCTGAAGAGACGCAGCGTCTGCCTGCGATGGCTGATCACAAGGCTGGTACGCCCCTGCATCAGCCGCGTAAGCGCGCGGTTTACGGCGTCTTCGGAAAGCGCGTCCAGCCCTTCCGTAGGCTCGTCAAGGATGAGAATTGGCGCGTCCTTCAGGAAGGCGCGCGCTATGGCGATGCGTCGCGCCTGACCACCAGAGAGCTGCGCGCCGAGTTCACCCACCATCGTATCCAGGCCCCGGGTCATCGCAAGCACTTCTTCCCGGACGCCAGCGCACTCAAGTGCTGCTTCCATCTCGACCTCGGTCGCAGCGGGCTTGGCGATGCGTAGATTTTCGCGGATCGAGGTGTTGAAGAGATGCGTCTGCTGCGTGATGACAGAGCAGAGGCCACGCATCGTCTCCGCGGAAAGATCACGGATGGATACCCCCCCGATCGTGATGTCACCCTCCTGGAATTCCCAGAAACGTAGGATGAGATTGACAAGGCTTGTCTTTCCCGAACCGCTCTGGCCCATGATTCCAATCGCACTGCCTGCGGGCGCATGGCAGTTGATATGACGCAGCGCCCAACCCTCACTCCCGGGATAGCGGAAGGACACATCGCGAAAGGTGATGTCGAGCCGCGCCGGCACCGGAGCTTCTTGGGTGGGATCCTTGACGGTGGGTGGAGTGTCGACGATTTCAAAGATGCGGCGTGCGGCGCCTAGAGTCTGCCCGAGAGCGCGATAAGCCCCAGGCAGGCCACTCACGGCGTCAAAACTCGCCAACACGAGCAAGACGATCATAGCAAGATCCGGGGCAGGCAATCGGCCAGAGATAACGGGATGAATGGTTACCGCGAACGCCGTCAGCATGGTCATTTGGATGAGGACGAGAGCGCTGCCGGTAGCCGCTGATTCGATCCGCGTCCCCTGGAGTTTCAACCTGTCCAGAGCGGTATGCGCCACCTCCTGGCGGCTGGTTTGCCGCATGAGGGCACCGAAGACCCGCAACTCGTCGTAGCCGCGTATGGTATCAGCGATGTCGGCACGCAACCGTCCGCGTCCGGAGACGGCGGCTTCCGCCGGGCGACGGACCGCACGAAAAGCGAGCATCGGTAACCCGATCCCCACGATGATGAGACCAAGCAGATCGGTCACCGCCGCCGCGAGACTGAACCGCGCCAGGAAAATGGTGATGAAGCACATGCAAATGAATGCTGCGAGGCTGGGCGCCAGGACGCGAAGATAGACATTGTCGAGACTGTCTATATCCGCGCGAATGCGGCTGAGAAGATCGCCCGTGCGATGGCGTTGCAAGCCGGCTGGGGCGAGAGGCTCAAGATGAGTGTAGAACCAGACACGGAGATCGGAAAGCAGGCGCAGTGTTGCGTCATGCGTCACCAGCCGTTCGAGATAACGGCCTACGGTGCGTAGGATAGCCAGAGCCCGGATAGCCGCGGCCGGGACGAAATACTCGATGTGAAGCAAGCCGAGACCGGCCATGCCCATGGCAGTAATGAACCAGCCGGAGAGGGCGAGCAGCCCGACATTGGTGAGGATGACAAGGATGCCAAGCACCAGGCCCGCCACCTGCCAGCGCCAGGCGGGCCCGAGCAGCAAGAGTAGCCGCCAGAGATCGCGTATCGCCTGCCCCCTCATACCCCACCCTCCGTATAAGCCGCCTGAAGCGCTGCGTACGGGCCGCCTGAAGCACCAAGGGCGGAAGGTTCACCGTCTTCCACGATACGCCCCTCCCGCATCACAAGCACACGGTCGGCCATAGCCGCACTTTCCAGGCGATGGGCGATAAGCAAAACAGCGGTGCTGCGTGGCAGACGAGTGATGGCAGCACGGATCTCCGCCGCGGTCTCAGCGTCCAGGCTCGCATCTGGCTCGTCCAGCACCAGTAAGTCAGCTGGTTTGAGCAACGCGCGGGCGAGGGCGATGCGGCGGATCTCGCCGCCTGAGAGGCCTTGGCCGCGCTCGCCGATCTCCGTGCCGTAACCCTGGGGCAGGCGGCTGATAAAGCCGTGCGCGGCAGCGGCGGTGGCGGCAGTGATCACGGCCTCCAGGCTCGCGTCCGGCAGGCCCATGCGGATATTGTCAAGCAGACTACCGGCGAAGAGCGTTGGCCGCTGCGGCATCCAGGAGACTCGCGCGAACCAGTCGTCTGGCGCGAGGTCAGCGAGATTCGTTCCTTCGACCAGGATACGGCCGGACTGGGCGCGGTCGAGGCCAAGGAGAAGGCGGGCGAGGGTGCTTTTGCCCGAGCCGCTCGACCCCACGAGGGCGAGGCGTTCTCCGGGGGTGAGAGTGAGAGAGAGGTCGGCGAGCGCGGGCTCACCTTCACGATAGGCGAAACCCACGGCTTCGCAGCGGACGAGCCCTGTCTGGGTGGTCGGGGCTTTTACCCGCGCGGTTGGGGCGGGTGCGATCTCCGATGCTTGCAGGACGGCGACAATACGATCGGCGGCGGCGACCGCCTCCATGCGCGCGTGATATTGTGTGCCCATGGCCCGTAGCGGGCGGAAGAATTCGGGTGCCAGCAAGAGCACGAAGAAGCCAGGCAGGAAAGCGAGTTCGCCGTAATAAAGACGGAAGCCCACGAAGACGGCGATCATGGCAACGCCGAGGGTCGTGAAAAATTCCAGCACCAGCGAGGAGAGAAACGCCAGGCGCAGCACGCGCATGGTGGCGAGCCGGTATTCCTCCGACATGCGCCCGATCAGCTCCGCCGCGTCCCGGCTCGCGCCGAAGAGCTTGAGGGTGGTCAGGCCTTCCACCACGTCGAAGAAATGCGCGCTCATCAGCGCAAGGCGGCGCCATTGTGTTTGGTTCAGTCGTTCGGTGCCTCGGCCGATGATGATCATAAAGATCGGTATGAGCGGCGCACCGAGGAAAAGGATGAGGGCCGAGACCCAATCCACTGGCAGCACGAAGGCGAGAATGGCGACCGGCAGGAAAGCGCCCACCGCCATCTGTGGCAGGTAGGTGGCGTAGTAATGATCCAATGCGTCCACGCCTTCCACCAAGAGGCTGGCCATATCTCCACTGCGCTGGCGGATGAGGAAGGCCGGGCCAAGGGCCGCAATCCTTTCCTGCAGCTGGTGGCGAACGGCCGCCTTCACCTGGGTGCTGCCGGCCATCGCCGTCACGCTCGCGCCATGACCTAGAAGCGCGCGCAGAGCGGCGAGGCCAAGGATCCCCGCGAGAAGGCTGGAGATTGCCGCGAGGCCCCGGTGGTGGAAGATCACGGCGCTGACGCCGCGTGCGAGCAGCCAGGATTCAGGCACTAGCAGAAGACCGCCGAGGCTACCCAGGATCACCGCCAGCCGCAGCGGTCGCCGCGCCGCGTCGGACTGGCGGCGCAACCAGCCATTGAGCGCGCGGCTTAAGCTGCGCGGCATCGGTGCCTTATGGATGGTTGTCATGGCTGCGTCTTGCCGTACCGCTCAGTGATAGGCCGCCAGCGCCGAGATGCGGGCACGAAAGACCCAGATCTGGTAGGCGTTGTACATCAGCATCACGGGGAAGAAACCACCCATGGCGAGGGTGAACGTAAAGAGCGAGACAGCCGGGCTTGCGCCCGCGTAGATCGTCCAGGTATTCGGCACGATCCAGGGATAGACAGTGACCATCATCGCCAGGGCCATGACGGCCACCGCGAAATTGAACCAGAGGATCGCCGCAAAGTCCCGATCATGCCGCACGGCGCTGCGCATCTTGAAGGCAACGAAGACCACCGCGATCAGCACCAGTCCCCAGATCCAGAAATGCGCGCCGAACCATTTGGCGGCTGCCCAGGGAAAAATCACGGCGTTAATCACGACAGTCACCGCGACAGCGGCAAGCGCCAAGTAGAAAATGAAGTCTGTCCAGCGCGCGGCCTGCTCGCGGATCGGCTCGCCATGCTCGAAGCGGGCGCGGATAAAGAGCACGCCGGCGAGGGTTACGGCGAGGACAGCGGCAACGCCGGTCCAGATGCTGAAGGGGGAGATGAAGCGAAACGAGCCCCCGACATAGGTTGGCACTACGCCAGGCGTGTTGGTCAGCGGGAAGCCCTGAAGAATGGCGCCGACGGCCATACCGCCGAAGAAGGCAACAACGAGGCTCGAGACACCAAAGCAGATATCGGAGAAGCGTTGCCAGGGTGTCTCCGCCAGATGGCGGAATTCGAGCGCGAGCGCCCGGGTGATCATGCCCCACAGGGCCAGCGCCAACGGCACCATCAGGTAGCTGAAGGCCGAGCCATAGACGAAGGGGAACGTGCCAAAGAGCACGCCGCCGGCGACGATCAGCCAGGTCTCGTTTGCATCCCATGTGCCGGCCATCGCCGACATGATCGCGCCGCGCTCATGATGGCTGCGCACGAAGAGAGAAAAGACGCCAGCGCCGAGATCGGCGCCATCCAGCAGGATGTAGAGGAGCACGCTCAGGTCAAGCGCGATCCACCAGGCGAAGGTGACGATCGATTGGATATGGCTCAACCCGTCCATGATTTTGCTCCGGCGAAAGTGCGGTGTGCGTGGCGGCTCATCTCAGAGTGGCCGGACATAAGAGGGGGCATCGCCATGTCGTTCCTCAAGTTCACCGAGGTGTTGATTGCCGCCATGCACCACGGGGCTGTCCATGTCTGGTCCGCGGCGCATCACCTTCGCGAAAAAATACCAGGTGCTGCCCCAGACGATGAGTTCGAAATAGATGTAGCCGACAAGCCAGAGTACGGCGGATGTCACGCTCATATGGCTGACACCCTGCTCGGTACGCATCAGCCCGTAGACGACCCAGGGCTGGCGCCCGACCTCCCGCACCCACCAGCCGCACCATATGCCGACATAGGGCAGGAAACCGCAGAGGATGGCGGCCCACAGGAAAAGCTGGTTATGCGCAATGCGATCGGGCGAGAGGCGTCCACGCAGCAGCAGCCACAGGCCCCAGAGAGCGAAAAGCAGGAGTGCGCCGCCGGCGGCGGCCATGACGCGGAAGGCGTAGAAGGGGACGACGACAGGCGGCCGGTCCTTGGCCGGGATGCTGTTCAACCCTTCCACCTTGCCGTTCCATGTATGGGTTTCGAGCAGGCTCAGCACATGTGGGATGCTGATCGACCAGGCCATATCGTCGCCCTTGGCATTGGGCCAGCCAACAACCTGCCAGCTTGTATCGACGGACCCATCCGGATTGTAGGTATTATAATGGCCTTCCATCGCCGCGAGAGCCGCGGGTTGATCATCCGCGACGATCAAACCGAGACCGTCACCCAGATAGATCTGCAGTGGTGCGATTACCACGAGTGCCAGAACGGCGTATTTGAGAGGCCGCTGGAATAGCGCCAGATGCTTCTTGGTCAACACGAACCAGGCCGAAACCGCGATGACAAAGCAAAGTGCCAGTTCTATGGCGGCCACCAGCATATGCGGGAAACCCAAGATGACGTCGGGATTAAACAATGCCGCAAGCCAGTTCGTTATCTGAAAATACCCGCCCTTCAACTCCACGCCGGTCGGAGTCTGCATCCAGGAATTGGCGTCGAGGATCCACATGGCTGAGAGGGTTGAGGAAAGTGCCACGTTAAACGTCGCGAAAAGATGCATGCCCCGGCTGATCTTCCCCCAACCGAAAATCATCAACCCGATGAATCCCGCCTCATACATGAAGGCTGTGATCGTCTCATACCCCAATACCTGACCAAAAAAGGGGCCGGCGGCCTGAGAAAAGGGCCCGTAAAGGATGCCGAAAGCCATCTCCATGGTAATGCCGGTGGCAACACCCGCACCGAAATTGACGATGAAGAGCTTTTCAAAAAACCGCACGATGCGGTACCATTTTTCGTCATTGGTCCGCACCCACTGCCATTCCCCGAGAAACAGCAGGATGGCAAGGCCGATGGTCAGCGGCGGATTGATAATGTGCATGGTGGTGATCCATGCAAAGTCCAACCTTGATATAAGAACCGATAAAGCATCTTGCGGCATAATGCAGACCCATCAACATATGGCTGGCGATCGCCGGGCAGCCAAATTCCCTAAAGACCTCGGAGCAACCGCAGGCCTTGCCGGGCCTTGATATGTCTTCCGAGCCAGACGACAGCGACACCCGAAATAACCCCAAGTGCTACTTCTGAGAGCCGGGAGACGACGATACTTTCCGCCGATCCCGAATGTGGGACCAGTAGAACGATTGTCGCTGTGACGCCCGCAAGCTGGCCAGAATCGCTTTTATTAAGCGCAGCACAGACGGTGATCGAAACCACGACTGCCGCCACATAAACCCAGAGTGCTGCGCCAAACTGCAGCACAAAGCCTAGTCCCACGCCGCCACCGATCAGGGCACCGATGCACTGCTTTTGACCGAGTTTTGCAGTCGCATGGCATTCCCCTTGTGTGACGGCAATGGCTGTGATCGCCGCCCAAAAACCGTCCTGCAATCCAAACCACCGGGCGGGCATATAGGCAACCAGCGCGCTGCATATTGAGAGCGCTGCTTGGATAAGCCCGACCACGATGCGGCTATACATGGCGATGATCTGCCGCAGCATGGGCGATCCCGCCGCTTCCTGCTCATCTTGAAAGGAAGACGGAGGCACCGCCATTGTTTGGTCGGGTTGCATTCCTCCTACCCCACCAAAGCAGCATCCAAGGTAATCTCAGCGTTCAGTGCCTTGGAGATTGGACAGCCTTGTTTCGCTTTTGCGGCGATGGCTGCGAAGCTTTCAGAGTCTGCGCCCGGTACGAACGCTCTGAGTTTCAGATTGATTTTCGTAATCTTGAAGCTGCCTTCGAGCTGCTCCAAAGTCACCTCGGCTTGCGTATCCAGGGCCGTTGCCGTGAGCCCCTCTTCCTCGAGAAGACGGGACAAAGCCATTGTGAAGCAGCTGGCATGAGCGGCGCCGAGGAGTTCCTCGGGATTGGTTCCCTTCTGATCCCCGAAGCGGTTGCTATATCCGTAAGGGTATGATTCCAGTGCTCCGCTCTCCGTCGAAATGTTGCCCTTGCCGCCCTTGAAGCCGCCGGCCCAAGAAACCACGGCGTGACGCTTCAGTATCATCGCTTTTTACCTTTTCTACAGAACAGGTTTGAGGCTCGCTGATCTTAGTGCTGCAAACCAGCACTGGTACCGTACGGCGGAAATGATCGCTGCTTTGCACAGAGAATAGCCATGGGTGACGACTCACACAAGAGGCCATCGTGTGGATGGTACGCTAAACAACGTTTGGCATGAACAATAAAGGAACGATCAGGCGGCACGAGCCTGTTTCGACAGATTGAGCGTCTTGCGGCCCGCAGAA
>NZ_WOSY01000034.1 GCF_011516755.1 Acetobacter conturbans | reverse complement strand
GGTGACGCTCTCCCCCAGTTTGCTCAGACGATCGCTGCCACAGCACGGACACTGTGTCGGTGCGGGGATGACGACCCGCTCGCGCGGCAGATCGGCACGCAGGGGCTGGCGTCCCCGGTTGCTCCGGGGTGCTGTCGTGCGGACAGCGGGATCCGCCGCATTTTCGGGCGCGTCCTCGGCGAGCGTCGTCTCCAGTTCTTCCAGTTCGAGTTCGAGTTGGGCCAGCAGGCGGCGCCCCCGCTCCGACGAGGCGCCGAAACGGTCCTGGCGCATCCGCGCGATAAGATGTTTGAGATGGGCAACCTGCGCTTCGGCGCTGGCCGCACGGGCTTCCGCGACCTCGGCACGCGCCTCGGCAGCGGCAAGTGCCGCGCGCAAGGCGATGATGTCGTCCGTGTCTCCCGTCATGAAGGCAGTTGATCACATGGGCGCTCAAAAGGGTACCAGTATATGCTGACCTGGCGCGGTTTTTATTATCCCGCCAGTTCAGGTCTCCATGTTTTCTGCGGATTGCGCCAGTCCACACCCTCCAGCAGACAAGTCAATTGTGACGGGGAGAGATGGATCGCTCCGTCCTTTGCCGAAGGCCACAGGAAATGCCCGCGCTCGATCCGCTTCGCATATAAGGAAAGGCCGATCCCATCGTGCCAGATCAGTTTCACCAGGTCGCCGCGTCGGCTCCTGAAGGCATAGACGTCACCCGCGAAAGGGTCACGACCCAGTGCTTCCTGGACCTTCAACGCCAGCCCGGGCATCCCCAGGCGCATATCGGTTACACCGGCCGCCAGCCATATCCTCAGCGTGGAAGGAAGCGGGATCATGATCGTAGTGCGCCCACAATCTCACGCAGACGATCAGCGGACAGCCCTGCGTCGAACTCCAGCCGCACACCGTCCGGAAAGACCAGGCTGACGGCTTGGCCGGACAGCGTTCCCTGTTCTCTCCGACGCTCCGATGGCTGCGGCTCGGGGGCCGGGGCTACCATGACAGGTATGAACGATGTCCCGCCTTTGGCCCGAGCCTCTCGCCGCCAGCGAAACACCAGACTTGGATGGATCCCATACTGTGCAGCCACCTCCCTTATGGGGCGTCGGCTCTCGTAGGACGCGATGACCACTCGCGCGCGAAATTCAGGGGCGTGCCAGCGGCGGCGATCCGAAACGATCTCGATCCGCGAGGCGCCCGCCAGCCTGTCCCGCTCGCCTGTCTCTCTACCGCTCCTTTGGAGCCTCTCTGCGGTACTACCTGCGACACTCGCAGGTAGTACCGCGTCCCTATCTCTTAAATCGCTCATGCTTCATAGCTGAACCAGACCAGAAGTATTCAGCAAGGCGTCAGTCGCCGGGAGCTTACGGCAGCATTATCAATGAGGCCGTTCCTGATGCACTTCTATGTCTTCTTCATGGATCGAACGCGTGTACAGATTTTGAAATTACTGATGATCGGCCGGATCCTGACGGACCGACATCTACCGCACAGGAAGGTTAGTGTGGGATTCAAACGCCATGGTTGGCGACAACGGTGAAATGACATAGACAGAAGAGAACATCGGACATCATGCAGGTGAGGTCTTCGGCCTCTGTCTCTCCATGGGAAAGGACTGAAAATGCGCATCAGCGGCATATCTTCGATTATCGGCAATGCGACACAATCCTCATCAGGAGCCGCAACAGAAAAGACAGGAATTCTGCAATCTTCGTCCCTTGACTTCAGCAACATTTCCGCATCGAACCTGCAAGACGTGAATGCAGAACTTTATGATCAGGGGAAAATTACTCTCCGTCAAAGCGGTGAACTCTCACTACTGGACGGATGGGCACTCCAAGGCGTCAATGGCGGCCAGCTTCGCCAGTCATCCACCGGCAATCTCAATGCCTATTCCTTGCTTGATACAATGATCAACTATCAGGAAACGAACGGCATCGGCGATGTGAAAGATACGGTTGCGTCCCTCAAGGCATTGCGCAGCACTCTCGCAGAGTACGATACGAACAATCAGAATAAAACGACAGTCGTCGCGTGAGATTTCTTTATCCGCAGGGATATCGGATCGTGTGAAGTGCCTAAAGTTCGTGGTTGATAGCAAGTTCTATGCTGGCCGCTGCGCGCGGCAAACGGACGGTCGTAGTCGCGCCCCGGCCGCCGGAATATCCATTCAGTTCTTCGTTAATCGGACATCCTGTGTCGGCGACGCAAGCCAGGCCGCCAGTTGCCTGACCATAGATCGTGCGACGCGGCCTGCCCCCAGCAGGGTGGCGCATGCGGGGCCGCACCAGGATCCATAACCCAGCAGCCAGAGACGTGGCTCCCTGACGGCCTGCTGTCCGTTAACGCGAATCAGCCCGTCCGGCTCGATCACGTCGAGCGGCGCAAATGCGGAGAGCGCGGGTCGGAAGCCGGTACACCAGATGATCGCGTCGATGGCTTCTTCCCGCCCGTCGGGCCAGACGACGCCCGTTGCGGTCATACGTACAAACGGGCGCACCGCGTGGAGCACGCCTCGCTCCATGGCGGCGCGCACAGGTGGTACCATGACGATATCGCCAAAACCGCCGGCAGGCATGGCCGACGGGCCGCCGAGAACGCGAGCGGTCGCCCGCTCGAACAGAACCCGTCCATCCACGTCATCGGGCAAGAAGACGGGGTCATGCAGCGTGACCCATGTTGCCTGGGCGACAAGCGACATCTCCGCCAGGATCTGCGCCCCGGAATTGCCGCCTCCCACCACAAGCACACGCCGGCCAGCAAAGGGCGCGGCATTCCGGTAATGGCTGGAATGGAGTTGCGTCCCGCCAAAGAGGTCATGCCCCGCGACATCGGGAATGAAAGGGGCTGACCACGTACCGGTCGCCCCGATAACCGCACGGCTGAGGAAATCACCTGTGTTCGTCCGGACATTCAGGAGTTTTCCTTCCGCGCGCTCCACGCGATCGACCGATACGGGGCGGTGGATCGGCGGCGCATAGCGCGCCTCATACCGGTACAGATAGTCCAGCACCTCGTCGCGGGTGGGGTAGCTGCCATCGGGCGTGTCGGGCATCGGCCAGCCGGGCAGTGAACTGTAGGACGCGGGTGAAAACAGATGCAGGGAGTCCCAGCCGTGGACCCATGCCCCTCCCGCCTGCGTCCCGTTGTCCAGAATGACGTAGGTCAGCCCGGTCCGGCGCAGGAAATAGGACGCGGCGAGCGCTGCCTGACCGCCGCCCACGATCACGACATCGAACGGTTCCGCCATTGCCCGGCTCACAGACTTTCCGGGAGACGAAATTCCGCCTTGCGTTCACTGTAGCGATCCACGAGGTAGTCGGCCCGGTCGCGCAAAAGCCATGTGAACTTCACCAACTCTTCCATGACATCCACCATCCGGTCATAGAGGGGGGACGGCTTCATCCGGTCATCGTCACCGAACTGCGTATAGGCCATTGGCACGCTGGACTGGTTGGGGATGGTAAACATCCGCATCCACCGGCCCAGCACCCGCAGGGCATTGACGGAATTGAAGCTCTGCGATCCGCCCGAGACCTGCATGACCGCCAGCGTGCGGCCCTGCGTCGGGCGGATCGAGCCTTCGGTGAGGGGCAACCAGTCGATCTGGTTTTTGAATACTGCCGTCATGTTGCCGTGCCGTTCAGGGCTGCACCAGACCTGGCCTTCCGACCAGATTGAGAGGTCCCGCAGTTCCTGCACTTTCGGATGGGTCGCAGGCACGGAATCCGCTACCGGCAGGCCGGTCGGGTCGAACACCCGTGTCTCGGCCCCCAGCACCTTCAGGATGCGTTCTGCCTCAAGCACCAGCAACCGGCTGAAGGATCGGGGACGCAAAGAGCCGAAGAGCAGAAGGATACGCGGCGGATGGTCCACACGCGGTTGCGGTTCCAGCCGCGCGAGATCGACCCGTTCAAGATATTCGGGGTGGAGGGCCGGCAAGTCAGGTTCAGTCATTGTGATATCGGTCCATTCGTGCATTACAGGTGGCTGATCCAGGGCAGCCACAGGGCCAACGCCGCGAGCGTGACCAGCAGGACAGGCGGGGTGATCGCCAGTCCGACTTTCATATACTGCCCCCATGTGACCCGATGCTTCTTGGATGCCAGCACATGCAGCCATAGCAACGTGGCGAGACTGCCGATCGGGGTGAATTTGGGGCCGAGGTCACAGCCGATGACATTGGCATAGACCATCAGGTCGCGAGTCAGCGGTGTGATGTCGTGAGCCTGCTGGATCGCCAGCGCCCCCACCAGCACGCTCGGCATGTTGTTCATGACCGACGAGAGAAGGGCCGCCAGAAAGCCGGTGCCGATCGTGGCCGTGAATGTTCCCTGATGGCCGAGCCAGACCAGCGCGGTCGCGAGATAGTCAGTCAGCCCGGCATTGCGCAGGCCATACACCACCAGATACATGCCCAGCGAGAAGATCACGATCTGCCACGGCGCGCCGCGCAGCACTGTACGGACCGGAATGACGTGTCCCCGCCCGGCGACGATCAGGAGAGCCCCAGCCGCAAGACCTGCCACGATGCAGACTGGGATATGGAACGGGGCGGTCAGGAAATACGCGGCCAGGACCAGCGCCAGCAATGGGAACGCGGCGCGGAACACGGCATGATCCCGGATCGCCGTGGCCGGGGCGGGGAGTTCGGCCACGGGATAAGTCGCCGGTACCTGCCGCCGGTACCGCAGCCAAAGCACCGCCAGCGTCGCGCCCAGCGCCACCAGATCGACAGGGACCATGATCGCGGCATAGCGATCGAACGCAATGCCAAAGAAATTGGCGCTGACGATGTTCACCAGGTTGGAGATGACAAGCGGCAGGCTGGTGGTATCCGCGACGAAGCCAGTGGCGATAATAAAGGCCAGCGCCGCAGCAGGACTGAGGCGAAGCTGCGTGAGGATGGCGATGACAATGGGCGTGAGCAGCAAGGCCGCGCCGTCATTGGCGAACACAGCCGCAATGGCCGCTCCCAGCACCACGATCAGCGGGAATAGCGTCCGGCCTCGCCCCTTGCCCCAGCGCACGACGTGCAGGGCGGCCCAATGGAAGAACCCGGCCTCATCCAGCAACAGCGAGATGACGATCAGCGCGATAAAGGTGAAGGTCGCGTCCCAGACGATGTGCCAGACGACAGGAATGTCGTGCCAGTGGATCACGCCAGCCGCCAGGGCCACGGCGGCACCTGTCATGGCGCTCCAGCCGATGCCCAGCCCCCGAGGCTGCCAGATGACAAAAACCAGCGTGGCAACGAAAAGCAGAAGAGCCAGCATCAGGAGATCCGCTTTCCGGATTCATCGACGATCTTCTCGCCGTCCTCTTTGACGAAAGCGCCTCGCTGCGGGTTGGGCAGGATGTCCAGTACCGCCTCGGACGGACGGCAGAGCGCAACACCGAGCGGGGTGACGACGATCGGCCGGTTCATCAGGATTGGATGCGCCATCATGGCGTCGATCAGGTCGTCATCGGTCAGGGATGGATTGTCGAGGCCAAGCGCATCATAGGGCGTGCCCTTGCGCCGCAGGAGATCGCGAACCGAGATTCCCATGCGCGTGATGAGACTGACCAGTTCGGCGCGCGATGGCGGAGTTTTGAGGTATTCGATGATGGTCGGCTCGATCCCCGCATTGCGGATCAGGGCAAGTGTATTGCGCGATGTGCCGCAATCCGGGTTGTGATAGATCGTAACGCCGGTTGTCTCGGTGCCAATGTCGCGCAATTTCGTCACCAGACTGGCAGTCTCAAGCTTGGCGATCGGCAACGCGACAAGCAGGGAAATACGATTCTTCAGACCCTTGAACGCCGAGACGAACGCGCGTTCCCGGTCGGCATCGGTTCCCGAAACACTACTCGGATCGGGAATGCCCCAATGGGCCGTGATGGGTTTTCCTGGCCATACCGGACAGACTTCTCCTGCGGCGTCATCGCAGACGGTAAAAACGAAATCCATAACGGGAGCGTTCGCAACAGCGAACTCATCCCAGGGCTTGGAACGCAGCCCCTCGGTCGGGTAGTCGAAGCTCGTCAGTACTTTCAAGGCGAGAGGATTGACCTGCCCCTTGGGATGGCTTCCGGCGGAGAAGACTCTGAAATGGCCGGCACCATCCTTGCGCAGGATGCTCTCGGCCAAGATTGAACGTGCGGAATTACCCGTACACAGAAACAAGACATTGAAGACGCGATCGGTCATTGGGGGGCTCACTCGGATGGGCAGCAGGAGGACAGTTCTGCAACCAGTGGCTCACAGAGTTCGGGGCTTCGCCCGCAGCAGTCCTTGACGAGAAACAGCATCAGTTCCCGCAGGCGCGGCAGGCAGGCACGATAGACAATCACACGGCTATGGCGCTGCGAGGTCAGCAGGCCAGCCCGCGTCAGGGTGGCGAGATGGGCCGAGATCGTGTTCTGCGGGACATTGAGATGCCGCGCGACGTCTCCGGCCGGCAGCCCGTCCGGTTCGTGGCGCACCAGCAGGCGGAAGATTTCCAGTCGCGTGGATTGCGACAGTGCGCTCAGGGCTGATAGGCTCGATTCGGTATCCATATATCCTTACTCACGGATATATGGAATATTGTCAAACCCCTTTCGCCCGATGGACCGTTCCTGTCGCCGGATTGCTCAGCGTCATTGCCGATTTCCGACTGGCTGCTTTCCCGACATCGGCCATTCATCATTCTCTATTCCACTGATGGCGGGCCGGCGGGACCGCGCATCACACGGACGCTCGACGATGCCGCCGTCAAGCTTGGGCCTTTGCCTGCCATGATCGCCGATCGGGTGCGTCGCTGCACCCGCCGCGTTGATCGGTGCGTCCAACGTTTTCGGGCTGGCCGTCGCTGCCGCGATCAGCCTGTTCGGCCTGGGCTCGGGCGCTGCGCTCGCGATCGTCGTGGGTGTGCTCGTCGAGGTCCCGGTTATGCTTTCGGTCGTTGGACTCGTGAAGCGCACGCGACTCTGGTATGAGGTGCGTTCAGCCGTCTGAGGGTGCGGCTGACGGGGTCACCTCGGCGAGGGTTTCGAGCAGCGGGCAGCCGCTATTGTCGCCGCGTTCGCAGGCCTGCACCGCCCTCGTCAGCACGCTCGCCATCCGTTCGAGGTCGGCAAGCTTCGAGCGCACTTCTGCCAGATGGTCCTTTGCCAGATCGTGCGCTTGCTGGCACGACTGCGCGCCACCCTCAGCCAGCGTCAAAAACGTCCGGATCGCCTCGATCGAGAAGCCGAGTTCACGGGCTCGGCGAACGAAGCTCAGACGGCGCACGTCGCCTGCACCGTAATGGCGATAACGCCCGCGTCGGATCGGGACAGGAAGCACGCCGATCCGCTCATAATAGCGGATCGTCTCGATGTTGCAGCCGGTTTGGCGTGAGAGTTCGCCGATCGGTATCGTTTCTGAAGCCGGCATGAAGATTCCGCTTGAGTCTGTAGTTGCTACAGATGGTATCGCTCGGTTCGGTCACGCACAAGGATTCGTATGTCGCAACCTCTTCAACCCCGCCCCAAGGGTATCGGTGCCGCCTCCCTCACACTCGGCGGGATTGCGGCGGCATTCGCCGTCGCCTCGTGTTGCGCGCTCCCGATCCTGCTCACGTCAGCCGGACTCGGCGTCGCCTGGCTTTCCGGCATCGCGGTCGCAACTGCGCCCTTCCGCACGCCGCTTCTGATCGTCGGCGCGCTGTTCCTCCTGTTCGGTGCGGTCTTGCTCGGGCGGCAGCAGGTTGCGGCATCGCGTTGCGGACCGGACGGTGTCTGCACGCCGCCGGCGGTCCGGATATTCACCTTTGCTGGCCTGCTGGTCGGCGTCGTGCTGCTCTATCTTGGCTACCGTTATGCCTGACGCCGCGATCGAACTGCGCTCCACGCTCACCTGTCCACATTGTGGGCATCAGGCGACCGAGACCATGCCGACCAATGCGTGCCAGTTCTTCTACGACTGCAAGGGTTGCGGTATGGTGCTCAAGCCCAAGCCGGGCGATTGCTGCGTATTTTGTTCCTATGGAACCGTGTCGTGTCCGCCGGTCCAGGCCGACGGCAAGGATAGCTGCTGCCGTTGATTGGCAAGCCACCGCAAATCAGCGGCGTAGCACCTCAACCGCAATCAGCTTGATCCTGGGCCACAACAACGTCAGCCAGCACCATCATCGCGGTCGCGATGCCCAAGCGGAGTTATTATCGCTGGATCGAGCGTGGCGTGCTCGACGGTTGTCTGGCGACCCTGATCGGGGAAGTGGCCCGCCACAGCGCGCTGCAAGCCCGGCTTCGTCACGCTGCTCCATTCCATTTCGCCCCTGCGGGTGCAGCCCGCCGCTTCTGCGGGCCTCTCGGCTCGCTCTCGTCGCCCACCCCCGCCTCGCGGGAGGTTCATGGGGCTTTTTGGGCAGGGCCGGTGGCAGCGATGATTTTTTCTTCCGACCGCCGTTTGGGACTGGACTGTCAGGATATGTCGCCAGCAACTTCCTGTCCCTCGGCGCGTCTATCTTCAATCCAGGGGAATTTAACTGTCCTTATCGCTACGACGACTACAGTCCGAGCCCCCGGTTCCGGGTGAAGCTCCAGTCGATCCCGCCATCGTCGCGTGCGACGCCGGAGACGTGCTGGCCCCGCTGCTTCTCCAGCGACGGAGTCCATGGTACAAGCTGGAACTGGAGCCCATCATCGATCATCGCATAGCGGCCGGAGGCCAACGTCATGCGTTGACGATACGTGCCGGTGACATACTCACCCGAGGCCGACTGGCTGAACGCCCGGCCTGTCTCGCCGGCGAGCTGCTCTCCGACTTCCCGGACCTCGCGGTCCCTGAGTTTCCCGATCAGGTTGCGCGCAAGGACCACCCCCTGCGTCCGACGTTCGGCAAGACCCTGCTCAATCAGTTGCTCGGTCCGCCGCTCCATCGCCTCGCGCACTTCGGCACCGAAGCCACTCTGGCCTAGCGCCGCGGGATCGCGCGCCACTGCTTGCCGGTCGAGCCAGGTGGCCCCTCGCGCCGTCACCTGATCCTCAATCGACAGGTCAGAACGAACAGCCAGAGCAACGCGACGCTGCCCTTTCCTGTCATCGAAGGCGCGAAGCTCCACAACCGATCCCATGCTGCCATCACCGGTCGCATCGAGATCGGGAAAGCGGATATGATGCGTGCGGCCATCCACCCCGTCGATGACGGCGTAGGCAGTGCCTTTCAGTTCATCGTCCAGCCCGCGATCGACCAGCCTGCCGATGACGGGAACATCAAGGCTTTCACCCCCCAGCACATAGCTCGACGCGCTCCGCTCGATGCCGCGCTCGGTCAGGGAGCGGTGGATACGCTTGATGATGTCGCCGCGCTCCCCGAGTTCGCGGAGCGTCACCTCGGCGGATTCATCCAGCATCCATTGTCCCTGACCGACCTGATGGGCGAGGCCAAGCCCTTCCAGGCTGCGCAGGCGCCCGACCTTCAGGGCCTCGAACGGATCAGGCTGCCGATCCGGCGCTGGCGCCATGTCGATGATGCCGTTGCGGCCCGCGTCGCGGGCAAGTTGCCGGTCAAGCTGGGTCCAGTGCTCGGCATCGACCTGGCGTTCGAGTGCGCGGTGAATTTCGACGTCATTGCGCGGCCCGAGTTCCTGCGTCACCAGATCCTGGGCGCGGGCGCGCAGGCCCTCGCGGATGTAATCGCGGGAGATCACGAGATCGCTGCCATCTTCGGCCACGCCGCGCACGAGGATATGGACATGGGGGTGCTGGGTGTTCCAGTGGTCCACCCCCACCCAGTCCAGTTTTGTGCCGAGGTCTTTCTCCATCTGCCCGACCAGCTCGCGGGCATAGCCCTTGAGGTCGGCCATGTCGGGCGCGTCCTCGGGTGAGACGATGAAACGGAAATGGTGACGGTCGTCCTCGCAGCGCTCGGCGAACGCCTTCGGGTCAGCATCGTCGATGCCAGGACCGAAGAGCCGCGCCTTTTCGCCGTCCTTCGTGACCCCTTCCCGGCGCAGGTAACGCAGATGGGCGGCGAGTGGCGCCTTGCGCCCGCTGTGGCGCACGACACGGGCCTTGACGGTCACGCGGCGGGCACGGCTGGTCAGCAGACGATTGGCCCTGGCTGCTGCGACGCGGCCACGCCCGAAGGACGAGCGGGAACCGCCGCCGCTGCGGCCCGATCGGAACCCACCGCCTCCGGCACGCTGGGCCGAGGCGAGGGCCTGGGCGACGAAGGGCTTGAGCCGCTGGGCGCGCGGCGAGCGGATGCGGCCCAGACGGGGCTGGAAATCATTCTCGCGGGCCATTGGCGCCCCGAATGTGCGAAAAAGGCCGGTGCAACAAGGAAAAGTAGGGTCGGAAAACATTGGAGGAGAGAGAGAAACATTGTGTAGGAAAGGTAAAAACGCTGGAAAACCAACACCCCAACCGAGGCGCAATGTGCGCCCTTTTATCTCGCCTCTTCTTTGCCCAGACCCAGTGCGCCCCCTGATCCCTGCTACGATCCCTCATGAGAAACGCTGGACCACGCCAGACCACGATGATGCGCTGACCTGCGACCGGCTGCGAATGGGCGGTAAGCAGAGGCGGATTCGGCATGGTCATGGTGCCGGCTCCCTGTCAGAAACCGTCACGAACAGGCCAGCGGAGTGCGGTGCAATAGGCGACAGATCGCGTGCGGTGATGTTGGCAGACGCATCGTTCGCGAGTGCGATAAAGATCGGCGCGCGCCTCCATGCCAGGGGATCGGGATGCACCGCCAGAAGCGGTATTGTGTCACCGTTCTGGCCGAGAAGAGGCAGAAGACCGGCGACATAGGCGAGTGTTTCGGGCGGCAACGGGCGATGCCGATCGCGGAAGTCCTCGTAGCGTCCCGGTCCGGCATTATAGGCTGCGAGAAATCCCGGTGAGCCGTAGCGATCGTGCATCTCGCGCAGGTACGCAGCACCCGCGAGAATGTTGTCATGCACATCGAATGGATCACTTCCCAGCCCGTAACGGACACGCAGGTTGGCCCAGGTCGTGGGCATGATCTGCATGAGTCCGACCGCGCCTTTTGACGAAATCGCGCTGGTGTCGCCGCCGCTCTCAGCACGCATCACCGCCCTTATCCAGGCGGTCGGAACGTCGAAACGGCGGACTGCCTCAGCGATCTGGGCAGCAAAAGGATCGGTGCCGGCGAGTGTCGAAACCGACGCAGCCCGTGTCTGGTCGGCAGCAGCCAATACGCCGATCGCGGTGATGCCGACAGCGAGGAAGAAGGCGCGTCGCATCGTCTCAATCTCCCCGTTCGGCGCGCTTTGACGGGCGCGTCCAGTTCAGCACCCAGACCGCGCGGTCGTCGGCGGTGCGGAAGAGATTGGCCCGGATCGGCTGCGTGAAGGCGGGATCGTCGAGGGCTACGGCGATGTATTCACCAGCCCTCTCGCCGGTGCGTTTCCAGCCTGCGCCGACCTCCGGGCCGTCCGCGTCGGTGAGATGGACGCGATAATCCGGAGCATGTTCGGCATCAGAAAAATCGGCCGGAATGAGGATAAGATCCTGCGTCACGGTGAGGGTGCGGATGCGCCCGGCAAAGCCGGTTTTGGTGCGGGTGAAAAGACCGATCTGTGCCATCTTATTGTCCTTTCGAGGATGGATTGGAGGATGAGGCGACGGCCTGGCCGCTCCCGGATGGACGCCAGACCGGGGTGGCACGGCCGATGACGGTGGAGAGGGACAGCACGCCGAAATATCGACCGTCGAGACTGCGTGGTTCGGCCGGGTTCATGACGAAGACCTGGCCGGGATCGAGGTGTTGGCAGCCCTGCCAGACGGGCAGCGGGCGGCCACGGTGATCGACGGATTGCGCGTCGCCAGCGAATTTTCCGTCGATGGTGATGCGTTGTCCGGTACGGCAAACGGACTGCCCTGCGATGGCCGCTACAGGTTTGAGCAGGGGCACACCGAGAGGGAGGTAGCCGCGCGTCGCCAGCAGCGTCGCCGCGCGCTCGGGCAGACGGACAGCGACCAGATCGCCGACATGCGGCGAAAGGTCCGTGTGCAGCCGATAAAGTCCGATTGGCACGCTCGCCGTCTCATTCCAGATCAGCCGGGGCATAGGATGCACGGCCAGTGAAATGCCCACGCCGAGCACCGCGAAATAGGTGGCGAAGAACCAGCCACGCCGGGTCATGACGTCACCTGCCGTCGCTTGAGCCATGCTGACTGCTGCTCACGCGTGTAGCTGCGGGGCTCATGTCCGGCACTGATGCGATGGTGGAGATGCCGCCAGTATTCGGGTGCGGCATCCGCCGGGTCGATGCCCAGCGCGTCAATAACGTCGATCGCCCGGAGTACGCGCTCGACCCTCGGCCAGCTATCGACACGCAGCAGGATTTCGCCACCGGGACGCACAAACGGGAGGGTCTGGAACGGGCTTCCTGCCTCCACCGCCCGTACGATGTCCACGCGGGAGACCGTGGCTCCCAGATCGTTCGACGCCCAGCGAACGAAGGCGAAGATGCTGCCCGGCGCGAAACTGGAAATGCGGCGGCGACCATCAAGGATCTGTTCGTCAACGCGGTGGCCGAAGCGCAACCAGTGCTCGATACGCTTCTCG
>NZ_WOSY01000033.1 GCF_011516755.1 Acetobacter conturbans | reverse complement strand
CTGGTCCGGGGTTAACCCCGGACCAGATGGCCAACAGCAACGCCGTCAGAAGGGCGGCATAACAACAACCGGGTATAGCTTATCAAGCCCGCAAAACTGTCCGAACGGACGAGACCACCTCAGAGAGCCAACTCGGTGTTTAGTCCCGGGCTTTAATTGTGTGGCATTTTCACGTGAATGAAGGAAGCATTGCATTATGGACGGTCGTCACGACCATGTATGCCGTACGAACAGCAGTACAGCGATCGCGGGCTTCGCTCACGGCGCTGAGTGAGGAGTTCGGTATCAACCCGGGAACGGTTGCCACGTGAGGGACGCGTCAGACTGACGAAGGTCAGTAGACAGGACCAGAAGCCAGCGTTTCAAACGTTCCCCGATTGGGTTCTTTCATCTCGGTATCAGCGGAAATCGAGAAAGCTGAGGGCAAGCTGTGCCTCTTCGTAAGCCATCGCCCGGACCAGCAAATTCACTGTCACACGACTGGCCGAAAAAGCCGATGAAGACTTCATGGAAAAGCAGGGCTTTGTTTGCTGAGTTCATCGCAAGCAGCTTTATCTCAAACCGATGCCGAAGCATATCCAGAGATCCAGTGCCAGAAAATCCGTTATCAGATCCCATATCGAGCATGTCTTTGCCGATTGAAAATCACAGACAGGACTGTTTGTCCAAAACTTGAAATTAGGGGCTGGACGCATATACTAACGGCTCTTCGATCGCTACATTTCATCGCACGTTGCGCATGGGAAATCTCGTGAAAAAGCTTTACGAGCCTGACCTTCCACTCCTACGGGTAGATACGCTTTCTTGGCGCTGGTGATGCTAATTTTGAAGCTGTGATCAAGGTTGCACACCCAGGAGAGGTGGCCCCCGTTTTTCGGACAGGGCGATAAGCTATAATCCGACCTGAGAGAGGGCGGGTTTATGGGCAAGGTTACGCGGAAACGGTATTCGGGTGAGTTCAAGTCGCGGGTCGCACTGGAGGCGATCCGGGGTGAGCAGACGCTGGCGGAACTGGCGTCGAAGCACGGCGTGCATCAGACGATGATTGCCCAATGGAAGCGCCAGGCGATCGAGGGCATGGCGAGCCTCTTTTCTGGCAACGCGGCATCGGAAGCGACAGCCAGCCCGGCCGATGTGGAGAAGCTGCATGCGAAGATCGGCCAATTGCTGGTGGAACGTGATTTTTTGCGCGATGCCTCTGTTCGGTTGGGCGTGATCAGAGGCGGCAAATGATCGACCTGAAACGGCCTCGGCTTTCGGTCGTGCGGCAATGCACGTTGCTGCAACTCAACCGATCGGGCGTCTACTACCGGCCTATGCCAGAGAGCGAGGCGAATCTGGAACTGATGCGGCTGATCGACGCGCAGTTCCTGGAGACGCCGTATTACGGATCCCGTCAGATGACCCGGCATCTTCGTCGTCTCGGCCACGATGTCGGCCGCAAGCGGGCTCGCCGGCTCATGGCGAGAATGGGCTTGCGGGCGATCTACCAGAAGCCGCGCACGACCGTGCCACATCCGGCGCATCGGAAATATCCGTATCTGCTGCGGGATCTGGTCATCGACCGGCCCAACCAGGTGTGGTGTTCCGACATCACTTATATCCCGATGCGGAAGGGCTTTCTCTATCTGGTGGCGGTCATGGATTGGCACACGCGCAAGGTGCTGTCCTGGCGTCTGTCGAACACAATGGATGCGGAGTTCTGCGTCGACGCACTCCGGGATGCGCTGGTGCGCTACGGCACCCCGCAGATTTTCAACACGGACCAGGGTTCACAATTCACGACACCCCGGTTCACCGAGGTCCTGGAACGACGACAGGTTTGCATCAGCATGGATGGGCGCGGTCGCTGGCTGGACAACGTGTTCATCGAACGTCTGTGGCGGTCGCTGAAATACGAATGCGTCTATTTGCACGCGTTCGAGACCGGATCGGAGCTACGGGCCGGGCTTGCCGGATGGATCGCCCATTATAACGAGCAGCGTCCGCACTCGGCACTGGCTGGACGCACGCCCGATGAGGCGTATCATGACGTGCCGACGCCATCTGGTCCGGGGTTAACCCCGGACCAGATGGCCAACAGCAGCGCCGTCAGAATGGCGGCATAACGACAACCGGGTATAGCTTATCAAGCCCACAAAACTGTCCGAACGGACGGGTCCACCTCAAGGATCTTAAAATATCAGTTCCAGATTAAACGTTGCGCGATCGTCTTCGCCTCGTCTAGAGCGGTTCCACCGAACTCTGAATCGAGAGGAGACACTGAAGGTGAAATGTGATTCACCGTTTTTGTTGATGGAGACGGTGATGGCACGAGCATTGAGTGATAATCTTCGGGAGCGGGTTGTGGAAGCTGGAGTTGCGGGAGCACCGGCCCGCTCGCTTGCAGCGCAGTTTGGAGTTGAGATTTTGTCAGCGATCCGCTGATTGCGTCGGGAACGTGAAGGCGGCGATCGCCAGGGTAAGCCACGCGGGTCACGGCTGGACGCGCATGAAGCGTTCATTGCTGGCATGATCGAGGTGCTGAAAGACATTACGCTCAACGAGATGCTGGCGCGCCTGCAAAGCGAATGTGGCATCGAGATTGGCCGTAGCATGCTCAACCGCTGGCTGCGGCAGCACGGCCGGACATTCAAAAAAGACCGCTCATGCACTGGAGCAGAAGCGTGAAGACGTCTTGAAGCGACGGCAGGAGTGGTTCGCTCTCCAGCCCGATCTCGATCCGCAGCGACTGGTGTTCATTGACGAAACCAGCCTCTCAACGAAACTGGCCCGTTTGCGCGGGCGTGCCTTGCGCGGGGAACGCTGCCGCGCCGGTGTGCCGCACGGCCACTGGAAAACCACGACCTTCACCGGTGGGCTACGTCTGACAGGCCTGACCGTGCCCTTCGTACATGATGGTCCCATGAACGGCACAATCTTTCAGGTCTACGTCGAACGGGTTCTTATCCCGACACTGAAGCCGGGCAATATCGTCGTGTTGGACAATCTTCCGGCGCGTAAGCTTTCTGCAATACAGAAGGTCATTGAGCAGGCAGGAGCGGAACTGATGTTCCTTCCGCCATACAGCCCGGACTTCAATCCCATCGAGATGACCTTCTCAAAACTCAAGGCCTTGCTGCGCGCCAGAGCCGAACGGACTGTCCGTGCTCTGTGGGATACCGTCGGCGCGCTGCTTCCGGCTTTCACATACAGTGAATGCGCCAGCTTCTTTACAGCCGCTGGATATGAACCAGACTAAAGTGGAACCGCTCTAGCAGCCTGTCGGGTTGGTCATTTTGAGGGTTATAAGGCCGAGACTGACCCGGCTTATGCTGCGTGAAGCCGTGCCATTCTCTTGCAGTTGTATGCGAGAGCGACGAGTGTCCATTCGGTCGTGACTTTTGCAAGGCCGCGCAGACTGAATCTTCTGAACCCCATGATGCTTTTGATAATTCCAAAGACCGGCTCCACGGTCTGTTTTCGTAGTCTGTAAAGTTTTCCTGCCTCGGTGGTTTCCAGCCTGTCCTTCATGGCAAGCCGCCAGGGCTCGGTGATCCGGCGCGGCTCCCTTTCTTCGGGCAGGGGTCGAAAGTCGTAAGGTCTGCGGGCGCGAGGCCGTCCGATGGCGACCAGCGGATCGATGCCTTTTTTCCGCAGGTCCCGGACCGCCTGCCCGTTGGCGTAACCGGTGTCGGCAAGCACTGTCTTTGGGAGACCGATCGTGTTTTCCATCGACAGCACGGTGCTGGCAAAGGATGGCGCGTCCGCTGACGTGGCGACAACGTCGGTTGTCACGATCAACTGGCTGCCTTCGGCGCAGACCACGGCCTGGGCATTGTAAGCCTGCCGGAACTCGTGGGCGTCCGAACGCCGCATGAGGCGGCTGTCGGGATCGGTCAGACTGATCTGCCGGTCGGGTGGTGGTTCATCATCCGGCGGTTTCGGCGCCCTGCCACGACGCCCTGTTTTCGCATCATAAGCGGCTTTCTTTTTCTCGTATGCCGGTCGCGCCGCCTCGGCCTGCGCCTTCGCATCTGCTTCCAGCCGGGCGCAGGCTTCATCCAGCTTCGCTTTCAGCGTTTCCCGTCGGGCAAGCTCTTCTGGCAATGCCTGCGGATCGCTGCCTGTGGCATCTGCGTGCTCCGCCTGGTCCATCAGTTTCGCGATATCCACCGCCAGATGTTCGCGCAGTGCCCTGATCCGGTCGTAGCGCAGGGAACGGTATTTCGAAGCGTCGGCATCGATTTTCGTGCCGTCAATCGATACGACACCCAGACGCAGCAGACCCGTCTCGCGCGCCAGAAGCAGGACCTGCGCAAATGCAGCTTCAATGGCTGTCCGGTTCGTCCGGCGGAAGGTAGCAATCGTATCATGATCCGGATGCAGGTTCGCCGCCACGAAGCGCACCCCGATATCGCGATATGTCGCCCGCTCGATCCGGCGTGAGGAAAACAACCCGTTCGCATAGCTGAAGATCAGAAGGGCCAGCATCAGGCGCGGATGATACTGCGCCTTGCCTCCCGTGCGCACTGGCACGCAGAACGCACTCATCGGAACCCGCTCAACGGCTGCGACAATGAAATGCGCCATATCGTCAGCAGGAAGCCACGACTTCAGATCCGGTGGCAGAAGATACGGCTGAGACCGGTCAAACGGGATGAAGCTGCTCATCTCACCACCTTACAACCTTACCCCTTCACTGGGTAACCCAACCCGACAGGCTGATAGAGCACTCAAATGAGCAAAACGCTTCTCAAAACGGAAAACAGACCTTTTCAGGACTCATTTTCTCCAATCAGTGCATGGAATTGTAATCATAGGGCAGGTCTTAAAACCAGAGAACTTTTCCAATCATCTATTTTTTTGCGTTATATCCACTCGCATATAGCGACAGTGGCGGGAATGACGACGACCATGCCGAGCGTCGTGAGCAGCATGATGCTGGCTGTTTCTACCTCGCACTTCCCATACTGCTGGGCAAACAGGACAGACGGTGTGGAGGTAGGCATCGCACTTGCGACAAAAGCTGCTTTCGCCATAGCGGATTTTAGTCCCCATGCCTTGAGGGCGACGAAGAAGACTGCTGGTTGCAAGACGACACAGACGAGCGATCCCAGTATAACGGTCCTAGATCTGAGATTAAGGGAATAAGACGCAAGCGCGAGCCCGCAGGCGAAGATCGCCGCTCCTGGTGCGCAGACTGCTAGAGGCTTGAGCACGGACACGGAAACCGGCGGCATCGTCAGACCGGACAGAGACACGATGGTGCCCAGCACCGGTGCCCACACAAGGGGGTTCTTGATCGTTTTTCCAAGCGTTCGGGCCAACGAGGGTCTCGACGTTTCTGACCTGGACGCGCTCTCGAGCAGGTAGATGACGACTGAAACCTGTAAGAGGTTTGTGACAACCGCAGCCAGACCGACTACACCGCCGCCGACCGTATCGCCATAGATTGGATCGAGGACCGTCAGGCCATAGATCGGTGCGGCTGTGGAGGACACCGCATAGCCGAGGAGGACTGCGGTCAGCCGGTCGCGCGTCATCATGCACAGGACGAGATAGCTCACGCCAAACAAGAGCGAATATCCGATGATCATGACCACAACGAGTGGCCCCTGCTGAAGGAGCAAGTCGCATTTGAAGGACGCCATGCTGAGGAAGAGCGCAACCGGCAGGGCATATTTCAGCGCGAAATGACTGAAACCGATGGCCTGATCGTGATCGAAATCCTTGTACTTCCCGGCCAGATAGCCCAGCCCGAATATGAGGACAACCGGAGCGATGGCGGCGACGAGTATCACGAGATTCACGGATCTGCTCCGGGTTGGTGAGAGAAGGCGTCATCATCCCCGGTGATCGGCTCGAGCCGATCACCGGGGATGACTTAGGTGTGTCAGAGTTCCTTGTAGACCGGCTTGTAGAGCAGCCCCTCGATCCAGGCGCGGATATTTTCCGGACGCTCGACGGTGGCCTGTCCACTATCGAAGATATGCTCCGCAACCCGCGTGGCGGTCGTCACTTCGGTCTCCAGGATGTTGGCTTGGAGCGGGAACAGCATGCCATGCTCGCGTGCGCTCGGCCCCACCTGATCCGCTGTCGCGGCGGCGGCGGTGATGAACATATCGTCCGTGATCCGCGCGGGACGGGTCGCGTAAACGGCGAGGCCGATTGCCGGAAAGATATAGAAATTGTTGGCCTGTCCCGGGTGGTAGCTCTTTCCCTGATATTCGAAGTCCGGAAATTGGACTCCAGCGGCGTATAATGCTTTGCCTTTTGTCCAGGTATAGGCCTGCTCGGCCGTACATTCCGCCTTGTTCGTCGGATTGGAGAGCGGGAAGATCACCGGCCGCTCGTTCAGTTTTGCCATCTCGCGGACCACCTCCTCGGTGAATGCGCCGCCGATGGTGCTGACGCCGATCAGAATGGTCGGCTTGAAGGTTCTGACGACCTCGAGAAGATCTTTCGTCGGTTTCGCCTCGTGCGCGAACGGCTTCTGCCACTCGTTGAGATCGGTCCGGCTGGTCTCGATCAGACCGTTGACATCGATCAGTACGATACGCTCACGCGCTTCGGCCTCGCCCAGACCCGCTTCGACCATCGCCGAGACAATCATACTTGCGATACCGATCCCGGCTGAGCCTGCGCCCAGAAAAAGGACGCGCTGATCGGCGAAAGTCTCGTTCTTGATCTGCAGTGCCGTGGTCAGGCCTGCTACCGCGATCGCTGCGGTTCCCTGAATATCGTCATTGTAGCACAGGACCTTGTCGCGATAGCGGGCGAGAAGCCGCATCGCATCGGTACCTTTCCAGTCCTCGAAATGAATGCAGACACCGGGAAACACGTCTGTAGCGGCTTCGATAAATGCGTCTGAGATCAAATCCACCTCCGCTTCGTCTGGCGGGAGCTCGCGCAGACCAAGATAAAGCGGATCGGCCCGGAGCGCCGCGTTCGTGGTGCCTATGTCCAGTAGCACAGGCAGCAGCGCCTCGGGCGGCACCCCCGCGCAGGCGGTGTAGAGCTGGAGCTTGCCAATGGGAATGCCCATGCCGTTAGCGCCGATATCGCCAAGACCGAGAATACGGCCGCCGGTGGACACACAGATGAACCGAACGTCTTTTGCCGGCCAGTTGCGCAGAATTTTTTTGAAGCGACCTTTCATGTCGCGCGTGAGATACATGCCCGCGCTGCCGCGATAGATATGTCCGAATGCCAGACAGGCATCAGCCACGGTCGGATCATAGACAATCGGCACAAACCGCGCGGGGTCGGACATCAGCGTGTGGTAGAATAGCGTCTCGTTCCTGGCCGCCAGGTTCATGAGATAGATGTAGCGTTCGAGATCATTCGGCTTTGCGGCGAGTTGCGTCTGAACCCTCTCCAGTTGCCGGTCGATGTTTTCCACAGTCGGAGGAAGCAGACCTTCAAGGCCGAGCGATTGACGCTCAGTCATTGTAAAGGCGGTTTCCTTGTTGCGGACGGGGTTGTTGAGGATTTCCTGTCCCCGGATCGTGCTGGCCTGGCTCATGTGTTCTCCTCGCGGTTCGACGGCGTGCGGAAGTCATGCGCTTCGTTCGGAACGGCCGCCGCTGGATGACTGAATGTCATCTTGGGCCCACCCGAGCTCCAGCGCATCCGGAAAACTACGTACGTAAAACCTCGTAAGGGAAACGACCCGTCCTGATTTCAGGTCGACTGTGTTATCGCGGCCGCTCCGTGGCTGTCAGCGTCATCCGCACGAGTTCAGACAGGCTGCGAGCGTCCATCTTTATCATGAGATTGGCCCGATAAATCTCTATCGTGCGCGGGCTTATCCCAAGCTCCCGGGCGATGACCTTGTTCGATTGACCGTCGACGAGGCCACGGAGAACCTGTTGCTCCCGCGTCGTCAGAGCGGCGATCCGCTGGCGAATGACATGTGCATGCGCGCGTTCGGCGCCGTTCTCGTCACCGCACCGCAGAGCGGAGGCCACCGCGTCGAGAATGGTATGATCGTCGAACGGCTTTTCGATGAAGTCGCGGGCGCCGGCTTTCATGGCCTGCACCGCTAGGGGGACGTCAGCATGCCCCGTGATCACAATGACCGGGAGAACCGTCGCGCGCTTCTGGAGACGGTCGACAAGAGCGATGCCGTCCATGCCCGGCATCCGGATATCCGTTATGATGCATCCGCACTCGACCCCGTCGAGGATAGCGAGGAACTCATCCGCCGATGCGTGGGTCCTCGCGGTATGTCCCGATGTCAGCAACAGGAAGGCAAGGGATTCGCGTACGGCTTCGTCGTCGTCGATCACATGGACGATACCATCCGGGTTCATTCGCCAAACTCCTCTGTCCTGGCGCAGGGAAGAGTGAAAAGAAAGCACATCCCTCTCCCGCGTTCCCGCTGCGCTCCGATGCGTCCTCCATGAGCCTCCACGATGGTGCGGCAGATCGACAGCCCGACTCCCATGCCATGATCCTTCGTCGTTGAGAAAGATTCAAACAGCCTGCCCGCAATCTCGGGGCTCACACCGGGGCCAGTATCCGTCACGCGGATCCGTGCCATGCCTTCGAAAGCGTCGACCGCGACGACCAGACGCCGTTCGTCACAGTCCTCCATGGCCTCCACGGCGTTGCGGATCAGGTTGAGGAGGACTTGCTGGATCTGAATCTTGTCCGCGATAACCTGATCGGCCCCAGAGTCCAGCTGAAAGGATACGTCGATCCCGCGCTCCGCAATTCCGACCAAGGCCAGCGTTGCCATCTCTTCGATAAGCGCCCGCAGGCTTTCCAGTCCCGGCTCACCTTCTCCCCGAGACACGAAGTCCCGCAACGACCGTATGATCCGACCGGCCCGCAGCGCTTGCGCGGCCGCCTTGTCCATGGCCTCTTGCACGCGCGTGCTCTGCCCGTTCTCGGCTTCCAGGAGACGGCGTCCGCCGTTGAGAAAGTTCGTGATGGCCGTCAGAGGCTGATTAAGTTCGTGAGCCAGTGTGGCTGCCATCTCGCCCATGGCTGACAGGCGTGAGATATGTGTGACTTCGGCCTGCAACTGTCGCACGCGTCGGTCCGCTTCCTCGCGTTCCGTGAGGTCGCGAAGGAACGCGATTGTAAAGGAGCCCTCTCCTGATGTCAGGCGTCCGGTAGACAGATCAACGGGGACAGTCGTCCCGTCTTTCCGACGGGCGACTGCCGCTATTCCGTGCCGATCGGAGACTGGAGCCGTTCCGAGTTCGGGGACGATGTCTGCGATATTCGTCCCGATCGCCTCTGCCGCATTAGACCTCAGAAGTGTCTCCGCCGCGTTGCTGAATGATTGCACGATGCCGCGCTCGTCGAGAATGATGATAGCGTCGGGAACTGCGTCGAGGATGGCGCTGAGATGCGCCTCCCGCTCAAGGATACGCTGCGCCATCGCGGCCGTGCGCCGACGGGCACGTAGCAGCCATTCGCCACCACACGTGATCAGGACGCAGAGTGTCGCGAACAGGATCGTCTCGACCCAGTTTTCGATCGGCGGCGCGCCGTCATGCGCGAGAAGGAGGCAGCCGATCACTGATGCAAGTGTGGCTGCGGCTAGACCGGAAAAGAGACCGCCGATCACCGCGCCGACGAGCACTCCCGGAAGCAGTAAGAGAAACAACGTCCTGCCGCCGAGAAACGGATTGATCAGGAAACGTATGAGCGTCCCCAGTATCACGAGCCCGAGCGCGTACGAGGAGGCGGCCGCGAAACTGCGATGGCGTGCCAGCGCACCGGTCTCTTGAGGCGGCAGATCCCAAAAGTCCCTCAATGACGTTCTCCTCACCGAATGGTCGGCGAACGACCTCGCCAAGGCGAGTCAGTATTACTACGTAATAGCCTCATTCATCAAAACATTGCACCTGTAGGGTGAGACTGCGCCATGAACCGTCATGGTTCTTAGAGCCTGTTTGGAAATTCGGTGAGGGTGTGATTCAAGCCCTGGATGTGGACGCCAGAGCAGAGAGGCCGGATGGCCAGTATCACCCGCAAGACGAAGCGCTATCCGTCTGACATGACGGATGAGGAATGGGCGCGGATCGCGCCACTGATGCCTGAGCCTGGGCGCATGGGACGTCCGCGGGAAATTGAATTCCGCGAAGTGATCAACGCGGTGCGCTATCTGGTCCGCTCGGGCTGTGGCTGGCGAATGTTGCCGATCCATTTCGGGCATTGGCGAACGGTCTATGGCTGGTTCCGGGAACTGGCGCGGCGTTTCCTGTTTCAGACGATCCACGATGTTGAATTGATGCTCGATCGGGAGCGGATGGGTCGTGAAGCCAGTCCGTCGGCCGGGGTGATCGACAGCCAAAGCGTCAAGGCGCCTCATGCAAAGACAAGGGGTTATGACGCCGGTAAGAAAGTGGTCGGGCGCAAGCGGCATATCGCCGTCGATACGGACGGGCGCCTGCTGATGCTCAACCTGACACCGGCCGACATCTCCGACAGCGCAGGCGCACAGATGATCCTGGATGCGATCCGTAAACGCTGGCCCTGGGTGAAGCACCTGTTTGCCGATGGCGCCTATGACCGCCTCCAACTGATGGACAAGGCGGCTTATCTGGAGTTCGTCGTCGAGATCATCCGCCGCCGTAACGGGGCTAAAGGCTTCGAGGTTCTGTCCCGACGCTGGGTCGTCGAACGGACGTTCGGTTGGATGACCCGCTGGCGACGCCTCGTGCGCGATTACGAGCGCCGCATCGATGTCTCACAGGCCATGATCTTCGTCGCCATGGGGGCCAATCTCATCCGAAGAAACGCTCATCCATGACTTTCCAAACAGGCTCTCAGACATGCCATGACCCATACACCCCTTATGCCGCGCAGGGTATTGTGCCACGCATACGATCAGACCGGCGACCAGCCATGGCTACCCGCCACCGCACCAAAAACGGTTACCAGCCCCAGAACCAGCAGAGCAATATGCGCGCGATGCAAGGCGGCAAAAGCGGCATCCAGGTCACGCTTTGCCCAGACATTAAAGCGCCGGTGGAGAACAAGAGGCTCCGCAATAAACAGAACAATGGCAAACACCAGCCACAACCCCACCATGGCGTGCATCCACCAGAAACCGGGTTCAGCAAAACGGGCCCAGAGGTCCATTTTCATGACCATAACAAGCCCGCTCAGCCCGACCAGAACCACAGCACCGCGCGCCTGCCACACAAAACGGCGCTCAAAAGCCTGAAAAGCCGCAAGCCTGTCCGCCCCGAACACACCACAGCGCAGGGCAGGCAAAGCCGCTGTTGTCGCCATGGAGACCCCGCCAATCCAGATCACGACCCCGATCACGTGCAGTGCCCGAGCAATTGCCAGTTCGTTCATCCATCCCTCCTTGGGAAGATTGCCATATTTGCCTGTCTCACCATATTTCTACTGCGTTGGGGGCGTGCCGGGTTTGCGCTGGCGCAACCTTTCTGCCAGTCGCATCAGATAGACTGTACTCAACATCAGGCTGTTAAGGAGGCTCATATTATGAGCAGGCTGCCACTAAACGAGGACGGGCTGGCAACACTTGTAGACGCCTTTTACACACGTGTGCGCGCGGACCCCAAGCTTGGCCCCATTTTTGAAGATGCCGTGACCAACTGGCCTGAGCACCTGCAAACGCTCACGGCTTTCTGGTCTTCCGTCATGCTGGGTACCGGGCGTTACAAAGGCCAGCCAGTGCCCGTGCATATGCAGCACCGTGACCGGATTACGCCAGAACTGTTTGATCGGTGGCTGGCACTATGGGGTGAGACCACCTCCACACACATGCCAGCAGATGTAGCCGCTGTTCTACAGGACAAGGCAGCCAACATTGCCAGAAGCTTGCAGCTTGCACTCTCTTTTTACGCCAAACGGGCCATGCCCCAGCGCAACACAGCACCTTGAGGCGCTGTTCCCCGAAAAGTGATACCCATGACCGAAGCCCTGCCCTATCGCTCCACGCCCGTATTCGATCAGGACACGCTACCTGCTGCTTTGCGCACGCGCCATAATACCAAGGCGGGTGTGTGGGGCGTGATCCGTGTGCTTGAGGGGGAGTTGAAGCTCACTTATCTGGCCCCTCCATCTGAACTTCTGCTGACACCCGCCACCCCCGGCCTGATCGAACCGCAGCAGCCTCATTTTGTAACACCCATGGGCAAGGTGGCGATGAGGGTGGATTTTTACGATCAGCCCCCTCCCCCTTCCGCGTTCTCTGCCCCCCAGTCCTGAACAAGTGGAGGGATCGAAGAACCCTTGATTGATGTGCTTGGCCGGTAATTTCTGGGTTTTGGCGATTTGATTGACGATTTTTGCGATGGCGTCCAGTCTGCGTTTTGAGCAGATTGGGAGTTGTCTCTCGCTGGATGGCTATGCGCTCGCGTTCAATCTTTCGAGGAAGAGGAGGCGGCGCATATTGTAGACGATATTGGCGAGCCCGATCCTCATGGTGGCTCGACTGATACCGACAGTCCGGACAAACAGCCCCGTCTGTGACTTCTGATCGGCAAAGACATGCTCGACACGCGAGCGGATGACCGACTTTCCAGCATTTGATTTCTGGATATGCCGGGGCATAGGCTTGAGATGCGGCTTTTTGCGATGAACCTTGGAGACAAAGCCCTGCTTTTCCATGAAGTCTTCGTTGGCTTTTGAGCGATAGGCCGTGTCGGCCCAGACACTTGAGGCCGTATTGGTTTTATCCAGAAGCCCCTCTCTCAATCGCGCGCCATCACTGGCAGCGGCATGCGTTGTTTTCCATTTGCGGATGAACCGGTATTTCCGATCGATGGAAACATGCGATTTATAGCCAAAGAACGGGATGGCGAGATCGCTGGATGGCATGGTTCCATCATCCTGCCGCTTCGCCTTCGTGAACTTCAGTGTCCAGCGCGCATGA
>NZ_WOSY01000032.1 GCF_011516755.1 Acetobacter conturbans | reverse complement strand
CTAAACCATCCCAAAACCAACAGAAAATCCCGGAAAACCAACAAAAAATCACGCAAAAACAATGACAAAAATATACACAGAAATCCTAGAAAACCGATTCCCAACCGCCGCTTAACTCACACAGAAAGCGACGACCCCGGAAAACCCGCGAACGTAACGTCCCAACAGTCACACCACATATGGCGGCCGCCTCTTCATATGACATGCCCTGCGCCCCCACGAGCATGAGCGCTTCTCTCTGTGCGTCGGGCAGCTTCCACAGCATATTGTTCAGATCGGAGAGTTCATCTGATGCATCATCATGGGCATTCAGACTGAGAGCCTGATCGCCATATTCATCCAGGATCTCTCGCTCGCGCTTGCGTCGCCGTGCCTGCTCGTAGAAAAGATTACGAAGAATGGTGAACAACCACGCTTTCAGATTCGTATCGGCCGCAAACTGGCCCCGTGAGGCGAACGCCCTCACCAGAGCTTCCTGCACCAGATCATCAGCGCGCGAAGCGTCCCGGGTCAGAAATCGTGCGAAAGCCCGCAATTCCGGCAAAAGCGCGACAATTCCATGTCGAAACGAACCCTGTCTTTCCATATTCGGAACAGAGGCTCTTTTCTGATCATGGTTTACCATGCCAACCTAACCTCCGCTTGCCCATTCGGTTCCCGCTAAGGAATATCCACGATGCCCGATTCGCAACGCAGCGAACTGATCCGCGCACTCCCCTACGCACGGCGTTACGCGCGGGCGCTGACAGGAAGCCAGTCACAGGGCGATCTTCTGGTGGCGGAGAGCCTGCGCGACCTTGTAACGCAGGCAACGGGGAAGTCATCGGCGCGCCTTGGTCTCTACCGTGTCATCTCGGAAAAAGCCCATTCGCCTAAGGGTGACGGCCAGCAACCCCACGTCCTGTCCTTCCCCCAGCGTCAGCTTCTTCTTCTTACAGCTCTGGAAGGACTTTCTTCCTCGCAGGCCGCCGACGTCCTCGGTCTGGACAACAAGATTGCCGTCAGACAGATCGAAGAAGCTCACAAGACAATCAGATCAGTGTCGCAGACTTCCATTCTCATCATAGAGGATGAACCCATCATTGCCATGGATATCGAAGATCTGGTCGTGCGCTGTGGACATACGGTTGCCGGTATCGCGCATACTCAGGCCGACGCCATAGCCCAGGCCCGGCAGACGCAACCAGGGTTGATTCTTGCAGACATCAATCTGGGTGAAGGTGGAAACGGCATGGAAGCCGTTGCGGAAATCATGAAAACCATGACTGTTCCCGTCATTTTCGTCACCGCCTATCCGGAATGCCTGCTGACGGGCAACACGGTCGAACCCGCCTTCGTCATCACTAAGCCGTTCGAGCCGCTGACCCTCGCCATCGCCACCTATCAGGCCATTACAGGCGGCGTGCCGGTGCCCTGAGAGCACTTCCTTTCAGGCCCATGCGTCTGAAAGCTTGCAAGACGGCGCGCTTCGCCACACTTTCCGCCTATGGCACCTCCCCTTCTCCTTCTGCAGGACATCACTCTCACGCTCGGCGGCAAACCGCTGCTGGATGGCGTGGGCTTTTCCGTTTCCGCTGGCGAACGCGTCTGCCTTGTCGGACGCAATGGCTCCGGTAAGAGCACGCTTCTGCGGATCGCCGCTGGCGAAATCCTGCCGGACTCGGGGACGCGCTTCCTGCAACCCGGCTGCAGCCTGCGCTATCTGCCGCAGGAACCCGACTTCTCCGGCTTCGACACCGCGATGGACTATGTCGTCGACGGACTCACGGACCCTTCCCAAGAATGGCGCGCCAGCGTGATGCTCGACGCGCTGGGCATGAGCCCCACAGATACCCCGGCGACACTATCGGGAGGTGAGGCCCGACGCTGCGCGCTCGCCCGCGTGCTCGCAGCCGAGCCGGACGTGCTGCTCCTCGACGAACCGACCAACCATCTCGACATGCCGACCATCGAATGGCTGGAAAAGGAACTACTCTCCCTCCGCACGGCCATGGTCATCATCAGCCATGACCGACGACTGCTCGAAACCCTTTCCCGTAGCGTCGTCTGGCTGGATCGTGGGACGACTCGCCGTCTGGATCAGGGCTTCGAACGATTCGAAACCTGGCGCGAAGAGGTTCTGGAGCAGGAGGAACGTGACGCCCACAAGCTCGATCGGCAAATCGCCCGCGAGGAAGATTGGATGCGTTACGGTGTCACGGGCCGTCGCAAACGGAATGTCCGGCGCGTGGCTGAACTGGCCGCACTAAGAACGACCCGCAAGGATTCCGTGCAGCCGCAAGGCACGGTCACGCTGGCAGCCCAGACGAGCGGCCAGTCCGGCAAGCTGGTGACGGTAGCCGAGAACGCCTGCAAAAGCTGGGGCGAGCGTCCCATCGTGAGCGATCTGGATCTGCGCGTGCTGCGTGGCGACCGCATGGGCATTGTCGGAGCGAATGGCGCGGGCAAGACCACGCTGCTCCGGCTCCTCACCGGCGTGGACCAGCCGGATAGTGGCAAGGTCACGCTCGGTCCATCAGTTGCAATGGTCACCCTCGACCAGCAGCGCAAGGCGCTCGATTCTGCCCGCACGCTGTCAGACACCCTGACCGGCGGCGGTGGCGAAATGGTGCAGGTCGGCGACGAAAAGCGCCACGTCATCGGTTACATGAAAGATTTCCTGTTCCGTCCCGAACAGGCGCGCACTCCGGTCGGACGGCTTTCCGGTGGAGAGCGTGGCCGCCTGATGCTGGCCTGCGCACTGGCCCGCCCTTCCAACCTGCTCGTACTTGATGAGCCGACCAACGATCTCGATCTGGAAACACTGGATCTGTTGCAGGAGATGCTGGCGTCCTATGACGGCACCGTTCTGCTTGTCAGCCATGATCGTGATTTTCTTGATCGGGTCGCCACCTCCGTTCTCGCGGCGACCGGCGATGGCGTCTGGACGGAATACGCCGGTGGCTACAGTGACATGCTGGCACAACGCGGGGGTGTAGCGCTGGATGAGCGGGTGGCGGCGGTGGTCGAACACACACCAGCCATCGCAGTCGCAACGAAAAATAGCAGCAGCAAAATCGCCACCCGTAAGCTGTCTTACAAGGATCAGCTTGCGCTCGATAAACTCCCTAAGCAGATCGCGGAACTCGAGACGACCATCAAAACGTTCCGTGAAAAACTGGCCAATGCGGACCTTTACGCGCGCGATCCGAAAGCTTTCGCCAAATTCACGGACGCCCTCGACAAGGCGGAACGGGAACTGACGACAACCGAGGAGCAGTGGCTGGAACTGGAAGTCAAACGTGAGGCGTTATAGGACGACCGAGCTGCCCGCTTAGTCGTCCCATGTCGGGACGCAGGTCCCGACATCGAGAGCGATTCCTCCGGCGGCGGTGATGCGGGCACAGGCATAGGGCCCCAAAGCCGTTGCCGCCACGAGGAAGACCGCACCCGGATAAGGAACCCAAATCTCATCGAACTGCTTCAGCGTGGCCTCCAGCGCGCCCTGCTCCAGCAACACTTCCGTGACTGCCGCGAAATCACACTGCCCCGCGATTCTGGCAGCAAGACCGGAAATATCGGTCACCACACCCGCAAAGGGCAGTCCCCCAAGCAGGGTCTTCAGCCCCGGGTCCGCTCCGGCCAGTTGCGCCATCGCATCCAGACCGGAGAACGGCGCGTACCGTCCGGTACGCACTTCCCGGTCCTGCTCGGCGAAGAAACCGAAATGCTGATTATCGTGGGTCAGCACCCCGGACCCCGGCAGGCAGAGCACGCCGGGTTCACGCCCGACATCGCGACAGGCTTTTCCCAGCCGGGCCAGCGTTGCCGCCGCACACTCTTCAAACGGCTTACCCGAGATCTGACGCCAGACCGTATCGGCCATTTCGACGATCTCGGCCGGGCGCAGCAGCAGGGATGCATGAAGACTCGTCGCGCATATCATCCGCGCCTCGGCATAACCGAACGTCGTGACGGCAAAAGGTGAACCTTCCCGAATCACGGCCTTTACCCGCTCGGCAATATCATGTGGCGCCAGCCAGAGCGGGGACGTTTCAAGGGAGCGCATGTCGCGCACAACGTCTTCTCGAGAAAAAGCTTTTGCCAGCTTTGCATTGGCCATCTGGCTATAGAGTGAAATGCGCCCGTTCTGAGGAGCGGCGAGGTCATCAAGTAGATCGGTGCTGTCGATCAGTTCGTCATACCGTCCCGTCTGCTCGAGACTACAGATGTAATTCCATGCAGAGAAACGCTCGCCGTTCAGGCGGCGGACGACGTTGCGCAGCAGAGGCAATGCGTCCTCGAACCGCCTCTCGTTGAAGAGGGCGGTGGCGATATCGGCATCCTGCGCGTCATCACGCATTTCGGTGCGCAGCAGAAGGTCGCAGATCCGACGCCGGTCTCCTGTCGGTGCGCCTGCAAGGCCCTTCAGAAGCACTGCGCGAAGATGCCGAATATCCGGCCATTTTTCAAAGGCTTCCGAGCAGGCTGAAACCGCATCCGCCAGAGTGTCAGTGACGAAGGACTGTTCAGCACACGCGAGGGACTCACTAAAACCATCGCGTGGCATGAGATACACGCCATCCGCCCCATCATCACTCAACTCTTTTTCCTTCGCTGACACAGCTCTTTGATCCAATGGCAAAGATTTACTCCGGTGCCTGCACTGTGCCCGGAGCTTCCATCAGTCCATCAAAACCTTAATTTCAGGGCAATAGTGAGACAGCCACAAAAAACGGGCGAAGCCATCGACTTCGCCCGCCATTCTCCGTCAGGAAGGAGACCGCTTACGCGCTCTTTGCACCTGCGGTCAGCAGCCCCGTCAGACGCTGAACAAACGCCGCCGGGTCCTTCGGATTCTCGCCATCCTGAATACGGGCGACATCCAGAAGCACCTTCGCCAGATCCGTGACCGCCGGGCTTTTCTCCGCCGCCTTGCGCGCCAGTTCCAGCACCAGCGGGTTGCGCGGGTTCAGTTCCAGAATCGGAGCGCTTTCGGGAATCTTCTGACCACTGCGACGCATCAGCTTCTGCAACTGAAGATCCGGCCCGTTCTCGGACGCCGCCAGCACGACGGCACTGGAAACCAGACGATCCGTGCCCCGCACGTCGGACACTTCGCTGCCCAGCGCTTCTTTCAGCGCGGGGAGGAGAATGTCCATGTCGGCGGCTTCACCCGTCGCGGCTTCGCCCTCGACAGCGAACTTCTCCAGATCGGCCGCACCCTGCGTCACGCTTCTAAGGGTCTTGCTCTCGAAGCTGGTCAGGCGATCCGGCCAGAAGGAATCGACCGGTTCGGACAGCAGCAGCACTTCGAGCCCACGCGCACGGAACCCTTCAAGCTGCGGCGAGTTCGCCACGGCATCCTCGTTGTCGCCGGTCAGGTAATAGATGGCCTCCTGCTCGGGCTTCATGCGGCTGATATAATCGCCAAGCGTCGTCCAGCCGGACTCCGGGTTTTCGGCATCGACCGTGAGAGCGCTGGAGCGGAACCGCGCAAGACCGGCGAGTTCCGTGCGGTGCTCGGCGTCCTCCCAGATCCCTTCCTTCATGACCGCACCGAAGTTTTCCCAGAATTTCAGGAATTCGGCGTTGTCGGCGGAACGCTTCTTCAGTTCACTCAGCACACGGCCCGTGACGGCCTTGCGGATGCGGGCCAGAACCGGCGTCGCCTGAAGCATCTCGCGCGAGACATTCAGCGGCAGATCTTCCGTGTCCACGACGCCCTGCACGAAGCGCATCCATGCTGGCAGGAGGGCTGCATCGTCAGTGATGAACATGCGCCGGACATGCAGGCGAATCTTGCTTTCACGCGCCGGATCACCGAATTCGAAAGGACGCGAGCCGGGAATGAACAGCAGCGCACTGAACTCGATGGTGCCTTCTGCGCGCCATTGCAGCGTGGCCCACGGTGTGTCGAAATTATGCGAGACGTGGCGATAGAACTCGTTGAGCTGCTCTTCCGTCACTTCATTCTTGGGTTTGCGCCACAGCGCCGTGCCCTCGTTGGCGGGGCTTTCCTCGCCATCCTTCACGATGGTCACGGGCCAGGCGATATGGTCCGCCCACTTGCGGATGATTTCCTGCAAACGCCATGAATCGAGGAACTCGTCCGCGTCTTCCTTGATGTGCAGGGTGATATCCGTGCCGGGCTTTTCCCGCGTAGCAGGAGCAAGCTCGTAAGCGCCCTTCCCGTCAGAAGTCCATTTCCACCCCTCGTCGGAACCGGCACGACGGGAGACGACTTCCACACGATCCGCCACCATGAAAGCGGCATAGAAGCCGACACCGAACTGGCCGATCAGGTTCGGCTTGTCCTCAGGCTTCGCGCCCTCCAGTTCCTTGCCGAAGGCGCGGGTGCCGGAACGGGCAATGGTGCCGAGATTGCTGACCAGCTCGTCCTTGCTCATGCCGGTGCCATCGTCGGTAATGGTCAGCAGGCGGGCGTCCTTATCCGGGTTGATGCGGATCTTCGCGTCTTCCGGCAGCGCACGGGCACCATCGGTCAGGGCCTCGAAGCGGCGGCGGTCGGTCGCGTCGGCGGCGTTGGCCACCAGTTCGCGGAGGAAAATCTCGCGTTCGGAATAAAGAGAGTGAACGACAAGGTCGAGAAGACGTCCGACCTCGGCACTGAATTCATGCTTTTCAGCCGTGGAAGACGGATTCGTAGTCTCCTGTCCGGTCATGTAAATAATATCCCTCTGTTTTTCAGTTCATTCAAATGCAGCCGTCGAGCGGCTGTGACCATCTGGAATGTGTGATGGCTTCGGTTGTTTTTCAAGCCAGCACAGAGCACGGCCCTGAAACAAGAAAAGGGGCCGAAGCCCCTTTTAACTCGTTTGAAAAGGAAGAGAGGGGCAGGATACGCCTCTCTCTTCCAAAAGACGGGATAAAACCCCTGCCCTCTATTTCCTGACGCGATCAGGCCGCGCCTTTCGCCTTGAGAGCCGCCAGCACATCTTCCGGACGGACCGGCATGTGGCGCAGGCGGATACCCACGGCATTGAAGATAGCGTTGCCGATCGCGGCACCGATGGTTGTCACGCCCGGCTCGCCGAGACCCATCGGCTTTTCGGTGCTGTCGACAAACTCGATGTCCATCTCAGGAACATCCGGCATACGCAGCGGCGTGTAGGTATCGAGGTTCCGATCGCGGCAGACGCCGTCCTCGATCTCGCTGCCTTCACACAGCGCCATGCTCAGTCCCCACAATGCACCGCCTTCCGTCTGCGCCAGCGCGCCGTCCGGATCGACGATGGTTCCGGCATCCAGAACCAGCCAGATCTTCTGGCAGGTGACGACACCGGTTGCCCGATCCACATGCACCTGCACCGCACCGGCGGTCCAGGTCGGCATGCCGCGTTCCTGACCGAAGGTGGTGGCCATACCCAGCCCCGTGTCCTTTGGCAGCGACGTGCCCCAGCCAGCCTTTTCCGCCAGCCGCTTCACCACCGCGGCCTGACGCAACGCGCCTCCGTTGGAATCGGGAGCCTTGCCCTTGTTGCGGCCCTCCGGTCCCTCGCCATTCAGTAGGGCGAGACGGAAAGCCACCGGGTCCTTGCCGAGATCATGAGCAAGCTCGTCAATGAAACATTCCTGCGCCCACGGCGTCCAGCCCGCACTCACCGAACGCAGCCAGCCGGGACGGAAGGTCTCCTTGGCGAGATCGTTGCTGATCGCGCGGACCCGCATCGTGCCGAAATCATACCAACTGTCCGCACCAGCAATGGCGAACTGATCGTACGGCTTGCCGTCCACGCCCTTTTCCATGAAGGCGCCAGCCATCACTTCCGTCGGCCAGCCAGCCGTGGCGTGATGCTCGAACCCGACAATGGTGTTCTTCTCATCCAGCGCCACACGCACTTTCTGCACGGATGGCGAGCGGATGGAGTCGAACTGCATGTCATCGGAACGAGTGAGAATCAACTTCACCGGCTTGCCACCGATGGCCTTGGACGCCAGCGCCGCCGGGACCGCATAGTCACCATTCAGACGACGACCGAAGCCGCCTCCGAGCAGATAGCTGACCATCTTCACGTTCGCTTCCGGCACACCAAGCGCCTTGGCGATGACCGGCAGGAACAGGGTCTGCCACTGGTTGCCGCAATGAACTTCCCATGTGCCGTTCTTCAGCTGGGCGATCGCGTTCATCGGCTCAAGCTGATAGTGCATCACCGAAGCGCAGGTATATTCCTGCTCAAGCACGCGATGCGCACCCTTGAAGGCTTCATCGACGCCCTTGTCGTTGAAGATCATGGTGCCGACATCAGACTTCGCGATCAGTTCGCGGCCGCGATCCTGAATCTGCTTTTCGCTCACCTTAGCGGTCTTGCCCGCCGCCCACTCGACCTTCAGAAGGTCCGTGGCGCGAATGGCCGCCGGATAGGTTTTCGCAAGCACGACAATCCAGCCCGGAACCGTCTCGCTGGGGTCATCCAGCGTGATGTAACGGATATAACCCGGAACTTTCTTCGCTTCGCTGTCATCCACCGAAACGACCTTGGAGCCGTAACGTGTCGGCGGCATCTTCGGACGGCCATAGACCATGCCATCGATTTTCGCGTCGATGCCGTAGATCGCCGTGCCGTTGGTCTTGGATGGAATGTCCAGAGACTTCACCGGCTTGCCGATGAGGCGACGCTCCGATGCCGGCTTGAGCGGCAGGCTCTTCATCTGGTCGGCGGTGAAGCTGCGCGTCGGCTTCGCTTTGGCAACAATGTCACCGAAGCTGATGGAATACGAACCCCCGGTGACCTTGCCGTTCCGTGCGTGGCAGGCGGAAGCCGGAATACCGAGCAGTTTCGCGCCTTCCTCGACCAGTATGGTCCGGGCGGCCGCACCGGCCTGACGGAACACATCCCAGGTCATCCACACGGACCATGAGCCACCCGTGATCATCAGGCCCCATTTCGGGTCCGTGTCCACATAGGTGATCTTCACCTTGTCCCAGTCGGCTTCCATCTCGTCCGCAATGATCCGGGCGAGGGCCGTGCCGATATGCTGGCCCATTTCCGCGCGAATGATGTTGACGTTGATGGTGCCGTCCGGCGCAACCGAGCACCAGATGTTCGGCTCGAACTCCGGCGGCGGGAGCGGTGCGCCAAGCGGATAAGTCTGCGCGGCTTTCGACTCGCGGGCGAAGCCGAACAGGAACGAGCTTCCAACGGCGGCGGAGACAAATCCACGACGGGACAGGCCGCGTCCTGCGGCCCGATCCTGCTGGGCGGCAATACGTTCGAGCTTACCCATTGGAGCTGTCTCCCTCCGTCCTGGCCGACTTCATGGCGGCGGCGGCCTCCTTGATGGCCTTTCGGATACGGATGTAGGTCATGCAGCGGCAGAGGCTGCCACCCATGACACCGTCGATATCCTCGTCAGTCGGATCGGGATAATCCCGCAGCAGGCTGGCAGCCTGCATGATCTGTCCCGACTGGCAGTAACCGCACTGCGGCACCTGGATTTCCTGCCAGGCGTCCTGAAGCGGATGCCTGCCTTCCGGATCCAGCCCCTCGATCGTGGTGACGTCCGCCCCTTCGATCGCCGAGACAGGCGTAACGCAGGATCGGGTCGCGCGCCCGCCGACATGCACGGTGCAGGCGCCGCACTGGCCGACGCCGCAACCGAACTTTGTGCCGGTCAGCCCGAGATCGTCGCGGATCGCCCACAGCAATGGCGTGTCTTCCGGCACGTCGAGCGACACGTCACGGCCATTAAGTTTGAATTTTATCATGATACGGCTCCGTGATCCCAGCTCATCCGAGGCTTAGTGCGAGGAATTGACTGGCGGTTCTTCCACCAGCTTGCGGGCGTCAGCAGCTTTCTTCTCCAGATCCGTCCATGGGGGCAGGGTTGTCCGCGTGCGACGCAGATAGGCGGCCAGTCGGGCCATGTCGTGGTCGCTGAGTGCATTGTAGAAGCTTGGCATCGCGACACCGCTCTGACCTTCCTTCGCCGTCAGGCCACGCAGCATGACAAGGTAAAGGTTGGTCGGTTCGTTCAGCCACAGCGCATTGTTGAGCGCGAGTTCCGGGCGACCCAGAACCGGTGCTGGCGCGGCGTTGTAATGGCAGGCTCCGCAGGCGCCCTGATAAAGACGCGCATCGGGGTCCGTGCTGAAGCCGACCAGATCCTTTTTCGAATCCGTCATGGCCTGTGCAATGGCGGCCTTGTCGCCTGCCACACGTTCAGCCGCATGAGCCTTGTCCGCGAAGAAGTAGGCGATCGCGTGAACGTCCGACTCCGGCACCGTCGCAAGGAAGTCATGGGCAACGGGGGACATCGGACCGCCAGCCGGGCCGTGAAGCGGGGCAACACCGTTACGGAGATACTGATAGAGCTCGTCTTCCGTCCACACGACGGGCGTCGGATTGTTCTGGTTCAGCGGAGGAGCGATCCAGCCATCCACCACGCCGCCATCATATTCGTGGTTGGCGACTTTTTCAGCGCCCGCCAGATTACGGGGCGTATGGCAGGCACCGCAATGCGCCGCGCCTTCAGCAAGGTAGGCACCACGGTTCCATTGTGCGTCGTGGCTTGGGTCTTGCTTGTAGAGACCCGGCGTGAAGAACACCAGCTTCCAGGCAGCCAGCGTGATGCGTGGCGAAATGCTGAGGGGGAAGCCATTCGGGCGGTGCGTCATATGCACTGCCGGACGGGTCATGATCCACGCATACAGGTCCGAGATGTCCGCATCGGTCATCTTGGTGAAATGATCGTAGACAAACGCCGGCAGCAGATGGGAGCCGTCACGGGACACACCGTAGTGCAGGGCGCGCCGGAGCGCCTCCTCCGACCAGTTGCCGATTCCGGTTTCCGGATCAGGCGTGATGTTCGAGGAGAAAATATCGCCGAACGGTGTCTGCATCCTGTAATCGCCCGCGAGTTCGGGGCCTGTGCCTCCGTCCTGACGGGTGTGACATTCGACGCAGTAGCTTTCGGCTGCGACGATGCGGCCGCGCTCGATTTTCTCCGCAGAGAACTGTCCCGGCTGGACGGGGGCGATTTTAGGAATGGCGGGCCACCAGGCGTACCAAAGAAACCCCAGTCCGCCGACAACGCCGGCACCTACAACGCCTGTAAGTATGCGCTTGATCACTCTCAACCCTCACTGCCGGGAAACCGACGGTCTTTCACGATAGTAAAGTGACATGCGGCCTCAGCGAGAAGCTGTCGGCGCATTTGTGTCACTCCGTGCCATGTTTTCATAGATGCATAAATCGGCGCTTGGAACCGCAAAACAAGAATATGATCTATGTCATTGCGGAATTTTTACTACTTTAATTGCTTTTGTTCCCTATTTATCGCCTGTCGAAGTGAATATTTTATCTATATCCATTCATATATAGACATTCTGTTCTTTGCGCCGCCATGCTGAATAGTCTGCCCCTCCCGGAAGGGGCGGGACGAGCGCAGATCCGACAAATGACTTGAAAGCCGGCCCCAGGTTTTGTATGAGCGCCTTTCATTCACGCGCCCGGGCCTGTGGGGCATGCCCGGCCGTGTCTTGTCGTCACTACCCTTCGGGGTGGAGACGGCCTTATGTCAGGGAGACTGAAATGCCCAAGATGAAGACGAAGTCGTCGGTCAAGAAGCGGTTCAAAATCACCGCAACCGGCAAGGTGCTCTGCGGCGCGGGCAACAAACGCCACGGTCTTATCAACCGTTCGCAGAAGATGAAGCGCACGAATCGCGGACCTCAGGTTATGACCGAGATGGACGCGAAGACTGTGAAGCAGTGGGCCCCCTACGGGCTGGCTTGAGGAGCACCTGATAAATGGCACGTGTTAAGCGGGGCGTAACGACGCACGCCCGTCACAAGAAGGTTCTCGAGCTCTCCAAGGGCTTCCGCGGACGGTCTTCCACGAACTATCGCGTCGCCCTCGAGCGTCTCGAAAAGTCGCTCCAGTATGCGTATCGCGATCGTCGCAACAAGAAGCGTGAATTCCGCGCTCTGTGGATCCAGCGTATCAACGCTGCCGTCCGTGAGCATGGCCTGACCTACAGCCGTTTCATCAACGGTCTGGACAAGGCTGGGATCGAGATCGACCGTAAGGTTCTGGCCGCCATCGCTTTCGATGACGCCGTAAGCTTCGGTGAAATCGTGAAGAAGGCCCAGGCTGCTCTCGCTGCCTGAAGCTCGACCTTCCCGATATGAAAAAGCCGCCTTTTCAGGCGGCTTTTTTTATGTCCGGATAGGAAAAGAACACTGTGACCTGAAAAGGAATCATTCTTCTTTGTCGTCAGAAGACGCGACTTCGGGAGGAATGGGAATCGGCCGATTGTTTTCATCAACTGCCACGAAAACGAATTTGCCCTGAGTGACAAGCTGGCGTTCCGTTGACTGCCGCACCCGTCGCCACGCCTGCACCTGAATGATCATGGAAGTCCGACCGACTTTCACGATATCGGTATAGACTGACAGTTCGTCGCCCACAGCCATGGGGGCGAGAAACGATACACTATCAATGGCGACCGTCACGGTCTTGCTGCGCGCCCGCACACCGGCTGCGGAGCCTGCGGCCAGATCCATCTGGGACATGACCCAGCCACCGAACACATCGCCTGCGGCATTCGTGTTGCTCGGCATTGCGATGACACGAATGGTCAGCTTGCCTGAGGGCTCGCGCAACTGGTTTTCCAACATGGTGAGGCTCCGGGCCGCTGTCATCTTCGCTTACAGACAATGAGTGAAAAGCGGACCGGGGACAACACCCGTTCCTCACCCGCCGTAGAGAGTCTCGGGTGTCACCAGCGGATCGGAGATCGTTTCCAGTCCCTCCTGCCCGAATCGACGGTAAAAACAGCTACGCCGCCCGGTGTGGCACGCCACACCTGTCTGATCGACGAGCAGGAGCACCGCATCACCGTCACAGTCCAGTCGGGCTTCCACGAGCCGCTGCACCTGCCCTGATGTCTCGCCCTTGCGCCACAGCGCACCACGGCTACGAGACCAGTAACAGACGCGCCCCAGCAAAAGCGTTTCTTTCAGCGCGTCCCGGTTCAGCCACGCCACCATGAGCACTTCCCCGGTGTCATACTGCTGCGCGATTCCGCAAATGAGGCCGGATGCATCGAACGCCACGCGCTCAAGTTCGCGCTCCACCGCTTCCGGTGTCGGCCGAATGCTCTCGATATCCTTCATGTCGCGGCCCCTCCCTGCGTGACGGCTCCCCCCTTTTTCTCTTCTGCGAGAGCTATGGCAAGCCAGCCTGGGACGCGGGGCACGATCCTGTGCCCGTTTGCTTCCAGATGTTGCTCGAGCGCGGCGGGGCGCAAGAAGGCCAACCCGCAATGGTCATGGCTGGACCGGATATGACCGACTTCGCTGCCATCCGCCATGATGGGCGTCCCCGGTTCAGGCAAGGGGACTTCCGACGCCACCGGCACCAGACGGCGCTTGACCAGCCCGCGATAATGCGTGCGCGCCGTCAGCTCCTGCCCCATGTAGCAACCCTTGCTCCATGAAACGCCGTTCAGCAGATCGAAATTGGCTTCCAGAAGCAGTGTCTTTTCCGGCTCGCAGTCGCGGTCGCCGTCGGGAAGTCCAAGCACGAGACGATGCAGGTCATAAGCTACAGCGTCCGCCTTCGCGACGGGCGAAGGTTCCAGCATCAGCAGACGCCATCCGGCTGTGGGCAGGCGCGGATCGGGAGCCACAATGGCGTTTTCCACCGTCGCCACATCCGGTAGAGCGCCCCATGCGGCATGGACAACCAGCTGCGTCTCCTGAAGGTTCACGTCCGAGCGTAGGCGGAATTTCGAAAGTGTCTCCATCAGCATGGCGCTCTGCGAGGACTCGCAGTCCAGCAGCAGGCACGGCTCGTCGGGGTCGGCAAAGATGAAGAAATCGGCCTTCCAGCGTCCTTGGGGAGTGAGAAGAGCCGCCCATGCGGCTGCTCCCGGTTCGACCGTCGTGACGTCATTGGAGACCAGTCCCTGAAGGAACTTCACGCGGTCCTCACCCCTGACGGCAATCACCGTCCGGTCAGGAAGGTGGGCGAAATAACTCATCATATCTTCTCCCGGCGGCCAGAAGAGGCCAGCTCGATCCTGCGAAGGCGTCCGGAAGATTGGTCTTCAACCTCACACGCACAAGTGACAAATCCTACATCTGCAAGACAGGAAGCTCAATTTCTCAGGAGCGACGTTTCAGAGACCTTCGCGGACGGGACGGCTTCGCTCGCTCGCGGTCTTCAGTTGCCCGCAGGCTGCAAGAATATCGCGTCCACGTGGCGTGCGGATCGGCGATGCGAAACCGGCATCCATGACGATCTGAGCAAACTTCGCCTGCTGTTCGCGCGTCGAGGGCTTGTAGTCGCTGCCGGGCCAGGGGTTGAAGGGAATCAGATTCACCTTGGCCGGAATGCCGCTGATCAGGCGCACCAGTTCGCGGGCGTCGGCCTCGCTGTCGTTGATGCCCCGCAGCATGACGTATTCGAACGTGATGCGTCGGGCATTGCTCGCCGCCGGATAGCGACGGCAGGCCGCCAGCACTTCTTCGATGGGGTATTTGCGGTTCAGTGGCACGATCTCGTCACGCAGATCGTTGCGGACAGCATGTAATGACACAGCGAGATTGATTCCGAGCTCGTCACCACAGCGGTCCATCAGCGGCACGACACCGGACGTGGACAGCGTGATACGGCGACGGGACAGGGCGATCCCCTCCCCGTCCATGATGATCCGCATGGCCTTGGCCACGTTCTCGTAGTTGTAGAGCGGCTCACCCATGCCCATCAGCACGATGGTGGAGAGCAGACGGGGGGTGTCGCCTTTCGGGCTGGGCCATTCACCGTAAGAATCACGCGCGCCCATGAACTGACCGACGATTTCCGCGGCCCCTAGATTGCGCACCAGCTTCTGCGTGCCGGTGTGACAGAAGGTGCAGGAGAGCGTGCAACCGACCTGCGAGGAGATGCACACCGCGCCCCGATCTTCGCGCCGGTCGGGGATATAGACCGTCTCGGCTTCCTGTCCGTCACGGAAGCGGAACAGGAACTTGCGTGTCTCGTCCTGCGAGGTCTGCACGACGGTCGGCTCCGGACGGCCGACGATGAACCGTTCCGCCAGCTTCTGCTGGAGCGGTTTGGCGATGCTGCTCATCCGGGTAAAATCTGTCACACCCTGATGATAGATCCAGTGCCAGAGCTGTTTTGTGCGGAACGGTTTCTCGCCGATGGCGATCAGTTCCTCGGTCAGCTCTTCCCGTGACAGGCCGACAAGGTCACGCCGACCGTCCGCAAGCTGGATCGGCGGGGGCGAGAACAACGCCGACTTCGCGAGAATCCGCTCCCGGTCGGCGGCATCAAGCGCGAAGTCAGTATCGCTCATACCCTGTGTCTTCCTGTCTCTGTCGAAAATGGCTGTGAAGGCGGCCTCCTACCACGGACAGACCGGGAATTGGAGAAAAATCGATTCGTTCGAGGACCGGAGCCGGGACGTTCTTTTTACCAGACGTTGCTCCTGTCAGGGCGGAAAGGCAGAAGAGGCGCCCCGCCTCTATTTACTCCGGAGACCTGATGTGGCCGTGCGTCCGCTCGTGACCTTTCCCGACCAGCGCCTGCGCCTCCCGGCCGAACCTGTCCTCCGGTTCGATGCGCAGTTGCGGGCACTCGCCACAGATCTGCTCGACACCATGCGGGCCGCGCCGGGGATCGGGATCACAGGACCGCATATCGGCGTCGCCCAGAGGATCGTCGTGCTGGAACTGCCGGACGCGCCGGTGCCACAGACATACGTCAATCCGGAAATCGTCTGGGCGTCGGATGAGACGAGCAGGGGTGAGGAAGGCAGTGTTTCGATGCCAGGCGTGAACGAACAGATCGCACGGGCCGCACGGGTGCATGTGCGATATCAGAATCTTGATGGCGTGGAACTTGTGGAGGAGGCGGAAGGGTTGCGGGCCACCTGCCACCAGCATGAGATCGACCAACTGAACGGCGTGTTCTGGATACAGCGGCTCTCGGCGCTCCGGCGAGGCCGGGTGATTGCGCGATTCGAAAAGGTCCGGCGCAGGTAAAAGCTCACACTTTGGGAAATGAGGCGGAAACAGCTCCTGCTGACCCATGGAGGAACCCGGAGAGTTCCGGAATCCCTCACAGAACAGGATTTTTAAAGCGGATTGTAAATTCCCTCTCCACTCACATCCTCGCACCGAACCTCTTCTGCCATGCTGTGTTCAGGGATCAACGATCCACGTGCGTAGGAACCGACCGTTAAGCAACCCAGACCGCTGGCATTTCAGAAGGCTCGGAAACAGGCGACGCGCCCACAGAGACTATTCGTAACGCTCTGTTTTCTTGCGGCGTGATACATCCGCCTCTTGGGTCAACATTTCGTTCGTCCTCTCAGGAAGTGACACTCAAGGCGGTTCAGCCCAGTGCGACCGGCAGACCTATTCAGGCATCAGATATTGCCGGAAGTCCTGCCTGCATGCGGGGTGACCCGCTCCCCATCTCAGGAACTTTCATGACGCGAAACAGTGTTTCGTCCAACAATAACGGTCTGCGTGGCTCGCTGACGGTCCTTGCATTCACCGGTGCGATTGGCCTGATGCGCTTGCTGGGTCCTGCGCGTTCGTCCGGCATTGGTGCCCGCATCGTGGAGACCATCGGCCCCTTTCTGCCAGCGTCGCGGGTGGCGATGCACAACATCACCATCGCATTTCCGGATATGGAAAAAAACCAGCAGAAGAAAATCATCCGGGGCGCGTGGAACAATCTCGGCCGGGTGGTGGGGGAGTTCTCGCACCTCAGGAGCATGACGCGCACGTCGGAGGGGCCGGGCTGGGAGGTTTCGGGGGAAGAGAACATCGCGGCAGCGTGGAAAGACGGACTTCCACCCCTGTTCTTCTCCGCTCACCTCGGCAACTGGGAAATGATCCTGCCCATCGCCGGCGCGCTGGGTCTGCCGGTGGGTGGCGTCTATCGGGCGGCCTCAAATCCCATCATGGAGCGCCTGATTCAACGCATCCGGGGCGAAGCCGGACATGGGACGTTCATGTTCCCCAAAGGAGCACGCGGCGCCCGGGCGATTATCGGCCATCTGTCCGCAGGCGGCACGATGGGGTTGCTGGTGGACCAGAAGATGAATGACGGGATCGCGGTTCCATTCTTCGGGCAGGATGCGTGGACTGCCCCCGCGCTGGCGCAGCTTGCAACACGGTTTCAGCGCAATATCGTGCCAATCCGCGTTGTTCGCATCGGCGCAACGCGGTTCCGGCTGGAGTGCGAGCCGGCGCTGACCCTCCCGGCAACGGGCGAGCGTGGAGCGGACCAGCGATTGATTATGGAAGCTGTGAACGCGCATGTGGAAGGCTGGATCAGGCAGGAACCCCAGCAATGGTTGTGGTTCCACCGCAGATGGCCGAAAGCCGTTCCGATCCCGCACTCGGCGTAGTTCATCGGCGACACTGCTCCCACGGAGACAGGACACCGGCTTGTTTTCGTGAGCGAAAGAGAGCGATCAAAGACAGCTCTTGCGTGCGGATAAAGAGTCTTTACGGGAGCGCCGAGAAGCTGCCCCCTCTTTGGAATGCGGCTGCGCAACTGCTGGAAAACCTCTGTTCCAGCAGTGCTTTAGCGGGCCCTCAGGAAAGCCGCATGGCCGCTGTCTATCCGATCCTGCGCGCGCCGATCAGAAACTCGCGGTTCCCTTCAGGACCCGTAATCGGGCTTGCTTCCACCCCCAGCACGTCCCATCCCGGCAGAGCACTCCACCAGTCGGCGATCATAACGCAGACCTGCTCATGCACGGCAGGATCACGGACCACCCCTTTTGCCCCGACATGCTCGCGTCCGGCCTCGAACTGAGGCTTGATGAGCGCTACCGCCCACGCATCCGGCGTCGTCAGTGAGAGCGCCGCCGGAAGGACCGTGCGAAGACCGATGAAGCTGGCGTCGCAGACGACGGCACCGATGGGATCGGGAATGAGCGTGGCGTCGAGGGCGCGGGCGTTCTGCTTCTCCATGACCACCACACGGGGATCGGAACGCAACTTCCACGCAAGCTGCCCGTGACCCACATCGACGGCATAAACCTTGCTCGCGCCATTGGTCAGCAGCACGTCGGTAAAACCACCTGTGGAAGCGCCGACATCCATGCAGATGCGCCCTTCAGGCGAAAACTTGAAGAACGGAAGAGCATGGGCAAGCTTCAGACCACCCCGGGACACCCACGGATGATCCTGTCCCTTGAGGGCTAACGGAGCCTCTTCGGGAAGCATGTCGCCCGCCTTGGCTACACGCCGGTCTCCCGTATAGACCACGCCCGCCATGATGAGGGCCTGCGCCCTGGTCCGGCTTTCGACCAGTCCCCGGTCAACGAGAAGCTGGTCAACGCGGCGTTTTGCCATGGTTTAGGCGATCTGCTCGCTTGTGGCGCCCGCACCGACAGCGTTAAGGGCGGTTTTGACGATTTGTGGCGCGTTGAGTTGTGCGATGTTGTATTGCTCGAACTGGCTGTTGTGGTCGATGAACATGTCCGGGAGCGTCATTGTG
>NZ_WOSY01000031.1 GCF_011516755.1 Acetobacter conturbans | reverse complement strand
CTGACCGCTCTCATGCGGCGTCTCGTCATTCTGGCGAATGTCCTGTTACGCAATGACAGGTTATGGGAACCACGCCACACTTGACCAAGACGGATACTCATAGCCAGAACATGACGGTTGCGGCGAGACAGATAGCTGAGAAGAAGACGGTCGGGCATCTGTCGTAGCGTGTTGCGACCCGCCGCCAGTCCTTGAGCCTTCCGAACATGATCTCGATGCGGTTACGGCGTTTGTATTTCCGCCTGTCGTATTTGACAGGTTTTCCGCGGGATCTCCGTCCTGGAATGCAGGGTTTTATCCCTTTCTCTTCCAGGGCGTCCCTGAACCAGTCGGCGTCATAACCCCGGTCTCCCAGCATCCATTGTGCAGCAGGAAGACTGTCCAGCAGGGCAGCGGCACCGGTATAATCACTGATCTGTCCTGCTGTCATGAAGAAGCTCAGCGGTCGTCCGTTCTGATCGGTGATCGCATGCAGCTTCGTGTTCATGCCACCTTTTGTCCGTCCGATCAGTCGCCCTGGATCCCCTTTTTTAGCCGCAGGCTCGAAGCCGTGCGGTGTGCCTTGAGATAGGTCGCGTCAATCATAATGGTCTGGGGCTCAGCCTTCGCGGCAGACAGTCCATCCATCATCCGCATGAAAATACCCATGGCGCCCCAACGCTTCCAGCGGTTGTAGAGCGTCTTGTGCGGACCGTATTCCCGGGGCGCATCACGCCAGCGCATACCATTGCGGTTCACAAAAATGATGCCGCTCAGCACGCGGCGGTCATCAACGCGCGGTTTGCCATGGCTCTTCGGGAAAAAGGGCCGCAGACGGTCCATCTGTTCGTCCGTTAGCCAAAACAGGTCGCTCATCTTCAGTCTCCTCACAGAGCCTGAATCAGATTTCCGCAATCAAATCAATGGGTCCTGAGCCTAAGACAATGTTACCCGAATATCCATTGGCATTTACCATCGTCATATCGAGACTGGTAGTGCCAAGACTTGGACCTAAAGGAAGGTCTGGGTTTAAGAAATTTCCACTTTCAACATATGTATGTTCAACAGACATGCTACATTTCTCCAATAACACTCAAAATATTTAACACATCATTATTTCCATTTTATGAGAATCTTTAGGTCAATTTGAATTTGATATATTTGAAAATTGATCAAGTGAAGTTAGTGAAATTAACCTATTATATATTTTTGATCTAAAAAATGATTGGAGTGCAGAAAGCCGTCCTAAGTTACGTAAGATACTAGGGCATTCACTGGAGCCGTGTAATGAATATTGATCTTTCAAGCGACTTAATCTCGACCAGATTTTCAGCCGAACTTGGTTTGATAAAACCCACAGCCACGGCGACATCGACGTCAAGCACGTCGATCACGTCCGCCAACGCGAACGGCGCCGCGACCATACTGGACACGTCATCAACGACAACATCTTCTGTTTACAAGTCGGACGGACCAATCGTTCTGATACCTGAAGGCAATCGGTATGTTCCCATCAGTGCAAGTACAGAAATCGATGGAAAGGCAGCCTCCCAAATCAAAGGAGCGATAACGGTCAACGGAGACCTTGAGACCGATCTGACATCATCCTCGTCAAGCCTCACCCTTTATACAGCTTCCGGCAGCACTACGGCGCAGAGCACGCAAACTGTTTCCAACACGAGCGACAGAAAAAGTGAAGAAGAACTGATTGCAAAGCTGTTTTCTTCACCGACTGACAAAAGTGTAGACGGAAGTCAGAGTGCATAAAAACAACTTCCCCGTAGACGGCTGAATATGTCGAACTGTCATTTTTAGACGATACTCTTCGCACACCTGAATATCGGTTGTGCTCAGTAAGGCCAGCATTCGGATGGTGATTACCATCTGAATGCTGGCAGATTGGTTGTTTCGGTCAAGTCGGTGTAGGGCTGCCTTTGGTCCGCAGACTCGAACCAATACAAGACAAGTCCGCATAAAAACAACGTAGATGCACTTACTTCAAAAGAACTTTCCTGCGTTGCCAGTTTTGAAATGTCTCCCCAGATAAGTTTATTTTTTGAACGTGCCGCAAGCTATTTTCAAGCATGTGACATCCGGACGCTTACCCTGGTGCGGCCTTCTTCCGTTTTGCTTTCTTCTCCTCCCTTTCAGCCTTTTTCTTATCCCTCAGTCCTGCCACTGCACCGGAAACCGATCGTCGATGTCGCCGTCGCGGTCGAACAGCACCCAGTCACATCCGGCTTCCTTCGCGTAGGCAAGGATGGCGTAGAGCCCCGGCGAGGCGTCGTCGTGGATACTCTCCAACTCGTCGGGCACCGAGACGAGCCAGCCATAGGGGCCGGACAGGCAGGGCATGGAGCCGTTCTGTCCCTTGGTGACGAGGTATTCCTCAAACTCCAGCGTGTCGCCGCGATCCAGATGCGCCGTGCTCAGATCGAGCACGCGCCGCACATTGCGCGGCTGACGGGCAACCGGAAGAGAAACGACCGTAGCGGTATCGGACATGACAGGCTCCTGTGAGCGTGGTAATGAAGGGTTAGCGCCACACACTCCGCTCTGTTCGTGCGACTGTGCGGCGTTTTTCCGAAAAATCGGCAGCGGCGATGCAAGGTGTGTCAGAAACTGTCACACCGGTCCGGCATTCTCACCGAACGCGCCCGCAGGCATCTGCCAGTGTGAGGGAGCGCAGAGCACCGGTCCGCGCCAGCGGCGCGAGAGCGCGCGACGCACTAGATCCGGCCTCGCCAGCACAGGTGCGAACACCTCGCCCGTATCGGCAAGCGCCGACAGATCGCGGTCGCGGCGGATCGTGCAGCCGAACGCGCGCTCCCACGCGCAAAGCCGGGCAAAGCGTTGGCCATCCATGTAGCGCAGCGTCGCCGCCTGGTTGGCCGACATGAAAATGCACGTCAGGCACGACAGCCGCCCGAAACCCAGCCGATAGGGCAGAGGTGCGATCACCCCGTGGCGGCGCAGGCATTCCCACACCACGGCCTCGCTCCAGCCATGCACCGGCCGGTAGTGATCGACATGACGCCGCGCGCGTCCGTCCCGCAGATCCGAGCGGTGCGGCTCGAAGGCCGCATAGCGGGCGCGGTTGGCGGATTCAGCGGCCCGCTCACCGGTCACGAACAGTGTGCGCGCGTGGTGAAACCGCGCCTGATTACGTAGTGCCGTGTCGGCGACCATGATCTTGGCGTAGGGCGAGCACCAGCGCACCGACAGGTTCGCCGAGACCTGGGGAAAGCGTCGGCGCGTGTTGCATGGGCCGTGTCCGCCCATCGTCACGCGCCCCTCGGGCGTGTCGAACCAGACCGGCGCGGTTGGCGCGTCCTCGCGCAGCATCTCGCGCACGATCCCGCCCTGACGGGCCGAGAAATACAGTTTTACGCCCAGAGCGTCGACAAGATGGCGGCCGTAATCGGGGACGTGCGGCCAGTCGAACACGTCGGCCTCGTCATCGACCAGATGGTGCCACCATTCGATGCGCTCGGGCGGCACACCGCATTCGAGAAGATGCAGCGTGCAGGCCAGGGAGTCCTTGCCGAAGGAACAGGCGACGATGATGTGGTCATAGCTCGCCAGATCCGGCCCGTTCACAGCACCCGGCTCACGGGCGCACCGGTCAGCACTGGCAGCATGTGCGGCAGAGGCACGCCCGACAGGCGTAGCGGCTTGGTGTGCCGTCCGTCCCATGTCAGACGCTCGCACGGGCGCAGCAGTCCGGCCGCCTCGGCGGCCCGATCCCGCTTGATGCACACGGTTTCATTGCCGCCCGAGCGGCGCTGGCACGGCTCGCCCGCGTCCGCGCCACAGCCCGCGCAGGGCAGTGTCAGCGCCGGATCGCCATGCTCCCATTCCATCCCGCAACGGTGACACTGCACCGGCTCGGATGTGCAGATCCAGCGTGTGGGCCTGCGGAAGGTAACGCTACGGGGACGTGTGGATGAGGCCGCGTATGCCATGGAAACATTCTCCTCTCTGAATGCTTCCCCGCAGGCCGGGAGCGGCTGGCCGGGTCACGCGCGGCGCCTGCGCCGGCACCGCAAAGCGCGCGTAAGCGCGGTGCGGAGCCACCGCTTGACGCGGACGGACGCTTCTGGTCGCTCCCTTCCCTGCTTTATCCTGCTTCCTGTTTCTCTCTCTCCCGCTCTTCCCGACGCCGCAGAAGCCAGAACCCGCTCCATCACGCGGAACGTACCGATTTGCCGGTCCATATTTCACTGCGGGACTGTAATCATCTCGTTACGAATTTTATTCTTTTAAAAAAAGATCAATAACCGCGAAATAATCGCGATTATTATATTTTTCCGATAACCAGCTTATAGGCTAAATGTCATATTTAAAATATTGCTGTCTTATACCTTGCTGCAGTGACTTCACCGAAAAGTAGTATGCTCTCGCATAGACTGGCGCATTTCTTCGTGAAAAAGCTGAGCCGGCGTTGAGAGTAGCGATACCTCTAAACTAATCATATAAACAAAATAACTTGGTAATAAGGACGCTGGTAAAAGAGGCCACAATTTATCGCCAGCAGTGTCGGCGACAATGGTCGGTAGAAAACCAACTCCTACACCGAGCTGGATCAGCCTCATCGCCTCACTTAGATCATCGGCTCGGGCTCCAACATGTCGTCCCAAAGCGTAATGCAGACGAAATCGCTCGACATCTTTTGGTTCATCGCCTTGAGCCAAGACAAATCGTTGTCGAGACAATAAAGCTGGATTTCCAACGGTCTTCCCGAACAATCGATGATTTCGGCCACAATAAAGCTGCTGACTCTCCCATACAATTGGCTCATAATGTAACGTAGGAACTGAATCGCTTTCGTACGTCAGACCAATATCACAGTCACCCGCAATTACCGCATCCAGAACTTCTTGCCAGGTTAAGAGCCTGAATCAGAAAGCGGTTTGATTGATTTTTCGCAGAACTCTGCGGATATGGGCAATCATCAACCATGCGCAGGATGACGAGATTGTTGTCTCGACATCCTTCGTGAGGCGACGGCAACGTCCGAGCCATGCAAAGCTACGCTCCACGATCCAGCGTTTGGGCAAGACGACGAAGCCTTCGGCCCGATCGCTACGTTTGACGATCTCGATCGTCCATCGGCCGAGTTCAGCCAGCGTACCACGCAACTTCTCGCCAGCATATCCCCCGTCACCGATCAGATGGCGAAGCCAGGGAAACAATGAGCGTATTCTGGTCGCTACCAGCGGCGCACCATCACGATCCTGAATGTCGGCGGGATGTACAACAGCCGCCACGACATGACCCAGCGTGTCGGTCGCGATATGTCGCTTGCGTCCCTTGATCTTCTTGCCCGCGTCATAACCGCGGGGGCCGCCATTTTCAGCGGTTTTAACCGACTGGCTGTCAATAATGCCCACTGAAGGCGTGGCGTCTCGCCCGTCCTGCTCACGCGACAGGATCACGAGAATATGGTTCATGGCTTCCCATCTTCCCTCGCGGATCCAACGGTAGAAATAGCCCTGTACGGTCGTGAAGGCCGGAAAGTGCCGAGGTAACTGCCGCCATTGACAGCCGGTCGTGACGATATAGAGGATCGCCTCCATGACCCGGCGCAAATCCGTACGTCGTGGTCTGCCCAGCCGTTTCTTCTCGGGCATCAGCGGCGCAATCAGCGCCCACTCCGCATCGCGCAGGTCGCTTGCATATTCCAGGTCGTCCCTTTGATACTGCGCTCGGGTGATTTCAGTCCAGGCCATCTTGATCTCATCAGGTTATCGCAAACCCATGAATCATAACCCGCTGAAATCACTCAACTCATTTTCGGTCAGACACTAAGACATCGATACTCAATTTTACATCTGGATGTGCCTGTGTGAAGGCCGACAGCGCCGTATCCAGCGCAGGCGAGACGATGTTTGAAATCATGCCCAGTCGCAACGTGCCATCGACCTTGTTGGCTGCACGTATAGCTGCGTGCGGTACCATCCTAATGATATCAAAAGCGTTATTTATAAGCTCCCAAACAGCACGGCCGGCTGGTGTTACCTCAATTCCCTGAGGAGACCGTCGACACAGTTTCACGCCGAGTTGTTCCTCGAACCGCTTGAGAGCGAGGCTCAGGCCCGGCTGATGAACGTTGAGCTGTCTAGCTGCCGCACTGATGCTGCCAGCCTCGACAATTTGATGAAACTGATAAAATGCGTTCCAGTCGATATTTTTTACAAAACGCTGCACAGCCTGTCGATCTACGAGAGAAGACTCATCTGCCATTCCATACTGATCCCGTGTCATTATACTGTGACAATATAGAGCCTATCCCATTTTTCCGTCTTCGCGATATGGTACGCTCGACTTATTTTTCCGGGATCGAAACAAAGACAGTAAGACACTCAGAAAGAGGTTCCCGTGATATGTCACTGCAAGTACCAGCTACGGGCTATCCCTTTCCCTTTCAGGGCACGCTAAAACCGTCGGAAACTGCAATTGTCGTCATCGACATGCAACTCGATTTCTGTACCGAAGGCGGATGGGTCGCAAGTTTCACAGACGCTTTACCACTCATGCGTGAACCTATTGCTCCCATTATCCGCATTCTTGACGCTGCCCGTGCACACAAGATGACAATTATCTACACGCGCGAAGGTCATCGCTCCAACGGATCAGATTTGACCGCCGTGAAAACCTATCGGACCCGTCTAGCTTACAACGGGGCCGCCGTAGGTGAATCGACTGCTTTAGGCAGAGTATTGACGCGAGGCGAACCGGGTCACGAAATCATTCCAGAATTACGACCGCATCCGGAGGATGTTATTATCGATAAGGTCGGTAGTGGATGTTTTTATGCTACCGAAATGGAGCATATTCTACGCCACCGCGGCATTAAAAATCTCATCTTCGTCGGCGTAACCACTGAATGCTGCGTGCATACGTCTATGCGCGAAGCCGCCGATCGCGGTTTCGACAATCTCTTGCTGGAAGACGCGACAGCCGCCGTGACACCAGAACTCAAGACAGCTGCAATCGACATCATACGCGACCCTTCAACGCTCTTTGGCACTGTCGGCACTTCGAACGATTTAATTGCAGTTTTGCAATCGTACCCAGTCGAACATGTCTAATCACATGCCAAGGATAAAGCTCATGACACTCTACACCAAATGCAAACGCATTTTTATCGCTGCGGCTCTTGCCACACTAACGCTGCCACCTTTAGCGCGCGCTGAGTCCTTACACGTTGGTTATAGCGACTGGCCGGGCAGCGTTGCTTGGCAAATCGCCATTGAGAAGCACTGGCTTGAGGAGAAAAAGCTCGATATCACGTTCGAATGGTTTGACTACGGAGCCATGCTGGACGCCTACATCGCCGGAAAGTTAGACGCGATTAGCGCCACCAACGGAGACGTCCTGTCGACAGGTGCGAACGGCCGCAAAAGCGTGATCGTGATGCTGAACGACTATTCAGATGGTAACGACATGATTGTTGCCACTCGCGATATCTCGAACGTAGCAGATTTGAAGGGCAAGAAGATCGCAGTCGAAACCGGGCTAGTGGACCATTTGCTACTCTTAACCGCGTTGCAAAAAAATGGCTTGAGTGAAGAAGATGTGAATATAGTCCGCACGACTACAAATGAAACCCCTCAGGTTCTGGCCACCGGCACCGTGGCTGCTATTGGAGTCTGGCAGCCTAACGCTGGACAAGCGCTCAGAATGGTTTCGGGTTCTCATCCCATTTTCACGTCCCATGATGCTCCAGGTCTTATCTATGATTCGCTCGCAGTAGATCCCGTTAGTTTAAGAATTCATGAAAACGATTGGCGTACATTGGTACAGATTTGGGGACGAATTGTCGCTTATATTCAGAACCCTGCAACACATGACGACGCAGTCAAAATTATGGCAAAAAAAGTCGGTATCAGTCCAGAAACCTATGCCCGGTTTCTCGCTGGCACCCATCTGTTAAGCCTCGACGACAACGCCGTAGTATTTGAAAAAAAACCTGGTCTGAACTCTATTTACGGTTCAACCCAAAATGCCGACAATTTCAATGTCCGTTACAAAGCCTACGCGTCGCCGCAGCAGATAGACAGTTATATTCATCCTCTACTTAAGGTCGATGCCACTACAGGAAAAACCGAGCAATAACCTTAAGCGACTTTTTGTATTTTCTCGAGAGACTTTAATTCCGGACACCGCGATGACCAGGAATATTTAAATGTAAATAATGTGATTCACCCAGACACGAAGCTCAGGCCCCTGCCGTCTCCTCCACTAGTTCGTACTCGCTCAGTGTCGTGGCACCCGTCCAGGGATCAAGACGGGTAATCATCTCCTTGCCACAGACATCCCCCGCAAAACCGTGGCGGCGCAACTGCGCCAGGCGCGTGCGGTTGATCTTCGGAATGGCAGTGCGCGCGGCAAAATCCGCAAGCGCTGTCTTGATGTCCGGATACGGTTCGCGCCAGTCACGCGCGTTGACCGGGTAGATTTCGGGCGTCCGAAGCAGCACGGTGCCATCGGGTAGCGCACAGGTCTCGACAACATGGCGCCCGATCTTACGGCGCATGATCGGGGGAGCATCGGTCATCTCGATCGCTCCCTCACGCGGTCTCGGTGTGGAGCTGAAACGCTTCCACCACGTCGTAAGGATGTTCATGCCCGTCATAGCCCACACGTAACGTCCCCGCATGAGCGAAGTTCAGTAACATCCGCGTGCCGTGGGTCTTGCGCTGCACGGCCGCATTGGCCGCGCGGAGCCATCCGTAAAACCCCAAGTGACTCTGCGCAGGTTCCACGTAAGCTCCCGGCGACTGACGCCTTGCTGAATATTTCTGGTCTGGTTCAGCTATGAAGCATGAGCGATTTAAGAGATAGGGACGCGGTACTACCTGCGAGTGTCGCAGGTAATACTGCAGAGAGGCTCCAAAGGAGCGGTAGAGAGACCGACGAGCGAGACAGGCTGGCGGACGCCTCGCGGATCGAGATCGTTTCGGATCGCCGCCGCTGGCACGCCCCTGAATTTCGCGCGCGAGTGGTCATCGCGTCCTACGAGAGCCGGCGCCCCATAAGGGAGGTGGCTGCACAGTATGGGATCCATCCAAGTCTGGTGTTTCGCTGGCGGCGAGAGGCTCGGGCCAAAGGCGGGACATCGTTCATACCTGTCATGGTGGCCCCGGCCCCCGAGCCGCAGCCATCGGAGCGTCGGAGAGAACAGGGAACGCTGTCCGGCCAAGCCGTCAGCCTGGTCTTTCCGGACGGTGTGCGGCTGGAGTTCGACACAGGGCTGTCCGCTGATCGTCTGCGTGAGATTGTGGGCGCACTACGATCATGATCCCGCTTCCTTCCACGCTGAGGATATGGCTGGCGGCTGGCGTGACCGATATGCGCCTCGGGATGCCCGGGCTGGCGTTGAAGGTCCAGGAAGCACTGGGTCGTGACCCTTTCGCGGGTGACGTCTATGCCTTCAGGGGCCGACGCGGCGACCTGGTGAAACTGATCTGGCACGATGGGATCGGCCTTTCCTTATATGCGAAGCGGATCGAGCGCGGGCATTTCGTCTGGCCTTCGGCAAAGGACGGAGCGATTCATCTCTCCCCATCACAACTGACTTGCCTGCTCGAGGGGGTGGATTGACGTAATCCGCAGAAAACATGGAGACCTGAACTGGCGGGATAATAAAACCTGCGCCAGGTCAGCATATACTGGTACTCTTTTGAGCGCCCATGTGATCAACTGTCGTCATGACGGGAGACACGGACGACATCATCGCCTTGCGCGCAGCACTTTCCGCTGCCGAGGCGCGTGCCCAGGTCGCCGAACTCCGGGCATCTACTGCCGAAACCCGGGCCACTGATGCAGAAGCGCGCGCGGCCAGCGCCGAAGCGCAGATTGCCCATCTCAAACATCTTATCGCGCGGATGCGCCAGGACCGTTTCGGCGCCTCGTCGGAGCGGGGGCGCCGCCTGCTGGCCCAGCTCGAACTCGAACTGGAAGAGCTGGAGACGACGCTCGCCGAGGACGCGCCCGAAAATGCGGCGGATCCCGCTGTCTGCGCGACAGCACCCAGGAACAACCGGGGGCGCCAGCCCCTGCGTGCCGATCTGCCGCGCGAGCGGGTCGTCATCCCCGCACCGACACAGTGTCCGTGCTGTGGCAGCGATCGTCTGAGCAAACTGGGGGAGAGCGTCACCGAGACGCTGGAGGTGATCCCGCGCCAGTTCAAGGTCATACAGACGGTGCGGGAGAAGTTCACCTGCCGGGACTGCGAGAGCATCACCCAGCCACCCGCCCCCTTCCATCCGATCGCGCGCGGACGCGCCGGCCCATGGCTGCTGTCGACCATCCTGTGCGACAAGTTCCTGCAGCATCTGCCGCTGAACCGCCAGAGCGATGCCTTTGCCCGCGAAGGGATCGATCTCGACACATCAACGCTGGCCGACTGGGTGGGAGCCTGCACCGCGACGCTGGCCCCCCTGACTACGCTGATCCGGGCGCATGTGCTGGCGGCACAACGCCTGCACGCGGATGACACCACCGTGCCGGTTCTGGCGAAAGGCCGGACAGTCACCGGACGATTGTGGAATTACGTGCGTGATGATGGTCCATTTGGTGGGCCAGCACCGCCAGCCGTCTGGTTCCGGTATTCCCGGGACCGCAAGGGCGAACATCCCACGGACCATCTCACTGGCTGGACCGGCATTGTGCAGTCAGACGCCTATGCGGGTTATAACACTCTGGCGAAACCGGGACGCCAGCCCGCGCCAGTGATCTCAGCCGGGTGCTGGGCGCATGGACGCAGGGGACTGTTTAAAATCGCCGAGAAGGACAAGGCGCCCCTCGCCATAGAGGCAGTACGCCGGATCGACGCCATATTCGAAGCAGAGCGCGCCATCAACGGTACGCCCTCGGAACACCGGCTGGCAGTCCGTCAAACAAACATCGTGCCTCTGGTCGAGGATCTGTTCAACTGGATGCGGGAGTGTTGCCGGCGCATGTCGACCAAAAATCCCGTTGCCCACGCCATGAACTATTTTCTACGGCGTGCCGATACATTCACACGATTCCTCACAGATGGCCGTATCTGTCTGACGAACAATGCAGCAGAACGCGCCCTACGCGGCATCGCCCTGGGCAGGAAAGCCTGGTTGTTCGCCGGGTCCGATCGTGGCGGAGAGCGCGCCGCCGCCATGTATTCCCTGATCGTCACCGCGCGCCTGAACGATGTCGATCCCCAGGCATGGCTCGCCGATGTCCTGGCACGGATCAATGACATTCCCAATCCACGCCTCCATGAACTCCTGCCCTGGCACTGGAAAGCCCACCAGCAGGTCCACAATACCATCGCCGCCTGAATACGCCCGCGTCTCTCGCCGGATGGTTACATGCTGCCAAACCGCGCGCGAAGATGCTGTTTTATCCAGAATTTGACTATCTGATCCTCAGAATCGATGTCCATCTCCGAATACTTTCTATGACCGTTCAGTGAATTAAGTCACGGTCCTGCGGCCCCAACGTCGTGAGGTGATCCACGATATTTCGTACATTCATCCAGAATTGCGCGCTGTCTCTATGACCCGCCTCAACACATCGCAACACATGCGCATGAGCTTTGTTCCACGCTCCACTCCATCCGAAGGAACGGATCAAGGCGTCTGCCATGTCTGACGCACAACACGCATTGGAAATTTCGTCATCTTTTTCTATCGCCAATCCGCTCTCCGCCTCGCACGACATGACGACGACGGAAGCGAATTGAGGGCGTGACTCCCCGTTACCCGCCTGGCGTCGGGCGGGTCGAAAGGTGTTTTGCACTGGGCGTAGCCACCTCCTGCCTATTCCCCTGCTGAGAACAGCCAAGGCTGTTCACCGCAGGACCATAGGTCCGGGTGTTCTATTCGGCAGGCCACCCGACATAGGAGGCCGCCCAGTTGCAAAAAGCGTTTCGACACGCCGATTTCAGAATAACACATGGGATATCCCCGTGTCACCCTCCGTAAGCACACGTGCGCACAGCACCTTCGCGATGTATATCCGTCAATTCAACAAGAATTTTGGAAACCAACAGAGTATTGGTTAATGAAGTCGCAGCATTTCAGGCGCCGGCCAACACGGCCTTCACAAGGCACAGCACTCTGTTATTCTTTCCCAGAGAAATGAAAAGTCTCTTTGTGCAATAATACTATGATTTTTCACATATTTTCCATCCGAAGGCAGGCTGCGCTGCCGATCGTCCATTCCTCATTGTCATTGCCGTCACCGTGCTTTTGAAGCTCAGCCCTATGTCCGAATCGCCTGCTACCGGTGTGTCCCAGGATCGGCTGGGCGGACCTTGTCCGCACAGCGCAAGTATTTTTTCGCTCTGGTTTGCCCGGCTGCGAACAACGCTTAAAAGCACTTGAACGCAGGAATCCGCCGTTCCTTCCTCCTCTAAAAGGGAGGGCTCCCGATGTCGGGCACCAAGATTCTTTGGGGGCAGATCATCGTCGTCTTGGCGATCATCCTGCTGACCATGTGGGCTGCGACCGAATGGATCGCTTGGAAGCTGGCCTTCCAGGCCGAACTCGGGCGACCCTGGTTCATAATCCTGCGGTTTCCATTCTACTTGCCGCCCGCGTTCTTCTGGTGGTGGTATGCGTATGACGCCTATGCGCCGGAGGTCTTCGCACGGGGTGCCTATATCGCCGCGTCGGGCGGCATCCTGGCTGCGCTTACTGCGATCGGCCTCTCGGTCTGGCGGGCGCGCGAGGCGAAGCGGATCGAGACATATGGCTCGGCCCGTTGGGCTGACGCCAAGGAGATCGCCCAGGCCGGTTTGCTTGACCCCGACGGCGTGGTACTAGGCCGCTATCGTCGAGAGTACCTGCGGCATGACGGGCCAGAGCACGTCCTGACCTTTGCACCAACGCGCAGCGGCAAGGGTGTCGGCATGGTCATCCCCACGCTCCTGACCTGGCCCGGTTCGGCCATCGTCCACGACATCAAGGGTGAGAACTGGGAACTGACGGCGGGATTCCGCGCCCGTTTCGGCCACGTCGTGCTGTTCGATCCAACCAATGCAGCCTCCGCGGCCTACAACCCGTTGCTGGAGATCCGGCGTGGGGAGTGGGAAGTCCGTGATGCCCAGAACGTCGCCGATATCCTCGTCGACCCGGAGGGCAGCCTGGAGAAGCGCAACCATTGGGAGAAGACTTCGCACTCCCTGCTGGTCGGCGCCATCCTGCACGTCCTCTACGCCGAGCCCGACAAGACCCTGGCCGGTGTCGCCAATTTCCTGTCGGACCCGAAGCGCCCCATCGCCACCACGCTGTCAGCGATGATGCGGACGAAGCATCTCGGTGACGCCGGTCCGCATCCCGTCGTGGCCTCGGCCGCGCGCGAGTTGCTGAACAAATCCCCCAACGAGCGCTCGGGTGTGCTGTCCACCGCCATGTCCTTCCTCGGCCTCTATCGCGATCCAGTGGTCGCGGAAGTGACGCGGCGCTGCGAATGGCGCATCGCCGACATTGTCGGCGCCGATCGCCCGGTGACGCTCTACCTGACCGTGCCGCCGTCGGACATCAGCCGCACCAAGCCACTGATCCGTCTGGTGCTGAACCAGATCGGCCGGCGCCTGACGGAAGACCTTGATGCCGCGGCGCGGCGGCGACGTGTGCTGCTGATGCTCGACGAATTCCCGGCCCTCGGGCGGCTGGATTTCTTTGAATCGGCGCTGGCCTTCATGGCGGGCTACCGGATCAAGAGCTTCCTGATCGCCCAGTCCCTCAACCAGATCGAGCGGGCCTACGGGCCGAACAATTCGATCCTCGACAACTGTCATGTCCGGGTGAGCTTCGCCACCAACGACGAACGGACGGCAAAACGTGTCTCCGACGCGCTCGGGACCGCCACCGAGATGAAGGCGATGAAGAACTACGCGGGCCACCGTCTTTCGCCCTGGCTGGGCCATCTGATGGTTTCGCGCTCGGAGACGGCACGCCCGCTGCTGACGGCGGGAGAAGTCATGCAGCTCCCGCCAGCGGATGAGATCGTCATGGCCTCCGGCCTCTATCCGATCCGTGCGAAGAAGGCCCGTTACTTCGAGGATGCGCGCTTCCAGGAACGCATTCTGCCGCCGCCAAAGCCTACGCCCCCGAAGGATGGGTGCCCGGACGACTGGAGTAGCCGTCCCCTGCCGCCCAGGCCGCCGGCACCCGATGCGGCGGCCGAAACGCGGACAGGGGACGATGAGGAAGAAGACCCGAAGCAGTCCGCCCGACGCCATCAGCCCGAACTGGACGAAGGCACTGTCGAGAAAAAGGAGCCGATGGAGAACGAGTTCACGCCCGATCCGGTCGATGAGTTCGACGACATCGCGCCCCGCAACAACCGGATGAACGATCTCAGGCGCGGCATCGCCCGGCAGGCGTCGCTCGACCGTGGCGATGAGCTTGGACTGTGAGGCAGACATGGCGATACCGAAAAAGAAGGCCCAGATCTCCGTCTATCTCGATCCCGATGTGATGAAGACCCTGTCTGCCTATGCCGCGCGACGCGCGCAGCCGATGTCGCTGATCGTCGAGGCCGCCGTTGCTTCCTTCCTCTCGCCCGACGGGGAAGAGCGCCGCGAGGCTGCTACATCGAAGCGCCTCGACCGGCAGGACCGACGTCTCGCGCGGCTGGAGCGCGATATCGGCATCACGGTGGAGACACTAGCGCTGTTCATCCGTTTCTGGCTGACCACGACCCCGCCGCTGCCCGAACCGGCCGCGAAGGCGGCGCGCGCGCAGGCCGGGGTGCGCTACGATAATTTTGTCGCCGCCCTCGGCCGTAGGCTGGCCCAGGGGCCAAGACTCCAGCAGGAAATCCCGGAGGATGTTTTGGACCCCGGCGCACGGGATGAACCGGAGGCGTAAAATCCGCACCCCGCAAGTATTTTTGCCCTGTGTTTCGCCGCCGTTCTACGACCTCTGAATTCTTGTTGAAACGCGCTGTTTCCAGCCTTTCTTAATGATCCCCGTCGCTGTTCGTCCGTCGCGTGCGGCCCATACGGGGGAAGGTCATGTCGGTTTCCGTCATCCATGAAGGGGCCAGAGTGCGCGGCGTGTCCATGCTGCGCACAGCGATGGGGCCGGCGATTGCCCGGCACCTTGCCGATCCCTCTGTGGTCGAGGTCATGCTTAATCCCGATGGGCGGCTGTGGATCGATCGGCTGTCAGAGGGCATGGCCAACACGGGCGAAACCATCACACCTGCCGACGCCGAGCGCATCGTGCGTCTGGTTGCACACCACGTCGGGGCTGAGGTGCATGAGGGTGCGCCCCGTGTCTCGGCCGAGTTGCCAACCGGCGAACGGTTCGAGGGATTGCTGCCGCCCGTGGTGACGGCCCCCAGTTTCGCGATCCGCAAGCCCGCCGTCGCGGTGTTCACCCTCGATGACTATGTCGCCGCCGGGATCATGACAGAAGGGCTGGCGGTGTCTCTGCGCCGCGCTGTTTCGGAACGGAAGAACATCCTGGTCGCAGGCGGCACATCCACGGGCAAGACCACGCTGGTCAACGCCCTGCTGGCCGAGGTCGCGAAAACCGGCGATCGCGTCGTCCTGATCGAGGACACGCGCGAGTTGCAATGCATGGCGCCCAATCTCATTGCCCTGCGGACCCGCGAAGGGGTCATCACGCTGTCGGATCTCGTCCGGTCCGGTCTGCGCCTGCGTCCCGACCGTATTCCCATCGGTGAGGTGCGTGGTGCCGAAGCCCTTGATCTGGTCAAGGCATGGGGCACCGGCCATCCGGGCGGCATCGGTACGCTGCATGCGGGATCAGTGCTCGCCGCTCTCTACCGTCTCGAACAACTGATCCAGGAAGCGGTGGTAACGGTGCCACGCGCCATGATCGCGGACACCATCGACGTGATCGCTGTCCTGTCCGGGCGAGGCAATGCCCGCCGGCTCTCCGAACTCGCCACCGTGGACGGGCTCGATCCCGCCACCGGCGCCTATCGCATTCATCCCTTCCAGAATTCGGGAGATTCCCAATGACCCATGCCATAATCCGCGTGCGTCGGCACGCGCCCGCCATTTCCGCCATGTTGCTGCTTTCGGTCGCATGGTGTTCCTCGGCCCTGGCGTCCGGGTCGGACATGCCGTGGGAAACGCCCCTGAACGAGATCCTGCAATCCGTGCAGGGACCGGTCGCCAAGATTATCTCGGTGATCATCATCACGGTCACGGGTCTGACCCTGGCGTTCGGGGAAACATCGGGTGGGTTCCGCCGCCTGATCCAGATCGTCTTCGGCCTGTCGATCGCTTTTGCGGCGTCCAGCTTCTTCCTGTCGTTCTTCTCCTTCTCGGGCGGGGCGCTGATCTGATGGCGGGATACGACGATGACGCGGTGCCGGGCTTTCATGTCCCGGTGCATCGCTCCCTGACCGACCCGATCCTGTTGGGTGGCGCTCCCCGTGCCGTGGCCATCGCCAATGGCACGCTGGCGGCGGCCATAACACTCGGCCTGCGTCTCTGGCTGATCGGGGCCGCCTTCTGGATCGTCGGCCACGGGCTGGCGCTCTGGGGCGCGAAACGCGATCCGCTGTTCATCGAGGTCGGGCGGCGGCATCTCCGCTATCCCGCCTGGCTGCGGGCATAGGGGAGATCGGCCATGATGTCCCTTGGCGAGTACCGTAATCGCAGTGCCCTTCTATCTGATTTCCTGCCCTGGGCCGCGCTGGTCGAAAAGGGTGTGGTCCTGAACAAGGACGGCAGTTTCCAGCGCACGGCGCGCATCCGTGGCCCCGATATGGACAGCGCCACGCCCGCCGAACTGGTCGGTGTCACCGCACGGCTCAACAGTAATCTCCGCCGTCTGGGCTCCGGATGGGCGGTGTTCGTCGAGGCGCAGCGCGTCCCGGCCACACTCTATCCCGAGAGCGATTTTCCGGATGCCGCCTCGCACATGGTCGATCTGGAACGGCGTGAGCAGTTCGAGGATGAGGGCGCACATTTCGTGAGCCGGTATTTTCTGACCCTTGTCTGGCTGCCACCGGCGGAATCATCTGATCGCGCTGCCCGGTTCCTGTTCGAGGGCAGGGAGCGCGAAGGGCCGGACCCACACGGCATGCTCCATGCGTTCGTGGATCGCTCCGACCGGATGCTGGCGTTGCTGGACGGTTTCATGCCCGAGGCCACCTGGCTCAATGACGGTGAGACGCTGACCTATTTACATTCGACCATTTCGACGCGGAACCAGCGTGTCCGGGTGCCGGAAATCCCTATGCATCTTGACGCGCTGCTGGTCGATCAGCCGCTTTCGGGCGGGTTGGAGCCAAAACTCGGCGATGCCTTCCTGAAAACGCTGACGATCACCGGTTTCCCGTCGCGGACCTTTCCCGGAATCCTGGATGACCTGAACCGGCTGGCGATGCCCTATCGCTGGTCCACCCGCGCGATCCTGCTGGACAAGACGGATGCGACGAAAGTGCTGATAAAAATCCGTCGCCAGTGGTTCGCAAAGCGCAAGAGCATTACGGCGATTGTTCGGGAGGTGATGACCAACGAGGCGTCGGTTCTGGTGGATAACGACGCCGCCAACAAGGCAGCGGATGCGGACCTTGCCTTGCAGTCCCTCGGTGCTGATGACGTCGGGCAGGCCTACATCACCGCCACGGTAACGGTCTGGGATGGTTCCGCTTCCATCGCTACAGAAAAACTCCGTTTGGTCGAAAAGATCATCCAGGGCCGCGACTTCACTTGCATGGCGGAAAGCCTCAACGCCGTGGAGGCATGGCTCGGCTCTCTTCCCGGCCATATCTATGCCAATGTGCGCCAGCCACCCGTCTCGACGTTGAACCTGGCGCATATGATTCCGCTGTCAGCGGTGTGGGCTGGACCGGAGCGCGACACCCACTTCAACGCCCCGCCTCTTTTCTACGGCAGGACGGCGGGCGCTACACCGTTTCGTTTCTCGCTCCATGTCGGCGATGTCGGCCACACGCTGATCGCAGGACCGACAGGAGCTGGCAAATCTGTCCTGCTAGCGCTGATGGCGCTCCAGTTCCGGCGTTATGCGGGATCGCAGATTTTTGCCTTCGATTTCGGCGGGTCCATGCGTGCGGCGACGATGGCGATGGACGGGGACTGGCACGATCTTGGAGGCGGGCTGACGGACGAGGGCGATGGGCATTCCGCCGTTTCCCTTCAGCCGCTGGCACAGATTGACGATCCCGACGAGCGCAAATGGGCCAGTGAATGGCTGGGGCAGATCCTTGTCGGTGAAGGGGTAACGCTGACCCCCGAGGTGAAGTCTCACCTCTGGTCGGCGCTGAATTCCCTGGCATCGTCGCCTGTGCCGGAACGTACATTGTCCGGGCTGGTAGCACTGCTTCAATCCAACGCTTTGAAGCAGGCTCTGGCCCCATACTGCCTCGGTGGTCCTTATGGCCGCCTGCTCGATGCAGACGCCGAACGTCTGGGTGACGCCGATGTCGTGGTGTTCGAGACCGAAGGGCTGATCGGCTCCAGCGCGGCATCATTCGTTCTGTCGTACCTGTTCCACCGCATCGAAGGGCGACTGGACGGGAGGCCGACGCTGCTGGTCATCGACGAAGGCTGGCTGGTGCTGGATGACGGGGACTTTGCCGGCCAGCTCCGAGAGTGGCTAAAGACGCTGCGCAAGAAGAACGCATCGGTGATTTTCGCCACCCAGTCGCTGTCCGATATCGCCAATTCCCGCATTGCGCCTGCCGTGGTGGAAAGCTGCCCGACCCGGATCTTCCTGCCCAACGAACGGGCGATCGAGCCACAGATCGCGGCCATCTATCGCGACTTCGGGCTGAATGACCGGCAGATCGCCATCATCGCCCGCGCGGCATCCAAGCGGGAATATTACTGCCAGACCCAGCGGGGGAACCGGCTGTTCGAACTGGGGCTCGGCCCTGTCGCCCTGGCGCTGTGCGCGGCCTCCGGCAAGGACGACCACAGGCTGATCGATCGGGTGCTGGCGGAGCACGGGCGGGTTGGGTTCCTGCCCGCCTGGTTCGAGGCGCGTGATGTCATGTGGGCGGCTGATCTTGTGCGGGAAGGGGAGGTGCCGTGAGATATCGTCTGATTCCTGCCGTTATGGTCGTTGCTTTTACGGTTTCTGCTTCTCAATCCGCCCATGCCCAATGGGCGGTGTATGATGGCGCGAACCATGTCGAGAACGTGCTGATCGCGGCGCGCACGCTCCAGCAGATCGACAACCAGATCACGTCACTGGCCAATCAGGCGCAGATGCTGGTCAACCAAGGTCGCAATCTGGCGAGCCTACCACTTTCGACACTGTCGACG
>NZ_WOSY01000030.1 GCF_011516755.1 Acetobacter conturbans | reverse complement strand
TCTGGTCGGTCCGCAACCGCGCTTCGGACACGCACTGCTGAACGCCATTGCGGTCCTGGTGATCGCCTGCCCGTGCGCGCTGGGCCTGGCCACTCCGATGTCGATCATGGTGGGCATGGGGCGCGGGGCGCGGGCCGGCGTGCTGGTTCGCAACGCCGAAGCCCTGCAGGCGCTGGATACGGTCGATACGCTGGTGATCGACAAGACCGGCACCGTAACCGAAGGCAAGCCCCGGCTGATCGCGACCGAAACATCAGGTGCATGGGATTCCAACGTCGTCCTGCGGCTGGCGGCATCACTGGAAACACAATCTGAGCATCCGCTGGCCCAGGCACTGGTCGCCGCGATGACGGCGCAGGGCCTTCAGGCCGCGCCGGTCGGGGATTTCGCGTCTCAGACCGGCCTGGGCGTGACCGGCACCGTCGACGGCCATGCCGTCGTCGTCGGAAACCAAGCCCAGATGCGGCAGCAGGGCATCGATGCGTCGGCATTGATCCCTGTCGCGGATTCCCACCGGGCGGAGGGCGCGGGCGTCATGTTCGTCGGCGTCGACGGACAGGCCGCTGGGCTGCTGGTCGTGGCCGATCCGCTGAAGACCGACGCGAAGGAGACCATCGCGGCACTGCACGCAGCCGGCATGCGGATCGTGATGCTGACGGGCGACAATGCCCGGACTGCGGAAGTCGTCGCCCGGCAGGCGGGAATCGACGAGGTACATGCCGACCTCAAGCCTGAGGACAAGGCCGCGATCATTCGTGACATGCAACAGAAGGGAGCCCGTGTCGCCATGGCGGGCGACGGAGTCAACGACGCGCCGGCCCTGGCCACCGCCGATATCGGAATCGCCATGGGCACAGGCACCGATGTCGCAATCGAAAGCGCCGGGATGACACTGGCACAAGGCAGCCTCGCCGGATTGGTACGCGCCCGCCGCCTGGCACAGGCGACGATGCGCAACATCCGGCAGAATCTGGCATTTTCTTTCCTGTTCAATGGGATCGGCATCCCACTTGCCGCAGGCGTACTGTATCCTGTCTTTGGCCTTACGCTGTCGCCCATGTTCGCGGGAGGCGCGATGGCCCTGTCCTCCCTGGCCGTCGTGACAAACGCACTGCGGCTCAATGCCCTGAGACTTCGGTGAAAGCAGATTGCCTATTTCGTTCGGAAGGTATGCCTATCCGCGACAGGAACCCACACGAAGCGAAGACCCGTTCATTACAGGAGCATAGATTTTCATGCAGGAGTCGCCAGATGGGATATAGCTTGAATTGGTTTTATACCCTGCCCAAAGCGCTCAATGGCCTTACGATCCTTCTCAAGCGCCCGTAAGGCAGATACCGGACTTTCAGGTCAGCAATCCTACTGAAAGCCGGCCGCCACAGTTGTTCCCGTACATCGGCTTCCCGCTTATCCGGCGCGACAAGGAGCAGTCCCTCCAAAGCCTGCGCCTCTGACCCGCGAGCAAGATCCAGCATCCGCACGATGCCGGAATAGATGGTCGTTGAATGCTCAACCTCGAAGGCTGCGACAACCCTGTGGCTTTCCCGATCAAGCCACAGAACATCGATCAGACGCACGGATTCCGCTCCCTGCGTTTCCGTCGTGAACCCAGGCAACACCGACAGGCAGCCACCCAGATCATTGGAAAGCCGCGAACGATAGGTCGCATTCAGTTTCAGGATGCCCTGCCGCATGGCAAGATATTCCTCCCATCGCCCCAGCTTCACCTTTGATCCGGTCAGGGCATTATATGGATGTTCGCGACGGCGGCCATTGCGCTGAACAACTCGCTCCGTTTTTCCTCAAGACGAAAGCAGGGCAGCAGGTGCGCCACGATACGTTTGAGCTTTGCATTAACGGGGACGCGAATCATCGCCGGCCGGTGGCCGCGTGCAATCTCATTGGGGATGACAAGGCGTCGTCCGACAAGGAGAGCCACCCGTAAAGAAAGACATCGGGAGAGACTGTCTAATCACCATTCAATGACTGGTCTGCTTTCTATTCTTGTAAACTCAAAGCCGATGCAATCTGCAACAGCCATGAATACGATGTCGTGCAGGAAGCCGTCACAGGATGGATAGACGATCGCACAGAGTGCATCGTGAATGATCGAAGCCCACGACGTGCGAGCACATATCGCGACCAATATGACATTTATTGAATTTCACCTCCCGGTCCTAATCAGGGTAACCGTCGACAGACCGCGACGCTGAATCTCATTATTTGGGCGGATAAGCTCTCGAACAGTCTAATTCGCGCGTCAATTAATTAGTTCACCTAATGAGAGTATTCACATTATAGCATCTAATCAATGTCGAGACGCGTGATGTAGGCTCCCGGGAGCTTAAAATTCTGTTTCGGCGCGGTGCTCGGAAGCCTGGCCATACAAGTCGGCTGTTTTCAGGATGATGAGACGCCCCATTGCGGTGCGGACTTCGGCGATGTCGATATGAAAATAGCCGACCGGATAAGTCTTGAACTTCGAGCGCCTGGGCTTGTCGCCCTTGGTGTCGGGCAGACGGCTGATTCCATGGCGCTGAAGACAACGATGCAATGAAGAGCGCGTCAGATGCGGGATCGTCGCCTGTAGCGCGTAAAGGCAGTCGTCCAGGGGCAATAATGTATGGCGGCGGAACGCCACGACGATGCCCTCCTCCTCGATCGACAGGACCGTCGAAAGAGGAGCCTTCGGGCCAGTGCGTCGATCCGCTGTATCGGGCCGTCCCTTCGATTTGGCGACTGTCTTCGGGTTGACCCCGTGGCGTTCCGCCAGAGCTCTCAGGCTCTCTTGACTATGCTGTATCGCTCGACGGACTGCCGTTGTCGTCGTGGCGCATCCGTGGTGAACCTGGCCCATAGCGCATCCTTCCACTCTCGTGAAAATAATGCACCATCAAAACCCGGGACTAAACATCTAGGAAACCGCCTGCCCTGTTCCCCCATCCGTCGGCTGCGCGTATGCTGGGTGTGTCCGCCCCTACCGTGTTGAAAGCCTGACGCTCATGAGCGGCCCTCTCCCTTTTCCCTCGCGCCAACCTAGCCAGAAAGCTCACCCCACCCGCGCCCGCGCGGGCAGGAGATGGCAGGGCGCGCTGGGCAAGGGGCTGGCAGGGCTGCTGGCGTGCGCGGGGCTCCCTCCCCTTGCTGCCGCCTGGGGGGCGGAAAGCGCGCCCGCCATCAGCGCGCACAGCACGGCCAGCCTGATAAGCGCGTCCGATACCGCCAGCCCCGGCTCGTCCCTCCATGTGGCCCTGCGCCTGCGGCTCAAGCCCGGCTGGCACACATACTGGCTCAACCCCGGTGATGCGGGAGACCCCGCGACCCTGCGCATAACCGCAACGGGCGCGTTAAGGGGCGAGGCGCAAACCATTGTCTGGCCCACGCCGCAGCGGATCAGGGACGCCTCCCTGATGTCCTATGCCTATACGGGCGATGTGGTGCTGCCAGTGGTGCTCCCAATGGTGCGCCCTGTGGAACCTTCAGCGGGACGTCCACCGGCGGCCCAGCCGGGGCAAACGCCCGACGGCCTGGGCGCGCAAGGGCTGACAACCCTTAGCGCCCACGCCAACTGGCTGGTGTGCGCACAGAGCTGTATTCCCGAGGAAGGAACATTCACGCTTACCCTGCCCGTGGGCGCGCCTCGCCCGTCCGCGCAGGTGGGGCTGTTTACACAGGCGGAGCAGCATACGCCCGTGCCCTCGCCCTACCCGGTGAGCATCAGCCCCACAGGGGTACTTGGCGTTCAGGGCAGGGAGTTGAACCGCCAGTCCGTCGCGCAAGCCTGGTTCATGCCGCAAGAGCGCGGGCGGATTGGGGAAGCCGCACCGCAAGCCCTGCTCTTTGGCCCCGAGGGCCTTGCCCTGCGCCTTGACCCCACGGCTGACTTTACGCCTGCAAAGCCGTTGTCGGGTATTCTGGTGCTCAAGGCCCCCGATGGGACGGAGCGCGCGCTGAGCGTGCGGGCCACCCCGCTGCCCCCCCCAATGGCCAGTGAGCCCTCCATTGCGCCATCGGCCCGGCCTGCCACCGAGCCCAACACAGGAACCACCTCCGGGACCGCTGCCGAAGCCGCCGCTGGAACCGCCACAGGAGGGACCACAGCGGGGACCGCAACGGGAACCGCCATGGGGGCGACCAGCCCAGACCCGGCAGGGGACTATCCGGCAGGGGAGCAGCCGATGGCGGGCCATCTGGCAGCGCTCGGCAATGGCGTGCCGGGGCCGCCCCATGGCGGGGGGGAAAGTGCGTCTGGCCTGTTCCGCCTTGTTGTACTGGGGTTCCTGGGTGGGCTGGTGCTGAACCTGATGCCCTGTGTTTTTCCCATTCTGGCCATGAAGGCGCTGGCCGTCGCCCGCATGGGCCAGAGTGAGCGCCTGCACCAAAAGCAAAGCGCCATCAGCTATGCCGCAGGGGTTATTCTGGGCTTTACCGCCCTTGGCGCGCTGGTCATGGCGCTGCGCCTGGGCGGGGCCGCCACTGGCTGGGGGTTCCAGTTCCAGTCCACGATGTTCGTGGGCATGATCACATGGCTGATCTTCGCCATGGCGCTTAACCTGCTGGGGGTGTTTGTCTTCCTGCCGCCCGCCTTCGCCCTATCCTCCTCCCCCCGGCACGGGCTGGTGCATGACCTGCTGACCGGGCTGCTGGCCGTGGCCGTGGCCTCGCCCTGCACCGCGCCGTTCATGGGGGTGGCCATTGCCGGGGCGCTGGCCGGTCCCCCGGCAACCGGACTGGTCATTTTCGCAGCACTTGGCATCGGGCTTGCCGCCCCTTACGTGCTGCTGGCCTTTTGCCCCGCGCTGGCCAAAAGCCTGCCCCGCCCCGGCGCATGGATGGACTACCTGCGCCAGTTTCTGGCTTTTCCGTTACTGGGCACCTGCGTGTGGCTGCTGTGGGTCGCAGCGGTGGAGGGTGGGGCCACAACGGTTTTGCTTGTATCATCGGGCATGGTGTTCCTGGCCTTTGCGGCATGGGTTTACGGCATTACCCAAAGGCGCCAGCTCCATGCGGGCCATGACCGGGACTGCACGGCCCTGTATGGCGTGGCCCTGCTGGGGCTTTTGGCGGCCATGGCGCTGCTGCCCGCCCTGCTAGAGCAGGCGCCGCAGGCTGGCGCCAACCCGCCCTCCGCCTCGGGTCCGGGCCTTTCAGCCCTCCCCTCCGGCACGGAGGCTTTTTCCGAGGAGCGACTGCGCGCCCTGCACAATGCGGGCAAACCCGTGTTTGTGGACATGACGGCGGCATGGTGCATCACCTGCCTTGTCAATGAGCGCATGGCGCTCAACACACAGGCGACACAGGCAGCCATGGCACGCTATGGCGTAATAACGCTCCGGGGGGACTGGACACAGCGCAACCCCGCCATAACCGCGTTTTTGCGCAAACATGGGCGCGATGGCGTGCCATTCTACCTGTTTGTGCCCGCACATGGCGCGGCAGTGGTGTTGCCACAGATACTGACGCCCGGACTGGTCATAGGCACCATAACGCCCCACGACAAATAACCGGGCGCTGGCTGTACCAGCCCCGGCTCGGCCCGGGCAGGGTGTAAACGGCCCCAAAAGCTCCGGGGCAGTTCAACCTGCTGCCCGTTAACGCGGATCAGCCCGTCCGGCTCGATCACGTCGAGCGGCGCAAATGCGGAGAGCGCGGGTCGGAATGGGAGGAGTGGATTTGCGTTCTGGCAAACAATTCGCGGCCCGGATAATCGGGGATGAAGGGCGCAGACCATGTGCCGGTGGCGCCGATGACCGCGCGGCTTAGGAAATCACCCACGCTGGTGCTGACATTCAGGAATTTCTGGTCAGTGCGTTCCACACGTCCGACCATTACGGGGCGGTGGATCGGCGGCGCATAGCGCGCCTCGTAGAGGCGCCATCAAGCAACCCCCGTGGGTGGAGCAATCGCTATTAGCGCTCCGTCCGGCAATGCCTGCTGCACCTGCAAGGCCTCAGGTGCCGGCGCTGTCATCCACAGATCCATATCTTCCTGCTGCGTCAGGATAACTGGCATGGCCCAAGGATGAATAGCACCGACCTCCCGGTTGGCTTCAGTGGTCAGGAATCCATACAGGTTATTTGTCGTCTCGCCGTCAGCCAGTTTCCTGACCGACGTCCACCGGCACCACAGACCGGCGAAGAAGGCCAGCGGCTCGCCATCCGCTCTGGCGAACCAGACCTGACGACTTCCACCTTCGGGCAGATGTTCGGGCTCGGCAAACGCCGTCAGCGGCACCAGGCAGCGATGTTCCACGCCTTCCCATCGCCGCCACCAGGACGATTCCATATGCCGGATATTGGTTATGCCCCGATCCACCTTCCTGCCCTTGAGCATGCCGGGTGGCGTCGGCATTCCCCAGCGGGCCATGACCAGTTCCCTGCCGCCCTCGGCATTGCGGATGATTGGGGCCATTGTATTCGGCCACACCTCGGGCAACGGTTGCAGGTTGCCGATATGATCGATCATGACCCTGGCGATCATCCTGATCGCCTCCTGGTTCGTCATTACGGAGTAGAGGTTGCACATCGGTGCCGTCCTTCCGTCGTCGGCCAGAAAAAATCCCTGAGACTCAAAGCTTTACAGATATCAGAGACATAGCTGGGCCTCAGCTATTCCCTGCACTGTGTCACACCTCCGGTAATCGTGCCTTGACTCTTATCGCGCGTTAGGAACAAACCATGAACATATAGCTACTGACGCCGCCAGCATCGGACGGATTCGAGATGACCACGAAAGGGAGCCCAGCCCGGAAGAAGCCCGCCCTGGAAGCGCTTCAGGCGACCATTGCCCGGCTCGAAGGACACAAAAGCCATAAACGCGCCGTCCTGCCATTCGGCGTGAAGGAGATCGACGCGAGGTTACCGGGTGGCGGCCTGGTCCTGGGCGCGCTTCATGAGGTGGCCGGTGGCGGGACTGACGCCCTCAACGCCACGGCTGCGGCCCTGTTCGCCGCAGGGATTGCCGGCCGGACCAGAGGCAAGGTGCTGTGGATCGTCACCCGGCAGGACATCTTCGCGCCGGCTCTCGATCAGGCCGGACTGGCCGCTCGCCGGGTCATCCACGTTGAAGCATCCTCGGACAACGACGCCCTGGCCTGCTTCGAGGAAGGTCTGCGACATGGCGGGCTGGGGTCCGTGGTCGCCGAGGTCGGGCGACTGACGATGACGGCCTCGCGGCGCTTGCAGATCGCGGCCGAGGGAACCGGGACCATCGGCCTGGCTGTCCGGAGATGGCGCCGCCAGACGGAAGCCGCCGATTTCGGACAGCCGACAGCCAGCACCACACGCTGGCGGGTCTCTGTCCTGCCATCCGCGCCGCTTCCCGTGCCCGGCGTGGAGCGGCCCCGGTGGATGCTGGAATTGCTGCGCGCGCGATCGGGGGAATGCGCGGATTTCGAGGTGGAGGGGTGCGATGCCAACGGGAGGATCGAATCGTGTGGTGTCGCTCTACCTGCCTCTGTGGCCGACGGAGCGCATCAGGAAGAAGCTGGGCAACGCCGCGCCTGAGACACCGCTGGCCCTGGCCGGCCGGGAAGGCAGCCGTCGCGTCGTCATGTCCGCCGACCTTGCCGCCCGCAAGATCGGGGTGACGCCCGGCATTCCGGTTGCCAAGGCCCAGGCGCTCTATCCCGATCTGACCATCATGGATGCCGACCCCGACGGCGACCGAGCCGGGCTGGAGGCTCTGGCTCTCTGGTTCCAGCGGCGGATCGCGCCGATCGTGGCCGTGGACGCATCCGGCGGACTGCCTGATGGCATCGTAATGGACACGACCGGCACGGATCATCTCCATGGTGGCGAGCCGGCGATGCTGGACGCCGTGGTCCGTCGCCTGGCTGACTCAGGCTTTACCGCCAAGGTCACGATCGCCGGAACCTGGGGTGCCGCTCATGCCCTGGCCAGATATGGACGTGGCCGGATCATCATCGTGCCCGACGGAGGCATCCCCGACACGCTCTCCAACCTGCCGATCGAGGCATTGCGGCTTCCGGCTGCCGTCATCGAAGGATTGCGGACGCTGGGTATCTCCCGGATCGGCAAGCTGGCCGCCATGCCGCGCGCGCCGCTGACCTTGCGGTTCGGGCCGGAACTGGAACGCCGTCTGGACCAGGCTTATGGGCGCATCGCCGAACCGATCCTGGCCGTGCGCCCGGTCGATCCGGTTTCTGTGGCGCGCAACTTCGCCGAACCCATCGGCGCGGCCGAGACCATTGCCCGCTATATCGGCAAGCTGGTTCCCGTCCTGTGTGAAGGGCTGGATGCCAGGGGCGACGGCATACGGCTGCTCGACCTCCTGTTGCACCGGTTGGACAGCCAAACCCAGACGATCCGGATCGCCACGGCCCGGCCGGCAAGGGACGCGAAGCATCTGACGCGCCTGCTGTGCGAGAAGATCGAGACGATCGATCCGGGCTATGGCATTGAGCGCATGGAACTGGTCGCCGTCCTGGCCGAGCCGATGGAGGTCAGGCAGCGGGTTTCCTCGCTGATCGAAGAGGAAGAAGCCGACATCTCCGGCCTGATCGACACGCTGGCCAATCGCGTCGGTGGGGAATCGCTCTACCGGTTTGCCCCTGTGGAGAGCGACATTCCCGAGCGGTCGGTCTGCCGGGTGCCGGCACTGGCTCCGGATGACGGCGCCACCTGGCCGGTCGGATGGCCACGACCGACCCGGCTGCTTTCCCGGCCGGAACCTGTCCAGGCCATGGCCGAATTGCCGGACCAGCCGCCGATCTTCTTTATCTGGCGCGGTATCCGGCATCGCGTGCGCTGCGCCGACGGGCCTGAGCGCGTCTTCGGCGAATGGTGGAAGGGTGATACGGAACTGACGATCGCGCGGGATTATTTCCGGATCGAGGACACGGCCGGCGACCGATTCTGGGTCTTCCGCGAGGGTGATGGCGAACATGGAGAAACCGGCTCGCAGAGATGGTTCATGCACGGGCTGTTCGCATGACCCGCTATGCCGAGCTTCAGGTCACCAGCTATTTCTCGTTCCTGCGGGGCGTGTCTGCGCCTGCCGAACTGTTTGCCCAGGCCAAACGTCTCGGACTTTCCGCCATCGGGATCACCGACCGCAACACACTGGCCGGCATCGTCCAGGCCCACATCGCCGCGAAAGATACCGGCATGCGGCTGGTGGTCGGATGCCGGCTCGACCTCGCCGACTTTCCGCCGGTCCTGGTCTATCCGATGGACCGCGCCGCCTATGGCCGCTTATGTCGGCTGCTGTCGATCGGCAAGGCGCGCGCCGGCAAGGGGAAATGCCTGCTGAACTGGGCCGATCTGGCCGAGTGGGGCGACGGACTTCAGGCCGTGCTGGTGCCGGATGTCGCCGGCGAGGACTGCGCCCTGCATCTGCGGAAGCTGCGGGATGCCTTCGGGGACCGGGCCTATATGGCACTGACCCTGCGCCGCCGGCCGAATGATCAGATGCGGCTCTATGAATTGGCGAATATGGCCCATGCGCGCCGGGTGAAGACCGTCGTCACCAATGACGTGCTGTTCGATATCCATGACCGCCGCATTCTCCAGGATGTCGTCACCTGTGTTCGGCATAATACGACCATAGACCGGGCTGGCTTCGTCCGTGAGCGTCATGCCGATCGCTATCTCAAGCCGCCCCAGGAAATCGCGCGCCTGTTCTCGCGATATCCCGAAGCGATCGACCGGAGCATGGAGATCGTCGAACGCTGCCGGTTCAGCCTCGACGATCTAGCGTATCAATATCCCGATGAAATCACGACGCCGGGCCAGACACCCCAGGAAGCACTGGAAGCCCTGACGTGGGAAGGTGCGAGAGCCTTCTATACGGATGGCATCCCCGAGGACGTGGCTGAAATTCTCCGCCATGAACTGGCGCTGATCGGGCGCATGTCCTACGCGCCCTACTTCCTGACGGTGAACAGCATCGTTCGCGAGTCGAGGCGGCGGGGCATTCTGTGCCAGGGTCGCGGATCGGCGGCCAATAGCGCTGTCTGTTTCGTGCTGGGCATCACGGCGATCGACCCGTCGCGGACGACATTGCTGTTCGAGCGGTTCATCTCGGAAGAGCGGGGCGAGCCGCCGGACATCGACGTGGATTTCGAGCATGCCCGTCGCGAGGAAATCATCCAGTGGATCTATGACCATTACGGTCGCACCCGCGCGGCACTGACCGCCGTGGTCACCCGGTATCGGGCCAAGGGGGCTCTCCGTGATGTGGGCAAGGTGATGGGGCTGCCGGAAGACCTGATCACCCTGCTGTCGAAACAGATATGGGGCTGGTCGCGCGAGGTCGATGCGGAGAAATTCGCCGAGACCGGAATCGACCTGACTGACCGGCGTATCCGTCTGACGCTCGATCTGGCGCGTGCCCTGATTGGCGTGCCGCGTCATCTGTCCCAGCATCCGGGCGGCTTCGTGCTGACCCATGACCGGCTGGACGAACTGGTGCCGATCGAACCGGCGGCGATGGAGAATCGCCAGACCATCGAGTGGGACAAGGACGACATCGACGCGCTGAAATTCATGAAGGTTGATGTGCTGGCGCTTGGCATGCTGACCTGCATGAAGAAGGGACTGGACCTGCTCGCCGAACACAAGGGGCAGCGCTTCACGCTCCAGACCATTCCGGCCGAAGACCCGCGGACCTACGCCATGATCCGCAAGGCAGACACGATCGGCGTGTTCCAGATCGAGAGCCGGGCGCAAATGTCGATGCTGCCGCGCCTGAAGCCCCGGACCTATTATGACCTGGTGATCGAGGTCGCCATCGTCCGTCCCGGACCGATCCAGGGCGATATGGTTCATCCGTATCTGCGCCGGCGGGAGGGCCTGGAGCAGCCCGATTACCCGACCCCGGAACTGGAGGAAGTCCTGAAGCGGACCCTCGGCGTGCCGCTTTTTCAGGAACAGGTCATGCAGGTGGCCATGGTATGTGCCGGGTTCACGGCGGCCGAGGCCGATCAACTCAGGCGTGCGATGGCGACCTTCAAGAACACCGGGACGGTCTCGAAATTCCAGACCCGCCTGCTCGAAGGCATGAGGGAGAACGGATATCCGGAGGAATTCGCCGAGCGTATCTACCAGCAGCTTGAGGGCTTCGGCTCCTATGGCTTCCCGGAGAGCCATGCCGCGTCATTCGCCATCCTGGCCTATTCGTCATCGTGGATGAAATGCCGCCATCCGGACGTGTTCCTGGCCTCATTGCTGAACAGCCAGCCGATGGGCTTCTACGCGCCGGCCCAACTCGTCCGCGACGCCCAGGCGCATGGGGTGGAAGTCCGGCCTATCTGTGTGAACCGGTCACGCTGGGAGGCCATCCTTGAAGGGCCGGAACGGGCGAACGGCCTGTTTGCGGTGCGGCTCGGGATGAACCTGGTGAAGGGACTGGCCAATGAGGATGCCGCGCGGATCGTGGCGGCCCGTGGGAATCGGCCCTTCGTGTCGATAGACGATCTGTGGCGACGATCCGGCGTGAAGGCCGCTGCCCTGACCCACCTGGCCGAGGCGGATGCGTTTCGTGCGGGGTTCGGGCTGGCACGGCGTGAGGCTCTGTGGGCGATCAAGGCGCTACGGGATGAACCGTTGCCCTTGTTCGCGGCTGCGGAGATCGTCCGGGAAGCAAAGGAACCGGATGTCCTGCTCCAGCCCATGCGGGCCGGCGCCGAGGTGGCACGGGACTATAACCGTATCGGCCTGACCCTGCGGGACCATCCGGTTGCCTTTCTGCGGGATGATCTGAGGCGCGATGACATCCTGTCGTGCCGGGACGCAATCAATGCCAGGGATGGCAAGCGGCTGACGGCAGCCGGAATCGTCCTGGTGCGTCAGCGTCCGGGTTCTTCAAAAGGCGTGGTTTTTATGACGCTGGAGGACGAGACGGCGACGCTGAATGTCATCATTTGGGCAGACACCTTCGAGAAATTCCGGCCGGTGGTCCTGTCCGCCAGCATGGTGGCTGTGAAGGGGAGGCTTCAGAAGGAGGGCGAGGTGATTCATCTGATCGCTCTGGAGATCATCGACCAGTCGGGACTACTCGCCGATGTTGGAAACCGCTCAAATGGTGGCACCCCAAGCGACAGACATCACCCGGATGACGTCATCATAGTTCGATCGCGGAATTTCCATTGATGTGCGATGTCCAGAGTGTTGTGCCGCATTTCCATGATTGTAAGAGGCGTGCATCGGTTATCGGAAATCTGCGTCATGGCCTCTCTGCTAGACCCTTGATCGCCCAGTGAAGCAGATCAAGCAGTCGTTCACCTTCCTCCTCCGAGAGATGCGTATGGCTCCGGGCGTTGATGACCGCCACGGCTGCCGCAACCTCCGGCAACCTGACAGACATTAATGGCGATAGCGATATCGTCGTGCTTCTGCGATCGTTCGGATCCGGCTTGCGTTCGATCAGCCCGTCCCGTTCCATTCGTGAAAGGGTCTTCGCCATCGTGGATTGCTCGACGGCCGCGAGGTTCACCAGTTCACGCTGGCTCCGTGTCTTGCCGTCCGCCAACGCGAAGATCACCGGTAGCTGACCGGACATGAGGCCAAAGGGCCGCAGTGCTTCATCCATCTCACGAGCAAAAAGCCGGGCGGCCCAGTTGACCATATAGCCAAGGGAGTCGGTTCGGGACGGCCATTTATATGGCTTGCTATCTTCTTTCATGGCTTGCTATGTAAAAGACCTTCTCTTCAGGAAGCAAGGATCATATCATGCCAACGCTTCTCCGCCGTCTCCATCGTGTGACAGGAAAGCCTGTCGATCCTTTGTATTGGCAGTTTCATGACTGCCTCGGTCGTCGCAGAACTCTATGGCGACGCCTCGATTATCAGCACAGTCAAGCGTGCGATCCTCTGGGGATTATTGGTCCTGGTCCCATGTCTCGCCACAACGGGGCTTTCGGGCTATCGCGCGACAAGTGGGGCTCCGCGTGGTCTGGCACTCGTGAAACTCCGCCGTATGCGGATCATCGGCCTCAACGGGATTTGCGTTCTCGTACCGTGTGCGCTGTTTCTGGCCGCCCGCGCGGCGGCATCACGATTCGGTTGGCCATTCTACAGTATACAGGCGCTCGAACTTCTGGCCGGCTCTATCAATCTTACTCTTCTGGTCCTGAATTTCAGGGATGGTCTGCGCCTTGCTCGACGGCAATAAGCGCAGAGTACCGATGTGAGCCGCGCACACCGACAATAACGATTGATACGAATTGACGGCGCGATCAGGACCGCAAAACAAGTGTGTGTCTCCGCTAAGGCCATCACAGATTCAGCCTCGCGGTGGACACCATGTGGACACCACACCCCAAAACGACGAAAGCCGCCTTGCGGCGGCTTCCTCGTATCCGTCTGATTTTCCTTGGAAAATCTGGAGCGGGCGATGGGATTCGAACCCACGACCCCAACCTTGGCAAAATTGGCAGAACCATACGCCGGGGTGCGCCTGACTCCCATAATTTACTATAAAACAACATATTACATGAAATCTCCTACTCCGTAATGCGCTCGGATTTGCTCCGGTTTTCGACCATCTGCTTACAAAATGCTTACATTCTGTCGCTACCCCCGATAATGTAAGCAGGAAGCACGGTGACGGGGAAGCCCCATGGCGAAATTGACGAAACGGGCTGTCGATGCCCTGAAGGCTCCAAAGCAAGGGCAAGCGTTCCTTTGGGACAGCGAGTTGCGAGGATTCGGTGCCAGAATCATTCCCTCTGGCTTGAAGACCTTTATCTTGCAATATCGCAATGCCGACGATCGCAGCCGTCGCATTGCGCTTGGTCGATTCGGAGCCATCACCGTCGAACAAGCCCGTGATCTTGCGAAGATCAAGCTGGGCCTGCTCGCTCACGGAAAAGACCCGGCAGCAGAGGTCGAGGCGCATAAGGCAATCACGGTCGCCGCCCTTTGCGACTGGTATCTCCAAGAAGCTGCGGCCGGGCGGATCATCGGACGTCGGAACCGGCCGATCAAAGCCTCGACGCTCGCGATGGATAAGAGCCGAATCGAGACACACGTCAAACCGCTTCTCGGCAAGAGGCTCGTTCGCTCGCTGAAAGTGGTTGATATAGAGGGAATGCAGGCCGACATTGTGGCCGGCAAGACGGCCAAGCCCCGCAGCACCAAGCGAGGCGGCGCCACGACGGGCGGCCCAGGTGTTGCCTCGCGAGCGGTTTCGACTCTGCAAAGTATCCTCGGTCACGCTGCGCGCCTTGATAAGATTGCTACTCATCCCTGCCAAGGCGCGCGACGGCTTGCGGGAAAGAAAAAGCAGCGGAGGCTGAATATCCTCGAAATTGGGAAGCTCGGCGACGCCATGCGACATGCTGAGCGTAACGGTGAAAACCCGATCGCACTAGCAATCGTACGCTTCCTGCTACTGACCGGCTTCCGAATTTCCGAAGCGCAAGGGATGCGGCGCGCATGGGTTCGTCCCGAGGGCGGCTATATCGACTTCGCCGACACCAAGAGCGGCGCCCAGATTCGAGCCATCGGACCGGCCGCAATGCAGGTTCTTCAGAACCAGCCGATCCGTAAGGAGTCGCCATATGTCTTCCCGTCCGATATCAGTGAAGGACATTATACAGCGGCGAAAGCCTGCCTTGAGAGACTCTGCGCTTCGGTCGGCATCGAGGATGTCACGCCACATACTCTGCGGCACACCTTCGGCAGCGTCGCAGGTGATCTCGGCTTCTCCGAATTAACGATCAGGGCGCTTCTCGGCCACGCCGCGCAAAGCGTGACCCAAGGCTACGTGCATATCGACGAAGCCCTGAAGTTGGCCGTTAGCCGCACCTGCGACAAGATCGCTTTGCTGTTGGATGGAGAGAAGAAGGCGGGCCGGGCTGAGGGGCTGGCAGCGTGACGGCATCGGGGGGACCAAAGACCACTTGCGGCCGGAATACCTCGCCGACCGGTTTCAGTTATTGCAGTTAAGGGCGCACGCGACTGGATGCGTAGGAGAACCCGTCGTGGCAAGCCACGTCGTCACGTTCGCCGGTCTGTCCGACCAGGACCGCAAGAAGGTCGCCCCTCTGCCGAAGCTGGTAGAAGGCGATCGTTTCGAGTTGCATGTCCGGCGCCGGAACGGGCAGGATCAGACCATGTCCTTGCCGCCGGCGGCAGCCAGTGCCGTCGAGGCATTGATCGACCACCTGCTCAACGGCGAGCGGGTGGCGGTCCTTTCGGAAGATCAGGAATTAAGCCCCACCGAGGCGTCCACCATCCTCGGTATCTCCCGACCGCTCGTCGTACTGCGGATGGATCGCGGCGACCTTCCGTTCCGCTATATCGGCAAGCACCGCCGCGCGTCGCTCAAGGACGTGCTGGCGTTGAATACGGAACTCGATGTTCGGCAGAAGGCCATGGAGGATTTGGCCGCCGACTCCGAGAATCTCCATCTCCATTATGGCATTTAGTCCCGTTGTCGCAATCTACGACGCCTGTATCCTCTACCCGTTTCACCTTAGGAACATCGTCGTCCAGGCGGCGGCGGACGGTCGATGCGCGGTGGACCGACGCGATTCATGACGAGTGGATACGAAACCTTCTGGCCAACACGCCGGACCTTTCGGCCGAACGCTTGGCGACTACGAAGCAACTCATGAACGCCGCGCTGCCGAAGGCGACAGTAACCGGTTACGAACGTAAGCATCCGGAGAGAGCCGCGGGCGTAATCAGGCTTTGATGGTATTATTGCTGTGGTGAAGGGTTTTCCAGTGCCATGGCAGGAGTTCATGGAGGCGTGGATTTGGCATATCGTTGATACGGGCGAGGACATCTGCGAGTCATGCTTTGGGATCGACAAGGTTCAGACGGGCGGTGACGATCAGGGAATACATGGCGGCAGCGCGTTCTCCGCCCCGGTCTGACCCGGCGAATAACCAGGCTTTTCTGCCGAGGGCTATCCCACGGAGCGCACGCTCTGCGGCGTTATTTGTGAGACAGATGCGCCCATCATGTAGAAACCGTGTGAACATATCAGGTCGTCTGAGAAAATAGCTCATGGCCTGTGCAATGGGATTTTTTGATGACATGCGTTGGCACGTGTCACGCATCCACATGAACAGGTCCTCTACCATGGGAGCACTGCTTTCCTGACGGACCGCGAGCCGATGCTGGTCTGGGGTGCCGTTTATCACACGTTCAGCCTCGAAGATGGCGTCGATGCGGCGCACTGCCTCTATCGCCAGCGGGGCCTTGTCCTTCTCCGCGATTTTGAACAGCCCCCTTCGTCCGTGCGCCCAGCATCCTGCAGACACGACAGGTGCAGGCTGACGGCCCGGTTTTGTCAGAGCGTTATATCCGGCATAGGCATCGGATTGCACGATCCCCGTCCAGCCCGAAAGATGATCGACAGGATGTTCGCCCTTGCGGTCCCGTGAATAACGGAACCACACGGCTGGCGGTGCTGTGCCTCCAAAGGGGTGATCGTCGCGCACATAATTCCACAATCGACCGGTGCGTGTTCGGCCCTTCGCCAGCACGGGCACGGTGGTGTCATCCGCATGCAGACGACCAGCTGCCAGCACATGGACCCGGATCAGCGCGTTCAGAGGGGCCAGGGTCGCTGTGCAGGCTCCCACCCAGTCGGCTAACGTTGACGTGTCGAGATCAATCCCTTCGCGTGCAAAGGCATCACTCTGCCTGTTCAGCGGCAGATGCTGGAGATACTTGTCGCACAGAATGCCCGCCAGCAGTTCTGGCCCTGCACGCCCCCGTGAGATCGGGTAGAAAGGCGCTGGTGGCTGGGTAATGCTCTCGCAATCCCGACAGGTGAACTTCTCCCGCACCGTCTGGATGACTTTGAACTGGCGTGGGATCACTTCCAGCGTCTCAGTGATACTTTCGCCCAGTTTGCTCAGGCGCATCCCGCCACAGCACGGACACTGTGTTGGCGCAGGAAGAACCATCCGTTCGCGTGGCAGGTCGGCGGGTAAGGGCTGCCGCCCCCGGTTATTCCGCGGTGCTGTTGCACGGACAGCGAGGTCCGCCGCATTTTCGAACGTGTCTTCGGCTTGCGTTGTTTCCAGCTCCTCCAGCTCAAGTTCCAGCTGGTCCAGCAGGCGCCGTCCCCGTTCCGATGACGTCCCGAAGCGGTCCTGACGCATCCGTGCAATAAGATGTTTAAGATGGGTAATCTGCGCTTCAGCGCTGACTGCTCGGGCTTCAGCGTCTGTGGCCCGGGTTTCGGCAGCACGGGCACGCGTCTCGGCGGCGGCAAGTGCCGCACGTAAGGCCGTTATGTCATCCATGCTTCCCGTCATGAAAAACAGTTCAGCACAAAACCGTTCAAAAGGGTACAGGACTATGGATCACGATCCCCTTTTTGTTACCCCGCCAGTTCAGGTCGCCATGTTTTCTGCGGATTACGCCAGTCGATCCCTTCGAGCAGACAACTTAATTGTGACGCACTCAGATGGATGGCCCCGTCCTTTGCCGAGGGCCAGATGAAATACCCACGTTCAATCCGTTTTGCATAGAGGGACACTCCAATCCCGTCATGCCAGATCAGTTTCACCAGATCGCCGCGTCGGCCACGAAAGACAAAAACATCACCAGCATAGGGGTCTCTCCCCAGAAACTGTTGAACCCTCAGCGCCAGACCGGGCATGCCAAGGCGCATGTCTGTCGCACCTGCCGCCAGCCATATCTTCAGACCAGAGGGAAGAGGGATCATGAGCGTAAAACCTGAAGGAGTTTCCTCAGATCTTCAATCGCGATCCGGCTGTCAACCATCAGCTTCTCGCCACCAGGAAAAAGAATGCTGGCTTCATGTCCACTCCCGCAGGACTGGTCTCCTCCCAGCCCTTCAACAGGGGATGTCATATGAACCGGCACAAAAGAAAGCTGCTCTTTCGCAGACGGGTTTACGAAATCCAGTCTCTGACGCCATCGGTAAACGACGCTGACGTGGACACCAAACTGGCGCGCAACAGCACGGACTGACTGACCAGTTTCATAAGAAGCCAGCACAACCCGACGTCTGAACGCGTCATCATAGGCCCGGCGCCGTTCGCCAACAATTTCAATAACCGGATGAAGGGCTCGCGATGCTTGTGTCGCAGCGAATGTCGCTGCGACACAAGCATCATTCTGTTCTGATCGCTCTGTCATGAACAGAACACATCACCACACCATAAAATCCACAAGGCGTCTCACACCGGAAGCTTACTTACGAACAGCAATTCCGACCATATACGTTGCTCGATCCTGATGACCGTCCCGTCGCCGCGACCGCGATCGAGGCAGACGCGCCGATAATCGTCACATGGAACCTAGACGACTTTCCTGTTGCCGAATTAAGAGAGCATAGCTTGGCGCAGCAGTCACCGGATGTCTTCCTGGTCGACCTCTGCAAGCGGGCCCCGGATAGGCATTGCCTTCTGAACGAAATAGGCAATCTGCTTTCACCGAAGTCTCAGGGCATTGAGCCGCAGTGCGTTTGTCACGACGGCCAGGGATGACAGGGCCATCGCGCCTCCCGCGAACATGGGCGACAGCGTAAGGCCAAAGACGGGATACAGGACACCTGCGGCAAGTGGAATGCCGATCCCATTGAACAGGAAGGAGAATGCCAGATTCTGCCGGATGTTGCGCATCGTTGCCTGTGCCAGGCGGCGGGCGCGTACCAGTCCGGCGAGGCTGCCTTGTGCCAGTGTCATCCCAGCACTTTCGATCGCGACATCGGTGCCTGTGCCCATGGCGATTCCGATATCGGCGGTGGCCAGGGCCGGCGCGTCGTTGACGCCGTCGCCCGCCATGGCGACACGGGCTCCCTTGTGTTGCATGTCACGAATGATTGCGGCCTTGTCCTCAGGCTTGAGGTCGGCATGCACCTCGTCGATCCCCGCCTGACGGGCGACGACTTCCGCAGTCCGGGCGTTGTCGCCCGTCAGCATCACGATCCGCATGCCGACTGCGTGCAGTGCCGCGATGGTCTCCTTCGCGTCGGTCTTCAACGGATCGGCCACGACCAGCAACCCAGCGGCCTGTCCGTCGATGCCGACGAACATGACGCCCGCGCCCTCCGCCCGGTGGCTGTCCGCGACAGGGATCAATGCTGACGCATCGATGCCCTGCTGCCGCATCTGGGCCTGGTTTCCGACGACGACGGCATGCCCGTCCACGGTGCCGGTCACGCCCAGGCCGGTCTGAGAGGCGAAATCCCCGACCGATGCGGCCTGAAGGCCCTGCGCCGTCATCGCGGCGACCAGCGCCTGGGCCAGCGGATGCTCGGACTGCGTTTCCAGTGATGCCGCCAACCGCAGGACGATGCTGGAATCCCATGCACCTGATGTTTCGGTCGCGATCAGCCGGGGCTTGCCTTCCGTTACGGTGCCGGTCTTGTCGATCACCAGCGTATCGACCGTATCCAGCGCCTGCAGTGCTTCGGCGTTGCGAACCAGCACGCCGGCTCGCGCCCCGCGTCCCATGCCGACCATGATCGACATCGGAGTGGCCAGGCCCAGCGCGCACGGGCAGGCGATCACCAGGACCGCAATGGCGTTCAGCAGTGCGTGTCCGAAGCGCGGTTGCGGACCGACCAGA
>NZ_WOSY01000029.1 GCF_011516755.1 Acetobacter conturbans | reverse complement strand
TCATGCGCGCTGGACACTGAAGTTCACGAAGGCGAAGCGGCAGGATGATGGAACCATGCCATCCAGCGATCTCGCCATCCCGTTCTTTGGCTATAAATCGCATGTTTCCATTGACCGGAAGTACCGGTTCATCCGGAAATGGAAAACGACGGATGCCGCCGCCAGTGATGGCGCGCGATTGAGAGAGGGGCTTCTGGATAAAACCAATACGGCCTCAACGGTGTGGGCTGACATGGCCTATCGCTCAAAAGCCAATGAGGACTTCATGGAAAAGCAGGGCTTTGTCTCAAAGGTTCACAGAAAAAAGCCGCATCTCAAGCCTATGCCACGACATATCCAGAGATCAAACGCCGGAAAGTCCGTTATCCGGTCGCGTGTCGAGCATGTCTTTGCTGATCAGAAGTCACAGACGGGGCTGTTCGTCCGAACAGTCGGCATCGCTCGTGCCACCATGAGGATCGGACTGGCCAATATCGTCTATAATATCCGCCGCTTCCTCTTCTTGGAACGGATCAACGTGAGCGCGTAGCAATCCAGCGGGTGACAACCCCCGATCTGCTCAAAACGCAGATCGAATGCTACCCCAGAAACCGTCAATCAGCGCGCCAAAGCCCAAAATCAGAACCAAGGTACATCAACCAACAGTTCTTCGATCCCTCAAGTTGATCGCGCCCGCCGTCAATTCCCTGGTGGATGGCACATGCGCGCTGTACGCCGCATCCAATGACGTAATCCGGCCCGCAATCGGCGGCCTTGTGCAACGCGCGGTCGAAAATGGTGACATACGCTCGGACCTGGACCCGCTGGAGCAGGGACACAAGCATGGCGCTCCCCCGCCGCGCAGGCCCCGGGTCATACCGCATTACCCTGGCGCAGCACTGTGCGACCGGCAGGTCATCGCTCAAGCGCCTTATCCGTCAGCGAGATCAGGCTCGGGCGCCGGTCATTGGGGTCGGCCCTGCGCGGGTCCAGGCCGTCGCGCTCCATGCGGGCCTGCGCCTGCCCGAGGCTCAAGCCCGGTCGGCGGCCGCGACAGGTAGGCCGCAAGGCGACTGTCGGACATCCTAAAAGCGCAGAACGGCCTTGATGACTTTTCCCGCTTCGGAGTCTGACATGGCCTGGTTGATCTGCTCGAACGTGTAATGGGTGATCAGTCTGTCGATTGGAAAATTTCCCTGAAGATAAAGGTCGATCAAGGTCTGGAAAAACAGGTCCGGGTTGGATTCACCTTGCACAATGCCCCGGAGAGTCTTGCCGTGGGTCATGATGTCAATAATATCCAGCGTCACATTTCGCTCCTGGGCCGGCACGCCGACGGTGCCGCAAATCCCTCTGGGCGCCAGCGCATCCACGCACTGGCGTAGAACGGTGGCGTTACCCGTGGTATCGAACGTAAAAGCTACGCCTGTGCCGGTCAGTGTCCTGATCTCGGCAACACTGTCCTGGCTGGCAGCGTTGATTGCCTGCGTCGCACCAAGCGAAAGCGCCATGTCCAGACGGTCAGGATTAGTATCCACCGCGATAATACGCGTGGCACCACAGACCCGTGCCGCCATGATCGCGGCCAGGCCGACGGAGCCTGTTCCAAAAACGGCAAGACTGTCACCCGCCCTGACCCTGAGCGCGTTGATGACCGCCCCGGCCCCTGTCTGGATGCCGCAACCAATGGCCGCCAGCAGATCCAGGGGCAGGTTTTTTGCAACTTTTACAACATTACGCTCCCGGCACAGGCTATAGGTCGCGAAGGAGGATTGTCCAAAAAAATTTCCGAATATTTCGCCCGAATCACACCGCAAGGTCAGTGATCCGTCAGCACGCCGGCCGGAAAAATTATAGCCGAAGAAGTGATGGCAGTAGGCGGGCGCATGCGCGACACAACTGGGACAAGTGCCGCATGAATCATAATGCATGATCACATGATCACCAGCAGCGACCTTGGTAACATTCGCACCCACGCGTTCGACAATGCCTGCCCCCTCATGACCGAGCACAAGGGGGTGCGGCACGGGAAACTGCTGGTCACGCATGGCGGCGTCCGTATGGCAGATGCCTACCGCGACAAGGCGCACGAGAATTTCATTCTCGCGCGGCGTCTCAAGCTCCAGCGTTTCAATGGAAAGGGGCGCGTGCCTTGCACGCGCAATAGCTGCGGAAATCTTCATGTTACAATCCTGAAAAAGGTAATGCTAGAAAGGGTAATGCGGGGTGCCTGTCTCTATGCTGATCCACCGCAGGTCGGTAAATTCGGCTATGCCAGCGCGCCCTCCAAGGCGGCCATAGCCGGAAGATTTTACGCCCCCGAATGGCATTGGGGCCTCGTCATGCACGGTGGGGCCGTTAATGTGGCACATGCCGGTCTGGATCCGGCGGGCCACGCGCAAAGCCCGCGCGCCGTCGCAGCTGAAGACTGCGGCGGTCAGGCCATATTCCGTGTCGTTCGCGACATGGATAGCCTCTTCCTCATCCCTGACCCGGATAATGGACACCACGGGGCCGAAGGATTCCTCGTAATAAATGCGCATCCGTGGGGTGACACCATCAAGCACGGTCGGCTGCATGACCGCCCCTTCCCCCGTGCCACCGACCAGCAAAGTCGCACCCTTGTCCAGCGCGTCCGCTATCAGGGCGCGCAGGCGTTCAACCGTTTCAGCCCCGATCACCGCGCCAAGCTGCACCTTGGCCGTGCGCGGATCTCCCGCACGCAGTGTGCCTGCGCGCGCGACAAAAGCCGGGACAAAGCTGTCGGCAATAGCGGCTTCCACAACAATCCTTTCAGTGGACATGCAGATCTGCCCCTGGTTGAAAAATGCGCCAAAGATCGCGGCGTTTACCGCGGCACTCACATCCGCATCATCCAGAACCAGGAGCGAGGCCTTGCCGCCCAGCTCCAGCACGGCGGGCTTGAGCTGGGCTGCCGCCAATTGCGCAATAATGCGGCCGACCCCGGTCGATCCGGTAAAACTGACGCGGCGCACGGCAGGATGTTCAACAAGGGCCTGCACAATAGCCGCCGCATCTTCGGGCGCGTTCGTGACGACATTCACCGTGCCTGGCGGCAGTCCGGCCTGCTGCATGACCTCGCCGATCAGCGCGTGGGTGAGCGGACACAGCTCCGAGGCTTTCAGGACCGTGGTATTGCCGCACGCCAGGGGCAGGGCAATGGCGCGTACCCCAAGAATGATGGGGGCGTTCCACGGGGCTATGCCCAGAACCACACCGGCCGGCACCCGCACGGCCATGCACACGCACTCCGCCCGTTCGGAGGGAATGACATCACCCTGCACCTGCGTGCACAGGCTCGCCGCCTCGCGCAGCATGTTGGCGGCAAGCCTTGTGTTAAAAGCCGCCCAGTCGCTGGTGGAGCCTGTTTCCGCCATCATCGCCTCCACCAGGCTGTCACGGCGCATTTCCAGGGCATCCGCGGCTTTGAGCAGCAGCGCACGGCGCGCACTGGGACTCAGCGCCGCCCAGGCAGGTGCCGCGGCCTGGGCGGCATCCACCGCCGCCACGGCATCCGCCACGCCCGCGGCCGGCGCCTGGCTGGCCACATCACCGCTCAGCGGGTCGCGCCGTTCAAAAACCCGCCCCTCGGTCGCGGGCCGACATGTGCCTCCAATCAGGAGTGAAGCATTCAGCATTCCCTGCTCTCCATTGCATGACATTTCTTAAAAATCATGACATTTCATGGGTCTTTCACCCCATAACCAGAATTTCCACAACGCACGGGTCAGTCGCGTTACACGCGGCGTTACGCTCGGCGCGTTACTACCGGGCATTCCCACCGGGGCGTTCCCACCGCCGCATTATACCCTGGCGTTCAGCACGACCATTTCGTGCCGGCCGGTATGGCGGGCCATCAGATAATAAACTGGAGAAATCAGCAAAATACCGACAAGCCAGGAAATATCGGCCCCACCCAGCGCCCTTGCCACCGGGCCGGTGTAAAGATCGTTCGATACAAAGGGGATCTGGATGAGAATGCCGCCGCTGTAGCAGGTAATGGCTGCGGCATTGTATGTGCCGTACCGGCCGCCATCGGGGGCGAAAAAGGAGTCTACATCGTAATGGCCTTTGTGGATCAGGTAATAATCAACCAAGTTTATGGAAGTCCACGGGATCAGCACATACAATAACAGCAGAAGGAAATTCTCGTAATTATGCATGAAGTCGGCGGAGGCCGCGAGAGCGAGACCAAGACTGGCTGCGAACAGGATCACGCTAATGGCGGCGCGCGCACTGGCGTGCGGGTGCCAGCGTGAGCGGAACGTCTGCACGATGGTGATCACCGACAGTGTGCCGCAGTAAAGATTCATCGCATTATTGCATGTAATGCTGAGCGAGAAGACAATAACAATCAGCGGCGCGGCGGTCCCCGTTTCCCTGACAAGCCCGGCCACTACATTGTCGGGTGCGACAAGCCCCAGCAGGACGCCCAACGTCATGGGCAGGAAGGAGCCCAGAACGGAGCCGGTATAGGTCGCCCAGAATGCGGGGACCGTTCCCGTTTCGGCCGGCATGTAGCGCGTGTAATCCGAGACATAGGGCGCGTAACCAAGCTGGTACAGAGCGGCCACGGATAGCATGCCGACAAAGCCTGACGCGGTCAGCGCGCCGCCCGAGAGGGCCGCGGCCGACACGCCGCCAAAACAGAACATCCAGAAAAAGGTGGCCACCAGCGCCAGACCCGAGGCCACGGTCAGGATACGGCTATAGGCGTGGATGAGATCATACCCGTAAATGGCCGCGAGCAGGGCAAGGGCTCCGACCCCAAGGATCAGCAACCCGGTATGGGATGTATGCAGGGCGTCGGCAATGGATAGTGCGGCCAGAACGGAATTGGCGGCGAAAAAACCGATATACATGACAATAACAACGGCAATGACAAAAATGGCCCCGTAGGCACCGAACTGGCCACGTGTCTGCACCATTTGCGGCACGCCCAGCCGCGCACCCTGGGCGGCGTGCAACGCCATGAGAACACCCCCCAGCAAGGTGCCTACCGCAATGGCGACAAGTGCCGACACAGCGCCAAGCCCGAACAAGGTGGTGCCCAGCGCGCCGGTCACAATCGTGAGCATGTTGATGTTGGAGCCGAACCAGATCGTGAACAGATCATTAAATCGGCCATGCCGCTGTGCAGCGGGCACGACATAGATGGTCTGCTGTTCGAGTGCAAACACTGTTTCCGAATTCTGCATGAAACACCCTTTTTGCTCTGCATTGTTTATGACTACGGTGCCACCTCGGCTTGCGCCTGCATCCCCTCATGCCTTGTGCAAATTCGATCCTTGTGATGCTGACGAGACCATCCGCGACTGGGCACAAGCAACGTGGAACAGAGGCTCCGAGTAGTCACCGGCAGAGTCAGGTTCCATGCTTGCCTCCCGTATTTCGAATCGGAATATATTCCGTTTTAATAACGATATATCCTCATTAGACGTGTTTATTTCGAATTGTAAAGAAAAATGGTATACGATTTTGGAGCCCACAGAAGGGATTGGAATGCCTTTAAACATACAAATATTTTATCATATTTGTTTGTTATATAAGGGTTTTATTGTTTTATTCCAAAAAATTTTCCATATCGCAAGTTCTTTGTTGGTCTTGATAAGGTCCCGTTTAGTTTCTAGGACTCACAATGTCGTATACGATTTTGCATCGAAAAGGAAAATAGCCATGCAGGTAGGCATTATCGGTGGAGGCATCGGGGGAGTGGCGCTTGCTTCTGTCCTCAGACAGAAGCAAATCGCATGCCGCGTTTTTGAACGCGCACCGGCATTTGGCGAAATTGGTGCGGGCGTGCAGATGACTCCCAATGCCGTCAAAATTATCCGAGCACTTGGTCTGATGGCTCAGATGGAAGCCATCAGCTTTACCCCGCATGCCGTCCTCGGGCGTAACTGGAAAAGCGGGCGGGTAATGTGGCGGACACCGCTCATGGAGACCTGCCAGAAGCTCTATGGTGCCCCTTTTCTGCATGTTCATCGGGCTGACCTGCACGATATCTTCGTGCGTCAGCTATCACCGGACGATGTTGTCTTTGGGGCCAGATGCACCGGCATCCGGCATGAAGGGGACAAGGCGGTCGCCCTTTTCGAGGACGGAAGCACCTTCAAGGCAGATGTGATCGTGGGGGCCGACGGAATCCATTCAGCCGTCCGCACTGCGCTGTTTGGGCAGGAAGCGGCCCGTTTTACGGGCCATATGTGCTGGCGCGCGGTTGTGCCGTGTAACGGCGTGGTCGATTATGTCAGCCCGGATTCATCATTCTGGCTTGGCCCAGCGGCCCATGTGGTTACCTATTACATACGGCGCGGCAATGCGATCAACATTGTGGCTGTATCCGAAGCTCCGCACTGGGTCGATGAATCCTGGACCCTGCCAAGTTCGCGGGAGGAGCTGATGGCGACCTTTGCGGGGTGGCACCCCAATCTGCAACGCCTGTTCAGCCAAGTGGGGGATGTTTTCAAATGGGGGCTGTTTGACCGCGATCCGCTCAGCGCCTGGTCGAAAGGACGGGTCACGCTTTTGGGGGACGCCGCCCATCCCATGCTGCCCTTCCTGTCCCAGGGGGCGGCTATGGCCATTGAGGACGCGTACGTGCTGGGCAATGCCCTGGCGGCAGCGGGTGCTGAAAAAGCCCTGGCCTTTTATGAGGCCGAGCGCCGCCCACGAACTGCGAGGGTTCAGTTGGAAGCCAGAAAACGGGGGGAGACCTATCATCTCAGTTCACGCTTCGATGTCTGGAAGCGCGACCTCTCCTACCTTGTCCGGGGTCTGATCAACCCTCAGAAAACCGGCCTCAAAGCCGACTGGGTTTACGATTACGATGCAACGGCGGTTCACATGCCCATAACCGCTTGAACGTCCGACTCTGTTCCCCCGGGGCGGTTCACAAGGTAGCATAGAACCGCACAGCAGGCACCGCGTACCCTGTTGCCCGGCCCTGCCGCCGCAAGCCGGGCGTGATGATGATCCAACCCGTCGTATCTTTATCCCCTTTGGAGGTCCCGTATGGCTGTAAGTGACTTTGAACTCATTCAGGCCTGGCGGCAGGTTCTGGAACTCAGCAACCTGAGGGCGGGCGATACGGTTGCCCTGCTGACATCGGGTACGACAAACGCCCAGACCCTGCGCTGCGCGATTATCGCAGTGCAGGAAAAAGGCGCCATCGCCAACCGGCTTGACCTCCAGCCTGCCAACGGCGCGCTTTCCTTGTCGCGCGATCCGCTGGCCTATGTGGGCAAGACACCGCTGACCGGCAACCGCGCGGCGGTAAAAATGCTCAAGGCCAGCACTATGGTGCTCGACCTCATGACCTTGCTGTTCTCAGCCGAGCAGCATGAAATCCTGGCCGCGGGCGGGCGAATCCTGCTGGCGGTGGAACCGCCCGAGGTACTGGTGCGCATGATCCCTACGGCGCAGGACCGCACCCGCGTGCTGGCGGCTTCCGCTAGACTGCGTGCGGCAAAAACCATGCACGTGACCTCGGCCGCCGGAACCGACGCCACTTTCGCGCTGGGGGACTACCCCATGCTGGAGGAATACGGCTTTGTGGATGCGCCGGGCAGGTGGGACCACTGGCCCAGCGGTTTTCTTGCCACCTGGTCCAACGAAGGTTCGGCCGAGGGCACGATCGTGCTTGCGCCGGGGGACATCCTTCTGCCGCAAAAAGCCTATCTGAGCGCGCCCGTGACCTGCCACCTGGAAAAAGGCTTCGTGCGCAGGATCGAAGGCGGGTTCGAGGCCGAGCACCTGCGGGACTACATGGACAGCTTCAACGACCCCGAAGTGTATGCCGTCTCCCATATCGGCTGGGGGTTGCAACACCGCGCGCATTGGTCCGTCATGGGGTTTTATGACCGGGAGGCCAGTATCGGCATGGACCCGCGTGCGTGCGCGGGCAATTTTCTGTGGTCCACCGGCCCCAATAACGAGGCCGGGGGCACACGGGACACGGCCTGCCATATCGACATTCCCATGCGCAACTGTACCGTCATGCTGGATGGTGTGGCTGTGGTGCGGGACGGAAAACTTCTGGAGGATCAGGAATGACATCGCAAATTACGCGCGACGAGGATCGGTACCGCAAGCAGGGTTTCGGTAACGAGATCGGTATTGTCGGCGGCATCGGGCTGCTGATTGTCGATTTTGTCAACGGCTTTGCAGACCCCGACGCCTTTGGCGGCGGCAATATTCCCCAGGCCATAGACCGCACGCGCACCCCGCTGGCCACCGCACGCGCACGGCGCTGGAAAATTGCCCATACACGCATTGTCTTTGCCGATGACGGCGCGGATGCCAACATTTTTTCGCTGAAAGTGCCCACCATGCTGGGACTGACCGAGAGCAACCCGGCCTCCGCCATCGTGCCCGAACTTGTCCCCATGCCGGGCGAATACGTGGTGCGCAAGACCGTGCCGTCCGCCTTTGCAGGCACGCCGCTTGCCGCGTGGTTCGTGACCCGCGGGGTGCAGACCGTGTTGGTGGCCGGCTGCGTGACCTCGGGCTGTGTCAGAGCCAGCGTGCTTGACGCCATGCAGTACGGCTTTCGCCCTATTGTGGTGTCCGATTGTGTGGGCGACCGCGCCATCGGCCCGCATGAGGCCAACCTGTTCGATATGGCCCAAAAATGTGGCGATGTCCTGGACCTGGAGACACTACTGTCCCGCCTGCCGCAACACTGAACCCTCCCGGACTGACAGCCTCCGCCAGCCTCCTGGTCCCATGCCTCCTGAATGAACACAGCGGAAAAGAGAGACCATAATGACTGAAAGCCGTTTCCTATATGGCGCGAACATTCACGCTAATGGCATTCGCCAGCATTATCTGCGCTATGGCGGGCTGGGCACACCTTTGGTGCTGATCCCCGGCATTACCAGCCCCGCGATAACCTGGGGCTTCGTGGCCGAACGGCTGGCGGCAACGCATGATGTGTATGTGCTGGATGTGCGCGGGCGTGGCCTGTCGGAAACCGGACCCGATCTTGATTACGATCTCGACAGCTATGCGGAGGATGTCAGTGGACTGATCGCAGGGCTGGGCCTGACGGATACCGTAGTGCTCGGGCACTCGATGGGTGCGCGGATTGCCATCCGCCTGGCCCGGCGCAACGCCTGCGGCATCGCATCCCTCGTGCTGGCGGACCCGCCCGTAAGCGGGCCGGGCCGGCGGCCCTACCCCGCAAAGCTGGACTGGTACACACAATCGATCCGCATGGCGCGGCGGGGCATGACGGCTGAAGACATGCGCCAGTTCTGCCCGACATGGACCGAGGAAGAACGCACCCTGCGGGCCGAATGGCTGCACACATGCGATGAACTGGCCACACGCATCACGTTCGAGAAATTCCACACCGAGGATATCCACCAGGACCTGCCGCATATCACGCTGCCGGCACTGCTGATGGTTGCCGCACGCGGCGGGGTGATCCTGCCGGAGGATGAGGATGAAATCCGCACCCTGTTGCCGTCCATCCACACCACCCGCGTGGCGGATGCAGGCCATATGATTCCGTGGGACAATCTGGACGGGTTCTGCAAGGCCGTGGCGGCATTTCTTGATCAAACCTCCACGACGTGAGAAATCTGGCGCTGTGGACCTGGCCATTCCGTGGCCCGCTGTGTTCAATCCTTCTTTCCAAAAGCTGTCTTTAGGGTCGTCAATGTCGGGGAAACAAAAGAACCTTGCAAAATCACCTATGCATGAGCAAGTTCTGACGACTGTAAGACAGGATATTCTGGAACTTGTCTATCAACCTGGTGAACGCCTGCCTGAACCCGAAATCTGCCGGGCCTTGGGTGTCTCCAGAACACCTTTGCGCGATGCTCTCAAGATTCTTGAAATCGAAGGTCTGGTCCGGCTTTCCCCCAACATTGGCGCGACCGTAACACCCGTGGACGTCAGGGATCTGCGCGACAAGTTCGATGTTCTGATAAGCCTTGAGAAACTGGCAGTTGAAAGAACAGCCGCTATCGCTGATAATTCCATGATTCAGGAATTGAAGCGGTTGAACCATCTGATGGATACCGCCGCACATAATGGCGAGAAAAAACGTTATTACGACATCAATGACCAGTTCCATATGGCGCTCGTAACCATGACGCGGAATGAAACCCTTTTGAAGGTCCATGCGCAGATGATGAACCACGTCGAACGCGCCCGCCGTATCACCAATGAATATGAGCCGCTTTCCAAGCATGTTTCATCGCACCATCTCGATATAGTCCAGGCTATCATCATGAAAGACAGTGCTGGGGCAAGTCATCTCATTCAACTTCATCTTGACGAAGTTCTAAAGAGAATACTTCTCCGATTAATATAATATAGATTATTAGATATTTTGAATTCTTGTATGCAAGAAATCCCGCATCGCTCAGGAACTGCCGCAAGATGGCTATTCCTGCGCGGTTTATGTCTGTTCTTTTGTCCCTTGTAAAAATAGTGCAAAAACAGGGTGATTATCCGAGAGGATTCCACAGTATTTGCGATCGATCGCAATGTAGAATTCGCAACCAAAAACAGAATCGTGAGATATGCGAAGGATGGACCGTCAGCCGGGAGTTCTTGTTTGAACAACCTGGAATGTCTGACGGGTATTGCGTTCCGAACCATCCGGGTGAACCACTGGTGGACCAGGGACGCCGCGCGGGATAAAACCGCGTTAAGCAGACACCACGAGGGAAGACCAACACAATGGCAGGCCTGTTTTCCATATCCGGGGCGCCACTTTCATCGCGGACCAGTGCTGGCGTGGCCGACATTATCCGGCGCGAGATTCTTGTCGGGACATTGAAGCCGGAACAACCGCTGCTGGAACGCGAGATCGCCAGCGAACTGGGGGTCAGCCGCACACCGGTACGCGAGGCCCTGTTTGCTCTGCAAGGGGAAGGTCTGGTGGAATTGGTACCGCGCCGCAACGCCCGGGTGCGCAAGATTACCGATGTCGAAATCAGCCAGATCTATGCATTGCGTCATGTCTTGGAAGTGCATGCAGCCTCAAGTGCGGCAGAATACGCCACGCCGCAGGACTTTCTGGCGATAGAAACCGCCCTTATGCGCCAGAAGAACCTGCCGCGAACATGTTCCGCCCTTGAACAGGCCGAGGCCGACCTTGCCTTTCATGCTGCTGTCGCCGCGGCATCACACAGCCAGATCGTCCTGACAGTTGTGACCCAGGTTCTGGCACTGACCGCCACCTTGCGTGGTCGGATCAAATATGACGCAAGCCAGATGCGACGGGTTCTCGCACAGCATGGGGCAGTGCTGACAGCAATCAAGAACCATGATCCGGATCGCGCCAGAGCGGAAATGTCGGACCATATTGACGCCTCGACATGCTATGCCAAGACCCGCCTGCCTTCGCTCAATGACGAGAATTCATCAGAAAACCGGAACATCCTGCCCCAGAGCGTACCTGGGTAACGTGCCCGGGTCAGACCACCGCTGCAGCCAGACCGGTAAGATAGCTCAGACTACCTGCCTGGCGGCGGCGCAGTGCCAGATCCACTGTCATACCTCGGGGATCTTCCAGCGCAGCAACAGTCCGGGCATAGATCGGCAGTGCAAGTCTTAGTGCTGCCGGTACCCGGATACGCGCCAGCATCCAGTCAAGTTTCGCGCGTGCGCCTGCTATGTCGTAATGACCCTTGCGCACCCAATCCACCACCAGCCAGTCAAATGTAGACAGGAAAGCCAGCGAATCTGCGGCCTGCATGATATCCTCTTCCGGATCACCACCGATTTCATGCCGCAAGATCAGCGCCCGTACTCGCCGCGCGAACGCAAGGTCCACACCTTCGGGCCGCTTTGCAAGCCAGTCACCCACAATATCGGCCGAACGCGTAGAATGTCTAAACAGATAATCGGCATCATCAAAACTGCTCCGCGGGGTATCGGACGGACCGCCGGGAAAGAAACGTTCAGCATCATGCAGGAGTGCAGCGAATTTCAGCGCCTCCGACGCCGTGCCGTCGGTCAGCATGATCGCCCACTCCCGGGCTGCAAAAAGATGTTCGAGCTGGTAGAACCCATCCAGCCAGCGCACCGCGTCCTGTTCCAGAACCGAAAGTTCTGCATCACGATAACGCCCAAAAAGTGGGTCCGTCATGGCGTTTCTCCTTTGTTACGCACATTCTGTAAAGCCCGCCAGACCGTTTCCGGCGTCAGTGGCAGGGCGGAAAATGCAACTCCGTAATCCCGCAATGCATCACAAAGCGCGTTGGCGACGGCCGCCGCGGGCGGAATAGTGCCCACCTCGCCCACACCACGCACCCCGAAGGTAGTGACGTCCGACGGTATTTCGGTATGCATGAGCTCGATTTTGGGCACGTCCGAACAGGTCAGGGCAAAATAATCCATCATGGAACCGTTGATCAGTTGCCCGGTCTCTCGGTCGTAGCGAAGCTCCTCCGAAAGTGCTGCTCCCAGCCCCTGGACCAACGCGCCACGGACCTGGCCTTCCACCAGCAGCGGATTGACCGCGACCCCACAATCATGCACGAACACGAAACGTTCAATGTCAAAATCCCCGGTTTCGGGATCGACCGCCACCACCGCCGCAGCGGAGCCGAAGGAAAAAGAGGCCTCAGGCGGTTCGAAATGTGCTGTCGTCTCCAGCCCCGGCTCCAGTCCTTCGGGAATGCCCTGTCCCGTGATCGCGCGGTTGAAGACGTCAACCAACGTGATCGTCCTGTCGGGCTCACGGACGGAATGGACAAGACCTTTCGCAATACTGAGGTCTTCGGGAGAAATCTGGAGGACCATAGCCGCGATACGCAGGGTTTTGTCGCGAAAAGCGTCCCCCGCCTGCTTCAGCGCCCCGGCCGCCGCGATCAGCGTGCGGGACGCGAATGCTCCCGTGTTCAGGGGGGATTGTGCCGTATCACCCGCATGAACACGGATTGCATCATAATGAACGCCAGTCACTGCAGCGCATATCTGTGCGAAGGCGGTCTCGTTTCCCTGCCCGCAGGTGGACACACCGGTATATAGGTCGATGCCGCCCGAGCGATTGGCACGCAGGGTCACACTTTCATGCGCACCGAAATGCGAACCGCGCCGGGCGAGAAAACGCGCGCTGGCATAGCCCGTCCGTTCGACAAAGGAAGAAAGTCCGATACCGACAATGCGGCCATCCGCCCGCGGTCGCCGGGGCCGGTCAAAATGTGCTTCGTAATCCGTAGCCCCGGCCAGCATTTCCAGCGGACGCAAATAATCTCCGTTGTCATACACTGCGCCGCTTGGGGTACGCCAGGGCAGGTCCTCTGGCCGCAAAAGATTCCTGCGCCGGATATCAAGCGGGCTGATGTCCAGCTTGCGGGCGACCCGATCCAGCAGCACCTCACGCGCAAAATTGACCTCCGGTTGCCCATAGCCGCGATAGGCCCCGATCGGGGTCTTGTTAGACAGCACCACATGACGACAAACTTGGGCATCGGGCACGTGATAGGGGCCCGTGAACGTGACCGAGGAAAGCTGTGACGACCCGAAGGGCGAATTCCATGCACCAATGTCATTCGTGTATTCGTTGATGATAGCAAGGATACGGCCCTGGTCGTCGGTACCAATGGTCATGTCATGAAAGCTCTCGCGCCCATGCGTAGAAGCGCGGAAATATTCCATGCGGTCTTCTATCCATTTCACCGGATGCCCCAGATGCATCGCATGCACCGCTGCAAGCAGTTCCTCGGGGAAAAGACCCAGCTTCATCCCGTAAGCGCCACCCACATCCGAGGCGACAACCCGGATCGCTCCTTCATCCAGGCGCAGGGCTTCGGCCAGTTGCTTGCGCACCAGATGGGGTACTTGGGTGGAACTGCGGAAATCAAGTTCGCGCGCGCCCGACCGCCAGGATGCCAACACACCACGCGGCTCCATTGACAGGGGAGCCACCCTGTTCACAAAAAAGCGGTCATAGTCCACCAGCGCTGCCTCGGCCAGTTTCGCCCGCGGATTGCCTGAGTAATCGGTCTTCGATGCCATGAGGTTCGACGTCATGATCTGCGGGTGCAGGACCGGGGCATCAGGGTCGAGTACCCGCGTCATGTCTGTCACATGCGGCAGGGGCTCGTAATCGATCTCCAAAAGCTCGATCGCATCTTCGGCCACGGCACGACTTTGGGCAACAATGCTGACCACGGCGTGCCCTTCATGCAATGCGTATTCCTGCGCCAGCGCATAATAAGGCAGCATAGGTGCGCCAGGCACCGGCCGCAGCACGGTGATCGGATTGGTCAGGCATTGCACCTCCGTCCCGGTCAGGATATGCACAACCCCCGGCAAGGCGGCGGCGGCACGCACGTCAAGGTGGCGGATCCTTGCATGGGGAAAAGGGCAGCGCGCCACCGCCATTGCAAACTGGCGCAGGGCACAGGCATCGTCTACATATAGACCGCCGCCGCGCAAAAGCCGGTCATCTTCCTTGCGCGCCAAGGCCTGGCCTATTGCCGTTCCACTTTCCATGACCGTCTTGTGCACGACCGTCATTGCCCTGCCTCATCAGACAGGGAAGCGTCCGTCCAGGTGCCGGGTAACCATTCCTCGATCGCACGCAGGATGCCTTCATAGCCCGTGCAACGGCACAGGACACCGCTGATTTCCTCTGCAATTTCAGCGCGGTTCATGCGCCGCCCGGCAAAGCTGCGCGCCAACATCAGAAAACCGGGCGTGCAAAAGCCGCATTGCAGGGCATGATGGCGCTTGAAAGCTGCCTGTAGGGGGTGGAGTTCGGTCTCGTCCGGCGCCAGGGATTCCACTGTGCGGACTTTCGCACCGTCAAGCTGGACCGCCAGCATCAGGCAGGATTTCACCGGTCTATCGTCCACCGAGATGGTGCACATGCCGCAGATCCCCTGCTCACAGCCCAGATGTGTGCCAGTCAGCCCTATTTGATGTCGTAGAAAATCCGCGGCGTGCATCCGCACAGGAACGGTTTGTGTTACCTGCCGGCCATTGATCTCGAAGCATATCTCAATCTGGTTGCTGCTGTCGGACATGTCTCTATCCCGATTCCGCACTCACTTCAGCTTGACGAGAATGGCCAGACCGATCGCGATATTGACCGCCATAAGCACCACCGCCACGCGTATCCATATGTCGGCCACGGCGACTGTCGCCCCGGAAGCCCAGGCAGGCGCCGTGGCGGACTGGACTACGCCACGAGCGGGACTGCTTGCCGGGCGGGGCTGGAGAACGGGGGATGGCGTTTCGCCACCGTTGAGCTTTGTCTCCAGGTTGGTGGCAAATTGCGCCGCGATCTTCTCGGCGTGGCTGGCAATAATCTTCTGGCCCACACTGCCCAACACTCCCGCCAGGGCCGCTTCGGTCTCAACCCTGATCAGCCCGCCTTGTGCAGCAGCTTGCAAGGTTACCGTACTTTCGGCACGGAAATTGCCGATCGCACCCCGGATCGCCTTGCCCGTGGCGGAAAAACGCAACTTACTGGGGGGAATACGATCTTCGATATGGACCCGGGATTCAAAAGTGGCCGAGATCGGCCCCACGCTCTGGCGCATCTGCACCACGTAATTATCGGCATCCAGAACTTCTATGCCCTCTATACCCGGCAGACAGCCCGCTACAGTTTCTGGTTGATCGAATAATGCCCAAAGGGTTTCCACAGGCTGTGCAACCGTGAATTCCTGAACGAATTTCATGTTCTATTCCTCCCGGAAACCAGCCGACGCCAGCATGCTGCCCAGCACCCGCGTGAGGTGAACCCGGGTCAGATGCCGCCGGTAGTCCGCCGAGGCCCGGAAATCGTCAGGGGGATCAATATGCTCGGCGGCGAGTATGCCCATCTGGGCAATATCGGGGGCCTGCAACAAAGTCCCCTCACCTCGCCGCATTGCGGCCAGGGCCAGAACCGGCGTTTCATCCACGCCGCCAAGGCCGATGCGCAGGTTGTGCCATGTTCCGTCCGCAGCACGGTCGCCCGCGACCGCGACCGAGACAACGGCAAAGTCATTATGCCGCCGGTTGACTTCCGCAAAAGAAAAATACGCCGGATGACGCGGGTATTCTACCGCGACCAGCATTTCATCCGGTTCGATCGCTGTCGCGTAAGACCCCAGGAAATACTGCTCCACCGGAATTGCGCGCCGTCCCCTGATGCTTTCTGCATGAATTGTAGCGCCAAGAATCAGCGTGCCCAAAGGCATCTCGCCAGTTGGGTCTGCCTGAACAAGGCTGCCGCCGATCGTGCCCCGATTACGCACCTGGCGGTCACCGACCTTGCGGACCATGCGCGCCAGCAACGGCAGGCGCTCTGCAATGACCCGATCATTCTCGATCCGCCAATAGGGAAACCTGGGCCCCAGAATGGTGACATCCCCTTTTTGTTCAAGACGCTCAAGATCAGGAATGCGCCCTATGTCGATCAGCGCTGCCGGACGCCACAGGCGCAGGTTCATCATCGGCATCAGACTCTGCCCACCCGCAAGGATCCGCGCGCCCCCCGCGTAGTCACGCAGCAGCCCCAGTACCTGAGGCACACTTTCAGGCCGGTGGTAGAGGAAATCCGAGGCCTTCATGAAGGGGTCTTCGTCGTGCTGACCGCGCCGCTCATGCGTGCCAGCACATGACTGATAGGTGACGTCACGGGCTGGATCGGCCTTGCGGCCTTGCTGCTCCACACGGTTTCGGGCCGGACCTGCAGCACCGCAATGCGGCCGTCCGGACCTATGGCCCATTCGATATCCTGCGGCGCACCCCGATCCTTCTCAATCCGTTTTGCAAGCCGCGCCAGGGCCAGAACCTCCTCATCACTCAGGCAGGAGGCTTCACTGCATTCCATTTTGAGGGGCAGAAAATCCACCCTGCCCGCAGCCGCATCAAACCTGTATTCCTCCGTCTGGGCAGCGACCTTGCGCTTGAGAACCGAGAACATCACCTTGTCGACCAAAAACTGGCTGGGTGTGACATCCCCCTTCACCACGCCCTCGCCTAGGCCCCAGCAGGCCTCGATCGAGATTTTCGAACGATCGCCGGTAATAGGATCGAGGGTGAACATCACTCCCGCCGCGCGGGCCGCCACCATATGCTGGACCCCCACGCAGATCGCGAAATCGCCCGTGGCGGCCACGGCTTCCCCATTATGCCGATAGGAAAGAACGGCATCGCCAAACATGCCCGCCCAGCAGCGGCGCATGTGGTCCACGACGGCATCCGCGCCCTGGATCCATAGAAAAGTCTCATACTGCCCCGCAAAGCTCGCCCCAGCGAGATCCTCTGATTCGCCGCTTGAACGAACGGCCACCGCCACGTCCGCCATAGCGGTACGGCGTGCCAGCTCAGCATAGGCAGCACGGACCTCTGCCTCCAGCGCCGGGGGCAATGGCCGGGTCAGGATACCTGTTACAAGGTCCCGTGTCTGGGCCGTGATTTTTTCTGGCGGCAGGTCGGCGCAGATACGGCGCACGCGCGCCGCGTCCTCCTGCAAACCGGTTTCAGCCATGAAGGCACGATAGGCACAGGTGGTGATCCCGAACCCCGGTGGCACAGGCAGTCCGGCGGCGGTGGAATCCCCAAGGCTTGAGAATTTTCCACCCAGAATCGGATTACGTGCCGCAGCCGGATCATCCAGCCACAGGATCATGGGGTCTGCGCTCATGTGCCCTGCCCATCCAGGATGCGGACAAGGCCGATATTGCCGTCAACCTCGATCATGTCACCGGTTTTCATCCTTGCGGTGGCAAAACCGGTACCGACCACGGCCGGCAGGCCATACTCACGGCAGATGATGGCTGTATGCGCCATCATGCCCCCCACATCGGAAACCGCCGCACGAATGCGAGGGAAGACCGGCGCCCAGCTTGGCGCCGTGACCCGGCAGACAAGGATCTCACCATCCTCGATGTCATAAAGATGGTCGGGGTCGGTAATCACCCTTGCCCGTCCCCTGACCTTGCCCGCCGAGGCCGCGATACCGCGCAGTTCGGTTGCAGATGCGGCATCGATCCCCATCCATTCCTCGATCGTTTCCTGGGTGATGCCCCACAGCATGATGGTGAGTGGTTCGGTAATCGTGTCCGGCGGCGTGCCGAGTGCCGGGGGAGGCGTCCATTTGGCAAGGATATTGCGGATACGCCGACGTTCAGCCACGATCGGCTTCCAGTACGTCTGTCCGCGCGGCTGGGTGCCCACGGCCCAGCCGATCATCAGGTCATAGATGGCGTCATAGACTTCATGCCGATGGAGGTAGAAAATATCCTCATTAGTCTCAAAGAATTTATGCGCCACGAACACATCACCCAGTTGGCGTACCTTCGACCAGAAGATCGAATGGTGCAGATGTTCGACGTAGAAATTGTGATCCTCCACAAAGGGAAAAACCTTGCGCGCCAGCTCGATCAGACTGTCAAATGCCTCGCGGTCATCGTCGGTCGGCAGATAGCTGCGATATTCGTCCGTGACCTTCGCGCGGCGTTCAAGAATCTTGTCGAGCGGACGGCGTACGTCCTCCCCCTGGCGAATGGCCGTAATATATCCACGCATTGCCGTGAAGGGTAAGCGCAGATCGGTCATCCACACCGGGTCCGCATGACAGTAACCCGAACCGGTCGAATACCAGAACCACGGATCTTTTACCGCTTCCAATGCCGCAATCCAGGTGCGACCAGCCTCGCTTTCCTGCATGGCGACAAGAATATCATCAGGCGTCTGGATTTTCATGATGATGTCCGCGACATCAAGATCAACTGCTTGACGCGCCAACTTACGTAATTCGTCATCCGGGCGGAACAGAAGAATGTCGATGCCCGAGACCATGTCGGTAATGGTCTGATCAGCAGTACCGGGAAAGGCGTTCTGACAGAATTCGCGGAATGTCAGATAGGCACCATAGCCGAGATTGAGCATCTCGAAATGGTAAGAACCCATTTCAAGCATGTTTTCGATTAGCCTGCTGTAATTTTGCAGAAGGTTAAGGGAGGAATAACGACCGGCATGACCGGTAATACTGGTCTCCGGTTCATATTCGGGCAGGGGGCTGAATTCAATCGCGCGCAGCCGGTCTATGCAGTCCTGTGCCTTGGCTTTCCAGTCAGTAAAAATAGTATCCCAATTTTCAAAGTAATAGCCTGCACGGCGGGTAAAATACTCCGCCCTTTCCGCAATTTTAGCCGGATCCGTGACCGCGTTGGGACTGACATACAGATAACCGTTGATCACGCGGTGATCGATCCCCAGCGCGGGCGGCAGCGCCCAGACACGGGTCGACATCTGACTGGCCGCGACCCACCAGTTATCGGTCATGATTGTATCGAACGGATAGAGCGGTTCAGGGTTGTGCATCCCGTCGAAGAACCAGAACTTGCCTTCCTCGAATGCACGCCGCTCCTCGCTGAGAAGCGCATAATAACGATAAAGTCCTTGCCAGCCCTCGGCACCCTTCGGGGTTTCCACCTCGAATGGGTTCAGGAAGGCCGGTTTTCCGGCAGGCACCTTTACATCCATATTCGATCTCCCCGCTGGTATGCCGCACGTGTACTGTCGCTAACTGTTGTTAAAAGCGCCTGGTGCCGCCTTCACTGTGAGGAGAACCGAACCACTTTTATTCCTGCGGACCACGGTTGCTTCCATGGGTTGGGACTCTGACGTTTCGGGAAAGAAATAAACCTATTTTGGTATGCTGGTATACCAAAATAGGTGCGTGTCAAACGTTTTCTTGCCGGTATCGCGTCACATGAGCGAAAAAACCGACTTTGTGTCATCCTACGGGATAAAATTGGTTCGGCCACATGATCGCGTTCTCCACCACAGCCTGATAAAATTGCGGGACTTTGCGGGATTGCAAAGACAAGCCTCTGTTGGACTAGCCTTTGACATAAAATTTTCGTGATGCCCTATCGTGGACGCAGGCAATCAGGGGCTCTGCCGTCAGGTCCCCTTCATGCTGCTGTCCTATCCGGTCTTGGCAGGTCTTGAGCCTCCCTGACCCACCGCCTCTCTTCATTTCATTTGCCCAAGGGTGGTGTCATCTTATCGATATCCCTCGCTCAGACCTCAAAAATATGCGGTGATTGCACGATATTTTTTATGGTTCCGATTTTCAGGACAGAGATTTGGCGTAATCCGTGGATACTTCATTCGCGGTCTTACTGAGGGCATTAAAGCCAGAAGAATGACGTTCCGTGCTGCCTTTGAGATAGGCAAGCGGATCTTCAAAGTCGCGTACGTATCCTATGGCAAAGCAGCCGCACTGATAGCCCATAAGCTTGAGCAGGTCATCGGGCAATGTTCTGGCGATTTCCGGAGGGGTTGCCAGATACTGGTTTTCCTCCTGCCGGACCCATCCGACGGCATAGGTGATATTGATGCCCTGGCGGACGGTGTCAGTCGTATTGGCGCCCGCGCCGTGAGATGGGGTGGTTGCCGTCCTCCCCGCACGGCATCGCAATGTGCCAGAATGGTCGTTGGAAGAAACGACTGCGCGAAAGGACGGCAGATGAAGGATACAGTGATAGGCGT
>NZ_WOSY01000028.1 GCF_011516755.1 Acetobacter conturbans | reverse complement strand
ATAACCATGACAGACCCAACATGGGGAACAGCGGGCTAACCCCCGCCCAGAAACTAAAAACAGCTGCCTGAATTCTCATTCAATGCCCCACTAAAAATGGGGGGATTACCGAATGAAGGAAAAAGGGATCGTTTCAGAGATTATTGCGGTCTCCATTGGCACCACTCAGTCGCAAGATGTATTGCGTACGGCGTTGGGAATGGGAGCTGACCGAGCCATTCTTGTAGAGGCGACCTCGAACGTCAATCATGATATCGAGCCTCTCGCTGTTGCCAAAATTCTCGCAAGAATTGTTCGTGATGAAAAACCGGACATCGTCATTGCAGGCAAACAGGCGATTGATAATGACATGAATGCAACAGGACAGATGCTGGCAGGCCTGCTGGGATGGGGGCAGGCTACGTTTGCATCCAGCATTGATATCTCGCAGGGCAACGCCACTGTGACACGTGAGGTTGATGGAGGACTGCAGATTATCAGGGTCAGGCTACCTGCGGTTATTACGGTTGATCTGCGACTGAATGAACCACGTTATGTTTCGCTTCCGAATATCATGAAAGCAAAGAAAAAACCCTTGGAGCTACGTAATCTGACTGAACTGGAAGGGGATATTGCACCCCGATTGAAAACTTTGCGAACTGTCGAGCCACAGCAGCGTTCTCAAGGAGTAAAAGTCAGATCGGTTGATGAATTGATTGCAAAACTTAAAATAGAGGAAGGTGTTCTCCGATGAGTGTTCTCCTGCTTGCCGAACTCAGTCAGGGGCATTTGGCAACGGATGCGGTGTCAAAAGCACTTTCCGCGGCGTTGCCTCTTGGAGATGTTCATATCCTGATTGCTTCAGATGATGGCCAGGACGCCGCAGCAGAAGCTGCGTCATTGCAAGGTGTGTCAAAAGTAATTTTGGCACAGCATGATAGTCTGGCGCATGGCTTGGCTGAACCTATTGCTGCTCTGATTTTCTCCCTTGCTGGAAGTTATCAGCATATTATAGCTCCCTCTACTGCCTTTTCAAAAAATATTCTACCGAGGGTAGCAGCGCTTCTGGATGTAATGGTGCTATCGGATATTATAGCCGTACATGATGTTGACACGTTTGATAGACCCATTTTTGCTGGGAATGCGATTCAGACGGTAATTTCATCTGATCTTGTAAAAGTCTTGACTGTCAGAACGACAGCTTTCAAAGCGGTAGAGAAAGGTGGCAAAGCCTCGATCGAGATGATTGTAGGAGTGCCAGATCCAGAATTATCATCATGGCTGGAAGATATCGAGGTGGTGTCTGAACGTCCGGACCTGATATCAGCAAAAATTGTAGTCTCTGGAGGACGGGGAATGGGATCAAAAGAAAATTTTGATGCCATCATACAGCTTGCAGACAAGATGGGCGCCGCAGTAGGGGCGAGCCGTGCTGCCGTCGATCTGGGGTATGCCCCGAATGACTGGCAAGTGGGACAAACAGGTAAGGTAGTGGCGCCGGATTTATATCTTGCTGTAGGTATTTCCGGGGCTATTCAACATCTTGCTGGAATGAAAGATTCAAAAATAATTGTTGCAATAAACAAGGATGAGGATGCACCTATTTTCAAGGTCGCTGACTATGCATTGGTCGGTGATTTGTTTTCCGTTGTGCCAGAGCTGACGGAGAAAATGGGAACAGAATTTTCAATATAAAATCTTATAATTTTTATTAATGCGCCATCGTGTAAGAAGTTTCTAAGTAGCCATCCATAAAAATAAACCGAGTACGCACGTATTACGGAAAAAGAGGGTGACGGATAATGAAACCTTATGAAAAACATATGTTTGGTCGGAGTGGACTGGAGGTGACGGCCTTTGCGTTCGGTACGGCACCGCTCGGTAATTTTCTGAGTGAAGTGAAAGAAGATGTTGCCAGCAATATGATAGAAAGCGCCTGGAATGCAGGTGTCCGTTTTTATGATACGGCCCCCATGTATGGACACGGATTAGCAGAACTCAGGCTTGGACATGCTCTGCGATGGAAAAATCGTGATGACTATGTGGTTTCTTCAAAAGTCGGACGAAAACTTCGGGCGGCCCGAAGATCGGATATAGACTTTGAACCCTGGAATAACGCTGCTCCTAATGTGATCGATTTTGACTATAGTTTTGATGGGACAATGCGTTCTTTTGAGGATTCCCTGCAACGTCTTGCTTTGGAACGAATTGATATCCTTTTTATACATGATATTGATCGATTTACGCAGGGAGATGGGCAGCCGGAAGTTTTTCGTCAGGCTATGGACGGATGCTGGCGTGCACTGGAACGGCTTCGCTCTGAAGGAGTTGTGAAGGCGATCGGTGTCGGGGTGAATGAATGGGAAGTCTGTTACGAAGCCCTCAAGCAACGGGATTTTGACTGCTTTCTTCTTGCTGGCCGCTATACACTCCTTGAGCAGGAGGCATTGGACCGTTTCCTGCCGCTCTGTGAGGAGCGCGGGGCGGCAGTAGTTGTTGGCGGAGGCTTTAATTCTGGAATTCTCGCCACAGGTGCTGTTCCAAATGCCCGGTATAACTATTCCGCTGCGCCTGAGAGTATTATGATAAAAGTCCAGAAAATAGAGGCTGTTTGTCGTGAATATGGTGTCCCTCTTGCGGCAGCTGCTCTCCAGTTTGTTGTTGCTCACCCTGCTATATCTGCATTTTGTGCAGGAACGCGCACTGTAGCACAGTTAGAACAGAATCTTCAGTGGTTCAGTTATCCAATCCCCAGTCAGTTCTGGAGCGATTTGAAAAACAGAGGATTGTTAAGAGAAAACGCACCTGTTCCAGGATGAAACTAATGCTGCGTTGTATCTCAGGGCACTCAGTCTGATTCTGTTGTTTTTCATTTTAATAATAAATGCGCCGTGGAAATAGCCGTTCAGAAAAAATAATACTTACGGAATTCTGCATGGGCGCGCTGGAGGCAGTTATGTCGTTCATTAAAAATTATCTAGAGCGGCAAATATGCGAACGCCGTCAATTTCTGTTACTGTCAGCCTATGGTTTAGGTGGAATGGCAGTCTCTTCCGCCTTGAAAACCAAAACCGCAAGGGCAGCAGTACAAAATCCAAAAATAGCATGGAGTTATCGGGATCGAACAAATCCGTACTGGAATTCTATTGTTGCGGGAGGAGACGCTTTTGTTCGCAGTCTCGGACGTCCATCTGATAGCTTGATTAATCTGATCAATGAAGGATCAAGCGAGAAATCTCTTGCTGATATTAAATCATTATTGTCCCGTTATGGAAGTCAGGTCGCTCTTGCGGCAGATCCGAATGATATGCCGAACTGTCGGCCTGTTGTTGAAGCTGTTTGTAGTGCCGGGGCCTATATTTCTACCATTTGGAACAAGACCGATGATCTGCACCCGTGGGATTTTGGCGATAATTATGTTTCGCACATGACATGGTCGGATGTGGGCCCTTCCGAACAGACTGCGCGCGTGCTGTTCGACGCCATGGGGGGGAAGGGTGGGGTGGTGCATCTTGGAGGAATAGCCTCCAATAACCCGGCCATTGAACGTCTTCAGGGACTGAAAAATGCCTTGAAATCTTATCCAAACATTGAGTTGCTGGCTGTCCAGGCCGCTGATTGGGATACCCAGAAAGCCAATCAGGTCATGTCCGGGTTTCTTACGCGTTATGGTGATGCCGTAAAAGGCGTGCATTGTGCGAGTGATACGATGGCTTATGGTGTAATAGAAGCTCTTCGAGCTGAAGCCATCGAAGGTATGCCGATTGTATCATATGATGGAAATCCGCAAGCTGTGGGGCTTGTGGCTCAAGGAAAGCTGTTGGCAACCGTCTTCACCAATCCTTATTGGGGTGGAGGAATTACCGCCGCACTCGCCTATTATGCGGCAACAGGGGTTTTTAAACCATCGTCTGAACCGAAAGAACATCGCGAATTTTATGGTCCGGCAACTTTGGTTACAACAAAAGATGCCAGTGAATTTAAGTCGAAATACATAGATTCGAACCCTGAATATGATTGGAAAAGTTTGTGGTCTTTCACCAGTGGTCCCATAAAATATAAATCATAAACCGAACAAAATGAGTCAGTCTGTATACAGACTATATTTTCACTCTTATTCTAGCGATGAGGTTGTGTCATGAGCACGCTTCTGACGGCCGACATGATAAGAAAATGGGCACCTGTTCTCGTTCTTATTGGTCTTGTATTGCTTTTTACCACAATCAATCCACATTTTTTTTCACTGCGTAATTTTGCTCGTATAACGATTTCGTCAACACCAGCTCTGATGGTGGCGGTAGGGGTTACATTTGTCATCCTGATGGGATCGATTGACCTTTCAATGGAAGGCACCATTGCTGTTTGTGCTGTTCTGTTCGCACTGATCCTAAATATTTTTGGTGGTTCAATTAGTGGAATTGGATGGCTGGCTATTCCCGGAGCCCTTCTCGCGGGCGCATTTCTTGGGGCCGTTAACGGAATTGTTCATGTTCAGCTAAAAATTCCTTCTTTTATGGCAAGTCTTTCATTAGGTTTTATAGGAATTGGTCTATCTCTTCTGATTACTGGTGGTAATCGTATTCTGATTGATGATCCTGTATTTCGTTCTCTGCTTACGTTCCGAATTATGGGTTTTCCTCTTATGGTCTACGCAGCTCTTCTTTGCCTGATGGTCGCGTGGTTCATTCAGGATGATACAGTTATTGGTCGTAATTTTTACGCTGTTGGTGGAGGTGAGGATCTAGCTCGTGCTTCTGGTTTAAATGTTGGAAGATTGCGGATTATTGGTTTTACACTCGCTGGTATTTTTTATGCGCTGGGTGCAATTTTTGCGGTTGCACGACTTGGGATTGCAGAGACTGAGACTGGTCGCAATTTCATGTTTACTTCTATTACATCAGTTGTGGTGGGCGGCACAGCTCTTCGCGGAGGATCTGGCGGAGTGTGGAGCACTCTCGTAGGTGTTCTGATTGTGAATGTTATTGGTAATGGTATGGTAGTAACAGGTCTTCCAGATTATTTTCAAGATGGTGTTCTTGGAATTCTGGTAATTTTTGCTGTCTACCTTTCCACTGACCGTCGTTCTCTTTCTTTTATAAAGTAGGGTGCCATGTTCGAACTGCGGAATGTCGAAAAGCGTTATCCCGGCGTACATGTTCTTAAAGGTGTCGATTTCAGCGTTGGCGATGGTGAAATCGTCGGACTGGTGGGTGAGAATGGCGCAGGAAAATCTACTCTCATGAAGATCATATACGGGGCGGTTCAGCATGATGCTGGCGATGTGCTGGTTGACGGAGAGAATGTGCATTTTCGTAACCCTCGCGATGCCATGAAAAGAGGTATCGGTATGGTTTATCAGGAGCAATCACTCATTCCTAACCTGACCGTCATGGAAAACATCTTCCTTGGTTTTGAAGAGCCCTTTGTATATTTTGGATCGATTAACTGGCGCAAAATGGCAGCTGCAGCCAGGAAACAACTCGAAAAAGTTAAGCTAAATATTAGTCCATCAACACTGACATCAAAATTGACATTCGCTCAAAGGCAACTCGTCGAATTAGCAAAAGTTCTGACACTTGAGGAAAGGACTGAGGGGAAGCTTGTCATCCTTCTGGATGAACCGACGTCAGTTCTGTCTAAAGAAGAAATAGATCTTCTTTTTACGCTGGTAAAAGAACTTCGTAGACGCGCATCCTTCATATTTGTTTCCCATAGGCTAGATGAAATCATAGAACTTTCCGATCGTATCTACGTTCTGAAAGACGGTGTTGTTGTCGATACCATAGATGGTGAGACGGCGAATGCTGCTGACATACAGAAAAAAATGGTCGGACGAGATATCCACTCTCAATACTATCGTGAAGACAGGCAAAGCTCATTTGATAAAAATAATGTTTTGCTTGAACTCGAGCATGTAACCATTGCCGGTCGAGGAAATGACGTTTCACTGGCACTTCATGCTGGTGAAGTAATTGCTCTTCTGGGTGTTGAAGGTTCGGGAAGAGAACCGATTTTGAGAACAATTTTTGGCATGCAGAAGCCAGAAAAAGGAACGATAAAAATCAGAGGGGAACCGGTTAATGCATTCAGTGCGGCACGAAGTGTGGCGCACGGTATCGCCTATGTACCTCGCGAACGTAAAATTGAAGGTATAGCGAGTGGCATGAATGTTTTTGAAAATATGACACTTTCTCAAATGAAGAATTATTCCTGGGGCGGCATTCTGAAGGTGCCGTCAGAACGTGCACTTGCCCGAGACTGGATCCACCGCCTATCGGTCAAGGTTCCTTCTGAAAATACTGATTGCGGTAATCTTTCTGGTGGAAATCAGCAAAAAGTTGTTTTGGCAAAATGGCGAAGTGGAGGTTCGGATATTATTCTTCTCGATCATCCGACGCGTGGGCTGGATATCGGAGCAAAAGAGGATGTCTATGACATGATCCGCGACATGTCACAGGACGGAGTGGGTATTATTCTCGTTGCGGATACTTTGGAAGAGGCAATTGGCCTCAGTCACACCATCGCTGTCATCAGGGACGGAGAAATCAGACAATGGTTCACTTGCCTGCCGGGCTCAAAGCCTTCTCCCTTCGATCTCATCCAGCACATGGTGTGAATGAAGGACTGACATACAGGGAGAGAATGAGGCGTCATTTTCCCTGGATTACGCTTGTTTGCGGGTTGCTTCTGGTTGGTTTGACAGACGTTCGCTTTCTAAGTCCGGCCAATCTGCTTGGTCTGGCAACAGATGTGGCGCCTCTTCTCATTATGGCTATCGGGATAACGCTTGTCATATACATCGGAAGTATAGATCTTTCATCTCAGTCCATAGCCAATATGACTACTGTTCTGACAACGATTGCTCTGCCTGCGTTTGGTGTCGTATCTGGAGTCCTTGTCGTCGCAGCGGGATTCTTGTGCGGAGCAATTTCTGGCATGGTAACGACGCGCTTCAAGGTTCCTTCTTTTATCTCGACTCTTGCTGTTGGCGGAATTGCATTGTCTATCGGGCAATATGCTTCTGGTCAGCAAGCTTTGCATATGGATACTGTTCAGAGGCAACAGGCTTTTGGCTGGTTATTGGGAAAGACCGCTGGTATCCCTCATGAACTGATGGCGGCGATCATTGTTGCTCTATTGGCCTGGTTCATCCAGAGCCATACAATTGCTGGACGAATCTTCAAAGCGATAGGAACCGGTGAACCGGTTGCCGTAGCATCTGGTATTCATGTTGAACGCTACAAGATTCTTGCCTTTGCTCTCTCCGGGATGTTTGCGGCTATGGCTGGCGTCATGTTTTCCGTGAGATTGTCTGGTGGATCTCCAACATTAGCCGAAGGGTTTTTATTACCCGCTATCGTGGCGGTACTTGTGGGAGGAACACCCCTGACGGGTGGGGTGGGCGGCGTCGCCAGTACGGTAATTGGCACGATGATTGTCGCAGTCGTTCGCGCCAGTATGATTTACTTCAATATTCCAGCAACAGGGCAACAGATTTTCTTTGGAATTGTTCTGATTGTTGCCATTGCATCCACGATTGATCGTTCAAAAATGCTCACTGTTAAATAGAGGGTGAGGAAACTGAAATGAAAACGATGCAGGCTGCCGTGCTGACAGCTCCCGGATGTTTCGAGGTCAAGGAAGTGCTTGTTCCAGCTGTTGGTCCAGACGATGTTCTGGTTAAGGTGGATCGCTGTGGTATTTGTGGAACGGACATCCATATTTTTCAAGGCCACTATTCCTCCGACAGATTGCCGCTCATTCCGGGTCATGAATTTGTGGGCACCATTCACTGTATGGGTGAAAAAGTCAGTGGCCTCGATATGGGACAACGCGTTGTCGCCGATATCAACGTCGGCTGCGGTCATTGTTATTTTTGTCGAAAGAACGAAATACTGAACTGTAGTGAAATGCAGCAGATCGGTATTCATCGGGATGGAGGATTTGCGGAATATGTTATGGTGCCCGCGCGTCAGATTATTAAGGCACCGGCAGACGTTCCTTTGGAAGTTCTGGCTTTAACGGAGCCTGTCGCCTGCGTGGTGAGAGCTGCCCGCAAATCGGGGATTGGCTTTGGGCAGTCTGTTGTTGTTCTTGGTGCTGGTCCGATCGGGAATTTACATATTCAGATGATGCGTCTGATTGGGGCCGCTCCAGTTATTGCGGTCGAATTATCATCCGAGCGTGCGGCACTTGCATTGCAGGCCGGAGCGGATGTGGTCATTACGCAAGCAAGCAATGTTCTGGATATCGTGAAGAAAGAAACTGATGGCCGTGGTGCGGATGTTGTGATCGAAAGTATTGGATCTCCAGCCTTGTACGCTCAGTCGTTTGAACTGATACGTCGGGGCGGCCACGTGGCTGCTTTCGGTATCACGGGACCTGATGATATTGTGCCCCTCAAAATTCTTGACACAGTACTCAGAGAAAATTCCATCAAAGGCTCTGTGGCGGGCATGGGGGAGGATATGTATGACGCTCTGACATTGTTGACGCATGGACGGTTTCGGGTAGAGCCGTTCATTCAGTCAGTGGTTGCGCTTAGTGGGATTCAGGCGGCATTTGAGTCTTTGGGGAAAAATCCTGGCATCCTGAAAGTACAGATTTATCCAGATCGGAATAAGAGCGTTCTATGATTATAAGTAAATATTTTTGTTAATTGACGATGTGTCATTGCTTTGTCAGTGGACATCAAAGACGGATTGTATCGAGGTTGCAAGATAGTGAATGCAGGTCTCGTATCAGGCTTTACAAGCAGCGCGGCTTTATGGGGCGCCTACGGTGCCACTCCAGAACAGAGGTGGCGCCGATTTTCGGACAGGGCATTAAGCTAAAACCCAACCTGAGAGCGGACGGGTTTTATGGGTAAAGTTACGCGGAAACGGTATTCGTGTGAGTTCAAGTCTCGGGTTACGCTGGAGGCGATCCGTAGTGAGCAGACGTGGCGGAACTGGTGTCGAAGGATGGTGTGCATCAGACGATGATTGTGCAGTGGAAGCGGCAGGCAATCGAGGGGAATGCCTGCCATACTTACGGCCGAGGCGACCGTGAGCCCGATTGAGGCGGAGAAGCTGTAAGCAAAGATTAGTGATCTGCTGGTGGAACGGGATTTTTTGCAGGATGCCTCTGTTCGGTTGGGCGTGATCAGAGGCGGTAAATAATCGACCCGGAATAAAAAGCGTCTATGGGTCGCAAGTTGGCCCGGCGGCCGATGGCGAAGATGCGTCTAGCAGCCATCCACCAGAAACGGCGCACGACGATGCCGCATCCCCAATACCGGAAATATGTTTGGCTGCTAAGGGATCGTGCGAATGCATCTATCTTCATGCATTCGAGAACTGATCGGAACGGTTTGAAAGGCTCAGGGTGTGGATCGGGCATTAACAACGCGCATCGACCACACTTGGCACAGGGCGTCCGCCCGACGAGGTGTATTATAGAACGTCGACGTCAGAATGGCAGCATGACATCAATTGGGTAGAGCTTATTCTGGCCCGGAAACTGTCCAACAACATGGCCTCCTCTCACATCCCGTTCTTGATGCAAAGGGCTATATTCTTAAACGGAGTTATTCGAACGTTCCTGATATAGTGATTTTGCCTTATAAGACGTTTTTTCGAGCTTAGCCCGAATATCCTTGGGTGTAGTGGTTCGACGATATCAGTGGCAGTTTTTTCCTGCAGATCAAGTCAGGTATATGAGAAGATAAGATTTGCGAGTGGTAGATGAATGCGACTGTTCAGGACGGTATCTGACAGTTTTGGAGGGGTGAGTATTTCAAGTGTCAATCATATCATTGCACAATAAAAGTTTTTATTTTTAAAGCCTCATCGTATCCGAATGGATTTTTTCTGTTGATCGGGGGTGGTGAACAGCCAACTGATCCAAGTGTGAGGCATCAATTTAAAAACATTCATGATTCTGTATTTTCCCAAATATCCTTTTCACGCAGCACTCACCTCCAAAGTAAATCCTCAATCCTCATCGCGCTGCCCGGTTCGCCAGGATGCCATGGCAGGAAACACGCCATCCCGCAGGATCAGAGCGTGGAGTAGTGCTGCGCCAAGATGAATCACAATGACCGCAAAGAAGGTCAGGCCGAACCATGTGTGTGCATGTCGCAACAGAGCGAACAACGCCGGATTGTGGGGCAAAATGGGGGGCAGATGGATGCTTCCCCAGAACACGATGGGATAAGCGCCAGCGGAAAGCATTCCCCATCCTACCAGTGGCATCGCGATCATCAGGCCATAGAGCAGGATATGGGAACCCAAGGCGGCCATTCGCTGTATTCGTGGGAGGCTGGCCGGAAGCGGCGGGGGTGGGACAAAGAAACGGTTGCCGAGCCGGATGATGGCCAGTGCCAGAATGATGAGGCCTGTGGGGCGGTGGAACGCGAGGAGGGTATTGTAAGCGGTGCCTTCGGTCGCCGCCATAAACACACCTATAAAGAGCATGGTCAGGATCATGGCGGCCATCAGCCAGTGGAGCATTCTGGCGAAGACGGAGAAGCGGACGATAGCGCTCATGACGGGCCTCCATTGGGGGAGGCGGTCGCCGGACTGATGGCGCTGGGAGGCTTGGTTTCGCCTGATCGCCGGACAAAAGAGCTCATATAAGCGGCGGATCGTGCGGGCAGGATCGGATCGTCGGACGCCGTGATCCCGGTGGGGAGGACCATCGGATCGTAAGTGATGCCGGTGCAGGCACCATTATCCTCGCTTTCCGCGCTGGTGAGAGTCAGCGTTCCCGCATCGACCTGCGGACGATCTGCTGGCCAGTTGAGAGTCGGATCGGCAGTCGGATCGGTGGCCTCGCCTTTCGTTATGATCAGGTGCCATTGCAGGGGAGCCTGATGCAGGGCGGTGATCAGGTTTTCGAACAGATAGTTCGGTCCATTGCCGGGAGAAGGGGCGGATGGCGGCGTGACCGGAACCATGGCCCAGCGCACGGGGATCGATGTTCCATTTGTGTTGACGAAGCGGAAAGTGTCGAGACTGAGATAGGTGTCATCAGCAAAACCGGAGGTCAGGGGGCGTTTGCCCACTAGGCCGATGGCCCGTGCTACATCCGGATGCGCGGCCATGAAGGGCTGAACGCGTGCCGGGTCTGGTTTGCCGGTTACCGGGTTGGGACGGGTGGCCAGCAGCAGATCATGAAATTCCTGAGGGGTCCGTGCGACAAAGACCGGGATATTATTAATGCCCATGCGCCACTCCTGACCGTCCGGTGGCATGAGGCGAAGCGCCATGCTGCGCACTTTCGCCGGTGCATCCGCCTGAAACGGCATGCCACCTGCCAGCGCGAAACGCCCGACGACAGGAACGCGTCCCGGACGAAATACGGATGCGGTGGAGAGATCGGCCGCATTGCCGTTGCTTTCAAACCAGCCCGTCACACACATCCCTTTTGCATGGTTGCGGCGAAAGCCGGGATGCAGTCCGTCCACCGCACGGAGTGCATCGAGCATGCTGGTTTGTGTGAGACGATGTGGCGACAGCCACCCGGCGCTCCACGCGAAGGTGCTGCAAAGCAATGCCAGAACGATGCCGATAAATCCAAGGTGTTTCATAACAGTGGGATCTGTTGGGAGGAGGGAGGTTCTCGTCCTGCGTTCGTCGGGTGGCTCTACCATGCTGACCTCGGAGGCTACGGAATTTTTCTGTTTCTTCGGCAGGAAACCGGATCAGGATGACAGATGGAATGTCGCCGTTTTTGTGAAACTATCAGAGGAAACAACCGGGGGATGTAGGCACCGGATAACTCAGATGGACGAATGTAAGGGTTTTATAATTCGCTCTTTGAGAAATGGGTTTGGCAGCCTTTCCATTACCGGACGTCACACTCTGAGTGCTCTTTCTGATGGGCGTCCCACAACATATTAAGACTGCGCGATGTATTAAGTTTCACATGCAGGCGAAATGTTCCTGACGTACCCGGACGACGGAATGCGGTATCCAATGGTCTTATCTTCTTCCTCACGATTTTGCCCCGATGAGGTATGGGTTTTCTGCTTGTCAGAAGTGCTTCCGTCTAACAGCGAAGGGCGCCCGCGTCGCTTACGACATCATCTCCGATCATGTTAAGACAGAACAGGGCAGCCGTCATAACCGTATTGTCTCCCTCTTTCTTCGGAGAAAGAGCTGCCCGCAATGAACAGACGCAGCCTGCCGGAGCGCCAAAAGACATGCGTCGCACTGACCGGAGGCCACCATGTCCCGCAAACGCACCCGAGAGGCTGACTGTTCCCCAGTAAGTCTGGCTTCGTTCGCCCCCTCAACGCGGGCGTGGTTCTCGAAAACCTTCGGCGTCCCGACCCCGGTCCAGAACGCCGCCTGGACCGAAATCCGCAAAGGGGGATGCGTGCTTGTCATCGCGCCGACGGGCTCGGGCAAGACACTGGCCGCTTTCATGCTGGCCATCGACCGCCTCTTCAGCGAGGGCGAAACAAAGCCACCATCCTCCTCCAAGCCAGCCAGAAACAAGACGAAGATCGTTTACATCTCGCCCATCAAGGCTCTCGGTGCGGATGTGCAGCGCAATCTGCGCCTTCCACTCGAAGGTGTCAGCGCAGAATGCGAGAAGCGAGGTGATCTTCCCGTCAGCATAACGGTCGGGATGCGGACGGGGGACACACCGCCCTCGGAACGGGCTGCACTCGTCAGACGCCCTCCCGATATCCTCATTACGACACCTGAATCTCTTTATCTCATGCTCACCTCCAACGCGCGGGAAACGCTGCGTGAGGTGACCACCGTCATCATCGACGAAATCCATGCCGTCGCTGGTACGAAGCGCGGCTCGCACCTTGCCCTAAGTCTTGAACGTCTTGACCGTCTGCTGAGCCACCCGGCCCAGCGCATCGGCCTGTCCGCCACGGTCCGTCCCATTGATCGCGTTGCGGGCTTCCTTGGCGGTGCGCAGCCAACCACGGTGGTCAATCCGGCATCGGATCGCCGTCTCGAACTGCGCATTATCGTCCCCGTCGAGGATATGAGCGATATCCCCGCAACCGGCGGCGCGGCAGGCGCACCGGTTCAGCAGAACCAGACGGGTTCAATCTGGCCACACGTCACCGCTCATATTCTCAGTCAGATCGAAAGCCGCCGTTCAACGATTGTTTTCGTCAACTCGCGGGGTCTTGCTGAAAAGCTCACGGCTCGTCTGAATGAGCTTTATGCTGAACGCTCCACGGATCAGTTGCCGGAGCCCGAGGAAGCGCCGGTTCATTATGAGTCCTCTGCCGGCGGAACGGGAGGACGTGCCGCAGGACTCCCTCCACTCATTGCCCGCTCGCATCATGGCTCCGTGTCGAAGGAACAGCGGGGGGAGATTGAGTCTGCTCTGAAATCGGGTGAACTGCGCTGCGTGGTTGCAACGTCCAGTCTCGAACTCGGCATCGACATGGGGCTGGTCGATCTGGTGATTCAGGTTGGAGCGCCTCCCGCGGTGGCAAGCGGGCTTCAGCGCGTGGGACGGGCAGGGCATCAGGTCGGAGGGATCTCAACCGGCCTCATCTATCCCCGGTCGCGCCGTGATCTGATCGATGCGACCGTGACGGCTCACTGCATGCTGGAAGGAAAACTGGAGGCTATCGCACCGCCGCGTAATCCGCTGGATGTGCTCGCCCAGCAGACCATCGCCGCCGTCGCAATGGACGCGCTCGGGGTCGATGAGTGGTACGCCACCGTCAGGCGTTCCTCGCCATTCCATGAACTGTCTCGCAAAGCCTTCGACGCCACGCTCGAAATGCTTGCCGGGCAGTATCCTTCCGACGAATTCTCGGAGTTTCGTCCGCGTCTGATCTGGGACAGACAAGACGGCACCCTGACCGCGCGTCCCGGCGCAAAGCAACTGGCCGTCATCAGCGGAGGCACAATCCCTGATCGTGGCATGTTCAGCGTGATGCTTCCTGAAGGGGAGGAGAAGGCCGGAGCCCGCAGGGTGGGCGAACTTGACGAGGAAATGGTCTACGAATCCCGCGTCAATGATGTCATCACGCTGGGCGCGACCTCCTGGCGCATTCAGCAGATCACCAACGATCAGGTCATCGTGGTGCCAGCCCCCGGACGCTCCGCTCGCCTGCCATTCTGGCACGGTGACGGCCCTGCGCGTCCTGCGGAACTTGGACATGCCATCGGGCGGTTTCTCCGTGAACTCGACAGCACTATTGTACATGGCACTCTTGAAGAAGCGTCCGATCATCTGGTGAAAACGCAGATGAAGGTTCTCGGGCTCGACACGAATGCCGCCACTAACATTGTGCGTTATGTCGCGGAGCAGCACGAGGCGACCGGTGTGCTGCCGACGGACGAAACGCTGGTCATCGAACGGTGCCGTGATGAAACCGGCGACTGGCGCGTCATCCTCCATTCTCCCTATGGCAGGCGCGTTCATGCCGCCTGGGCGCTGGCCGTCGCGGAACGCGCGCGCGACATGTTCGGCGCGGATGCATCGGTGGTCGCCAGTGATGACGGCATGGTAGCGCGCATTCCCGATACGAACGGTGGTCCTCCCGGGGCTCCTCTTTTCATGTTCGATCCCGATATTCTAAGGGGTTTTCTGACGAGCGCCGTCAGTTCATCGGCCCTCTTCGCGTCTCGCTTTCGCGAATGTGCCGCGCGGGCGCTCCTCCTGCCGCGTCGCAATCCGGGCAAACGGTCTCCACTTTGGCAGCAGAGGCTACGATCCTCCCAGCTTTTGCAAATCGCACACGAACACAGGGATTTTCCCATTCTTGTCGAAACAGCAAGGGAATGTCTTCAGGATGTCTATGATCTGGAAACCCTGCACCACCTGATGCAGAGCCTGCACGAGGGGAAGATCGGTCTCGTTGAAGTCACGACCGAAACTCCATCCCCCTTCGCCTCCACCATGCTGTTCGGCTACGTCGCCGAATTCATGTACGCGGGCGATACACCGCTCGCCGAACGCCGTGCCTCCGTGCTGTCTCTGGACACCGGCTTGCTGGACGATCTGCTGGGGCAGGTGGATTTCAGCGATATCCTTGATCCTGATGTTGTCAGCCGTGTCGGACAGGAACTCCAGAGGACGGCCCCGGATCGCCGTGTCAGCGGTCCGGAGGGGGTGGCGGACCTTCTGCGTGAACTGGGACCTCTCACCCAGTCCCGCGTGATGCGGAGCGTTCCGGAAACAGAGGCCGATCATGTCGGCGAGTATCTCACTCAGTTGCAGCAGGCATCACGCCTGATTCCGGTCGATATCGCAGGTGAACAGCACTGGGCGATCATTGAGGATGCTGGCAGATTGCACGACGCGCTCGGTGTTCGTCTGCCTGATGACCTGCCCGATGTCTTCCTGCGCTCATCCAGCGATTCTCTTCGTGATCTCGTCGCCCGCTATGCGCGGACCCACGCTCCCTTCACGACAGGAGAAGTGGCGGTCTGTTTCGGGCTTGGAGCAGCGGTGGTGGACAGAGTTCTAAATGAGCTGTGTGATCGTGGAGCCGTCCTGAAAGGCAATTTCGGCATTGAAAGGCGGCTGGAAGAACAGACACCCTCAAAAGTTTATGAAGCAGAGAGCGCAAAGCACGAGTGGGTCTCGGAAGATATCTTCCGCCGTCTCCGCCTGCGCTCGCTTCGTGCCGCGCGGGAGGCCACGCAGCCCGTCTCACCGCAGGCTTATGTGCGCCTACTGACGGAGCGGCAATATCTGACAGCCTCGACTTTTCCTGATGCCAGCCACGGTTCTCTGGAAGGGGTGGAGGGCGTGATCCGGGTTCTGGAACAACTGGCAGGGCTCTTTCTTCCGGCCTCACTCTGGGAAACGCATATCCTGCCAGCCCGTGTCCGCGATTACACACCGCACATGCTGGACGGCCTTTTGGCCGCAGGCGATGTCATATGGGTTGGGCGTGGCGCTCTCGGAGAGAATGATGGCCTCGTTTCCTTCCATCTGAGGGATATCGCCGGACAGACGCTCCCGACCGCTCCGTCATCGCCTCCAGAGGAGTTGTCTTCGCTCCAGACCAGTCTCCTGCACATCATGGCCAATGGGGGTGCGTTCTTCGTGCGCCAGTTCCATGACCTCCTGCCCATGGCGGCAATGGATTTGCCCACCGGGGAATTTGCCATCACATCCGATATCCGGGCCGCACTCTGGAATCTTGTCTGGCTCGGCTACATCTCCGCCGATACCTTCGCTCCTCTGCGCACGCTTACCGGTCTGCATAAAACGGCAAGGGCACGGACCTCCCTACCCAAGCGGCGCTATACGGGGATATGGGCGCCATCCTCCCGGCTGCGTGTGGCCGGTTCCGTGCAGCCTCGCATGTCCAGAGAGGATGACGCCATGATGCCGGGGCGCTGGTCTCTCATCCTGCACGAGGTGTGCAGCGATACGGAACGCGGTCTGGCATGCGTGGAAAAACTTCTCGACAGATACGGCATTGTGACACGCGGCGCGACCATGGCCGAGGATGTGAACGGCGGCTTTCCGGCCCTGCAACCCTTTCTGCGCCGCATGGAAGATGCCGGACATGTCCTGCGCGGCAGATTTGTCGAAGGGTTGGGGGGCGCTCAGTTCGGTGATCGCGCCACAATCGACCGGCTGCGTGATCTGGCCTCCGATACTTCAGCCGACCCGGTCGCAGTTGCCTTGGCCGCGCCGGACCCGGCCAATCCTTACGGAACCATTCTTGCGTGGCCGATTCACCCCGACGCAACGCACCCCACACGCCGCAAAGGGGCAATTGTCGTCCTGTGTGAGGGGCTTCTGACAGTCTATCTGCCTCCCGGCGGACGAAATGTGCTGACCTATTTCGACCAGAACGATCCTGCCTGTCAGGCCCGGATATCGGCATCCTTCGCAGCGCTCGCATCGGCGCTGAAGCGGGAAAAAAGAGCGATGTTCACGGTGGAAACAATCGATGGTGAGCCGGTCATGAGTTCGCCTTTGGCTGGCACTCTTCGCCAGATAGGCTTCTTTCCACTTCCAAAAGGGCTGGGGTGGCGCACCTGATATTTGGATTTACTTTTTTACCTGAAGAATAGCATGACGATTTTTGTTCGTTAATTTAAGTGGAGGTGGCTTTTTTTATGGATCCCCCGCGCCAGCATTCACTCGGAAATCCTATTTTTTTGTTATTCCATCCTCTCACGAGAGCATCTACGCGAAGGATTGTTTTATTTGTAAGACGATTTTGTGACGCATAATCAGATTCCGTATATACGGTCAAGCTATTGATTAATGGGATATTTCTATAGCTTCTGGGTAGGAGGTATGGCATACGGCTCTGACACGATGGCAGAAAATAATTTTTTTATAGATAAATAGCTAACATACATTTGTTAGATGGTATTTTAAATGATACGCAGGCCGCCCCTGTTTTCGGAGTATGGCATGCGTATCAGGTCTCTTGACGCATTGCGTGGCATAGCTGCGCTCATCGTGGTATTTCACCACGCACTTATATGTATACCGGGTCTAAATGAACAAAGAACAACTCTACTCTCGCAAGGTTTTGCCGCAGACGGTTCTCTCGTATACCTGACGCCTCTCCGGATATTCGTTTCCGGACCATCGATGGTTATTATGTTTTTTGTCCTGAGCGGTGTTGTGCTCGGCTTCACGTTTGTAGGCAGGGACCATCAGAAATATCTGCCGTTCATAGCAAAAAGATTCATCAGGATATGGCTGCCATTTGCCGTTGCTATTCTTGTCTCTTTTGCGCTGGCTCATGTATTGGGCGGTATGTCGGTTCCCACAGCGGCGTCGTGGTTCAATGACCGCATCTGGGAGGGGCAGACATCCGCCGGGTCTCTTGCTCATCACTTGCTGATGGATGGCACTCAGACATATCTCGATAATCCCATGTGGAGCCTGATTATCGAAATGCGTATCTCATTCATCTTTCCAATACTTGTCCTTTTGACATTGTATAACTGGAGAGTGGCAATAGGGGCGGCCTTGTTTGTCGGGCTTGGCCTTTCGATACTATCTTCGAAAATTCACAATGAGTTTGTTCTGTCTGCATTGACCACGCTGGAATATATTCTGCCGTTCATTGTCGGTATATATATTGCTGAAAAGTCGAAGCCTGTACGTCAATGGGTTGAAGCGCGATCAGGGTTCGCGAGGGGCATCTTATGGATTGTCGGGGTTACTGGCATCTGCTTTTACCCGGAAAGAACAGATGTCATATTGGGAGGGAAGAATTTTGTTCTGATGCTTCTGTGTGTTGCATCCTCTTCTCTGTTGATTATTTTGGCCCTGGCTGAAGGTAAAACATCCAGATTCCTTAATAGTCGGATACCGCAATTTCTTGGTCGCATATCGTATAGTCTCTATCTGCTCCATGTCATTGTGCTGGCCGTAGTGTGCAGGCTGTTAAGTGACGTACTTCCATTTCCTGCGACTGTGGCGATTGCTGTGGCGGTGTCAGTGTTTATAGCCTGGGGATTTAATCTTCTGGTGGAAAAGCCCTCCACAGCAATTTCTCGCTTTGTCGGCAAACGCATCTCTGCGACAGGCAGCCAGATCCCATCCGGCACATCCGACGGATTTGAAGAAAGCCGGTTCGTCGCGGGAAGGGCCGGTGTGCACGGCAAAATATAGAGAGTGGTTGTCTTCGGGCTCATAAAAGCCGTCTGCTGGGACGGCTTTCCTTTGACCTGAAAGTTCCCTTGCTCTTGGTCTATCCAAGGATAGTGACTAGGATAATTTAACCGAGGGATGTGTGCTGGCGGGGAGGGGACAGCCTGTAACGCCCGCCAGCATCATGTGCATAGCACCCCGTTTCCTTCCAGAAAATTAAATTGGCTTTCAATTTGGGAGTCGATTCAGGCTTGGGAACCATTTTGAGCATATTTTCATATCCGCACGTTTCGACCTGTTTTCTACAAAAGGGAGAGAGCCTGCATCTCTGTTGTGTGGGGTGCTCTTTCTTCTACTCCTCCGATGATCGGCTGATCTCTTTCTACGGAATGTTTTAGTGCCCTTTTAGAAATTCCTGTTCCGGACCGGAAGCCCCCGTGTGGCGCAGAAGTGAAATATGAAACCGGCCGGAAACAGCCAATCTGGCGTTAACAGCTTTGCGGAAAGCTTGCGTTCGAAGGCGAACAGCAATTTCCAAAAGGGCTCTTACATTCAAAGGTGGCTGAAGATCGGTTCCGTGCATCCTGTCTGGCTTAAGAAATTGGCATCTGGTTGTGGGTCAGCAGGCTTCAGGTTCTTGTTGCTATAAAAATGTGGGTAAATGACGGAAATCGCATCCAGAATTGACAACCTCGATACCCGGTGAAGGGCACTCTCCATTCGGGAAACTTCCGCAGCCGATCACTTTATGCGGTGAATGCATGCGGATTAGGTTGCCGCGATGGCTGTCGTGGGTTTGAACGCCGTAATATATCTCATGAAGTGATCGACGGGAGGCACGCCTGTGTTCGATGCTGTTGCGGGGAGCGGGGAGCGGGGAGGAGGCATCCCAGTATCCTGTCTTCTGGGTGTCTCCGGGAAACGTTGTGGTCTAGATATACGCCAGACGTGGCATGAAAGCCGCATACGGAAAAAAGTGCCGGAAAGGCAGATGCTGATCTGATTCAGACCATATTGGACTGGGTTTCGGTACAAATGGAGCAAAAGGACGACTCATTTTGGCAATATCTGTGATGGTCAGCGGCTCATACGGGAGCCTATGCGTTATCCCGGTAAAATGGTCGGATTGGAGAGGATCGTTTCTGAATGAGCTTCACATCGCCGGATTTTTGCAGCCGACGCTGATTCGCTTTGGCGGGGCGTCTGCGCACAGGCGTGGGTTGCATACGCAATGAAAACCGATACGTCTGTTTCAGATGAGAAAAATGGTGCAGTTTCGGCAACGCGCCCTGTTCTGGTGGCACTATTGGCCAGCACCCTCGTGCTGGGTGCGGTGTGGATTCTCACGCCTTTCATCCCAGCCCTTATCTGGGCCGGTACAATTGCTGTAACGATGTGGCCCATGTTGCTGCGGTTACAGGCGCGCTTGCGTGGCAGCCGAAAGCTTGCAGTTTTCACAACTCTCTTTGTAGCCATTGTGATGTTTGTCCTGCCATTCTGGCTGGCTATTTCGACGGTTGTGAAACACATCAATGCTTTCCAGCAGATTGTTCCTTACATCACCTCACTGAAACTGCCCGATCTTCCCTATAAAATACAGACTCTTCCGATGGTGGGGGCATATCTTGGGAAATGGTGGCGTCATCTGCAGACTATGAAGCCCATGGAAATCGTGCAGCAGGCAATCCCGCAGCCTGACCAGATCATGCACTATCTTATGTCATATGCAGGTAGTATTGGCATGCTTGCCGTACAATTTCTGCTTACACTTATTATATTGGCAGTATTTCTTACAAATGCCGAATATCTGATTAATGTGTCCAGAAGATTTATTTCAACGCTGGCCGGGGATCGCGGGCTGGATATGCTGCAACTGGGGGTAAAAACCATCCGTGGCGTGGCCTTGGGAGTAACGCTTACTGCTATTGTCGAAAGTGCGGTTGGCGGGGTCGGTATGTATTTTACCGGTGTGCCGTGGGCCAGCATTCTTACTGCTATAACTTTCATGGCCTGTCTTCTTCAGGCGGGCCCGGGTATTACGTTATTTCCTGCTGTTATCTGGGTTTATTTTGATAGGGGTATAGCGCAGGCGGCTATCCTCCTTGCCATAACGTTTTTAACCATTGTGATTGATAACATGCTCCGACCATATTTAATTCGAAAGCAGGCCAATATTCCTCTGGTATTAATCATGATGGGTGTCATTGGCGGATTGGCGGCACTCGGATTAGCCGGTATTTTCATTGGCCCAATGCTGCTTTCTGTTACGTATACTCTTATCAAGCAGTGGATTGTGACTGAAGAAAGAACATGATCTATTATTGTATATTTTAGAAATATTACTTACTTTTATAGTGGGGAGGTGTTCTATTTAATCTGGGTCTAAAAATCTCGATTTAAGAAGGGGTTATAACTTTTCTTTTCTACTGAGATTTGTTTTGGGGAAAGATGGAAGACCTAATTTTTTGAGGTTGAAGTGCATGTTGCCCGGTTGGATGGATTTTGAAATCTTCCTGTCGGACCAAGCTTTTGCGATATCAGCCTTGTCCCCTGATCTCAGGGAAAGGGTGACGACCTTTTTCTTGTATCGACTACCGTATGGATTTTCAGGGTCAGCAGCCACGCGGGCGCCTGATAGCCAGATTTGCAGCGCCTTTTACGGACACCGGCAATGTGGGGATGCGCTCGTACGATTGTTCTATCGATTATCTCTGGATGCTTGGGCGCGATCGGCAGTCAAATGTCGCAAAATCCGTTCAATGATTCACTTTCTTGCCAGCAGCCTGTGACGTTCTTTCGGTCTCCGAAGCGAGAGGAAAGAACGTCACAGGGAATGTCGGCTCGATAAGCGATACAACACGCTTCAACCACTAGGGCGTGTCGTCAGTTAACGCCCCGTGGCATGAGCCTTGTACTCCTGCGTATTTTGTGATGTTTTCTCTCTGTTTTCAGGGAGAGATGTGAATGCGGCGGTATGGTCTGAGCGACAGTCAGTGGGATCGGA
>NZ_WOSY01000027.1 GCF_011516755.1 Acetobacter conturbans | reverse complement strand
AAACCCAAAAACTAAACCATCCCAAAACCAACAGAAAATCCCGGAAAACCAACAAAAAATCACGCAAAAACAATGACAAAAATATACACAGAAATCCTAGAAAACCGATTCTGCCTACACACCGAGGGACGGCTGCCCCTCATGAAAAGGGAAAAGGACCGGCAGGCAGGCAGGCAGGCAGGCAGGCAGGCAGGCAGGATAAGGTCCGCTGGAAAAGCATTCTCATCCAAGAGAGAATTCCCTCTGGAGCGAGGAAACCTTTCACTCCACCACCGAAGCGCCCGCACTTACCCATAAGAGACAGGCTATTTCCGGGGCGAACAAAGCCTTCGACATTTAAAGGCCGCCACCACGCCACCAGCGAAGCCACAGGCGACCTCGCCCCGTCCAACCTACATTTCATGTCGGCCCACCGTGGTCCGGCAGATCCAAACACTTGTATGGGGACAGCTTCTCCCCTACCCAAAGCGCAACGCAGCAGCCACGGCGCGCCTTTCCTCAGACGCCTCCGTTGAATCGTAACAACAATTATTTCCCTGCGTTTCATTTCCATGCTGCTGCAGCAGTAATGTTCGAAAAACGATTGATAAATCGAGAAAACAACTAAAACCGGAATACGGCAGGATCAGCCCCACAACGCCTTATCAGGCGTTCATCCAGCACTCATTCGCCCGTTCCACCCGCACACCGTAATCTCACGGCAAACCTGCCAGCAATCAAAAACCAGCACCCTATTTCTTCATAAATATATCATTTTAAAACAATGAATTAGATAAAATCCTCCACTCAAACCCGGACAGTGCAACCAGCAGGGGAACGAACGGGATGCGGCACACTCCAAGCGGGGGCGCCAAAGCTGGTGCTTTCATAAAACCGCAAAAACATTATATAGGCCTCAATGCTCGACTTGAGCGGCACAACATTCTTCATGCCGCGTCGAACCCGCGAAGCGGTTGTCAATTACCTGAGAATGGCCAGCTGAATGACCGTCATATCCCGTATTGAAAGCATGCCCTCAATCACTGGCTTTCAGGACACAACACCCACTCCCGTTCAGACAGAATCCAACCAGAAGCGTCGCTATGCTGATTTCGCGACCTTTCCGGATGCTTTGGATTATGCTGCTCAGGGCAACGCGGGGTATAATATCTATTCTGGGCGCGGCGTGCTGCTTGAAGCACTCCCTTATCGCGTTCTGCGCGAGCAGGCCCGCGAGATGGCCCGACGCCTTCTCGCTCTGGGCCTTCAGCCCGGCGACCGGGTCGGCCTGATCGCGGAAAGCGACGGCGACTTCGCCCGCATCTTCTTTGGTTGTCAGTATGCCGGTCTCGTGGCCACACCGATGCCACTGCCCGTCGCGTTTGGCGGCCGTGAGACCTATGTCACCACGATTCGCGGCATGATCGAAACGGCGGACGTCTCCGCGATCGTCATCCCGGATATCATTGCCGGCTGGACGGACGACATCATTGCCGGGTTTGATCTGAAGTTTGGCGGCTCTCCGGCACAGATGCTGGATCTCCCCGCACCTGAGCGGCCCCTTCCGGTCATCAGGCCCGAGGCACTGTCCTACCTTCAGTTCTCGTCGGGCAGCACCCGGTTCCCGAAAGGCGTCTGTGTCACACAGCGTTCCGGCATGGCGAACGCCCACTCCATCTCTCACGATGGTCTGCAGGTCCGCGAAACCGGTGATCGCTGCGTCTCCTGGCTCCCGCTTTACCATGACATGGGGCTCGTCGGTTTCTTCCTGACGCCGATGACCTGCCAGCTGACCGTCGACCTACTGCCAACACGCGAGTTCGCCCGTCGTCCGCACGTCTGGCTTGACCTGATCTCCCGTAACCATGGCACCCTCTCCTACAGCCCCTCCTTCGGGTACGATCTGTGCTCGCGTCGTTCCGGCGCTGCGGACATTGATCTGTCGGGCTGGCGGGTCGCAGGCATCGGGGGCGACATGATTCGTCCCCATATTCTGGAAAGCTTTGCCGAACGCTTCGCTTCGCAGGGCTTCGACGCCAGCGCGTTTGTAGCGAGCTACGGTATGGCTGAAGCCACACTGGCCATTAGCTTCGCCCCTCTCGACCAAGGCATGCTGACCGACACCATCGACCTGCGTCGGCTGGAAACGGAAGGCGTCGCCTACCCCTGCAACGATCCGTCGCATCTGCTGCGCACCTTCGTGCTGTGCGGCGCCGTTCTTCCTGGCCACGAAATCGAGGTACGGGGCGCGAACGGCTCCGTGCAGGCTGAACGGCATGTCGGCACCATTTATGTGCGCGGCCCGAGCCTGATGAGTGGCTATTTCAGGCTGCCGAAAGAGAGCGCCGAGGCACTCAGCACCGATGGATGGCTGGATACGGGCGATCTGGGCTACATGCTGCACGGCCAGATCGTGGTGACGGGGCGCGCCAAGGACCTCATCATCATCAACGGTCGCAATATCTGGCCGCAGGATCTTGAGTGGAGCGCCGAGAACGAAATCGAGGGGCTCCGCAACCATGACGTGGCTGTGTTTTCGGTAGAGGAAAACCAGCAGGAAAAGGTCGTGGCGCTTGTTCACTGCCGTGCGACGACGCCTGAAGCGCGCGCCGGTCTCAGCGAGCAGGTCACCAACGTATTCCGCCGTCATGGCGTGGACGCGACCATCGTTCTCCTGCCGCCGCACTCGCTGCCGCAGACGTCGTCCGGCAAGCTGACCCGTGCGAAAGCCAAGGCCATGTTACTGGCTGGCGCCTTCAACCGGCTGGACGAAAATACCCCGTCCGCCGCCTGATTTTTGGCGTTCCCCCCTGTGGTGACGACCATCTTCCAGCGGGCGATAGGGGGCGAAAGTGACATTATCACTGGTGACTGGCGGTCTTTTCCGCCATAACCCCGCAGTTCAGCGGTGTCATGTCGATGGCAGGGCATCCGCAATGACTGCTTTAAGGTGCCCGAATGAGTGAAACGGTTCAGGATGTCTCGGCTCTGATCATCAACAAGCTCCTTGCTAACCCCAAGGTGCCCCGCGACATCACCGGATCCAGCAAGATCGTTGAGGATCTGGCATTCGACTCTCTGGCCGTCATGAACTTCGTCATGGAGATCGAAGACGAGCTGGATGTCTCCGTCCCCCTCGACCGTCTGGCCGAAATCCGCACGATCGATGATCTTGCCGAATGTATCGTGTCCCTGAAGAAGGGCAGCTGATCCGGCATGAGCATTTTCGACAAGTTTCGGGGTGTCGAACGGCGCCTTGCCGAACTGCAGGCTGCGGGAGGGCGGAATCCGTTCGCCGTCGTCATCGAACGCCCGCTGTCCTCGACCGTCGGCATCATCGAAGGACGTGAAACGCTCCTGTTCGGCACCAATAACTATCTTGGGCTGAGCCAGTCTCCCCGCGCTGTCGAAGCTGCCATTGAAGCCGTCAGGGCACGGGGCGTCGGCACAACCGGTTCGCGCATCGCCAACGGCACGCAGAGTCTTCACGAACAGCTCGAACAGCACATCGCAAGCTTCTTCCATCAGAAGCACTGCATGGTCTTTTCAACCGGCTATCAGGCCAATCTCGGCATGATCTCCACCCTGGCCGGCAAGGGTGACTATCTGCTTCTGGATGCCGACAGCCATGCCAGCATCTATGACGCCAGCCGCCTTGGCCATGCACAGGTCATCCGTTTCCGCCACAATGATCCGGACGATCTGCAGAAGCGCCTGAACCGTATCAAAGACGAACCCGGTGCGAAGCTCGTCGTCGTGGAGGGCATTTACTCCATGACCGGCAACGTCGTGCCCATGGCCGAAATGGCGGCTGTGAAGCGCGAGACGGGCGCGACCCTGCTGGTGGACGAAGCCCACTCTTTCGGTGTGCTTGGCCCGAACGGACGCGGCGTGGCGGAAGCGGCGGGCGTCGAGTCCGATGTGGATTTCGTTGTCGGGACGTTCTCGAAAAGTCTGGGCACGGTGGGTGGTTACTGCGTCTCCAACCACCCCGAGCTGGAACTGGTCCGCCTCCACTGCCGTCCTTACATGTTCACCGCCTCCCTGCCGCCGGAAGTCATCGCGGCGACAATGGCGGCACTGGACGACATGCAGGCGCAGCCGCAACTCCGCAGCCAGCTCATGGACAATGCGGCACGCTTTCACGCGGGGCTTAATGGCCTCGGCCTGACGACCGGGCAAACGGTCAGTCCGGTCGTCGGCGTGGTGCTGGAAACGATTCCCGAAGCCATCATGCTGTGGAACACGCTTCTGAGCCTTGGCCTCTACGTCAATCTGAGCCTGCCGCCCGCTACACCAGACCATCACCCGCTGCTGCGCTGCTCCGTCATGGCGACGCATACCAGCGAGCAGATCGACCGGGCTGTAGAGATTTTCCGCGAAGCACTGAGCCGCCTTCCCGCCGCGGCTTGAGGGAGAAAGGGAAGCCAGACCGCTTCTCCTTCCCAGGAATCACAGACAACGCATTGCATGCGCGTAAGCGGAGACATCCCATACCCCGGCTGGGAAACCGCTTTACTTTCCTGTAAAAAAATCCGGAAAAACAATCATCGGACAGTCGGGCCATAGGGCGCGGCTTTCCTTTCCGGACGGGAGTGTCTTTGCATGGGGCGGTCAGCACTGGTTCTCGGTGGGGGCATGGTCGGCGTCAGCACGGCCTGGCATTTGCAACAGCGTGGATATGACGTCGTTCTGGTCGACCGCAGGGAGCCGGGGCAAGAAACCTCCTATGGCAATGCTGGCCTGATCCAGCGCGAGGCGGTCGAGCCTTACGCCTTCCCCCACGACCTGCTCAAGCTGGCGCAGGTGGCGTTACGGCGCGGTAATGACGTCAATTACCGCTTTTCCGATCTGCTCGCGGTCGCACCCCGGCTGGTGGAATACTGGTGGAACTCCGGGCCGAAACGCTACGGCACCATCAGCCACGGCTTTGAAGCCCTGATCCGTCACTCCCTGTCCGAACATGACCGGATGATCTCCGCCTCAGGTGCGGGCGATCTGGTGAGCCATGAGGGCTGGACACAGCTTTTCCGTACGGAAAAAGGCTTTGATGAAGGGACCGCCCGGGCGCGCCATTTCGCCCGTGAGTTCGGAGTCGAGAACCGGATTCTCGACAGCGCAACGCTTTCCCGTGCGGAACCCGCTCTGATTCGCCCCATGACGGGGGCCATATACTGGCCTTCACCGTACAGCGTGAAAGATCCCGGCGCCCTTGTGCAGCGTTATGCCGATCTGTTCATTGCTGGCGGTGGCCGGGTCGTGCACGGCGATGCCAAGACGCTCGCCAATCTTGCTCATGGATGGACAGTAGAGACCTCTGACGGTCCTGTTTCAGCCGAGCAGGCGGTTATTGCCCTCGGTCCCTGGGCCTCTGATCTGACCGGTGCGATGGGTTACCGTTTTCCGCTGTTCGTCAAACGCGGCTATCATCGTCACTTCAAATGGGACGGTCACCTCAACGCACCCATGATCGATACGGATGCAGGCGTTGCTCTTCTGCCGATGGAGCGGGGGCTTCGTGTGACAACCGGTGCCGAGTTCGCGCAACGAGACGCACCCCCCTCATGGAAACAGATGATCGGCAGCGAGCATCTGGCGCGCGAGATGCTGGACATTGGCGAGGCCGTCGAGGCCACGCCGTGGATAGGAAGTCGCCCGTGCGTGGCGGACATGCTGCCGATCATTGGTGAGGCGCCAGCCCATACAGGCCTGTGGTTCCATTTTGGTCACGCACATCAGGGTTTCACGCTCGGCCCGGCAACCGGACGGCTTTGCGCTGAGATGATGGCTGGCGAGGCACCCTATATTGACCCAATGCCCTACCGGCCGACCCGGTTCCGGTTCGACCGACGTGCCTTTCCGGTGTGAGGAAACTCTGTGAACGAACCTTCTATCGGAATAGGTTCGTTCGATTTCAGACAAGATTCAAACAAGCCAAAGAAGAGAAAGAGCGTTCCTTACGAAAGTCTGCGCTCGCATTATTGCAAAAATCAGAAAATCACGAACTGTTCCTTTGAAGGAACCCGCTTCGTGATTTTCTGACGTTAAGCTATCGAGCGCTTATGGCTACTTGTTTCGTCCTCTCCCGACAAAGATGCTCAGGCAAAAACGACTGACCAGTACAAGATCGTCCGCTTACACGTGTATACGATCTTTCATACATCCAGAATTTTTCATAATGCGACCATTTTCAACATCAGCTTACCAAAACAGGATTACAGATACTGAAAAAGTTCTACTGACTTGCAGCAAGTAACTCAGGAACCTCTGTTCCCAAACGCACTCCACGCTCCGAGGGATACCACTCCCCGATATTCGCATCACGTCCCTGCAACAGAAAACGTGGCTGACTATCAGTCATTTCCGCAGCAGCCTGCTTCGAAAGTTCACCAATTTTTCCACCCAGGCAACGATTGACGATCAGGGCATGGCGGGTATCCGAAAAGGCGGTCATCATCGCATAGTCTCCTGAGCTATCGCCACAGACAAGTATTGGACCATATCCCCGCTTATCCGTAACAACCTTGTGCAGAGCGGCGACTTTCCCTTTACCAACAGTCACCGGCCAATCAGGAATTCCGTCACTACCAAGCCGACCGTCCGACCACACCGACCGCATACCAATAATATTTTGCCGCTTAAGACCATAGCCAAACCCTGCATCTGTCGCGAAAACAGCCACTATATCCTCAAGAGATGCGGAACAGATGAAGACATCGATCCCATTCTTTTCCAACGCGGCCTGAAGACAGGCAATCTCCGGCGTCAGGCGAAGGCCCGTCACCACATGACTGGACACTCTCCCTGCGCGCCCCGGACGTGCGTCAGGCGTCACCCACTGCTCTTCATGAATGCCCTGAGCCAAATTCCACAGGTTGGATTTTTTTGCAATGACTTCCAGCTTCTCTCTGGACCATCCACTGAACAGTCTTACGATCCAGCGGCAGGAAACATCATCTTCATAACTAAGGCAGAGTGCATCGTAGAAAAACTGTAACTTGCTTCTAAAGGAAAGGAATATCGGATCGTCCATCTTCGGTGTTCGCTGGGAACGAGCCAGTTCCGTGTAATCAGCCACCAGATCCTCCACCAGAGCCGGGAACGAGACCAGATGGTTGTCCACTGTTCTGCACACATCATTGAGGGGCTTATCCGGAATATCCCTGACCACTAACCGTGCGAAGTCCGATGGAGACAACGCAAAGACAAAATGTGTTACCACATATCTGAGGAGCGTTTCTTCGCAGTCTCCAGCGATACAGGTATTATCCCAATCAAAAACCGCATACGGACGATATGCAGGGTTATATGTTGGGCTGTCAGTTCCATAGTCGGAAATAAGTTTCTTTAATAAAGAACGATTACGAGGAGCCCACTTCAGGGGAGTCAGAAAGTCAGGAACAGACGAACTTTCTCTGATTGCTCCTTTCGCCTGATACGCTGCTGTTATACCGGCACCCAGCACCGCACCGACTGCGCTCCCTGAGATCATGATGCGACGAGAAAGTAAATTCATTCAATCCGATCCTGACACTATTGCTGGCCAATCAAGCGATCTGTTCGACTCGGACGACCGGTTTCCACATGCCCAGAAAAATTTAGAATAGTACGATTCTTATATATGACTGAAATATCGTACCAATGATCAAATTCAGAAATTGAAAAATAGAATAACTTTCTATCGCCATTACTTACTCTCAAGGTATCAGTTTTCTTGTTATATGCATTAGCGATCTCCAAAGAAATTGGTTGTTCTCTAGTAAACTGCCTGTCCTCAAAAGCAGACAGAAACAAAGAACCACCCTTCAAACTATCATCGATGAGCAGTCTCGCCAGTAACGGGGCGGACACATCAAATTTCCTGTAAAAACCATTCGGTCCCTGTACCGAAACAAAATCTCGGGAAGCTGCTTTCACAAGCATTTCACTTCTGGCTGCAACACTGAAATGCCTCACACCAGAATCTTCAACAATACGGAAAACAGCACCTGTTTTCCCCGCATTTTTTAGACGCAACACGTGCAGTCCAATCAGGTCCGCGTGCAGATCGTAAGGAATTGCTCGCGCTAAACGTTGCCCTTTTTCCTGCAGTGGCATGATTTGATTTACAGGAACTTTAGGTGGTGGAAATGTGCACGACTGACGTGTCTGAGCAAGGTATTCATCGGTATTCGGCAGCAGAAAATTCCAGGAATTACTAGGCGAAGCAAAATCAAAAACAGACGTCAGGTCTCCGCAGATTTCCCGACGCCATTGCGTAATCAAAGGTGCCTCCACCCCAAATCTTGCTTCAAGAAATCGCAAAATAGAGGTGTGGTCAAAAACCTGAGAATTTACCCACCCTCCTTTTGTCCAGGGGGACATAACGATCGTTGGAACACGGGGCCCAAGCCCCACTGCTTCACCTCGATAAGACTCCCCATGAGTGCTCACATTTCCCCCTCCCTGCCAATTTTTCAGAGCCGGAACAGGAGGAGGCAAATGATCAAAGAATCCGTCATTTTCGTCATATGTCAGAATAAAGACTGTCTTCGCCCAGACTTCCGGATGGCGTACAAAAACATCCATCAGCTCTGAAATCAGATATTCGCCATATCCCGGTGGCGCATTCGGATGTTCACTCAAAGTGGTCGGTGGGACAATCCAGGAAACCTGAGGTAACGATCCATTCGCCACATCCCGCTCAAAGGCCTGAACAAGATATTTTCCTTCAGAAACATCCTTATTATTATAATCTGATCCCGAAACAATCTGGCGACCTCTAAGATATTGCCATGAATTGACAGAGATATTTCGAAATTCTGAAAAATAGGCGAGAGAGTTATCACCAAAATTATCGTATTCCTGATAAACTTTCCAGGACACACCCGCTTTTTGAAGACATTCCGGATAGGTTTCCCATTGGAAAGCTTGAAAATCCTGATGATCCAGCTTCATATCAGCTGTCCAGTTACCATCATCCGCGTTTTCAACAGCCTGATGATTTTCATTGCCAACAGCGAGACCGGATGTGCCTGTAAAGAAATATAACCTGTTAGGATTAGTGGGTCCGAATATAGAAGCGTGATAATTATCACAAATAGTAAAAGCATCTGCCAGAGCATAATAATAAGGTATTTCTGCCCGGGAAAAATATCCCATCGTCATCGCTGTCTTACGTGGAATCCAGGCATCCCAGTTATTCCAGGCGCTCTGTGTCCCTTTCCAGCTATGGTCCAGACTGGCAAGACACGCGCTTGAAGTATGGATCGTTTCAAATCGAAATGGCAGTACATACTCCCCTTTTCCGTCAGGCTGAGAAAATAGAGTATGCCCGTTTCGTTGCATTTCAACTCTGGGATCGCCAAACCCGCGCACACCATTCAGACAACCAAAGTAATGATCAAAAGAACGGTTTTCCTGCATTAAAATCACGACATGCTCAACATCCTGAATAGTGCCTGTCTTGAAATTCGCTGGGATCGCGAGAGCTTGCCTTACATTGGCAGGCAGTAGTCCTCCCGCGGCTACCGCACCAGTCCATTTAAGAAAATCGCGACGACGAGAAAATGACGACATGAGCGACGTATCCTCGCTGTTCCAGCCTTATGCACCCACGTTTAAATACAAGAGCATGGCCATGCCTGCCCGTGCGTTTGCGACAAATGTTTTGAATGTGTAATTTTATTTTCTCTCTTAGGCAAATCCAGTCCTTCTTTCCAGACATAAAATTGCGACGAAAAACATCTAATAAAAGTCGGATTCAATCATAAAAATAGCTATTCTTCCCGTACACTCTAATGCGAAACAACCAGTGAGTGGCCACCCATGAGTGTTGCGCATATTGCTGAGCCGTCACCCCTGCCGTTTGACAGAAACTCTGGTCTGAGTGTCGAAAACGGTTCACTTTCAGTCACGAAACCGTGTGGGGAACGGATTATCCTGCATCCACTCTGGTTACGCGAGCGCCTCCCGGATGCTCGCGTCATGGACACACTGACAGGACAGCGCCTTATAGAAGCCGCTGATTTACCTCTGAATCTTGCCATTACTTCAATCTCACACGATCACATAGTGCGCTTTTCCGATGGTTTCGAAACACATCTTTCTGCAAATTGGATTGATAACCTCCTGTCTCCAGCCCCGATCACGGAACGCGTCCTCTGGGATGGAGCACAAACTTTGCCGACAGCCTACAATTTCACGGAAATAGCAACACATCACACACACAATGCACTTCACAATCCACCCTTACGCGCCTTTCTCGACCAGATGCACACACACGGTTTTGCAATCGTCAGGGGGGTTCCCACGGACAAGGATGGCGCCCTGGAATTCGCTACCATGATCGGACCCATTCGCCGGACCAACTGGGGTGGACTCGCCGATGTAAAAGCAATTGCAAATGCCTACGATCTCACAATGACGCCACGGCATCTCGAACCTCATAGCGACAATCCCTATCGAGAACCTGTGCCAGGTTACATCTTGCTGCATTGTTTAATAAACGATGCGGAAGGTGGCGATTCGACTTTGGTTGATGGTTACAGGGCTGCCCAGCATCTTCGAGAAAAAGATGCAGAGGCTTTCGAGACTCTTACAACAACTGTTGTCCAGTTTCGTTACCGGGATGCAACGGCTCTTCTGGAGAACAAAGCGCCTCTGATCTCCCTTGATGAAAAAGAAAATATTATACAGGTACGATATTCGAACCGGACGGAACTGATAGACCGCCTCCCCCCTGAACACCTGAACCGCTACTACCGTGCCCGTCAGATGTTATGGCATCTGATCCGCCCCCAGTCTTCCTTAACCCTTCGCTTCAAGCTCAGCCCAGGAGACCTTCTGATGATGGATAATTATCGCCTATATCATGGACGGTCAGGCTACACTTTGAGCACAGGAAGCCGCCATATGCGCCAGTGCTACATGGACCGCGATACAGTAGCGAGCAAACGAGATATTCTTCACCGTATCCATTCATAAACTGAAAGATAATTATATGTTCATAAGCTTTGATGAAGCTAAGGCCGAAGACTGGGCACCCATCGGACGGAAGTTCGAGATATTCCAGGGTGAACTTGTCGGTCACATTGTCACATCCCTTAATCTTTTGCGCACACTTGATCTCGGCTATCCCGTTGATCGCTACGAACATTGCCTGCAAACGGCAACACTTGCACTCCGTGCTGGTGCCGACGACGAAACCATCGTTTGTGCGCTTATTCACGATATCGGAGACGTGCTCGCTCCCAACAATCACGGTGCCTTCGCCGCCACCATGATCGCACCCTATATTTCTCCTGAAAACACCTGGATGGTTGAAAATCACGAGGCTTTTCAGGGATATTATTATGCAGAGTATTTTGGTGGCGATCCCAATGCGCGGAATGTTTTCAAAGGACACCCTGCCTACGAACGAACAGCCCGTTTTACCGACCAGTGGGATCAGAAAGCGTTCAATCGGGATTATGACACTATGCCTCTGGAAGCATTCATACCTTTCCTGAACAGAATTTTCACGCGTCCCGCATGGGGATCTCACTCCAAGGCTGGGAACTGACACATGAGCGCCTCCCTTTCCTCATGCGAAGCCCCGGCCTCCACCGACCAGCCCGTTCCCATCGTCGTAGACTGGCGACCCTTTGAGACCACGGACACGATGACTTCTGCCGGATTTTCAGAAAATATCGTCCATGTGGCATGGAGCGACAGTCGCAAAACCACTTTCGATCCATGGTGGCTACGAGATAATTGTCTCTGCACACGTTGCTACCTTCCACTTACGCGAGAGCAGATCTTCGAAATCGTGGATGCGCCTTCCGATCTTGCGCCCGCCTCTGTGGTCATAAGCCGCGAGGCTGCTCCCAGCGTCACGTCAGACACAGTGTCCGGACCAACACTGAACGTCACCTGGAACGATGGACATAAAAGTTCTTATCCAGCCGGCTGGCTGCGCGCGCATGCAACAGATGACGTATCGCGTGCAGAGCGTCAGGCGAAAAATCCTCGCCCATTCATCTGGGGTGCCGAACACGCAAATAAGCTGCGCACATTTGATTACGAACATGTTATGGAAAACAATAACGAGCTTCTTGCATGGCTCATTGCATTACGTGCTTCGGGCCTCACGTTAATGAAGAACGTCCCCACCAAAGCGGATTCCCTTCTGGGACCCGCCAACCGGATTTCTCATATTCGTGAAACAAATTTTGGTCGTGTATTCGATGTAAAGTCCAAGCCCACTCCAGATAGTGCCGCTTATACTTCCGTCAATCTGCCTCCACATACTGATCTGCCAACCCGCGAACTGCAACCGGGTTTTCAGTTTCTGCACTGTCTGGTGAATGATGCGATCGGTGGTGAAAGCATTTTCGTGGATGGGTTCGCTATCGCCCAAGCGTTGCGGAATGAGCATCCTGCTTCTTTTACTCTCCTGACCCAGACGCCGTTATGGTCATGGAATCGGGATGATCGTACTGACTACCGTTGGTCTGGTCCTCTTATAGCACTCGATCAGAACGATGACATTTCCGAAATACGTTATGCAAATTTCCTTCGGGGTCCTGTTGATGCGCCAACCGAAAAAATGCCTACTCTCTATTATGCTCTTCGTTTATTCCAGTCCATGACACGCGATTCACGCTTTCGTATAGAGCGTCGCCTTACTCCCGGCGACATGTGGGTTTTTGACAATCGTCGCGTCATGCATGCCCGCCGGGAATTTGATCCGCAAAGTGGCGCACGACACCTCCAGGGGGTATATGTGGATCGTGATGAGATAAATTCAAAGATCCGTGTTCTCCAACGCCTACTAAAAACTCAGAACTAATGCACTCGATGGATGACAGCTTTATAAATTGCTGTCATCCTCATTGTACATACCTATCACAATCTATTGTTTAATTATAAATACACACAAAAACCTATCTAATTATTACATTTCCCGACCTTAACATGTTGGTCTATATAAATATTATAATCCTCCAAAACCAGATTGCACGCTATCTGATTGTCGGGCCGCGCAGGCTGCTTTATAGATTTAATCTAGTCTTCGCATGATGGTTTCGCTACAGGAGACGTAATGAAACGAGACGATCTCATGTACTGGCAAGATCGCTGGATACAGGCCATGGGGCGCATTGGTTTCCTGCTTCTACCTCAATTTTCAATGCTGGAACTGTTTTGCGCAATTGATGCCCTACGTATTGCCGCCCGTTTTGGCAACAATGAACAAAGCTGGCATCTCTACTCACATGATGGACAGTCGGTAACGGCCTCCAATGGAATTGAAATCCCCGTCAACGGTAAATTTGGCCAAGGGGACATACCCTCGATCCTGTTTGTCATGGCCAGTTATGAACCTCTGATAACGATAACAGGCACTATGCGCGCAGAACTGAGGCGGATGGCACGTTATGGAACATTGCTGGGAGGTGTGGATACCGGTGCTTTTATCCTCGCGGAATGCGGGTTGTTGTTAGGAAGACGGGTCACGATGCATTGGGAAGCTGTTACAGCTTTTTCGGAATCATACCCCCAGATCGTTGTCTCCCCGACCTTGTATGAATTTGACCGCGATCGCCTGACATGCGCAGGGGGATCAGCAGTTATCGATATGATGCTCTTTCTGATTGGTCTCCGCCAGGGGGATGCGCTTATGCGTGCCGTGGCTGAACAAATTATTCATCCCCCCTTGCGAACAGGAGACACGGCTCAGAGAGATTCTCCCGCACGTCGATACGCCTTATGCGACCGTCGTTTGGCCCGCGTGGTGGAGCTTATGGAAAAACATATAGAACAACCGATCCCCGTCAGCGTGGTCGCATCAGAAGTTGGTCTTTCTCAAAGACAACTCGAACGACTATGCCATCGTTATCTTGGACGTTCTGCAAAAAATTTCTACCTGGCCGTAAGGCTGGAAAAAGCCCGACAGATGCTCACTGACAGTGGAAGAAGTGTGTCGGAAACAGCCTTTGCGACAGGCTTTGGCAGTCTGGCACATTTTTCACGGATGTTCCGACAAGTCTTTGGCTGCTCACCATCCAGCCTCCAGCGCACCGGCAATCGAGTCGTGCCGGAAATGCTGGCGCGAATGCCTGGAAAAGCTTCCGTCACATCAGGTCACGCCTGATATTTTCATTCCACTCCCGTTCGGCAAACAGGATTTGATTTTCAAAGACTTTTACGATACCCCGCACATAAAAATTCTTTTCATCCGAAGTCATCTCGGTCTTGGTGGTGATGCTGATCTGCCAGCCCTCACGCCCCATTTCGTAGCTTTGAGTCAGATGATATCGGGCTGAAAGCGGATCTTCGTCGTGAATAGACAGTTCTCTCTTCAAATTATGCGCAATCGTGCAGTCAATATCGTCCAGTCTGTACACACCTTCGCCAAAGACTCCGCCTTCAGCATTCGTGACATACGTTCTTGTGCCCGTCACAAAATCCTGGGTGCTGTAACGTGCCATCTGACCTGCTTCAAGAATGGTCACAGGCGTTGTCGGACCCTGAACCGGCGAAAGGAAGCCAACATTCCTGTCCCGTTCGTCACAGTTCCCGCAACGAACGGGAATGCTCACCGTGCCGTTTCGGAACGAAAGCGTGGCGTGATACGGTGCCGGCCACACCATAGGCCAATATGCCGTAGCGATGGAGACACGCAGGCGGTGGCCCCGGACAAAACGATGGCCGCAATCATTAAGTCTTATACTCAGGTCATACCATGTTCCGGGTGTCAGCGCAGTGGGCGTTTCATGACCGCCACGATGCGTAAGATTGATCGGCTGGTAGCTTATACGCATCACCTCCCCCGTTTCCGCCACATCCGAAATCAGAATGACGGCCTGTGCAATGGGAGAATCGGAAGAACATTCGATTCTCAGTTCTGCTGAACCGAGAATTTCGAAGGAATCAACCACAGGCTCTGTTTCGAAAACAAGAGCACCCCCGTCATCCAGACGCTGATCAACCGGCATCTCTCCCACACACCCGGTACCCATCCATTCTCCACCCGCCCGACCAAAACTCTGGGGAGACCGGATCGTCATGACCACATCATCATGAATGCCCTCCCCTGTCGCCTCCTTCAATCCCCCACAGCTTGTCAGATGAAAAACACGCGATGTAATCATCGGTGATGGCCATGATTCTTCTGCTGCCCAATGACCAGGCATATAAGTGCATGTCCCGTCGGGGGGCACGTAATCGCCGATGTATGCCCGTAACATCGCCTCATTCATGATTCCCGTATCATTTCCCTTGAGCCATTGATCCCACCAGCGCACAGCTTCCTGCAGGAAGCCTATAGCCGGGCCTGGAATACCGTCATGCGGATAGACATGCCCCCACGGCCCGATGATGCCGCGTCGCGGGACATCCAGATGCTCAAGGAGTCGGGGAACAGCATTTGTATAACTGTCTACCCAGCCCCCCACGACCAGAACCGGACAGGCAACAGCAGAGTAGTCTTCGCAAATAGAGCCATGCTTCCAGTAATCGTCATACCGCTGATGTTGAAGCCATAAAGCCGGAAAAAAAGGCAGACTCTCAAGACGTTCCCGCCATTTCTCCCGCCAGTTATCTCCGGACCATTCAGGAAAAGGCGGTCGACTCTGGAAAGCCAGCATGATGCTGCCCCACCAGAGATTATCATTCAGCAGACACCCTCCCATGTAGTGAATGTCATCCGTATAGCGATTGTCGGTTGAATAAGCGGTCAGAATGGCTTTGAGGGCAGGTGGCCGACGGGCGGCAACCTGAAGGCAGTTGAAGCCACCCCAGGACTTTCCCATCATGCCCACCGAACCGGTGCACCAGACCTGTTCCGCGATCCAGGCTATGACCTCAATTGCATCATCCTGCTCCTGCTTGAGGTATTCATCAGCAAGATGACCATCGGACTCCCCGCTTCCTCGCATGTCCACCCGAACACATGCATAACCAGCCTGACAAAAGAACCCGTGCATTGGCTCATCGCGAACCCGTGTCCCATCAGCTTTTCTATAGGGAATATACTCAAGAATTGCCGGGACAGCCTCTTTTTTTACTGTCTCGGGAAACCATATTCGTGCGCTGAGACGGCAACCATCGGAGAGGGGTATAAGAATTTGCTCTTCAACACGGAAAGACATGTCACCACCCATTCGTTGCTATGACAGGAGAAGCGAGTTACGCATCAGAAAAGATGATTTTCTTAACATGGTTATTCCCAATACACCCAGAGCTGTACATGAGGCGATCATCAACCAGTAAGTTACAGGTGAGAATGTCCCCCATAATGTTCCGATCCAGCCACTTGCGAGGTTGCCGAAGAAAAAAGTGACATACCAGAGCGCCATGGTCAGTCCCTCAAAACCCCGGGGTGCCAGACGTGAGAACAGACCAAGAGCAGCCGGGCAGAAAAACAAATCTCCAATTTCCCAGACCATCAGATACAGAGCCATAATCCATGATGCGGGGGCGGTTGCAGGCAACACACCGGCAATGACGACAAGAAAAGACTGAGCTGCAGTGATAATACAGGCACCAATCAGCAATTTCTTCAATGCATCAGGTTCATTTCCATGCCGGGCCTGTTTCGACCAGAGGTGCGTCAATATGGGAGTGCCCACCAGAACGATAAGGGGAGGAATTGCCTGTAGCCAAGCCATCCCTATGTCGTTGGAAGAAACAGATGTCCACCGAACAAGAGCGTTAGCCTGTTGCTCATAACTGACCCACAGAAAAATTGCTGAAACTGCTATGAAAAACAAGATAAAGAATGAATTCTTCGACGATGATTTTGCTTCAACAGTCTTTTCAATTCCAACAGAATTGGCCGCCGGAAGCGCATATGAGCCCAACATGTATGTGACAAGTCCAATAAACATGCCGACGGTTGTGGCATCAAAAGCGATTTCCCATCCCCAGTGCTGAACAAGAACCATGCAGACAAGAGGTGAAACTGCTGCTCCGATATTGATGGCAAGATAATAAATGGAGAACCCCCGTTCCCGGCGACTGTCATCCAGCGCGTACAGATCTCCGACCTGAGCCGCGATATTGCCCTTGAGACCACCTGTTCCAACAACAATCAAAAGAAGAGCCAGCAGAAACCAGGGCTTGACCGTCAGCAGCATATGTCCCGCGGCAATCAGTATTCCACCCAGAATGATAGTGACACGCTTACCAAGAATCCGATCAGCGAGAAGACCACCGAAAATCGGAGTAAGATAGACCAGTCCAGAATAGAACCCGTAAAGGAGAGACGAGCTACGGACGGGGTCACTGGTGGACACGAAAAGCGTCAATATGGAAAAGCCATGCACGTGACCGGACGCATCGGGCAGAACAGAGGCCGTCATGTAGACGACCAGAAGAGCGCGCATTCCGTAGAAGGAAAACCGTTCCCACATCTCCACGAAAGAAAGAAGAAACAGTCCTCGTGGATGACCAAAAAACGTGCTTCTGCCACCAGAGTTTTTTACCACGGTATGCAAATCAATATCTGTCAATATCCATACGCTGTCAGTCTGTCGACGTACCATATCATGAAATGATCAAGCTGCTTTTCTGTAAAACGGGAATAAGGCCCGGACTGATATCCACGATTATTTATGCCTTCCTGGGCAAGTTTGACGAGCGCTGCATCCTGCTCGTTGGTTGCCTTCCATACGGAAATCAGGTTTGCCAGATCGTAATCAACTCCTTCCACAGCATCCTTGTGAACGAGCCATTTAGTACGCACCAGTGTCTTGTCTCTCGCCAGAGGCAATACGGTGGAACAAATTGCATGATCGCGCATGAAATGGTGCCAGCAGTTATGACCCCACAAATGAATATCACCCACTCCAGTCAGGCTCATACGCCCCAAGGGCAAACGACAGGCAGCGCGCGTGTCCATCGTCTGAGATTCGCCAGTACCGGCCATCATCAGTCGCTGTGTGCGAAAATTGGTTGCATGCCCGACCAGATGTTCAACCGCCGCCGAAGGGAGACCTTCTCGCTCCCATAGTGCTGTCTGGTCAGCGTAACGCGCTTCATGCTCGGAGGCACGATGGCGATCATCTGCCAGTAAAAATTCCGGATCAAACCCGAAATCAAGATCTATAAAGGATGAGCACAATTCAGGATGAGTCACGGCGCAATGATAGCATTCCCGGTTATTTTCAATAACCAATTTCCAGTTACCCTCTTCAACAATCTCCATTTCGAAAGCAATTTTGGTCTCTCCCAGTTCATAAGGAAGCAATCGTGGCTCCATTATCTCTATAAGATCGACGACATCTTCTGGGGGCTTCTCGGCAAGGCACACATACAGCAAACCGGAGACAGAGCGTAGCGCAACCGAACGCAGACTGAAGCATTCGCGATTCAGATCTCCCCCCATATGAGGGGCCTCGACGAGCGCTCCATCCAGTTCATATGTCCACTGGTGATACGGACAGACCAGCTTGCCAACAATGCTTTTTCCGGCGGGAACCAGTCGTGCACCCCGATGACGACAGGTATTGTAATAGGCTTGGGGTTTTCCGCTATCATCCCGAACAAGGAGAATGCCTGTATCGCCGATATCAACGGCGTAAACATCCCCTGACTCCGGAATATCACATTCGATACCGACGAAAATCCATTGATTATGAAAGAAAACATTTATATCGACGTTAAACAGGTCTTCGCGATTATAAAACCCTGCGGGCGGCGTATGTCTCTCCTGACGCTGACGAATCAGATCTGAGATCGAAGGCAGGCTGCGTTCCGTCATTGTTTTCTGCGCCTCGCAGTTTCGGCCACATTAAAGTGCGGTGTCAGGAAGAGCACCCTCTCAGCTACCTTAATCTCATGCGATTGAGGCTGCCGCTTCCCCGTTGTCATGTGGGTGATCGTTTACGACAGCAGAACCCATCCATGTGCCTGAAACAAGACTAAATCTTTTCGATTCAGGAATGACGACCTTAATTTATTTCATTGCAACATAGTGTCAGACAAGATCCCGCTTCACACGGCGCTTCCAGTTCCGCGAGCAGACCGACTTTCCATTATGTATCGCAGTGAAGGATTCATCATAAAGGAACTCCTTCTTCGTCGAACGCAGTGTAACTTCAGCCACCAGCTTCACTGTCTCTCCGTCCATGCAGAAAGAACTGCTGTAACCGGTGACCATTTCAGCCGAGTTGGGAGCATCCTCGCGAATGGTCCGGCGTGTCCAGTAAGCTTCTCCGAGCATTTCATTTGTAGCGGGAACCGCCGTAAGGGTTTCACTTCGGCTTCCTGATTCAAGCACATAGAGCCTCCGTCCCGGTTCACCGCTGACGCGCACGTCGTGCAGACGATCGCGATACGGTGCAGCATCAGCCGCTCCCCTCCAGCGCTGACGGAGAACTTCGAAAGGAGGAGACTCGGTCTGATTTTCGGGAGCAAGCGGCAGATCCAGACGGGATACGCCTGTGACAAGCGTGAGAACGACCGGTTCCGGAGAAGGCCACACCACGGGCCACCAGCTTTCACTGATCGCCACGCGAATACGGCTGCCGGGGCTGAGGCGGTGGCATATGAACAAGCCGCGCAAAGTCACGTCATAGCTCTGACCTGAGACAAGCGGGGAGGGCTCGCTGTCACTCACCCGGTGCGTCAGGTTGAGCAGAGCATTCGTCACAGGAGCGGAAGAGCCATCAGGTAGCACTTCATTGATTCGTGCGAAGATTTTTGCCACTGGCCTGTCGCTACGGATCCGAAGATGCAGCACAGGCTGACCGAGAATATCGACTGCTTTCGAGAGGGGCGCACTGTCGAATGTCAGGGAAGGTGCGTCGTCCCCCGACTGTTCCCGCCACCAGCTGGTGGGATCGCCGCTACTGTATGTGGAGGGTGTTGCAAAACCTATAGCCTGATTCGGCTGACATTCCCGTTCGACAGATGGATGGGGTGCCAGATCAAGCGAGCGCTCATTAAGATAGAGCGTCGAGACCTGTTGAGACATTGGTGGCCAAGTGGAGGCAGAGATCCAAGACCCCGGTGTGTCGTCCGGGAAATATTCGGCCGGGGGCCCCTCCTCCCGGAAGACCCACATCGCCGGCTCATCCATGATGCCATTGGCTTCTCCCATCAGCCAGTGACGCCAGAAACGGCTCTCGATCGGCAGCCAGTCCACCCCAGGGCCCGGCACCCCATTCGCCACAAACGCAGGCGCTCCTGTATGGCCCGGCGGATCTGGATATCCCGGCCACTTGTGAGTCCACGGGCCAATGAGGGCCTTCTGTGGACATTGCGGAGCAAGCTCCATGAGACGCGCTGCGGAATTCACATAACAATCAAGCTGGCCAGCAACATGAAACATGGCACAGCGCAGCTTCGAATAATCTTCAATGGAACCGTAACGCCATTTCTCATCAAGACGCTGATGCTCTCCCCACTCCGTTACAATGGGTGAGACTGCATCAAGCCGTTGCTGCCAGAGATGCGCCCAACGGTCTTTGCCGACGACCCGCGGATCTGGTGGCGCTCGCAAAATGGTCTGCCATTCCATGCCCCAGTCGAGTTGGGCCGCGAGCAGGCATCCGCCGCGATAATGGATGTCATCCTGATAACGCTGTTCCGTCCCGCACGTTGATACAATAGCCGCCAGCGCTGGGGGAGCTTTCGCCGCAGCCTGCAATCCATCGAATGAGCCATAGGAAATACCACGCATCCCGACCTTTCCGTTGCACCAGCTCTGTTTTGCCGTCCAGGCAATAAGATCAAGTGCATCGTTCTCTTCGGGCGGCATGTATTCATCACGGATTACGCCTTCCGAGTCACCGCTCCCGCGGATATCCACACGCAAAAGACCGATACCACCCGCCGCCAGCGCAGGTCCGGCAATATCATCGCGGTATCGATAGGCATCCCGCTTGCGATAAGGCAAATATTCGATGACGACGCCAACCGGGTGACGTTGCGCGTGAACCGGCAGGAAGAGCCGAGCCGCAAGGTGTATCCCATCGGGCATCGGAATCCATAGATTTTCGATAACTTCAATCCGTGGATCATCTGTTCGGATTGCGGCTACCGGCGCAACTTCACGCCCCCATGCAGCAGAAATCGGGAGAGCCACAGTAAGCCCTCCCCCTAGAAAAGCACGTCTCTTCATGCGATTTCTGTCCCGTCTTTTCAGAAACCCGCCCGGATGGTGCCGAAATACTGACGCGGTGCACCCACAAGAAAGGACTGGTAGTCACCCGACATGGGATTGCCGTTCTCACCCATGGTGGAAATGTATTTGACGTTCGTCAGGTTATACACGTTGAAATCGAACGTCATATCTTTGACTACGCCATACGTACTGTGGCTCAGATCCCCGAAGCGATAACGGGCGCCCAGTGTCTCCAGCCAGTAATGCGGAACTTTCATGTCACCGGTGTAGCTGAAGTTTCTTGTCCCGATGAACGTAGTATCAAAGTGCACATCGAAATTGCGCCATGTATAGGATAGGCTGTTCTTATACATCAGGCGCGGATAGTTAACCACCTGCTCCCCTTTTGTATGATAAACAGTGCCGGATTCAGTCACATTTTGATCATAGACAGCATGATTATAACTTATGCTGTTGTAAATTGAGAGCCCCTTGACGGGTGTCAGCGTCAGACCGGCATCCACACCACTCATCGTCACGCTGCCCACATTCGCCACCGTCGAGACTGGATTGACGATTGTCCCGGAAGTGATCTGCTGCAAGCGGTTCCGGAAATCCGTGTGATAACCATAAAGAGAGAAATTCGCCCATGAATCCGTGAATCGGTATCCCACAGCATAGTTCCAGTCCGTTTCCGCCTTCAGGCCTCCCTGACTTTTAAGAAGATCGAATGCACTCTGGGAAAGAGAGAAGGGCGAAGCTCCCAATTTGAAAGCGGTGACTGGTATTGATTTTACATTTTCACTTACATCGAAGAACAGCTCGTGATGTTTCAAAAAATGCCAATCGGCACTGATATGAGGCAGAAACGCTTTCGCCGTCGTGATGGAACCGGACGCTACAGCGCCAACCCCTGTGTAAGACGCGAGATTTTCTGTATCCCCCGACCGGGCGGTCTGGAGGAGAGACCTAAAGCCGAAATGGAGCGTGAGATTAGGGAGAGGATTGTATGTATCTTCGGCGAAACCAGTGAAACTGTTCGAATTCATCTGCTGCCGCCACAATGTGGCAAAGGGTGCCGGAAGAGAACCGAGTACGTTAATCGGTGACCCTTCTCCAAGTACCGGTTCGTTGTAAGCGTAACGACCGATATCAGTATGGAAATTTTCATACCAGACGCCCGTACTGATATGATTGTTGGCTATGTTGTAATGAAGAGCACTGGTGAAGCCGCCTCGTTGTGTATGAGGAACTGTGATTTGCTCGATCAGAGGAGCACCGCTTGGGGAAGACATGTAAGGACTTGCCCACGAACCCCGACCATACTGACCGTGGCCATATATGACGCTATCCCAGGATAAGCGATCCGTCAGAACGAAATGAAGATTCATGCCCCCCAGATAATCTCGCTCGACAGTAGCACCATCGTAATAGGATGCATCCCATGGATCACTCATTTTACTATAGCCGGCAGGCAATGAACCTCCCGGTAATCCGTTGAGCGACAAAGCGGAACGATATGCTTTTGCGTAAGCGTTTGGGGTGCCTATGAAATTGTCGATACGGTAACCACCGTTGTGCAGCATATCAAAAGACATGTCCTGGTAATTATACAGGTCCATGTCCGTCCAGTCGAAATATGTCGAAATAGAACTCTTTTTTCCGATCGGCTGCACAAATTTGGCATTTACCTGCTGAGAGAACTGATTTCCTCCTCCTTTCCATTTATCCATATCGTTACGCATATAGGATGCATAGAAACGCGAACCCTGACTGTTCAAATCACCGGAGTCGCCACGGAAGTATGTGTGAAAGCTACTGTTGCTACCAAAAGTCTGAACAATTTTGCCACCCGCCTGATGGCTGGGATCTGACGAATGAAATGCAACGGCGCCACCAAGGTTGCTTGTTGAAGCGGTGTCTTCGGCACCCGCACTCATTGTCGCGTCCATGTGGCCAATATTTTCCGACGAAATGGCGGCGACACTATTGAGGCCATTCGCACTGTGGAATTCCTGATCACCCAGCGGGATGCCATCGAGTGTCATGCCGATCTGATTCTGATAAAATCCATGCATGTAAAACTGGTTTGACCACGTATCCATTCCCTGAGGGTCATCGGACTGGAACATCACTCCTGGAAGCTGGGCCAAAACCTTCAAGGGATTCGTGCCCGGAATAGCCTTGGCAATCATGGCCTGTCCCAGGGTAACCGATGTGCCATGAGTGCGTCGCGCACCCACGACACCAACGCTTTCACTTCCTTTTGCTATTGCGTTGCGCGCCCGTGCAGATTTCGCAGAAGAATGACCCGCTGCAACCTTCGAACCAGAAGTCGGAACCCGAGATCCCGCATGGTCATCAGGGGTGGAGGCAGCCAGCTTACGCAATGTTGCGGCGTAGGCTTCCGACGAAGCGGACGCAAGAAGCGTTATCCCGAGAAATGTTGAAAAGATACGGCGGTTCTTCATAACAAGGACTCCGAATTGAGGACGCGGACCAACGAAGCCACTCAGGAATTTATGACACTCACTATGTTCCATATTCGTAATGAACAAGATTTTTATTCTGTATAATGTTTGCGACATGCCCTTGAATGATTCTTCATCAGCCTGTTTTTCGCGCTCATTGATATGGGAGTGTGATATATTTGCACAAAAATTATGGATATTTCTGAAATATATAAATGATAAAAAGAAGAAACATGTAGTCTCTATCCGAAAATACCGTATGGATTTTCTGGAGAGACGTCCTCTGAAGCGCTTGCTGAAACCACTAGCCAGATAGAGAAAATGTATTTGTATGCACTTCAATCATTCAAAATAATATTGAATAAAACAAACCTGATCCATCACATCAGCAGACCTTCCCGAACGACATCTCGGGGTTTTACCTGATATAATCAGGCTGCTCACGATCGAGCTTGCGGCGCAGGGCCTGCCAGACCAGATGACCCTTGTCGTCATAGGCTTCAAATTGCCGGCGTGCCCGCAGGACATAATCCTCCGACGGAATACACATCGGAGCGCCCGTCGCCTGCACCGACATCTGGATGCGGCAGGCCTGCTCCAGATACCAGATCCGGTAGAATGTCTGCGCCACGGTTTCACCCACCGTCATCAGGCCATGGTTCTGCAGAATCAGGCCGATATTATCGCCCAGATCACGAACC
>NZ_WOSY01000026.1 GCF_011516755.1 Acetobacter conturbans | reverse complement strand
GTGCGCTTCATGGAGACGGACCGGGCTTTTCGCCGCCTGCGGAAAGGCCAGATCGGCCAGGCGGTTCGCGTGATTTCATAAAGTCGCGCACAAATGCCACAAACCGTCCAGTGGCCGGATCCTGACATTGCGGACTCCAGCCGAGGCAAATCTGAATGTGGGCATTTGTTCCGGAAAGGGGCCGAAATATAACCCCAGGAAAGCCTGATTCTGTCTGGCTTATCGGCGAGAGTGTGACGCCGTAGCCGGCGCTGACGAGCATGAAAAGGCCCTGTTTTCCCGCCGGATGGGCTTCGAGGTGAGCATTTGGACCCAGAAGGGCTCTGTAGTGGTCTCGAATTACGTGGCTACGGTCCCAGTCCTGAACGAGAATCTTTTCGCCCGACAGCATGCCTGCGGTCACTCGATCATGGTCTCTCAACGGATGTTTACTGGGCAACGCCACACAAAGAGGTTCCCGATAGACCGGTAGCGTCTCAATTCCTTCTGGTCGCATATATTCTGTTATAAGAATTACGTTCAATCGACGATGAACGAAGGCCAAGGCAAGTTCGTGATCCGTTGCCTCATGCAAAATAACCTGAATGTCCGGGTGATAAGACTGCCACTCCGACAGGATGGCCCGGAGTTCGCGGCTAATTGGAGGAAGTAAGCTTCAGATGTTGATTATGCCCCGGGCTGCGCTGCCCAAGCTCTGTCCGGCCATTTTGATATCGTGAAATATGTCAATAAGATCGCGAATTTTACTGAAGATAACCCGTCCAGAACATGTCAGGCGGACACCTCGTTTGTTTCGCTCCAGGAGCGTGACCCCCAACTCGTCTTCCAGATTGTCGATGGCGCGGCTCAGTGTCGAGGGGCTAACGCCGAGGCAGCGCGCGGCTCGCCCGAGGCTGCCCGCCTCGACGACAATCCTGAAATATTCAAAGCCTCTTAATCTCATCGGATGAGACTTCAGGTGGTGGGACGCGTCGGAAAGCGAGAGCGCTAACAATAATCAGATAGAAGGCTACCTCCCCTAAATTCTCTATGGCTTTCCTGAAGATACGCATCAGGTCGTCCACCCACCGCCTAATGCCCTGAACGAACTCACCGCAGCGCGGGCCGCGTTCGAGCGGTTGAGGGCGAGTTGGTCTTGTGAATCCAGGAGTTGCCGATCGGCGTCGAGCACGTCGGTTAAGGGAATGACGCCGGCGTGGAAAGATTGCTGCGAGAGGTCGCGTGCTCGTGTCAGAGAGGCAACCTGGGATTCGAGTTCTCCGGTGCGTTCTTCTGTCTGGGAGAGCGTGGTGAAGGCATTCTCGACGTCTTCGGCCGCACGCAGAACCGTCAATCGGTAGCGGGCCAGCGCCTCGGTATTGGCGCCACGCGCCTGCTGCACCTCGGCATCGATCTTGCCGAAGTCGAATATCCGCCAGCGAATGGCCCCGGATCCGGCCGCCTGGAAACCCGGAGCCGTGAAAAGTCGCTGCGGAGTGATGCTCTGGAAACCGAGAATCCCGGACAGGGACAATTTTGGGTAATAATCACCCAGCGCCGCGCCGATCCGCGCATTCGATGCTGCCAGGCGGCGTTCGGCCGCAAGAATGTCTGGTCGACGACGTAGCATATCGGTCGGTTTGTCGCTGTCGCCAATGGCGGGAAGGGTCGGGATTTCGGCAGGTTTGCCCAACTCGGCAGCGTAAGTGCCCGGCTGCACGCCCATCAGCACGTCGAGACGGTTGAGCTGGGCTTCGAGAGCAATGCGGAGGAGCGGTACCGTCTGGCGCGCGGATTGGAGCAATGCCTCGGATTGGGCCAATTCGCGCTCGTCGGAGATACCTTGCTCACGTCGCTGGTGAACCAGATCCAGCAGATGGGCGTCGACAGCAATCTGTTGTTTTGCGACGGCGAGCCGCGCCTGCTGCCCGCGAATCTGGAAATATGCATCGGCAGCATCGGCCGCCACACTGATGCGCACGCCTGTGCGTTCAACCTGCGCAGCCTCAGCCTCGTCATGTGCGGCTTCCTGCCCGCGCCGCAAGCCGCCGAACAGGTCGATTTCCCAACTCGCGGCTCCGCTGACGTCGTAGCTGCGATAGTCGCGGTGGAAACCGGGCACCGTTCGTACGACGTGGCCAATCAGCCCTTCCTGGGACAACCGGTTGGCGGAGGCCTGCGGGTTGAAATCCAGTGTTGGGAGCAGTCGTGCCGTGGCGGCTTCCGCAGCACCCCGTGCCTGGCGGACACGGGCCATAGCAGCTTGGAGATCAAGATTCTGGGTTAGAACGCGTTGCTCAATGAGAATGAGTTCGGGGTCGTGAAATCCCTCCCACCATCCATCTAGGGGCGGCGCGGCCGCAGCGTGTCGTGCATCGATTGCCGCTGCACTATGGAACGGGTTGAGATGGATGTTGGGCGCTTTATAATCCGGTCCAACGGCGCAGGCGGAGGTCATGAGGGCGATGGAGAAGGCGACAGTCGACCTGAGCCAGACAACGGTCTTTCTGGCGGGTGGAGGAGGCGCGGTGTCCGGCCCTATCGGGGGAAAGGAGGTTATCATGGGCACTCGACCTTCGATAAACATCGGACATGCGCTGCCCGGCTGTAGTCTTGTGACCGATATACATATTCGTCACTCGTTGTCAATTTATCTCTCCTGTCCTATCTAGGAAGCGAACTGGTGTTAGAGGAAACAGGATGCGCACGCGGCAAAGTGGACAACGTGGTCCGGCCGACCACGAACGCCGGGATCAGATCATCGCGGCGGCCATCGAACATTTCGGACATTACGGATACAAAAAAACGACGATTGCCGATCTGGCTGACGCGATAGGCTTGTCAAAAGCCTATATCTACAAATTCTTCGAATCGAAGAAGGCGATTGGCGAAGCTATTTGCGCGCTCCAGCATGATCGGATGCGGGTTGATCTGCAGACGATCATTGATGACGGGAAGTCAGCATCTGACCGGATGCGGCGCATTTTTCATGCCTTGGCACGCAATACGGTCGCCCTGTTTTCGCATGAACGGAAGCTGCACGACATCGTCTATTCCGCCGTCGAGGAGGAGTGGGCTTCCGCCAAACACTTCACCGACGCATTGCGCGACATGGTGGAGCAACTGATCCGCGAAGGCCGGGACGGTGGCGAATTCGAGCGCAAGACGCCGGCCGACGAAACCTGCAACGCCATCATGCTCGTCCTGCAGTCGATCTATCATCCGCTCCTGCTGGAACACCACATGGACACACTCGACGATGATGCCGTCACCCTGGCGAATCTCGTATTGAGAAGCCTTGCTCTCTGAACCGGGCGTGATTTGGATAGTGACCAATTGACAATATGGTCACATGTGTACAATTTGAGCTTCCAAATCCGTTGGGAGCCCGAACATGGCTGGAACACGCCTATCCCTTCTTGCTGCGGCCGGCATCTGCACCCTATTCGGGCTGTCGGCCTGCAAGTCCAAAGACCATCCTGATCCGCGCACAGCCGACCGTATCGTGGAGGCGGTGCCGATCGAGTCCGCTACAACCGCCACGCATGTCTACACCGGGGTCGTAGCAGCCCGCGTTCAAAGCGATCTCGGCTTCCGCGTGCCGGGCAAGATCGTCGAGCGCCTTGTCGATACCGGGCAGTCAGTCACGAAGGGTCAGGTGCTGATGCGCCTCGACCCGACAGACTTCGTGCATGCCGTGACCACGCAAGTTGGCGATGTCGCTTCTCTGAAGGCGCGCTGGACACAGGCCTCGGCGGACGAAAAACGGTATCGAGGTCTGGTAACGACCGGCGCGGTTTCCGCATCGATCTACGATCAGATGAAAGCTGCGGCCGACAGTGCCCGCGCGCAGTTCGACGCAGCATTGGCGCAAGAGAAGATTGCGCGGAATCAGGACGACTATTCTCTTCTGCGGGCGGACTCCGACGGTGTCGTTGTCCAGACCCTGGCCGAACCGGGACACGTCGTTGTGGCCGGACAGACCGTGATTGTGTTGGCTCATGCCGGCCCCCGTGAGGCTGCGGTCGACCTGCCGGAGGGGGTGCGCCCCGTTCTGCACTCACGCGCGGAAGCCGAACTGTATGACGGGGCGACGCAGGTCTCCGCGCATCTTCGACAACTGTCCGATGCCGCCGACCTGCGCACGCGCACCTTCGAGGCCCGCTATGTGATGGAGGGGGCTGGAGTGGATGCGCCGCTGGGAGCAACGGTGCGCGTGCACCTGCCCGAGGCCAGCGATGATCCCGCAACGTTCGTCGTGCCGCTCGGCGCTATTGATGACGAGGGGAGCGGCCCCGGGATCTGGAGTGTGGATGGCAAGACGTCCACGGTCACCTTCCATTTCGTGAAGCTGATACACGTTGGGGAGGAAACCGCGACGCTCCTTCCCTCAGCGGCGCTTCATCCGGGCATGCTGATCGCAGCGACCGGCGGTCACTTCCTGCATGACGGCGAGCATATCCAGGTCGCCTCGACGAAGGTGGCGATGCAATGAGCGGATTTAATCTTTCCGCCCTTGCGGTGCGCGAACGCGGGATCACGTTGTTCCTGATTATAGCGTTGTCGCTGTCAGGTGCTTACGCGTTCTTCAGTCTGGGTCGGGCTGAAGACCCCACGTTCACCGTCAAGACTCTGACGGCCGCAGCCGTGTGGCGTGGTGCCACGGCGCAGGAGATGCAGAACCTGGTAGCTGATCCACTGGAAAAGCGCTTGCAGGAACTGCAATGGCACGACCGGGTGGAAACTCTCACCCGCCCCGGCGTCGCCATCATGATGATCACGGTCAAGGACAACACGCCGCCGCGCCTTGTGCCGGAACAATTCTACCAGACACGCAAGAAACTGTATGACACGATGCCGTTTCTGCCGAAGGGCGTACAGGGCCCGTTCGTCAACGATGAATATTCGGACGTCGATTTTGCCGTCTACGCGTTGGACGGCCATGGTCTGCCCGAACGCCTGCTGGTTCGACAGGCCGAAACGGTGCGGGAGCGTCTGCTGCATGTGCCGGGTGTGCGCAAGGTCGATATTGTTGGCGAGCGTCCGGAGCAGATATTCGTCAATTTCTCCAATGCCAGATTGGTAACGTTGGGGATCAGCGCCCAGGACGTGTTTGCCGCGTTGCAACGGCAGAATGCGGTTACCCCGGCGGGCTCGATCGATACGCGCGGGCCGCAGGTCTTCGTTCGTCTTGACGGTGCATTGGACGATCTGCAGAAAATCCGTGACATCCCGATCGCAGCGGGAGGCAGGACGCTCAGGATCTCCGATATCGCGACGGTGGCGCGGGGCTACGAGGATCCTCCGACCTATCTGGTCCGGCATAGCGGGGAACAGACCTTAATCCTGAATGTCGTGATGCAGGATCACTGGAACGGGTTGAAGCTCGGACAATCTCTCGCGGCGGCGGAGAGCACGCTCAGTGGCGGGTTGCCAGTTGGCATCACGCTGACGAAAATCGTCGATCAGGCAGGCATTATTCATGCCGCCGTCGGCGAGTTCATGTTGAAGTTTTTCGTCGCCCTTTGTGTGGTGATGGTGGTCAGCCTGCTCAGTCTGGGGTGGCGCGTGGGTATTGTCGTCGCGGCAGCCGTTCCACTGACTTTGTCCATTGTAATGGTCATCATGCTGGTGACCGGGCGGGCGCTGGACCGCATTACGCTGGGCGCGCTGATCATCTCGCTGGGTCTGTTGGTCGATGACGCCATTATCGCGATCGAAATGATGGTCGTGAAACTGGAAGAGGGATATGAGCGTACCAAGGCCGCCGCCTATGCCTGGAGCCACACGGCCGCCCCCATGTTGGCGGGGACCCTGGTCACTATCATTGGCTTCACACCCGTTGGTTTTGCGCAGTCCAGCGCTGGAGAATACGCGGGCAATATCTTCTGGATCGTCGGTTATGCGCTGCTGACCTCCTGGTTCGTGGCGGTCGTGTTCACGCCCTATCTCGGCGTCAAGCTTTTGCCGGACATCAAGCGGATCGAGGGCGCCTACAACCATATCTATGCGACGCCCAACTACCGCCGCTTCCGGCGTCTCATTGTGTGGGTCGTCCGGCGTAAATTCGTGGTGGCGGGGATGGTGCTCGCACTGTTCGTTCTGGCTTTTGTCGGAATGGGGTCGGTCCGGCAGCAATTCTTCCCAAGTTCGGACCGGCCGGAGCTTCTGGCCGAGGTGCAGATGCCCGAGGGGACCAGCATTGAGGCTACAACACGGGTTACTGCCCGCGTGGAAGCATGGCTGAAGAAACAGCCCGAGGCGCGGATCGTCACCAGCTACGTGGGTGCGGGCGCGCCGCGTTTCTTCCTTGCCTATAACCCGGAATTGCCTGATCCGTCGTTTGCGAAGCTTGTTATTCTGACGCAAGATGCCAAGGCCCGTGATCGGTTGCGCGAACGCATGCGTCAGGCCGTGGCACAAGGGATGGCGCCGGACGCACGAATCCGCGTGACGCAGTTCGTGTTCGGTCCTTATGCCCATTTCCCTGTGATGTTTCGCGTCATGGGTCCCGATCTGGATCGGGTGCGCGATATCGCGGCCAAGGTCGGCACGATCATGCGGCAGAACCCGCATACGCGGCAGGTCAACACCGACTGGGGCGAGCGTGTGCCGACGACGCATTTCGTGCTTGATCAGGCGCGGTTGCAACTGATCGGCCTGTCCCCTCAGGAGGCCTCCGAACAGATCCAGCTCCTGCTGCTGGGCGTCCCGGTGACGCAGATCCGCGAGGATATCAGGACCGTTGATCTGGTGGTCCGCAGCGCAGGTCCCGATCGTCTGGACCCGGCGAAGTTGGGCGACATGACCATCAGCAATCGGACCGGCCAATTGATCCCGCTCAGCCAGATCGGCCATATCGAAATCCGCGCCGAAGATCCGGTTTTGCGTCGGCGCGACCGGATTCCTACGATCACCGTGCAGAGCGATATCGACGAGAACCTGCAACCGCCTCAGGTTTCGGCGGAAATCGATCAGGCTCTGACGCCTGTTCGCGCTGCGTTGCCGCCGGGCTATCGCATCGAGGTCGGTGGCAACGCGGAGGAATCCGGAAAGGCCAATAAGGCGCTGGTGCCGATCTTCCCGGTCATGATCCTCCTCACGCTGATCGTCCTCGTGTTCGAAACTCGGTCCATTTCCGGCATGTTCATGGTGTTCCTGACGGCCCCACTCGGGCTGATCGGGACCGTTCCGACGTTGCTGATCTTTCACCAGCCATTCGGCTTCAATACGATCCTGGGGCTGATCGGCCTGTCAGGCATCCTGATGCGCAACACGCTGATCCTGCTCGGACAGATCAAGGTTAATCAGGCCGCAGGGCTCGACCCGTTCCATGCGGTGGTCGAGGCAACGGTGCAACGCGCACGGCCCGTCATTCTGACGGCTCTTGCCGCCGTATTGGCGTTCATACCGCTGACAGAGTCGGTATTCTGGGGATCGCTGGCCTACACGCTTATCGGCGGCACGGCAGCTGGCACCGGTCTGATCCTGATGTTCCTGCCAGCACTTTATGCCATCTGGTATCATATAAAGCCGACGAATGAGCCCGATGATGGCGAACCGGAGGTGTCGAAGGCGTTCACGGGATCGGCGTGAGGATAAGCGGTGTCTTTTGCACTCATTCTCTTCATGACAGCAGATAAAGGACATATCGAAGATGCAGCTCGACCGGCTATCTCCCGGCATGCTGATCCCGTTTGGAGGGGATCGTGCCGTCAGCGTCTCCGCGATCTGGCGAGTGCCTTTCGGGCCGGCGACATGCTGGTGGTGTGCCAGCCTGACGGGGCGTTGCTCCATATTCCTTCGGATATTCGTAATGCAGTGCATGACGAATATCCGCGTCGTCGGCAGCATTCACCATGCTGTCGACGAGACCGGATAGCCAGATCGTCGCGTTTTTTGTGCACTTCGCGCATTTTTTGGAAGACGATGTGGTCTGGTCCCGGATCGTGGAGGCAAACGGGCGCGATATCGCAAATGCCCATGCGACCGGTCGGTCGACCGGGCGATTGTCGATAGGTCCTTCAGCGCGTGCCGGAATGATACGCGGGTTGCGCATTTGGGCCGTGTCTGAAGGAGATCGTCGCGCTCAGGTGGACACATGACAGCATGATGGCTGGACATTATCCGTCACCCGGGCGCCGGTCGGTATCGTTGGCTTCGTCTTCGAGAGGCGTCCCAATGTGTTGGTGGATGCCACGAGCGTTCTGCGTGGCGGCAACACGGCATTGATCAAAATCGGGCGGGATGCCGGAGAGACCGCGCGCACTATGATGGCGCATGCCATTCGCCCAGCATTGACCCATAGCGGGTTGCCCGATGACGCGGTCAGACTGATCACTCGTCTGGAAAGGGCAGCAACCTGGGCGATGCTGTCCGATCGGCGATTGGGGGTCGCGGTGGTTCGCGGGTCCGGTCCCGCCGTGGCGCAGATGGGCGACGTTGCGCGGCAAAGCGGCGTGGCGGTCAGTCTGCATGGGATCGGCGGGCCCTGGCTGATGGCGGATGAGCATGCGGACGCTTTACGTTTCACTGCGGCCGTGGCCTGTTCGCTGGACCGGAAGGTGTGCAACACGCTGAATGTCTGTTGCATCGACAGGTCGCGCGTTGCCGATCTGGTTCCTTCTCTTCTTGAAGGGCTGGAACGTGCCGCGTCGCCGATCGGGGGCTTTCGGATCCACGTTTTGCAAGGATCGGAAAACTACGTCCCGGCCGGCCTGTTTTCATCCATGGTCGTCACCACACGGGACGGCCAGATGGTGGAGGAGACAGTAGCAACCATATTGCCGTATTCTGGCCTGTCCACGGAGTGGGAGTGGGATGAGACGCCCGAAATTTCGTTTGTCGTCGTCGATGGTCTGGACGAGGCTATCGGTCTTTTCAACCAACACAGTCCGCGCTTCGTCGCATCCCTGATCAGTGACAACACGACGGCGCAGAAATGCTTTTTCGAGGCGGTGAATGCACCGTTCATAGGGAACGGATTTACCCGCTGGGCGGACGGGCAATATGCGTTTGATAAGCCTGAACTCGGACTGTCGAACTGGGAACACGAGCGCCCGCTGGCGCGTGGAGCGATATTGTCGGGAAGCGATATTTTCTCGCTTCGATACCGAATGGACCAGGTCGATCTCGATATACACCGCTGAGCATGGATGACCCGTCATATCGGCTTTCAAGTCAGGTAGCAGCCTGTTTCGCGGGAACAAACCACAGACGCCGGGAGAACATTGGCACACCGCAGATCGGGGCAAAAACGATGTAGGAGACTGCCACGGTGGCCGACAAACCAGCCATTCCGGTGTGAAATACAGACATGGCAACCATTCCGCCCCCTGCCGCCAGCAGCGTGCGGGCTAGATAGGCGAGGAATGGCCACAGGACGTGACCGGCTCCCTGCGCGGCAAAGGCGAATACGAAGCCGGCGGCCATGAAGCCGTAGGTGGGGGCGACGATCGTCAGATAGGTGGTTGCAAACCCGGCGACTGGTGCCTGCCCGGTGAAGATGCCCGTCCAGAGACCAGGGGCCAGAGCGACGGCCAGACCGACGATTTCGGCGAAGGCTGCGCCGACGCACACCCCGACCCACGCGATACGCCGCGCCCGTGCACCACGCCCGGCGCCGACTGCGATCCCGACCATGCTCAACACAGCCGAGGACAGGCCGAACAGGATCGGAATCATCACGTAATCCAACCGCGACGCGATGCCGTAGCCGGCAATGGCGTCGACACTGAAATGTCCGACCAGTCCCGTCACGATGATGACGGTCAGATTGGTCAGCATCGCCGTAAGCGCCGAGGGAAGCCCGACCTTCAGGATATCGGCAAACAGCCTCCATTCCGGCCGTGCCATTCGCAATTTTAGCCCCGACCGGCCGGAGGCCATGTAGCGCAGCAGCACGCCCAGCGCACAGGCGTAGTAGAGCACGAATGCCAACCCGGCGCCCGTGACGCCCATACGCGGGATTGGGCCGCAGCCGAAGATCAGGGCTGGGGACGCCGGGATCATGAGTGCAGCGCCGACCAGGGTGATCAGCGCCGGGACCTTTACGTTGCCTGACCCGCGCAGGGCGGCCGCCAGCAGATTGACGATCCAGATTGCGACTGCGCCGCTGAACACGGTGTTCGAATAGCTTAGCGCTGCCGTCAGGGACGCGTCATGGCCGCCAAGGGCTGCGTAAAGCGCCGGGCCGCTCCAGCGCAATCCGACAGTAAAGACCGCGCCGACAGCGGCGGCCAGCAGGATCGCGTGCAGCACCAACGCGTCGGCATCATGCTGCCGTCCTGCGCCGATAGCCCGCGCGACCGCCGATGCCACGCCGCTCCCCAGTCCTCCGTTCGACATGGTGACCATCAGCATATAAACGGGAAAGACCAGAGCCACGCTGGCCAGCGCATCGGTGCCGAGTGCGCTGACATAATACGCTTCAGCAATGCCGACCGCAGTCTGGGCCAGAAGGACTGCAATCGTCGGGAGTGCCAGGCGCATCATGGTGCCAGAAATCGGTCCGTCCAGAATTTCGGCGCGGATTTCCGTCTTTCGGTCTGCGACGTGACGCTCGCTGACTGGAACGATCTCGACCAGATCGGCGATTGTCTCGTCCTTGCTGTTCAGCATGGCGGGGATCCTATGTTTCGGTCCGGAAAATCGGTGCGCCCGCCGGTGCGCCGATCGTGCCGCCATCGATCACGATTTCCGTGCCGGTGATATGCCGGGCTTCGTCCGAGGCCAGGAACAGCACTGCGTTGGCGATATCCACCGCCTCGCCCAGATGTCCGAGCGGAATGGCGCGGGAATAGATGGCCTCCAGCTTTTCCAGCGCATCTGGCGTCGGGGCTCGTGTCGCCCAGATCGGCGTGCGGGTGGCGCCCGGCACGACGCTGTTCACCCGGATGCCGCGTGGCGCGAATTCCGATGCAAGCACCCGATTCATCGCGCCGATCCCACCTTTGCTGGCGGCGTAGGCAGAGGCGCCGGGGATGCCCAGCACCTGATGCACCGAACCATTCAGGATGATCGACGCCCCTTCCTTCAGATGGGCAGCGACAGCCTGTACGGTGAAGAAGACGGCGGTCAGGTTGGTGGCGATGATCTGCTCGAACTGAGCGCGCACGGTGCCGCCGACCGGCGTGGCGCCCGGAATACCGGCATTGGCGAACAGGATATCGAGCGAACCGAACCTCTCGACCGAGGCGGCGACAGCATGTTCGGCGGCACCATCCTCGGTGAGGTCAGCCTGTATCCCGAGCACATTCGGACCCAGCTTCGTCACAGCTGCATCGAGCGTTTTCTGGTTGCGACCCGTGATCACGACCCGCGCGCCTTCTTGTACGAAGCGTTCGGCCGTGGCGAGGCCGATGCCACTGTTGCCGCCGGTGATCAGGGCGATCTTGTCATGCAGTCTCATGGTCTGTGTCTCCATTGAATTATGATCATAATGTATAATGACGATTGTAATGCAATAGGCTCCGACGTAGATTTCCGGTAACAGGAGCGGGAAGGGCGGATGCGTTATCAGAAAGGCCAAAGGGCGGAAACGCACCGGCATATCATTGATGTGGCGGCGCGGCGCTTTCGCCAGGACGGAATCGCGGCTGCTGGCATTGCCGGGCTGATGACGGATGCCGGCCTCACCAATGGGGCTTTCTATACGCATTTCGAGTCGAAGGAGGATCTGGTGCGCCAGACTCTGGACGCGATGCGTGAGAATTCCGGCGGTGCCACCGCACAGGCGATCCGTGAGGGGGTGCCGCCTGAGGGCTGGTTGCGACGCTACCTCAGCCCGTCTCATCGCGACAATCCGGGAAGGGGATGTGTCGCGGCCGCCCTGTCGGCCGAGATCGCGCGCCACCCGGAGGCAACGCGGGACGTTTTCCGTGCCGCGTGCGAACAATTCGTCGGACTGATCGCGGACAGTCTCCCCGCCGATATGCCGGAGGCGCGGCGGGCGACGGCGCAGGCGCTCTACGGGTTGATGATCGGCACGTTGCAACTGGCCCGCGCGATCGGGCCGGGGCCGGAATCTGACGCGATCCTGGAAAACGGCGTACAAGCCGGGCTGCTGCTGATCGCTGCATAGAGGCGGTCCACGTGCCTATGCGTCTGCGAGGTTGCGCCTGATATCCTGCGGAGGCACCCCATAGGCGCGCAGGAAGGCCCTGCGCATGCGGTTCCGGTCGTCAAATCCGGTTTCGCGTGCGATGACTTCGATCGGATGATGCCCCTGTTCCAGCATCAGGCGCGCGGCTTCGATGCGCAGCTGCTCAATTGCCTTGGCGGGCGATATTCCAGTTTCGGCACGAAAAATGCGGCTGAACTGGCGAGGGCTGAGATGTGCGGCGTCGGCCAGTTCCTCAACAGACAAGGTATTTTTGAGATTGCATCGGGCATGATCCATGGCGTTTTGGATCCGGTCCGATTTCGGCTCGAAGTTCAGCAACGTCGAATGCTGCGACTGGCCCCCAGCGCGACGGTGATAGAGTACCAGCGTCTGGGCAACTGATCGCGCGATCTCACGGCCCAGATCCTTTTCGATCATCGCCAGTGCCAGATCAATTCCGGCGCTCATGCCGGCGGAGGTCCAGATCGTGCCATCGGTCAGGAAAATGCGATCTTCCTCGACCTTGATGGCCGGGAAACGCGTCTGCAATTCGGGCGCCAGTAACCAGTGCGTGGTCGCGCGCCGGCCGTCCAGCAAGCCTGTTTCCGCAAGGATAAACGCGCCGGTGCAGATGGACGCCAGCCGACGCACGGTTCCGGCGGCAGTTCGAACGTAATCCAGCAGACCGGGCGATGGATCAGGGATTCCCGTCCCGCCCAGGATGATCAGTGTGTCGAAATGAGTGTCATCCAGCGTGGCGCTGTCGACCGACACGGCGTCCGACCCCCGGATTGTGCCGCCGCTCTCCGAGTGGACCGACGACTCGTACACCGGGTTATCGCTGACTAGATTGGCGACTTCGAATGCCGTTGCAGCGGCGAGGCCGATGATCTGGAAACCTGGATAGACGACGAACCCGACGCGCTGCATGGTCGCGATCTCCTTTGTCTGCAAAAGACGCATATACGACATTTAAGACATAGGCCAGATCTCTTATGGTTCCGACAGGCGATGGCATGACGCCTCGCATCGAAAAGGAACCACGGTAATGGCAACGCAACATCTGCGGACTGCGCTTGTGACAGGAGCATCGTCGGGGATTGGGGCGATCTACGCGGATCGGCTGGCCCGGCGCGGTTATGATCTGATTCTGGTCGCCCGTAATCGCGCGCGGCTTGACGCGCTGGCGGGGCGCATCAGCGACGAAACCGGCCATTCAGTCGAAGTCGTGGCTGCTGATCTGGGGCAGGGTACGGACGTGCGCCGGGTGGCTGACATCCTGAAAACCGACCACAGCATCACGGCGCTGGTCAACAATGCCGGTGTCGGTGCCACAGCGCCTGCCCTGCAATCCGATATCGACGCGATGGAGGCGATGATCGACTTGAATGTCTCCGCCCTTACGCGGTTGACCTATGCCGCACTGCCCGGATTCGTCGCGCGTGGACAGGGTCTGATCGTCAATATCTCGTCGATTGGTGCCATCGCGCCTGAAGTCCTGAACGGGGTCTACGGGGGCACCAAGGCTTTCGTCCTGGCACTGACCCAGTCACTCTACAAGGAATTGGCCGGAACCGGCGTGAAGGTTCAGGTGGTCCTCCCAGGTGCCACGGCGACTGACTTCTGGAATGTGGCGGGCACGCCTATCGAACATCTGCCGTCCGAAATTGTCATGCAGGCATCGGACATGGTCGACGCGGCTTTGGCCGGTCTGGATCAGGGTGAGTTGGTGACGATCCCGTCGCTGCCGGATGTCGCGGATTGGGCAGCCTACGAAAATGCCCGCCAGGCCCTGATGCCTAACCTCTCCCATGTGCATCCGGCGCCTCGTTATGCGGCCCATGATCTGACGTGAAAGCACGTCCTGCGTAATCCTCATAATATACCGAATAGAGAACGAAAATGACGAAAGATTGGAATGGAGGTGGAAACAAAATCAGATCCTCCCTGATTGTGGCTGCAGTCTCTTCGCTACTTCTTGTGGCCTGTTCAGATATACGGTCCCGAAATATGACTTATGGAGACGCGGCATTCGCTTCCACAAACCCCATAGCGCACGCTGTCTATGAGCAAATGCACGGCTTAGGGAAATAAAGCATCCTGTTAAAGTAGGTATCTTTAAGGATGGAATGCCTGCCCTCGCGGTGTGGAATAGCCGCAAGCGACAATATAGCTCAAGGCAGAAAAACGAATCTGAGAATTTTTTTACTCTTTTTGATTCGCAATAAAACCTTCTGTTCTGTGAAGGAAGTTTATTTGATCATCTTTGAAGTGATTACTCTCCAGGACGATTGCGTGGTCTTTATAGCGAGTATTTTTGGATGACAATCAGAAAAAGGGAGTGCGGGAATAATGACGTCTGATTATACAAAGACGTGGTCGAAAGAGGGGGATATTCAATATGTCACCGTTTCGTCCGGAAACACGCTGAGGTATCTTGCTTCTGGAAGTGGCGCTCCGCTGCTGTTGATGCATACATTGCGCACGCAGCTGGACTATTTTCAGAGATTGGTTCCTCTCCTCAATGAACGGTTTACGGTCTATGCAGTAGATCTGCCTGGTCTAGGCTGGTCAGATATTCAGCCCCAGGCCCATTACGACGAACCCTCTGTGCGTCGGGATATAGTGGAGTTCATCGAGCGGCTATCATTGGACAATCTCACCTTGGCCGGGGAGTCGATGGGCGCGACACTCGCATTGAGTGTCGCTGCGGAGCGAGAGACGGAGATCAGGAATGTGGTCGCTGTCAATACTTATGACTACCCGCAAGGAGTCGAAAGAGCGAACGCGCTCGCGTCAGTCATCATTAAAGGAATGCGTGTTCCTGGGATGGGCAAGATAGTTTCCAGCCTCGAGAACAAACAGATTCTCTCTGGCATACTTGGAGGAGGATTTTACGACAAAGAGAAGCTGCCTGCGGCTTTTGTCGAGGAGTTGATTAAAAGTGGAAGACGGCCAGGCTACCCGAAAGTCGAAACGGGATATTTCAAAAGCCTCGGGAGCTTCATCGAGGCGCGAGCGCTCTATGGTCGCATACGGGTGCCGGTAACCCTGGTTTATGGGGATCATGACTGGTCGACGCGATCCGAACGACAGGCGACCAAGGCTTTGATTTCTGGAAGTGATCTGCGGATTCTCGAAAAAACGGGGCATTTCGCCTCCTTGGAAAATCCCGGTAAAGTCGCTGAGATTATTATGGAATCATAAATATCCACGAATTTGGTGCACTTCGGACGACATCATTATGCCGAAGATGCTTGATTAATGGTGTAACTTTCTTGCGTGTCCTGTCGTCTCCGATGGGTAAAAACAAGGTCCATTGCAATTACGGGATGATCAGGCTTTTTAGTGCGATGTCCGGATGATCGAGCAGAAATTTCTACGTTGGAAATGTGGCTCTTTGTCCGCGATTATGTCTGCCTTCACATTACCAAAGGTCGTATGCGGCCCGCGGCGGATCCCGTCGTAGAATGCGCGGATGATGTCATCCTTTATGCATAGATATCTGCCGAAGTCGCCAACCGCGTGCGACCCGTCGAATTCGCGCGTGACAATTTCGATGCGTGTGCAGAAAGCATGAGCTCGCCCCTCACCTTACAACAAGAACTTCTGTTTGCTCCGAAGGATCTTGTCGATAGCAGGGTACAAAATTCCCGGGCCGCCATCGAATCTCTCCGGATGCTCGGTGGTGGCTGGACGCCTTCTGGTCGCCCGGAAGCGGATAAAGTGACGACCAGGTGTTTGCGGCATGGATGCTCGGAACCAAAGTTAACGGGCGAGTGATGGTAACTATGCTCTGCTTTGAATGGTCCCATTCTCGCCGCCAAAATTACCGATAGGAACAACCGATGGCCAAATCCGTAATAACCTCAAGAAACATTTCCGTCGAACACGTTAGGATCGCCTGTGCGCGACCTTTCGAACTCGTTCGAACTGGACTGGAGGCAGATATCCCGAAGCTCGATGCGAACATACTCATGTTGTTGAGCAGCGGAGATAGGGACGGCGTCAACCGATACGAAGAACAGGGACCGCCGTTATTTATCTTCCTCGCTCGCGATCATGGCGCCTTGTTGGAGATTACGGGGCGCAAGCGTAACGCAGTTCAATACGAGATTGGGAACCCGATCACAGCCTCCAAGATGACTCGATATGATCTCGGTGCAGCGCTCTACGCACCGGTCCGCGTCGCCTTGTTCGAGCTGGAAAATGGGGAGGTCGTCTTTGAATATGACAAACCTTCTTCGCTGTTCGGTCAGTTCGGTGACGGCAGAGTGAAAGAGGTGGGATTTTACCTCGATCAAGAACTGGAAGCGGCGCTCATAAAAGCCGCCGGTTAATTAAGGCTTGTGGGCATTCATCGTGAGCGGATAATGGCGGCGGCGACATAAATTATTGCACTGAAGCTTTTGTCTGTTTTATCGGCAGATAATCCCCGCCGAAAGTAAGGGGCATCAAAAGTAGGATTTTCTCGGCAAGATGAACGAGGAGATTCCGAATGAAGACGAGCAGATATACTGAAGCGCAGATCCGCGAGATCGTAGGTCAGGCCGAAGGTGGGATGGATGCCTCGCTGATCAGCCAGATGAAGGCCATGGAAGATGAGAACCGTCGGCTGAAGCGGATGTATGCGGACCTCAGCATGCAGGCCGACCTGCTGAAGGAGGCGGTCGGGGGAAAATGACGCGGCCATCTCAGCACCGGGAGACGGTCGGGAACGCGGTGGCGCGGCATAGGTCAGCATTGCGCTGGCCTGACGGACCTTTGGGGTCAGCGAGAGCTGTTATCGCTACAGCCCGAAGCTGAAGGACGAGAATGAGGAGATTTCCGATCTGCTCGTTGGGCTGACCGAGGCCCGAAAGAGCTGGGGCTTTGGCCTGTGTTTCCTGCATTTGCGCAACGTGAAGGGCCATCCATGGAACCACAAGCGCGTCTATCGTATCTATTGCGCGCTGGAACTGAACCTTCGGATCAAGCCTCGCAAACGGTTAAAGCGGGACAAACCGGATGCACTGGCGGTGCCCAATGCACCGAACGTAACGTGGTCGATGGACTTCATGGCTGATCGTCTCGGTGAGGGTCGAGCGTTCCGGCTATTGAGGTCGGCTTTTCCCTGCCCGCCGAACGCGTGATCCGGAGCCTCAACCGGATCATCGGATGGCGTGGGAAGCCCAATCACTCTACTGCCTCGGGCATCACGGCTGTGCGGAAATATCGAGCCGTTCAAGATCCGCGATCAGCCCCGGCCCACCCGGATGCCAGCCCAGACGCTCACGCGTGACCGCACCGGATGCCGGAAGATCCATGCCGACAAACATCCCGAGCCAGCCGAAATGCTCCGCCGCTTTCTCACGGGGGAGAGACATAACCGGCAGCCCGAGAACACCGCCCAATGTCTCCGCGATGGCCCGGATCGGCACACCCTCCTCGGCGACAGCGTGATACCGTTCGCCCGGCCCCCCCTTGTCGAGCGCCAGACGATACAGCGCCGCCACATCCAACACATGCGCCGCCGCCAGGCGACTGGCCCCCTCATCCAGATACGCAACAACACCTTTTTCGCGCGCAATCGCAATATATGGCGTAATCAGTCCCTGTCTGGTCGTATCGTGAACCTGCGGCAGACGCATCACCGAGAGAGAGACCCCTGCGTCAAGCAGCACCTGTCCGGCCAGTTCGGAGGCAATCCGCGGGTTCGGGGCGTGCTCGTTAAAGACATCCTCCGTCGCGATCTGACCGGGCATCGGGCTTCCCATGCCTGTCCCGGACGTGATGATCATCGGGCGGCCCGATCCTTTCAGCTCGGCCCCCATCGCCGCGATAACACGCCGCTCCTTCTCGCAATTCTCCATGAAACGCGAGAAATCATGATCGAAGGCGGTATGGATGACTGCATCCGCCCGTGCTGCACCGGCGCGCAGGCTGTCCGTGTCCTCGAGCGTGCCACGATGCACGTCCGCACCTTTTGCCTTCAGTGACCGCTCGCCTGCATCCGATCGTGTCAGGCCCAGCACCTGATGCCCGGCTGCCAGCAGCTCGTCTGTAATTCGTGACCCGATAAAGCCGGTCGCACCCGTCAGAAATACACGCATGGGAAGGTCTCCTCACATTGCCTGACAACCAGTCTCGCGCTAGATTTTGTCCTGTTAAAGTAGTGACTTTATCATGGTATAATTTTCAACAGGATGATCATGCCCCCTTATGACGGCAATGCTCTGGGAGAGTTCCTGCGTGCTCGCCGCACCCGTCTTGATCCCGTCGCTTTCGGTTTCACGGCGGAGCGCCGTCGCACATCAGGCCTGCGCCGAGAAGAGGTGGCACAGCGGTCCAGTATTTCTCCAACCTGGTACACTTGGCTTGAACAGGGGCGTGGCGGTGCACCGTCAGCAGATGTCCTCAACCGGCTTGCTTCCGGTCTGATGCTGACCGAAGCCGAGCGTGAGCATCTTTTCGTCCTCGCTTTCGGTCATCCTCCGGAGATGCGCTACAGGGAACATCAGGGGATCACGCCGCGCCTCCAGCATGTTCTTGACGCCATGCCGTTCACGCCCGCGACCATCCGTACGGCAACATGGGACATTGTCGCCTGGAACACGGCTGCGACCGTGCTGCTGACCGATTATGCAAAACTCCTGCCAGAGCAGCGGAATATCCTGCGGCTGATATTCTGCGAGACGCGCGTGCGGGCGGCGCAGGAAGACTGGATGAGTGTGGCCCGCTTCGTGGTCGCCTCGTTCCGGGCAGACACGACACGAGCCGGTGCATCACGGGAAGTCACGCGCCTCGTCGAGGAACTCTCCGCCGCAAGCCCCGAATTTGCGGCCCTCTGGCGCGATAATGACGTCGTTGGCCCAGGCGAAGGCGTAAAGCGCGTGCACCATCCTGAACTGGGACCGCTCGCCCTTGAATTTTCCAGCTTCGCGGTCGAGGGGCGGTCGGACCTGACCATGACAGTCTATCATCCGGCCACCAGTGAAGAGGCCGAACGGGTGCAGTCGTTCGTGGCGGCTCGCACACCCGATTAAACCGGCAGAGAGAACACCCAACAGAGGATATAACGAGGGGGTTCCTTTCTCTTTCGAGCCGGAGCCCTTCGCCTCCTTACAGTGAAATCATTGCGTAATCAGGCAGGTGAATGGCGCTGTAGACCGCCTGCCTGGCATCGTCGAACACACCAGCTGTTCCGTTTTTCGCGATGGCGGCGAGCATGCGGTCGCGCACTTCAATATCCTCCTCCGTGCGGGGCAGAAAGAACGAACCGGCCTTGTCGATCGCAAGCGCCTGATTGGCCTCGGCAAAGGGACGCACAAGCTCCTCATACGCCGCGAAGGCGTCTCCCGGATCGTCGTGCATGGCCAGTTCACCGGCCAGAACAAAAGCAGCTACCAGCGCCAGGCTTGTGCCCTGGCCTGACCGGAAAGACGGCGCGAAGGCCGCATCGCCCACGAGTGCGACCCGCCCTTTCGACCAGCACGGCATCCGGATCTGGCTGACACTGTCGAAATACAGATCATCCGCCTTCGCCATCGCGTCGAGCATGTGAGGCACTTCCCACCCCATCCCCGCGAATGCAGCCCGTGTGCGCCGGATCTGTTCCTCCGCATCGCGACTGGCCGAGAGGGGCGTTTCGTTTGTCGCAAACGCAAAAAAGCCGAAAACCTCCGGGCTGTCCTGCACAGCCCAGATAGCGGCCGTCCGCCCCGGCTCGGCATGCACAATTCCGCAATGCGACAGGCCGCGGTCATTCGGCATGGAAAAGAGATTGAAGCAGAAGCCAAGGGAGTGGTTGAACGGCTCCTCAGGCCCGAAGACCAGGCGGCGGGTATGCGAGTGGAGTCCGTCCGCGCCGATGACGATATCATATCGCTCCTGCCGTCCGCTCGCAAAACCGATATCGACGCCCTCGCCGTCGTCATGCAGCGTCTCGATCGTGTCGTCGAAACGATAGTCGATCGAGCCATTCCGTGTCGCGTCATAGATCAGCGTCGTCAAAGTGCCGCGCGGGAGTTCGACGTCGCGCCCGGTGTCGCTGCCGATCGCCTCATAGATCGGCACATTGCCGATGATGCCGCCCTCGCTGTCCACGAAAATCATCGCGCGGGAGTCGACATGAGCCGCACGGATCTGTGGCAATAGCCCCATGCGCTCGACGACATCGATCGCCGTGCCGCGAACGTCGATCGGATAGCCACCCGTCCGGATGGTCGGTGCGCGCTCAACCACCGTTACGGCGAACCCGTAGCGGTCGAGCCAGAAGGCGAGCGCCGGACCTGCAATGCTTGCGCCGGAGATAAGGACGGATCGACGGCGGGCTGGAACCTGTGCGTTGCTCATGTTATCCACCAACAAAATAAGATTCCCTGCGCATCTTACAGTGCATCTGCCGGGATGCAATAAGATTCTCAATGCATCCTATTGGAGTGTCATGACAGTTCGTGGACAAACGCGGCGACGCGGAGCGGCGCTGGAAGAGGCAATCCTTGACGCCGCTTGGGCAGAACTGGCCGAACGTGGTTATGGGGGCCTGACGCTGGAAAGCGTGGCCCGCCGCGCGGGAACCAGCCGTCCGGTACTGAGCCGTCGCTGGCCGAGCCGCACGGCGCTCGCGACGGCAGCGCTTGCACAGCAATTCGCACGTGAGAATATTGTTATTCCGGATCTGGGCAGTCTGCGCGACGAACTCTGCCTTCTTCTCCGTCGCATGTCGGATCGCTCCGGATCGCGGGACCTGCAACTGTTCTACGACATGCAGAAGGATCTCGTGGCTGAACGTTCGAGCTTCGCCACGATACGGGAACAGGTTGTGGACGGCAGGCAGTTTCATGCCGTCCTGGAACGTGCCATCGAACGGGGTGAGATCGATCCGGCCCGTCTCACGCCCCGGATCGCGTCACTTCCGCTGGACCTCGCCCGCCATGAGATGATGATGACCTTCCAGCCCCTGTCGGATGACACGATCCGTGAGATCCTCGATGACATCTTCCTGCCGCTGGTGCGTCCGGTGGAGGCGCCTCCCCATGCATGACGGCGCCCTGGACACTGGCAGCTCCCGCCCTCATCCCGCCCGTTCCGGGAGGTGTGTGCAGCTCCCGAAAGCGGAACGTCAGACTCTGGTCCGATCCCACTCCCCCCGACACAATCCGTCCAGCAGCACGTCCAGCGCGGCCTGAACCGGCTCGTTCCCGACCTTTTCTTCAAGAAGCTGCCTGTTCAGGGCCAGCATCGCCAGCCCATGCACCTGTGCCCAGCATGCCGCAGCCTGTGCGCTGACGGGGACGGAACGGAAACTGCCGCTCCGCTGCGCCTCTTCCAGAAACCGCAGAAGAATCCCGAATGTGTTCATGGCCGCGTCATGCAGTTGCCGGTCCGCTGTCTTGTCAGCATCGGAGCTGAACATCAGGTGATAAAGACCGGGATTGTGGAGGGCGAAATCAATACAGGCCAGAGCTGCGGCAACGAATTTCCCGCGCATTGAGGAAATGTCTGAGGACAGCGCTGCTGTCATGGCATCACCAAGCTGGACGAAACCAATCCGGGCCAGTTCACGCAGGAGAACCCCCTTATCGCGAAAATGCTTGTAGGGTGCTGCGTGACTGACGCCGGTGCGTCGTGCAACTTCCCGCAGCGTAAAAGCCCAGTTCTGGTCTAGAGCCAGCATGGCAAGGGCTGTATCGATCAGGGCGCGGCGCAGGTCGCCGTGATGATAGGGTCGGTCCTTCGTTTCACTCATCCGTGATGCCTATGTTTACAGAAGAAACTTTGATTGACATTAGGTCGTCATGCTCCATATCCTGCCCCGATAAGTTTCTCCTGTAAACATGGAGGACGCAATGTCCGATACTGTTTCTGCCCCTGTCACATCAACAGATCTGTCCCGTATTCTCGACCGCCAGCGTGCCGCGTTCCTGCATGAAGGACCACCCGGACTGGCGCAGCGTCGGGCCGGTCTGCGTCGTCTGAAGGCTGAAATCCTGAAGCAGAGAACTGACATCGTTCGTGCTCTGAAAACGGATTTTGGCCAGCGGTCGGAACGCGAAAGCGCTATCGTGGAGCTCATCCCGCTGGTGCAGTCGATCAATTATCTCATCCGTCATCTGGGGTACTGGATGAAGCCGGAACGCCGACACGTTTCAGCGTATTTCCGGTCTGGTCGCGCCTGGGTAGTCCGCCAGCCAGTCGGAGTGGTGGGGATTATCGCACCATGGAATTATCCGGTCTCCCTTGCGCTTGTACCTCTGGCGACGGCGATTGCAGCGGGGAACCGCGCCATGCTCAAGCCGTCGGAACTGACACCCGCCACATCGGCGGTGATCGCAAAGATTGTTCAGGCCGTCTTTTCGCCGGAGCAGGTTTCAGTCGTCACGGGAGATTCCGAAGTGGGCGCCGCGTTCTCGGCTCTGCCCTTCGATCATATCCTGTTTACTGGCAGCACGGCGGTCGGAAAGAAAGTTGCCGCGGCGGCGGCCCGTAACCTGACGCCGGTCACGCTCGAACTGGGAGGGAAGTCTCCCGTGGTGATCGAGCCCGGTTTTTCCATGCGGCGGGTGGCGGACCGTGTGGCGTTCGGTAAGCTGACAAATGCGGGGCAGACCTGCATCGCGCCGGATTATGTGCTGATCCACGAAAACGATGAGGAGGCTTTTGCGTCGGCGTATCAGGCGGCCGTGAAAAGGCAGCATCCGGGCGGTTACGCGGGATCACCCGATTATACGGCCATCCTTAACCCACATCACTACGAACGGCTGAGCGCCCTGATCCGCGATGCCGGGGAGCAGGGCGCGCGCGTCATCCGGCTGGGGAGTGACTCAATGACCAGCCATGTTCTTGCCCCTGTTCTTCTGCTGAATGTCACGTCCCAAATGGCGGTCATGCAGGAGGAAATTTTCGGGCCTGTCCTGCCTGTGCTGACATACAGGCATCCTGATGAAGCGATTGCCTTCATCAACGAGCGGCCCCGGCCTCTTGCTTTGTATTACTTTGGAGAAAAGCGCGTTGAACGGGACAGACTTCTGAAGCGCACGGTTTCAGGAAATGTCACGATCAACGGTACGTTGCTGCATTACGCTCAGGATGACCTGCCGTTTGGTGGCGTGGGGGACAGCGGCATCGGAGCCTATCACGGGAAGGAAGGCTTCATGGCTTTGACTCATCCACGTGGTATTTACAGGCAGGGGCGTTTCAATGCGGCGACGCTTCTTCAGCCTCCTTTTGGAAAGCTTACGGACATCATCACAAATCTCATTCTGCGGTGATGGAAAACCGATCCTCGTGAACCTGTCCGACGGAGTGGTCGTTACGGAGAAAGTCTGCTCTCCTTTGTCATGAACCCGTAGCCAACTGCCTGCTTCCCCCCCTTTGTTACCTTTCCGTTGGTCCCAATTTCCTGACAGGTTTCGTATATAGTCAATTCGGTAATCCCGATCGGATGTCATTCGATATGGGCTGACTGGCTCTCGATCTTTGTTGTTGTGGCGATCCCGCCAAGAGCGAGGCAGGATTCCAGCGTCGCGATGTCTGCTGATGTGACGATCGCGCCGACATAGCCGTCGGGGCGTACCAGAATCCAGTCTCCGGCATTCAGATCAAAAGCATTTTGGAAATGGCCTTCGTCATCAACGAGATCACCGCTGTGGCCAATGGCGTGGATATGCAGGCCCGGGCGCGGCGGCACGAGTGCGCGCGGGCCATCTTGGACGATCAGGGTCCAGTGTGTGCCTCTGAACAGATCGAACAGGCGGACTGGCTGGCCGGCGGCTCCTCTGACCGGGGCGTCGGGCGCACGGTCGCCAGCCTGCAGTCTGCCGCTCCGCTCTGGCGTTTCAACGGCGAGCGGGGAATCGGGATAGCCGATATCGAGCTGATGCACTTCGCGCCCTCGCCGCATCTCGCCGCGTTTCATGACGGCGAGCAGGCTGGTGGAGAGACCGAGCATGGCTCCGGCCACGGGGCGGCGTTCTGCCTCATAGCTGTCGAGCAGACTGTCGGGGGCGCCGCGGATGACCGCGCCGAGTTTCCAGCCGAGGTTGAAGGCATCCTGCACGCTTGTGTTGAGTCCCTGGCCGCCGGTTGGCGGATGGATGTGGGCAGCGTCACCGACCAGAAAGACGCGGCCGAGGCGGTAGCGATCTGCGAGCCGCGCGTTCATGTTGAAGGCCGAGACCTAGGACACGGCATGCACGACGATGTCGCTTTTTCCTGTTCTGGCGGCGAACAGATTCGTCAGTCCTTCGGCGGAAAGATCGATTTCTGCGACCAGCGGGATGGGCCCCTGAATCTGGAAAAGATTGGTTCCGGCGAGAGGACAGACAGAAATCTGCCGCTCCATGTCGCCCTCGCCGAAGCGGTGCCAGACATCGCGTGAGAGGCCCGACAGGGTGACGTCGGCGACGATGGCGCGCACGCCCAGCGTTTTACCGGGGAAACCGATTTCGAGCGTGTGGCGCACAAAGCTCTGGCCGCCATCCGCGCCGGCCAGCCAGCGCACGCGGAGTGTCTCTTCGCCGTTTTTTGTCGCCAGTCTTGCGGTCACGCCTTCTTCGTTCTGGCTGAAGCCGAGCAGTTCGCAACCGAACTCCGGTCGGTGGCCGAGTTCGGTCAGACGTTCACGCATGACCTGTTCGGTCAGGAACTGCGGCACCATCAGGGGCTGATGATAGGGTTCATCCGGTGTGGGGGGCTCTGCCACTACCACGTCGGAGTCAGCATAGCTGCCGTCGTCGCGGTATTCGCGCTGCTTTGGATACAGGCCCCCTGCGGCGACCACTTTGTTGAGGATGCCCAGATTTTCGAAGACTTCCTGCGTCCTCGGCTGAATTCCCTTTCCACGTGATCCTCTGAAGGGATCGTCAAGTTTCTCGATCAGCCGGAAGGAGGCGCCCTGCCGCGCGAGGTCGATGGCCAGAGTTAATCCGGCTGCGCCTGCGCCGCAGATAAGGACATCCGCTGCGAAATCATCTGCCATTTCCGCCTCCATATGTGTATTATGCACTTAATTGGAGGACTATCGTGACGTCAATAAATAATGTGCATAATACACATATAAATACGATGCTCCGCGATCTTCATGGCTCGCTGATCGACATTGTCAGTGTCATGAACCGTCCGCAGCGTGATGAGGCGATGGTGCGTGCGGCCGGCATTTCGCTGGATCGGGCGCTCTTTCCGCTTCTGGTGATGGTGGAGCGGCTGGGTCCGGTCGGGGTGGTTGATCTCGCTGACCGGGTGGGTCGCGACTACACGACTGTCAGCAGGCAGGTCGCCAGGCTGGAGAGTCTGGACCTTGTTGAGCGCAGCTCGAGTGCGGCGGATCGCCGGGTCCGGGCAGCGGTCATCACTGCAGCGGGCAAGGCGATGACGGATAAGATTGATGCAGCGCGTGAGAAAATGGGCCGCGCTATCTTTGCGACATGGGACGAACAGGATGTTGCTGATCTGGTGCGGCTGATACGCCGGTTTGCGGATGCGGCGCAGGAGGTTGAGATATGATCGGGCCAAGGCGTGATAGCGGATAGTCGGCTCGCCACGCCGAATTTGTCATTCATCATTCGCCAGGCCGTTTTGATAACCCGATGTGGCAGGTTCAGTAT
>NZ_WOSY01000025.1 GCF_011516755.1 Acetobacter conturbans | reverse complement strand
CTGTCCTGCCTCGATGAGGACCGATTATAGCCCTGATCGCCCGACAGGCGTCTCCCGCTAGCTATCACACGAACGTGAAATCCGACGAAATTACGCCCTGCTTTGATTCCATTTGTTTCCTATGTGTTTCCTGCGGCGTTCCTCAGAACGCAGAAAGCCACCCTTTCGGATGGCTTTTATCGTGTCTTTTCAGACGCTTACGTATGGTTGCGGGGAACCGCACACTACGATCACGGCGAAATGTGGCGAATGGTCATTCGCAAGCGTCGTTGGTTGCGGGGGAAGACAACCAACGATACTTGCGATTGGTAGACTGCGAGATACCCCGCCTCGCCGCATGACAGTGCGAACATGCCAGCGTGCATGAACATATCCAACTAGAATCCTTGTCATAGGCAATCCGCCTCATATACAATCCCATATCATGGTCAATATATGGGGCACTCCATCATGTCTGAGACCACATTCCTCGCCGACGCCTTCGATCCGTCAGGGCTGATCGCGGCAGAACGGCTGAGCAATATGTTACACATCACAAGGAGTGAACTGGCCACCACTCTGGGCCTGTCACGTGACGCCGTCTCCAAAAGCGCCCGCCTCGGCCGTCCCGCCACCCAGGCGAGGCTGCGCGACATGGTCGAGATCCTCAATCGCGTCCGGCCTTGGGCGGGCTCAGCCCAACAGGCTTTCGCATGGTACCGGTCACAGCCCCTGCCCTCCTTCGGTGATCAGACTGCCGAGGCGCTCGTCCGTGAGGGACGCGCCAATGCCGTCCGACGCTACCTGGATCGGATTGCCACCGGCGGCTACGCGTGAGGTTCACCGGACGGGTATTCCGGGCTCATAATCCACGCTGGTCTTTCACCCCATTATCAGGCGACGGTGCGACGCTTCATGGAGGCCGGTTCAACCCGGTCGGCACACCTGCCCTTTACACATCACTTCGGATGGAGACGGCCTGGCTCGAAGCCCAGCAGGGTTTTCCATTCAAGCCGCAACCTTTGACCGTCTGTGCCTATGATGTCGATAGCGAACCCGTCCTCGATCTGACCGATCTATCCAGTCTTAATGATCTGGGCTTCTCCCCCGCCACCTTGGCCTGTTCCTGGGAAGACCTTGCTGACCAAGGCAAGACGCCGCCTTCATGGAAACTGGCAAGGGCACTCAGAGCCGACGGAGCGGCGGGCATCATCGTGCCGAGCTTTGCCCCTGGAGCAACAGAAAACGACAGAAACCTCGTCTTCTGGGCATGGTCAGACAGTCCGCCCTCCCGCGTAACCGTCATTGATGATGAGAGGCGACTGCCCACAACTGCAGCGTCATGGGCGTAAGCTGACTGGAGAGTGAAATGACAAAATGGCGGCTTTCGGGCGAACCGATGCCGAAAGGTGCCACAACCAAATGCTCCGCTTTCCGGAAAAAAAGATCGAGTTTCGAGAATCGACGCCGACGCCTGGCCAACCCTTTATGCGGCCCTGCTTGCTCGAAGCGTCTTCTTGAACAGTTCGAAGGCCGTCGTCCCCTGCCGATCGGGGTAATAGAGGTGGTAGCCTGCGAAAGGCTCGCACCACGGCTCCAGCAGGCGGATGAGGTGGCCATCGGCTATCGGCGCCGCCACCAGATCCTCCAGAATGTAAAGGATGCCAAACCCCTCAAGGGCGGCGGCCACCAGCAGATCGGCGTCGTTGAACACCGGCCCGCGGCCCGGCGTGACCGTTACCGCACGACCGTCGCGCTCGAACGACCAGGGAGACAGCTCGCCATGCGCGTTGCGGTAGGCGACACAACGATGCGCCGTGAGGTCGGCGGGCTCCATCGGCCTCGGATGGTTGCTTAAATAGCCGGGAGCGGCCACCACCGCGACGCGAAGCGGAGGCCCGACCGCCAGCGCGATCATGTCCTTCTCCAGTCGCTCGCCGAGCCGGATGCCCGCATCGTAGCGGCCCGCCACGACGTCGGTCAGCCCGTCCTCCACGCACACCTCCACCTCGATGCCGGGGTGCAGGCGCATGAAGGTTGGGAGCATCGGCCACAGCACGGTGTCCGCGGCGTGTTTGCCCGTCGTGATCCGGACGGTGCCGATCGCTGCCCCGCGTGTCTGCGACAGCGTCTCGATCTCGTCGTCCAACTCGGCCAGTGCTGGCGAGAGGGTAGCGAGCAGGCGCTCGCCGGCCGCGGTCGGGGCGACGCTGCGTGTCGTGCGGGAGAGCAGGCGAAAACCGAGCTGGCCCTCGAGCCGCTTCATGGTCTGACTCAACGACGACTGCGTAACGCCGAGCCGCCTCGCGGCACGCGTGAAGCTGCGGTCGGAGGCGATCGCAACGAAGACGGCGAGGTCGCCAAGCTGATCCGGGCGCATTGATAATCTCTGCTACTAGGGCCCATTATTGATTAGGCGCTTATCTCGATCCATTAACATGACTACTTAGACAGCAACAGTGGAAGAAACGAGGAGCAGGCGATGGGCAAGATCTGGCTGGTGACGGGCGCAAGCCGGGGACTTGGACTCGAGATCACGCGCGCGGCGCTCGATGCGGGCGAAACGGTCGTGGCAACTGCGCGGTCCGCCGACGCCGTGCGCGATGCCTTCGAGGGCGAACACGATCGCCTGCACGTCCTTGCGCTCGATATCACCGACGCTGAAGCCGCGAACTCCGTCGCTGCCGAGACCATCGAACGCTTGGGTGCGATCGACGTGCTGGTCAACAACGCCGGCTATGCCGAACTGGGTTTCTTCGAGACCTTCACCGATGCCGCGGTGCGGCGTCAGTTCGAGGTCAACCTGTTCGGCACGATGAACGTGGCACGCGCGGTCGCTCCCCACATGCGTGAGCGTCGCTCAGGCCTCATCGTCACCATCTCCTCGGTCAGCGGGCTCGTCTCCAACGGCGGGGGATCGGTCTATTCCGCGTCGAAGTTCGCGGTCGAGGGATGGATGGAGGGCTTTGCGCAGGAGCTGGCACCGTTGGGCGTCCGCTCGCTCCTGGTCGAGCCGGGGATGCTGCGCACAGATTTCATGGATGGCAGGTCGGCGAGCTTCGGCAGCATCGACATTCCAGATTATGCCGAGGCGATCGCGCAGTATCGCGCGTTCGTGGACGAGGCCAGCGGTAACCAGCCAGGCGATCCGAAGCTCCTCGCCGCGCGGATCGTGGAGCTTGCTTCCCAAGACGAGGTGCCATCGCGGTTCGTGTTCGGCACCGACGCCCGGGAGTGGGTCGGTGCTAAGGTCGACCAGTTGCGACAGGAGATCGCCCAGTCCGCCGATTACGGCTGACACGAGAAAACAAAGGCATGGGCCAAGGGAGGTTATTACTCGGCGCCAGCAGTGACCCTCGGGCGCTTCCAAGAACGAATGCAAAGCCCGAAACGCGCGGGCAAGGCCTGCCAGGCACAGTCCGGGCTAAGCTTTCCAGGCAGACGGGGAAAATGAGAAAAGTGCTTTGTGTCCAGACGGCCGGTTTCGGGACGTCCGGTGAGACGGCGGAACGGCCGAGATGAAGGCGTCTTCTGCCTGTCTGCGCATCCTATTCGATGGACAGACCGCGTTGGCCGGTGGATCGCAATTTCCAAAAACAGGAAATGTGACACAGACAGATTAGAAATGTGACACAGACAGATTAACAGAGCCCCGGACACGGTTCCGCATGGTCAAATGACAAAAGACCGAAGTTCCATCACATCGCGTTTGGGCGCTATCCCGAACCTGCGAACATAGTCCCGACTGAACTGCGACGGGCTTTCATAACCGACCTCAAACGCCGCGTGCGAGACGTTGACGTCCTCTGATACCATCAGGCGACGCGCCTCAAGCAGGCGCAACTGCTTCTGATACTGGAGCGGCGTCATGGAGGTCAGCATTTTGAAATGCTGATGGAAAGACGAGAGGCTCATGCGTGCGACAGCGGCAAGATGCTCGATCCTCACCGGTTTCGCAAAGTTGGCACGCAGCAGATGAATGGCCTCCGCGACCCGTCGCATGTGACTGTCGGGCAGAACAAGTTTACAGACTTCGCCCGCATGCGGCCCTGTTAACAGCCAGAAACAGATTTCCCGCATGATCGCCGGCCAGAGGATCTGGGGTGCCGCCGGATTATCGAGCAGTCGTATGAGCCGCCTGATGCAGTCGGCCAGATCCTCGGATAGATCGGCGACGAATACCCCGATACCCTGATCATTCGACGGTAAAGGGGGCTGAGCAAGTTCCGCCATGACCTCACGCAGGATGCCTGCGTCCAGATCCAGGGTAATGCCGATATAGGGACATTCAGGGCTCGCCTCCGTCACACGACCAAGAGCAGGTATTTCGATGCTGACCAGCAGAAACGCCATGGCCCCATACTCGAAAATGGTATCCCCAAACTCCACCGCCTTAGCGCCCTGCAAGGTGATGCAGAGTGACGGTTTGTAGACCATGCCATTTGGCGGCGTCTTTTCGCTCAGCCTGATGATATTCAGACCGTCGAACGACGTCGTGAATAGCCCGCTCGTGCCACAACCCCGCGCGTCCAAATAGCGGGTTACAGCTCTGGCGAGAGATGACGACATTCCTTGCTCCAGCCAAAATTCTAACTATTCCCGTCTACACGTGGCGCACCGCCTAAGCCAGACCATTGCAGGATCGGGCAAGAAATTTGGGAGTTCGGGCATTCGGTCCCTCAACCTGCCCAGCTAAGTATCGGGTATCAACCGGAATCAATGGCGAGCGCCGTCGAACTATCAGGCACTACTCCCAAAAGAGAATTTCTTGCTTGTACAGGAGCCAGATATGAGCAAATGGACGACATCGAACATTCCAGACATTCGCGGCCGTGCGTTCGTCGTGACCGGAACAGGCGGCCTCGGGTTTGAGGACGCACTGGCGCTCGCGCGCGCCGGAGCAACGGTCATTCTCGCCGGACGAAACCCAGGCAAAGGCGCGGAAGCCGTTGCCCGGATCAAAAGGGATATTCCCAAGGCGGATATCAGCTTCGAGGTTCTTGATCTGGCTGACCTTGCGTCGATTACCGCGTTTGGTGAGCGCCTGGGGAGCCAACGCGACCATCTCGACGTACTAATCAACAATGCCGGGGTGATGACGCCCCCCACACGCAAGGTAACCTCGGATGGTTTCGAACTACAGTTCGGAACCAACTATCTCGGGCATTTCGCACTGACTGCGCATTTGCTGCCCCTGCTTCGCAGAGGTCATGATCCGCGCGTTGTCACACTCTCCAGCATCGCGGCACGTGACGGTCGGATCGCGTTCGATGATCTTCAGGCGACACATAATTACAAGCCGATGCCAGTCTACAGTCAGTCTAAGCTGGCCTGCCTGATGTTCGCGCTGGAACTTCAGCGTCGCAGCGAAGCGGAAAACTGGGGGATCACCAGCATCGCCGCCCATCCCGGTATCTCGCGTACCGATCTGCTTCCGAACGGAGCTGGCGCTTCGAGCGTGTTTGGCCTCGCGCGGCGGATATTATGGTTTCTTTTCCAGCCAGCCGCACAGGGCGCATTGCCGACCCTGTTCGCCGCGACATCATCGGAGGCAAAGGGCGGCGGCTATTATGGCCCTGACAGACTGAGTGAGACGCGTGGGTATCCCACCACGGCTAAAATACCTCCCGCTGCGCTCGACCGGCAGGCCGCCGCGCGCTTGTGGGATATTTCCGAACAACTTGCCCATGTGCAGTTCAGCAATAACTAATTAGAGATCACTGCAAGGAGGAACAAAGCAAAAGCAATAAGACGCAAAATAGTCTGCTTCCTCACAAGAGCGCGGCAGAAAGACGTCTGCCGCCTCGCCCCGTGTCCTGACGATGCCGGGTGGCCCCATGGCAGTAAGATTTCTGTTTGCGCGTCAGGATCGCCTGTTTCGAGGTTGCCGGGAACCCTCTCTCATGTGCCGAAAGCTCAGGAGAAATACTCTCCAACCATATTCTCGTTTTTTGCCCCAGGCGCGTCAGCGTGCGCGTGGTCAAGAGCTTACTCATACAGGCTGATTTCAAAAAGCCGCGGAACATCACGAGGCTCAGCACATGAAGCGAATTAGTCGGCGCAACTACGCTCTGTTACGATTCCGCCGACGTAGAGCCTGTGGTGGCTGTCCGTAGACGCGCAGGCATGCACGACGCATGCGTTCGAGATCGCGGAAGCCAACATGCAGGGCAATCTGCTCGAAAGGCTCGCTTGTATTTTCGATACGCGGGAGAGCGGCGTCACACCTCAGGCGCTCAACAGCACGAGCCGGTGTCTCCCCCGCCTCCATGACGAACTGTCGGGCGAACTGGCGTGGACTGATCCTCGCGACATCTGCCAGCCGCTCAACCGACAATGGCTCCCGCAAGTGCGTATGAATATAGGCAATAGCATCGCGAATGCGCCCTGGGCGCGGCTCCAGGTCGAGAAGAGTCGAAAACTGAGACTGGCCACCACCGCGGCGATGATAAACCACAAGTTCCCTGGCGACCGCCTTAGAATTTTCGATCCCGAAATCCTTTTCGATCATGGCCAGCGCAAGATCGATGCCGGCGGTAATGCCCGCCGAGGTCCAAACTATACCGTCGTGAATGAAAATCCGGTCGGCCTCGACCTTGAGCGAGGGATAGCGGCGCTGGAGATCAGCCGTATGTCGCCAATGTGTCGTTACGCGATGTCCGTCAAGCAGCCCTGCTGCCGCCAGAACGAACGTTCCGGTGCAGACGCTGGCGCTGCGCCGCGCATGAGGCGCCAGCATGCGCACAAGTGCAATCAGATCATTCTGCTGGGAGAGCATCTCCGTATCGGGAGCCCCCACGACCACAAGCGTATCGAAGCGCCTGGGCACAGGTGGCTGGATGGTGTCGATTGTCACTCCCGACGAGCTGGTCACGAGCCCACCGGATACGGAGACGATCCGAATGTCATAGCCCGTCCGATGAAAGTCGCGCGCCAGATTAAACGCGCATAGCGGACCACTTACGTCGAGGAGTTCGAACCCGGGAAACACGACGAACCAGATGGCAAGGGCATCGGAGGGAGCCGGCATCACCTGTCACCTCATGGCAGAATACGAGGTCTATATGTCATTTCTGCCACCCGTGACAGAGAATAAAATCCGCATGAAACGACAGGCTTCATGAGGCAGGAGGTCGCCGGATGGTCGCGACACCGGCGTCAGGATCGTCGGAACTGGCAACAAAAGGAAGTTTACGTCATGATAGATACGCTTCGTTCTGGGACGAACATCAATGGCATCGTCGTGCCGGACTCCTCTCTTGGCCGCGCGATCACGGAGTTTATTCGTGATACCGAAAGCGATCTGCTCTTTAATCATTCGAGCCGCGTCTATTTTTTCGGCGCGCTTGCCGGGCAGCAGCGCGAACTGACCTTCAATCCCGAACTTCTCTACGCTGCAGCGATGTTTCACGATATCGGATTGATGCCATCGCACAGCAGCGAGACTCTTCGTTTCGAAGTTGACGGCGCCAATGCCGCACGGGACTTCCTCAAGAGTCACGACGTCGACCCATCTGACATCGAAAAGGTCTGGACGGGCATCGCCCTCCACACGACCCCTGGCGTGCCGGAATTCATGCATCCCGTGATCGCGCTCACCACGGCCGGCGTCGAAATGGACGTTCTCGGCCTTACGTACGACCAGTATCCCGACACGGTCCGCGAGGCAATCGTTGCCGCCTTTCCAAGGACACCGCATTTCAAGGAAGATATCATCCAGGCATTCTACGACGGTATCCGCCATAAGCCGGACACGACCTTCGGTAACGTAAAGGCGGATGTGATCGCTGATAAGGAGCCTCATTTTCACAAAGGAAACTTCTGCTCAATCATCCGCACATCACGCTGGAGTACCTGACCGCTGCGTCATGCGCATCTTCACATGATAGTGAAGGCGTTTGCATGTCAGTCCGAGAACTGCATCCACAGGATGCGTGTGATAACCGGCATGATACAGCCACATGAAAAATATGAAGACTTACACCGTTCTTGACACTTCGTTCCATAATTGCGATATGTCATTCCATGGCAAGACCGAAAGCATTTGACCGGGGAGCGGCCTTAGCTGCAGCGACGAAGACCTTCGCGACCTACGGTTACGAAGGGACTTCGACCGAGGCCCTCGTGAAAAGCATGGGGATCGGTCGCCAGAGCATGTACGACACTTTCGGGGACAAGCGCGCACTATATCTTGAGGCTTTGCAACATTACTGCTTCGAAAGTGTGGGACAAATCGCGGTAACGCTTCAGGCGACCGGCTCTCCTCTGACCGCAATCGAAGCCGCCTTGTTGGGATTCGCGGCCCGCATTCAGGATGACAGCATGTGTCTTGGCGTGGGCTCAGTATGCGAATTTGGCCGACGCGATCGTGAAGTAACGGCAATCGGCAAATCATCTGCCGCAAGCATGCAGAACATTTTTGCCGCAACGATCCAGCGCGGCAAGGATCTCGGCGAAATCCCGCCGGAGATCGACCCGAAGAACGCCGCACGGTTCATCAACGCGACGTTCATCGGATTGAAAGTCATGGCACGCGGGGGGGCAACACACGACGAATTGCGTGCGACAGCACGGATGGCCTTGCGCTGCCTCGCTTAGGAAAGCCCTTTTTTTGTTCTTTATTTGACTATTCGTTCCAGAAACCTCGAATGGACGACCAGGAGTTTCTAACAATGAGCCTTTCACTGACCGGAAAAGTGGCTTTTGTTACCGGCGGATCGCGCGGCATCGGCGCCGCGATCGTCCGTCGTCTCGCGGCAGATGGTGCAGTCGTGGCGTTCACCTATGCCGCCTCGACCGACGAAGCCGACAAGGTTGCATCCGAAGTTGCCGCGGCCGGGGGCAAGGCCCTCGCCATTAAGGCGGACAACACCAATGCCGACGAAGTCAGGGCTGCCGTCTCCCGCACGGTCGTGGAACTGGGCGGCCTCGATATTCTCGTGAACAATGCTGGCATCGTGCTCGGCGGCCCGGTGGACGAATTCGCACTCGATACTTTCGACAGGATGTTCGCCGTCAATGTGCGCGGCGCGTTTGTCGCGATTCAGGCAGCCACCCCGCACATGAAGGAAGGCGGCAGGATCATCAACAACAGCAGCGTGGTCGCGCATTACACCGCGTTCCCCGGCTCCTTCGCCTACGCGATGACCAAGGGGGCCGTCAGTTCCATGACGCGCGCCATTGCCCGCGATCTCGGGCCGCGCGGAATCACGATCAACGCGATCGAGCCCGGCCCGACCGAAACCGACAACATCAGGAACGACGCGATGCGCGACATGCTGCGTCCCCGCATGGCGCTCGGCCGCCTGGGGTCGGATACGGAAGTCGCGAGCTTCGTGGCCTACCTAGCCAGCCCTGAATCCAGCTTCATCACGGGCTCCCTGCTGACGATCGACGGCGGTTACTCCGCCTGATCCCGGCCGACCGGCACCATCCCCAGCAAAGGACTGTCCAGATGTCAGATGCAGGAGAAACAGTCCGGCAGTTCGTCGCATCTTTTGAGCAGAGAGATGCGGACCTGCTCGGGACATTCCTTGACGACGCCATTGTATTTTCCAACCACGGCGATCCCGAAGTGCGCGGGAAAGAAAACGTCGTGCAGGTCTGGAAGCGGGTCTTCACAACATTCGCGCAGGTCCGCTTCGAGACGATCCATCAGGCCGTCAACGGCGCGATCGTGCTGGCCGAACAGATCCATCACCTGGCCCTGCCCGGTCGTGAATCCGCCGCCATCCCGAACATGGCGACCTATGAGGTCCGCAATGGCCGCATCGTGCTTTGGCATGATTACAGCGACGGGCAGTCCGCCCGCGAGGCCCTGAACGCCACGAAGCCGCTTGCGGCGCCGCAGTCGTGACCTGACGCATACCCCCTTCGACTAACCATTCCAAGGAAGACTGACATGCACGCTATCGTAATGCGCGAACCGGGCGGCCCCAAGGTTCTTGAACTGATCGAGAGACCCGACCCGGTGCCGGGTCCCGGCGAGGTTCTGGTCGATGTGGCCGCGGCCGGCGTCAACTTCATGGATACCGGCGTCCGGCGCGGTATGTTCTGGATTGAAGCCGATCCGAAGATCCTCGGCGTCGAGGGCGCGGGCCGCGTCCTGTCCGTCGGCCAAGATGTCGAGAATTTCCGACCGGGCGAGCGCGTGGCCTGGGTTTATTCCCCCGGCAGTTATGCCAGTCGCGCCGTCATTCCGGCAGGGGCACTCGTGCCCGTTCCCGACGCGATTGACGACCAGACAGCTGCGTCCGTCATGATGCAGGGCCTGACGGCCAGCCATTTCGCGACGGATTTCTACCCGGTCCAGCAGGGCGAATTTGCCCTAGTCCACGCGGCGGCCGGTGGGCTCGGCCTGCTACTGACGCAGATCATCAAGATCCGGGGCGGCAAGGTCATCGGCCGGGTATCTTCGCAGGAGAAGGTCGAGATCGCGCGTGGGGCCGGTGCCGATCATGTCATCGTGGATGCCGGCGGCGATTTTGCCGAAGAAGTCATCCGCGTGGCTGACGGCGACGGCGTGCATGTCGCCTATGACGGCACGGGTCCTGTGACGTGGCGGGCATCGCTCAATGCTCTTCGCCGCTCCGGCACGCTGTGCTGGTTCGGCCCGGTGCTTGGTGGCCCCGGCCCAATCGAGATCACCAGCATCCCGAAAAGCATCAAGATCGGTTATGCGGTCTTCGTGGACCATATTCATACGCCGGACCTGCTACGCGCCCATTCGGCGCAGATCTTCAATTGGATCATCGAAGGCAAGATGAAGGTCCATATCGGCGGCACCTACCCGCTGGCCGACGCTGCCCGCGCTCATGCCGACATGGAGAGCCGCAAGACGACCGGCAAGCTCCTGCTGATTCCGTGAAGAGGCCGGAAAGCAGGCTTAAGCGGAGACGCGGCATTCTGCATTATCTCGGGCCACATGAGGAAGCTGCCGGAATCCTCATGTGAGCGAGATTTTGGCGATAGTGACACAGGTTCGCTCGTACCATGCGCAGTACAAATCTCGAATATTTCAGGTTTGCCGTTGAGGCCGGTAGCCTGACACGGGCGGCCTGGCTTCATGGTGTCAGAGTTTCGACAATGACCAGAGCAATCGATAACCTTGAAGATGAACTTGGCGTTACCCTGCTGGAAAGAACCCACAGCGGCATTCGACTGACTGCGGCTGGCGATGTCCTCTTCCATCGAATCAGCTCATTGCTTGATGATTGGGACGAAATAAGAGCCTTGTCGCAAATTCTAGGAACGGGCCGCCGAGGGGTCATTCGGATTGGCAGTCTACTACCCCTCGTCGGCCAACGCATCAGGCTGGCGTTATCAGCATGGCGAAAAAAACATCCCGATATCAGAGTTGCTTTTCACGAAATGGGAGATCTTGACCTCCAATCCGCTCTATTTCGGCATCGTGTGGATGTGATTTTCTTCACTCCATTCATTCAGTCCGACTACCTTGAGTCACTTCCGTTTTGCATTGAAAATCTGATGTTAGCCATGCCGAGCGAGCATCCACTACGTCAATATGAAAGCGTGACACGCAAGGAATTGCAGAACGAAACATTTCTACTACAGGATTGGGGAGGTGATTATAGTGTGCGACGTCGTTACCTAGAAATTTTGGGCAGCGACATCACCCTTGAAAGTCATCCGGCGGGAAAGCAGTCCGTATTTGCGCTTGTTGGATCTGGATATGGCATGACCCTTGCCGTCCAGAGTCAGGCGGAACAGGGTTTTCCGGGTGTCATTTTCCGGCCACTACGGGAGAGGAATACGCAATTGCAAATTCGCCTCGGTTGGGATGCCAATAATCAGGACACCGTTACGGGTCGGTTCGTGGCTTTTGTCCGTGATCTAGTTCCGGACGACCGGCGAGAAGACGTCTTGCCAAGGAAAAGGCTCGATCGCCAGCCATAAAGCGCGCGAGCATCGGCCCAATCAGCTTTGCTGGCGTGATCTCGGCCTGACCGCTCTCACGCGCCAGCAGCCGCCCGTATTCAACCAGATCGCGATGCACGGCGGCGGGAAGCTCGACGGTCACGCGTATCGGCCTGTCATCCGCAATTGGCCCGAGCCTGAGTTTCGTCATCGGGAAACCTCCTGTCCGTAGGGGGCGAGAACCAGGTCACGATGCACCATGACCCGCACCGGAAAGCCCGGCCGGATGATATTGGTCGACTGGATATTCAGCGAGCGTCCGACGATCTGCTCGCCGATCTGGTTGAAGCCCTGCGAGCCGCCGGTCCGCAAGGCCTGGGCGATGCCATTGCCGCCGCTGATATCCGCTTCAGAACCGACACTGAGGATGGTCGAAACCAGGGCAGCCTTGAAGACCTCCCCCCAGTGGCTGTCGGTCTGGTCCTGCAGCCCGGCGAAGCCCGCCGGATCAGCGGCCGGCTCGTTCTCCAGCACGATCGAACCCCCGGCACCGCGCATCAGCCGGGTCCAGACCAGCAGCACACGGGTCTGGCCATAGGCGATCTGGGAATCATAGCGGCCGATCAGCGTCGCGCCCTGCGGGATCAGTAGGATATGCCCGGTCGGACTGTCATAGACATTCTCCGTCACCTGCGCCGTGACCTCGCCGGGCAGGTCGGAGCGGATGCCAGTAATCAGCGCGCCGGAAATGATCGATCCCGCCTGGATTATATACGGGCTGGGAGCGGGAGTCAGACGCGCGGCACTGACGGTACGCTGGTCGACCGGGCCATCGAGAAACGCCTGGTTGCGATCAGTGGCAGCACCGGCAGCCGGAACCGGGGTGGCACCAGCTGTCACCGGGGCAGCACTGTTTCGCCCGACCTGCGTCTGGGTAAAGAGATGGCTGACCCGTGCTGCTTCCTGCTCCTGAGCCATACGCTGCTTTTCGGGATCGGCGGGTGCCGCCGATGTCGCCATGCCGGGGACACCCACACCTGCTTTGAGGAACGGCCTGCCGAGATCGCCGGGCAAAGGAGGCCCGAGGCGCGGCGGGTGGGTATAGTCTCCCGGCAGATTCGCCAGCCCGTCCGGCGTGGTGCGATTGCCGGTATTATAGAGTTCGGCCTTGCCCGTTCGGGGTGCGGACTTCAGCGCCACATAGAGCGCGCCCCCGACGCCGAGCACCGCCACCAGCGTCAGCCCCATGATCACCCTGCGCGACAGCCGCGTGACCGGCGGTCGCGTCACGCGCAACCGCATCTCGCCCGGCGGCCTGACGGGAGGCACTGGTTTGTCCGCCTCCCCCGCTCCGGTGCTCCCGCTCACGACCGACGCGCTCCATCGGTGCGCACGATGCGCACCACCTGCTGGTGCTTCGCGCCCAGTCGCAGTTCGGCAGCCGCGAACAGGCGATCAACGATCATCCGATTGCCGCGCACCCGATAATTCACGAGTTGGCCGTCGCCCTGCGGGCCGACCACCCACAATGGCGGCATCTCCCCCTGGGCGATGCCGGTCGGGAATTCGATAAAGACCTGCCGCCCGTCATCGAAGGCCCGCAACGGCCGCCACGGCGCCTCGTCGCCCTCGACCCGGTAGCGAAAATTCAGCGCGTCGAGATCGACGCCGGTCACGACCGAAGCCGCGAGATCCGCGTCACGATCCTGGCCGCGCAGGGCGACGATCTGGTCCTGCGGATAATCCCAGGACACCGACGCCATATAGGTCCGCTCATCGGAGCGCAGTTCCAGATGATAGGTGCGCCGGTCGGTATTGACGACCAGGTTGGTGGTCAGGTCCGGGCGGGTCGGCTTGAGCAGGATATGAATCCGTTTCGATGCCCCTGCCCCACTCTCGGTATCGCCTATGATCCAGCGCACGGTATCGCCAGCGGCGACCGGACCGGCACCGACCAGCTTCTCGCCCGGCTGCAGCGCGATGTCGGTGATCTCGCCGGGTGCGGCATAGAGCTGATAGAGCGCACCCTCGGAGAAGGGATAGACCTGGATCGCATTGAGATAGCCGGCCCGCGTCGGCTGGATCCGCGCCACACTGTTGGCGCGCTCGACCCGCTCATGCGGATCGGCGGGCTCGGGTGATGCATGCCGATAGGGGATCGGCTTGAGCTGCCCCGGCAACGGCAAGGGCTCCGGCAGCTCCACCACCTGCACCGGCTTGGGCGGTTCCGGGGTGAGGACCGCCTGCCGGGGCGTATCGTCGTATCTGATGGCAGGCGGCTTCCATGAGGAGCAGGCCGCCAGCGGCGCCAGCAGGATCATGAACGGCGCGATTGTGTTGAGGGTGCGCATCAGCCGAGTTCCCTAGACCAGTTGAGGGCGTGGATGTAGATGCCGAGCGGGTTCTTGCGCAGCCGCTCGGCATCGGTCGGGGTGGTGACGACGATGGTGAGGATCGCGCTCCAGCGCTCGGTGGACGCCAGCGCGCTGTCGACATAGCGGCGCTCGATCCATTCCACCCGGAAGCTGTCATCGGAGGCGCGGATGACGCTGGCAATCTCGATCGCAACCTGCATCCTGCCGATCCGGCTGAAGGGATCGTTGGTGCGGGCATAATCATTCAGGGCCAGCGCGCCGCGGTCGGTGACGTAGTTATAGGCATCGAGCCAGTTCTGCCGCAGCACCACCGGATCGGCCGGGATGCCGCGCACCTCGGAGATGAAACGCGCCAGATACCAGGCGATCTGCGGATCGGTCGGCCGATAGGCAGCGGTCGCCGGACCGACGGCCTGCGCCTGGCCGAGATGGTCGATCTGCACCACCCAGGGGGTGATGGTACCGCGCAGCGACTGCCAGACCAGCCCGGCGGCGAGGCCGCCGCTCAGGGTCAGGCAGCCGAAGAAGGCCAGCCGCCAGTTGCGTGCCTGCACCCGGGCCGAGCCGATGCGGTCGTCCCAGACCTGCCCGGCCTTGTGATAGGGCGTCTCGGGCTCCGGCGTCCGGCCGAAGCGCACGGTGGGGCGGCGGAACATGGTTATTCTCCCTCCGAGAGATCGACGTCGTGGCCGCCACTGGGCCGGTCGCCGCCCTTAATCGCCTGTGCGGCCGCATCCGCCCCGCCCCTGATCCGGTTGTTGCGCTGCATCCGGCTGGCCCAGGCGGGCGGCTTGCCGGCAGAAGCTCCGCCAGCGCCAGAAGCGGTCGCACCTCCCGCACCGCCAGTCGCGGCGGCTCCGCCGGCCTGATAACTGGTGCGGACACTGGCCATGGCGCGGCGCAACGGGCTGGCGGCGGCGGACAGTCCGGCCTTCGCGACGCCTGCAGCACCTCCGGCCTGATAGGCGGCGGTCGTGCCGCCCGCGACAAAGGCCCCGCCACGCACCGCGGCTGCCGCGGCTCCCACAGCCAGTCCGGCTCCGGACGCAGCGGCCACACCGGCACCGACGACCCCGGCCGCCGTGGCGACGGCGGAACCGGCACCCAACTGCGGACCGCCGGCGATCAGCCCATTGGCCAATGCCGGGCCGAACACGGTCAGACCGAGCAGCGTCAGGGAGGCGAGGATCAGGGTCAGCGCGTCATTGATGGTCGGCGGGTTGTTGAAATCGCTGGTGAACTGGCCGAACACTGTCGAGCCGATACCGACGATGACGGCGAGCATCAGCACCTTGATCCCGGACGACACCACATTGCCCAGCACCTTCTCCGCGAGGAAGGCGGTGCGACCGAACAGGCCGAACGGCACCAGTACGAAGCCTGCGAGCGTGGTCAGCTTGAACTCGATCAGCGCCACGAAGAGCTGGATCGCCATGACGAAGAAGCTGATGACCACGATCAGCCAGGCAATCAGCAATACCGCGATCTGGATCGCATTGTTGAAGATGGCGACGAAACCGACCAGCGAGGAGATCGAGGTCAGGATCGGCTTGCCGGCATCAATGCCGACCTGCGCCAACCGCCCCGGCTGGAGCAATTGCGCCTGGGTGAGGTGCCCACCACCCGCCTCAATTCCGAGCCCGGCAAAGGATTCATAAATGATCCGTGCCAACCCGTTGAAATTGCCGATGATGAAGGCAAACATCCCGATGAACAGGGTCTTGCGGATCAGCCGCGCCAGCACGTCCTCATCCGGCGCCAGCGCCCAGAATAGTCCGGCCAGGGTGATGTCGATGGTGATCAGTACACCGGCGAGCCAGTGAACGTCGCCCTGCACCAGACCGAAGCCGGAATCGATATACTGGGTGAAGATGGCAAGGAAATTGTCGATGACGCCGGTGCCCTGCTGCATGGCGTCACCGTGCCGCGTCGGGCGCGAAAAAGCGCTTGCGGTTCTCGGCCCAGATCGCAGCGCAGGCCGGGTCGCCGTCGGCCTTCATGCCGAGCGCCTGGCAGCGCGCGAGACCGGCGACAAGCCGGTCACGCGAGCCTGGTGGCCCGAGATCCAGCACCTCGACGTCACGGGGCACATGCCGGAGATGCAGGCTCGCGGCGACCAGAATCAGAACGACCAGCCCGACGGCAACGAGCCGGAAGACGATCGGCGGGGAGAGACGTAACCCGCGCATCAGTGGAACATCTGCGCGGTGCCAGGCGTATAACCGGCCCCGTAATTGAGGAAATTCGCCAGTTGCGCCCTGCCCTGCTCCTCGCTCTCTTCCTGACGCGCGCCTTCCAGCGCCTGGGCGCGGCCCATCGCCATGACGACTGCGGTAAGGTCGGCAAGCTGGCGCGTCTGCAGCGCGGTAAGCTGGTTGCCCGATTGCGCGGCCTGTAGGGCGCCCGTCGCCGCCTGGCTCGACGTCACCAGACTGTCGATCTGGCTGCGCGTGGCATCGAGATTCTGCACCGCGCCGGTCTGCACGCGCAGCCCGTCCTGATAGGCGCCCCGCGCGTTCTGCCATCGCGTCTGGGCGTCGGCGGTCATCTGCGCCGCCGAACTCGGGCTACCCAGCGCCTGCGGATAGGTCTGCGAAAACGCCTGATCGATGCTGGTCAGGTTATAAGAGAGCCCCTGCGCCTGGCCGACGATCTGCTCGGTCTGCGCGATCGACTGCTCCAGCGGTGCCAGCACGGAGAACGGCAGACTGGTCAGATTGCGGGCCTGGTTCTCCAGCATGGTCGCCTCATTGAGCAGGCTCTGCGCCTGCTGGTTGACCTGCTGCAATTCCCGCGCCGCAATCAGGACGCTCTGCACATGATTGGCACCGTCATAGACCGCCCATTGCGCGCGGGCCGGCGCGCTCAGGACAAGCGGGAGCACAAAGCCAGCGCCGAACATGAAAGCTGATTTTTTTATCAGCATGTTTCTCATGACCCCTCTCCCGGATTGAGCATCTCGACCGCCCACTCGACGCCTTTGTGCGCCAGCCAGGCAGCCGCCAACCCGTCACGGCCATGACGGGAAAAAATCCGGTCGATGGCGGTCTGGTCGTCGGGTGACGACGCGGCGGTGAAAGCCAGCGCCACCTCGGATAGGCCGAGATCGAACAACCGGTTGCCGCGACGGGACTGACAGTAATAGTCGCGCTTGGGTGTCGCCCGGCTAAGGATCTCGATCTGCCGGTCGTTCAACCCGAACCGGCGATAGATCGCGGTGATCTGCGGCTCCAGCGCCCGGTCGTTGGGCAGGAATATACGGGTCGGGCAGCTTTCGATCAGCGCGGGGGCGATCGGACTGGCATCGATATCGGCCAGCGACTGGGTGGCGAAGATGACGGAGGCGTTCTTCTTGCGCAGCGTCTTCAGCCATTCCCGGAGCTGTCCGGCGAAGGCGCGATCATCCAGCGCCAGCCAACCCTCGTCGATGATCAGCAGCGTCGGGCTGCCATCAAAGCTGTCCTCGATGCGGTGGAACAGATAGGACAGCACGGCGGACGCCGCGCCGGAGCCGATCAGCCCCTCGATCTCGAAGGCCTGGATATCGGCGACGCCGAGACGTTCATGCTCGGCGTCGAGCAACTGTCCCCACGGGCCACCAACACAATAAGGCTGCAACGCCTGCTTCAGCGCCAGTGATTGAAGCAGCGCCGACAGACCGGTGAGGGTGCGTTCCGCGACCGGGGCCGAGGCCAACGAAGTCAGCGCCGACCACAGGTGTTCCTTGAGGTCGGGGGCAACCGCGACGCCCTCGCGTTCCAGCAGGGTCGCCACCCATTCCGCCGCCCAGGCCCGATCGCCCAACTCATCGATCCGCGCCAGCGGCTGCAACGCGACTGCATCATTCCCATCCTGCGACAACGCGCCGCCGAGATCATGCCAGTCGCCACCCATCGCCAAGGTAGCAGCGCGGATCGAGCCACCGAAATCGAAGGCGAAGATCCGGGCACCGGCATAGCGGCGGAACTGCATCGCCATAAAGGCCAGCAGCACGGACTTGCCGGCTCCCGTCGGCCCGGCGATCAGCGTGTGGCCGACATCGCCGACGTGGAGTGCGAAGCGGAACGGCGTCGAGCCTTCGGTGCGGGCATAGAACAGCGGCGGCGCGTTGAAATGCCCGTCCCGCTCCGGCCCGGCCCACACTGCGGAGAGCGGGATCATATGCGCCAGGTTCAGGGTCGAGACGCAGGGCTGGCGCACATTGGCGTAGACATGCCCCGGCAGGCTGCCGAACCAGGCTTCGAGCGCATTCACCGTCTCGCGCATGCAGGTGAAGTCGCGGCCCTGGATGGTCTTCTCCACCAGACGCAGCCGGTCGGCGGCGATCACAGGATCCTCGTCCCAGACCGTGACGGTAGCGGTGACGTACGCTTGCCCGACCTGATCGGTGCCGAGTTCCTGCAACGCCGCATCGGCGTCGGCCGCCTTGTTGGCGGCGTCGGAATCCAGCAGCACCGAGGCTTCGTTGGTCATCACCTCCTTGAGGATGGCCATGATCGATTTGCGCTTGGCAAACCATTGCCGCCGGATCCGGCCCAGCACTTTCGTGGCGTCAGTGCGGTCGAGGCAGATCGCCCGCGTCGACCAGCGATAGGGAAAGGCCAGACGGTTCAGCTCATCCAGCAGCCCCGGCCAGGTCTGGGTCGGGAAGCCGGTCACGGTGAGCGTGCGCAGATGGGCGTCGCCCAGGCGCGGCTCCAGCCCGCCGGTCAGTTCCTCGTCGACCAGGATGGCGTCGAGGTGCATCGGAATCTCGGGCACCCGCACCCGCTGCAGGCGCGTGGAGATGCAGGAATGAAGATAGGTCAGGGTCTCGGCGTCATCGAGCCAGTCGGCCTCCGGCATGAAGCCGTCGAGCAGCGCCAGCACCCGATCGGTCTGGTCGATGAAGCCCGCGACCACGGCCTGCCAGTCGGAACCGCCACGGGCGCGGTTCTCGTAGAGCCAGGCTTCCGCGCGGGCGGCATCGTCCGCGGGCGGTAGCCAGACCAGGGTCAGGAAATAATGGCTCTCGTAATGCGCCCCCTCTTCCTCGAACTGCGCCCGGCGTTCGGCGTCGACCAGTTCGGAGGCTGGATCTGGGAACGGGCTGGAAGGATAGCCCCGCGCCTGGCGGCGCTGCGCTTCAACGAAAATGGCCCAGCCGGACCCAAGCCGGCGTAGGGCGTTGTTCAGGCGGGACGTGATCGCGACCAGTTCCGAGGCGGTCGAGGAGTCCAGGTCCGGGCCGCGGAACCGGGCGGTGCGCTGGAAGGCGCCATCCTTGTTCAGCACCACGCCCCGGGCGACCAGCGCCGCCCAGGGCAGGAAATCGGCCAGCCGGTCACGGCGATGGCGGTATTCGGCGAGGTTCAGCATGGCGCCCTCACCCGACCAGATGGGTGGGATAGCGCAGATGCCGACGCACCACGTCGACGAAGGCAGGATCGCGCTTGGCGGCCCAGACGGCAGCGAGATGGCCGACCAGCCAGAAGATCCCGCCGGCGATCCACAACCGCAGCCCGAGGCCGATTGCCGCCGACAGCGTGCCGTTGACGATCGCCACCGTGCGCGGCGCCCCGCCGAGCAGGATCGGCTCGATCAGGGCGCGATGCACCGGGGCGGTGAAGCCGGGGATGGCGTCCGGCTCCATCAGATCAGCGCCCCGCCCGAGAAGGAGAAGAAGGACAGGAAGAAGCTGGACGCGGCAAAGGCGATCGACAGGCCGAAGACGATCTGGATCAGACGGCGGAACCCGCCCGAGGTCTCGCCGAAGGCCAGGGTCAGGCCAGTCACGGTGATGATGATCACCGAGATGATCTTGGCCACCGGCCCCTGCACACTTTCCAGTATCTGGTTGAGCGGTTCCTCCCATGGCATGCTCGAACCGGCGGCATAGGCTGGGGCCGACAGCAGGGCGAGCGAGAGGGTTGCGCCGGCCACGACAAAGCGACGGCGCAGAGCGATCATGTGGGTCATAACGGATCTCCGGCGGGTGCGAGGATGTAGTCCCCGTCCGGGCTCAGGCCCTGGACGGTGGCGAGTTCAGCCAGCCGACGCGCGCTGCCGCGCCCGGACAGCACCGCGATGACGTCGATGGTCTCGGCGATCAGGGCGCGCGGTACGGTGACGACGGCTTCCTGGATCAATTGCTCCAGCCGGCGCAGGGCGCCGATCGCCGACCCGGCATGCAGGGTGCCGACGCCGCCGGGATGGCCGGTGCCCCAGGCCTTGAGCAGGTCGAGCGCCTCGGCGCCGCGCACCTCGCCGATCGGAATCCGGTCGGGGCGCAGACGCAGCGAGGAGCGGACCAGGTCGGAGAGCGAGGCGGCGCCGTCCCTGGTGCGCAGGGCGACCAGATTAGGGGCCGCGCATTGCAATTCGCGGGTGTCTTCGATCAGCACCACCCGGTCGCCGGTCTGCGCGATCTCGGCCAGCAGCGCGTTGACCAGGGTGGTCTTGCCGGTGGAGGTGCCGCCGGCAACCAGGATGTTCTTCCGCTCGGCGATGGCGCGGCGCAGAAACGTGGCCTGTGCGGCGGTCATGATCCCGCCAGCCACATAATCGTCGAGCGAGAACACCGCGATGGCCGGGCGCCGGATGGCGAAGCAGGGTGCCACCACCACCGGAGGCACCAGTCCTTCGAACCGTTCCCCGCTTCCCGGCAGTTCGGCGGAGACGCGCGGACTGCCCGGATGGACCTCGGCCCCGACATGGTGGGCGACCAGGCGGACGATCCGCTCGGCGTCGGCTGGCGCGATCCGGGTGCCGGTGTCCTCCATCCCGCCGGCCAGCCGGTCGATCCACAACCGGCCGTCGGGATTAAGCATCACCTCGACGATCGACGGATCGTCGAGATGCCCGGCAATCGCCGACCCCAGGGCGGTGCGCAGCATGCGCGTGCCACGGGCGACGGCTTCGGAGCGGAAGGGAGCGACGGACACAGGAAACCCCGCATTTGACCTCCCGAGGGAGGCGGTGGATCAGCGGGGTCGATTAGAAAGAGCCATGAACACGGAAGCGCAACAAGTGTCTGATGGGTGTAGGGCGCTGGGATAGAAGAACTTGCATAGGGGTGTGTCGCCGTTTCAGCGGTGACGGGGCGAAAGGGCGCTGCTACCGTTTGCGGAATCGACCACGACACGGACCTGCGCCCGCATGAGCAAAGCCTTCATTGCCGCCGTTCTTCAGGACTCCCTTGCCTGCACCGGCGTTGCCACCGCCAAGGCCGCCGATGATCTGGTTGGTGCCATTGTCGCCGAACTGGAGCAGGAGGGTGGCTTCACGCTGCCGTCCTTCGGGACGTTTTCCGTCCACAAGACCAAGGCCCGCAAGACGCTCAATCCCCGCACCGGTGAGCCGGTGAAGGTCAACGCCGGCAAGACCGTGCGGTTCAAGGCTAGTCCGAATCTCAAGAAGGCGGTCTGATTGGCCGCATCGTCCAATGACCTCCAGACGGTAATGTTCGGGAATAGAAGATAGGAGACTGGCAGTTTCCGCCCTCTTCTCGGACACTTAGGTAAGAGTTTGGCCTTTCGTAAAGCAGACATTATTGGTTCAAAACTTTACTATCGAGTTTGGGGCGATGGCGGACTAGCCCGCATATCTCACACGAGTGGGTGCATCGGGCTCTGAAATTGGTGAAAGTTCTTGTTGAAAAAGGAAAATCCGCGAGCGAGATCGGAGACCCGATGCAGACAGAGTGTAGCGTTGGCCATGTCCTCAAGATTTCTGTGAGATATGCGGGATAACAGCGGGGTGGGTGCGACAAGATTGCTATTCTATCAGGCAATGGAGGCCGTCAAAGAGGGAAAATTGCAAGTTGTGCTTGCGGCTTTACAGTCAAACCCCGTTCCAGTCAGCCTTCTTTATACCTGTCATGATCTACTGCCATTGAAGATCAGGGGCTTTCTCGACTTCGCTGTCCTGCAGCTTCGCGAACGCGTCGCTATAGGTAAACGGGACTTTTGAATCTTGGCGCCATGCTCCTGGTTCAAAGGATATATCTGATTGCTGCAATTCGCTTGAGGGCCATCTAACACTCAACATCTGGCCAATAATAATAAATGATTAAGACGTTTCACGTTTCGTCAGTTGGGCGATCTCGAAGGGCGTAATGACGTCTGCCAGAGTGCAGTCATTCAGAACCGCCATCATCGCCTGCGTTGCCTGATTAAGGCCGCTCCGCAGGCGGCAGGCGGGCATTAACTTGCAGAGCGTCGTCTCAGCGCTCTTTTCCAGACATCCTAGCAGAGCCATGTTTTCTTCGAAATAGCATACGACATCGCCGATCATGATGTCCTTCGCTGGCCGTCCAAACCGTAGGCCACCGTTACGACCGCGCAGGGTTTCGGCGAATCCCCCCTGGCCCAGCTTGTGGACGACCTTGACCATATGTGCCTCCGAGATCCCGTACGCCATGGCGATTTCACGAATGGAGCAGAGTCGTTCGGTCCGGGCGCCCAGATAGATCAGGGCGCGCAAGGCATAGTCGGTTTGCAACGTAAGTTTCATGGTCGGGTAAAGATGCACCAACTTGACATGTTTTCCAATACGGTCAAAAAGATGTGCGGATCGTAAACCCTAAAGGAGGGCACCATGTCCGCTCCTCTCGACGACAAGACGCGCGCGATCATCTCCGCGACCGTCCCCGCGCTGAAGGCGCACGGAACGGCCATCACGACAGAAATGTACAAGCGCCTGCTCTCCACCCCGGCCATTCGCGACCTGTTCAATCTCTCCCATCAGCAGGATGGCGAACAGCCCAAGGCGCTGGCGCTGGCAGTGCTGTGCTATGCCGAACATATCAACGACCTCGGCGCGCTCGGCGGCATGGTCGAGAGAATTGCTGAGAAGCATGTCGGTCTGAACATCCTGCCCGAGCATTATCCATATGTAGCAGAGGCGCTACTCGGCGCGATCGGCCATGTTCTCGGGGATGCCGCGACGCCGGAGATCGCCGAGGCGTGGGGCAAAGCCTACTGGTTTCTGGCGGATATCCTTATCGGCCGTGAGAAGCAGATTTACGACGAGCATAAGGACGCACCGGGAGGTTGGGCCGGATGGCGCGCTTTTCGCGTTCGCTCACGTCGCGCCGAGACTCCGACAATCACCTCGTTCGAACTGGTTCCCGTCGACGGCGGCGCGCTCTTTCGCCATAAGGCGGGACAGTATCTCAGCTTCAAGCTGGATGTTCCCGGTCATGGCTCTCAGCGCCGGAATTACAGCATTTCCTCGGAACCCGGCGCGGATCATTACCGCATTAGCGTGCGACAACAGGATGGCGGCGTCGTCTCGACATGGTTGCATGAGACGGTGAAGGAGGGAGACATGCTCCAGGTTGCCAATCCCGCCGGTGATTTCTTCCTCGACGAGACAAGTGAATCTCCTGTCGTGTTCCTGACGGCCGGTGTTGGTCTTACGCCCGTGATGTCGATGCTCGGCGAGCTGGCGCAGACATCCGTGAAGCGGAAGATTCACTACGTTCACGGCGCGGATACCGAGGCGTTGGCAGCTTTCCGTCCGGAAATCGAAGACCTTGCCAGCCGAGGTATTCTGGCGGCGGATTTCTTCTATGCGAAAGAGAGCGTGCCCGCTGTCAGTCATGGTGTTGCCGCCCACGCTGGGCGTGTCACGACCGCTTGGGTAAAGCAGAACCTCGACCGTTCCGCGACCTATTACATCTGCGGGCCGGATTCCTTCATGAGAGATATGGTCGACGCGCTACGGACCGAGAATCTGCCGGCGAAGCAGATCCGTTACGAGTTCTTCGGCTCCGCCGCCGACCCCGATCTGGTTCTCTCCGCAGCCTGATATTTTTTTGGGCGTTCACAGTGAGGGGGCGCGCCCCCTCACACGACCTTATCAGGAGCTAGTGTCCTGATCGAGAAGTTTATATGATTATCCTGATGGCAGGGGTAATCGAATGGGACGTGTAGCGGTTGCGATTGAACTGACGGCATTGGAGCGTCAGGAACTGGAATCTCTGGCAAGGGCGCGCAAGACGGGCCAGGCGCTTGCGCGGCGAGCCCGTATTGTCCTTGCCGCAGCCGATGGGCATGAGAACAAGGCGATCCGTGACCTGACGGGCGCGGACATCAACACGGTTGGCAAGTGGCGCCGGCGTTTTGCGACGGACCGTCTGGACGGGCTTTACGATGAACCCCGGCCGGGGACACCACGCTCGATCGGCGACGGGGAAATCGCGGAGACGATCCGCCGGACACTGGAAGAAACCCCGCGCGGTGCTACGCATTGGTCGCTGCGCTCGATGGCACAGGCCGTGGGATATGCACCGTCAACGATCCATCGCATCTGGAAAGCGTTCGGGTTACAGCCGCATCGAACAGAGACCTTCAAACTGTCGAACGACCCTCTCTTCGTGGAGAAGGTCCGCGACATCGTTGGTCTGTATATGGCACCGCCGGAGCGTGCGCTGGTACTGTGCGTGGATGAGAAGAGCCAGATCCAGGCGCTGGATCGCAGCCAGCCCATGCTCCCGATGCGGCCCGGCCAGGTCGAGCGGCGGACACATGACTATACCCGCCACGGTACGACCTCACTGTTCGCAGCTCTCGACATTGCCACCGGCACCATCATTGGAAAGTGTTATCCGAAGCACCGATCCACGGAATTCCGCAAATTCCTTGACCAGATCGAAACCAATGTGCCGACTGACCTCGATATCCATCTGGTGATGGATAACTATGCCACCCACAAGACGAAGCTGATCCGTGACTGGTTGGCCAGGCGCCCGCGCTGGCACGTTCATTTTACGCCGACCGGGGCCTCATGGATCAATCAGGTGGAGCGGTTTTTCGCTCTCGTCACTGAAAAGCAGATCAGGCGCGGCATTCACCGTTCGACCGAAGCCCTGGAGGCCGACATCAGGGCTTTCATCGCCGTCCATAACGAACAGCCCAAGCCCTTCAAATGGACCAGATCCGCCGACGACATCCTGCAGGCCGTCAAGCGATTCTGCCTCCGTACTACCAAAATCAGCGAAACTTCAGAATCAGGACACTAGTGCGATGTCGGACTCATCTTCCATTGTCAGGCCGGTCGCGGATCCGGTCAGTACCGTCCTGAAATGGATTCTCCTCGCGACCGGTCTTCTGACTGCGGCGCTTCTCATCTGGACGACACAAGCGACCTACAAGGGTGCGCCTCCGCAGCCGGAGAAATTCGTCTCGGCCGACGGCTCCATTCTCATGACAGGTGCGGATATCGTTTCAGGAAAGGGCGGTTTCCAGAAAGCCGATCTGATGGACTATGGTAGCCTGTATGGCATGGGCTCCTATTATGGCGAGGATTACACTGCCTCAATCATGAAGCGGCTGGCGCTCGCCACGCGCGATAACATCGCAAGCGCAGACGATGGTGCGGCGTTCGCATATCTTCCGAAAGAGCGGCAGGACGCCATTACGGCGAAAATGCGCGACGATCTTCATCATCTCGATCTAACTGCCTCGACTGTGACGCTGCCTGGCGAGCTTGTGGCGGCGATCGTGTCCGTCCGCATGGCAACCGCGGACGGTCTGCTCCATCCGAACCGCAAGGCCGGCTGGACCGCAGCACAGAGTCTCTCACCCGCGCTCGCGGTCAAGACGGCCGACTTTCTGATCTATTCGGCTTTGACGACCGTCGCATGGCGTCCTGGCACGAACTATTCCTGGACACAGAACTGGCCTTACGAGCCGCTGGTGGAGAACGCTCCGACGGGCGAGACTTTCATCTGGACATGGGCGAGCTTTGGCTTTGTTTTTCTGGCTTTTGGTGCCGTGCTCTTTATCTACGAATATTGGCTCAACGACGCAGACACGGCGGCTCGGGACGCGGAGCTTCTCGTCGTTCATCCGTTGACACCGAGTCAGAGGAAAGTCTGGAAATATTTCCTTCTGGTTGCGGCACTGCTGCTGGTGCAGATTCTGGTCGGCTCCGTCATGGCCCATATGTATTACGACCGGACGAGTTTTTACGGTATCGATATTAATCGATACGTTCCGTTCAATGTCATGCGTGATCTTCATATTCAGGCGCCTATTGTCTGGATCGGCCTGTCGTGGATCGGCGCGGCGCTGTTTCTTGCACCGGTCATCGCCGATGGAAAAGAAGCCAAAGGTCAGGGCTGGCTCGTGGACGCGCTGTTCTGGGCAACGGTCTTCGTAGTGGTCTGTGGCCTGGTGGGAAACTATCTCGGTGTCATGGGGGTGATCGACGGCAACTGGTTCTGGTTCGGAAATCAGGGGTTGTCCTATATCCAGCTCGGCCGCTTCTGGCAGATTGGCTTCTTCGGAGGACTGCTTTTGTGGAGCGTCCTTGTGATGCGGGCTCTGTGGCCATCGGTTTCATTGTGGACTCGTGCGGCGCGCAGTTTCTGGTCCGGTCATATCCGGCTGGAACATCTCATCTGGGCGTCTACCGTTAATGTCGCACTGCTGTATGCCTGTGGCATGATTCCGCTGACGGGCATTGAGAAATCCTTCACGATCTCGGATTTCTGGCGCTGGTGGGTCGTCCATCTGTGGGTTGAACAGTCCTTCGAGTTCTTCGCGGCGGCGATGACTGCCTGGACGCTGATGGCCACGGGGTTGATATCGCGCTGCCTCGCCGAGCGAGGCATGTATTTCGAAGTCATCCTGATCTTCCTCGGTGGCGTGATCGGCACGGGGCACCATCTTTACTGGGCGGGCGAGCCGAGCCTGTGGATCCCATTCGGCACGATGTTCTCCTTCATCGAGGTGCTGCCACTTGTATTGCTTATCATGGAGGGAATCAGCCACTATCGAATAATCAGGAAGCAGAAGGATTTCCGCTATCGTCTCGGGACCATCTATGTCATCGGTGCTGCGTTCTGGAACTTCGTGGGCGCCGGGGTTTATGGCGGCGGTCTACTGAATGCGCCACTGGTGAACTATTATGAACATGGCACCTTTCTGACGCTCAACCACGCGCACTCGTCTCTTTTCGGCGCGTTTGGCGAACTCGCGATCGGTTTGATCTATTTCTGCCTGCGTTACATTCATGCTGAAAAAGCCGGTTTCTCCGAACGAGCTGGCCTGTGGGCATTCTGGCTCTACAATGCGGGACTGGTTTTGTGGACGCTGCTCAATTTCTTCCCAATCGGCTGGCCTCAACTGCTCGCAGTCTATCAGCATGGCTATGCTTACGCCCGCAGCGCCGAATTCTATGACAAGACCCTGTTCTGGCAATGGATGCGGCTGCCGGGCGACGTTGTCTTTGCGGCTGGTGCACTGATTATGGCGTGGGATTTTCTTGTCAAGCTTACGCCGGTCTATCCTGGTTGGATGCGGCGGTTCATTCCCGGTTCGAGGACACTTGCCGCGAGCCGTCCGGTGGAGAACGTGTCATGACGGCGCAACATGACACTCCGGATGTGAGGCTCAAGCGCGTGTACGATGCCTCCGCGCCCAGCGACGGCCTGCGCGTGCTGGTGGACCGCCTTTGGCCGCGAGGGCTGCACAAAGCCGACGTGAAGATGGATTTTTGGCTGAAGGACGTGGCGCCAAGTCCGGACCTGCGTCACTGGTTCGGCCATGATCCGGCGCATTGGGACGAATTCCGGCTGCGATACCGTCATGAGCTTTCAAACGGAAATGCCGAGATCGCCCGTCTTGTGGGACTGGCGAAGAAAAGCAGGATCACGCTTCTTTATGCGGCGCATGATCCTCTCCATAACCATGCACTCGTTCTTCGGGATTTTCTGTGCGATGTCGCGACGGTTAAATCTTCGAGCCATGGACGAGGGGATCAGTCATAACACAACACGTTGATTTCGCAGAACGCCTCACTCGGGCGTTGCTTGAAACGCGCGCTGATGCGATCCTCGCCGCCGACCCGGGGGGATCATCCGATTCTGGAACCCGAGCGCGGTAAGAAACTTCGGGTTCACCAAAGATCAGGCTCTTGGTCGCTCGCTTGATATCATCATTCTCGAAAAGCTACAGGTACGGCAGCGGGAAGGATGGAATCGCGTGCTTCAGACCGGTCAGAGTCGTTATGTGGCGGACGAGTTGCTTGCCGTTCCCGCGATGACGTCCGACGGTCGGTAATCCCCCCATAAAAAGAGTGACTTTTGAATGAGAATTTTCTCAGCGTAAGAATTGAGGAGATTCTGATGAAGAGTGATCGCTTTACTGACGCCCAGATCATGGGTGT
>NZ_WOSY01000024.1 GCF_011516755.1 Acetobacter conturbans | reverse complement strand
AGACGAACTCACGGGACTGATCCGGTATCTCGGTCAGGACGACTGGCAGGCCTGTTTCGCGGAAGTGCTCGGCGAGCACATTGGTCCGGCGCTGGATGCCGGAGACATCACTTTCGACGATCTGGCGGAGATGATCGGCCCTGACGTCGCCATGACACTGTGGGGATGCGCCTTCGAGGATTTTCTCGGGCAGGAGTGGGATGACGGCCGGAACTTCGTGGACGTCTATCTGAAGCGCAGAGGTTGGAAGGAAGGGCCGCGTAACAGCGCCTATATGCGCGCTCTCAAGGCCTCAGTCGTGAGTCTGTATGAAGTTTCGGACATCGTGCCCGGCCAAAGCCTGATGGCGCGGGACCTGCTGCGGGGTGGTGAACTGACTCTCGTGCACGAGAGCACGGCGACACGGACGCTGCGGCAATGGGACCGGATCGCCGCCCGGCTCGTACCGTCGGATGGAAGAATGATTCTGGCCGGTGGCCTGCTGGCCTATTCGCGGGAGGCCTGTGAGGATCTGGCCGCGAACCTTTACAAGGTGCTGCGTAAAAAGCGGGGGAAAGCGGAATTTCCTAGGCTGGACACCGGGACCCTGCGTGAACTGGCGCCGATGTTCACGCTGACCTGGTTGTTCCGCACCATGGAGAACATGGCGCGGCAGGTGGAAGCTCCGGTGCTGTTCAATGGCGATGGGGAGGATCTGGTCTTCCATGAGGTCTGTTTCCCGCTAGCAAAGGGTGTGACGCAGAAGAAAGTGGCGGATGCACTCGACGGTATTGCGGAACTGCGCCCCGAAAGCCGGTCGTTCTGGAACTGGCTGAAGGAGAGGAGTGCGGCGGTAAAGCCCTCCCGTCCGGCTGAGAAAGATGGGGACGGTCGTTTCCTGACCAGCGAGATGGAGGACGGCTCCATTGTGCTCGGGACGCTGGAAGCGAAGGGACGACAGCTCCGGCTGCAAGTTAATTCAAAGGAGCGGGCCGAGCGTGGGAAGGCGCTGCTACGCGCTGCTCTGGATGATCTCGTGGGAACACCGCTGACGCAGATCATGACGGCGGAACAGGCGATGGAGGAGAGCGGGAGCGGCGGACAAGATCCGGCGGCAGCGCTTCAGATCCCGCCCGAGGAAGAAGCGCGGATCATCGGGCAGATGCTGGAGCGCCACTATCGTCAGACGCTGGACGAACCGGTGCCGGCCCTGGGGAATGTGACGCCCCGTCAGGCTGCCCAGACCGCTGCAGGGCGGAAAAAGGTCGCCGCCTGGATCAAGGGGATCGAAAATACCACTGCCCGCGCGGGCGGTGGTCAGGGCGCAATGGCTGCGTACGACTTCGGGTGGATCTGGCAGGAGCTTGGTATCGCCGATCTGAGGAAATAGTCAGCTTTCGCCTTCATTCCGGACATTATCAGCGCGCTGATAATTTTTCTTAAATATAAGTTACAATATGCACGTCCAAGGGATAACCAACTCCATTTAAGTGCACTCAAAGGAATATTTTTAATCATGAGAACATCTATTAGGGCTCCGTGGATTCAGCCGGTTATCACGGGCGAAGATCTTGCTCGCGACGTGATAGATGACTTCGAAAGCTTCTTTGAACCAAAATTTGCAATCAAAATTTCACTCGAAATAGGTGATGTTGACTATGCCGTTACAAAGGGCTCAGGAAATGAAGCCCGAATTTTTATTTCAAGAGATATGGCCAATGAGATCATCAACTCACCTACGATATTTTTCTTTCATCTTTTTATAATTGGTCACGAGATTTCTCATGCCGTTCTTATGCATAACAGGGGGGCTTATCAGGAATTGTTTGTATATCGGTCGTTAGAAATGTGGGCAGATTTTTATGGTGCTAAAATAATGATGTGCCTCATCACCTATGGCCCAAACCTTAGGTCTATATTTTTATCTTTTTTCCATACGATAAATTTTTACCGTCAATCGTAGCTATGGGCCAAGCCGCAGGCCTCTTGGTCGATTACGTGTATCGTGTTGATGACCGTTATCCACCTCCCGTTGTACGGGTCGTCAGTATAACGAACGGCATCATTTCGTTTTTTTGGCGAGAGCATATAAATCTTCATCCAATCTGGCCTTACAGCATAATTAAGAGGATGACTGCTTCAAATACAGTGAAGGAACTCCAAATCCTCTATGGAGAGCGTCTCGTAGAGGGTTTTGCAATGAATGAGCCAGCTCGCCAATGGCACATCGATATGCAAGGTCTCAGTAAAGAAATAGCGCCTAGAGCAGATCCTGTCTGAATGCGTGCATTCAGACAGGTGAAGATGCTCGTAAAAACAATAAATTAGAGCATCTTCACCGAACCGGTTTTCGATGGAAATGCTCTAGTCTAAAGATGCCTATTAAAATCCACCTTTACTCATCTTTTAAACAAACAAAAAAAGAATGGGAGAAACGCTGCAGAGGGCGTGAGGACGAATTGATAAATATGGGTCTTTTGGAAAGATTGCCATCGGGAGATATACAATTGGGGCCGGGACCAAACGTTTAATCTGATAAGCTGAGTTTTCATCTTGCGTTAGCTCAACTGGTGGCTGCTTGTTTATTGCGGGGTGTTATCCCAAATGAAGTGGTCACCTGTAGTAAAGGTTGTTGATCAAGTCACATATAACGCGGAAGCAGACATTCTGCTCTCCCCCCCCCGTATAGCCGTCACCAATCAGGTGCGGGGCTCATGCAGCGCTTTGGAGAAGTGTGATCATCCATTCCGCCGCTCGGCCGCCCGCTCACGGATATGCGCGATGAAATGTCCCAATATGGTCGGAGATACATCACTTGCGGTCCCTCATTCATGTTGCTGATTTCCCTGGATGTTTCTCATCATGTCCGGGCGAAAAATACTATGAGGATGGCGGGACATGCGGGATCGGATACGGAATGAGGTTTTCCTTGATCGGGTTATGACGGCGGACGATGCCGCCGGACTGATCGGGGATGGCGACATTATCGCCACGAGCGGATTCACGGGCGCGGGATACCCCAAGGCTGTGCCCCAGGCTCTGGCGCGTCGCATCGAGGCGGCCCATGCAGAAGGCCATCCCTTCACGGTTCGCCTTCTTACGGGCGCGTCAACCGGCCCCCAGCTTGACGGTGCTCTCGCAAGGGCGGACGGCGTGGCCTTCCGCTGTCCTTACAACGGCGATCCCACCATGCGCACGCGCATCAACGAAGGCAGGACGCTCTACCTGGACATGCATCTCGGCCAGGTGGCGCAGAAGGCGCAGCAGGGACAGTTCGGGCGCCCTGACGTGGCCATTATCGAAGCCGTGGGTGTAACCCCGGACGGACAGCTCGTACTGAGTTCCTCAGTCGGCAACAGTCCGACGTGGGTTCAGCTCGCGCGCAGGATCATCATCGAGGTCAACACATGGCAGAATCCGGAACTCGGCGGTATCCATGATATCTGGCAGGGCGGCTGTCTGCCGCCCGGTGGACAGCCCATCCCCCTGCTCCATCCGGGCGACCGGATCGGCTCCGGCACGCTTCCGATCGACACAGACCGCCTTGCCGCTGTGGTGGTGACGGACGAACCAGACCGTAATGCCCCTTTTGCCGAGCCCGATGAGACGGCGCGTCAGATTGCAGGGCATGTTCTGGAGTTCCTCGACCATGAGGTCAGCCAGGGGCGGCTTCCGCACTCGCTTCTGCCGCTCCAGAGTGGTGTGGGAAACATTGCCAATGCCGTTCTGGAGGGATTGAACACAAGCCGTTTTGAAAATCTCACGGGATTTAGCGAGGTGATCCAGGATGGCATGCTGTCGATGCTGGAGAGTGGCCGCATGACCGTCGCATCGGCCTCATCGTTTTCCCTGAGTCCGCTAGCCGCAGAACGGATCAACGATAATGCCGCCTTCTTCCGGAAGAAGATCGTGCTGCGACAACAGGAAGTCAGCAACAGCCCGGAACTGATCCGACGTCTTGGAATTATCGCCATGAACGGCATGATCGAAGCCGACATCTATGGAAACGTCAATTCGACCTGTGTCATGGGCTCACGCATCCAGAACGGCATCGGCGGCTCCGGTGATTTTGCCCGCAATGCCTTCCTTTCGATTTTCGTCTCGCCGTCGACGGCGAAAGGCGGGAAGATTTCCGCGTTTGTGCCCATGGTGCCGCATACGGATCACATTCTGCAGGACGTGCAGGTCATCATCTCCGAACAGGGTGTCGCGGATTTGCGAGGACTGGCACCGACGGAACGCGCCCGTCAGGTGATCAGCCGATGCGCTCATCCCGACTATCGCCCGATGCTGCAGGACTATTTCGAACAGGCCCGCGCTCATGCCTTCGGTCAGCACATCCCTCATCATCTTCCGGCAGCCCTGGCCTGGCATCAGCGCTATATGGAGACCGGAAGCATGAAGAGCTGAAACAGGGCCGGGAGCGGAATGACAGAACTTCTGATCGTCTTCGCCGTCAGTGACGGGGTACAACTGATGGACATCGCCGGTCCGGCCGATGTTTTCGCGGAGGCAAACACCCTGCATGGCCGACCGCTCTACCGGTCCGTCCTTGCGGCAGCCCGGACGGATATCAGAAGCTCCTGCGGTTTCAGTCTGAAAGCTGACGTCCTTCTGGAAGAGATCTCCAGTCAGGCGGTCGACACCCTCCTGATCGCCGGGGCACCGGACGCAGCAGCACGCCCGTCCGATCCGCTTTTCACCGGCTGGCTGCGTCGACAGGCTCCACGCGCGCGGCGTTACGGTTCGATCTGTGGCGGCGTGTTCCCGCTGGCCGAAAGCGGATTGCTGGACGGGCATGTCGTCGCGGCTCATTGGGCAGACGTGGACACCGTGCGGCAACGCTTTCCCGCCGTCGCCGTGGAGCCGGACGCCATCATTGTGCAGGATGGCGCGCTTCGGACCGCAGCCGGTGTATCCTCCGGGCTGGATCTCGCACTTTCCCTGGTCAGGGAAGATCTTGGAGAGCAGATCGCCCGCGACGTGGCGCGCCAGCTTGTCCTCTTCTACAAGCGGCCGGGCGGCCAGTTGCAATATAGCCGTCAGAGACTGCTTTCACCTGCGGGCCGATCCGCCCTGCAGCATCTTCAGCGACAGATCATGCAGCGTCCTGACGCGAATTATGCTGTCGACGTCCTGGCGCGACTGATGCGGCTGGAGCGTCGCCAGGTGACACGGCTCTTCGCCCAGGAAACGGGCCTGTCGCCGGCTCAGTGGGTGGAGCAGACGCGACTGGCTCTGGCGCGTAGCCTGCTGGAGGAGGGCATGAAGCCGCCCAAGGTTGTCGCGGCGGAATGCGGCTTCGGGTCAGCCCGAGCTTTGCGGCGCGTGTTTCAGCGGCATCTGGGTGTGACGCCCGCCGAATACAGGAAACGGTTCGGTCGGCAGATATGACTGTTCGTGGGAGACAGGGCGACGGCACAAGCCGGGCCTGCGATCTATGATCGCGGCTGGCGGCATAGCTTCTCAGAAGGGGGGCGAAGACAGGGAAGTCGAAATTCCGCCTTCGCCTACATAGCTGACGTAGGTTCCTAGATTTGTGGGCGCGAGAAGCAGACGTGAGCACAACCGATCTTTTCAGCGATTCACGCCATCGTAATCCGGCGAGACAGATTCTTATTTGTACGATCGAGAACCAGCCTTACTGCTCAGAGGCGAACCTCAGGGGATAAGCTCTTTACAGAATTACTCATTCGAGCTTTTTTCGGCTAAGTAGGTCATTCAACAATGACCGCACATTTTTGATAAACACCCTGCCAGTTAAAATTCCAGAATTATGAGATGAGCATAATGAAAATCGTATATGCAGGCGCCCAACAAGATATTCGCAAAAAATATTTAGCTTCGAAAGATGATTTCCTGCTCCTGCTTCACGACCGCTGGGACGACTATAGTTACAAGACTCTCTTCCCGACGCTCTGCAGGATCAGCGGCGAGATAGTCGAGCTGGGTGCGGTAAAAATCCTGTTCGCAGGACAGATGTCCTCGCATTCGTTCCTCATCGAGAAACGTGAAAATGGCTGGAACGGCGAATTTCCGCTTGAGGATGCCGACTATATCTCGGTGACCGAAACGACGACATTTTACGAGCAGTTGTTGGAACTTCTACCCAAGGAGGGGGCGTTGAAAGTCGCTAAGAAACTGCGCGACGCCAGCTATCTCGCTCATATGGCGCAGGACGACAAGGCACTGGCGCTAATCGATACGGAAGGTTTTCGATGCTCATTGCAACGGGAACGTTCGTTGCAGAACAGCTTTGCAGAAGGGTGGCGGGTTCTAGATGGCCAGGCTTTGGACGTTACTGATCTCAGCTTCACCTTTCGCAATCCTACAGGCGACCTTTCCACATTGCGTATGAACTTCGCGAGCAAATCGCTGCTTCCGCACGATGTGAATGTGATCATTGGGCCGAACGGTGTGGGAAAGTCTTCTTTGCTACGTCAGATGGTTACGGCGTGGATACAGCCGGGCTCCGGTCACGCGGCCTTGAAGGGAGCATCCTTCGAACCTAGACCAAATCTCAGCCAGTTGGTCGCCATCGCCTACAGTCCGTTCGAGCGCTTGCCGGTCGATACCGATGACGAGGAAAGCCTCGATAGCCCTCTCAAGGACAAGGATATCTATCGCTTCTTCGGCTTCCGCGGACGACTGCCATCGCAGAAGACCGGACGGCCGACGCGTATCAGAAATAGCCTTGCTGTGCCGAAGGTCAATGCGGCTCGGTCACTTATCCAGTGCCTGACAGATGATCTACGATACAGCAACCTAAAGGCGTGGGCGAATAAACTGCGGACCTTACAGGAGGTGCTTGGTAGCGGAATCGACTTTGACGTGGCAGCCGTTCGACTTCTGCCCGATACGCCGTCCGAAGAACTTGTCGCAGACGACACCTTAGATGCGATTGATCTGATCAAAATCGAGGATACGGATAGCGAGGGCAAGAAGACTACGGCGTGCTATGTCCCGATCGCTCCTGAATCGAGTGGAATCAACGTGTCTGGCTTGCTTCGCTACGCCGATCTCGAAGATGGTGTCAGTTTTTTCAAGGACGATGTGCTGTTGCAGCTGAGTTCTGGGCAACGCCTGTTTTTCTACATCGTCGTCAACATTCTTGGCGTGATCCGTCGCAACAGCCTGGTGATAGTCGATGAGCCGGAGTTATTCCTCCATCCTACGCTGGAGCTACAGTTCGTCTCCATGCTCAAGCAGATCCTGCGGACATATGGCTCTAAGGCATTACTCGCCACGCATTCGGTCGTGACGGTGCGCGAAGTGCCGAGTAGTTGTGTCCATGTGCTAGAGGCGACCGAAAAAGGACTTGCGATCAAATCACCGCCCTTCGAAACGTTCGGCGGCGATGTCCAGCGTATCACTAGTTATGTTTTTGGCGACCGCTCGGTTTCCAAGCCACACGAGGCCTGGCTGCGGGAGTTGCTCGACAAGCATGACACAGCCGATGAGGTCATTGAGGCGCTTGGAACAGAGCTCAACGAAGAGATGATCATTCAGTTGCATGCAATGGAAAATGGAAAATGGTGACTCACCTTCGGCAACCTGAAGCATGTAGCATCGCTCTTATCGATGCGATCGTCGCTGAACGTGCGAGCGGGCGAAACGCCACGTTTTTTAATGGGCTTGCCGCAGAGTGGCGGCAACGTATCGAGTATTACATCGCTGAGCATGGCAATCCCGAAACTGTCCCCACATGGTCAAAAGCAACCGATCGTAGAACGCCCTTTCTGACGCTCTACAACACGCCACGCGAAAACTCCTCGCAACTCTCCATGCTTACCCAGCTGCGCGATCGAACGCTCCGGTTCTGCCCGTCGTGCGGAGAGGAGGGAACGCCCAATACGTTAGATCATTACCTACCAAAAGAACAGTTTCCGCACTTTGCGATCACTCCTCTCAACCTCACACCAATGTGTGATATTTGTCAGGGTGCAAAAGGGACCAAGACTACCGACGAGAGCGGTCGCAGGATGTTTTTGCATCCCTATTACGATGATTTCCTTGCCTCGCAGGTCGTCCATCTTACCATTGGTCATCCATTCAGCGCGCCTAAGGAATTCTTCCTAAAGCCTAGCCCTGACTTACCAAACGAACTCTTTGAATTGGTTGATCGTCATATTAAGGGGCTTGAAATGGAATGTCGTTACGGCAAATTTTTTCGCGACGAATACATCCGTCTGCTTCGCCTATCTCAAGAAGCGCGCGATGCCGGAGATGACGTTCGTAAAGACATTCAGAAGTTCAAACGCATGCACGAAATGCGCGCCGTGAACTTGTGGCCGCACATTTTCTATGCTGCTGTTGTTAAAAATCAAGAGTTGCTGGATTATCTCGCGAATGGCGATTTGCCAGCTATGCTTTGAGATATAGTGTTAGAGGAGATGTCCGCTATCTGGTTTTGGGACCGAAACCGGACCTTCCGCTCTCCCCCCTAAACTGCCTGTCCGCTCAAGGAATATGAAGCCGACAGGCGGGATACGCCTCATTGCAGAACTGTTTGCGTGAATGCGGTCATCCCGTAAGCGGACATTGTCATGTGACCAGCAAGGTCGTCTCGGGAACGAAGCCGTCGTTTGCGTATCAGGCGGGCGCAAGACTTGATCGGCTGTAAGCTTAGCCTAGCCTATATCAATCCTCCATCTCGTCACATGGATCATCGGGCCGGTCGTCGATAGCCATATAGCTCAGCGGAACGCCAAGGCGATGATGCTTGGGGAAGACTGCGAGCATCCAAGGTGTCTTGAGGAACTCATCGGCCTCGGCGCGATCTTCGTCCGGAGTCATCGAGCAAAGGGAGTCGCAATCTCCCTTCTTCCATTTAGCGTCATACGCTTCGTAGCGATCGACAATTTCGTCAAGATGGGAGCAGTCTTTTTCGTGCTCTGGAACGTGCACGCCGTAGGCATCCACTAACGCTCCATCAGGACGTTGGATCAGGAAATGGTCGATCCCTAATTGCAAGATAGGCCAGCCAGACAACTCGTGCATGCGTGCGGCAAGCAACGCGCATTGTCCATGCGCCCAGATTTTCACCTCGTTCTCAGTCGCTTGAGGATCAGCACCATATTTCTCAACGACCGAGTAATCCTCGTCAATGATCAGCGGAGCGGAGGCACTTTCATGTCCCGCGGGGGCACGGAATACGAACTGTGCACCCGCTTGGTGCGCGCAAAGCATTGCCCGAAGCTCGCGCTCGATTTCCGTTCTGCGCGTTGAGCAAGGATTAGCACTGACCTTGGACCAGACCACAGTCCATTCATTGATGCTAGTTCGGCCAATAGCGGCAATTTCAGGGGGAAGGGCATTGATGTCCATTTTGTTCCTTTTGGGTGTTGTCTGAAGAATGGGGATAGTACCACTGGATGGAGGTCGCCTCTTCACTAAAATGGGAGCGGCGAGGCTTTTGGACCTCCCTCCTTTTCAAAGCTTGTGCATCTAAGTGCGATTGAGCAGCCAATGGCCTTTCCGAGCGTGCAGGCCGGAACCGCCGCAAAGAGCTTAATCAATCTTCATGTAATTCGGGAATGAACGACCGCTTTCTGTCACTTCTCACCGCCAGCCTGCATTCCGATAGCAGACACGACTGATTCACAGCCTATCAACCGGAAGTGGATGCTCGTACAGACAGTCAGGATTAGTCTCATTTCGCAGAGAACGACCTTTGGAAAGCCCCTTACCGAGGATCCGGTCGCAACCCGATGCATTCACGTAATCATAACAAAGACAAAAATCTTCAGTCAGCCATTTTGACCTCCCCGAACTATTTTTTTAGCTTCCCTTGAAATAGCAAGATCGACTCACCATTAAATTAACCATGTCCATGGTTGCCATGACGTATGACGTGAAGCTGGACCTGTCCATGCGGATCGTGCGCCAGGGAGACCTCGCCAAGGTGGCTGTTGCTGCTGAGGTGTCTGTCGGCGCGGCAATGCCGTGCGCAGAGGATGGGCTAAGCCTGACCGTTGGTTTTGAAGCTGTGAATACTCCGTCTACTGACGGCCTCCAAGCAGCAGATAAGCATTCAAAGCGGCGGGCGTGGCCGGGGCGTAATGCGCTTGACATTGCTAAAAACCTGCTAAGGTGGAAGGCGAAGAAATGTGTGAACTTGCCCCGAAAAACCGGCTCGCCTGAGCTGGTCTACCGGTGTGCGCGGAATTCTGCTCGCGCTCGCCGCAGCGTCCATGGTTGCCATGACGTATGACGTGAAGCTGGACCTGTCCATGCGGATCGTGCGCCAGGGAGACCTCGCCAAGGTGGCTGTTGCTGCTGAGGTGTCTGTCGGCGCGGCAATGCCGTGCGCAGAGGATGGGTGTCCGTCAACGGTCGGGATTGTATGAGCGGAGGGCCCGAGCGAAGAACATGGTGAAAACATTATTTGAAGAAGTCAGAAGCGAACAAAACATTTTTTCAGCTTGGCGCCACGTCAAGCGTAGCGCTCTGATCTCAGGTAATGCCGATATTCGCGGCAAAGCCTCGGAGTTCGAGCATGCTCACCAGCGCCATCTTAAGCGCATCATCAATCAACTGCGCACAGGCAAATTCTCTTTTGATCCTGTCGAAGGCGTCTTGAAAGACAAGCGCAAACGCCTTGCCGCAGGTAAAGACCCACGGCCTATCGCAATATCTACTATCCAGAACCGTGTCGTTCAGCGGGCAATCCTACAGGTTCTACAGCCAAGGCACGCACGCGACTTACGCGATCCAGACACACGATATGAGACCGCTTGCGACGCCAGACTGGGGCGCATCAACGACGTTAACCGATCCAAATATGGCGTTGGAGGGCTGATCTACCCTCATGGCGGCGTTCGCCCCGCCATCGAGACAATCAGGACCGCGATTGATGGCGGTGCGAAATTCTACTTCCAGTCCGACATTCGGTCCTTCTTCACCAAGATTCCGACAGACAAGGTGATTGACTTTGTTCGGTGTGAAACCAACGACAACGCATTCGTTGATCTGTTCGCCAAGGCACTTGAGGTTCACTTGGGGAATGAGGATGAGCTTGTTGGCTACACGCACCTGTTTCCGAAAGGCGGTATCGGCGTTGCTCAAGGGTCCTCTCTTTCGGCCTTTGCGGGGAATGTATTGCTGTACGACATGGACCAGCAGCTGAATACCATGGGCGTAACGGCGGTTAGATACATCGACGACATTCTCATGGTTGGCGCCAACACAGCAGCCATCGACGACGCCAAAGTTTACACCGAGAAAACCCTGACAGACTTTGGTTTTGGCCTCTACACGCCAGCAGACGGTCCTGACAAAGCAGCGCAAGGAGAGTGCTGCAAGTCCATCAATTTTCTTGGCTGCACCATTCAGCCGAAGCGATGCGTCCCTAGTAATAAATCTATCGACAATATGAAGGAAGTCGTTCGAGAGACGCTCGCAACTTCGAAGGCAGCGATCAAAGAAGCGCTCACAAAAGGCGCCCCTCTAAATTCCAAACATTCGCAGAGCGCCACGCTAGACTCCCTAAATAAGCGAATTTACGGATGGCAGAAATCCTTCGCCTTCTGCAATCAACGTCAACCCTTCGAGCACCTCGACGAATACATTTCAAAACAGGTCTCGGGCTACCACGGTGCGATCGTCCGGCAACTCGGGAGGGCCAACGATGGGATAAAGACGATGATACTTGGTGTCCCCTCAACCTCCGCTATGTTCGATCTTGCGCAAGGCAAGAAATCAAAATAGGCAATGTATTACTCAACTGTTATTAGTCCTGATCCCACCGTGTCGTCACCTAGACTTGAAACGTCGGATTGCCGCCGACAGGCTCAAGTCAGGCACGCAGCCGCGGAAGTATGATTTTATCCGGAGTTAAGAATTGTTCTAAATAAAGTTGATCCAGACTTTTCCTTTTCCATTTTGTTCTAACTACTGCTTGCCACTTTCACTGTGGGTACCGCTTGACGTTCAGGCTCAGCAAGTTCGACAGCTTAGGGCTGGCACGAGGCAAAACCGTACGACCTGATTGGCGTCCGCTTCGGACTATTAGCCACTCCGAGCGTCTTTCATGCAAATGTCAGCTTTCTGAGTATTCCTTCTCAACAGCCGACTTTCTGTTCACCCCCCTGATCCGCCTGTCTGCTCAGTGATGCAGGAGCAGACAGGCTACTTACGCCTAATTCTGTTGAAAAAGTCGCTCTTGAAATAATCATAGCTTCCTGATTCAGTCGTCATCAATCAAGGAGTATCGGGGATGATGGGTGAGCGAACCGGGGTTCAGGAAACCCTGTTTTACGGGTTCAGCCTGGAGCAGCATGTACCAGACAATCACCTGCTTCGATCCATTGACCGGCTGATTGATCTCTCTGGAATTCGAGAACACCTTCGCCCGTTTTACAGTACAATGGGGCGACCTTCGATTGATCCCGAGCTTCTCATCCGGATGCTGTTGATCGGTTACTGCATGGGCATCCGTTCTGAACGACGCCTGTGCGAAGAAGTGCATCTGAACCTCGCCTATCGATGGTTCTGTCAGTTGGGTCTGGAAGGGGCTGTTCCAGATCACTCTACATTTTCAAAGAACCGACATGGCCGTTTTCGTGAGAGCAACCTTCTGCGCGAAGTGTTCGAGATGACCGTCCGGCACTGTATCGAGACGGGCCTGGTCGGTGGGGAAGGTTTTGCCGTCGACGCCAGCCTGATCCGGGCGGATGCCAATCGACAGCGGGCTGTGCCGGGAGACGAAGGTCTTCCTCCTGATGCGGCAGGGCGTGCCGTAAAAGAATATCTTGCCGTTCTTGACGATGCCGCATTCGGTGCGTCGACACCCGTTGTCCCTAAAAGGCTATCTCCCACAGATCGTGCGGCACGGTATTCTGCAGCCACGCCTAATCAGGCTTTCTTTTCATACAGCACCAATTATCTGATCGACCTCAGGCATGCTGTTATTGTCGATGTTGAGGCCACCACATCAGTGCGTCAGGCGGAAGTTACAGCACAACGTCGCATGATTGAACGGGTACAGCAGACCTTTGGCTTATGGCCCGAACGCCTGGCTGCGGACGGTGCTTATGGCGACGCCGCAAACCTCGCATGGCTGGTAGAGGACAAAGGGATCGAACCGCATATTCCTGTGTTTGATAAGTCAGCTCGCAACGACGGGACATTTGCACGCTCCGATTTCACATTCGATCATGAGAACGACTTTTACACCTGCCCGGGTGGCCATCAACTCCGCGCATCCAATCGAAATTTCACAACACCCCGTTCCCGTGTCGACAAGGATGGCTTCATTCGTTACCGAGCCCGCGTAAAAGACTGCAGTGGATGTGAATTCCGGCAGCACTGCACTCCGAATACACCTGCCCGCAAGATCATGCGGTCCGTGCATGAAGCCGCTCGCGATATGGCACGGGATATCGCCCAAACGGATGCTTACGTGACATCACGAAGGCAGAGGAAAAAGGTCGAGATGCTGTTCGCGCATCTCAAACGGATACTCAAACTGGATCGACTGCGATTACGAGGTCCAAATGGTGCCAGAGATGAATTCCTCCTCGCAGCAACCGCCCAGAACCTGCGTAAAATGGCAAAGCTGATGCCAGTCCTCTCTCTCCAGAGGACCACCTGAAGGAGACAGGCGGATCAAACTTCTCACAAGCCCCGATCCGCTCAACACAGCAAGCGACTTTTTCAACAGAATTGCCTCATCTCAGACATTCAATCGAGCTTCATTGCTTTCTAAAACCAGACATAGCCTGAAGGAATCCTACCCAATCTGTTTTGGAAGATCACGCTGTCATGGCGAACGAAGCACTCTACCGGCGGGTCGCTCACGTGGTTCCATCCATATTTTCAACGATTGGTATAAGAATATCGAGATACTATCGGACTGGGTCTACAAGGAGATAGTCGACCGAAGTGAAGAAGCTTATCGCGGATTGCCCTTTGGAAATGTTCCGATCATCAAAGCCCCTCTTAGTGCTGCGAGCGACCACGGTCGTCTGCCGGGTTGTCAAACAAGGGCTCGGTGTTTGACAACTGTAATGCAGCATCTCAACATCTGAGCACAATCCAAGATGGGAAGCGAGCTATGGGCGAATTCAATCCGATGACCATCGTGGCTGCAGCGGAGGTGATATCGGACACCCATTCCCACAGCGACATCAATGTTTGGGAGGTGCAATGGGCCATCTCCGATCGGGGAGGCGGCAGCAGCAAGTCGGCTCGGGTATCGAGTTTGGCAAAGGCTGCTTTAAGCGGCGGACCTCCTGTTCATACCGAGGCGGGTCTTGTAACCCTCGAACGCGCGCTGGTGGAAACTGCACTTTCGTATTCATCACGGGTTCAGAACGAGACCTCCTGGCGAAGACTGAAGGCCGGCCTGCGCCAAGACGGATTCGAGGTCCTCGAACGCCCCATGGATGAGAACCACAGCGGATGGGCGCTACAGACGAAACAACCAGATGTTACACTGATCAGAATGCTACCTTCCGATGTCCCCGGGCTGGATATGAGGGAAGCGGAAAGTGAAGTCGTTCAGTTGCTGCGAAAGCATGGTCTGGTTGTAGCGGACGGCCACTTATCCCGCGCCATTTCTGCGTTCCAGCGCGGAGAATGGTCGGGTGCAAACGGCGAGCTCCGGAATTTTCTCGAAAGCTACCTGAACGAGATCGCGATCAAATTCGGCTGCGATCAAATGGCGGACAGTCGACAGAAGCGGGACTTCCTAGGCTCGGTCGTAAAACCGCCTTTTCTGCTTACCGAGTACAACGAGTGGAATGCGGGCGGTCAGAAAACCCCCTTCGTACAGGCCTTGTTGAGTCGACTTCATCCGCACGGGGGACATCCCGGATTGTCGGAGGAGGAGGACGCCACTTTCAGGCTTCAGATTAATCTGGTCACAGCCAGACTGTTTCTGCGACGTCTAGACCGTGGTTCTTACTGACGAGGATACCCCATGCGACCCGCCGCCAAAATTCGCCGTAGAATGAAGTGCCAATTGAATTCGGGGGCCGACTGATTGCGGTCCGTGCCCCGCTGCCCGTAAGCGTTCAGGCAGCAATCGCCCTCATGCAAGACATGCGACATCACGATTTGATACCCGCATAGTGGATAATAAGGGAATGTCGAGAAACCGGTGCTTTTCCCAACCACGTCGCAAAAGCGCATCAGAGACTATCCGAAGTCCATTCGTCGAGTTATCATTCACGTCAAGTTTTCACCGTCCCGGTTGTGTCAATGAAACAGCAGATCGGCTACGCATGGGACTTCACGGAGGACCCGCATCTGGACTTGCCGCGCGACACGCTTCAGGAGGCTGGATGGCATGCATGTCATCTACGAAGAACGCAGCGTGTGCGAGAAGCTGCTCGAGCGGCTCCAAACCCAAGTTACGGGAAAAGCACCATGATACGGTGTATCTCGCACAACGTTTTGCAATATCGGGTTCGTAACTCCGAGTCCCTCGTAAGCTTTCGTGCTTTTTTCTCGGGACTTCGGGGATTTTGATGACGTATTTCCGCGTCCTGCCAGTTGGTACACGACCATCCGCTCAAGCGCGAAATCGCGCCTATTTGCTGACGGATAGCTGGGACGATTGGTTTAAATTTTCTACCCTCTATACGCTCGTTATCTATGATGAGGATGGCGAGCGACACAGCATCGGTGGAGTAAAGATCGGCCAGTTCGCAATGGCGGATGACCAGCGTCGTCCGAATATTCCCAATGATTTCGACAAGCTTGATGATCGTTTTTTTTCACTCGGCCAAGATGACAGCTACTATGACGCTCTCAATAAAATTGGAGCAGAAATTCGCGATCGCGTTCTTGGTGGGCTTCGGGATGTCGCAAATGACCCGGCCTTGTTTGATCGCGCGCTCGGTGAAAAAGTTACCGGAACATCTTTGCTGCGATCAGTTGATCGATCTACCGTAACTGGTCAATTCCATCGGATCGCACAAGGCGGTGCCCGGCTAACTAACTATGAGTTTAGTTATACAGCTCGGAGACGGTCACGCCGCATCGGGCCAATGAGCCTCGCTTTTACGGTCGCACCGGAATCTTATCCACCCACCAACGTGCATGTCTTGATCGGACGTAACGGAGTGGGCAAGACTACATTGCTCAACGACATGACACGGGCGATCGTTGACCGAGATGCAGACGCGAATGAAGTCGGCGCTTTTACTACTGATCTTGACGAAGAAATATTCACCAGTCTCGTCTCTGTAACGTTTAGTGCTTTCGATCCGTTTGAACCTCTCCCCAATCGGCAGGATAAGTCTCAGGGCGTCCGATATGCTTATATTGGGCTGAAACTGATAGGGAAAGATAAGGAGGGCAAGCCGAAACCTCCCAAAAATCCTGATGCACTATCTGTTGATTTCGTCAGCAGCGTGCTGATTTGTCGGCAAAGTGGGAAAGTCTCTCGTTGGGAACGAGCACTCAATATGTTGCAGGCTGATCCGATTTTTCGTGACGCGAATGTTTCGGCTCTCGCACGTTCAGATATGGACGCAGACGATCTAAAATCCGCAGCACGTAAGCTTTTCAGGAATCTCAGCTCAGGTCACAAGATCGTTCTTTTAACAATCACACGTTTGGTTGAGACCGTTGAAGAAAAGACTCTTGTTCTGCTGGATGAGCCTGAGGCGCATTTACATCCGCCGTTGCTTTCAGCTTTTGTAAGAGCATTATCAGATCTGTTAATAAACCGGAACGGAGTTGCTATTATCGCTACACACTCGCCGGTAGTGCTGCAGGAAGTGCCGACTAGTTGTGTTTGGATGGTACGCCGGACAGGCTTGCGCTCGGTGGCCGAGAGACCCGAGATCCAAACGTTCGGTGAAAACGTTGGTCTGCTCACGCGCGAGGTATTCGGGCTGGAAGTTACTCAGTCGGGTTTTCATAAGATGCTTCGGGAGGCGGTGGCCGAACTCCCCAACTATAACAGTGTGGTGCGCCGTTTCGACGGCGAACTTGGAGACGAAGCGCGGGCAATTGTGCAGGGGCTTTTGGCGGCACGCGGCGATCTTGAGGACGAGGACTTCTGATGTGGTCACTGAAGCGCCCGACTTTATCGGCCCTGTCTACCTTCAGTACTTGCATAAGCAGAGTGCGCAATCCGGGACTTGCCGGCCGTCTTGCCCTTGCTAAGCCTGCAATTGTAGTCGCCTCGACACAATTCGATCAAGCCGCACGCGTTCATGCGCTTCATAGTATCGCTACCCATGATGTCGTCGCACCAGACATCACTGTAAGCGAAATGGAGAAGGTCTACACGCAGCGTATGGCAAAGAACGGCTCACCCGGACGCGACACCTACGACGAGATACTTGCTTCGGCACCGGGCGGGCGTTGCCCGTTATGCATGCAGCGCTCTGCGGCAACGCTCGATCATCATTTGCCAAAAGCACACTATCCTGCATTGGCGGTTGCCCCGCTCAACCTGATCCCAGCATGCTCCGACTGCAATAAGGCAAAGTTAGACGCCGTGCCAGTTATGGCTGAGGATGTGCCACTTCATCCATATTATGATGACCTTGGGAATGAGGTTTGGCTTACCGCGACAGTAGTTGAACGACAGCCGACCGCCCTGAGATTTGCTATTACTCGGTCGAATGCGTGGGACGATACGCTGTATGCGCGGGTTAACAATCATTTCCGCTCGCTCGGTCTAGCTGCACTCTTCGCGTCTGAAGCTGCGGAAGAGCTTCTTAATATCCGGCACCAACTTCAGATCTTGCGAGACGCCGAGCCATTGGACGGGGTGCGTGACGAGCTTGAACGGCGTGCCCAAAGCTGCGCGGCTGCTCGGGTCAATGGTTGGAGAACGGCTGCATATCGGGCATGGAGCGATAGTGATTGGTTTTGTGACGGTGGTTTTTTGCCCGGAGGCTAAAACGAAGTCATCGTGTTTAGATGTAGGCGGTGAATTATCTACCCTACTTGGAGAAAATAAGGGTCGGTTTTGGTCCGTATGAATGTCTGGTAATTTGAGTTCTACGCCAAAACCAGTCCTTTCGCTCCCCCCCATATCGGTCGTTTGTGGAGAGGCGAAGCTAACAGAAAACGGGAGGCCGCACGGACCTCCCGTTTTCTGTAATTACCTGTTTATCAAGAGACAGACTGCGATCCGTCTCATTGATCATGATGCCATGCTTTCTTTTTTAGACAACCCTTCGCATCACGCAGCGAGCCGATCCCGGAGTTCGCGAGCCGCTGCGAGAATGGCGGCCTCGTTGGGCCTGCTTCCTTCGGGCTCGCCACTGTTGAGCCGCACCATCTCCCCGAACGCATCACGGGCACCGATAATCATGGACGCCCGACGCCGTGCGGATCCGCCGTCCACCTCAGAGAGTTCTTCCAGTTCGGTGAGGCGGCCGAGAAGAGCCGCGTCAATCGGCGGACGTGGCCGGGGCGGCGTGGCAAAGCCCCCGCGCTCCTTCTGCGCCCAGGCGTAAAGAGGCCCAAGGAACGAGGTGTCGGCCTGCCCGCGCACCCCAAACGGATCTCCAGCCGTGCCGGCAAGCTCGGCGGCGCAGCTTCCGGCCTCGGCAACAATCCGGCCGATGTCGGTCCTGTTGTCGTTGGCGAGATCCGCCACGAAGCGTTTGAGACTGTCGGCCATGGGAGCCTGCGGTTCCTCGGCGAGGAAGCTGCCGTCTTCGATCGCTTCCAGCACTTTCCATGTGTCGGCGTCAGGGGCAGCACCATGGCCTTTCCTGTCGGTCGGCAGCATTACGGGCTGGACGCGACGCACCGCGCCCTTGCGTCCGTTGACCTGGGCGAAGAAGGTCTTGGAATGGGTCAGACGGCCGCCCCACATGGTGATGGCCTCGCCTTCCAGAAGCGTCTGCAGATCGCTCCATGGCAGACGCGAGACTTCACGGATCTCGGCGCTCTGGCCGGCATAGAGATTGCCGACCTCGCTGCGGTCGAGATGCGTGACCTGAGAGACTTCCACCTTGTCGGCCTGCTGTTCGAGCCATTCACGGGTTTTCATCGCGTCCTGCAAACGCATGGCATGGGTGAGGTTGGCGTTGCCAAGCAGCGTGAAGGCTTTTTCACCGATCCGAGCGGTCAGGCCGGGCAGATCCTGAAACGAAAACCAGAACATGCAGTTCAGGCCACGACCCATCGCGGCCATGCGGTCCATGCCATCGGTCACAAAGGCCGCCAGCTCGTCGAAGAACAGATGGAACGGCGCATCCCCCGATCCTGCCTTCAGTTTGAAGATTTCATCGCCGTCGCCATGAAGCTTCGCACCGAGGAGCTGGGCCATCACGCCGCGCTGGGAGGCGACGACGATCTTGCCCAGACCCGCGAGACTGTCCGATGAGTTCTCAAGCGACGGCAGGATGGTCACGAGAATGCGGCGGTTGAGCACGACATCGCGCATGATGATGTCGGCATTCTCAACATTGAAGATGTGACCGAGAGAGACGCCAAGCTGCGTGAACACCTTGGAGAAATACATCTTCGCGTAGCCGTGTTGCTCGGATGGCTTGTTTTCCTTCTGGGCGTTCCATTCGAGCGTGGAATCGTAGCCCGGCAGCTCACCGAGATACGCCTGAAGCGGCCAGAGAATATCAGCCGGGATTTCCGGAACACTCCGCTCGAAGGGGTGATCGGAATCCGGATTGCGGATGAGAAACACCTTGTGTCGGGCGAGTGTGCCGATCCAGCGCAGTTCCATGGAATAGCGGATGCTGTCCACGTTGATGGATATCCCATGGGTATCGCGCATCCACACGAGTGCCGGAATGATCGTGCCTGCCAGACCCACGGCGCGATCACGAAAGACACCGTTGGAATCATTGGGCATCGCCTCGCCCAGCTGACTGACCAGCATTTCGCGGATGGCGTCGGCGTTTCCGCTGCTGAATGGGTTGAAGGTATTGGAATCCTTCGCCCCACTGGCCACGAGGAAGTTGAGGACCAGCACCTGATCGTCCAGACCGAAGCGCCGTGCGAGCGCGAGCACATCACCGTAAACGGTATTGTCGCCCTTGGCGTCGATGAGAATGAAGCCTGATCCGTGTGCCAGCGGGTTGGCCGCCAGCGAGACGATGGCGGTGGTTTTACCAGCGCCCGTGGTGCCCGGGATGGCGGCATGCTGGCGCGCAGCGTCCGATGTCATCCAGATCTGGCGGCGTGTGCGCGCTTCGGTGCCGAGATAGAGAATGCCGTCGGCCTTCTGGGGCTTGCGATCCTTGGGGGAAAGGTTGTTGCTGTCCACTTCGCCTGTGTAGCGCGGCAGATGCAGCGGCAGGCTTTCCGCCCGCATCAGCACCCACATCGCGATAATGGGGGTCAGAACGAGTGCTGGCCCGGTGAGTGCCGGCACAAGCCACGCGCAGAAAGCGAGGGCCAGCATATACCATCCGGCCAGAGGGGAGCGGAGATCGTCCGCCCAGCGTGTCCACCATGGCCGGGAGTCCCGGTAGATCCGCTCCCGGTTGATCTGCTGGTTGGCGACCGGCCCTGCAATGCGACGGGCAACCATCTCAGTTCTCCAGTCCGAAAGCATTGGTGGCAGAAGGCGCGGTGGCCAGGGCATTGCCCGGCACACCGGGGGGCGGTTCGACATGGGCAGGCTGCTTCAGGGCGTCGAGCAGAACCTGTCTGTCGTCAGTGGTTCGCGGAGCCTCGGTCTGGCGCTGGAGGATCTCCGGCCCATGTCCGGGGATTGGCGGCAGCCGCGCGAAAGGAGGGGGCGGTGGCTCCTGCGACGACGGGGGGGCGGTCACCCGCATGACCGCAAAAACTGCGATCACGGTGAGCGCAGCTACAACGGCGGGACGCCGCCATACGCGCCATTTGGCGGCTTCTTCTTTCGGCTGCCCGGCCGGCAGGTTCGGGGCGGCCGGAAGATGGAGATGGACGGGGGCATTGTCGCCGGTGTCCTCGATGTCGAGGGTGACGGGCGCGGATGTGCCGGTCTGGATGACGATACGGGTCATGGGGAAACTTTCAGGCTGCGGGACGGACTGTGGCGAGGGCGCGATCAAGCGCGGGCAGGTAGAGCGGGCGACCGAGGCGGCGCTCTTCTTCCCAGTGGGCGCGCGCGCCGGCCGCTTCGATGCGGGGATTGGGGTGGACGTCTTCGCGCGGGTTCTCGCTGGGAAAGCCCAGTGAATGCAGCGCGTACCAGAGCGGCCGGTCGATCAGCTTGACGATCGCAAAGGCAGGCGGGGCGAGGACACCTGCGGCAAGACGGGCGTCGCAAAGAAGACTCATCAGCGCCGTGGTGGTCCAGCCGTGGGGTTCGCAGCTGGTGGCAATGGCCTCGGTGATTTCAGGTGACGCCAGCAGCCTGTCAGCTTCCCGCACGACGGCCTTTGGTGCAGGCAATGGTGAGGCCGGGCCGTATTCACCGGCGATCTCAATATCCGCCATGGCCTCGGAGAGAGCGCCGAGCAATTCCATAGCTTCCTTGCGGCGCTGCAGACGATGCAGCGCGAAGGCGGCAAACAGGACACGGGCAACGGGAGCGGCATCCTCCGGCCCACCGCTAAAGGACGCGCCGACCTGTCGGCTGAATGCCTCGCTCGCCCCGACCTCATTGAAGCTGCCATCGTCATTGCGCGCGTAGCGGGCAACCCATTCCTCGGATGTGAGGGCGGGATCCGCCGGACGGGGATCGCCGTGTGCGCTCGGGGGGACCAGCGCGGTCAACCGGCGTTTGGCAAACCCACGGAGTGTTGGAAACATGCGCGCCTGGATCTCGATGAAGGAGTCCAGATTGAGGACGCGGCGCAGTTCGCGGTTCTCGCCACGCAGGATGCACACCATGGCGCAGGCGAGCGTGAGGCAGATCGCAGGCCAGCGGATCGCTACTCCGACGATGGAAATCCCGTAGTAGAGCTGGATCAGCCGGATCGTCGAGGGGTGGCGGCAGGCGTGCTGCAACTGTCCGGCAAGATGATTCAGAGCCGGGCTGGGAGTGAGATGCCCGATCTGCCACAGCAGCGAGCGCATCACGAACAGCGAGATCTGCGCGTGCCAGGTGGACCATGCGATCCAGAAGAGAAGCGCGTTCACGATCAGGAATACCGCCGCGAGAACCGCGCCGTTGTCGAAAAAACCATCCATGCCGGATGAACGGGAGTGGGTGGCGCTCATGAGCCTTTCTCCGTGTTGGCGGTCTGCATCAGGTCATGGGTCACGGTCCAGACGCGCTGGAGATAGGCTCGCCCGAAGCGCGGGGTGTGGGAGTGATAGAAAGCGACGGCCTGCCAGAGATCCCCATGGGTCTCGCGCAGCGCATCCGTGAGAATATGGCTGCCTGCTTCGATGTTGGCGCAGGGGTTGTCGCGCAGGGCGTTCCAGGCACGGGTGGGCGTGGTGCGCCAGCGTCGGGCAATCTCGGGCACGTGCGAGCTGTTCACCTGCATCGGTCCCAGATCATAGGTGCCGTTGTCGTTGCGCACGGTGCTGCCAAGACGGCCACCCTCAACGTAGAGAAGGATGAGCAGCACACTGCGCGGCACGTGCTCGTGCCGGCTTGCAGCGGTCAGACAGGCCACGGCTTCGCGGCCGGTCTCTCCGGGCTCCTGCGCGGCAGCGGGGTGTCCGAGGAGAAGGAGACCTGTAAGGCTCAGCGGAAGCAGGCGCTTCATGCCGCCTCCTCGCGCACGGCGCGCTCACCGGACACCTGGATCAGCCGCAGGCCATAATCCCAGACTGTGGGCAGATCGTTGAGCGAGATATGATCGTGCTCGAGGCTCAGGCGTTCGAGAACCTCGAGCAGACAGAGCAGCACGACCACGAGAGAGTCCGCCCGGATGGCGGTCAGTTCCACGCCTGTCGAAGTCTGTTCGGACGGTTTGAGGACCATCCCGAAGCCGGTGCCGGTCAGGGCATGCCAGAGGCTTTCGGCTGCCACCATGAAGGCGGGCAGGAACCCGTCCGGGGCGCAGGCCGCGCTCGTGGCGCCATGGCTCATGGGCTGGCCGTTGAGAAAAACCGGCCGCATCTGACGGGTAATGAGCGCGTGCAGAAGTTTGCCCACACGCTCAGGCGGGAGAGAAAGCGGGTGAGCACTCATCCGTAGCGCCTCCTTTTCCATGTAGGTCGGGCGGTCCGCAGGCGGCCGCACAGGAAGCGCCGCAGGCACCGCCAGGCGGTGACGGGCGTCAGCCCGAAGAATGAGATCGTGCCGAAGAACAGGGTGCCGAGGACGCCGATGATAAGCGTCGTCCAGCTCCAGTAGCTGACGGCGATAAGCATCGGCAGGCAGGCGCTGCCGTCGAGAAAGAGGATGCGAACGGGCAGACCCGTGGCGCGCCACATCAGGCGTCTCGCTTTTCGGCGAGACGGGCGGTCTCCTCGGTGATGAGGTCATCTTCCAGACGCAGCCGGATCGCGGTGGCGAAACTCTGCCCGTCATGGTCCACGGCCTGGCGGATCAGGTCCGGCCACTTCTCCGCGTCGTTTGTCAGAAGCCTGCGCCGCAGGGCGCGGTCGAAGGTGACGAACTCGCGGATCGCAACACGACCGCCGCCTTTGCGTGGCAGCAGACGCTGGTTCATCACGAAGCGCAGCGACTGCGCGAGTGCGCTCACGAGGTTGTCGCGCTCCGCACGCGGACACAGCGAAATGGCGCGCTGGATCATGAGTGGGGCGTCATCGGCATGCACCGTGGTCATCAGTTTGCCACCGGTGATGGCGCAGTTGATCGCCGCATCCATGGTATCGCCGTCGCGGCACTCGCCCACGATCAGGTCGGTCATTTCGCGGCGCATACAGCCCCGCACAAAGGACGCGAATGTCATGTTGGGCGGCCTGATCTCGGTCTGGCTGATCCGCGAGCCGTGCGCGGGCTTGAGGTAGTCGAGCAGGAACTCGATAGGCTCCTCGCCGGTCGCCATGTCGCAGGTGTGGCGCGGATCGAGCAGCTTTGCTTCCGCCAGTCCGAACTGCAGCGTCGATTTGCCGGAACCGGTTGAGCCGCCCACGAACACCATGCCGCTGGGGAGACCGTTGGTGGCGCGGATCTCGTCTTCCACCAGCTGGACGTCGAGGCTTGGGGGCCGCGACGGAATAGGGCGCATGATGATCTGCGTGCCCTGCCCCTGCAGGGTCATGATCGGGCAGATGTTGAGACGGAACCGCAGGCTTTCGGTGCGGCCGAGGCGCACGCTGTAGGCGGTGTCGATCTGTTTGTTCACCTGGATATTGGCGGGACCGTCGTTGCCATAAACATGCCGCACGATGTCATCGACATCCTGCGGCTTCATGGACGCGACGGTGACATACCGCCCGACACCGTGGACCTTGATGGTAATGCGGTGACTGGTCTTGATGTCGATGCGCGACGCGCCCTGTGCGTGCGCCCATTTGAGGAGATCGTCGAGACCGGGCGCGACCTTGCGGGCGTCGGCGACCCACGGGTATTCGACACGCCCCTCATGGGACCAGCCGTCGAACACCACGACGTTGTGTTTGAGGGTGGCGCTCATCGGCAATCCTCCGGATAGCCATAGCTGTTATGGATTTTGCCCTGCAGGCCGGGCTGGCCGGTAATCCGGATGACCCGATCATCCAGATGGAGCATGTCGCCCCCACCCACGGCGGCGCGGTTCTCGAACACCACGCGGGGCTCCTCGACCCGGCCGGCATGCAGAAGCACGCGGTAGCGGGCCATTCCCTTGTAGTCGCTTTCAAGACGGGCCACGTCGGAGAGGAAAATCTCCACGGCCTGCTTCTCTCCGTCCGCCCAGCCCTCGGCGACCCAGCCGTTCCAGTAACGGACTTCTTTGTTCGTCAGTGGCAATGCGGCTGCGGCCGGGTGGCGTGGGTGTGCCCAGAAGCGCACGAGATAGGTCCGCCAGTTGGGCGGCGCCGATGTGAGCTGCGCCTCGCGGGTGATCTCGAATACACAGCGGGTCTCGCGGGCCACCTGTCCGCTGTCGGAGAGCGCCATCGCCATCTGCGCCTGAGTGACGATGGGTGGCTGCATCAGGGTCTGGCCCCCTCCCACGGGGAGCACCAGGGGACGGAAATCGAACGTGCTGTCGAGGACAGGCTCATAGCGCTGGAGCATCTGGTTGATCGCAAAGGAGCGCCCCGCGAGACCGCCCTGCGCGCCATAGATATGGGCGGCTTCCTGTAGCTCTTCCCGGCGTCCGTTCTTGAGGCCGTCGCCTTTTTCGTCGTTGGGGCGGGTATCCTGCAACGCTTCCAGAGAGGGCGGCGCTTCGCCACCGGTCAGGCGCTGCAGATCGTACGACCCCGTGACCGGCGTGTTGGTGGGATTGGCGAGGGCCGGGTCATTGGCCATGACCTCATTGGCCGAGGGCATGGGCGGCACAGGTTCCGGAATGAGCGTGCCATTGGGCGCGGGCGGCGGCCTCGGGCTTTCGAAAGGAAGCGTGTAGCCGATCCTGCTTTGCGCGAGGGCCGGCGTGGCGAGCATGGTGCCGAGCGCCAGCACCGCGAGAGGGCGGAGACGATCAGCCATTGTATGTCACCGTGATGCTGTGCGTGACCGGATCGACGGCGACCGTCGCCCTGTTGCCGGCCTGATCGCCAAGGGCACGCAGATGGTCGAGAACCGGGGCCGTGGTGTTGATGTCCACCGGCACGTCCTCGCGATCGCCGCGCGTGGCGACGGTGTAGCCGATCTCGCGGCCGAGTTTTTTTACGCCCGGCAGAAGCGGGCCTTTCCAGACGAACCAGACGCTGCGGCGCAATTCCTCGGGAACCTGCGCGTTATCGGCGGTGGTCGCGGGAACGGAGACCGTCGGACGCAGGGCGCCGAATTCGGCCATGTCGTGATCGGTGCTCTGGATCGCCCGCTGCAACGCAAGTTCGGTGTTGGGCATGCCGGTGGTCTCGACCGGACCGGGATGACCCGGTGTCGAGCACGCGGCAAGGCACAGCAGCAGGGCGGGCGCGAAAAGATGGTGTCGGTTCATGATGCCCTCCTCGGATTGAGGACATCATCGGATCATCGCGTGCGACTTAACTGGGAGACAAAAATAATTTGGCAGACGAGGAGAATGGGATCTATGGGGCCGCTATCGCCCTCATACTGGTCATTCGGCCGAAATCTAGCTGTTGCCAAAACAGACCGTTTGCACTTTACAGCTATGTATGACCGGTCTCGATTTCATCGCTTCTGTCCTAAAAAACCCTTTTAATAAGGAACTATTTGCTCGCCTCGGACGAATGAGGTTACGCGAATGCCATTTAACAGCCGGGTGCCTTTTCCAGACGAAATGGAATGAGATTTCCGGCTGCGCTCCTGAATGGGGTATAAAAGATTACGACGTATTCTATTTCGACAAACAGGATTTGTCTTGGGAAGCCGAGGATCAGGTGGTACGGCGCGTCACAGCGGAAACGGCTGACCTTCCTATTAAAGTAGAGATCAAAAACCAAGCACGGGTGCATCTTTGGTATGGTGATCGCTTTGGAGGTGAATATCCACAACTTCAGTCTGCGCGTGCTGGCATCGACCTGTACCTGATCTCTTGCACTTCTGTCGGGATCGAGATCGAGACTGGTAATTTATACGCACCAAATGGGCTTGGCGACCTGAACTCTGGCGTGCTGCGTATGAACCCGCGCAATCCAAAACCCCACCTGTTCCGTCACAAGGCGGAGAGCTACCGCAAGCGATGGGCATGGCTTGAGATAATCGAAGGATCGTGTCTCTAATGCTCGCTTGGAAGCCGATTGGGCGGAACCCTCGCAAAGCGACCTAGCCGCTTCAATTATCACGCAGACAGGCTGCTTCCGCCTTCATCTCGGTCATACAGACATCTGATCACTCTACGCAAAGCAGATCTGGAAATTCATCTTTCGCATTATCGTTGCCGAACCTAAGCTAATCCAATGTTAGATACTGAGAGTCGAGTCACGCACTCTGCATGAAAGACAAATAAATTGTTACCGCCGAAGAAGCCTAAGAACCAGCACTATGTCTGGCGCCATTATCTTGAGGCCTGGACTGCCGGGGATCTCATAGCCTGCTACCGACAAGACGCGCGAAATGGTTTCAGATCCAATCCCAGGAACATCGCCAGTGAAACCTACTTCTACCGCGTGTTCGACCTTACCGACGCAGAAAAAAATTACCTCGATCGCGTCATTAGGAGCCTACCGAACGCTTGGGCACAGCAGACTTGTCGCCTGTTCGTGCAAATATTCACGCATGGGGGGGAACTGCGGCGCCAACTCGACAAGCCGGGACTTGAGGAAAAAGAGCGGACTAAGATTGAGCAAAAGGTTCAATATATCGAACGCAGCATTGTCGAACTCTATCACGGCGCCATTGAGCACGAGGGGGCGCCCTTGCTCGCCCGCCTCCGAGCCCGCGACGCGACTTTCTGGGATAACGAGAAGGATGCGTGCGCTTTTGCCGCCTTTATTGCCACTCAATATCTGCGCACGGCTAGAATGCGCGATGCAGTTATCAATATCTCGCGACCGCCTAGCGTAAATCTTGATCGCGTCTGGCCGATTTTACACCATTTTAAGACAACCGAGACCGGGGCAGCTTTGCACGAAGCGCGCGGTCGTTACCGCGCCATTATTCTTGAAAATGCGACGCCAATCCATTTTATCACTGGAGACCAGCCTGTAATCAATCTTAATCCAACTAACACCGATCTGAAACTATATTATCCAATTACGCCAACCTGCGCCCTACTTTTGACAGCAGATCCCTTTGACCAGCCAAGATCGGTCTCTATTCTTGATGCTGAGTGGTTGAACCGAGAAATACATAGATGGTCGCTAGATCAGCTCTATGGCGTTGATCTAGACTATCTCGAGAGAATTTGTGCTCTCGACAAAATTCCGCCCACCTAAAAAGTGAGTTGGGGCGACTAATCAAGGTCTGCTTTAGCCGTTACGGATAACCGGCAGGCGACGTTCTGCTCTCCCCCCCTAATTCGCCTGTCTGCTCAAGCAAACTAGAACAGACAGGCGGCAGTCGCCTCTTTGCGGTCATTACGTATATTACACCGTGATCGGAAAGCAGGCATGCCCGAAAGACCACTGGAACGTTCTGATGGTTTTTGTAAGATACACCATATGATGAAACTCAGTAATTTCGAATCCTTGGTATGCTCCTTGTGCCAAAATCCCGGTGTCTACGCAGTATTGTTAGGATCTGGACTATCTCGGTCAGCAAATATTCCCACGGGCTGGGAAATTACGCTCGAGTTAATCAGGCGCGTCTCATCTTTGAGAGAGGAAGATACGCCCGACAATCTTCCCGAATGGTACAAAGATACATTCGGGAAATCTGCCGATTATTCTGATCTGCTCGACATGATCTCTGGATCTGAGGCAGAACGTCGTCAGATTATTCATCAATTTATTGAACCAAAAAGCGATGAAGACCAACGGAGACCTACAGCCGCCCATTATGCAGTAGCTCAATTAGTATATGATGGAATTATAAAAGTTATTATCACTACAAATTTTGATCGACTAATGGAATTGGCCCTTAAGGAAAAAGGAATTGAACCAACTATAATTTCACATGAGAGCGATATTGAAGGCGCTGAGCCCCTGGTCCACGCTCGATGCACGGTTATAAAGGTTCATGGTGATTATTTAGACACTCGTATCAAAAACACTCCAAACGAATTAGCAACATACTCAGACGCAACGAACACGTTACTAGACAAAATCTTTGACTGGTACGGTCTACTAGTTGTTGGATGGTCTGGAGACTGGGATATCGCGTTACGTGATGCTATTTTGCGCGCACCAGGGCGGCGATACCAACTATATTGGGCGGCCCGAGGAAAGCCGTCTAGCCAAGCACAATCACTGACTGATAATCGAAGAGGTAAAGTAATTGAAATTACAGATGCAGATTCATTTACGACCCAACTTCTAGATGCTGTCAAAGGGTTGCGGGAAAGTATGGAGCCTCACCCTGATAGTCTCGAAATAAAGATCGCTCTATCAAAAAAATATTGCAGGGATGACTATTATAACCTCGAATGGACCGAGTTATTACAAGGTGAGATTCGAAAGATCATCGATCATATCGAGAAAAATCTTCGAACGGATATCAACGACAAACTCACGTTTAATGAAGCAGTAAAATTCCTTGTAGAAGTGTCGCATGGAATTAGGATATTAAGTTTTATTTGCGCCCGATGGGGAACAGATGACTCTTTCAGAATTCTATTAAATGAAATTGAGGGGTTGTCATTTAAACATAAGCTGATAGGAGGTTACGCATATTACATAAATATCCTGAATGTTCCGTTCTCACTCTGCTTTTATTACTCCCTTTTGGGAGCTTATCTATCTGAAAAATATGTGAGAATATTCCAGTGCTTTGATCATGAGATTTATTTATTTAGCTCTCAAACTCCATCAAAATACATCTTCCAAGCTCCTTTCTCATGTTACGACCATATAGAGTGGAAGTTTTTAGATGGTATGGAGCGAAGAAAAATTCCTTCAAGCGCGTTTATTCTTAATTCTCTTAATGGGGATTCAAAATATATTGGATTAAGTGAGGAGATATTAAAAAATTCAATAAATGATATAGAGAAAATAATCACTATACACTACGCATCAGAAAAAATTGAGGAACAAAAGAGAGTTCCTGGGCTGTGGTTTTGGGCTCCCTATGGCGATTACATATTTGATGGATTTAGAATGCCAGAAGATATTTTTGGCTCCTTCTTAAATTCCCATCGCGGAAAAACGCTTGTTTCTATTGGCTTGGCAAATGGGAAAGTAGAAGATGCCGTTAAAAATTTAGTAGAATTTCAAAAAAAGATAAGTTTGGGATGAGAGATTCCAATTTATTATTAAGGAATATTTTTGAAATACAGGTGGCTTCGATATACTATTCTGCTAAAGCGGACATTCTGTTCTCCTTCCATATCAGATCGCTAAGCTTGGGACGATCGATCGCGCCCCCGTAATGAATCTCAGGCCTTGGCTGCGGAGCCGCACGCATTTCACGAGACGAATGCGTCATGTAATGATAGGTAGTCGAATAGGAGAATATTTTGGTCCCATCGATTGCAGAACGTCGTAATCAGCTGGCAAGGCGACTAGCACAGTCATTGAGTAATGACTTTATAGTTGTCGCGGCACCGGACCATCCGCTCGTGTTGCGCTCGGTGGACTTATTGGTCGGAGGACGGTCCGGTCTGACCGCTGTCATGATGTCGACCGCAGAGGAACGTCGTCGGCCTACATTATTCGCAGCGCGACTGGCACTCAACATGATGGCGCTTCCCCCGCACACCAATTTTGTTAGACTCGTGGTCGACGAAGATAAACCAGCCCAAACGGACAATGCATTCGCCGAAGAACTAGAACTCGGTGACCAACGTGCCCAGGCAGCGCTTCTCCGGATCGTGAACAATCCCGCGCACTCCCGACAACTGGATCGGGCTGAAAAAGCCCAGAAGCGCTCGGAAGAGCGCTTCGCAAATACCTACCGGCTAGCTCGGGTTCTGCGACGTGGTTTCCAGGCGGAAGAAGGGCTTAAACGCCGAGGGCCGGTCTCGCGCACCCCGTCGCGTGATCAAATCGGCAACCAAGTGAACGCGGCGTTCTTCTCGGGGACGCCCACACTGACCGCCATGAATAATCTAGCAATGTCGGAAGCAGGGCGGTGGTATGACATCGTCGACGGCGAGGCGGAACCGCGAAATGCAATGGCCAACGCACTTTTCGTCCCAGACTACCCTGAAGTGAAGGGCGATCCCGACAAGGCGCTCCGAGCCGCCGCGTTCGCAGGCTGGGTCATGGTACCGTCGCGATCTGCGAGATCTCTTGATGATGTAGGCATACTGATCGAACGATATGGGAAGCTAAAGTGAGCACTCGAAAGTCCCGCCACCTACTAATGCAGGCTCTGGTAAGGGGGGCTCGGATTTACAATACGGACCCCCTGATGCAAGCGGTGGATAGAGAACTTCAGGAACTCGGACGATGTGTTCGTCTGCAGCCATTGACTCGTCAACGCCTCCTTCAGATTATTCATGCCAGCCGGGCTTTGGATACATGCCTCGGGTCAATACTTCGCGCCAACGGCATCACTCCGAAGTCCGGGATTGGGAAAATGCTCCATCAATTGCGCGCCCTTCCCCCTGCCACGCGTGGCTATCTGGATCACTCCGGAGCTGTCGCCTTTTCTGCCTCCATCGCCCATTCTCGTAACAAATATGCCCACACTGCAGGGAGTTTCCCCTCCTCCATCCAGGAAGTCGATAAGCTGGTGTCCGAGGTACACGCCTGCATGAGCGTCATCCTGTAATAACTTACGAACTGCTGTGAATAGTGTCTGAAGGCTATGGGTGGTTTAGTAACTTCAAGCGACAGATTTATTCCCCACTTTGACCATAAGCAGACCTTCCGCTTCCCCCCCCATAGCCGACTTTTTCCACGGGGAAAGGGTGAGCGATCTGGGCAGGTTGTAACAGATAGAGTGAGAGGGCTGCGCGGTTTCCGCGACGGAATGAGAGGGTAGGAGAGAGTCTCCTGTCCGTCCGTCATGGAGTTTCCCGCCATGGCAA
>NZ_WOSY01000023.1 GCF_011516755.1 Acetobacter conturbans | reverse complement strand
CGCTTCAAAATCCACAGTCCGGGAAAACGCTTCGAGCTGATCGCCAAGCCCACTCAGCCGGGCAAGACGCTCTTCAACATCAAAGAAACCAGACTGCTTCATATCGCCATTTCCTCAATCAACGCAGAAGAAATAGAATCATACAGAAGACCTCAAAACCAGGGGGTTTTTAGAACCCTCCATCTGGGCGTCAGTAAAGCGATCACTCTTCATCAGAATCTCCTCAATTCTTACGCTGAGAAAATTCTCATTCAAAAGTCACTCTTTTTATGGGGGGATTACCCGAAGAGGGAGACGGGACGTCCTGTTGGTCACCCTCCAGTGTCGTGAGAAAACTGGCTACAGCTCGGTCAGCTGCAGCAAGCGCATGGTCGAGATCCGTGTAATCCAGTGGCGGTAGTTCGTCTCGCCTGACACGGGATTGGGCGGTCGAAAAGGATGAGGTTACGATCTCTCCTTCGCCTCTTGTCGTCTTGCCACGGCTTCGGCGCTGAGGCGGTCGAATGCAATCGCTGATCCCCTCGAACGCCCGCATCGCGAACAACCGCCGAGCTGATCGGTTTGTGACTTCTACCACGATGCCCTGCCCCTGAAGACGTTCCAAAATCTGGAGCGTCGCGTTGATCGAAAGCCCGGTGCAGTGTGCAATCCCTGTGGCGGACGCCAGCGGATGCAGCATCAGGAGATCGACAACCAGTCCAGCACGGCTTGTCGAGCGTTGCCCTCGCACAGCGCGTCTTGCAAACGTCCAAGCGTATTCCATGCGTGATAGAAGGTCGTCGAAACGCATGGCTTCCACTTGAAGTTCATGAAGGAAGCACGCAATCCACTCGACCCGATCCGTGGATGCGTCCGGCCGGAAAGCCGCTGGAGCCGTAAGTGGAACAGGTGCCGCGAAAAGCCCGGCCTCCTGCCATGCCTTGACCAGAGCCGCCCGCATGGGCGCACGTCGCCGGTTCTGCTTCCAGATCCAGCGATAGTAGGCCTCGGCCGCCTGCAGCAAAATACCCTGACCCGGATCCTCTTCTTCGATCGCCCGCATCGCCGCATTGATTGACCGCTGGCGCCTACTCCCTGGGTGCGCAAGCCAGGCATAGAGATCGTAAGCACACCATGACGCGTCATGCTGGAGCATGCGGTCTTCAGGATCATCGGGCTGTCGAAGAGGGAGACCTTCAAGGACCGCCACCAAGCGGAATGGATCGACGAGTTGTCCATCGGTGGTGGCCTGGGTCCGTATCGCCGCAAGACGCGCCCTGAAAAGGAAGGCCGGTAAGAGCGGGTGGCCACACAAGCGGTGGTCGAGCCGCACGATCGCGCTGACCGTGCCGACCAGGACCGCTCCCACGTTTTCCACTTGCATGCGTCCATCACAGACGGGAATGGTTTTTGTCCGGGCTATTTCAGGCAGCTCCATGTCTCACGGGATGAGGACCAGTCCGTGTCGTTCTTAACTTAACCTAACAACCATTTAGGTTCAAACTGCGCGACTATCCGGAGAAAGGCCCCCTCCCCCAACCTACTTGCGATAATCCCCTTTATCGCAACTACGGCGTGTCGTCAGTTAATCCCTGAGTGTCGAAAACCAGAAGATAATGATAATCCGTTGCTGACGGCTGTTTTTGTCGCCGAAAAAACCACTTAATCGCGATAAAAATGCAGAAGATAATGATAAAAAGCCACTGATTTTATCCTTTCTTCAACGTGCAACGAAGCAAGTGTAAACTCTATTCTATGTTTTATGTCTCCGTATTGCATTTTTCATACTACTCAAATGTTAAATGACGGAAAGTAACGATAACGTTACAGGCTATTTATATGTAGTTGCTTATATAATTACTAACAAATGATTTTAGGAATACGATATCGTCGCAATTTTAATCACTCTCGCGGACCGCGTTCAATCCTAGGTAAGACACAAATAAAACAGAAAACCACGTATCATCATGATGAAATCCTTGGCGAGGCAGGATGCCACTACATTTTAACCTCAAGGCTGCACGTATTTTGGAGTGAGTCTTGTGCATGAAAGGATGTCAGGCAGAAAATCAAGGTTCTGCATACTCGTTCAAATCACTTGGCGGCAGCTTGCAATCTAGTACTTCGGGATATCCTATGTGACCACCGGATAGATTAACAGCATCGTGGAAATGAGATGCCTCGAAAACATTGCTATAAGGCGGTAAGCCAGCATTTCGCCAGTGGCGATCGAACTGCAAATGAACGAAGGGCAGCGACGATCAAACATGGTGCTGTATTGGAAACGTCACACTCAGTTTATTGCCGTCAGCACACGCATCCACTTCCACATGAAGCAATGCTCCTCATATGCGTTGTTCTGGTATTGGCATTGATCGTAGCACCGGCGGCGGTCGCTGCACCCGATCCCTTATCAGATGAATGCCTTGTAGACTCAATCGTGACACCTCTGCTGGGGGGGAACGGAGATTCCCCGATTATACCGGTATCGATCGACGGAAAGTCCGCCGCAATGTATGTCAATCCCGCTGCAGATGAGATTTATGTGCGCGACGCAGAGAATATTGAATTCCCGTACGAAGCGAGACATGCAAGGGTTCTGATTAACGGCACCCATATCGAAAATGCTTCCAGATCAGTTATTTATAACCTTGTCGTCGGCGACATTCGATTGAAAAATGTGGCCGTGGTGCGTCTTGATACCCCAAGCACACAGTCTGTCTCAGGTAGGCCAATCGTTGGTATTCTGGGCCGTACTGCATTGTCTCGCATGATCGTCATGATTGATATACCTGACCGTAAATTTGCTTTCCTTCGTTACAAGGACACCAAGCAATGCGAACAGCCCGGTCCTATCGACCGGCTGGTCGGCAGAGACGTCAATAGCGTTCCTCTCAACACGGACTTCACGATCCCCGTAACACTCTCTGGAGAGACGAGACAGCTTGAACTGGATCCGGACCTCCATCATATCACCGTCCCACATGCATGGCTGTCGCGCCTTCAAAAAAAGACGGCCAGAGCACCTTACACGCAGGTCTCCGCACGATATGACGACTTTGTGGACAAGGGCGTTCTTGCCTCCGTCGATAACATTCAAATTGGTCAGTATAACTCAGGACCTCAGAATGTTGTTTTTCAGGAGAATTGGGATACAGCCGGGCTAGGATTACCCTTTTTTGAACACAAAGTGGTGTTTTTCGACTACCCGAAAAGGCGACTGTATTTTGCAGAGCGCGACCATACGAAGCCTTTGCCTTCCGGACGAAATCTGCACTTCTTTCGCGTCGTAATTTCTAATGTCGATATTAACGAGAATACCGGTCTGGTTCGTTAAAATTGTTTGCCGCTGGTGGTGAAGCGAGGCTTTGTTGCGGTCATGCCGGACGCGAATTTCAGTCGTCTACATCGGGCAGCTTCCCCAAATCGGCGCTGCCAACGGAGAACCATGAATGTTTCCACTGATTCAAGATGATCTTGGACGGACATTTATGATCGTCCACGGCACGCTGCTGCGTGAAGGCAAGGTCATGTACGGGTGCTGTCACATTAATTGTGGTGTGGTAGATGGCGGAGATGAGCACGCCTGCAGTGAGCTACAAACGGCATCGTTTGCCGGGTGAGCTGATCGCGCACGCGGTGTGGCTGTATTTCCGGTTTCCCCTGAGCTTTCGTCTGATCGAGGAAATGCTGCTCGAACGCGGCATTATCGTCTCATATGAGACCATCCGTCTCTGGTGCCTGAAGTTCGGCGCGAGGTTTGCCCGTTCCCTGCGCCGCAGACCCGCGAAACGCGGCGATATCTGGCATCTCGATGAAGTCCGGATTGTCATTGGCGGTCAGCCGCACTGGCTGTGGCGCGCCGTCGATCAGGACGGCTATGTTCTGGACGAAATCCTGCAGACCCGACGGAATACGAAAGCCGCGAAACGTCTGCTGAGGCGGCTTCTGAGCCGCCAGGGTGCACGTCCCAAACGGATGGTCACAGACAAGCTGCGCTCCTATGGCGCAGTCAGGAGCAAGCTGACATCGTCAATCCGGCATCTGTCCCACAAGAGACTGAACAACCGGGCGGAGAACAGCCATCTGCCGTTGCGAAAACGTGAGAGGATCATGCAGAAATTCCGCTCACCCGGCGGCTGCCAACGCTTCGTCTCCGTTTTCTCCGCCGTTCGCAATCTTTTCGTCCCGGCCGCCTCCATCGACAATGCCGTCTCCCGCCACGTCCATCGCGTCCGGGCTTTCGCACAATGGACAAACGCGACCGCTCTCACTGTCTGAAATCCCCAGAACCCACCTCGGCATGCCTGATCTCAGTTAACGTGACAGCATCCTGTCATTCTCCTCTTGCGCATATATAGCGGATCGGATATATAGCAGATATGCTATAGTCAGTTGAAACACTTCCGATTGTTGACGATGAAATAGCCGAACTTCCGCCAAAGTTGCAGGCTCGACTGATCCGACTGATGGAAATGGTAGAGCGGTTAGGCCTTGAGCAGCTTCATGAACCGCACGTCAAACATCTAGATGGCAAACTGTGGGAATTACGAGCAAAGGCCGCCGAAGGGATCGCTCGGGGTATTTACGTCGCGGTGACCGGCCGACGCGTCGTCGTCCTGCATGTCCTTGTTAAAAAAACGCAGAAAACACCAAAGCGAGCGTTAGCGCTTGCACAGGAAAGGATGAAATACGTGGTATGACAAAGCTCGCAGAACTAAAAAAGAAGCTGAGTGAAAATCCCGAATTTAGACGTGAGTATACGCGCGCGGACGCGGATTATGCCCTGATCGAAAGCATGATTCGCGCTCGTACAGAAGCGCAACTTACCCAAGCGGAACTCGCCTCTAAAATCGGAACCACGCAATCTGCAATTGCCCGTCTCGAGGCAGGACGGACGTCTCCCTCTGTGGCTACTCTGCGGCGTTACGCGGAAGCTACCGGGCATCAATTACAGGTTGGATTCATCTGACATCTAACTCCCCCAATTGTTGACATAACTTCCGCCAGAATAAGCAGTTAAATTCTCACGAAATTAGCCTGCTGTTTTTATCATTAATCAGTGGATTCTTCTGGCCTGAGTAGTAAATTATCCAAATTAAATGGATTCATAACTCATAGAAAAACCAGCATATTAATTATCATTATCTTCTAGTTTTCGACACCCGTGTGTCGAAAACTAGAAGATGATGATAAATCTGCCAATCAAGCAGAAGTCCCGACAACCACGCGGACAGATCCAGGCATTCCGCTTACGCCTAGTTCCGGTCATTCGATGACTAATCGTGCGGTTGCCAAAGCAGGCATATACCATTTCTTCGTATCACTTGAGCCGCAGGTGGCATTTAACTTGATGAGTAGCACACCTCTGCCCCGGACAGGATTTTATCCGGGACAGAAAGCAGCGTTCGCCTAATCTTCAGGCAACGCGGATCAGCTTACGGTTGATAAACTCCTCAATGCCGAGGAAGGACAGTTCGCGGCCAAAGCCAGAGTTCTTGATCCCGCCAAACGGCAGTTCAGGGGCCGCAGCCGTGGCCGTGTTGATGAACATCATGCCGGTCTCGACCGCTTCGGCCACCCGTTCCGCCCGGCCAAGGTCACGCGAGAACACGGCCCCGCCGAGGCCATAAGGAGAATCATTGGCCAGTTCGATGGCTTCGTGTTCCGATGCGATCTTATGCACGACGGCAACGGGACCGAAAATCTCCTGATAGAAGACCGGATTGTCCTTTGACACGTTGGTCAGGATAGTCGGCTCCATAAAGAAACCCTTGCGCTCCATCCGCTTGCCACCAGCCACCAGCGTTGCCCCTGCCTTGACCGCTTCATCGGTCTGCGCGAGTGCGGTCTCGAGCGCCTTCTTGCTGCTCATCGGGCCATGGGTCGTACCCTCAGCCAGTGGATCGCCAATACGGAACTGCGTGATCGCGGTTTTCAGACCTGCGAGGAAGACGTCGTAGACCTTCTCATGCACGATCATCCGCTTGGCCGCCGTGCAGACCTGCCCGTTATTGGCGAACCGGCCCCACGTCGCCCATTTGACGGCAAGTTCAAGGTCCGCGTCATCCAGCACGATGAAGGCGTCGCTGCCGCCTAGTTCCATCGTGTCCTTCTTCAGTGCTGCCCCCGCTTCGGCCGCGACCGTCTGACCCGCGCGTTCGCTGCCGGTCAGGGCGACGCCACGGATGCGGAAATCTTTGATCAGTTCAGCGGACTGGTCGTTGTCGAGGAAGATATTGGTATAGACGCCAGCAGGTGCCCCTGCGTCATGGAACAGCTTTTCAAAGGCCAGCGCACATTGCGGCACGTTGGGTGCGTGCTTGGCGATGACCACGTTACCCGCCATCAGGTTCGGCCCCGCCACGCGGGCCAACTGGTAATAAGGGAAGTTCCATGGCTCGATGCAGTAGATCACGCCTAGAGGCTGATTGATGATCTTTGCATGGCCTTCCTTGACCTTCAGATGCGTGGGAGCGAGGAATTCTGCCGCACCATCGGCGTAGAAGGACAGGATATCGGCGGTGATGTCGATCTCTTCCAGCGCGTCCGGCAGCGCCTTGCCCATCTCGGTCGCGATCAGACGCGCATGGGTCACGCGGTCACGACGCAGCAGGTCGGCGGCCTTTGACATGATGACCTTGCGGGCTGCGATATCGCGCTTTTTCCAGTCGGTCTTCCACACATGGTCCGCGCGATCGACAATCTCCTTCATCTGCGCGGCGGTATGCAGTTCAAACGTGCGTTCCACGGTTTCCGTGGTCGGGTTGAGGGTCTGGTAAAAACTCATTGCTTCGTTTCCCTGTTTATTGATTATGGAAAGGGTAGTCGGTGTAGCCGTGCGCGCCGCCGCCATACATCGTCGTCGGGTCCAGCGAGTTGAGTGGCCAGCCATGTTTCAGCCGCGTGGGCAGGTCCGGATTGGCGATGAACTTGCGCCCGAAGCCGATCATGTCCGCCCAGTCATGCGCCAGCACATGCTGTGCCTTGTGCAGGTCGTAACGGCCCGCGCACAGGATGCGGCCGCCGAAGATGTCGCGCACGCTGGCGCGGAAGGCGTCCGGCATTTCAGGCGCATTGTCCCAGTCGGCCTCGGCGAGCGAGACATAGGCGATGCCCGCGTCCGCCAGCACGCGCACGGCCGCCGTATAGGTTTCCGCTGGATTGTCCTCCAGCAGGCCAAGATACACGCGCTCTTCCGTGGTCGTGCCGAACAGCGGGGAAAACCGCACGCCCAGTCTGTCGGGGGTGACGACGGCGGAAACGGCCTCTACCACCTCGCGCAGGAAGCGCAGGCGGTTGGACAGGCTGCCGCCATAGGCATCGGTGCGGAAATTGGCCCGTTCGGAGATGAACTGGTTGATCAGGTAGCCATTGGCGGCGTGGATTTCGACGCCATCGAAACCGGCTGACAGGGCGTTGCGGGCTGCCTGTGCGTACAGCTCCACCAGTTCATGGATTTCGGGGATGGAAAGTGCGCGCGGCACGTCGGGTGGGACCAGTTTTCCCGTGCCCGATCCCACGGGGATGAACACGTTTACGCCTGTTGCCGCGACGGCGGACGGGGCGATCGGCGCCTCATGACCGGGCTGCAATGCGCGGTGAGAGACACGACCCACATGCCATAACTGCGCAAAGATGGGCCGCCGCTTTGCGTGTACCGCATCGGTGACCAGTTTCCAGCCTGCGACCTGTTCGGGTGAATAGATGCCCGGTGTCCAGGCATAGCCCTGCCCGCGAGGTTCGATCTGCGTGCCTTCGGTAATCAGGAAACCCGCCTGCGTGCGCTGCGCGTAATACTCGGCCATCAGCGCGTTGGGAATATCGCCGGGCTGGGTGCTGCGGCAGCGTGTCAGTGGTGGCAGGAAGATCCGGTTTTCCAGCGACAGGTCGCCCAGTCGCACAGGTTCGAATAAAGAAGATGAAGACATGATCAACCCTGTTTACAAATGCAGGCCATCTGTCCGGCCCGCATGTAAACATTGACCCAGCCTGCGGTGTGCGCAAGAACGCACATAAACCGCCACTAGTGTCAGGAATGATACCATGCCCCGCATTCGTCACACCACGCTGGCCTGTAGCCCCGGTTGCACGGTGGAAGCCACGCTGGAACTGTTTGGCGGGAAGTGGAAGGCGTTGATCCTGTATCACCTGTTCGAGGACGGAGTGCTGCGGTTCGGCGAACTGCGCCGTCGCCTTCCCAACGTCACGCAGCGGATGCTGACCAATCAGTTGCGCGAACTCGAGGCAGACGGACTGGTGTCACGCACCGTTTTTCCCGAGGTGCCACCGCATGTGGACTACGCCCTGACCGAGCTGGGAAAGACGCTGAAGCCAGTTATTCAGGCGCTCAAGAAGTGGGGGGATCGGTATGCGCATTCTGTCCAGCGGAACACAGCTGCTGATTGAGATTGACGGCGAAGCGTTATGGACAATTCCTGCAGCAATCTGCCTGTCGGCATAGCAGAAGCAGAGCGGACAGGCAGCAGTCGCCCTCATGTCGGTCATAAGTGGAGCCGTTCAAGTTTCCGGAAAGCGGACGGTCGGCAATAGTTCTCGTTATCCGTCGATATCCTTTCCAGACTTCTGATTGCTGCATCACCTGCGGTCAGGCGACATCGTCATCATGGACAATCTCGGCTCCCACAAAGGCCCCGGCGTTCAGGCTGCAATCGAAGCCGCAGAACTGACATGCGCCGCTCTGTGGGACAGGATCGGCACACTGATCGATCAGCTCTTACCGACAGAATGCGAAAACTTCTTCACCACCGCAGGATATGAGCCAGATCGAGAGGAAAACGCTCTATATAAACGTATTTTTACATGGTATGGTATATTTTGTTAAAAGCTTTATAATGATTTGATTGAGGGTTTTGTCTTGAAAAATCTTAAAAGTAGTTTGAATTCTCTTCAGGAAAAAGCCAGAGAAAGAACAGTAAAAACTCAAGATATTGAATATGATCTTGAAACTCTCGTCAAGAGAATAAATAATAATACTATAAAATTAAACCCAGATTATCAAAGAAGGCATCGTTGGCCTAATGATGTTTCTTCTCGGTTAATTGAAAGTTTACTTTTAAATATTCCAATTCCAATTGTTTTTATATCCCAAGATATCGACGTGGATGACGAATTGTTAGATAGAACTCCACGGTATACTGTGATCGATGGACAGCAAAGACTAACAGCTATTCGCGATTTTATGACAGGAAGCTTGATACTTTCAGGACTGGAAATTTTAGACGAGTTGAACGGCGCAGCATTATCGGATTTACCGCCATTTCTTACTCGAAGGCTTGACGATCGGACTGTTCGGTGCCTGAGAATTGACTCCACGGTGGATCCGCAAGTTAAATATGATATATTTGAAAGGTTAAATACAGGGTCAGTAAAGCTTGAACCGCAAGAATTGCGCAATGCTGTTGTCAGAGGGGCTTTCAATGACCTGATTAAAAAGCTTTCTACTTATTCTGATTTTCGTCAGCTTTTGCAGATATCGGATAAAGAATTAGATGATAATCCTAAAATTCGAAAAATGGAAGATGTTGAGTTAGTTCTGCGTTATTTTGCTTTGCGAAATGGGGGTTATAAAGAGCCAAGAAAACTTGGTTTTAAAGATTTCCTTACAGAGAAAATGACGGAGTTTAATGGATTTTCTTCTGAAGATATTTTCAATATGGGTGAGGACTTCAAATTTTGTATTTCAGCAATTAGAAAGTTTCTTGGCCCATATGCTTTTTCCAAACATAAGGTTGAAAACGGTGTGTCCGTGAAGCGTATGTCTACGTTTAACGCTGCCGTTTACGATGCAATTCTCATAGCATTTAGTGATAAAAACAACGTTTCTAATTTGGAAGAAAAAAAATACACATCAGGAGGATTTAACTTTAAAAACATTAGTATTCTGACTGATAAGCAAAGGTTGTCTTTGTTCGAAGACGATGATTTTTTTGATGCAGTTTCTGGAAGTGTAAATGATTTAGGAAAAATACGAACTCGTATTAATAAAGTTATTGAAGATCTTTCGTAATGAGCACCGCTGTATTTGAAGTTGCTATTACTCTTCCTCAGAGGATGGGTGAAGTACGTAAACTAGTAGAGAAGGCAGAGCTTTGCAACGAAACAGATCCGGAATTTCGTGATGCTCTCTGCCGATCTGCTAGTGTACTGTTAGTTTCACATGTAGAGGGCTTTCTAAAAGATGTTGTCTCGTCTATTTGCGCCGACCTTAATTATTTTGTTAGAGATTTTTCTCGAATGCCCGAAAGTATGAAAAGAGATTTCTCTTATAGAATATCTCATTATGACGGGGTTCCAAAATGTGATATTGAAAAACGTACAAATAAAATAAAAGAATTTTTCACAATAAATAGTGTACCTATAGATTTTGATTTTTTGCCTATAAAAGAAAATATGGGGAATCCAACCGTGAGTAGTATAGATAAATATTTTACTCCCATTGGAATAAATAAAATTGTCTCATCACTAAGTTCGGACTTTTATCATCAGATATTTTCTGGGTCAGCATCATCTGCCTATAAGTTATTGAGAAAATGTAAATCTAGTTACAGTAAAGTTTATTCTTGGCCTTACCAAGCCTATTCAAATTCTGACTTCAAGGAGCCTCCAAATAAAGGCGATCCATATGCTACAGATGCTCTTTGGGCCACTTTTATTGAGGATATGCTTAGAAGGCGTCACAAAATTGCTCATGGTTCAACGCTTGAAAATACTGAATCCACAGTAAATTTAGAGCGTGATATAAATAAAGTAGAAATAATGATAACTGGTATTATGATTTATGCTTGTGGGAAAATAGGATCTTATTACAGAGCGTAGCTGTTAAGCTATTTATAATATACAAAGTCCGTAAATAAATAATCGGGCTTTGTATATATTTATTACGTTATAATTTTTTGTATTATTGTCATGATACTGACTTCTTGGTGAACAAAGCGGAGAGCCGATCGGTTTGCTGATAGGAAATATCTTTTTCAGCATTATGCTTTTTATTCCATTGCTCGCTGCGCTTTCGTCGGGGCTGCATAATAGCCTCGACCCTCTGGTCGAACCATGATTCCAGCTTTTTCGAGGATGTAGCATGGTTGAGCTTCAGCGGTTGGAAGTCATCCTCGAATTTTGAAGACGTTTCAGGACGGGCTGGGAGGCGACGTAAATCTTTCTGACCCCGAAAATGCCCAATAATACCAGAGGGTCTGGCCTATGACCTGTGTGAGGTGGATGGGTGTGGGGCTTGCAGGGCTTTGCCCTGGAACCCGGTAAAGGCTCGCCTTTGCAAACCGTTTTATGATCAGCAAACCGGGGTGCAGGGGCCTGCAGTCCCTGCCGGCTCCGGGCTGAGCCCGGATGCTCTCATCGACAGGTCAGCCTTCTCAACCTCTGGTGTAATATCGAAAAACAATGGTGGAATTATGCGGGCCAGGAACAGTCTCTCCGGTGTCATAGTGGCATCCCGTCAGCGAAACGCTCGCTGCACGCGGCTGGTCTTTATCAACACGCCACGTTCGGTCCTGCTCACCTCGACGCTCATGATCGGTGCCTTGCCGGCGCATGCGGCACCAATCGGCTCCGGGCCTTCCGGCGCAGGAGGGCCGGCATCGTCTGTGACTCATCCTGTCAGAAAGCCGGTCGTATCGGCGAAGCCGGTTTCCTCAAAATCGGGGAGTTCCGGCGCGCGTGCGCGGGCCGTTGCGGTGCCGGCGGCGGCGAAAGAAGAGATTTCAATTTTCGGGCATGGCTCCACGCGGCAGATGACGAGTGTAACGTCCACCATGATGCGTCAGAGCGTGCCCGGAACCTCTCCGATGAAGGTGCTCAGTCAGCTTCCGGGCGTGCTGTATCAGTCGGCTGATCCGTTTGGTGCATACGAGTATTCCAGCACACTGTTTATGCGGGGTTTCTCACAGGCTCAGCTTGGTTTTACCCTGGACGGGATTCCGCTCGGGGATCAGCAGTTCAATAACTATAATGGCCTCAGTATTACGCGGGCGCTCAGCACGGATAACGTTGCCGGAGTGGATGTTTCGCAGGGAGCGGGCGCGATTGATGTCGCGTCCAGCAGCAATCTTGGCGGCGCGATCCAGTTCCGGTCCATTGATCCGTCGCATGAGCGTGGCGGGACGGTTGAGCAGACCTTTGGGAGCAATGCGACGTTTCGCACATTCATTCGTCTTAACAGTGGCGATCTGAACCGGACCGGCTCACGTTTTTACGTCTCGTATGCCCGGACGGATATGGATCTGTGGAAAGGCCATGGTTACGACTACTCGGATCAGGTCAACGCGAAATTCGTTCAGCCTCTGGCGCATGAATCATCGCTCAAAATGTTCTTCGACTGGAGTTCGACACAGCAGTTCGATTACCAGGACATGACGATGGATAATCTTCATGTATTCGGACCGAATCTTGCCAATTACTATCCGAATTATACGGCTGCCTATCATGCCGCGCAGGGGATCTATCCGGCAGGCTATGAAAAAGCCGCTGATCCGCTGGATGCATCGTATTATGCCGGAACGGCGAACCGGGTGGATTATCTTGGCGGGATCACGCTGAATGAAAACCTGACATCGGCTCTGAACTGGGCGACGACGGTTTATGGTCACGGGGATAGTGGCTACAGCACGTGGACGACGCCGTATATGCCGTCTCCGAACGGGGCGCCGCTGTCACAGCGGATTCAGAATCCGGGTATTGAACGGGGCGGGTTTACAACGGCGCTGACCTACAAAATCGCGCGCCACACGATCAATGCCGGTGTCTGGTATGAATACGGGCAGTTTACCGAGGGGCGTTATTTCTCTGAAGTCCCGTTGTCGGGAGAGGGCACGCCGGGCAATCCGACAGATGGTTTTCCGGGAAATGTTTTTGCCAATCCCTGGCAGGAAGTTTTCCATACCAACACGTTTACGTTCCATTTGCAGGATACGTTCCGGATTACGCGTAATCTGACCGTCAATGCCGGTTTCAAATCCATGGTTGTTTCGGCGGGGAACCATGTTCCGACACAGGATGCGGCACTGAATGGTGGGAACCAGGTGGCGCAGGGGCATCTGACGGCGTCTGATGCGTTTCTGCCTCAGGTTTCCGCCAACTGGCGGTTTTTGCCGCATCATGAAGCGTTTTTCGATGTGTCGCATAATATGCGGGCGTATCCGCAGGACGGGTACAACACCAATGTTTCCGCGACGCCGTGGACATCTTCTCAGACGGCGTTTCAGAGCACGAAAGGGTCTCTGAAGCCGGAGACGGACTGGGTTTATGAGCTTGGGTATCGGTATGTGACGCCGAAGCTGAGTGCTCTTGTGTCGCTTTACCGGGTAAATTTCTCCAATCGGTTGCAGCTGATTTCGAGTGGTTCCGGGATCAATCCGATTACGGCTGTGCAGAATGTGGGCGGGGTGACGACGAACGGGGCTGAGGTGAGCATGACGGCGCATCCGGTTCAGGGACTGACGCTTTATAATTCATTTTCCTATGCTCACTCCACGTATGATCAGAATGTCGTCACGTCTTCCGGCCCTGAGCCGACGCGAGGCAAGCTGGTGCCGAATTACCCGACCATGATGTATAAGGGCAGTATTGCTTATGACTGGCGGCATCTGAATGTGCATCTGGATGGGAATTATTTGTCCAGCCGGGAGCTCACCTATACCAATGATCTGCATGTTCCGGGATATTTTCAGGCGAATTTCGGGGGGCGGTATAATTTCGGGTCTTACAGTTTCATGAAGAATTTTACGGTCAGCTTTAATATCTACAATCTGTTCAACAAGACTTATGTGGCGACGACGAGCGAACTGGGCAACAATTTTACGAATACGGGTTATAATTACTTTCTTATGGGAGCGCCCCGGCAATTCTTTGGAACTGTGAGTGCTGATTTCTGAAGGCGTCCTGTTATAGCAGAGAGTCTGGCTTTTGAGTTGTGTGCGACTGACTGGTGCAGGACTGGCAGGGCTTTGCCCTGGAACCCACCAAAGGTCGCAGACTTTTGAAAATCATTTATGATCAGCAAACCGGGGTGCAGGGGCCTGCGGTCCCTGCCGGGTCCGGGCAGAGCCCGGATACTTTCAACCACAGGTCAGTCTTCTCAACCTCTGGTATCAGTCTTTGCAGCCACTGGCGTTCATTCCGGACGATGGAAGTTCGTCGCAACAAAAGGAGCGGCTGTCACTACACCGATGCCTTTAATCGTCCTCTCTTTGTCGGTTGATGGCGTGTCTTTGCCCATGAATGACTGGTATTGTGCTATAAGCAATCGTGTTGTCTGCATTTTGAAGACAATAATTCGGGACAAAACCGACCATGTGCAATCTCTACAGCATGACGGCGCCACAGGAGGCGATCAGGAGACGGGCACGCGCTCTGGTGGATCGCACCGGCAATCTTCCGTCGATGCCGGCGATCTGGCCGGATACGGCAGCTCCGGTTGTCAGGCAGGGAGCTGAAGGACGCGAGTTGACTCTGGCGCGGTGGGGGATGCCGTCACCCGCGTTTGCGCTGCGTGGTCACAAGGTGGACCGGGGAGTGACGAATATTCGCAATTTGTCCTCGGCTCACTGGCGGCGCTGGCTTGGCATCGAACATCGTTGTCTGGTGCCGTTTACGTCGTTTTCCGAGATGGAACATCTTCCGGACGGGAGCATACGCCCGGTGTGGTTTGCGGACGGGCCGGAGCGGCCGCTTTGTTTCTTCGCGGGGATATGGACAAGCTGGACGTCTGTCCGGAAAGTTAAGGAAGGCGAGGTGACGGCTGATCTGTTCGGTTTTCTGACGACGGAGGCGAATGCGGTTGTGGCACCTGTCCACCCGAAGGCGATGCCGGTGATCCTGACTGAGCCGGAGGAGTTTGAATTGTGGCTGACCGGGCCTTTTGAGATTGCACGGGAGCTTCAGCGTCCGCTTGATCCCGGGAAACTTGAGAGTGTTGGCCGGGGTGAACGGGAAGATAAGGGGGAGTAATCCGGTTTCGGTGGGCCACTGATGTCTGGATATTGCAGCGAAGGCCGTCGACGGAGGCTGGCCTTTGACCTGTCGATGAGAGTGTCCGGGCTCTGCCCGGACGCGGAAGGGGTCGCGGACCCCTTCACCCCGATCTGTTAATAAAATGGTTTGCAAAGGGAGCCTTTGCCGGGTTCGGGCAGAGCCCGGATTTTCTCTCTGACGGAACAACATGTCAGACTTTTCGCAGGACACTTTGATATATCGTGGATGTTACGAAATTCGCGTGCGTGTTCCGATCCGGTATAAGGCGGCTGACCCGAGAGTGATGACGCCTGCGATGGCCATTGCGAGCGTGAAAGAGCCGGAGTGCTGGAGAGCGGCTCCTGTCAGAACCGGGGCCATGACTGCTCCCAGAGAGCCACCCATGTTCTGGATGGCTTCCAGTGTGGCGACTGATCCTTCGTCGATCAGGACGGTTCCGAGTGTCCAGCCGCTGGTCATGGCGATGCCTGTTGCGAACAGGGACACCGACATGACAATGACGGCCAGTGTTGTTGTGGCGCAGAAGGGGACCAGCATGGTGGTTACGGCGGCTACGAGCAGTGCGGCCACCAGCGGGGTGCGGCAGGCGCGGGCCGGTGTCCAGCCGCGTCGGGCGAGGCGGTCTGTCACGATGCCGCCGGCGAGACCACCGATGAAGCCGGCGAATTGCGGAACCGAGGAAAGGTAACCGGCCTGAGAGACGGTGAAGTGGCGGGCGGTCTGGAAATACGTGGGCAGCCAGGCGGCGTAGAGCCATTGCAGGTAAATGACGCCGACGAAGCCGCCGGCCAGAGCCCAGCTTGTGCGGAAGGAGAGCAGGCGGCGGAGTTCGTGAATCACCTTTTCCGCGCGGGGTGGTTCCGGTTGTTCGGGTTCAGAACCGGTTGCTTTCGGGTTACGATAAATGCTGATCCACAGGAGAGCCAGGCCCGCGCTCAGGCTGCCGACGAAGGCGAACATGGCGCGCCAGCCGAAGGCTCCGGAGACGGCGCCGAGCATCATCGGACCGATGACCTGACCCAGTGAGGAGGAGGCGTTCAGGAAGGCGATGGGGGTGGCGCGCCGGGCGGGTTCGAAATACCGGGTGACGAGGCGTGTGCCGATGAGGAACACGGGTGCTTCGCTGACGCCGAGCAGGCAGCGCGCGACGAGCAGGCCGTGAACGCTTCCGGCCAGGGCGGAGAGCCACTGTGCGACGCTCCACAGCAGCAGGCAGGAAAACAGAAGCCAGCGTCCGCCGGCGCGGTCTGCGAGCAGACCGGCGGGGATCTGGCAGACCAGATAGACGGAGGCGAAGGAGGAAAGGAGGACGCCGAGTTCTGTGAAGGACAGGCCGAATTCGCGGGCGATATCGACGTTGGCCGCTGCCATGGCGGTGCGGTCGATGTAGCTGATGCAGCCCGCGGCGATCAGGAGGCCGAGAATGATGTAACGGATCGGGACGGGGCTTCGGGTTTTCAGGTGTGCTCCGGACTCGCGTGCTGTGTCCTGTTTCAGGGTGATCCGGTCGGAGGCGGTTTCAGAGACCGACACTCAGAGCCGTGCCCGGGGATCGAAACGAGGAACTGAAAGGCCGGGCATCCGGGTTATCCTGCATACTGGTTGCCATCTGGCGGAGTGTGTCGGCGACGTCATGCGGCTGGACTCTGGCGTGACGGATGAGATGCTCAAAATGACGCTGCATCTGCATCACGGTTTCGGAATCGTTAAACACGACATACATGCTGCCGGCATAGATTGCGACGCTGCACACCGAAGATGGTGCAGGGTATGGTATGAACCTGTTTTTCATCAGACAGGAATATCCTGAACAACGGATAAAGAGCTTCGACCCGCTGCGCCATATAGTCCATCCGGGCTCCCCTGTCTGAGAGGTCTTTGACCTGTGCGGGACTGGCTGGTGCGGGACTGACAGGGCTCTGCTCCGGAAACCGGAAAAAGCTCTGTTATCATCAGGTGTTGTCGCTTTCTCAGCGCTTTGCCCATGATGACCATTAAAGGTCTCAGCCCTGTGGAAACAGGCTTATTGATCAACAGACAGGGGTAATGGAGGCATCGTGTGCAGCACGCCTTCGCGTGACGACCCCTTCCGAAAGCGGGCAGAGACCGGTCTTCCGCTCATCCTCTGAAAACTCAGACTTCAGAACCTGACGATAACAACGCCATATTTTTTGTGGTTTTTTCGGGAAGATTTTCACGAATATACTTTAGATCTGTCCTTATTCAATTCAGATTTCCTCTGTTTTTTATAACGCCTGGAAATTGTTGCATGGCTATTGATTGTGAATAAAAAAACACCACGACTTTCCGGAAAAAGCCGTGGCGCATCAGAGGGTTCAGGGGAAAGACAAGGCAGGTCAGATCTTCATCGCGGGGGAACCCCCGAGTGCAGGCAGCCATCGAAGGCAGGGCTCCCGCTCATGACATTCTTTGCATATATCCGGCTGGCATAAGCAATTTTTGCCAGAGACCTGATGGTCTGAGTAGCAGGGTCAAACATGGTGGACCTCCATACTCGAGCTTGCAATTAAGGACGGCTTCCGGAGAAATTTTCGGGGTTACCCCTCCGTCCTGACACTGAGGCTACACAGATTTTGTTGTCTGATGGAAGAGTTTTTTTCAGTTTTTTGACACTGCTCATAAAGTCCGCAGGTTCCGGGTGCTTCAGCCGGTGATCTCGCGGAAACCACAGCGTCCTGTATTCCGGAGAACAGGACGCGGAATGGTTTCGCGGTCACGGGGAGCGGACGAAGCCGAAAATGGTCGGGTCGGCGTCTCCGAATTCGTTGACGGTGTAATAGGTGCAGCTGAGTGAGGACAACGCGGCATCATGCATCGGGCGGTGGATGATGCAGGTGCTGTCGGGCACACTGTCGGCCTGAAACTTTCCGGCTTTGAAATCAGCATGCCGGAACTGCGATGTGAGGGTGGTCAGGCGGTAGACCTCCCGGTCTCCACCCTCCGGATCGGCGATTTTCACGCCTGCCAGTATGGCGTGGCTGCCGTCCCGGATGAGATCGGTCATGTCGATGGAAAGGCTGTCATCATGGGTATCGACAGAGAGGGTGCGACATCCGTAACTGCCAGTGCAGTGACCGGTATATGTCGTGAAATGACTTTCCGTTGCCGGGAGATCGAGTGGCATGACCTGCGCGCGGGCTTCAGGAATAAGCTGTGCGGCACAGAGAGCTGCGACGAAAAAAGAAACAGGGTTCAAGGTGGGGGTTCCGCTTGGTTGGACCGGCGGAGCGGACGGTAGGCGAAAAAGAAACCGTTTCGCTATTCAAAGTAATTCGAAATGTGAACAAGATTTTCTGTCGTGCTGACGATTTCCAAAACCATCTTTTACACCGGCACGCACGGATACCGGAGGTTATGAAGACTGACCTGTGGCCGGGAGCACCCGGGCTTACTGATCATAAACGGTTTGTAAAGGCGAGCCTTTGCCGGGCTCCAGGGCAGAGCCCTGCCAGCCCCACACCCATCAACCTTACACAGGTCAAAGGCCGGACCCTCTGATATGAGGGTGACACAAAGCGGGAAAGTCCCGGTGCTTCACCCCGCATCTGCCAGAGATCACAGACTTTCGGAAATCGTGTCGTTACGCAACAGAGCGGGATGAAGGAGGCCGCGACTCCTTCCGGGTTCGGGCAGAGCCCAGGCCTCTTTATGCTGGCTGGTACGACACGTAACTGCGGTGGTAGCGTCCACCGAGATCCGTCAGGATTTCGTAGCCGATCGTCCCGGCGGCGTCTGCGGCATCTTCGAGTGTGTTGTGGGGACCGATGAGGTCGAGCGCGGTGCCGGGGGGAACGGGGATTTCACCCAGATCGGTGATGTCGATGGCGAGCGAGTCCATGGAGACGCGGCCGATGATGGGAAGGTGGACGTCCGGATGGGAGGAGAGAACGGCGCGGCCACGGTTTGAGGTGGAGCGGTGGAAGCCGTCGCCATAGCCGATGCCGAGCAGGGCGACGCGGGTCGGGCGGTGAGCGGTGAAGAGGGCGCCGTAGCCGACGGACTGACCTTCGGGGATGGTTCTGGTCTGGATGACCCGGGCCTGGAGGCGAACAACGGGGGTCATGGGATTGGGCTGACCGGGTGTCGGGTTGATACCGTAGAGGGCGGCGCCGGGCCGCACGAGATCGAAGTGCCAGTCGGGACCGAGGAAGATGCCGGATGAGGCGGAAAGGCTGCGCGGGGCTTCGGGCAGCAAGGCGCTGAGGCGGCGGAAGGCTTCGAGCTGGGCGACATTGGCGGGGGATTCAGGGGTGTCGGCGCAGGCGAGGTGGCTCATGACGAGCATGGGGTCGATGCCGGCGTAGCTGTCAGGATTATCCGCAAGGGCGGTAATGGTTTCGGCGGTGAGGCCGAAGCGGGCCATGCCGGAGTCGAGCTGAATGGCGGCAGGGAGTCTGCGCTCGCGCTTTCGGGCGAGGGTCTGCCATTCTTCGAGCTGTTCGGGGCTGTTGAGGACGGGGGTGAGGCCGGCTTCGAGCAGATCTTCGGAGGTTCCGGGCGGAGGGCCGTGGAGGACGAAGATGGGAATATCCCGGGAGATGATGCTGCGAAGGGCGGCGCCTTCGGAGAGGTGGGCGACGAAGAAGTGGCGGCAGCCGGCCTGTTCGAGGACGGGGGCGACGCGGGAGGCGCCCAGACCGTAGGCGTCGGCCTTGATGGCGGCGGCGCAGAGGGTTTTCGCGCCATTTTGGGTGAGCGTTCTGGTCAGTTGACGGTAATTAGCGGCAATGGCGCCAAGGTCGATGGTCAGGGCACCACCAGCCCATTGTGCTGCAACATCCATCTCTGTGCTCTGCCTCCGACTGCATTCGCTCCGCAAGCGCGGGAGTATAACGCCTCGGGAGAGAGGCGCCAGCCGATCATTTCGTGTCTGGAACGCCTTTGCTGGTGGAGTATTCGAAGTGGAGCGCCTGTTCGGGGTTTACGATCGGGTAGATGGCGTGGGTGGCCATGGCGGCTTCGCTGAAACCCTGGAGAATGAGTTTGAGTTTGCCGGGATAGGTTGCGACGTCGCCGATGGCGAAAACGCCGGGGAGACTGGTTTCGCAGGTTGAGGGCGTCACGGGGATGGTGGAGCGGATCTGGTCCATGCCCCATTGGGCGACGGGGCCCAGATCGGTGGCGAGGCCGAAGAAGGCGAGGAGGTGGTCGGCATCAAGGGTGCGTGCGTCACCATCCAGGGTGGCGAGTTCGACGCCGGTAAGGATTCCACCCTCCCCTTTCAGGGATTTGAGCTGATAGGGGGTGATTTTCTCGATCTCGCCTGCTGTGACAGCCTCTTCGAGCTGACGGAGGCTTTCGGGGGCAGCGCGGAATTTGTCGCGGCGGTGGACGAGGTAGATCTTGCTGGCAACTTCACGGAGGGACAGGGCCCAGTCGAGCGCTGAGTCGCCGCCGCCGGCGATGACGAGGGTTTTGTCGGCGAAATCAGCGCGACGGCGGACATAATATTGCACACCGCCGGTGGCCTCGAAGGCTTCGAGGTTTTCGAGTGGGGGGCGGTTGGGACCGAAGGCCCCTGCACCGGCGGCGATGATGACGGCTCTGGCGTGGATGGTGTCGCCTTTGCTGGTGCCAAGCGTGAAGGCACCGCGATAGCCTGTGAGGGTTTCGACGCGGCGACCGAGGAGGCGCGGGACGTTGAAGGGTTCGATCTGTTCGGCGAGGTTTTCGATCAGGCGGGCGCCTTCGACGGCGGGGAGTGCCGGGATGTCGTAGATTGGTTTCTCAGGGTAGAGCGCGGTGCACTGGCCACCGATATCGGTGAGGGCGTCGATGAGGATGCTGTTCAGTTTGAGCATTCCACATTCGAAAGCGGCGAACAGGCCGGTGGGGCCGGCTCCGATGATGGCGACGTCTGTTGTGATCGTTTCGCCTGTCATGGTCGCGCTGCTCCTGTCTGCTGTGAGTGGCCGGATCCGGGGCCGTGGGTTGCGGGGGGGATATTTGCGACAGACGGGAGCGGGAGGCAATGGCGGGCGGTGTGGTGACGATGGAGGGGGGCGGTTTTTCTCGCCATCATCGCCAGAGGGCCCTTCGCCACATTGCGTGGATTATCCGGGCGGGACCGGGGGATGCTTTGCCTGCCGGGACGCATAAAAACGCTGTCTGCTCTCCTGGCTCACCCGCTGTTCTTCTCGTCCTGCCGGGACGACAGCAGCAACCCGGATGATCGGCAGACGATTTTTGATGAATAGCATGGCGCCGTCAGGAGATGGTCATGCGTGTTGGATTTTACAGACAGGCTGTTGGCGACGTCGGGTTTTTTATCGGGAGGCAGGTCCGGCGAACGCACCGATCCTGTTATTGCTGCACGGATTTCCGACTGCCAGCCATATGTTTTGGGATTTAATACCGCTGCTGGCGGATCATTATCGCATCATTGTGCCGGGCTGGATAAATTCTCACTCTGTATATTCGATTATGGCGCGCCGGTTGGCCTGCGGGTCGCATTACAATTTCCTGAGCGCGTTTCAGCTATTATCAGTCAGAACGGCAATGCCGGGAGCCGTGGCAGACTTATACCAGAGGCTGTGAAGACTGAGCTGTGGATGAGATCCGGGCTCAGCCCGCACCCGGCAGGGACCACAGGCCCCTGCATTCCGGTCTGCTGATCATAAAACGGTTTGCAAAGGCGAGCCTTTGCCGGGTTCCAGGGCAGAGCCCTGCCAATCCTGCACAACCAGTCCTGCGCCTGCCAGTCTCACGCAGGTCAAAGCCCAGACCCTCTGCCATGATGTTTTTTTACCATTCTGAAGTGGTGTCAGATTCCGGATGAGGCGAAAATCGCTGTGGTTGCAGGTGGCATCATCACCGGAAATTATGCTGTTTCTGAAAACTGGTGTTTTTTCCGAGTTCTTTGACCGCGATGGAGAGGCAGCCGATGACGTCGCTGATCTGAATACGCTGGCCGATTTCTTCTGATCGGGCTTCTGTCTGATAGAGGGCGCTTTCCGCGCCTGTGATCGCCTCCAGCTTTTCGTGGCTGGTAACTGCGGTGCTTTCCAGGATTTCGAAGAGGCGCGTGAGTTCTGTTTCAACGGAAGGCGGCAGGGCTCTTTTCGTCAGCAGGAACTTTACGTAGAGCAGATTTCTGCCGACGGTCATGACAGAGAATGCGCTACTGAGCCAGGCGTCCGTTTGAGATGGGTCTCGTCCGGCGTCGTGGGCGATGAGGCGCTCCATCTCTTCGATGATTTCGCCGAGCCAGAGCTGGTCGGTCATCCGGCTGTTGCGCCCGACAATGTTTCTCAGGTCATTTTCGATGATCGCGCGGAAATTTCGGTGAAACCGGACGAAGCTGAAGGGAAACAGATAGCGGAAGATCAGCACACCGAAACCGAGACCGGTCAGCAGGGCCATGGAACTGTTGAACCATTGCAGTTCGTTGATGCGGAAATGATTTTCAGGTTCCAGCATGTAGGGAAAGAAATTGACGAAGGACGCGCCCATGGCGGCGGTGGCCGGGTGGCGGTTGACCAGCCCGCCGATGATCATGGGAATACCTGCGGCGAAACATAACACCGGGTAGTCCGACGTGACTGGCATGACGAGGAAGACCGGAATGACAGCGGCGATAACGGCCCAGACCGCGCCGAGGAAGAAGTTTTTACTGGCGATCACTGTGTTGGAGAATGACGCGAAACGTGCGCAGATCACGGACACGAACATGACGAAAAGGGTGCCCGTGGGCCAGGCTGTAATTTCCCAGATGAGGGCGGCGATGAGCACGGCGATGAAGGAGCGGAGACCATTGGAGAGGGCGGCGCGTCCATGCGCCGGGCGAACGAGACGGAGAGCGCCGAGGGCCTGTTTGTCGGGACCTGTACCTCTGAAACAGTTCAGCAGCAGTGTGAGTTCGGACAGCAGGAGGGCTATCCCCTGGAGAACGATACGGTCATCGACAAAAGCACGCTGTTCTGAGCTGCCGTTCTCCAGACGTGCTGTTTGTTCGATTGAGGTTTCGCAGGTCCGGAGCAGGGTGTCGGCGTGGGTGCAGAGTTGTGTCACCCCGGCGTCGGAATCGAGGAATCGGGGCATGGCTGCGAGAAAGTCAGCGAAGGCTGCCACGACGGGCTGCGCGAACCGGCCGTTTTTCTGTCCGGACAGGGCGAGGCGGGTTTGCATCCCGAGACCACGGGACATGAACTTTGCGGCCTGTCCCAGCGTCGCCCGGGCGGAGGCGACCATTGGCCCGGAATGGCCGGTTTCGATGGCGCTGAACTCTATCCTGTCATTGAGCGTCATGACGCGGGAGAAGGTGTTGTAGAGATCCCGTTCCGGCGGAGCGTGGGAGATGAGGACGTCCCGGACGACGGAAGCGGTTCCTTCAATGATGTCCTGAAGGTTGTGGCGGACGGCGGCTCTGGCGTGGCTGGCGACATTGGGTTCGCAGATGAGGGCGACGGTCATTTCACAGACGACGCCGAGGAGGATGTAGGTGCTTCGCGCGACGGCGATACTGAAGACCTGATCCGGTGTGTCGATGGCGGACACAGAGATGATCGCGCAGGTAAAGCCCATCAGTACGAACGTATAGCTATGGTAATTGTGGCACAGCGTTCCGAGGCCGGCGCAGAGACCGATCCAGCCGGCGAGCAGCGGGAAGAACAGCCAGGGCTGCTGCGGCGAGGCTGCCACGAGCATGATCGCGGCCACGGCGCCGGCCAGGGTTCCGACGACGCGCCAGTGTGCCTTGGACAGGCTTTCGCCGATGGTATTCTGAGCGACGATCCAGACGGTCATGGCGGCCCACTGGGGCTGGCCGAGTTCCATCCACAGGGCGATACTTAACGCGACCAGAGAGGTGATGGTGGTTCTGAGGGAGAAGACCAGATCCGGGATGGACGGGGCGAAAAGCCAGTTCCATCTTTTCAGGCTTTGTATTACTGACTTCTTAGTCACAGAGGCAGATTTTCATCTCTTACGGAAACTGGCGGGCCGTTACAGCGACACGCTGCTGACCGGGGTGCTTTATCAGTGGGGCGGGAGGTATGCCATCTGAAATGCTGTGCTCCGGGAAGAAAAACTGTCCGGATACAGGTTATACCGATGGATCTGACCTTAATAATCTGTGCGGGATTGATACGGCAACCCGCCAAAGGTCGCAGACCTTTGGAAAGGCTCTGTTGTCGTTACGTGTTGATCTGTGATTTTTCAAAGGGCTGGCAGAAGACCGGGCTCTGCCCGAACCCGGCAGGGACCGTCACGCGAAGGCGTGCTGCGCACGACGGCCCCTGCACCCCGATTGATTAATCATAAAATGGTTTCCAAAGGTCTGTGACCTTTGGTGGGTTCCAGGGCAAAGCCCTGGGAACGAGCCAGCACTTAATGACAACAGAGCCTTTGCAAACCGTTGTTTATCAGCAAACCGAAGTGCAGGGGCTCGTGGTCCTGCCGGGTCCGGGCTGACCCCGGATGCTCTCCTTCACGGCGCACTCTTCACAGCCTTTGACAGGACGTGTGAACAGCACTGCAATTTATGAAGGTATCGAACGGGCAGAGAGGAGTGCCGTCCCCTCTCCGGGTATACGCGGTTCGGTTTACGCTTTTCGGGCAGCCCAGCCTGTTTCGCGCAGGAAGAAGGACAGGCCGATGGCAATGACGATGCCAATGATGAGCGGCATGAAGGCGTGCCGGTATTCTGCCATGCTCAGCACCTCGCCTTTGCCCATGAGAGCAGAAACGAGGGGAGACATGATGCCGGTTGTACCGAACACGAGGAAATTCATGACGCCGGCGGCGGTGCCTTTGACCTGGGGCGGGTTGACCTCTTTCATGGAGGAGAACGGGATCATGGCGGCGCCGGAGGCGATGCCCATGACGAGGGCGACCACATATTTTGGCATGATGCCGACGGGCACGTAGAGGGCGCAGAGCGATGCTGCCAGCAGCACGACGGCGCCTCCGAACAGAACCGGTTTACGTCTTCCGATCTTATCGGAGATCCATCCCAGCAGCGGGCATCCGATGACCCAGCCAATGGGGACCATGGAGACATCGGAAGCGGCGAAGCCCATGGTGGTGTGTTCGCCGACACTCAGCATGGAAGCGCCCCAGCCGAGTGCGCCGATTGTTGTGGGCACGAAGAGAAGGCCGCCGATGAGTCCGGCACACCAGCTCTGGGGGTTGGAGAAGATGATTTTGAACGGACTGAGAAGATTGGCGGCGGTAAGGTCACCGTGATGCCGGGTGCTGTCCCCTGAATCGCGCGGCATGATGACCCAGACGGCAGCGGCGAGGATCAGGCCGATAACGCCGAAACCAAGCCAGATATGTGGCCATGAGACGTGCCAGCTTCCCTGCGGATCGATGAGCATGCGGGTTGGTTTGGAGCCGAAAGCGGCGCCTGCCATGCCGAGGCACTGTGTAAGGCCGACGAAGAGAGCCAGCGTTCGGGCCGGGAGGTATCGGGCGGCGACGTAGGAGGCACCGACGAAGGCGCAGATGGCTCCGATGGCCTGGATGATGTAGCCGCCGACGCCGGCGGGAGCGCTGCCCTGAGCGAAGATGAGGCATCCGACGCCGGTGACGGCGATGAAGCCCGGAAGGATGGCATGGGCGCCGTAGCGGTCGAGCAGGACGCCGACGACGAGGGCCATGAGGGCGTAGACGATGTAGTAGGACGCGATCATCAGCCCGAGATGGCTGTTACCCCAGGCCGCTGTCAGCTCATTCTGCATGATGCCGGGGGCAGAGCGGATCGCGTATTGATAGAAATAGAACAGGGCGCAGAGAAACCAGGCCAGCACGTAGAGGGGCTGAAGTTTCTGCGGCTGCGGAGCGGGCGTGGCGGAGGCCGCGGGCGATGCTGTCGCCGGGGGCGGAGTGGCGGTCATGGGGGTTCCGGAAATCGGGTTTGGCGTTCAGACAAAACAGGCGACCCGAAGGTCGCCTGTCTGCGGCGAAGAGCGTTGCTTATTTCGCGGGCGGGCGGGCGTTGGCCGTGGCGACGTGCCGTCCCCAGGAGATGAGTTCGCTCGTGCAGTCATCACGCGGGATAACGCATTCGATCAGGGTCGGGCCGTCTCTGTGCGCCAGTGCGGTTTTCACGGCGTCATCCAGTTCTCCGAATGTTGTCGCACGGAGGCCTTTGCCTTTACCGTCTTCGGCGTTGAAGCCTTCGATGACGGCGCCGTAGTTCCAGTTTTTGATGTTGTTGTATGGCCCGTCGTGGATTTCCACTTCGATTGTGTAGCCGCCATTGTTGATGAGGAAGATGATGACCGGTAATTTGCGGCGGGTCATCTGGCCGACTTCCTGAGCGGTGAGCTGGAAGGAACCATCACCGACCATCAGGATATTGCGGCGTTCCGGCGCTCCGACGGCGTATCCGAACATGGAGGGCACCGACCAGCCGATATGGCCCCACTGCATTTCGTATTCCACGCGCGCGCCACGGGGAAGTTTCGTGCGGTTGACGTTGAACCAGGAGTCTCCGGTTTCGCCGAAGATAGTGGTGTCAGCTGTGACGATGGACTGCAGCGCGCGCTGGATGTGCTCGCGGGTTAGTTTGCTGTCTTTTTTGCCGGCTTCAGGCGCTGTTTCCGTCACGCCGCCACCGACACGGCGGTATTCGATCATGGTCGCGTCTTTTTTTGCTTTGCCGGCGAAGTGCTTTGCGACACCGTCGATAAGATCGCGCAGGTGGATATTATTGAAAGACTGATCGCCAACCGTTGTCGTTTCTTTATCAGCGTTGACGACGCCGGCACCTTTTGGCCATGCGGTCCAGCCTTCGGTCGAGTAATCATTGAAGATACAGCCGAGAGCCAGAACGCTGTCTGACCAGTTGAAGATGTCATTGACCTTCGGCGAGCTGGCATCACCCCAGAATGTGCCGATATAGTTTGCGTGATCTTCGGGAAAGAAGCTTTTGGCGGCGCCCATTGTCGCGACACAGGACCCAAGGGCGTCGGCCAGACGGATTGCGGCGTCTTCGGCTCCGGCGGCGCGCAGTTTGCTGCCGATGAGGATGACGGGCTTTTCCCTGCTTTCAATGAAGTCGGAGACAGCTTTGACGGCGACGGTCAGTGTGTCAGCGTCGGAAGCCGGTTCATTGATGACGCTGCTGATCGGGCCCGGAGCGCGGCAGGGCTGCCCGGAAACATTGCAGGCGATTTCGATATAGGCGGGCTTTTTCTCACGCAGGGCGGTGCGGATCGCGTAATCGATTTTCTCCGGTGCGTCTTCCGCGGAGATGATGGACACGGCGGCACAGGTCAGCTCCTTTGCAATACGGAGCTGGTAGCCGTAATCGGTGCTGCCGATGGTGTGGTGGAGGATATGGCCGCTGCCGTGATCGTTGGAGTTTGGTGCGCCGGAGACGAGGATGACGGGCAGGTTTTCGGCATAAGCGCCGCCAATGGCGTTCAGAGCCGAGAGCGCGCCGACGCTGAAGGTGACGACGGCCGCCGCGGCGCCGTTGGCGCGGGCGTAACCTTCGGCGGAGAAGCCGCAGTTCAGTTCGTTCGAGCAGTAAACCTGTTCGCAGCCTTTATTTTTCAGAAGCTGATCGAGCAGGACGAGATTGTAGTCACCGGCTACGGCGAAGTGATGTTTCAACCCGATCTGCGCGAAACGTTCTGCGAGGTAAGTGCCAACTGTGTAGGTCATACCTGTCTCTCCGGTTTTAATTCTGATTTTCCATTACTGGAAAGGAAGATATCGGAACGTGACATAGACCGTGTTACCCGTGGTGGTCGGGTAGACACTGTTGCCCATGCCATCATTGCCGCGAAAGGCAAATTTCCGGATATAAGTATACTGAACACCTGCCATGACGCTGCCATACTGGCCGTCAAGGAAGTGCCACCACCCACCGGTCGTAAACGAGGCGAGTGTCCGGGTCTGCGCGTTGCAGGTTCCGAATTCGATGTCGCAGCCGCTGAGATTCTGGTCGGTGATTCCGTATCCATACTGGCTTCCGTTGGCGGCGGTGTATCGCCGGCGTCCTGCCGTTTCGACACCACCGTACAGATAAAGCAGGACGGATTTGTCTGGGTGTCCGATCAGACCCAGCGCACCACGCAGTTCCGGGACAGGGGTAAGCTGTCCACGACTGTTGAATGTTGTGTCCGGCAGGAGAGTGGGTCCGTAACGACCGATCCCTTCGCCAGCGATGACGTTGCCGGTCAGCTGGAGTTTTGGCGTGCCGAGCGGCACGGTCATACCGCCGCCGACACCTCCGCCGAACTGTGTGTCCTTATGTGTGCGGGCCGCGCCGGGGGACTGGATGACCGAGCGGAACCAGCGCGCCAGCCCGAAAACTTCGTAATGGCCCACTGACGTATCGACCGCGCTTTTCAGAATGATATCCGGCACCGGGTTATCAGTGTACTGGGTGTCGGGATTGAGGAGGGCGCCGCCGGCGTTTTCGTAATAGACGCGCGGCCCCACGGTATTGCTTCCCACTGCGGGCAGTCTGTCACCCGAGGCGACGGTGGAGGAATAGGCCACGGTTGCCTGCGGGTCTTCGATGGAGAGGGCGAGCCAGTATTTCTGCCCCCAGTCCTTACCGATCCGGATCTGGGGGACACGGGTGAACGTGATGCCAGGGATCTGGTTGTTATCGGTGACGGCTGGCAGCTGCTCATTTCTGGGCAACACACCTTTTGCATAACCGGTCGCGAGGCTCCAGGCCTGCCCCATGAGAAGATGGAAGCCCCAGTCTTTTTGCGTGAAGGTGAAATATCCCTGACGCAGTCTCGGGACATATCCATTGATCTGCACGCTGTTTGTCGAGCCCCCCGAGCCGCCGAAATCGGACTCGATATAGGCCTGAAGACGGGTGGACGGGGTCGGGTTAGCCTCAAGCAAAGTCGACAGGCGGCTGAGCTGAGCGGAGAGGCGTTCTTCGCTCAGCCCGTGATTGGGACTGTTTGCGTAGGGGAAATTATTCCATGCAGTGGCGGGGCCGCTGGTCAGGTTTGAGTCACGCCAGATATTTGAGAGCTCAAGAAAACCGCCAATTCTGACAGAAATATTGCCGATGCTGAACACGGGTGGCAGGCGATCGACCGATGTCTGCGTGATGGCCAGGGGGCTGGAGGAACTGAGATCGACTGATGATCTCTCATCCGCCGCAGTCTGTTGCGATCCGCCGGACTGTTGCGGGCTACCGAAATGAAAGAATGGCTCGCGTGGTTTTCCGGCAGAAAACTCTGCCTGCGGTTCAACCGGCGTCTCTCCGCCACCGCCTGCCAGATCGAGTGGTTTCTTCAGGCTCGCTGACGACTGGCGTGTCAGGCCGGAGATACTCTGGCGCCCTTTACCACTGGTTACCCGCTGTCCGTGGCGGTGCTTTTCGATGGCGACAACCCTGCTTTCAAGAGCGTGGATCTGCTCTTTAATGGCGGTGAGTTCATCGTCGTCATCGTTTGCCCGGGCGGGGGGGGCGAAAAATGTCAGCACCCCCGCACCCGCGCACAAAACGAAAATATTTCGCTTCAAAAAGACACGGAAACGGGGCGGAGATGGTTCTGTCATTGGCGCGTATTCTAACGCCCTGCGACGGGCGCGTATTTGATACGCATCAAGATAAAGAGATTTTTTTTGAAATGTCCTCATTCCGAATTCGCTATCAGTTTCGACAGGGTGGCGGCCACGAGTGGCTCTGACAGGGCCATTGGAAAAACGAGAAATATTATCAGATCTGCGGAACGAAAATTTCCTGCGCATTTCGGAAACGGGTTTTCCGAATTTAAGAAAGCATCATATCTGAATACATTAAATCGAAAAAATACAAATGATCTTAATGTTACGGAAAGAGGCCAGGCAACTCTATTACACCAGAGGTTGTGAAGACTGACCTGCGGTTGAGAGTATCCGGACTCAGCCCGGATCCGACAGGGACCGCAGGCCCCTGCACCCCGGTTTGCTGATCATAAAACGGTTTGCAAAGGCGAGCCTTTGCCGGGTTCCAGGGCAGAGCCCTGCCGGGTCCTGCACCGGCCTGTCTCACACAGATCAAAGCCCAGACCCTCCGGTATAAGCTTTGGTGAAGCGGTTGGCTGACCATTCGTGGACCGACGCGGCTTGTTTTAGCGGGGAGGACCATGATGAGGATATTGGCGACTAACCGTCTCCCAAGCATCATGCATGTGAATGGCAGCTTCTTACTTACCGACGTCCACCAGCGGACAGTCTGCTCTCCCCCCTTAGCGGACTTTCATTGCCTCGTCCGCCCATAGGGCAATCTCACTTGCGGAGGGATTTTCAAGGTTCTCCGCTGCCTCAGCAGCGCTCGCTGCAAGACGATGCACCGTTACTGTCCAGGGGGCGTCTTCCGCTTCGTTCGGGAAGGCGGCGTTGATATACGCGCAGGCATCCACGAACTGCCTCAGTCCCTCGACGAACAGGGCTTCACAATCGGCCATGCCGCAGTCTTGCCGGCGATCAGTCATGCTGTGCTTTCCATGGATTGAGGAGTGGCACCCCCGAATACCGGAAATCATTCGTATTCCGTGTCACAACCGTCATGCCATGTACCAGGCCGGTCGCGGCGATGAGGGTGTCGCGCTCCGAGCCCGGATCCGGAACATGCAGGTGAGCGCAGCGGCGGGCGACCGCCAGATCGATGGGAAGTACCCGCTTCGAAAACTCGGGTAGAACGTAGTTCTCCAGCCAGTTCCGCAGAACGCTTCCCTGGGCGGGATCCCTGCGCTCGATCCGCATGACACCGACATCCAGCTCCATGACGGTGACGGCAGACAGGAAAAGGCTCTCGGCCTCCACCTGCTCTGCCCATCTTGCAACATTGGGGTCGGCCCTGCCCGCCCGCACCTTTCGCAGTTCGGAAACAACGTTCGTGTCCAGCAGGAACATCAACCGAGGTCCGCGGGACGCAGGCCGAGGGTCATGGGCGTCGGATCGAACTCGATGTCTTCAGCACCAGGCAGGGCGAGTGCATCCGCGATCTTTCGCGGTCTGTGGGTCAGCCGGCGATAGTCGTCGATGCTCAGCAGAACATGCGCCGGCCTGCCGCGGTCAGTGATGAAGACAGGCCCCTCAACGGCAGCCTTCTTCGCCCGGGACGTGTCCTGGTTGAACTCACGACTGGAAAATGTGGTGACAGTCATCTCGGGAGCCTCCTGCTTCTTATGTAGCGACATTACTACAATGGAGCAGACAGCGCCATGGAAATCGGGCTCTTCCGGTCTGCACTCACAAACGGGCCAGCTAGTGTCCTTCACAGGGCAGGTGCCCGACCTGGAGCTGACATTCTGAACGGAGAAAGCCGATGAACACGATGGAGCATGGTGGTGCAATGGCAGTCGAGCGCGTCAAACGCCTCGTGGCGGAGGCGCGCAGCCGCACGGCCTCTTCGGAAAGCCCGCGGCCGAAGGACAGTTCTGCTGACGCGACTGAGGGAAACGCGAGCGTGGCCCCGAAGCGGGAGGGTGATCCGGGGTCGTCCCATCAGCATTGACGGGATATATCCCGAGCGCCTCGACATTCCCTCTTTCCACGGCGGCCACGCTCGGCCGTCCCTTTTGTGGTGATTGCCTTGACGACACTCATTCCTCTTTGCGTCCCGTTTGAGCGCCGTAAGGAAGCAGCCCGAGGCGGTGCCACGTTCAACGGGGAGCAGAAGTGCTGGACGGCGCATCGGGACAGAGGTGGTCCCCATTTTTCGGACAGGGCGATAAGCTATCATCTGGCCTGAACGAGGACGGGTTTTATGGGCAAGGTTACGCGGAAACGGTATGCGGCAGAGTTCAAGTCACGGGTTGCGCTGGAGGCGATCCGTGGGGAACTGACGCTGGCGGAACTGGCTTCGAAACATGGGGTACATCAGACGATGATCGCCCAGTGGAAACGGCAGGCGATCGAGGGGATGGCGGCGACCTTTTCCGGGAAGACGGTGGCTGAGCCCCCGGTCAGCCCAGCTGACGTGGAGAAACTGCACGCGAAGATAGGCGAACTTCTCGTGGAACGGGATTTTTTACGCGATGCCTCTGCTCGGTTGGGCGTGATCAGAGGCGGCAGATGATTGACCCGAAGCGAGCGCGTCTGCCGATAATCCGGCAATGCACGCTGCTGCAACTCAACCGGTCGGGCGTCTACTATCGGCCTGTGCCACAGAGCGAGGCCAATCTGGAGCTGATGCGGCTGATCGACGCC
>NZ_WOSY01000022.1 GCF_011516755.1 Acetobacter conturbans | reverse complement strand
ATAACCATGACAGACCCAACATGGGGAACAGCGGGCTAACCCCCGCCCAGAAACTAAAAACAGCTGCCTGAATTCTCATTCAATGCCCCACTAAAAATGGGGGGATTACCGGTCGGCTATGCGAGTATACCGCCGCTGCGGCTGACCATCTCAACGTCCATGAAGTTCACGCCTGTCACATGTTGCCCCACGAAAAAAGGCTTCGACCGGTGCGCTGAAAGGAATTGCATGTGGGTGCCGTGCTCCGTGAGCTATCAATCCACTCCCGGAACATTACTCATGTGGCAATATCTGGTTCTCTATCCTAGCGTCCAACAACGGACATTCCACCCCCCTAACTCGCCTGTCGGCCCAAGAGAACCAGAACAGACAGGCGGCATTCGCCTCTTCTCGGACGTCGCAGGGCCGTCCGAAGCTTTCTCAAAGCGGACGTCGCAGCACGGCATACAAGGGCTTGTCTCTGCCAGTGCCGGAGCGGTTCAGCGTACCCTGCGCCTGAAATCAGGTAGCCAGGACATCAATCAATAGTTCTTCGATCCCTCCCAACTGGCTTCGACTTCGGTATCGCCGGACGGGAAACGAACAGTAACGACAATACCCCTTGTTTTTCCTGGAGCAGGGGAGGTTATCGTGATGTCAGCCTGAAGCTGAAGAGAGACCTGTCGCACTATCGCAAGCCCGAGACCACTGCCTTCAGCGTTAGTTTTACCTCTCACGAAGGGCTTTTCCATATTCTGCAAACTCTCAAGTGTGAGGGGATCGCAGTCATTAAAGATCAGAATTTCGGAATTCTCCGTTACAATCACGTGCGCCGGCCGCAGAGAAGAACCATGAAGAACAGCATTTTCCAGAAGATTACGAAACAGGATCCCTGCGGCATCCATGTCGCCCCGAATCATGAGATGAGGGACTCCTGAAAGGTCAATGGTCTGGTTTTTTTCTCGCTCAAGCTCCCGTGCCAGAAACTGGATGACAGGCACCAGATCAAATATATCCCCCGTAAGAGCGATTCCCGACGTTACTCGTGAAAGCTGAAGGAGTTTTTCCATCATCCGGCCAATCCTGCGGGCCTGGTGCATGATGGTCGTCGCGCGCTCTTCATATTCTGAACGCTGAAGCAGATTTCTGAGGACCTGCACCTGCGCCAGAAGCGCGCCTATGGGGTTGCGCAGCTCATGTGCGGCATTCGCGGCAAAGGCGCGTTCGGTCGAGAGCGCCATTTTCAGACGTTCAAGAAGAAGATTGACGGCGGAATGAATTGTCACAAGCTCTTCGGGCAGATCCAGCGGCGGGATTGGAACCAGATTGGTACCGCCTCTACTCCTGATTTCGTGCTGAAGGCTTGTGAGGGGACGCATGGCGCGGCGGACGCGCCAGCGGACCAAGACCCAGATTGCCGGAAAAAATATCACCATTGGCAGGACTGAAATCAGGATAGCCCGCCTGACTGCTTCATTTCGGTGAAAGGCCGGCTCCCCCACCAGAATGTAATGGCGACCGGATGCGGAAGGGACACTATACACCCGGAACGACGGCACATTGTAAAATCCCATTTTCAGTCGGGGAACAAACAGCGTCTCTGGTGCATTCTGCGATCTCACCTCAAGGCGGCCGTCCGGCGAGGCAATCTGATAGGCCAGTGTACGCCGATTCACACCGGGCAGGCGTGCGACCTGACCACCTGGCGTGGTGCTCTTCTGATCCGTTCTGTCCAGTTCACTGATGACGAACTCCAGGCGTTCGGCCACTTCCTGCAGCGAGTTGTCGAGACGCTCCGTGACTTCATAGCGGGTAAAGGCCGCGACGAGGATACTGAGCAACACCAGCGCGCCTAGCACGATAATCAGTGTCCCGGACACTATGCGGGACGCCAGGCTCCAGCGCTTCATCAGGATGAACTTTCTGCAAGGCTGTAGCCTCTGCCCCGGACCGTCACGATCAGGCCGGGTCCGGTTTTCTTTCGTATCCTGCTGATAAAGACTTCAATGGCATTGCTCTCCACATCGTCGCTGAGGCCATAAAGAGCATCTTCGATCTGCTCGCGGCTGCACAGTGCCCCCGGTCGACGGGCAAGAAGTTCGACAATGGCCCATTCGCGCGCGGAAAGATCGATCGTGCGTCCTTCACGTCTGAGCTGTCGCCGAGAAAGATCGATCTCCACGTCATCAATGATCACAATATTATCCGGCAATGCGATGTATCGTCTGGCGACTGCTTCAATACGGGCGACGAGTTCGTCGAGATCGTAAGGCTTGACGATATAATCGTCTGCTCCCTCCGACAGACCTGCAATCCTGTCGCTTATCTGGTCCTGAGCGGTTGTGATCAGGACAGCCAGAGAAGAACGATTTCGCCGGATCTCACGCAGAAGGTACCGGCCATTGCCGTCTGGAAGCCCGAGATCGAGCAGAAGAGAATCGTAAGCGGACGCTCTCAGGGCTGCCCGCCCGTCAGTCAGGGTTCTGAACCAGTCGGCAACATGACCAGCCTGACGGACACGGTCCCTGACGGCAGAACCAAGAGCCGGTTCGTCTTCGATGATCAGGATTTTCATGATTCACGATTTTTCATGATGCGAGCATACAGTGAGGGCAACACAAGCAGCGTCAGAAGTGTCGAGGAGATCAGCCCCCCAATCACAACAGTGGCCAGCGGGCGCTCGACCTCGGCACCGGCGCTTGTCGAGACGGCCATGGGGATGAAGCCCAGACTGGCCACCAGAGCGGTTGCCATGACAGGACGGAAACGCTCTTCTGCCGCCTCAAAGGCCGCCTGGGCAGCGCTGCGCCCTGCCAGACGCAGGGACTGGATCGCGGTAACAAGCACTACGCCGTTCAGAACGGCCACGCCGAACAGGGCGATAAAGCCAATCCCGGCGGAGACACTGAACGGCAGGCCCCGAAGACACAGGGCAAGAATACCACCTGTTGCGGCGATTGGCAGATTGATGAAAACAAGCCCCGCCAGCCAGACGGAGTTCAGAGCAAGAATTAGCAGGGCAAAAATCAGAATCAGAGCGACCGGCACGACAAGTTCCAGACGCGCCATGGCTGAACGCAGATTCTGGAACTGACCAGCCCAGACCATGCGATAGCCTGCGGGAAGGTTGACTTTTTTACTGACCGCTCTTTGTGCTTCCGTCACGAAAGAGCTGAGATCGCGCCCGCGCACGTTCGCCTGAACAATCAGACGGCGGCGGATCGCGTCCCGACTGATGCGGGGCGGACCGTCCTGAACCGTAACCTTCGCAACTTCCGAAAGAAGGACGGCGCCCCGGCCGTCGGCGCGGCGGATTCTCAGGCGGGCGATCTGATCCCGTGTTCCGGCCTGGGCGGGATCATAGCGGATCTGCGTGCTGATTAGCGCGTTATTGACCGTAACGGGCCGCCCGATATGACCGCCGACAGCTTCCACCACATTTAGAAGTTCCTGCTGCGAAACCCCGAGACGGGCGGCCTGTCTGCGGTCGATGTCGATATGGATGAAAGAGATGCTCCCTGCCCCCTGCGGCGCCACATCCGCTGCGCCGGGAATGGCTTTCATGATACCGGCCACCCTGTCCCCAAGGCGTGTCAGGGTGGCAAGATCATCGCCATAGATCGAAACGGCGATCTGCGTGCGCACGCCGGACAGCAGATCATCCATCCGCATCTGGACGGGCTGGCTCCATGACTGTTGAGCGCCCGGCAGTTCATCGCTCATGACCCGGCTCATCGCCGTGACGAGACCTTCCTGCGTGCGTGCGGTGGTCCATTGCGACGGTGGCTTGAGGAAAATGAAGCTGTCGGTCTCGTTGACGCCCATCGGATCGGTCGGAATCGCAGACGTGCCTGTGTTGCTTACGACGCTGGTGACTTCCGGAAACCGGCGCAGGATGCGTTCCTGCAGGGAGACCTCCTTCACGGCCTCCGAGAGTGAGATCCCCGGCAGGCGCGTCGTCGTCACCGTCAGCGCGCCTTCACCGAGAGACGGGATGAACTCGCCGCCCAGATGCAGGCCGATCCAAACGGACACGCTGAAAATCGCGATCGTCGTGCCGAAGAGAATACGCGGTCGGGTTTCACACCAAGCCAGCATCGGGCCATAGACGCGACGAAGGGCAGCAACCAGGCGCGTATCATTATGACGACCGTTCGATTTCATCACCAGTGCCGCGATGACGGGCATGCCGACGACGCAGTAAAAGAGCGAGGCGAGGAGCGCCATGATCACGGTTTGCGCCATGGGCCGGAACATCTTGCCCTCGATACCCTGCAAGGTCAGGATCGGCAGATAGACCATGATGATGACGAGAATGCCAAAGCTGACAGGCCGGAGGACTTCTGCGGCTGATGATACCGCCAGCGTGAAGAGTGGCGTGCTCTGTCCGGTGGCGCGATCGCGCGCGCGATGGGTCATGAGATTTTCCACCACGACCAGCGAACTGTCGACGATCATACCGAAATCAATTGCGCCCAGACTCAGCAGATTGGCGGAAATCCCGAAGGCGCGCATTCCCGTCATGGCGCAGACGAGGGCGAACGGAATGACGGAGGCGATGACCAGTGAGGCCCGCCAGTCGCCGATCACCACGATCAGGACGCCGATCACCAGGGTCGCGCCGATGATGAGGTTTTCCTTCACCGTCGCGATTGTGCTGTCTGTCAGTGTCGAGCGTACATAATAGGGGTCGAGCGTCACGCCTTTGGGAAGGGACTGCCGGATGCCGGGCAACGCCGCATTGATGGCGGCCAGCGTGGCATCGGAACTCGCGCCCATCTGCATCATGACGACACCGATCACGATCTCGCCCTGACCGTCACGGGTCACCGCGCCCAGACGTGTTCTCGGCCCCATGGAAATGCGTCCGACATCCCGCAGGAAAATGGCGGAGCCGTTGGCATTGGTCCTGACAGGAATGGAGCCGAAATCATCAAGCGAGCCGATCAGGCCGCGTCCGACCACGATCTGCTGCTCCTCGTCATGCTCGATCCACCCGCCACCGGATGCGGAGTTGTTGCCGTCCACGGCCTGGAAGACATTGTCGACCGAAACCCCCAGCGCCAGAAGGCGGGCCTGATCGAGGGCAACCTGGAATGTCTCCTCCGCGCCCCCGTTCACGTTGACGTCCACCACCCCGGGTACGAGCTTCATCTGTGGTGCGACCGTCCATGTCATCAGGCGGTTCAGATCCATCAGGGAATAGCCGTTTCCCTTGATCTGTAACTGCATGATCTCGCCCAGCCCCGTTGTCAGCGGCCCGATATTCACGCTCACGCCTGGTACGGAGATCAGGGTTCTGGCCTGCTGAATCCGCTCCTCGACACGGGTGCGATCGAGATTGATGTCCGTGTCGTCCGCGAACTGGACATACACGACGGAAACCCCGGAACGTGACACGGACCGAAGATCGGTCATGTCCGGGATGCCCGCCATACTGGTCTCAATCGGGAACGTGATCAGTCGTTCGACTTCTTCCGTGGCAAGACCCGGAGCGACAACGGAAACGAGCACCTGTCTGGGCGAGATGTCCGGCACGGCCTCAACGGGGAGGCTCCGCACCATGAGGCAGGCGGCAATGAAAATCAGGCCAAGCACACTGAGAACCAGCCAGCGTCGGGCCTGAAGAGCAGAAAGAAAGGCACGCATGGCGGTGTCAGTCTCCGTCGGACAGATCAGAGGTCTGTATGATGGCTTTCAGGGCAAATGCGCCATGCGTCACAATCCTGTCGCCCACCGTGAGGCCGGAGACGATGACCTTTTGTCCGGCGCTTTCGGCACCGACGTGAACCTCTTGCGGGCGAAAACGGTCGGGGCCGACGGGCAGGAAGACGGTGCTGATGCCGTTGATCTCCGTAACGGCACTTTCGGGCACGATAATGCCTTCAGTTCGGGCGCGTGTCGGCAGGTGCGTATTGAGAAACATGCCCGGGTGAAGATGGCCTCCGGGGTTCGCTGCGCGGCTGATGACACGAACAAGGCCGGTCACGGGGTCCGCCAGATCGCCGACTGACGTTATCTTCGACGTCAGCAAGGTCATTGCGCCATCTGCTGGCAGTTCCGTTGTCTGCTCACCACCTTCGACGATCTGAGCGGCATCCTGCGGGAGGATGTCCGATACGATCCAGACCGACGACATGTCGGCCAGAGCCACCAGTTCCGTCGCGGGCGAGATATCATCCGCAACACCGACAAGCACGCTCTGCACCTCACTCGTGGTCGGCGAGATGATGGAGGATGTCTCATCTGTGGGGGTGATCTGTCCCTTGTCCGATTCCGTTACGGAATTGTATTCTTCATCAAGCTGGTGTTGCAGAGTATCCACATCAGCCTGCCGGGCCGTAATATCGTCTCTTGCTGCTTTGAAGAGCGCTAGACGGTGCCTGGTTTCTCCGGCGGCAACCGTTATCCCTTCCAGATCACGGCTCCGGCTATAGGCTGCGGCAGCATTCTGATAGGCTGCCTGTGCCGTCGACAACGCAGACTGCGCCTTTGTCATCTCAAGGCGGACCAAATGCAGGGAGTGATCCTGATACGTAAGAAGAACCTCGCCCTTGCGGACATGCTGTCCAGGTACAACAGCCACATTCAGAATTTTTCCTGATCCAGCAGGATGAATGCGAACGATACGGCTCGCGTCAGACATGACGGTGCCCATTGCGTCGAGATTTTCCCCGAGCGTGCCATGTTGCACCACTGAGATCACCAGCTTGGCATTCGCCCGTGCAGCCGCTCCCATCGTGATGGTCTGTTCGTCGTCTGTCGCGAATGCGGGCTGTGTGAGCGCCCCGGAGAGGCAGAACAGCGCCAGAAGCCACCTCTGGTGTCCGATGACGACTATTCTGAAGCTCACTGGAATTCTCCTGCTGCGATTAATGTCCGGATGATTGCGGCATGCCAAGCGATCTCCGCCTGATTACGCGTCTGCAGTGCGCTGTACGCAGCAGCTCTGGCACGCAGAAGTTCGATCAGCGATGTCTCACCAGCCTGCCACGACCGAACCATCTCATTGGCGCGCTTGTTCATATCGTCAGCGGACAACACTGAATTTCTGAATGTGTCCTTTGCCGCCGTCAGGTGGACAAAAACCTGCGCCAGTTCCTGGCGTACGCTTCGACGGGCCTGCTGTTCTTGGTTGGAGGCCGCGGCTAGCTTGTTTCTCGCTTCGGCCTCCAGCGGGACATTGCGGACGTCACTCGGCAGAGGGACCGACACTGTAATGCCCACCCGATCATCCCATGGGCTGCCATACTGTTTCTCATGAATCGCAGCGACACCAACTTCCGGGTCGGGCATGAATGAAGCCCGTGCCAGACGCATACCTTCTTCCGCCGCACGGACAGCCTGCTGTGCGGCTCTTACACGCGGATCGTTGTCCTCAAGAATCCTGACGGAAGTCAACCTTGCACGCGCGGCAGCCGGATCATCGTAGGAGAGGATGTTCGGTACCCCGGAGCGGCCCAGCACGATGCGAAGCGCTGACGTCGTCGTTTCAACCTGCTCGACGGCCAGTGAATGCTCGCTGGCTGCGTTCGCCAGATCGGCGGCGACGGCATGCTCATCTGCCAGAGTATTCTCACCAGACCGGACGCCATGCTGGACAGACAGTTTTATTTTTTCCAGCGTTTCCCGCAGTGTCTGAGCAATGCTGAGACGTTTCCGGGCCATCAGCACGCCGGCGGAGGTATCCAGAACCCTCATGGCGACAGCCATCCGCTCCACATGCAGCCGTTCCTGTACGGTCAAGGCTTCTGCTTTCGCCGCTTTAACAGTAGCGGTGCCCTGTCCGGGCAACCAGAGGGGAACAGAAACACTCCCCTCGTAGGTTGTGTATCCCTCATTGCTGCCGATGGCGTGATCGTCAAAATACTGACCCGACACCGTCGGGCCTCCTGCAAACCAGGAGTCGGCAGCCTCGGCCCGTGCCGATGCCGAACGATAGTTCGTATTCAGTTCATCCCGCCCCGGATCGACGGACCATGCCGCTTCCACCCCCTGGGCAAAGGTGAGGCTCTGACCTCTGGCCTTTGAAATAAGAGCTGAAGAAAAGCAGAGGGTGACCAGGGTGAGAGCGATACAGAAAGTACGGATTTTCAGGAAATGAATCCCTGCCCATTCCGAGGCGCGGTTAACGACCTGATAATCGACATGACGAGTACACATGAAGTTCAGTCGGCTTTCTGTATCATCGCGTGAATGAGCTGCGGCAGGATCTTCAGTATATCAGGCGAACCTGACAGTTTCCTGAACGCTGCCCACGATCACGACATCGAACTGTTCGGCCATTTCCCGGCTAAGAGCCTGTTTGGAAAATCGATCTGATGTGATTCAAGCTCTGGATGTGGACGCCAGAGCAGAGGGGCCGGATGGCCAGGATCACCCGTAAGACGAAACGCTACCCGTCTGACATGACAGACGAGGAATGGGAGCGGATCGTGCCATTGATGCCAGGTCCTGAACGTCGTGGCCGCCCACGAGAGGTTGAATTCCGTGAGGTGATCAATGCGGTGCGCTATCTCGTTCGTTCAGGCTGCGGTTGGCGGATGCTGCCGATCCACTTTGGGCACTGGCGCACGGTCTATGGCTGGTTTCGTGAGCTGGCGCGACGGTTCCTGTTCCAGACCATCCATGACGTTGAACTGATGCTCGACCGGGAGCAGGCAGGCCGCGAGGCCAGTCCGACAGCAGCGGTGATCGACAGCCAGAGCATCAAGGCGCCTCATGCCAGGACAAGGGGTTACGATGCCGGCAAAAAAGTCGTCGGACGCAAGCGGCATATCGCCGTCGACACGGACGGGCGCCTTCTGATGGTCAACCTGACTCCGGCCGACATCTCCGACAGTGCCGGCGCTCAGATGATCCTGGATGCGATCCGCAGGCGTTGGCCGTGGGTGAAGCATCTGTTCGCCGATGGCGCCTATAACCGCTTGAAGTTGATGGACAAGGCGACTTATCTGGATTTCATCGTCGAGATTATCCGCCGCCGTGACGGAGCAAAGGGCTTCGAGGTGTTGCCGCGACGCTGGGTGGTCGAGAGGACCTTTGGCTGGATGACCCGCTGGCGCCGGCTCGTGCGTGATTACGAGCGCCGCGTCGACGTGTCACAGGCCATGCGTCGCCATGGGCGCCAATCTCATGCGCAGAAATGCTCACCCGTGATTTTCCAAACAGGCTCTTAGAGCCCTTTTGGAAATTCGCTGTGATAGGTTTTCAAGAGGTTTTGAGCGTGATTCAACGGCAGGATGTGGACGCCAGCCCAACGAGGCTGCATGGCCAGCATTACGCGCAAGACGAAACGCTATCCGTCTGATCTGACAGATGAGGAATGGGAGCGCATAGCGCCTCTGATGCCCCCTGCGAACCGGCGTGGCCGGAAACGGACAACCGATTTCCGTGAGATCATCAACGCGTTGCGCTATCTCGTGCGCTCAGGCTGCGGCTGGGAGATGCTTCCGGTTCATTTTGGCCCATGGCAAACGGTTTACTGGTGGTTCCACAGGCTGATGCGCCGTTTCCTGTTCCAGACCATTCATGATGTCTGTCTGATGCTTGATCGTGAAGCGGCAGGACGCGAAGCCAGTCCATCGGGTGGTGTCATTGATAGCCAGAGTATCAAGGCACCCCACGCAAAGACACATGGTTATGACGCAGGCAAGAAGATCGTTGGTCGCAAGCGGCACATTGCCGTCGATACGGCTGGCCGACTGCTTCTGGTCAGACTGACACCTGCCGATATTTCGGATAGTGCGGGCGGACAGATGATCCTTGATGCCATTCGTAAACGCTGGCCGTGGGTGAAGCACCTGTTCGCAGATGGGGCCTATGACCGCTTGCAGTTGATGGACAAAGCCGCCTTTCTCGACTTCACAGTCGAGGTCATCCGGCGGTCAGATACAGCAAAAGGGTTTGAAATCCTGCCGCGTCGGTGGGTTGTGGAACGGACCTTCGGCTGGATGATCCGCTGGCGTCGCCTTGTGAAGGACTACGAACAGCGGATCGACGTCGCAGAGGCCATGATCCACATCGCCATGGGAAGCCTCATGTTACGCAGAAACGCTCATCCCTGAATTGCCAAAAGGGCTCTCACAGCTTTTCAGGCAGGCGGTGTTCTGATCTGCGCTCGCTGTAGCGATCGACAAGGTAGTCGGCCCGGTCCCGCAGCAGCCAGGTGAACTTCATCAGTTCCTCCATGACATCCACCATGCGGTCATAGAGGGGAGACGGTTTCATTCGGTCGTCGTCACCGAACTGGGTGTAGGCCATCGGCACGCTGGACTGGTTAGGGATGGTGAACATCCGCATCCATCGGCCCAGCACCCGCAGGGCGTTGACGGAATTGAAGCTCTGTGACCCGCCGGAGACCTGCATGACAGCCAGCGTGCGGCCCTGTGTGGGTCGGATCGAACCTTCCGTGAGGGGAAGCCAGTCGATCTGGTTCTTGAACACGGCGGTGATGGTGCCGTGGCGTTCGGGGCTGCACCAGACCTGGCCTTCCGACCAGATCGAGAGTTCCCGCAGTTCCTGAACCTTTGGATGCGTGGCGGGTACGGAATCCGCGACCGGCAGATCAGTTGGGTCGAACACCCGTGTTTCTGCACCAAGGACTTTCAGAACACGCTCCGCCTCAAACACCAGCAGGCGACTGAAGGACCGAGGGCGCAGCGAACCATACAGCAGTAGAATACGTGGCGGGTGGTCAACCCGTAGTTGCGGTTCCAGTCGTGCGAGATTGACCTGTTCGAGATACTCCGGGTGCAGGGCGGGCATTTCCGGCTTGGACATGGTTCCATCAGATCCTTCGGTCGTGTCAGGGATGGCTGATCTGCGGCAGCCACAAGGCCAGTGCGGCAAGTGTGACCAGCAGGACGGGTGGCGTGATCATCAGACCCACCGTCATATATTGCCCCCATGTGACCCGATGGTTCTTGGAGGCCAGCACATGCAGCCACAGCAGGGTGGCGAGACTGCCGATCGGGGTAAATTTCGGCCCGAGGTCACAGCCAATGACGTTGGCGTAAACCATCAATTCGCGGGTCAGAGGCGTAATGTCGTGCGCCTGCTGGATCGCCAGCGCGCCGACCAGAACGCTGGGCATGTTGTTCATAACCGACGACAGGACCGCCGCCAGAAAGCCGGTGCCAAGCGTGGCGATGAACGGACCCTGATGGCCAAGCCAGACCAGTGCCGCCGCAAGGTGATCGGTCAGCCCGGCATTGCGCAGCCCGTAGACCACCAGATACATGCCCAGCGAGAAGATCACGATCTGCCACGGCGCGCCCCGCAGCACGCGGCTGACGGGAATGACCTTTCCATATCCGGCGACGACCAGAAGGGTACTGGCAGCCAGGCAAGCCACGATACAGACCGGGATATGGAACGGGGCGGTCAGGAAATAGGCCGCCAGAACCAGGGCCAGCAGCGGAAAAGCCGCGCGGAACACAAGGCGGTCACGAATGGCAGTGACAGGTGCTGGCAGTTCGGTGACGGGATAGGTCTGGGGCACCTGCCGCCGATACCAGAGCCACAGCACGGCAAGTGTCGCGCCAAGGGCGGCCAGATCGACGGGGACCATGATCGCGGCGTAGCGGTCAAAGGGAATGTCGAAGAAATTCGCGCTGACGATGTTCACAAGATTGGAAATTACCAGCGGCAGGCTGGTTGTATCCGCGACAAAGCCGGTCGCGATAATAAAGGCGAGCGAAGCGGCGGGGCTCAGGCGAAGCTGGGTGAGGATGGCGATGACGATCGGTGTCAGCAGCAGGGCCGCACCATCATTGGCGAACACGGCCGCGATGGCCGCCCCCAGCAGCACAATCAACGGAAACAGCGTCCGGCCTCGCCCTTTGCCCCAGCGCACCACATGGAGGGCCGCCCAATGGAAGAACCCGGCCCCATCCAGAAGCAGCGAGATGATGATCAGCGCTACAAAGGTGAAGGTGGCGTCCCAGACGATGTGCCAGACGACCGGAATATCGTGCCAGTGGATCACACCCGTCGCCAGTGCCACGGCGGCACCGGTCATAGCGCTCCAGCCGATACCGAGACCCCGAGGCTGCCAGATGACAAAAACGAGGGTGGCCACGAAAATAACCAGAGCCAGCATCAGACGATCAGCTTTCCGGCCTCATCCACGATCTTCTCGCCGTCCTCCCTGGCGAATGCGCCGCGCTGTGGGGAGGGAAGAATATCCAGCACCGTTTCGGACGGACGGCAGAGCGCAACGCCGAGCGGGGTGACGACGATGGGTCGGTTGATCAGGATCGGATGCGTGATCATGGCGTCGATCAGCGCATCGTCCGTCAGGGCCGGGTTATCGAGGCCGAGTTCGTGAAAGGGCGTGCCCTTTTCCCGCAGGATCGCGCGCACCGGAACCCCCATACGGGCGATCAGATCGACCAGTTCCGCGCGGCTGGGTGGCGTTTTCAGATATTCGATGATCGCGGGCGCGATTCCCGCATTGCGGATCAGTGCCAGCACGTTGCGCGACGTGCCGCAGGTCGGATTGTGGTAGATGGTGACGGTCATGGGCAGGATTCCGGGCTCGGGCAGCAGGAAGACAGGTTTGCGATCAGGGGCGCGCAGAGTTCTGGGCTGCCCGCACAGCAGTCCCTGACGAGGAAAAGCATCAGGTCGCGCAGGCGCGGAAGACACGCACGATAGACGATCAGCCGGCTATGGCGCTGCGAGGTCAGCAGGCCGGCGCGGGTCAGGGTGGCGAGATGGGCCGATATGGTGTTCTGCGGGACATCGAGGTGCCGCGCGACGTCCCCGGCGGGCAGCCCGTCCGGTTCGTGGCGCACCAGCAGGCGGAAGATCTCCAGCCGTGTGGACTGGGATAGGGCGTCGAGGGCCGAGAGCGCGGATTCTGTATCCATAAATCGACGATCGCGGATATATGGGATGAAGTCAAGACTACCCAGGACATGCCTCGTTCAGAGCCTGGAACGCGGCGTCACACGCCGAACAGGCGGCCGATCCCGCCCGTGACGATCATTGCCACAATACCCCAGAACGTCACACGCAGTGCTGGGCGCAGAGGCGCCGCACCGCCAGCAATCGCACCAACGACGCCCAGAACAGCGAGAACTACGACGGACGTCAGGGACACGCCCCAGGACACCCAGGCCACGGGGGCCAGAACAGCTGCCAGCACGGGCAGTAATGCTCCGGATGAAAAGGCGGTTGCTGAGGCGAATGCCGCCTGTATGGGTCTTGCCGCCGTGGCCTCGGACAAACCCAGTTCATCCCTTGCATGGGCACCGAGCGCATCATGCTTCATGAGGGCGACGGCGACCTTGCGCGAGAGGTCTTCATCCAGCCCTCTCTTCTGATAGATCCCGGCCAGTTCGGTGACTTCGCCCTCCCAGTCCGTGACCAGTTCCTGTTTCTCGCGGGCGATGTCGGCGTGTTCGGAATCGGCCTGGGAACTGACCGAGACATACTCGCCCGCCGCCATGGACAGGGCGCCCGCGACAAGCGCGGACAGTCCCGCGACGAGAATGCTGCCGCGTGTCGCATGAGAACTGGCAACGCCGACGATGAGGCTGCCGGTCGACAGCGTTCCGTCATTGGCGCCGAGAACAGCCGCACGCAGCCATCCCAGTTTCTCGACGGCATGACGTTCGGCCAAAGGATGGAGACGCGACATAAGATGACCTGCTGCTTCTGGTGAATACAAATAAAGGTTAAGATGCATCATTTGCCGCGACAACAGATATTTCATTCTGATATTGCGAGTTATTTTCAATATTATTTATGTTTTAGGAAAATCTGTTCTGTTCAGAATCCTGTCAGGTAAGCATGATACGGAAGTGGATTCAGGGTTCTTTTTTGCCGAGACGTATATGCCTTATTCAACGCCGGACATCACGGATAGCCTGCTGCGTTACGACAGGCCGACGATCATCCTTCACTGGATGACGGCCTTTCTGGTGCTGCTTCAGTTTGCTCTTGGCGAAACCTGGAACTGGCCAACAAAACCCGTCCATCATCTGATGGTGGTCGCGCATCTGACAGCCGGCATCCTGCTGACCGCAATTATGGTGTTCCGCATTGTCTGGCGTATGACGAAAGGCCGGCATCTGTCGGACCTTCTCGTGCCTGTGGACCGGGTATTCGCCCTTGGAGCAGAGTACACGCTCTATGTGCTGCTTCTGGCGGAAATCTTGCTGGGCTATCTCTGGCGATGGGGTGCCGGGCAGACGATGAGTTTTTTCGGCCTCCTGATTCCATCCCCGTTCGCGCGGTTCCCGGCGGAAACCGTGACGTGGTTTCAGACGCTACATTACTGGAACGCCTGGTTGATTATGGGTCTTGCGACAGGCCATGGCGCGGCGGCGCTTTTTCATCAGTTTGTCCTGAAAGACAAAGTGCTTGGACGCATGCTGCCGCGGGGTTCCTCACTCAGTCAGTGATTGCGATCGGGAACCTATCTGATTTTCATGATTGAGCAGCATCGTGATGCCGGATCGCCAACAACGTCAGCTTTTTTCGACTTCCGTTGTACAACAGACGTTCCGCTGCCCCCCCCATAACTGTCTGGACTTGTAACGGTTTTGTGCCGGTCATCTGAGCGTTTTAAGCTCGTATCAGGAGACCGACGGAACCATGAAGCATACGGAAGATTTCAAGCGCGAGGCCGTAAGGATTGCGTTGAGCAGTGGGTTGTCACGCACGCGTGTTGCGGCCGATCTGGGTATTGGCAAATCCACTCTGGCGAAATGGATAGTGAATTATCGTCCGGACGAGCCGGCATCAGGGCCTCAGGCTGATCTGGCCCGCGAGAATGAACGTCTTCGCCTGGAGAACCGGATTTTACGGGAGGAGAGGGAAATCCTAAAAAACGATCCCGGACGTTTGTCCGCCTGTGCGGCATAGAAACGGGCCATGCTATTGTGCCGGACAGGAGGGTAGCGGCCGTTCGCTTATTGGCGGGTTCGTCCCCGTTAAAAAACGTGGTCCATGGAACTGTGCGAACTTGAGAATGGTGACACCGCCTTGCGGTGATCCCGGTTAGGAAGATGATTGATAGGCATGTTCCACACCCTCCTCCAGCACACTGTGTGGAGATGTTACGATGCCTCGAAAATCTGCAAAAGCGTCCTTTGATCTCACACGCCATATTCAGGGAGCCGCTGCGATCGATATTGGATCACGGATGCATATGGCGGCGGTGTCCCCTGAGGCTGCGAAGGACCCAATCCGGTCCTTTGGCACATTTACGTCCGACCTGCATGCGTTGGCTGAGTGGTTCAAAGAATGCAAAGTCACCAGTGTCGCCATGGAATCTACAGGCGTCTACTGGATCCCGGTTTATGAAATCCTTGAGCAGCATGGTTTCGACGTCATTCTGGTGAACGCGCGCTACGCCAAGAATGTACCCGGTCGCAAGACGGACGTGAGCGATGCCGGATGGCTCCAGCAACTTCATTCCTATGGCTTGCTGCGTGGAAGCTTTCGGCCTCAGGCCGATATTGCCGCATTGCGGGCTTACTTGCGTCAACGTGAACGTCTGGTCGAGTATGCTGCGGGACATATCCAGCACATGCAGAAAGCCCTGATGGAAATGAATCTGCAACTCCATCACGTCGTCTCCGATATCACTGGCGTCACAGGCATGCAGATTATCCGGGCAATTGTCGGCGGTGAACGTGATCCAGAGACGCTGGCCGCTAAGCGCGACGTCAGATGCCGCTCATCGGCAGAAGTGATATCGGCAGCTCTGATGGGCAATTATAGAGATGAACATGTGTTCGCTCTGACGCAGGCCCTGGAGCTCTATGATATTTATCAGGAACGGATCATGGCCTGTGATCGCCGCATGGAAGGCCTGCTACTGCTTTTGAGCCACGGCAGTGCAAAGCCTGCGGCAGACCTCCCAAAGCCTCGGATCAAGACAAAGCAGGTGAGTGCTCCGTCCTTCGACGTACGAGGCATTCTGTATCGCTTGCTGGGCGTGGATCTCACGCAGATCCATGGCATCGGTGTGTCCTTGGCCCTCAAGCTTGTGGCAGAATGCGGCACAGATCTCCGCGCCTGGCCAAGTGCAAAACATTTCACGTCCTGGCTCTGCCTCGCTCCGGGGAACAAGATTTCCGGTGGCAAGCTTCTTTCATCTCGCACACGCCGATCCTCAAGCCGGGCCGCAGCACTACTACGTCTGGCTGCCACGACGCTCGGGCGAAGCGATACTGCGTTGGGGGCTTTTTACAGACGCCTGTCAGCGCGGGTCGGGAAAGCAAAGGCTGTGACCGCCACGGCCAGGAAAATAGCAGTTCTGTTTTATAATACCCTCAGATACGGCATGGTTTACGCCGATCCCGGAGCAGGACATTACGATGAAATCCATCGCAAACGTGTCGTCTCCAATCTACACCGACGCGCACAATCGCTGGGGTTTGTCCTGCATCCCATCCCTGTAGCCACCGAACCTGCTGTTTCTTAGGAAAGCTACCCAGTTCTTCGCGAGCCAAAAGCCATGAGGTTCGCCTTCATCCACGGACATCGGCATGAATGGCCAATCGAGAGGCTGTGCCAGGTCTTGCGGGTCTCTGCACGGGGGTACCGGGCCTGGACATCCCGACCGGCCTGCCAGCGCCAACGTACCGATCTGAAGGTGCTGACGCATATCCGTGAGCATTTTGCCCTGAGCAACGGGTCCTACGGACGGCCGCGCATGACCATGGAACTCAGGGAAGCCGGGCTTGATGTCGGGGAACGTCGCGTTGGCCGCCTCATGAAGGCCAACGGGATCCGGCCCGTGCGCACCCGTCGCCACAAGATGACGACCGACAGCCACCACCAGTCTGACATTGCGGCCAACCTTCTGGACGGTAATTTCCTTGCTGAAGGCCCCAACCGGAAATGGGCGGGAGATATCAGTTATATCTGGACTGCCGAGGGCTGGCTCTACCTCGCTGTCGTCATCGATCTGTTCAGTCGTCGCGTAATCGGGTGGACCGCGAGCGATCGGATGAAAAAGGATCTGGCCATCCGTGCCTTGGATATGGCGGTAAGGCTGCGTAACCCGGCGCCCGGCTGCATTTTCCACTCGGATAGTCAGAAGATGGTCGCTAGCTTCCGGACGGTTTGTCTCACACTCCGATCGACCACGGTAGACTGGCACTGTGAGGTGCCCGGAACGGTTTGACCCGTATTCCGATCGACCGTTGTGTCTTTCCACGGACCTGTCGACTGTCCGGAAGCACCTCGCGGAAAGGCTATGCCTTGGCCATTGCCTGTGACCCGAGAAGGGCCTGACCTGATGAGGTCTCATGACTGTCCTGTCCATGCAGCGGACCTTGGCCTAGCCATCACGACAGAGAAGCGCGAGGAACCGTCATGGACAAAAACGAAGAAAGACTGCGTCAGGTTGTTGGCGGTGTCGACACCCACAAGGATCTGCATGTTGCAGCCATTGTTGACGAGCAGGACCATGTGATCGGCACACAGAGTTTCCCCACGACAAGACAGGGGTATCGGCAGATGCTGGCCTGGATGCGAGCCGCAGGTGATCTCGTGCGTGTGGGTGTTGAATCAACCGGCAGCTATGGTGCTGGCCTGTTGCGTTATCTTCAGGCTGCTGAGGTTGAAGTTCTGGAAGTCACGGCGCCGGATCGACATGATCGGCGTCGGCGTGGAAAGAATGATGATCTGGACGCCCAGAACGCAGCGCACGCCGCCTTTGCAGGCCAACGCACCGTTACACCACGACGCAGGGACGGCATGGTGGAAGCACTCCGGGTCTTGAGAGCGTGCCGCAAAACTGCCGTAAGTGCACGACGGATTTCCCTGCAGATGATCCAGAACACCATCATTGCGGCCCCAGATACCCTGCGTGAGCATCTTCGCTCCATGACCCGCATGCAGTTGATCCGCACTCTTGCTGCCTCCCGACCGGATCTCACGGCTTATCGCGATATCGAGGCAGCTTATCGGATCAGCCTGAAATCTCTTGCGCGTCGCTACCTTGAACTGCATGACGAAATTGGTGAACTGGATCTGATGATCAAGGCTATTGTTGAGGAACTGGCACCTGACCTCATTGCCAGAAATTCCATAGGCTATAATGGAGCAGCGCAACTTCTTCTGACGGCCGGCGACAATCCAGACCGCCTGAAATCAGAGGCCAGCTTCGCTGCCCTTTGCGGTGTCACGCCTGTTCCGGCGTCCTCTGGAAAAACAATTCGTCATCGTCTGAACCGAGGTGGTGATCGGGCGGCTAACAGCGCCCTGCATATCATCGCGATTGGACGCCTGCGAACAGATGAAAAAACACGCGCCTATGTTGCCAGGCGTGTGGCAGAAGGACATTCCAAACTTGAGGTTATCCGTATCCTCAAGCGCTATATCGCCCGTGAGGTCTACGGGATCATCATACGCCGACATCGGGACATCAACGCCACACGTTTTGCTACTTGACAAACAGAAGGGCGTCCGTGGCAGCCAGTATGGCTCCCATGATTTCCAGAAAAAGCTGCTGGCCCATGGGCTGCTGGCTTCAATGTCCGGAAAGGGAAACTGTTTTGACAACGCTGCCGTCGAAACATTTTTCAAAAGCCTGAAGGCGGAGTGGCTCTGGAGACAGAACTGGCCAACCCGCCGTCAGGCTACCACCGCCATCTTCCAGTATATCAATGGTTTCTACAATCCACGTCGACGCCATTCATATCTGGGCGGTATCAGCCCACTCGCTTTTGAAGCAAGAGTGGCATAAGCACTTCCTGACCGGAACTAAACCGGGACACGTCCAGGGGCAACTGGACCGCATTGATTCCCCTACTTACGAGAAGACGCCAGAGTGCCCATTCCTGTCCTCCTGTGGCTTCAAATCCAACCTTGAGATCATCAGGCATACCTTGAAGGATTTCCAGTAATCTGGCATGGCCATCGGGTGAATTCTGACAACGGAATCTCTGTTTTCCGGGTAGACAGAAGCCATCAAGCCAGTCTCGGGACACATCTATTCCAATGACGGTTTGCGCAGACATATCACTCTCTCTTTCTTATGTTCGCGGTCCCGGAACCGGGCCGCCGTCAACTGTTCCAAACGGTGAAGAGAGGCGAAATCAGCCTGCTAGAAAACGTGGTCAGGCTACCAGATGTTAAGCGCTGTATCTCACCTCATGAACGGCTGAAACACATAAGCGTGTCTAGTCCCGGGGTTTGATGGTGTGGAATTTTCACGCAAGTGGAAGGAAGCAGTCGACGGATGGGTCGTGCGTGGGCGCAATCCCTTCGGAGGGTACACGTTGGAAAACATGCTCAGCCGAAACGCGAGGAAAATAACGAATGTCGAAAGATGATCGTGACAAGTTCATTCCCAGAAGAACACCAGAATCAGCGGCTACGGTAGCGAGCGTCAAGTTAGTCATGGTCATTACCCCGGTTCTCAACCGTTTGACATTCGACGATGCGGACAAAATTCGGACTATGTTCAGCGATCTTATCGGCAAGAAGGAGGACGACAGTTTTTTGCTAATACCCCCGTTCTACACCAGTGGCGGTGAGCGTATTTAACTTGGATGCAACGTGTTCATAAATCAGAACATGCACCATGTATGATCACAAAGGAATTGATATTGGTGATGATCGGGCCAAACGTAAGTCTCATCACGTCGAGCCATCCTATTGAACCGTCCCAGCAACGTGCTTTTGTTGTCTCAAAACCCATCGTAATTGAGAGAAACGTTTAGATTGCCGTCGGTGCAACAATTATTGGGAAGTAACGGTTGGCAAAAATTCGGTTGTGGCCGCAGGTTCGGTCGTAACGCGAGACGTTCCTCGAAACACTCTTGTCGGAGGAAGTCCGTCAGGGGTCATTTGTTCTATCGGTAATGATTGAGGAAGGAGCTGCGATGAGTTAAGGTCGTTGAAGCTCACTTTCACCCGTAATGCCCACTTTTCCGTCCAGTCGCTCAACAACGGACTTTACCGTTTTCCCCTGACTGCTTGTCATACCTAGTAAATCCGAAACAGACAGGCGGTTGTCTCTTTTATCCCGACCATTCGATAATTAATCGAAATATTCACAAAGTAGCCATATACCATTTCCAAGTATTACTTGATCCGCTGACGGTATTTCACTTGATGAGTAGCATACCTCTGCCCCGGACAGGAGTTTATCCGGGACAGGAAACGGCATCATGCCTGTCAGGCGACGCGGATCAGCTTGCGATTGATGAACTCCTCAATGCCGAGAAAGGACAGTTCGCGGCCAAAGCCTGAGTTCTTGATCCCGCCAAAGGGCAGTTCCGGTGCAGCGGCCGTAGCTGTGTTGATGAACATCATGCCGGTCTCGACCTGTTCAGCCACTTTTTCGGCACGTGTAAGATCACGGGAGAACACGGACCCGCCGAGGCCGTAAGGAGAATCATTGGCCAGTTCGATGGCCTCATGTTCCGATGCAACCTTGTGCACGACGGCAACGGGACCGAAAATCTCCTGATAGAAGACCGGATTGTCCTTTGACACATTGGTCAGGATGGTCGGTTCCATGAAGAAGCCGCGGCACTCCATCCGCTTGCCACCGGCCACCAACGTTGCGCCTGCCTTGACCGCTTCGTCAGTCTGCGCCAGTGCGGTGTCGAGTGCCTTCCTGCTGCTCATCGGGCCATGGGTGGTACCCTCAGCCAGCGGATCGCCAATGCGGAACTGCGTGATCGCGGTTTTCAGACCCGCGAGGAAGGCGTCGTAGACCTTCTCATGCACGATCATCCGCTTGGCCGCCGTGCAGACCTGCCCGTTATTGGCGAACCGGCCCCATGTCGCCCATTTGATTGCCAGTTCAAGGTCCGCGTCATCCAGCACGATGAAGGCATCGCTGCCGCCCAGTTCCATCGTGTCCTTCTTCAGCGCCGCACCCGCTTCGGCCGCGACTGTCTGGCCCGCGCGTTCGCTGCCCGTCAGGGCGACGCCACGGATGCGGAAATCCTTGATCAGTTGGGCGGACTGATCGTTGTCGAGGAAAATGTTGGTATAGACGCCCTCTGGCGCGCCTGCATCGTGAAACAGTTTTTCAAAAGCCAGTGCACATTGCGGCACGTTGGGCGCGTGCTTCGCGATAACCACGTTGCCCGCCATAAGGTTCGGCCCCGCCACGCGGGCAAGCTGGTAATAGGGGAAGTTCCAGGGCTCGATGCAGTAGATTACGCCAAGCGCCTGGTTGATGATCTTTGCATGGCCTTCCCTGACCTTCAGGGGCGTGGGAGCGAGAAATTTCTCCGCGCCTTCGGCATAGTAGGAGAGGATGTCGACCGTGATGTCGATTTCTTCCAGCGCGTCAGGCAGCGCCTTACCCATTTCGGTCGCGATCAGGCGTGCATGTGTCATGCGGTCACGGCGAAGCAGGTCGGCGGCCTTTGACATGATGACCTTGCGGGCGGCTATATCGCGCTTTTTCCAGTCGGTCTTCCACACATGGTCCGCGCGATCGACAATCGCCTTCATCTGCGCGGCGGTGTGAAGTTCGAACGTGCGTTCCACGGTTTCCGTGGTCGGGTTGAGGGTCTGGTAAAAACTCATTGGTCCGTTTCCCTGTTTATTGATTATGGAAAAGGTAGTCGGTGTAGCCATGCGCGCTGCCGCCATACTCGCACCTAATGCCTAATACCCCTTAGGATTTGCACAACGGCCGGTCAGATAGAATAAAAGACGTCTATTTTTGGTCACTGACGATAATGATTTCATCGCAGTGCATTCGTTACGACAACCGCGCAAGATATTGTCTATATGGTACGAGGATTGTGATATACTTAAAAGACAAGACCGAGTCAGGATCTCGGCCTTGTCCGTCTTCAAATCACGAGACTTTAGGCGTCCCGAGCTTGCCAGTCAGGAACTGGGCTTCCCCGTTACCAAAAGACCAGTCGGCATCCGTGTTTTCAACATAGTTGACCATCACGTCGCTGGACGCGATGCCACACTTTTCGGTCAGGGCCTCGGTCAACAGGCGGTAGAAGGCAGTTTTTTCATCGACTGTGCGAGGGCGCGTGGTGACCGAGATGATCATTACATCGTCGGTGCGCGGAATACCTAGCCCGGTATCCTCAATGCGCACACGGCTTTTCTTGTGTTCATATATGATCTGGTACCGGTCACGCGGCGGCACGCCGAAAGCGTCCAGCATCGCCTGGTGGGCCGCATCCAGTATGGTGGTCAGTTCCTTTTCGGAACGGCCTTCGAGCATATCAAAACGAATAAGAGGCATATAATTAATCCCTGTTTCAGGCGACAAGCGCCGGTGTTGATGGTAATCTGGCGGCATTGAGGATCATTGCCGACGCCTTTTCACCGATCATGATACTCGGGGCATTGGTATTGCCCGAGGTAATGCGCGGCATGATCGAGGCGTCCGCGATACGCAGCCCCGACATGCCGTGTACACGCAGTTCGTGGTCAACCACGGCCTGCGATCCCTGTCCCATGGCGGCAGTTCCCGCGGGATGAAAGATGGTCGTTGAGATTTCCCCGATCGCCTTTTCCAGGTCAGCGTCGCTCTCCAGAGACGGACCGGGGCGAAACTCCTCTGGCCGGTAGCGCGCCAGGGCTGACTGCACCACGATCCGTCGTGTCAGGCGTACCGAGTCAATGGCCACACGACGATCTTCGTCTGTCGAGAGGTAGTTCGGGTGGATAGCAGGCGGCACGGCCGGGTCAGCGGATTTCAGGTGAACGCTGCCCCGGCTTTCGGGCCGGACATTGGCCACCGCCGCAGTGAAGGCGGGAAAAGGGTCAAGGTTGCCACCAAATGCCGCAAGGCTGAGTGGCTGGACATGATATTCTAGGTTGGCCGTCGCGTAACGCGCACTGGACCGGGCAAAGATGCCCAACTGGCTCGGCGCCATCGACATGGGGCCGGACCGGGTCAGCAGGTATTGCAGGCCGATCTTCGCCTTGCCCAACAGTGACCCGGCTTCGGTATTGAGCGTTTCGACACCGCTGACCCTGTAAGCGCTGCGGATTTGGAGGTGGTCCTGAAGGTTCTCACCCACGCCGGGCAGATCCCGTACGACCTCGATGCCCAATCCCTGAAGTCGTTCTCCCGGGCCAACGCCCGAACGTTGAAGGATTGCAGGCGTCCCGATAGCGCCTGCCGACAGGATCACCTCAGCACGGGCATGGACAGTCCGAACCATGCCGTTGACTTCAAAGCGCACCCCGATTGCGCGACCATCGCGGAACAGAATGCGATGAACCAGCGCGCCGGTCTGCACGCGCAGGTTGGGCCGTTTCATGACCGGATGCAGGTAGCCGCGCGCCGCACTCCAGCGAAACCCGTTTTTCTGCGTTACCTGAAAATAGGATGACCCTTCGTTGTCACCCCGGTTGAAGTCGTCGATCTTCGGGATGCCAGCCTGTGCGGCGGCGTCGCGGAAGGCATCAAGCAGTTTCCAGCGCAACCGCTGCCGGTCGACATGCAACGGCCCACCCACTCCATGAAAGGCGCTGGCACCCGCGAAATTATCTTCTGCCTTAAGGAAATAGGGTAGGACATCATCCCATCCCCATCCTGTATTACCCATCTGCCGCCAGCCATCATAATCGGCAGCCTGCCCGCGCATGTAGATCATGCCGTTGATCGACGAACACCCGCCCAGCAACCGTCCACGCGGGTAATTCAGCACACGGTTGCCCAGATGGGATTCCGGATCGGTCCGGAACATCCAGTCGGCACGCGGGTTACCCATCGCGAATAGGTACCCGACCGGGATATGGATCCATATCCAGTTGTCGTTGCCGCCGGCTTCCAGCACCAGCACCCTGTTACGTGGATCGGCACTGAGACGGTTTGCAAGTACACAACCCGCACTGCCCGCGCCGATTACAATATAGTCAAAGTCACCAAAGTCCTCGGTTCCAGTCGCCATGTGACGAACTCCTCCCCCTTGTCCGGCTCTGCGGCCGGTGGAGAGAGGATTATTCCCCCACATGCGGCGCGGGAAATGACGAGGACGTGAAAAAAACGAATTGGATGAATGAATGTAAGTCCGATATGGAATAGAATATGGATATCAATACATTACGACTGTTTATCGCGGTGGTGCGTGAAGGCGGTTTCTCGCAGGCGGCCAAGGCGGTGCTGTCCACCCAGTCAACCGTAAGCAAAGCGGTGAAGCGTCTGGAAGATGAACTGGACCTTGTCCTGATCGACCGGGTGGCCCCGGGTATCACGCTGACTGATGCTGGCGATGTGGTCCTGCGCCGGGCCCAAACGATCCTGGCTGAACGCGACGACCTTCTGGTGGAACTGCGGGAATTGCGCGGACTGAAGCACGGTGAATTGCGGCTTGGCCTGCCACCGATCGGCAGCGACACGCTGTTCGCACCGACTTTCGTGGCGTTTCGCGACCGTTATCCTGGCATAAGGATCCAGTTGATTGAACGTGGCTGCCAAGATCTGATGGATCTGCTGCGTACGGGCGAGATTGATCTTGCTGGCCTACTTCTTCCCTTTCCCGATGAATTCTCATGGCAAAATGTCTGCGTGGAACCGGTGGTCGCGGTGGTCGCGGCGGGCAATCCGCTGACGGCGCGTAGATCAGTCCCGATTGCCGCATTCGCTGATTCTCCCTTTTTGCTGTTCGAAACAGGATTTTCACTGAACCAGATCGTGCTTGCGGCCTGCCGTCGCAATGGCTTTACGCCCATGGTCACTGCCCGTTCAACACAGGTTGAATTTCTTTTTGACCTGATCGCGGCGGGACTGGGAGTTGGGTTTCTGCCACGCATGATGGTGGAGACCCGCCAGCACGACGGCATTCGGGCCATCGCACTCGATGATCCGAACATGCTCTGGCATATGACACTTGCCTGGCGGCGCGGTGGCTATCTTTCGGGCGCTGCCAAAGAATGGCTTAGGCTGATGCAATGATCAGTGTGGGCCCGTAGCAATCTTGCAGTGCTGAAGATGCACTTCCTTTGCTGCGTACTGCCTGCATAGAGCGCGCCATCATACGCGGTTGAATGAACGGCAGGAAACATCGTCTGGATGCCGGAAACCTGACCTTCGGTTCACCCCCCAACCCAGACATCACGTTACAAGATTGTCTTTCGGGTCAGGGGCATCCTGCCCCTGCTCACCTAGCCCCACGTCCAGCCTCACCTCGTCGTCCAGCGTCTTCCCTCTGGCGAGCCTGCGCCCGACTGCCTCAATGAACCCGTCATACCGCTCCCGCCCCTTGCTCTGCGCTGCGGCAAGGGCCGCATCCGGCAACGGCGGCGTACTGGTCAGCCAGAACCGGACGAACACGGCCAGAGACTCGTTGGCGATCGTCACCCGTCGCTCCATGCGCTCCAACTGCCGCGTCATCCGGTCGAGCCGCCGGGCGAGCGCCGCTTCCAGCCGTTCGGGCCCGTCTGGTGACAGGAAGGACGCCAGCGCCGTCTCCACGATCAGCGCCTGCGATACCTTCTTCCGGGCGGCGTAATCGGCTAGCCTGACACTGAGATCGGCGGGTAGCCGGATCGTGTGTTTGATCCGCATCCTGGTCATAGCCCCATCCTGTCGCCGGGATCGAGCGACACCTGCCGCGCGAGAGCCCGCTCCGCGTGTCGCAGGATTTGCCCCCGCGTCGCGTCATCTTCGGGCTCATCCTCGGGTGGGTCGAATTCATGGACCGGCTTCCTCGGCGCCTGCACCACCTCTTCCTGTTCCGGCAGTTCCGGCTCACGACGGATGCCCGCATTGGCCGGGTCGTCGTCTCCGTTATCCTGTGTCGCCGGCTGCACCACGTCGGCCCAGTCGCCCGACGGCTGCGGTCCGAGGGGCGGCGTTCCCTCTGGAGACGGCGGCGGCTCGAATCGGGGTGGCGGGAGAATGCGCGCGGCCAGTTCGGCATCCTCGAAATAGCGCGCCTTGCGTCCCCGGATCGGCGGGCAACCAGACACCAGCACCAGTTCCTCGTCAGGGGGAAGCTGCATGATCTCGCCGGGCGTGAGCAAGGGCCGTGCCGTCTCATGGCGCGTCACCATCAGATGCCCGAGCCACGGCGACAGACGATGCCCGGCATAGTTTTTTGCGTCGCGGATCTCGGTCGCGGTGCCGAGCGCGTCCGAAACCCGTTTGGCGGTTCGTTCATCGTTGGTCGCGAAGCTGACCCGGACATGGCAGTTGTCGAGGATCGAATTATTCTGGCCATAGGCTTTCTCGATCTGGTTCAGGCTCTGGCCGATCAGGAAGCTCTTGATGCCGTAGCCCGCCATGAAGGCCAGCGCGCTCTCGAAGAAATCCAGCCGCCCCAGCGCCGGAAACTCGTCGAGCATCAATAGCAGGCGATGGCGCCGCTTCGCCTCCAGTTCCTCGGTCAACCGGCGGCCGATCTGATTCAGCACCAGCCGCACCAGCGGCTTGGTGCGGCTGATATCCGAGGGCGGCACCACCAGATACAACGTTGCCGGATGGGTGCCGGCGACAAGGTCGCGGATCCGCCAGTCGCAGCGGCGCGTCACATGCGCCACGACCGGATCGCGATAGAGGCCAAGGAACGACATGGCGGTGGACAGCACGCCCGAGCGCTCATTGTCGCTCTTGTTGAGCAGTTCTCTCGCCGAACTGGCGACTACCGGATGCACGCCCTTCGCCCCGAGATGGGGCGTGGTCATCATGGCGCGCAGTGTGGTCTCGATCGCCCGTTTCGGGTCGGAGAGGAAATTGGCCACCCCGGCCAGGGTCTTGTCTTCCTCGGCATAGAGGACATGCAGAATGGTGCCGACCAGCAGGGCGTGGCTGGTCTTTTCCCAGTGGTTCCGCTTCTCAAGGGCGCCCTCGGGATCGACCAGCACGTCGGCGATGTTCTGCACGTCGCGGACTTCCCGCTCGCCGCGCCGGACCTCCAGCAGCGGATTGTAGGCGGCGCTGGCAGGGTTGGTCGGATCGAACAGCAGCACCCGACCAAAGCGGGAGCGCCAGCCGGCGGTCAGCGTCCAGTTCTCGCCCTTGATGTCATGGACGATGACGGAGCCCGGCCAGGTCAGCAGCGTCGGCACCACCAGTCCCACCCCCTTGCCCGAGCGGGTGGGCGCAAAGCACAGCACATGCTCCGGCCCGTCATGGCGGAGATAGGTATCAGCCGAACGGCCTAGCACCACGCCATCGGGCGCGAGCAATCCGGCGCGCCGGATCTCGCGCGGGTCGGCCCAATGCGCTGAACCATAAGTGGTGGCGCGTTTCTTCTCGCGGGCACGCCACACGGACATCGTGATCGCGACGATCACAGCAACAATCCCACCTGAGCCCGCAATGTAACCGCCGATGGTGAAGATGTCCGGAGCGTATGCGTCGTAGGCGAACCACCACCAGAAGAACTCCGGCGGATAATAGACCGGCCAGCCGAGCAGCGTGAACCACGGAGCACCAAGCTGCGTCTGGAAGCCGAGCCGCCATGCAGTCCACTGCGTCGCGGCCCAGGAGAAGGCGAGGATCACGGTGCTTACCGCACACACCGAGCCCCAGAGGATCTTGGTCTGGTTCATGACAGGAACCGACCAAACGGCTCGCTTCGCCAGCGTTCAAGATCTAATTATGACGTCTCGGGCCGCCGGATAGGCGCGGACAATAAACGGACGGCCTGCCTGTCCGCCTGCACGGCGGCAAGAATATCGAGAATCGTGCGCCTGCTGACGCCGCTTCGCTCGCCCTGTTCCAGCAACTCGACAAGCGTGCGCTCATCTTGGCGAGTGGCCGGATAACAGGTCGATGGCACCTTATTTCGCCCTGTCATGCTGAGAAACTCCGATCGCCTTGTCGTCGCATGTGGAGAAGAACCCGGTACGGTAAAAATGCCTCCGCCTGATGATCGCCTCCACGTTCTGATCGTCGTGATGGCGGCGAAGTTCATTGTCACTGGCGACGGCTGCGCGCGATCCTATGGGAAACCCCTGATTTTATGAGTCGAACACCTGCGGCAGATCCCGTGCGCCATGAAGCACACGGACGATGCGTACCTCGTCGGCCAGTTCACGGTAGAACAGCAGGTAGCGGCCGTGAACAATGACCCTCAATCCGGGACTGATCTCATCGCGCGCCGGAAAGCTCCCCGGATGCTCAGCCGCAACGGCGGCCTTCGCTTCTAGCTCGGCAACGAAACTCATGGCCCGATCGGGATTGTCTTCGGCGATATAGAGCGCAATCTCCAGAAGGTCGGCACGCGCTGCCGGAGCGAAGCCGAGCCGTTTCATCCCTGCGCGCGACGGCGAGCGATCACGTCACGCAATTCGGCGAAGACGGTCTCGGCCGGGATGCTCGACCCGCTCTCGTCGCCCATCCTGATCGCCTCGCGCAAGGTGTCGAGATCGCGGCGGTCGGTATCGCGCCGGCGCATCCATTCGCGCAATGCCTCCCGCACCACCTCGCTGGTCGAGGCATATTCGCCGCCATCGACGGACTGGCGCAGAGTCGCCGCCATCTCGGACGGCACGGTGATGGTCATACGTTCGATTGTGGACATAAGGCGGCTCCTCCCAAGCGAGCATATTTTATCATACTTATGAAGCACCCGCTTTGTCAGCCGAAAACCCGCAGGCGAGCCAGCCGACATCAAATCCCGAGCCCGCGCTTACGCCCGAAATTCCAGTCGACACCGCCGCCCGGCGACATAGTGCCGGAGATCTGCCGCCCGAGCTTCTGCTCCAGCGCCGGACGCCACGGCACGAGCTGGAAGCCCAGCCCGTCATCGACCATGGCGAACCGCCCCGAGGACAGGGCCACCCGCTGGCGATAGACACCCGAGACGATCTCGCCTTCCTTCGCGGGCCGGTGTTCCAACCCGGTCTGCGCTGCCAATCTGGCGACCGCCTGATCGAGATCGCGCTGGCGCAGGGTACCGATCAGGTCGGGTGCAAACACCACACGCTCGCCCTGCCGCCGGACCAGCCCCTCGGAGGCGAGATGATCAATTCGTTGCGCCATCGCCGCGCGGACCTCCGCGCCGAAGCCCCCATTGGCTAGTGCCGGCTCTTTGGCGAGTAACTGGCGATCGAGCCAGGTTGCACCGGGTGCCGTCACCTGCTCGGCCAGCGTGAAGTCCGAACGCGTCGCCAACGACAGACGCTGCATGCCCTTCGTGTCTTCCCAACTCCGGGTCTCGACAATCGCGCCGATCCTGGCATCGCCGGTCAGGTCCAGATCAGGGAAGCGGACATGATGCGTCCGCCCATCGGTGCCGGCGATCACCACGTAACCGGAGCCCTTGAGTTCATCATCCAGTCCGCGCTCGACCAGCCGACCAAGAACGGGATCGGCCAGCGTCTCGCCATGGATCGCGAAACCCGCGACATCGGGTTCCGCCCCGCGGCCGGACATAGCGCGGTGCATGGTTTTGATGATGTCGCCCCGGATGGAAAGATCGCGCAGGGTCGCCTCCAGCCCCGGCTTGAGGGTCCAGCGTGCCACCCCGACCCGTTCGGCGAGGCCAAGCCCCTCCAGCTTGGTCGCCCGGCCGACCAGCAGGCGCCGCAGTTCCGGGTCTTCGGCACCCGCTCCCGGCCGCAGATCGACGATACCTCCGCCCTCGTCGCTGAGATCCTGCAACGCGCGATCGAGGCTGGTCCAGCGGTCGGCGGCAATCTCGCTCTCCAGGGCGGTGCGGATTTCCAGCTCGCTGCGCGGACCCAGTTCCAGCGTCACCCGTTCGGCGGCGCGGTCGCGCACGCCCTGGCTGATATAGGCACGACTGATCACCAGATCCTTGCCGTCATCGGCCGCCCCACGCACCAGGATATGGACATGCGGATTGTCCGTGTTCCAGTGATCCACCCCGACCCAGTCCAGCTTTGTGCCCAGGTCGCGCTCCATGTCCTGCATCAGTTCGCGCGCGAAGCCCCGCAGATCCTCCATCCGCGCTGCGTCCTCGGGCGAGACGATGAAGCGGAAATGGTGCCGGTCGTCTTCACAACGTTCCGCGAAGGCCTTGCTGTCCGCTTCGTCGGACCCGGCATCGAACAGATGGGCCCTGGCACCGTCACGGGTGACGCCCTCGCGCCTGAGGTAGGCGATGTGCCGGGAGAGCGGTGCGGAACGAAAGCGCGTGCCCTGCTGACGAACAACGCGCGCCTTGACCACGACCCGACGGGCATTGCTGCGCAGCCGCATGGACAGCGCCGCGCGTCGGCCGCGTCCGAAACGGGAACCACCGCCGCCTCCCCTGCCCTTCGCACCGAACCGGGTGCCGGTATGACCGGCCTTCTTCGCGGCCCGCATGACCTCACCGACGAAGGATTTCGGTCGTGCGCCCTGATTGCCATGCTGGATGCGTCCGGGCCGGACAGTCAGACTGTCATCGCGCGTCGCCATGGCCGGCTCTCCGCATCGATTTACGCCTGACGGCGCCCGGATCGTTGAAAAGATTAGGAAAATGGCACGGGCCGCCGCAGGCGGTGCGTGGTGAGAGGACAAATTCCCCAATCAAACCAACCACATGCAGCCCCGAACGGGCGCTGCTTTTACCTTGCCGTCCTTCCCTCCGTTGCCAGCCTCCCCCCAGCGCCCCCTCCCAAAGGCACCCATGGCCCGCCAACGCCCGATGGACCGGAACGGGGGTCATCGACGTGCTTCCCCATGCCCTGAGGCGATGAACAGCCCGACCGACTGCGGTGCGAGTGCCGTCCAGTCTGTCGGGCGAGCGTCATCGGCATGCACCGGATCATGCGCGCTCTCGCCATGCCGAGGGGCATTTCCTGTGCGCAGGAATGACGCCGGAAAGAGTGAAGATCTCTGCCAGGACGGTGTCTCCGAAGCACCGATCACGATGTCATCGGCAGGCGGAAGAGCCAGCCGCGCGCTGACCGATGCAACGTAATCCCGCGTCTCGGCAGGCAGTGGTCGGCCGGTTGCGAGATGCTCGTCATAGCGCGCGGGACCGGCATTATAAGCAGCCAGAAATCCGGCTTCGCCATAGCGATCCCGCATCCAGCGCAGATAGGTCGCACCAGCCAGAATGTTGTCACGCGGGTCGAACGGATCGTCGCCGAGGCCGAGCGACGTACGCAGGCTGGCCCATGTTCCGGGCATCACCTGCATGAGCCCCATCGCACCCGCCGACGACACGGCATGCGCATCGCCCCTGCTCTCCGCGTGCAGCACGGCAGCAATCCATGAGGCCGGAATCTGCGCGCGCGTGGCGGCTTCCGCGATCATGTCGGCGTAGGGATCGGCAACCGCATTATGCGTCGGCACCGTCAATGAAACGACGGCCGGAAGCACGACACCGAGCAGACGGAGCGCCGCCTTACCGCCGGTCATCACGCTTCACCGGGCGGCTCCAGACCAGATGGAAGGCACGCCCCTGACGATCGGACTGGAACAGATTGGCGCGGATCGGCTGCGCCAGCATGGGGTCGTCGAGAACCAGCGAGAGATAGGTGCCCGCCTTCTCGCCGGTGCGTTTCCAGGCCGCGCCGACCTCTGGTCCGGCATCGGCGTCACCGAGATGGACGCGATAATCGGGCGCATGCTCGGCGTCCGACGATGTCGCCGGCACGATCGTTAGTTCGACGTCGAGGGCGAGCGTGCGCAGCCGACCGGCGAAGCCGTCAGCCGTGCGTGTAAAAGTTCCGATCTGGGCCATGTCAGCCTCGTTTCTGCTTGGGGGTGGGAGACATCGGTGACGGCACGAGCCACAGCGGCTGCGCGCGGCCGAGCACCGCAGCGACCGGCAGGATGCCGAAATAGCGACCGTCAAGACTGGTCGGGACTGCTGCGTTCATGACGAAAATCTGGCCGGGCAGGACGTGCCGACAGCCTTGCCAGATCGGCAGCGGACGACCGCGATGATCGTAGGCGAGTGCCTCGCCAAGCGCCTTGCCGTCGACCGAAACAGCAGTACCGATCCGGCAGACCAATTGCCCCGGCAGTGCGGCAACCGGCTTGAGCAGCGGCACACCGAGGGGCAGATAGCCGCCGTGCGCCAGCATCGTGGCAATGTCGGCCGGTGGTCGGATCGCGATCAGGTCGTCGACATGCAGGGTGCTTACCGATTGCAGGCGATACAATCCGACCGGTGTACTGGCGGTGGCATTCCAGATCAGCCGGGGCGCCGGATGAATCGCCACTGACGTGCCAACACCGAGTATTGCGAAATACGTGGTGAAGAACCAACCAAGGCGCGTCATGACACCGCCCTCCGGCGCAGCCAGGCCTGATGGCGGTCGCGCGTGTAGGAGCGTGCCGCCTGCCCGGAGAGCATCCGATTGTGCAGATGCCGCCAATGCTCGGGCGCCACGTCGACGGGGTCGATGCCGATAGCTTCGATACGATCGACAGCTTCGAGCACCAGACGGACCTTCGGCCAACCGCTCTGGCGCAACAGGCTCTCCCCGCCGGGGCGCACGAACGGCACCGTCTGATACGGCTCGCCGGGACGGGTGACGCGCACGATGTCGATGCAGGACACCACCGTGCCGTAATCGTTCGCTGCCCAGCGCAGGAAGGCGAATACGGTGTCCGGCGGAAAGCTCAGTATCCGCCGACGACGATCGAGAATCTGCTCATGGGCGACAGAGCCGAAGCGGATCCAGTGCTCGATGCGCTTCTCGATCCAGGTCAGTTCGACATGAGCGAGGGTGTCGGTCATGGCACATCTCCAGCAGTATCGGGGAACTCGCGGGCCAGCAGCGCGCGCAGCATGTCGGCGACCGTGATGCCGCGCTGGAACGCCGCGACCTTGAGCCGCGCGCGCAGCGCCGGCGTGACGTCGATGGTCAGCCGGGCGGTAAAGCGGTTGATGGTCGAAGGCTTGTCCGGCGCCCTGACCCAGCGTTCGGGATCGGCGGGACGCGCCGCG
>NZ_WOSY01000021.1 GCF_011516755.1 Acetobacter conturbans | reverse complement strand
CGGCAAGACGACGCTGGCGCTGCATCTCGCGGGCCAATGGGCTCGGGAAGGCCGGCGCGTGACGGTCATCGATGCCGACCCGCAGGGCTCGGCGCTGGACTGGTCGGCGCAGCGCGCACGGGAGGGACTGCCCCGCCTGTTCGGCGTGATCGGCCTGGCGCGCGACACGCTGCATCACGAGGCGCCGGAACTGGCTCAGGGGGTGGATCACGTCGTCATCGACGGTCCGCCTCGGGTGGCGGCGCTGCTGCGCTCCGCCCTGCTGGCGGCCGATCTGGTGCTGATCCCGGTGCAGCCTTCGCCGTTCGACGGCTGGGCCTCGGCCGAAATGCTGCGGCTGCTGGCGGAAGCGCGGCTCTTCCGTCCCGGTCTGCTGGCCCGTTTCGTGCTCAACCGCTGCGCCGCGCGCACGGTCATCGCCCGCGAAACCCGGCTGGCGCTGGTGGGGCATGAGCCGGCGGCGCTGGCAGCGCGGATCGGCCAGCGGGTCGCGTTCGCCGACATGGCGCGCACCGGCCGCTTGGTCTGCGACTTGCGCCCGCAGGGGATTGCCGCCCGCGAAATCGCCGCACTGACAGCCGAGATTGGGGGGCTGGTGTCATGACCCTGCTGACCGGCGACAGCGCGCTCCTGATGCCCTGGCACGGCCCCTACGACATGATCCTGGTCGATCCCCCCTATGGCGATACGTCGCTCGCATGGGACCGGCGCATAGCGGATTGGCCCGGCAAGGCGCTCGCTGCCCTGAAACCCAGCGGCTCGCTCTGGGTTTTCGGCTCCCTGCGGAGTTTCCTTGCATCCAACGCGGCATTTCGGAATGCGGGCTGGAAATATGCCCAGGAACTGGTCTGGGAGAAGCAGAACGGTTCCAGCTTCCATGCCGATCGGTTCCGGCGCGTGCATGAACTGATCGTCCAGTTCTATCGCGACGATACGCCCTGGCGCGCCGTCTACAACGTGGTTCCGACCACGTCCGACGCACGGGCACGCACGGTACGACGGAAACACCGGCCGCCCCACATGGGTCGGATCGATGCCGGTCGTTACGTCAGCGAGGACGGTGGCCCGCGCCTGATGCGCTCCGTGATTCCGGTCCGTAATACGCATGGCCGGGCCATCCACCCGACCGAGAAGCCGGTGGCGTTGCTGGAGATCCTGATCCGCACGAGCTGCCCACCGGGTGGCCTGGTGGGCGACTGGTTCGCCGGCTCGGGGGCTGCTGGCGTCGCCTGTCGGCTCGCCGGTCGGCGCTATGTCGGCTGCGAGATCGATCCTGTCATGGCGCAGAAAGCGCGCGACCGTATCGCGTCCGTGCTGCCGCTCGGCGAGGGAATATCGCCATGACAGAGCGTCGCACGCTACCCGGCTTCGCGTCGCGCCCCGCCGACCCGGAACGCTGGGTCAAGGCGCCGGACAAGCCTGCGGCTGCCAACCACTTCACCGCCCGGCTGACCATCGACGTCACGCCGGCGCTGCGCGCCCGCATCAAGGTCGCGGCGTTCCAGCGCGGCATGACCGTCGCCGACATGCTGCGCGCGCTGCTCGCCCGTGAGTTCCCTGACAATCCCGGAGACGTGCCATGAACGGACGATTTTCTACGCCGCCGCATCGCCGCGCGGCGTCGCTGACCCATGTCGAACTGACCTGGATCGAGAAGCGTATCGAGCACTGGTTGCGCTTCGGCCACCGCGTTGACGAACAGATCCTTGATGGTCGCCGCCGCATTTCCAGTTTCGCGCCGGGCAGCATCTTCGCCTTCGTCCGCTGGGCGTCGAACGATCTGGGAGCCACGGTCTCCCGCGTGGACATCGTGCGGGCGGTGGAAGCAGGAAGTCCATTCCAGACTCTGCCATTTGTGCGTCCCGGTGGCGAAATCCTCCTGCGTGTCGATAGCTGGCCGAGGGTCGAGCGCGTGCTTCGGGCGATCGACGCTGTTGACGCGCTGGGCATCGACCCGGCGGATGCCGCGCCCGATTACTGGCGGCATCTCCACCATCGCATCACTGCCGGACATGAGCCCCGCAGCTACACGCGCGAGCAGCACGCAGCCTGGCTCAAGCGGCGGCAGGTGACGTCATGACCCGGCGTGGCTGGTTCTTCGCCACCTATTTCGCGGTGCTCGGTGTGGGCGTTTCGCTGGCCCTGCATCCTATGCCCCGGCTGATCTGGAACGAAACGGCGAGCGTGCCCGTCGGGCTTTATCGGCTGCACACGGACCCTGCGCCGCATGTCGGCGATCTGGCCGCTGTCCGTCTGCCCGAGCGCGAGGCGATGCTGCTGGCGACGCGCGGCTACCTCCCTCTCGGTGTGCCCCTGCTCAAACCTGTAGCGGCCATCGCAGGGCAGTTCGTGTGCCGTACCGGACAACGCATCACCATCGACGGAAAATTCGCTGGCGACGCGCGATCCGTCGATCATCGTGGTCGCCCGCTGCCCGTCTGGCGGGGTTGCCAACACCTCGATCCCGGCCAGGTCTTCGTCATGAATCCGGCCGAGCCACGCAGTCTCGATGGCCGATATTTTGGCGCGCTGCCCCTCTCCACCGTCATCGGCCGAGCCACTCCGGTCTGGCTTCCATCCGGGAGCGGCCAGGCCGTCGCCTTATCCTCCAATCCATCCGCGAAAGGACACTAAGATGGCACAGATCGGTCTTTTCACCCGCACCAAAACCGGCTTTGCCGGGCGTATTCGCACCCTTACCGTGACGCAGGATCTTATCCTCATTCCGGCCGATTTTTCCGACGCCGAACATGCACCGGATTATCGCATCCATCTCACCGATGCCGACGGTCCGGAGGTCGGCGCAGGCTGGAAACGCACCGGCGAGAGGGCCGGTGAATACGTCGCCGTAGCACTCGACGATCCCGCCTTCACGCAGCCCATCCGGGCCAATCTCTTCCGCACCGCCGACGACCGCGCGGTCTGGGTGCTGAACTGGACGCGCCCGTCAAAGCGCGCCGAAAGAGGAGATTGAGACGATGCGACCCGCGTTCTTCCTCGCTGTCGGCATCACCGCGATCGGCGTATTAGCTGCTGCCGACCAGACACGGGCGGCGTCGGTTTCGACACTCGCCGACACCGATTCTTTTGCTGCCCAAATCGCTGAGGCAGTCCGCCGTTTCGACGTTCCTACCACCTGGATACGGGCGGTGATGCGTGCTGAAAGCGGCGGTGATACCAGTGCGATTTCGTCGAAAGGCGCGCTCGGCCTCATGCAGATCATGCCCGCGACCTGGGCCGACCTGCGTGTCCGCTATGGGCTGGGAACTGATCCATTCGATGTGCATGACAACATTCTCGCGGGTGCCGCGTATCTGCGCGAGATGCACGATCGCTACGGATCACCGGGGTTTCTCGCAGCCTATAATGCCGGACCGGGACGCTACGAGGACTTCCGCGATCGGCAACGTCCGCTGCCGCCCGAAACCCTCGCCTATGTCGCCGGTCTTCTGCCTCTTCTCGGCCAGAACGGTGACGCAATACCGCTTCCGGCGGCGCGTCCCGATCCCCTGGCCTGGAGACGCGCGCCGATCTTTTTCGCACGCGCGAACGATGCGTCTGCCAACATCACCGCACGCGATCTGTTGCCTATTGCACCGCACTCCGCTGGCCTGTTCGTGACGGTTTCTGACAGGGAGTCGGCACCATGACCATGCCGAATCCGCCTCTCCTTACCGCCCATTCGCAGCCGGTCGCAGGTCAGCGCATAATCGTGGTCCGGCGTGGTCCAGCGTTTCTCATGACGGATCGTAGCAGGGATCAGGGACCGCACTGGGTCTGGGCAAAGGAGAGGCGAGATAAAAGGGCGCACATTGCGCCTCGGTTGGGGTGTTGGTTTTCCAGCGTTTTTTCCTTTCCTACACAATGTTTCTCCCTCTCCGCCAATGTTTGCCGACCCTACTTTTCCTTGTTGCACCTGTCTTTTTCGCACATTGGGGGCGCCAATGGCCCGCGAGAATGATTTCCAGCCCCGTCTGGGCCGCATCCGCTCGCCCCGCGCCCAGCGGCTCAAGCCCTTCGTCGCCCAGGCCCTCGCCTCGGCCCAGCGTGCCGGAGGCGGTGGCTTCCGATCGGGCCGCAGCGGCGGCGGTTCCCGCTCGTCCTTCGGGCGTGGCCGCGTCGCAGCAGCCAGGGCCAATCGTCTGCTGACCAGCCGTGTCCGCCGCGTGACCGTCAAGGCCCGTGTCGTGCGCCACAGCGGGCGCAAGGCGCCGCTCGCCGCCCATCTGCGTTACCTGCGCCGGGAAGGGGTGACGAAGGACGGCGAGAAGGCGCGGCTCTTCGGTCCTGGCATCGACGATGCCGACCCGAAGGCGTTCGCCGAGCGCTGCGAGGATGATCGCCACCATTTCCGTTTCATCATCTCACCCGAGGACGCGCCCGACATGGCCGACCTCAAGGGCTATGCCCGCGAACTGGTCGGGCAGATGGAAAAAGACCTCGGCACGAAGCTGGACTGGGTGGGGGTGGATCACTGGAACACCCAGCATCCCCATGTCCACATCCTCGTGCGGGGCGTAGCCGAGGATGGCAGCGACCTCGTGATCTCCCGCGATTATATCCGGGAGGGCCTGCGCGCCCGTGCCCAGGATCTGGTGACGCAGGAACTCGGGCTACGCAATGACGTCGAAATCCATCGTGCCCTCGAACGCCAGGTCGGCGCCGAGCACTGGACCCAGCTCGACCGGCAACTCGCCCGCGATGCGGGCCGCAACGGCATCATCGACATGGCGCCAGCGCCGGATCGGCAGCCTGATCCGTTCGAGGCCCTGAAGGTCGGGCGCCTGCGCCACCTGGAGGGGCTCGGTCTCGCCCATCAGGTCGGTCAGGGACAATGGATGCTGGATGAATCCGCCGAGGCGACGCTCCGCGAGTTCGGGGAGCGCGGCGACATCATCAAGCGTATCCACCGCTCGCTGACGGAGCGCGGGATCGAGCGGAGCACATCGAGCTACGTCCTGGCGGGTGAAAGCCTCGACGTTCCTGTCGTCGGCAGGCTGGTCGATCGGGGGCTGGACGACGAGCTGAAAGGCACGGCCTACGCCGTCATCGACGGCGTGGATGGCCGCACGCATCATATCCGTTTTCCCGATCTCGACGCGACCGGTGATGGCAGCATGGGGTCGGTCGTGGAGCTTCGCGCCTTCGATGACAGGAAGGGGCAGCGTCGCGTGGCGCTGGCCGTCCGTTCCGACCTGTCGATCGAGGATCAGGTGACGGCGCGCGGGGCTACCTGGCTCGACCGGCAGGCAGTGGCGCGCGACCCTGTTGCATTGGGGCAGGCGGGGTTCGGTGCCGAAGTGCATGAGGCGATGGAGCGGCGGACCGAGCAACTGATTGAGCAGGGTCTTGCCGAACGCCGGACGCAGGGGGTGATCCTGGCGCGCAACCTGATCGGGAAACTCAGGGACCGCGAGCTTCACGAAGTGGGAGAGCGGCTCGCCGCTGAGACGGGCCGGACGTTCAGTCAGTCGGCATCGGGCGAGTATGTCACCGGCACGTATCGGCAACGCATGGCCCTGGCCTCCGGCCGCTATGCGATGATCGATGACGGCCTCCAGTTCCAGCTCGTGCCATGGACGCCGTCGCTGGAGAAGCAGCGGGGCCAGCACGTCTCCGGCGTCGCACGCGACGATGGCGGGATCGACTGGAGCTTCACCCGGAACCGGGGGCTCGGGCTATAGTCGTCGTGGCGATAAGGACAGTTAAATTCCCCTGGATTGAAGATAGACCCGCCGAGGGAAAGGAAGTTGCCGACGCTCGGTTCGTCAGTGGATATAGAGAATGATGAACGACCGACACGGCCAATATGTCGGGAAAGCAGCCAATCGGAAATCGGCAATGACACTGCACAATCCGGCGACAGGAACGGCCCATCGGGCGAAAGGGAATTGACAATATTCTATATATCCACGAGTAAGGATATATGGATACCGAATCGACCCTGTTGGCCCTGAGCGCACTGTCGCAATCCACGCGGTTGGAGATATTCCGCCTGCTGGTGCGCCATGAACCGAACGGGCTGCCGGCCGGAGACGTCGCGCGGCATCTCGATGTCCCGCAGAACACGATCTCGGCCCACCTCGCCACTCTGACCCGTGCCGGCCTGCTGACCTCGCAGCGCCATAGCCGTGTGATTGTCTATCGTGCCTGCCTACCGCGCCTGCGGGAACTGATGCTGTTTCTCGTCAAGGACTGCTGCGGGCAAAGCCCTGAACTTTGTGAGCCACTGGTTGCAGAACTGTCGTCCTGCTGCCCATCCGAGTGAACCCCCCAATGACCGATCGCGTCTTCAATGTGTTGTTTCTGTGTACGGGTAATTCCGCACGTTCGATTTTGGCCGAGAGCATCCTTCGCAAGGATGGTGCTGGCCATTTCAGGGTCTTCTCCGCCGGTAGCCATCCCAAGGGGCAGGTCAATCCTCTCGCCTTGAAAGTGCTGGCGAGCTTCGACTACCCGACCGAGGGACTGCGTTCCAAGCCCTGGGATGAGTTTGCTGTTGCGAACGCTCCCGTTATGGATTTCGTTTTTACCGTCTGCGATGACGCTGCTGGAGAAGTCTGTCCGGTATGGCCGGGGAAACCCATCACGGCCCATTGGGGCATTCCCGATCCGAGTAATGTTTCGGGAACCGATGCCGACCGGGAGCGAGCGTTCGTCTCGGCGTTCAAGGGTCTGAAGAATCGTATTTCCCTGCTTGTCGCATTGCCGCTGGCCAAGCTTGAGACTGCCAGTTTGGTGACGAAATTGCGCGACATTGGCACCGAGCCAACTGGCGTCACAATCTATCATAACCCGAATTGCGGCACATCGCGCAATACGCTTGCCCTGATCCGAAATGCGGGGATCGAGCCAACCATCATCGAATATCTCAAAACACCGCCATCGCGCGCCGAACTGGTCAGTCTGATCACGCGCATGGGGATCTCGGTTCGCGATCTCCTGCGGCGCAAGGGCACGCCCTATGATGAGCTTGGCCTCGATAATCCGGCCCTGAGCGATGACGACCTAATCGACGCCATGATGGCGCATCCAATCCTGATCAACCGGCCCATCGTCGTCACCCCGCTGGGTGCGGCACTCTGCCGTCCGTCCGAGGCAGTTCTGGACATCCTGCCCAACCCGCAGCGAGGCGCTTTCGTCAAAGAAGACGGCGAGAAGATCGTCGATGAATCCGGCAAGCGGATCGTCTGATGCTGGCGCTTCTGATTTTCGTTGTCACGCTCGTTTTTGTCATCTGGCAGCCTCGGGGGCTGGGTATCGGCTGGAGCGCAATGGCAGGTGCCGCCGTGGCCCTGGCGGCTGGTGTGATCCACTGGCACGACATTCCTGTCGTGTGGCACATCGTCTGGGACGCGACCTTCACCTTCATCGCGCTGATCGTCATCTCGCTGTTGCTGGATGAGGCCGGATTCTTCCATTGGGCCGCCCTGCACGTCGTGCGCTGGGGCAAAGGGCGAGGCCGTACGCTGTTCCCGCTGATCGTGGTGCTGGGAGCGGCCATTGCGGCTGTGTTCGCCAATGACGGCGCGGCCCTGCTGCTGACGCCCATCGTCATCGCCATCCTCACGCAGCTTCGCCTCAGTCCTGCTGCGGCGCTGGCCTTTATTATCGCCACTGGCTTCGTCGCGGATACCACCAGCCTGCCGCTCGTCATCTCCAACCTGGTGAACATCGTCAGCGCCAATTTCTTTGGCATTGCGTTCGATCGCTATGCCGCGATCATGGTCCCTGTCGATCTGGTAGCACTTGGTGCAACGCTGGCCGTCTTGTGGCTGTGGTACCGGCGGCAGGTGCCTGCGACCTATCCCGTCGCCGAACTGCCCGCACCTGCCACGGCCATTCGTGACCCCCATGTGTTCCGGGCGGCATTTCCGCTACTGGCCCTCGTACTGGCGGCCTATTTCCTGACCGCGCCGTTTCATATCCCGGTCTGTGTCGTAGCCTGCCTGGCCGCCGGAACCCTGTTGCTCGTCGCCGGGTATGGCCGGGTGATCCCTGTTCGCAAGGTGCTGCGGGGTGCCCCGTGGCAGATCGTGATCTTCTCCCTGGGCATGTATCTGGTGGTCTACGGGCTGCGCAATGCCGGGCTGACTGACTACCTTGCGACCGCACTGGTCTGGCTCGGTCATCAAGGGACGTTCACGGCCACCATCGGCACCGGCTTTCTGGCGGCTGTTCTGTCGTCCATCATGAACAATATGCCGAGTGTGCTGGTCGGGGCGCTGGCGATCCAGCAGGCTCACGACATCACGCCGCTGACACGCGACCTGATGATCTATGCCAACGTCATCGGCTGCGACCTCGGGCCAAAATTCACGCCGATTGGTAGTCTCGCAACACTGCTGTGGCTGCATGTGCTGGCATCCAAGAACCATCGGGTCACATGGGGGCAGTATATGAAAGTTGGACTGGCGATTACGCCGCCCGTCCTGCTGGCAACACTCGCGGCGCTGGCCCTGTGGCTGCCCCTGATCAGCCACCCGTAATACAAGAAAGGACCGATATATATGACCGCTCCTGACCTGCCAGCCCTGCACCCCGAATATCTTGAACGGGTCGATCTCGCGCGGCTCGAACCGCAACCGCGTGTGGACCATCCGCCGCGTATCCTGCTGCTCTACGGCTCTTTGCGTCCCCGATCCTTCAGTCGGTTGCTGGTGCTTGAGGCGGAACGCATCCTGAAGGTGCTGGGGGCCGAGACACGGGTGTTCGACCCGACCGGCCTGCCGATAGCGGATTCCGTGCCTGCCACGCATCCGAAAGTGCAGGAACTGCGGGAACTGTCGATCTGGTCGGAAGGCCAGGTCTGGTGCAGCCCCGAACGGCACGGCAACATAACCGCTGTGTTCAAAAACCAGATCGACTGGTTGCCATTGTCCGAAGGCTCGATCCGTCCGACGCAGGGCCGCACGCTGGCGGTCATGCAGGTCTCAGGCGGATCGCAAAGCTTCAATTCCGTCAATGCCCTGCGGGTTCTGGGCCGATGGATGCGGATGTTCACCATCCCCAACCAGTCCAGCGTGCCAATGGCCTATACGCAGTTCGGTGACGATGACCGCATGAAGCCGTCCCCCCTCTATGACCGGATGGTAGATGTCATGGAGGAACTGATGAAGTTCACATGGCTGCTGCGCGACCGGGCCGACTACCTCGTGGACCGCTATAGCGAACGGAAGACGGAATTCCGTCTCCCGGAAAGCCTGTGAGCCGGGCAATGGGCGAGCAGTTCGATGTCGTGATCGTGGGGGGCGGTCAGGCGGCCCTCGCCGCGTCGTATTTTCTACGACGGACCGGACTGCGTTACGTCATTCTCGATAACGGGACCCAGGCAGGTGGTGCATGGGTGCATGGCTGGGACTCCCTGCATCTGTTCTCGCCCGCGTCCTACAGTTCTCTCCCCGGCTGGCCGATGCCCGACACGCCGGATGGCAGCTACCCCACCCGCGACGAGGTGCTTGACTATCTGCACCGCTACGAAGCGCGCTATGCGCCGCCGATCCACCGCCCCGTAATGGTCGGACGTGTGGAACGCACTGACCAGAAATTCCTGAATGTCAGCACCAGCGTGGGTGATTTCCTAAGCCGCGCGGTCATCGGCGCCACTGGCACATGGTCTGCGCCCTTCATCCCCGATTATCCGGGCCAAGGGTTGTTTGCGGGAGCGCAAATCCACTCCTCCCATTACCACAACGCGGTACCCTTTGCCGGTCGCCGTGTGCTCGTGCTGGGCGGGGGCAACTCCGGTGCGCAGATTATGGCGGAACTGTCGCTTGTCGCCCAGGCAACATGGGTCACGCTGCATGATCCCGTCTTCCTGCCCGATGACGTGGACGGACGAGTCCTGTTCGAGCGGGCGACCGCTCGCGTTCTCGGCGGCCCGTCGGCCATGCCCACTGGCGGCTTTGGCGATATCGTCATGGTACCACCCGTGCGCGCCGCCAGGGAGCGAGGCGCGCTCCACGCGGTGCGCCCGTTTGTGCGGATGACGGCTACGGGCGTCGTCTGGCCCGATGGCCAGGAAGAGGCCATTGACGCGATCATCTGGTGTACCGGCTTCCGACCCGCGCTTGGTGCATTTGCGCCGCTCGACGTGATCGAGCCGGACGGGCTGATCCGCGTTGACGGCCAGCAGGCCATCAGGGAGCCACGTCTCTGGCTGCTGGGTTATGGCTCCTGGTGCGGCCCCGCATGCGCCACCCTGCTGGGGGCGGGCCGTGTCGCGAGATCCATGGTCCGGCAACTGGCGGCCTGGCTTGCGTCGCCAACACAGGATGTCCGTTTGTAGAAAACTTGAAGGTCTTCATTCTATGATCAGGATGAGGGCGGAAGACGGCATGGAGATAATGCCCTATTATATGCCGACACGTCTGCCATGTTTACCCACGCGACAGCCGCCATCCCTTCACGAGAGCATAGAGCGCCGGAATAACCAGCAGGGTCAGCACGGTCGACGAGACCATGCCGCCCACCATGGGGGCCGCGATCCGGCGCATGACCTCGGACCCGGTGCCGGCGCTCCACAGGATGGGCACAAGGCCCGCCATGATCGCCGTGACCGTCATCATTTTCGGCCGCACGCGCTCCACCGCGCCGTGCATGATCGCAGCCCTCAAGTCCGCGCGCGTCAGTGCGCGCCCTTCGGCCTGGGCCCTGCCGCTGACGTCTGCCAAGGCATTGTCGAGATAGATCAGCATGATCACGCCCGTCTCGGACGCGACACCCGCGAGGGCGATGAACCCCACCACGACAGCGACACTGACATTGTAGCCCAACCACCAGGTCAGCCAGATCCCACCGACCAGCGCAAACGGCACCGACAGCAGCACGATCAGCGTCTCCGTGATCCGTCCGAAATTGAGATAGAGCAGCACGAAGATCAGAACCAGCGTTGCCGGCACGACCAGCTTCAGCCGCGCCATGGCGTGCTGCATATATTCAAACTGGCCGCTCCACGCGACGCGGTATCCCTGCGGGAGCGTAACCCGCTCGCGCACGGCGCGGGCCGCGTCGTTGACGTAGCCGCCGATATCGCGTCCGTTCAGGTCCACATAGACATAGGCGACAAGCTGGGCATCCTCGGTGCGGATCGAGGGCGGTCCCCCGGTGAGACGGATCACCGCCACCTGCCCCAGCGGGATCATCGCCCCGCCCGGCGTCGGCAGCAGCACCTGTTCGGCGATCGCCTGCGGGTCATCGCGCAGGTCACGCGGGTAGCGGACGCTCACGCCGTAACGCTCGCGCCCTTCCACGGTCGTCGTGACCGTCTGGCCGCCGAGCGCCGTGGCCACCACCTGCATCACATCGTCGACCGACAGGCCATAGCGCGCGATCGCGTTCCGGTCGGGTATAATCTCCAGATAGTGGCCACCCTCCAGGCGCTCGGCAAACGCACTGGTGGTTCCGGGAATGGTGCGCACGACCTGCTCGACCTGTTCCGCAATTCTGGCGAGCTGTCCCAGATCCGGCCCGAACACCTTCACCCCCACCGGGGTACGAATCCCCGTGGCGAGCATGTCGATGCGGGCGCGGATCGGCTGCGTCCACGCGTTGCTCACCCCCGGCAGGTCAAGCGCCCGGTTCATGTCGGCCTTCAGTTGGTCCGGGGTCATGCCGGCCGGCCATTCGCTTTGCGGCTTGAGAGTGATCACCGTCTCGAACATTTCCGTGGGCGCCGGATCGGTGGCCGTCGCCGCGCGCCCGGCCTTGCCGAACACCGACTGGACCTCGGGAAAGCTCTTGATGATGCGGTCCTGACCCTGCAGCAGCTCGACCGCCTTGGTGACCGAGAGACCTGGCGGCGTGACCGGCATGTAGAGCCATGTCCCCTCGTTCAGATCGGGCATGAACTCGCTGCCCAGATGGGCCGCCGGATAGATCGTACCGGCGCCAATCCCGATCGCAAGGAGGACGAGCAGGACCGGTCCCCGCAGCACGACGCGGATTACGGGACGATAGAGCGCGATCAGCACGCGATTGATCGGATTACGCGCTTCGGGAAGGATGCGGCCGCGCACGAAGGCCAGCATCAGGACCGGCACCAGCGTCACCGCGAGCAGCGCGCCGCCCGCCATGGAAAAGGTCTTTGTGTATGCGAGCGGCTTGAACAATCGTCCTTCCTGCCCCTCCAGGGCGAACACCGGCAGGAAGGACACGGTGATGATCAGCAGGCTGAAGAACAGCGACGGCCCGACCTCGTTCGCCGCCGCCAGCAGCGCCGGGCCACGCGCTTCACCGGGCGCCAGCCGCTCCACGTGCTTGTGCGCATTTTCGATCATCACGATCGCCGCATCCACCATCGCCCCGAGCGCGATGGCGATGCCGCCCAGACTCATGATGTTCGACCCGACACCGATCATGTGCATGGCCAGGAAAGCGAACAGGACGCCGACAGGCAGGGTCACGATCGCGACCAGCGCACTGCGGACGTGCAGCAGGAAGACGACGCAGACGAAGGAGACGATGAGACTCTCCTCGATCAGCGTGTGCCGGAGCGTGGCGATGGCACGCAGGATCAGGGCCGAGCGATCATAGACCGGCACAATGGAAACGCCCGGCGGCAGGCTAGGCAGCAGCTCGGCGATCCGCTGCCTGACGCTCCGGATCGTCGTCAAGGCATCCGCTCCGTCGCGCTTGACGACGATGCCGCCGACCGCCTCTCCCACACCGTCCAGTTCCGCGATGCCGCGCCGCTCGTCGGGGCCGAGTTCGACGCGCGCGACGTCTCCCACCGTGACTGGCGTTCCGACGGCGTCGACCTTCAGCACGATCCGCTCCAGATCGCGGACATCGCGCACATAGCCCCGACCGCGCACCATATATTCCGTTTCGGTCAGCTCGATGGTGCGACCGCCGACATCCTGATTGCCCTGCCGCACCGCATCGCCCACGCGCGACAGCGGGATACCGTAGGCCTGGAGCTTCCGGGGATCGACGACGATCTGATATTGCCGTTCGAACCCGCCAATGGCGGCCACCTCGGCGACGCCGGACGCCTTGGTCAATTGAAAGCGGATCACCCAATCCTGCAGGCTGCGCAATTCCGCCAGCGTGCGCTGTTTACCCTGGACGACATATTCGTAGACCCAGCCGACACCGGTTGCATCCGGCCCCAGCGACGGCGTGACACCCGCGGGCAGGCGCTTCTGCGCGAAATTGAGATATTCCAGCACGCGCGAACGCGCCCAGTAGAGATCGGTACCGTCGTCGAAGACGACGTAGACGAACGACGTGCCGAACGTCGAAAAACCGCGCACCACTTTCGAATGCGGCACCGCCAGCAACGCCGTGGTCAAGGGATAGGTGACCTGATCCTCGACGACCTGCGGCGCCTGGCCGGGATAGTCGGTATAGACGATCACCTGCGTGTCCGAGAGATCGGGAATGGCATCGAGCGGCGTGTTCATCACCGCCCAGACACCAGCCCCCACGAGGAACAACGTTCCCAGTATCACCAGCAGCGGGTTACGCGCCGACACCGCAATGATTCTGGCAATCATCGACCGGCACTCCCTGCCCGGGCAGGCTTGCTGTCCGGCACGGTAAAGGCCTGTAGGGCGGCGCGCAGATTACTTTCGGAATCGATCAGAAAGTTGGCGCCGACCACCACGCTTTCCCCCGCCTTCAGGCCATCCAGGATCTGAGCCTCGTCATTGCCACGCGCGCCGACGCGCACCGAACGGGGTGCAAAACGGCCCTCCCCCGTTTCGACCAGCACAACCTGACGGGTGCCGCTGTCGATAACCGACGAGGACGGCACGACCAGCACCGGCCCCGCCATGGACGCAGGGACATCGATCGCGATATCGGCATACATGCCTGCCCGCAGCACACTATCCGCATTCGGCAACACGATCCGGATACGTCCGGTTCGCGTCTCGGTGGAGACGCTCGGATAGAGGAAATCGACGGTTCCGTCGAAGCGACGACCGGGAAAGGCGACAAGGCTGGCGTGCGCCTGCTGACCGACCCGCACCGCGCCCAGATCCTGCTCCTGCACTTCGGCAATCAGCCAGATCGGTGCGGTCGCCGCCGTCCGGTACAGCGGTTGATCCGGCCCGACGCGCGCGCCCTCCACCGCCATCTTTTCGGTCACGACCCCGTCCGCCGGCGCAACGACCGGGATGTGCCGCACGGCATGCCGGGTGCGTCGCAGCCGCGCGATTTCGGTCTCAGGCGCCCCAAGAGAGCGCAGGCGCTCCAGCGCGGCCGTTGCCATAGCCGGGTCCAAACTGGTGGCAATCAGATATTCCTGCTCGGATGCAACCAGATCCGGCGCGTAGATTTCGGCCATGACCTGGCCACGCCAGACAGGATCGCCTGTGGCAGCGATATCGAGATGCTCGACCCAGCCGCCGACCCTGCTTGTCACCAAGGCGATGCGCCGTTCATCGAACTGGGCAATGCCGGTGGCATGCACGCTGCGGTTCAGCACCGGCTGCACTGCGGCAACGGAAGTCCGCACGCCGAGGATCTGCAAACGACCGGGCGGCACAAAAACCGTTCCCGCATCCCGGATCTCGTTCTCATAGACAGGGAGGTACGCCATCCCCATGGCATCTTTCTTCGGCACCGGCGAAGTGTCGGGCAGCCCCATGGGATTGCGATAAAATAGCACCCGGCCACGATCCGCCGACCGGGCCGAGGGACCGGAGGATCGCGAGGACGCGGCACCAGACCCCTGTGACCCGTCAGCATAGACCGGAACATAATCCCGACCCTCCGACGTCTTCTTCGGATTGGCGGAATAGGCGGGCTTGCCGTCCGGATCCTGGTAATAGAGTGGCGTTCGGTCAGTCGCCGTCGCCGGTCCTGGCGTAGCGGTCGAAAGCGGGAGCAACGCCAGGACCAGGGACAGAAGACGCACCTTCACAGATCACCCCCGATCAGGCGCTCGATGGTGGCCAGTTCCGTCTGTTCGTCGGTCTCGGTCCGGAGAAGCTCCAGCTCGGTGTCGTGCATCTGATGTTCCGCCGCGATCGCTGCCGCGAGATCGCCATGCCCCTGGCTGTAGCTGGCCAGCGTCGTCCGCGAGAGCGCGTCCGCCTGCGGCATACGCTGGCGACGGAGGAGGCTCTCCACATCGCGCGCCGCCTTGAGGCGGGCCAAGGCTTCGGCCAAGGCTGCCTGGATGGTCGCCATCGTTCCGTCGCGACGGCGCTCGGCGGCATCAAGGCGCGCGGTCTGCGCGTCTTCGTCGGCGCGCTTGGCACCGAACTGCACGGGGATGCTCAGCGAGACCATGGCGCTGAACCCCGTCGGGGCATTGGTCTGCACGACCGGGCCGCCGCCGACCGTCACATCGGGATACCAGGCCCGCTCGGCCAGCCGTCTCCGGCTTTCCGCCTCGTCGATTGCCGCGCTGTTCGCATGGACGGCGCCATTCCCGCTGCGCGCCCGGTCGAGCAAGCTCTCCACGCGCGGCAGAACCGCTGGGATCGGACGTAGCCGCATGGGCTCGGCCAATGGGGCGCCCGGGGGGCGGGCCAGCAGCGCATTCAGTTGGGCGGCGGCGGACTCTCGCTCGGCCTCCAGCCGGCTCGCCTCGATGACGGTGTTCGTCTCCTCCTCCTGGGCCTGGATCACGCCCGATTGGGCACCGTCGCCCTGGCCGTAGCGCACCATGGTCGCCTGCCGCATCTTGCGGGCGAGCGTCTGGATCTGCCGGTTGACCACCAGCGCGCGGGTAAAAGCGTAATAGCGCGCGAAGGCAATTTTGATCTGCGCGTCGAGTTCGTCCTGGGCGGCCCGCTCCCGGCCGCGCGCCGCGTCCACCTCGGACAGCGCCGCACGATGACGCAGATCCCGCTTTCCCCAGAGCGGGAAAGTTTGCGAGATCGTGATGAAGTTCATGCTGAACAGGCCGCCGGAGTGATAATTCTGGTAATTCTCCGTCAGCACCGGATCGTCCAGCGCACCGGCCGCTTCCGCCTGGGCCGCAGCGGCGGTCGTATCGAGTCCGGCGGCCCGCACCGCGGGGTTCAGGCGCTCGCCGAGCGCGAGCAGGCTCTCTACGGTGGCACCCGGCGGCCCTTCAGCCGCACGAGCAGCCCCGGATGAAACGATAAGAGCAGCCGCAGCCAGGAGCAGGCGCCCCGCCGCGTCACGGTTCCGCCGGGTTGCCATGCTATTTCTCCAGCGTGACAACAACGGAACCGCGCACCGTCTCGGTTTCACCCTGCACCTTGGCCGCGAGCGTGATCGCCCACGGGCCGGGAGCACCGGCATCGAGGTCGATACGATAGAGCCCATCGCCTGACGCCGGCTCGATGGTCGTGGGCGAGGTCATCGTCGCCATGCCCATGGGGCTCATGTCGGCCTTGCTCTCGAAGATGACGGCGTCCATGACCGGCTTGCCGTCGGGCACATGCACAAGCCGCACGATCATGACAGCCTTGTCACCGCTCAGATGTGCCTGCTTGCCGGCAGCCTCGAAACGATAATCCGTCGCTGCCGCGAATGTCGGTGACACAAAGGCACCGGTCACGACGACGCAGGAGGCGAGCGCCAACGCACCCGCGATCAGATATGTACGCATGATAATGGAATCCTTCCCGCCCCGGAAATCCGGGGATAGAGCGCTGATCGACGTCCGGTTGCGGTCAGGACGCGCGAATACGCGCGCTCCTGAACGCAGGACGTGCGGAAACCAACGCCGTCACGGCGCCGGTGGGATCAGGCGGTTCTGGGAGGGAAGGAAAGCGGCTCGGGCGAGCGGCCGACAGGAACACGTTCGGCAAGGCTATAGGCGATCATGCTGTAGCGGACCGGGCTTCCGATCGCCGCGGCCTGCGTTGGGCGATCAGGCACGCCGAGGCACTGCATGGTTTTCAGGCACTCCGGCGTCATGCCCTTGAACGGTGCGGTCGTTCCGGCGGGATGCATCGAGACCGACCCATCACAGCATGGCATGGCCGCATCCAGGCTCGTGGCCTGCTCGGCATTCTGCGGCGGCATAGCCTGCACGGTGGCCGCGCCCATAAAGGCAAGACCAACGATAACGAATACCAGACGTCGGAGAAAGCACCACCGCATACCGGCCATCATCTCGCAAACAGGCAAAGGGGGCAATCTCTTATGCACGGAGCGGAAGTCATGCCGCGCTCTTGGGCCGGTCGTTTGGGCTGGGACATCCCTCGCCACGCGAGGCCGGGCAACTCACTTGAATGTCCGATCTGCGGAAGGGACTCGGCCGATCCGCGTCCTCCATCCCTCCGCGCACCACAGATACTTGACCAGTGCCGCGATCGCGAGCACGAGCACGATCAGCGTGAGCAGGCCGAACAGGCCCATGCCCCATCCCATGCCCTGCATGCAGTTTGTCATCATGACGGCCTCCCATGAGGCAATGATGCGGCCCGCCATGGCGATCCGCACGAACCATGACGACGTTGGCATTGTCCCGACTGTTTTCAATGCCAAGAAGGGCATTCCCGGATGCGTTCCCCGCACGTCGCGAAGAACGACGTCATCGCCCGCACGCATCTGGCGGAGATCGACGGCAAGATGCGTGACTTGCAGGCCCTGCGTCGGGAACTGGTCGCGATGATCGGGCAATGCCACCATGGCACCGTCGCCGACTGCCGTATCATTGAGGCGTTGGCACCGCGTCAGTGAGCGTGGCCGTGCCGATGATGCAGGTCGGGATAATGCGGATGCCGATGGACCATCGGCATGTGCCGGTGCCGATGCGTGTGCGGTTCGCCCGTCGGATCGCCAGGCCCGTGCGCATGCTGATGGTGTTCGTCATGGCGATGCCGGTGCTCATGTTCCATGGCCTCGTGCGCATGCTCGTGATCGTGGCGCTCCGACAGGTGGAGCCACAACCCGAAACCCATCAGGCCGCCGGCGATCAGCAACCTCAGCGACAAGGGATCGTGGAGCACCACAACCGCCAGCAGCGCGCCGACGAACGGCGCAAGCGAGAAATAGGCCCCCGTGCGCGCGGCACCGAGATGGCGCAGGGCCAGCACGAACAGGACAAGGCTCACCCCGTAACCCATGAACCCCACGGCTCCAGCGGCGCCGAGTCCCCCGACAGTCGGCAGGACACCGCCCCTCCCGAACGCCAGCAGAAGATTGACCGTCCCTGCGACCAGCCCCTTGAGCATTGCGATCTGCATCGGATCGGCCGCAGAAAGTTTGCCGGTCAAGTTGTTGTCGATCCCCCAGCACAGGCAGGCCGCTGCGATGAACAGGGCGCCCTGGTCAAGCATCGCATGCCCCTGCCATGATAATAACGCGGCGCCCGAGAGAATGGCGAAGGCGCCCAGCAGAAGCCGCCGGTCCACGTTCTCGCGGAATACGATCCAGGCAATCCCCATCGTCGCCAGCCCTTCGAGATTGAGCAACAGCGACGCGCTGGCCGCGTCGGTGCGCGCCAGCCCCAGCATCAACAGCAATGGGCCGGCAATCCCACCCGCCAGGATCACCAACGCCAACCAGGGCAAGTCCCCACGCCGCAACGGCGCTTCCGCAACGGGGCGTCCACGCATCCAGCGCAACAGATGCACCGCCGCCAGACCGATCCCGGAACCGAGATAGAGCAGCCCGGCCATCATCCACGGATCGACGGAGCCAAGGAGAAGCTTGGCGAACGGTGTGCTGGCTCCAAACAGGATCGCGGACAATAATGCGAAAAGGATGCCAATGCGGTTCATGGCCCGATCCTACCGCACGGTGGCTCAATCGAGAATGGGCCCCGCTGCAAGCGATGAGCAGACTACCGCCCGCGCTCTACGCTTCGATTTTGATGATAACGTGCCGGTTTTCCAAATGGATACACGATGCATGGACCGCACCGTCAAACGGCGATCGTCACATTACTGGCCAGGACGACACCATTACTTCATCGCCGCTGCCGCCCCAGGTCTATGTCGAACCGTCTCCGCAGCATGCCAGTCGCCCATGTTCCTGAACCGGCGGGCAAGGAACGTCGCCATAGGAGCAGAAGACGCAGCAATCCCCCGGCTTCGGTTTCAAGACGACGCCACAATGCGGGCAATCGTAAAAGAACTGGCAGGCATCGGTCGGCATGGTTTCCAGTGATTGCTGGCCACATGCGGGACAGGTCAGAAGCGAGGCAGGCCGAATCATCTTACAGACAGGCTCCTGAGCAGGACGGGTTCCAGGCGTGGCCACACCAATGCCGCCAGCACGATGAGCGCGGTGGCAAAGGATAGCATCTGGATAACCCCGATGCGTCGCCGGATAGACCCACTTTCCACACCCGCACAACAGACCCTGGCCTGCCGCCGATTGAGCGCCCAGGCGCTGACCAGCGCCGCGACCGCCAGCGCAATCAATGGCACGCGCCATGGCGCAAGTCTCGACAGAACACTGAAAACCCCCGCACCGGCGCCCAGAGAAGCGAAGGCGAGCGGAATGAGGCAGCAGGACGACGCGATCAGCGCACCCACACCGGCGGCCATACCGCCCGCGACACACAGGACTCCACCTCTTTCCATGCCCATGCGGCTACGTGATGTTCGTTGAGGCAGGTCCGCCGTCTCATCCATGATCGTCACTTTCCCATTGCGTCGCGCTTCATGCTACACCCCGTAGTGGCTACGGACTCAAGAGCAGGAGTGACGCATGGTCGCCATCACGATCGGCAAGCTGGCATCGGAAACCGGCGTTCATCTGGAGACGGTGCGCTACTATGAGCGCATCGGCCTCATTCCCGCGCCGCGAAGGGCGCGTAATGGCTATCGCCATTATCGGGCCGAGGATGTCAGGCGCCTGTCATTCGTCCGACGCGCGCGGGATCTTGGTTTCGACATCGAGGAAATCAGAACCCTGCTCGCCTTGGCAGAACCCGGCCTACCCTCCTGCGACGAGGTCAGAACACTCGCCATAGCTCATCTGGGCGACATCCAGAGCAAGATCTCCGACCTGCAACGGCTCGCATCGCTCCTGACAACAAGCATCGAACAATGCCGTGAGTCGGAGGCCCTGACTTGCCCGGTGCTCGATATGCTGGGTGCCTCTGCGATCGGAAGCACGCCCAACCCGTGACGTATCGTTCCGGGAGGCGGTTAAGGTCTTGGCGTGGGTCCAATAATGGCGTCCGATCCGCGGCAGGCTACCCGCGCAAGAACCCAATCGCCACCGGCTCGATCCGTGGCCAGAGCCATGCAAGACACCCCATGATCGTGGCGAACCCCATGATGCCGAGCGTCTGCCAGCCAGGCCTGTGTCCTGTCCGGTACGCCTGATAACCCACCCAGAACCAACCGACAGCAACCGCCAGGATCGCGACCGGCGTCAGCCAGCGATAGGCGTTGGCGAACCAGGCGAGAATACCGCCTACTGACCCGAGGATCGCGGCCGGCAGCGCGAGCGGCACGACGCAGCACACGCCGCAGGCCAGCGCCGCACTGGACGCCGTCATGGCAACCGCGCTGGCCGCCTTGTTTCCCGATGCGCTCGCCTCGCTCATGCGCCGCACTCCGCCGCGCACCCGCAGGTCTTTTTCATCGGCGCGGTTGCTGGCTGACTGCGCGACGCAAACTGCTCAAGCAGCGTTTCCGCAGCCTCACGCGCATACTCCGGGGCAGTAATCGTCAGAGTCAGCGCATCCATACGTTCAGCGATGTCAAACGCGAGGAACGCGCAACAGGTTCGTTCGCCTTCGACCATACGCGCGATATCGTCCCGTGCGGCAGGATCATAATCCAGCACGAGATGAAGACCATCTCGGTGCGCTGACCGAAGCGCCCTGGCGTTGAGACTGGCGATCCACTCCAGCCGCCTCGCCAGATCGCTGTTCTCCAGTGTGCAGGCAAGTGGGGCAGGCTCGTTTGGCTTCGTCACGATACTACTTCGATGCCGTTCCGCCCGTTCGCGTGACGGTCTGGCGCTTGTTTACGAGTTCAAGTAACTTGAGGTTCAAGATATTTTTTACGCGAGTTTCCCCCCATGCCCGGATACAAGATCGGCGAGTTGGCCGAGCGCACCCGTACCAATGCCCCCACGATCCGCTATTATGAAGAGATCGGCCTGCTTCCACGTCCGGAACGACAGGAAGGCAATCAGCGGCGTTATGCTGAAGACGATGTTCGACGGCTTACCTTCATTCGGCGCTGCCGGGCGTTTGGCTTTTCGATCGATCAGGTTCGGGCATTGGTCGAATTGGTACAGGACCGTACGCGATCCTGTGCGGAAGCCCGCGACCTCGCGCATACTCACCTGATGGACGTCCGGGCGAAGTTGCGCGAATTGAAGGCGCTCGAGAAAAGCATCGCCGGGTTCGTCGCGACCTGCGACGCACAATGCGCCGGCGGTCCCGGCTCCGAGTGCGTGATTCTTGACGAACTTGCCACCATCGAGCCGGCGGGGAACCGCGCATGCTGCGAAAGTGCGGTCTGATCTTCGCCTATAATCCATCTTCGGATGGGAGAAACCTGATAGAACGAAAGAGATAAAAACGATGAATTCCACACCACCGAACGACATGGCCGGCACCCTGCGACGGGTCATCTCTCTCGTGGGACTTCTGAATCTTGCCTATTTTGGCATCGAATTCACGGTAGCGCTTGCCATCGGCTCGGTCTCCCTGTTCGCGGATAGCGTCGATTTCCTGGAAGACGCCTCCGTCAATTTCCTGATCGTAGCGGCACTCGGCTGGACGGCGCGCAGCCGGGCGCGGGTCGGAATGGCCCTTGCCGCTATCCTGCTGGTTCCGGCGCTCGCGACGCTCTGGACCGCATGGCAAAAATTCAATCTTCCGACACCGCCCCAGCCGCTCGTCCTGTCGGTGACAGGATTGGGGGCGCTTGTGGTAAATTTCTCCTGTGCGCTCATGCTGACCCGCTATCGCTATCATGCAGGCAGTCTGACGCGCGCTGCCTTCCTGTCGGCGCGCAACGACGTGCTGGCCAATATCGCGATCATCGTCGCAGGCCTGGTCACGGCCTTTCTGTGGCACGCCGCATGGCCGGACCTACTTGTCGGGCTCGGTATCGCCGCGATGAACGCCGACGCCGCCCGCGAAGTCTGGCAGGCCGCGCGCAATGAGCACCGCGCGGCAGCATAGCCCCCTCAATTTACGTCCGGGGCGCGAACAGGATCAGGCTGGCCCCGCCGAGGCACACTAGGGCACCAACAATCTCCCACCGGTCCGGGGTGCGCCCCTCGACCAGTCGCATCCACATGAGCGAGGCGGTGATGTAGACGCCGCCATAGGCTGCATAGGCCCGCCCCGCCGTATCCGTATCGATACGGGTCAGCAGAAAGGCGAACAGGACCAGCGACACCATGCCCGGAACGAGAACCAGCGGCGAACGCCCCAGCCGGAGCCAGCTCCAGAAGGCGAAGCATCCGCCGATCTCTGCAAAACCCGCGACGACATAGATGATGAAAGGTAGCACAAACCCCACTGTTACATACTTTCCAGTCAGGATCGTGAAGCAGCCACTCCACGATCACCATATCCCGCCATTTGAATGGCCCCGGGTTTTCGGAGACGTTTTCTATCCGGTTTAAGCGGCCAATGCATGCGATTTCTGTTGTGCATGGAAACGTGCCTCAGCCACTTCTGGCGGGATGTTTCCAATGGATGACAGAAGGCAACGATTATTGATCCAATTGACCCATTTAGAGGTGGCCAGTTCGATGCCGCCACGGGGCAGACACCACAAGGTTTGGCAAACGCGGCTTTGGAGTGGATACGCTGCGGATCACGGAGCGGCTCCGCGCCCGGCGGTTCAGGCCGAGCGAAAGTCCTGCTGCGGCTAAATCAGTTCTTCGCGATTTTTGACGTGTGCGTGTCGGTCCAGAATGATGACGTCGCCATGCTTCGCCTTCTCCTCGGGCTCGATGTGAATGTTGATCACAGCCTGCCCGAGCTGTGTCCTGAGTGCGTGCTCGATGTGGTCGCAGATCTCATGCGCCCTGCCGACGGTCATCCCCGTCGGGACCACGAGATGAAATTCAATGAATGTCGTGTTGCCCGCGACACGCGCCCGCACGTCGTGGGCTTCGATCGCCCCTGATGCATTCCCTGCGATCGTCCGGTCCAGGCGTGAAATCAATTCGGGATCGGAGACTTCATCCATCAGCCCGGCGACGGCTTCCCGCACGACACCATAACCTGCCCAAAGGATATTGACTGCGACCAGGCCGCCGATGGCCGGGTCAAGCCGGAGCCAACCAGTCACCGGGATCAGCGCAAAAGCGATCAGGACCGCAATGGTCGTCCAGACGTCCGTCAGGATGTGCCGGCCGCCCGCGACGAGCGCGGGCGACTTCCACTGCTTGCCATTGCGGATCAGTAGCAGCGCCCAGAACAGGTTTATAACCCCGGCGCTGCCATTCAGGGCCAAGCCCAGAAGCGGCGTGTCCGGTGCTTTCGGGTGCTGCCAGCCGATCCAGGCTTCCTGGAAGATCAGAATTGCCGTTGCGAGCACGAGGCCACCCTCGATGATCGCGCTCAGATATTCCGCTTTCTGGTGGCCATAGGGATGGTTTGCGTCTGCGGGTTGTGCGCTGACCCACAGGGCGATAAGCGCGCCGACGGCGGCCGCTACATTGACGATTGTTTCCAGCGCATCCGAGTAAAGCGCGATGCTGCCCGTCATCCAGTAGGCGGCAAGCTTCAGGGCCAGAACGACCAGACTGACGGCAAGTGTGCCCCATGCGGTCTTTATGGTGCGGTTCATGGGGACTACTCCTGCATGCTGCGACCCGTTTGCGATACTCGATGATTTGTTTACGACGCTTTGCACCCTGCCTCCGTGCCGAGATGTTCTGACGTGCATAAAGAATGATCGCTCAGGACCTGAATGATCCGACAGGTCCCGATTGTGTTGCATGAACACTGATCCAACATGCGTTGCAATTCGCCCTGGAGAGCCGTCAGGCGGGCAATACGGTTCCTGACCTCGATCAATTGGCGTTTTGCTATCTCATATGCGGCCATACAGTTTTGATTGGGATCGTCAGCAAGATCTAGTAATTCACGGATTTCATCTAGTGAAAATCCAAGTTCCCGCGCATGGCGAATAAAACTCAGGCGCTCTTTTGCTTCCTCTCCATAGACACGCTGCCCTCCTTCACTTCGGTCGGGCTCCTCAAGGATGCCGATCTGCTCGTAATAGCGGATGGTCGGCACCTTGACGCCAGTTGACCCGGATAATTTTCCGATACTGAACATAAAAGCCCCCTTGAACCTCTAGCGACTAGAGGAAGTAGATAACGGATTCGCTGCTGGGTGAACAGGAGAATCCGGATGCCGGACAGGCGCGAGTGGGATGTCACGGGCATGGACTGTGCTGCTTGTGTCAGCAAGGTGAAGGGCGCGCTTGGTCAAATCGCAGGCGTCCAGAATGTAGAGATTTCCCTGGTGTCTCAGAAACTGCGACTGACCATGGATGAGAATGCGATTTCCGTGACCAAAGTCGAAGAGATGGTCAGGAGCCTGGGATATGGTATCCGGCGCCTCAATCCTGCCACTGTAGCTGACATTGTATTTGCTCAGGATGCGACGAATGACGCCGGCGCGCCTGATACGCCCTGGTATAAAACCGGAAAGGGACGACTTGTTGTCACGACCGGTATTTTGTTGGTGCTGGCCTGGGGTATCAGCCTGATCGCACCAAACGAGATGAAACCCTGGCCATTTGTCGGGGCCTGCCTGGTAGGGCTTTTTCCGGTTGCCCGCCGCGCCTTAGCCTCGCTCCGGGTTGCTCAGCCGTTTTCCATCGAAGCCCTGATGATGATCGCGGCGATCGGTGCGCTATTTATCGGCGCGGCCCAGGAGGCTGCACTCGTCGTCTTCCTCTTCGCGGTCGGGGAACTCCTTGAGGGCGTTGCCGTCAGTCATGCCCGTGATGGTATCCGCGCGCTCGGAGCGTTGGTACCGAAAATCGCCTTGCGCGAAGACACTGCCGGTATCCGGGAGGTTCCTGCTGTCGAACTCCGACTAGGCGATGTGGTCCTGGTCCGGCCGGGAGACCGCATTCCGGCGGATGGAGAGATTATTTCCGGCGTAAGTGGCATTGATGAAAGTCCGGTCACTGGTGAGAGCGTGCCAGTGTCGCGTGGGCCGACGGATGCCGTCTTCGCCGGCTCGGTCAACACGGAAGCTGCGTTGCGGGTTCGCGTGACCCGCACTGCGGCGGACAACACCATCTCCCGCATCATCCATCTTGTAGAGCAGGCCGAGGAGGCACGCGCACCGACTCAACGGTTCATCGACCGCTTCAGCCGTTGGTACATGCCGACGATCGTCGTGCTTTCGGCGGTCGTCGTATGCCTTCCCCCACTGGCGTTTGCTCAGGCTTGGTCGGTCTGGGTTTATCGCGGGTTGTCCCTTCTGCTGATTGGTTGCCCCTGCGCGCTCGTCATATCGGTTCCCGCAGCCATAGCGTCCGCGCTGGCCCTGGGGGCACATAACGGGCTGCTCATCAAGGGAGGAGCGGTCATCGAGGCCACTGCGCGGGTGAAGACAGTCGCACTCGACAAGACTGGAACCCTCACACTGGGACGGCCTGACGTCACCGACATCATCGTGCTGGACAGCTTGCCCGAAACTCAGGTTCTTGCTGTCGCCGCCGCCGTTGAAGGCGCGTCCAGCCATCCATTGGCCCAGGCTATCCTGCGCCGAGCCCAGAGTAACGGGCCGGGTATCGACATTCCCGTTGCACAGGAGAGCAGGGCAATTCCCGGAAGAGGGGTGACAGGCCGCATTGACGGAATGGATTTCACGATCTCCAGCCCCCTTCAGGCGGTACGCGACGGCGCGTTGTCAGCTACTGACACCGCACGTGCCACCGAACTTGAGGCGGAAGGAAAAACCGTTGCCGTCTTGTATGGTGACAAGGCACTCGCGTTGATTGCCCTCCGTGACGAGCCGCGCGCGGACGCGGCAGAAGCCATGCGCCAGTTACGCAACCTCGGTATTACGCCGGTCATCCTGACGGGCGACAATAGCCGGACAGCCGCCGCGATCGCCTCAATGCTGGGGGCGCATTACAAGGCCGAACTGCTGCCGGAGCAGAAGTTGGCCGAAATACGGGCTCTGGCCGCGCAGGGCGGTGTTATGATGGTCGGAGATGGCATCAACGACGCGCCTGCACTCAAACAGGCAACTGTCGGGGTCGCAATCGGCTCGGGGACCGATGTTGCCCTGGAGGCAGCCGACGCCGCCATCCTGCGGAACAGAGTCTCCGATATTCCAGCGCTGATCCGCCTCGCCCGTTCGACCATGCGAAATGTTCGTCAAAATGTCTCGATCGCTCTTGGGCTGAAAGGAGTGTTCCTGATTGCCACCATCGCGGGGCTGACAGGGCTCTGGATCGCCATTGCGGCCGATACCGGGGCAACCGTTCTCGTCACCCTCAACGCGCTGAGGCTGCTGCGCTCCCGCAGCCTCGATGCAACATCGTAAAATATTATGAGAATTTTCAGTCGAATGTCCGTGTGTTGTGTTCGGTGTCGGTGGAAATCTGTGGCGGCGAGCCTCGCAATGGCTTTGGTGTCGGGTGGCGTGGCCACAGCCGACGATACGACAGCGATTCCCGCCACCTTGCATGATGTCATCGCAGCAGCATGGACGAATGATCCTGCCCAGAATGATCTCGCGACTCAGGAAGCTGGGGCAAAGAAACGCCAGCGTGCCGCGAAATCCTGGTTCGCAGGTGGGCCATCGGTCGATGCTCAATATTATGACGACAGACCCAGCGGCCGTAACTATGCGTACCGCACGACACAGGTGGGTCTCTCCGTTCCTCTCTGGCTGCCAGGACAAGGAACGGCAACTGAGCATGTGGCTGAAGCCGATGCACAGGCCGCTGTAGTACAGAAGGATGTCGCCCATATGGCGGTGGCCATTCGTGCCACGGATGCCATCGGGGCTGTCCTGCTCGCCGAGCGACGGCGATCTGCCATGGATTCCACACTGGCTGCGTTGCGACGCATGGCCAGGGCCGTGCGGGCATCGAGCCATGCAGGAGAAAGCACATCGGCGGAACAGCAGGCGGTGGATGCGCGGATCGCTCTTTCGGAAAGCGATCGCAATGCCATCGACGAGGAAGTCGAGGCCGGCCAGGCCAATCTGGATATTCTGACCGGCCATCCGACGAAAGCCGGTCTGTCGGAAATCGACACGCACTGGCCGCTATTCCTGCGAGCGACCGCGCGGCCATGGAGCGAGGCGAACGACCCGCGCGTGCGTGCGGCTCACCAGAGCGTCACGGTCGCCACGGAACAGGATCATCTTGCCGCTCACAGTTATATGCCCAATCCGGAAATCGGCGTCGGCGTGATCAATCAGGGCCAGTACGGTTCGCCATGGGACACGCAGGTTGGGGTCAGTCTCAGGATGCCGATCCCAAGTGACGTCACATCGGTTCCCGTGAGAACGGCCGCTCAGAGTGCGCTTTCCACCGCCATCCGGCAGGAGATCGCCACCCAGAGGACCGTCAGGGCCGAGATGGCGCGCGTCCAGGCACATCTGAAAAACACATCGGCCTCGATCGTCAGTACGGCTCAGGCCGCGCACGAGATGCTTGTGCGCGCGGACGCCATGGAGCGGTCGTGGCGATCCGGTGAAACATCACTCATAGAGGCGCTTCGTGCCCGCATGGATGCCTATAACGCCCTGCTGACCTTCAGCCAGGCCGAAATCGATCATCGCATTGCGATCGTCAGAACTGTTATCGCCTTGGGGTACATACCATGAGATCGACCTGTATCCTCGTTGTCGCAGCCCTATTCGTGGCTTTACCTCACCTGGCTTTGGCGGAAGAAACAGAGGGGTGGCAGCAGACCGTGACCATGGATGCAGAAGCCCGGCAGGCCGAGGGTCTTGAAACCGTCAAGGTTAAAAAAGGCTCCGTAAGACCCCGAATTCAGGCGATGGCGAGTGTAACGGAGAACATCGCGCGTTCCGTGTCCATACGGCCGGCAGGCGATGGCAAAGTCCGCGCGGTCTCCGTCCTGCCCGGCCAGCAAGTCACCGTCGGCCAGACGCTCGTCTCCTATATTGATCACTCATTGCATGTCGTCGATCTCCAGCTTGCCCAGGCGAAAGCTAGTCTGGCCAGCGCCCAGGCCAACCTCGCTGATACTGCACTGGCGTACCGTCGTGGTAAGTCATTGGCCGGGGCCACAGTCTCCGCGGGCGAAGTGTCGCGTCGCCTTGCCGTGATGCACGAGGCGCAGAACGCTGTCCACTTTCAGGACGCTGCGGTCAAAACCCTGACCCATCGTCTTGAGGAAGAATTCACCTCGCCAACGGAACGGATCGTGGACTTCGAAAATTCGGTCCTGATCGCGCCGGTTGATGGCATGGTCGAACAGGTCGGTACGGCTGTCGATAATGATATTTCGCCCACAGACGTCGTAATCAGGATTACGAGTCTGGAAACCGTATGGGTCGTGGCTAACGTCCGCCCCGAAGATGCATCAGACATTTCAATTGGCACTGAGATGACGTTCATGCCCGTGGGAGCCGATCCCGCGCAAGCCGCGATGGCAAAGGTTCAGACCATTGAAGGTACTGCCGATCCCGAAACTGGGCTGGTGAAGGTTGTCGCGACATTTTCGGATCCGCGTCGGAGATTCCGGCCCGGCACCCAGCTCAATGCCTGGCTTCCTGCGCAGGAGCAGGCCAGCGGTCTGATCGTGCCGTCCGCCGCCCCGCAGAATGTCGACGGGCATATGGTGGTGTACCGGCAGACCGGCGCCGATACGTTTCAACCTGTTCCCGTTCGTGTGCTCCTCGAAGGGCCAGAGCAGAGCGTGGTGTCCGGAGATCTCAAGCCTGATGACACTATCGTCGCAAAGGGGAGCTTTACGCTCAAGGCGATGGCGCTTCTGTCCGGTCTCGATGGAGACTGAAAATGCTCTTTGAATTCTTCCAGAAGCAACGCTTTTTTGTTTTCGGTCTGATTTTTGCCCTCCCGATAACCGGACTGGCCTGTGTCGAAGGGCTTCCTGTCGAGCCTGTTCCCGACATTTCACCCCGCCAGGTCATGGTGACGGTTACTGCTCCCGGGCTTGCGACCGAGGAAGTCGAAAAGTTGATTACCTTTCCGGTCGAGACCAGTCTGACTGCTCTTCCGGGTCTCATTGATTTGCGCTCGGTATCAAGGACGGGTGTATCTGCGGTCTATCTACAATTCGACGATGCGACAGACATCGACTTGGACCGCGCACGTGTCGCCGAACGTCTGCCGGCCGCTCGTGAGAGTGTCGCCGTTCCGGGTGTCAGCGTTCAGATGGGGCCGCGGACGACCGGCATGGGCGAGATCATGCAGTTCCAGATCCGCGGACCTGGCTATTCGCTCATGGACCTCAACCGCATCATGCACTGGACGGTCGCGCCTGAACTGAGACTTCTAGCGGGCGTGGCCGAGGTCAATATCAATGGTGGCGCGGAACAGACCTTTCAGGTCACGCTCGACCCGCTTCGGCTGCGTACCTACGGAGTCACGGTGACAGACGTCTATCAGGCAGTTGACCGTAATAACGCCTCGGCTGGTGGTGGCTGGATTGCCCACCAGGCCGAGCAGCAGGTGATTGTTGGCCGTGCCCTGGTCGGCGACCTGAATGATTTCGGTCTGATCCCGGTCAGAATCGGCCGGAACGGGCATGTCATCCGGGTCCAGGACGTGGGGAGTATCGCACTGGGTCCGCGGACGCGCCTCGGCGCGGCGACCCGGGACGGAAACGGAGAGATCGTCCTGAGCGCGGTAATGATGCAGGACGGAGCAAGCTCGAATGCCGTTCTTGCAAATATCCGCAAAGCACTTCCTGGTATCCAGAAGTTGTTGCCAGCCGGCGTGACGCTTGACCCCTACTATATGCGCTCGACGCTAACGGGAGAAACCATTTCCACCGTCAAGGAAAATCTCCTGATCGGCGCGGCTCTGGTGCTTGTCGTTCTTATCGTGGTTCTGGGTGACTGGCGCGCGTCGCTGGTCATTGCCTCCGCCATCCCCGCCGCGCTGTTGTCAGCCTTCATCGGCATGAGGGTTTTCGGGGTCTCGGCCAACCTGCTGAGCCTCGGCGCAATTGATTTCGGTATGATTGTCGACAGCTCTCTCGTTGTCGTCGAGCACTTCATGACGTTGAGGGAGGCTGAAGGCACAAAGCGTTCCATGCGGGACACAGCTATTGAAGCGGCGAAGTCTGTCGTCAGGCCGGTGACATTTTCGATTTTCGTGATCATTATGGTCTACCTGCCGATCCTCACTCTGGAAGATATCGAGGGCAAGATGTTCCGCCCCATGGCGCAGACCGTCGCCATGGCGTTGCTGGCATCACTGATTTACTGCTTCATTTGCATCCCCGTCCTTGCAGCAGTACTCCTGCGTGATCCGAAGTCTCACCAGGAGACGAGGTTCGTGCAGTTTGTGCGACGCTATTACGAGCCGATGCTGGCCTGGAGCGAAAAGCATAGCAGGACAGTGATCATCGTCACGATCTCTGTGTTCCTCGTTTCGGTTGGCCTGGCCACGCGGTTGGGTGGGGAGTTTGTACCGACGCTGGAAGAAGGCTCCCTGACGACAACGGTCACGCGCTGGCCGAGCGCCTCACTGCCTACCGTCATTGATGAAATCGGGAAACAGGAACGAATCATCCGTTCGTTCCCTGAAGTTCAGACGGTGGTAACAAATATTGGCACACCGGCTGTTCCGACAGATCCTATGGGCCCCAACGAGTCAGACAGTTTCATCATTCTGAAGCCCCTCTCGCAGTGGAAGACCGGGCGGACCCAGGATCAGTTGGTTCAGGCGATGGCCGACACCCTCAAGGCGAAGCTCCCCAGTGCCAATTACGAATGGTCACAGCCGATCCAGATGCGAATGGATGAATTGCTCTCAGGTGTTCGCACTCAAATAGCTATCTCCGTTTATGGCGATGACTTGGAGGAACTGGCGAAACTGGCCGATGAAGTGACCTCAGCCGTGGCGGCGGTTCCGGGGGCTGCGGATGTTGCCCCACAGGGCGACGGAACAGTGCCCTTCATGCATATCGACATCAATCGGGATGCCGCAGCCAGACGTGGGGTGGCCGTGTCCGACGCTCTTGCCCAGATCACGGCTATCGGTGGATTGATCGGAAAACCTGTTGTTGTGGGCAACGCGATCATACCAACTCAGATCCGCCTTGATCCGACTTCGACCCTGTCAGTTTCGATGATCGGAAATCTGCCCGTGCGCAGGTTGGACGGACAAGGGTGGGTCTTGCTGTCGGATATTGCGAAACTACAGGTGATAGACGGCCCTTCCCGGATTGATCGGGACCGTATTCATAGGCGCGTCATTGTTCAGGCCAATGTCCGGGGGCGGGACGTCAGTTCCTTTGTCGCAGCGGCGCAAAAAGCGGTTGCGGAGAAGGTCAGACTCCCGTCAGGCTATCGTCTTGAATGGGCCGGACAGTTCGAGAACCTGAAATCGGCAATGCAACGTCTGGGTCTGGTTCTACCCATCGCTCTCTTGTTGATATTTGCGCTCCTGATTGCAGCATTAGGATCATTCAGGGCGGCCTCCCTGGTATTCATCAATCTCCCTATAGCAGCGACGGGAGGAATTTTCGCACTGACCTTGCGTGGGTTGCCGTTTAGTATTGCTGCCAGCATCGGTTTCATTGCGCTGTTTGGTGTGGCCATTCTCAATGGCGTCGTTCTTGTAAGTCAGATCCGCGCGCTTCAGGAAGCCGGCATTGATGCGGCAACGGCGGCATTCGAGGCAGCACGCGCCCGATTCCGGCCTGTCATCGCGACCGCAAGCGTCGCTAGTCTGGGCTTCTTCCCGATGGCGTTTTCGGGAAGCATGGGCGCGGAGGTCGAGCGGCCGCTTGCGACTGTTGTGATTGGAGGTCTTGTGACATCGACCCTGCTCACTTTGCTTGTTCTACCAACCCTTTATGCTAGCCTGTTTCGGAAGCGCTGAATTCAGAGGACATACGAGCCTTTTGTGACTACTTCATTTCACCGTTGCCGCCAACCATGGCGTTTGCATCCCACACTAACCTTCCTGTGCGGTGGATGTCGGTCGGTTAGGATGCGGCCGATCATCAGGAATTTCAAAGTCTGTACACTCGTTCGATTCACGAAGAAGACCTAGAAGTGCATCAGGAACGGGCTCATTGATAATGCTACCAAACCGCGCACGAAAATGCTGTTTTATCCAGAATTTGACGATCTGGTCCTCAGACTCGATGTCCATCTCCGAATACCTTCCATGACCGATCAGTGAATTAAGTCACGGTCCTGCGGCCCCAACGTCATGAGGTGATCCACGATATTTCGTACATTCATCCAGAATTGCGCGCTGTCGCTCTGACCCGCGTCAACACATCGCAAGACATGCGTATGCGCTTTGTTCCGCGCTCCACTCCATCCGAAGGATCGGATCAAGGCGTCTGCCATGTCTGACGCAGAACACTTATCGGAAGTTTCGTCATCGTTTTCTATCGCCAAATCCGCTCTCCGTCTCGCACGACATGACGACGACGGAAGCGAATTGAGGGCGTGACTCCCCGTACCCGCCTGGCGTCGGGCGGGTCGAAAGGTGTTTTGCACTGGGCGTAGCCACCTCCTGCCTATTCCCCTGCTGAGAACAGCCAAAGCTGTTCACCGCAGGACCGTAGGTCCGGGTGTTCTATTCGGCAGGCCACCCGACATAGGAGGCCGCCCAGTTGCAAAAAAGCGTTTCGACACGCTGATTTCAGGATAGCACATGGGATATCCCCATGTCACCCTTACGTAAGCGCGCGTGCGCGCTGCACCTTCGCGATGCATATCCGTCAACTCGGCAAAAAGTTTGGAGATGAAGCGAGTATTGATTAATGAAGTCGTAGCATTCTCTGCTTTGACCAACACTGTATTCAGAAGTTCCTATACTCTGCCATTCTTCTAAAAAGAAATTCCATGTCTCTATATTTCCTATAATTCCTATTCTTTTTAACATATTTTCCATCCGATGCAGGCTGCGCTGCCGATCGTCCATTCCTCATTGTCATTGCCGTCACCGTAATTTTGAAGCTCAGCCCTATCTCCGAATCGCCTGCTACCGGTGTGTCCCAGGATCGGCTGGGCGGACCTTGTCCGCACAGCGCAAGTATTTTTTCGCTCTGGTTTGCCCGGCTGCGAACAACGCTTAAAAGCACTTGAACGCAGGAATCCGCCGTTCCTTCCTCCTCTAAAAGGGAGGGCTCCCGATGTCGGGCACCAAGATTCTTTGGGGGCAGATCATCGTCGTCTTGGCGATCGTCCTGCTGACCATGTGGACTGCGACCGAATGGATCGCTTGGAAGCTGGCCTTCCAGGCTGAACTCGGGCGACCCTGGTTCGTAATCCTGCGGTTCCCATTCTACTTTCCGCCCGCGTTCTTCTGGTGGTGGTATGCGTATGACGCCTATGCGCCGGAGGTCTTCGCACGGGGTGCCTATATCGCCGCGTCGGGCGGCATCCTGGCTGCGGTCACTGCGATCGGGCTATCGGTCTGGCGCGCGCGCGAGGCGAAGCGGATCGAGACATATGGCTCGGCCCGTTGGGCTGACGCCAAGGAGATCGCCCAGGCCGGCCTACTTGACCCCGACGGCGTGGTACTAGGCCGCTATCGTCAAGAGTACCTGCGGCATGACGGGCCAGAGCACGTCCTGACCTTCGCACCAACGCGCAGCGGCAAGGGTGTCGGCATGGTCATCCCCACGCTCCTGACCTGGCCCGGTTCGGCCATCGTCCACGACATCAAGGGTGAGAACTGGGAGCTGACGGCGGGATTCCGCGCCCGTTTCGGACGTGTCGTGTTGTTCGATCCCACCAACGCAGCCTCGTCCGCCTATAATCCTTTGCTGGAGATTCGGCGCGGGGAGTGGGAAGTCCGTGATGCCCAGAACGTCGCCGATATCCTCGTAGACCCGGAAGGCAGCCTGGAGAAGCGCAACCACTGGGAGAAGACTTCGCACTCCCTTCTCGTCGGCGCCATCCTGCATGTCCTCTATGCCGAGCCCGACAAGACTCTGGCCGGTGTCGCCAATTTCCTGTCGGACCCGAAGCGCCCGATCGCCACCACGCTGTCAGCGATGATGCGGACGAAGCATCTTGGCGATGCCGGCCCGCATCCCGTCGTGGCCTCGGCCGCGCGCGAACTGCTGAACAAGTCCCCCAACGAGCGCTCGGGCGTGTTGTCCACAGCCATGTCCTTCCTCGGCCTCTATCGCGACCCGGTGGTCGCGGAGGTGACGCGGCGCTGCGAATGGCGGATCGCCGACATCGTCGGCGCCGATCGCCCGGTGACGCTCTACCTTACCGTGCCACCGTCTGACATCAGCCGCACCAAGCCGCTGATCCGTCTGGTGCTGAACCAGATCGGCCGGAGGCTGACAGAAGATCTTGATGCTGCGGCGCGGCGGCGGCGTGTGCTGCTGATGCTCGACGAATTCCCGGCCCTCGGGCGTCTGGATTTCTTTGAATCGGCGCTGGCCTTCATGGCGGGCTACCGGATCAAGAGCTTCCTGATCGCCCAGTCCCTCAACCAGATCGAGCGGGCCTACGGGCCGAACAATTCGATCCTCGACAACTGCCATGTCCGCGTGAGCTTCGCCACCAACGACGAACGGACGGCCAAACGTGTCTCCGACGCGCTCGGAACCGCCACCGAGATGAAGGCGATGAAGAACTACGCGGGCCACCGTCTTTCGCCTTGGCTGGGCCATCTGATGGTTTCGCGCTCGGAGACGGCACGCCCGCTGCTGACGGCGGGAGAAGTCATGCAGCTCCCGCCAGCGGACGAGATCGTCATGGTCTCCGGGCTGTATCCGATCCGTGCGAAGAAGGCCCGTTACTTCGAGGATGCGCGCTTCCAGGAACGCATTCTGCCACCGCCAAAGCCTACGCCCCCGAAGGACGGGTGCCCGGACGACTGGAGCCGCCGCCCCCTCCCACCCAGGCCGCCGGCACCCGATGCGGCGGCCGAAACGCGGACAGTGGAGGACGAGGAAGAAGACCCGAAGCAGTCCGCCCGGCGCCATCAGCCCGAACTGGACGAAGGCACTGTCGAGAAAAAGGAGCCGATGGAGAACGAGTTCACGCCCGATCCGGTCGATGAATTCGACGACATCGCGCCCCGCAACAACCGGATGAATGATCTCATGCGCGGTGTCGCCCGGCAGGCGTCGCTCGACCGTGGCGATGAGCTTGAGTTGTGAGGCCGCAATGGCAATGCCGAAAAAGAAGGCCCAGATCTCCGTCTATCTCGATCCCGAGGTGATGAAGACTCTGTCCGCCTATGCCGCGCGACGCGCGCAGCCGATGTCGCTGATCGTCGAGGCCGCTGTCGCCTCCTTCCTTTCGCCCGATGGCGAGGAGCGCCGCGAGGCTGCCACATCGAAGCGTCTCGACCGGCAGGACCGGCGCCTCGCGCGGCTGGAGCGTGATATTGGCATCACGGTGGAGACCCTGGCGCTGTTCATCCGCTTTTGGCTGACCACGACCCCGCCACTTCCCGAACCGGCCGCCAAGGCAGCGCGGGCACAAGCCGGAGCGCGCTACGATAATTTCGTCGCGGCCCTCGGCCGCAGGCTGGCTCAGGGACCACGACTCCAGCAGGAAATTCCGGAGGACGTTTCGGACCCCGCCGCACAGGATGATCCGGAGTCGTAATTTTCGCACCCCGCAAGTATTTTTGCCCTCCGTCTCGCTGCGTTTCTACGACGCCTGAATTCTTGTTGAACCGCCCCGTTTCCTGCCTTTCCTAATGATCCCCGTCGCCGTGCGCCCATCGCGCTCGGCTTATACCGGGGAAGATCATGTCGGTTTCCGCCATCAACCAAGGGGCAAGGGTACGGAGCATTTCCATGCTGCGTACGGCGATGGGGCCTGCGATCGCCGGGCACCTTGCCGATGCGGCTGTGGTCGAGCTGATGCTCAACCCCGATGGGCGGCTGTGGGTCGACCGTCTGTCTGAGGGGCTGGCTGATACGGGTGATGTGATTGCACCAGCCGATGCCGAGCGCATCGTCCGCCTGGTCGCACACCATGTCGGGGCGGAGGTGCATGAGGCAGCCCCGCGCGTATCGGCGGAATTGCCGACTGGCGAACGGTTTGAGGGATTGCTGCCGCCCGTTGTGACCGCCCCAAGTTTCGCGATCCGCAAGCCCGCTGTCGCCGTGTTCACCCTCGACGACTATGTCGAGGCCGCGATCATGACAACGGACGAGGCGGCATTCCTGCGCCGCGCTGTCACGGAACGGAGGAACATTCTGGTCGCGGGCGGCACATCGACGGGCAAGACCACGCTGGTCAATGCCCTCCTGGCCGAGGTTGCGAAAACCGGCGATCGCATCGTGCTGATCGAGGACACGCGCGAACTGCAATGCACGGCGCCCAATCTCATCGCCCTGCGCACCCGTGAGGGCGTCATCACCCTGTCGGATCTCGTCCGGTCCGGTCTCCGCCTGCGTCCCGACCGTATCCCCATCGGTGAGGTACGTGGGGCCGAGGCCCTTGATCTGGTCAAGGCATGGGGTACTGGCCATCCGGGCGGTATCGGCACGCTGCACGCCGGATCGGTGCTGGCTGCCCTGTATCGTCTGGAACAACTGATCCAGGAAGCGGTGGTCACGGTGCCACGCGCCATGATCGCGGAAACCATTGACGTGATCGCTGTCCTGTCTGGACGCGGGACGGCCCGTCGCCTGTCCGAACTCGCCACCGTGGACGGGATTGATCCCGGCACTGGTGCCTATCGCATTCATTCAATCGATACCGATGGAGATTAGAAATGAACCTCACGCTGTTCCGTGTGCGTCGGCACGCGCCTGTCCTCTCCACCATGCTGCTGCTGTCCATCGCATGGTGCTCCTCGGCCCTGGCGTCGGGCTCCGACATGCCGTGGGAGGAGCCGCTCAACCAGATTCTGGAATCCGTGCAGGGACCGGTCGCCAAGATCATCTCGGTGATCATCATCACGGTCACGGGTCTGACCCTGGCGTTCGGGGAAACATCGGGTGGGTTCCGCCGCCTGATCCAGATCGTCTTCGGCCTGTCCATCGCTTTCGCCGCCAGCTCGTTCTTCCTGTCGTTCTTCTCGTTCTCCGGCGGAGCACTGATCTGATGGCGGGATATGACGATGACGCGTTGCCGGGGTTCCATGTCCCGGTGCATCGCTCGCTGACCGATCCCATCCTGCTGGGTGGTGCGCCCCGTGCCGTCGCCATCGCCAATGGCACGCTGGCCGCCGCGATCGCGCTGGGCCTGCGGCTCTGGCTGATCGGAGCCGCATTCTGGATCGTGGGCCACGGGCTCGCGGTCTGGGGGGCGAAGCGTGATCCGCTGTTCATCGAGGTCGGGCGGCGACATCTCCGTTACCCCGCCTGGCTGCGGGCGTAGGGAGGGCAGGGCGATGATGTCCCTTGGCGAATATCGCAATCGCGCCGCCCTCCTGTCGGATTTTCTCCCATGGGCCGCGCTCGTGGAGAAAGGCGTCGTCCTGAACAAGGACGGCAGCTTCCAGCGCACGGCGCGCATCCGTGGTCCCGATATGGATAGCGCCACGCCTGCCGAACTGGTCGGTGTCACCGCACGGCTCAACAGTAATCTCCGCCGTCTGGGCTCCGGATGGGCGGTGTTCGTCGAGGCGCAGCGCGTCCCGGCCACACTCTATCCCGAGAGCGATTTCCCGGATGCCGCCTCGCACATGGTCGATCTGGAACGGCGTGAGCAGTTCGAGGATGAGGGCGCGCATTTCGAGAGCCGGTATTTCCTGACCCTGGTCTGGCTGCCACCGGCGGAATCGTCCGACCGGGCTGCCCGGTTCCTGTTCGAGGGCAGGGAGCGCGAAGGGCCGGACCCACACGGCATACTCCATGCGTTCGTGGATCGCTCCGACCGGATGCTGGCGTTGCTGGACGGTTTCATGCCCGAGGCCACCTGGCTCAATGACGGTGAAACGCTGACCTATTTACATTCGACCATTTCGACGCGGAACCAGCGTGTCCGGGTGCCGGAAATCCCGATGCATCTTGACGCGCTGCTGGTCGATCAGCCGCTTTCGGGCGGGTTGGAGCCGAAACTCGGCGATGCCTTCCTGAAAACGCTGACGATCACCGGTTTCCCGTCGCGGACCTTTCCCGGAATCCTGGATGACCTGAACCGGCTGGCGATGCCCTATCGCTGGTCAACCCGTGCCATCCTGCTCGACAAGACCGACGCCACCAAGGTGCTGACGAAGATCCGCCGGCAGTGGTTTGCAAAGCGTAAGAGCATCGCAGCCATTGTCCGGGAGGTGATGACCAACGAGGCATCCGTTCTCGTGGACAACGACGCTGCCAATAAGGCTGCCGATGCTGACTTGGCCTTGCAGTCCCTCGGTGCCGACGATGTCGGACAGGCGTATCTTACCGCGACCATCACGGTCTGGGACGGTTCCGCCTCCATCGCGGCCGAAAAGCTTCGGCTGGTTGAGAAGATCATCCAGGGCCGCGATTTCACCTGCATGACGGAAAGCCTCAACGCGGTGGAGGCATGGCTGGGTTCGCTGCCCGGCCATGTCTACGCCAATGTTCGTCAGCCCCCGGTCTCGACGCTGAATCTGGCGCATATGATTCCGCTGTCGGCCGTCTGGGCAGGGCCGGAGCAGGACGGGCATTTCAAGGCAGCACCGCTGTTCTACGGCAGGACGGCGGGCGCCACACCATTCCGGTTCAGCCTTCATGTCGGCGATGTTGGCCACACGCTGATCGCAGGACCAACAGGGGCGGGCAAATCCGTGCTGCTGGCGCTGATGGCGCTCCAGTTTCGGCGTTATGCGGGATCGCAGATTTTCGCCTTCGATTTCGGCGGGTCCATGCGTGCGGCGACGATGGCGATGGACGGGGACTGGCACGATCTTGGAGGCGGGCTGACGGACGAGGGCGATGGGCATTCCGCCGTCTCCCTTCAGCCGCTGGCAAGGATTGACGATCCCGACGAGCGCAAATGGGCCACGGAATGGCTGGGGCAGATCCTTGTCGGTGAAGGGGTAACGCTGACCCCCGAGGTGAAGTCTCACCTCTGGTCGGCGCTGAACTCCCTGGCGTCGTCGCCCGTTCAGGAGCGGACCCTGTCAGGTATGGTAGCACTTCTCCAGTCCAACGCCCTGAAGCAGGCAATGGCGGCATATTGCCTGGGTGGTCCCTATGGCCGCCTGCTGGATGCGGACACCGAGCGGCTGGGTGACGCCGATGTCGTGGTGTTTGAAACGGAAGGGCTGATCGGGTCCGGGGCGGCATCGTCCGTGTTGTCCTACCTGTTTCATCGGATCGAAGGACGGCTGGATGGCCGTCCGACCCTGCTGGTCATTGATGAGGGCTGGCTGGTTCTGGATGACGGGGACTTTGCTGGCCAGCTTCGGGAGTGGCTGAAAACCCTGCGCAAGAAGAATGCGTCGGTGATTTTCGCCACCCAGTCCCTGTCGGACATCGCCAATTCCCGCATTGCCCCGGCTGTGGTGGAAAGTTGCCCGACGCGGATCTTCCTGCCCAATGAACGGGCCATTGAGCCGCAGATCGCGGCCATCTACCGCGATTTTGGGCTGAACGACCGACAGATCGCCATTATCGCCCGCGCGGCGTCGAAGCGGGAATATTACTGCCAGACCCAGCGGGGAAATCGCCTCTTCGAACTGGGGCTCGGGCCGGTGGCACTCGCCCTGTGCGCCGCCTCCGGCAAGGACGACCACCGGCTGATCGACGCGATGCTGGTGGAACATGGGCGGGCCGGCTTTCTCCCAGCCTGGTTCGAGGCGCGTGGCGTCATGTGGGCGGCCGATCTTCTTCGGGAAGGAGCGATGCCATGACGGAAGAACCTTTCCGTATTCGGGCAAAAGATTTCCGCCCCGGATGTGCCGTGGTCTTCGGCGCTGCTCTGGCTTTTGTCATGCCAGTCGTGTCAGCCCATGCCCAATGGGCGGTCTATGACGGCGCCAACCACGTCCAGAACGTGCTGATCGCGGCCCGCACGCTCCAGCAGATCGACAACCAGATCACGTCACTGGCCAATCAGGCGCAGATGCTGGTCAACCAAGGTCGCAATCTGGCGAGCCTACCACTTTCGACACTGTCGACG
>NZ_WOSY01000020.1 GCF_011516755.1 Acetobacter conturbans | reverse complement strand
GCAGCGGCTGTCAGAGGATCGAGGTCGGCAGTCCTGGCGATCGCCCCAACCTCTGACCTTGCTTTCAACAGGGTCGCCCATCCGACCGTGGCATCCAGAGTTTCCATAGGATCTCTGCCGTCGCTGGCCGCCTCGGCCAAGGCATCGATGGTCGCCTGAAACAGGCGCATCAGGCGTGCGACGTTCTTCGATGTTGCCGAAAAGCTGCGGGCCTTTGTGTTCCGTGCCCGGGTAAAGATGCTGCCGACCAGCTTGTCAGCCATGTCCAGGGCGCTGTCCGTCAGACGTTCCTCGGCATCGATCAGGAAAGCGACGAGCGTGGCGTAACGGCGTGATGGCGTGTAGCGCTCGATCATCGAGGCCGGAGATATCCGGCCTTCCCGGACGTATTGGTGAAAGCGGTCGATGTGAATGCGCTTGGCGACGACGGGATCAATCCCGATCTGTCGAACCTGTCTCAACAATTCCAGAATGCGCTTGATGTGATCCGGCTTGACGGCAACCGGTATGGTCTTGAGCGAGGCAAGTTGGCTGATGCTCCCTTCAGGCGTTGTGGCGAAAAGCCGATCCAGCGCCGTGACCTGATCGCCTGTGAGGCCCTGCGTTAACGCCTGCGCGGTCTTCCGTCGGGCCCGCGCCCGTCCCGCAATGCTGGCGCGTTCGATGGTTGAAATCGAAGGGAGTGCGATTTTGGCATGGCGTAGCGCGTCCATCACGGCCCGGACGATTACGATGCCGCTGTCCGTGGCCCAGGCTGCGTTTGCCGCAGCCTCGATCATGAACGGGATATCGGCTCTCTGGGGCGCGCGCAGGCCAAGGATCGTCATCAGATCGCGGGCATGATCGGTCATCGTCTGCTCCCGCGCGGCGTAATCGGCGAGGTCGCTGCCGGAAAGCTCAAGTTGGTCTGCCACGAAGGCGACCAACGCGGATGGCGTCGATCCGACGTCCTGCACAAACTGAGCCAGTGTTGTTCCCGGGTGCCTGAGTAACGCCAGTTGCACGGCAACGCCCATCTGGGTGCGTCGCCTGCGCCGGGAACCGATGATATCCAGATCCGATGGCTCGAAAGTGTAAAGGCGGACCAGACTGTCCCGGTCTGTCGGGATGGCGAGCATCTGATCCCGTTCCTGGGCTGTCAGCAGGTGATGTTTGAGCCTGGTCACGCTGTCATTCCGTCCACAAAAGGTCAGTCTCGGCTATGGACAGCGGAGAGTAAAGAGACGCATTATGTGGACGGATATTGTCGATCCGGAATGGTCATTCACTCAGTGTCCACAGAACGGTCGTTTGGGAGACGGCGCCATGGGCGGCATTCTGGGATACGCGCGTGTCAGTACCGGTGATCAGGATGTGGCCGGGCAGCGTATGCGATTGGAAGAAGCCGGTACGATCCGTGTGTTCACCGATGTGATGTCGGGCAAGAGCATGGAGCGACCAGGACTGGACGAGCTGCTGGAATACGCACGCAAGGGCGATACGCTTGCGGTTGTGCGGCTCGACCGCCTCGGTCGTTCACTGGGAGAGTTGCTGACAACGGTGACCATGCTCCGCTCACGCGGAATAGCGTTGCTCAGCCTGGAGGAGAAAATCGACACTTCCTCCGCAGCCGGAGAGCTGATCTTCCACGTCTTCGGCGCCATTGCGCATTTTGAGCGGCGACTGATCTCAGAACGTACACGCGACGGGATTGCGGCGGCGAGGGCAAAGGGCAGGTTGCCGGGGCGGCAGCCGCTCGACAGCGACAAGGTAAGCGCGGCGCTGAAACTTATCGCGGCGAGCGTGTCGCCGGCTGAAGCGGCGCGTCAGCTCGGGATCGGGCGATCGACCGTCTATCGCGAGATGAAGCGACTTGGCGTCGCGCGGCCGACACCATCGGCTGTATCATGACAACAGACGATCAAGTGGTTCTCAGCGCGCGAGAGAAAGAAGCGCTGCGTCTGCTTCTGGTCGGCCATGACGCAAAATCCATTGCCAATACGCTTGGTCTGTCGGTGCACACAATAAATGACCGCCTACGCGATGCACGGCGCAAGCTGGGCGTTTCGAGCAGCCGTGAAGCTGCCCGACGTCTCGCCGAGATGGATGGGGGCACCCCCAATTTTGTCGGCCCCAAGGAAATTGGGGGTGTCGAAGCAGCTTCTTCGGTGGATAGGGCCAAAGAGCCAGAATTGCCGCGATCATCGGGGCATCGCCTGGCGTGGCTTACCGGAGGAATGCTTATCATGTCTCTTATCATTGCGGCCGCAGCGCTTTTGACCATCAGCGGGCAGGACGACGCCCGGGTTTCCGCCCAGAATATTTCGACAAGCATTGCCCGTCCTGCCGAAACAAAGGCATCGGCGGATGCCCGCAAATGGGTCGAATTGCTTGATGAAGGGCAGTGGGATGCAAGCTGGCAAGCCGCAGGCACACTGTTCAAGGCAAAGATCACCTCGGCGCAGTGGGCCACTACGATCCAGTCTGTACGACAACCGTTGGGACGCCCGTCATCACGCACCTTCCAAAGCGTGATGCAGACAAAAACGCTGCCGGGCACGCCGGCGGGTGACTATCAGATCATTCAGTTCCAGACGCGTTTCGCTAACAAACCCAACGCGGTTGAAACCGTCGTACTTTCTCGTGAACAGCCATATTGGCGCGTTAGCGAATATTTCATCCGCTAACTTCCGTGCTGCTTGCCGTTGTTCAACAAAGAAACAGCGACTTGCCCTCAGACAAGATCACGCTACCCAGACGTTCTTCTACTGTTCATGCTAAACGTTGTTTAGCGTACTTTCCACACGATGGCCTCAAATGCACTTTCGTGTAGTCAACCCCGCTTGGTGGAGATCGCCAAAGGAGACACGCACCAGTCCGGCCTCGTTTCGGGCTTTCTACTGGCATGGTGGAACGCCGAGGAATGCGGAGGATATGACCTTACGTGGGCCTGGGCGCTTGATCCCGAAATTGCCGACGACATAATTGCCGTTTTTTCTTACGTCACTCGTCTCCGGAAACATCCGGATCAGATTACCCCCGAACTCAACGCGCATTTTCGTTCGATCATCAGGGTTTGGCGGCCGGAACTGGCAAGGTGATGCAGTCGGCTCCGGGCCGGGATCACTGGCAGGAAATCCGGCCCATATCAATAAAGGTCGTGGTTGGCGCGACCGGGGCAGGGGAGGGCAGTAAACGGAAGCCTGTGCGTATCGCCCCTGTGCTGACTTCTTCAATTCGCGCGGTAGGGTAAACCTCCCGCACCTGTCTAAGCGCCACGTTAAACGCCTTCTTAAAGTCCTTGTCTGCTTCCCGCCCTTTGTATTCCTGACCAAACTGCGCCCGCATATTTGACCATGTGATGTTTTCACCTGATGGCCGTTTAATCCGGTGAAGACGATGTGCGAGCCAAGTATAAATATCCAAGGCAAGGCATGAGTGCTGCAAGCCTTCTAAGGCTCTGCTGTCTAAGGGCACGGCGGCTTCGCGTAGTTCTTCCCAAAACTTTTCGGACAGTTCTATAACGCTTTCCTGACCGGGCGCTCCGTTATTGGTCCAAGCATCGTATAATTCTACCGGCTTGGCATTGATATTTCGGGGGCCATAGGCAAGCTGCATCTGGCACGCGCAAAGGGCGTTCATCTGCTGACGAAACGCGGCCATGCTGCGCCCATTGGTATCCAGATTCAGACGGCGCATGAAAGAGCGAAGCGACCGACCAACCGGAATCGTGCGGGATTGCAGCCGGACGGCTTCGCTGCTGATGTGGAACAGGGCAAGACGTGGTTTCGTGCCATATGGCACGATCTGTTGCACCCAGGCATCCCCGTCATACATTTTCCCCGCCGTTATCAGGAGCGAGGCTTTGCCATTCCGGCGCTCAAAGAATAGTTCGGACGGGCGGCGACGCGGCAATCCGACCTGACACAAAACCGTATGCAAAAATTCCGGCCGCTCGGGCGGCATCGTTCGAATTTCTGCCGATAGCCTAATAATCTTCGCGGAAATCGGGCTAAGGTCCAATGACCCTTGCGCGTCGTCGTGCATGGTCTGGCCTTTCATACCCGGTTCTGCCGCTGTGCGAGCCGCGCGGCTCCGCTCCGGGCGGCTGCTTGCTGGCGTGTGTATCGCGCTACCATTGTGGGGCTTTTCCACCCGGCCGCCAGCATGATTCCCGCCATGCTGATGTCATAGGCTTCCATGTCCTGTGTGGCTCCAATCCGTGGGCTATGCGAACTAAGCCGCGCGGTAATGTCCGGCGCGAATCCGGCCTGCTGTGCAAGCCGCTTGATGATCCGCGTTACATCGTAGGGTGACAACCCTTCTCCGATCTGGCGGCCGCCTTTTCGGACGGAACGGAATAGCGGGGCATCGCCTGTTCCATCCCCCAACCCGGCGCGCGCGATCCATTCTTTCAACAGTGCAGCGGTATCCGGCGCGACATATCGGAACGTGCCCTCGCCTTCCTGATCGGTCTTACTGCGCCGGATGCGGATAACCGCATCGCCGTCCGCGTTGAACTGTAGGTCACTCTTGCGGATCGCCACCAGTTCGGAACGGCGGGCCATAGTGTCATAGGCTGTGGCGATTAGGGCTTTATCACGGGCCATCAGAAGGCTTGATCCCGGTATGTGCAAAATCAGGTCGATATAGCGCCGTGTCGCACCTAGTGCCTGGGCTTGTTCGGTGCCGCGCTGTCGAGCATGACGGGACAGGGCCAACCGCACAATTTGCTTATGGGTCGGTGTCTCAAGGTCGGCCGCTATATGCAGGTGTCCAATGCTGGCGATGTACCGGCGGATAGTTGCCGGGGCCTTTCCTTCTGCGGCCATAGCGTCAACGAAACCGGCGACGGCCTCGGGCGTGGCGGGCAAAGGCGTGATGTTGCTGACTCCGCACCAGTCAAAAAAAATCCGTGTATCGGAACGAATGGCCCGGATCGTCTGTTCAGAGAAAGCGCCTCGGGCGTGCGTGGCATATCGCTTCAACGTCTCGACGATGCGGGGGGAGATACTGGCGGGCGGGTGACTAGCTAAAAGCCCGGCCGTCTCGAAGGCGAACGAATCACGGGGACGTGATAATGATGCGGGAGCCATATCGTCACTTTCTCGCCCATATTTATGTCATATAAATCATATTCAACGCCGTTCTATGGGGGTTAGTCAAGAGTGATAATATCAGTTATCGCACATAATGGGGGTGAGAGTCGGAATTGAGATAAACTGTCCGCCATCAGAATGAGGGAAGGCGAGGCGGATGGAATCTCGGAGAACGCAACCTGTTAGCTGTCGAGTAACAAATGACAGATAATGATTTGGCGACAGAGCATGTTTTGCATTGTCTAGGTATCAATGTACGGAACAAAAGGAAGGCTCTCGGCTTCACTCAAATAGAACTGGCTGAAAAAACAGGTATCGGGCAACGCAATATCTCCCTCATAGAGCGGGGCCAAGTCAATTTGACTATCAAACAGATGCAGCGGATCGCCTCTGCACTAGCAACCACGTTGCCGATTCTCTTTGAAGGCATTGATAACAAAGAAGAATAACGGCCCAACTTTTTTAATCATAAATCCTTGCCTTTGGCGCGCAATATGATCTAAAAATCATAAAGCGGCATCGTAATGCCGTTTGGCGTTACAAGGGGCGAGCTTATGATACTGAGTGCGCTACTCTTTTCACAACTTGTCACACAATGCGCGCCGGGTGACGCGCCTCAAACGCTGGCCGCTATCGCCCGCGTGGAAAGCGGTTTCAACACTCTCTCGATTCACGACAACACGACCAGAACTCGTTACCTGCCAGAAACACCCGGCGAAGCCGTGGAATTGGCGCGTCGTCTTTTGACTGACGGTCATTCGCTCGATCTTGGGCTAATGCAGGTCAACAGTAAAAACCTGCCAGCCCTCGGCCTGTCGGTCGAGAATGCGTTTGACGCCTGCCGGTCCATTCGTGCCGGAGCGCAAGTATTGCGCGACGGCTACAAGTCGGCGTTGCGGGTAGCGTTCTCCCGATACAATACTGGCGACGACATAAAAGGTTTTTCCAACGGGTATGTAAAAAAGGTTCTCGCTGCGGGCGGGATTCCGGACATGCAGGGCCACGCGCAGGCCGGAGTAAGGGTTGACCCTCTCCCGGCGACCGCGCCGCCAGCGCCCGCGCCTGCGGGGCCGCATGTCGTCAATGACATACTCCACGGAATTGAAACGCCCGAGGAAACCGCGTCAGACGGTGCCGGGGCGTTCAACCTGTTTTCGGGGGTGGCTGTCCCAAGCGACACACTTCCGAAAAACACGCCCCTTTCCCGGGGTTGATAAAACACACGGAAGGAAAACCATGATGATCCAGAAGGATGAAACCCCCGCCCCGGTGCTCGCGCGTGTGGCGGCTGTTTGCGCGTTCGTCGCGCTCGGGGTGCTGTCGGCCAGCCCGGCAATGGCGGCCGTGTCGGGGTCCGTCGATCCGTCAACAGGTCTTACGACACTCGCGCCGTATTTTCTCGGACTTTGCGAAGCCGCAATCATCATCATCTGCATGTACAAGGGCGTCCATGCGGTCGGTGAAGGGCGCAGCCTCGGGCCGATCCTGATTGGCTTCGTGTCGGGCACGCTGCTGTGCGTCGGCGGATATTACGGCCTCACGCATATGGGTGTCACCACAAGTTCAATCTAAGGAAGGTCTATATGGCGTCGCGCTTCGATGCGGAACGGCTACCAACCGACAAGATTGCCCTGGCTGATACCCGCCCGGTTCTTGCCGCTGGTATGCCGTTACTGTGGCTCATAGTTACCATGTTCGGACCTGCCTGTGTCGTGGTCATTACCATGTTCACCGGGCATCCGAACCCGTGGTTTCTTATCATGTCGGTGCCAATGGCAATCGCGGGCCGCGCTATCGTAGCGCGGGACGTGAACCGGCCGCGCATTCTCTATCTGTGGTTCATCACGGGAAGCGCATTTGCACACCGGACAAAGGGGCGGGGCGAAGTCCTGCCCCTGCTTTCCACGAAATCCGATGCTTGGGCGGGGTACACGCATGACTAAACTTGCAAGCCAATACCTGCCGCAAATTGGTTACTGGAACGAACAGACGGGCATCATGCAGGACGGATCATTGTTCGCCATGCTGCATGTGACCGGCTTTGCGTCCGATTTGGCTTCGGCCATAGGGCTGACCAATATGCGGAACGCCATCAACATGGCGATAATCGGGGTCAGTGCCCCGGGGGTCGAAATCTGGCACCATTTCGTGCGGGCAGAACACCAAGTGCCGACCGATCTGCCGCCTTGCCGTACGTGGTTCGGCCAGCGTCTCGACGCGGCCTATCGTGAGTGCATGGTGGATGATCTATACAGGAACGACCTGTTCCTGACGATTTTGGTGAAGCCAGACTTTCAGCCGTTTACGCAACTGAAAGCATTTCTGACGGGGGCCAAAAAACCGGCCGCTAATCTGCCGTCTGCTGACGACAATTTCTTGCAGGATTTCGAGGAAATTGTTGCCCGCGTCAGCGGACAGTTAATGGGCTTCGGCGTGCGCCGCCTCGGCATCCAAACTGCCGAGAACGGCATACAATATCAGGAGATTGCCGAAGCCCTTTACTATATCATGCACGGCTATTCCCGGCGTATTCCTATGACGGCCGGGGCGTCCCGCATGGGGCGACAGATCATGACCTCGCAACCGGAGTTCGGGCATAATGCCTATGCGCTCCGAAGCGACTTAGGCGACGTTTATGCGTCGCTTCTGTCCTTTTTCGACTATCCGAAGACAGTAAGCCCGGTTCTGTTCGACGGATTACTGCGTGCGCCGTTTGGTTTTACCATGACCAATAGCTTTTGCTGCGTCCAGCGGTCGCAAGCATTGGACAAGCTGGACCGGCTGCGCCGCAAACGCATGTCCTCGCAGGACAAGGCGACGAAGGCCACGGAAGACCTGAACCGGGAAATGAACGAACTGGCCGACCGTGAGCATGTGCGGGGAAGTCACCATTTTTCCCTGTCCGTCCGGGGCCGCAACATGGAGGAAATGGATAGGGGCGTCGGCCGGGCGGTCAACCTGTGTGGTGGGCTGGGCATTACTCTAGTGCGTGAGAACGAAGCACTAAAGGCGGCGTTTTTTGCTCAATCGCCCGGGAACGCACATCTGCGGCCCCGGCCGGGCGGAATCAACAGCCGCAATTTTGCGTCGTTCGCCAGCCTCCACAACGTGCCGTATGGCCGCCCGTCATCCCGCTGGGGTGCGCCGGTCATCATGCTCCGTTCGTCGGCCGACACCGAATACGCAATGCACATGCAGGCGCAAGGGCCACATGCTCGCCCAGGCGAAGACGTGGCGAACATGCTGATTTTTGGCGGGATCGGCTCGGGCAAGACCACCCTCATGGGCCTGCTTCTGACGGCGCAAGACCGTTTGGATGTACAGCGCGTGGTGATCGACAAGGACAAGGGCCTAGCGCCCTGTGTCGAAGCGAACGGCGGCGAGTATCTGGTGCTTCCGTCCGGCGTGGATACCGGCATTGCCCCGCTGCGGGTGGCGCAGAATAATCCCGATTGGGTGTCGCACCTGCAAAAGCTGTTTATCGACCTGATTAAGAGCGGGTCGCCTTACGAACTGTCTCCCGCCGAAGACCAGTTGTTGCAGCGGGCGATTGAAATGCAAATTTCGATGCCCCCTGAAAATAGGAGCATTGGCGGCATTGCGGCGATGCTCGGCCAGCGCGACACTACGGGCGCGGCCGCCCGGCTCCGGCGCTGGTGCCGGGGCGAACGTCTCGGGTGGGTGTTCGACGGCCATTTTGATCGCCTGTCAGGCGACAAGATGCTGACCGGCTTTGATACAACGGATCTTCTGAATGCCGGATCGGCTAAGGAAGTCGCTACGCCGCTGCTGCGCCATATCTTCTATCGGACAAACCAGTATGCGGACGGAACACCGCTAGAGTTTCTGATTGATGAATTTTGGCAGGCTGGCGGTGTCGATGTGTTCACCGAGACAGTACAGGACAAGTCAAAGACGGGACGAAAGCGCGAAATTTCTATGGTTCTCGCGACACAAAGCCCGCGCGATGCCGTCGCCAGTCCTATCGGATACACTCTGAAAGAACAGTATCCGACAAAGATTTTCTTTGGAGATGCAGAAGCGTCTTTCATGGACCTGTGCGGCGACGACGAAAAGAACCCGCATATTCCGCACCTCGGCCTAACGCTCGCGGAATACAACGCCGTTACCCAAATGCTTCCGCACATGCGCCATGCGTTCCTGATGAAGCGCCCAGGCGCTTCCGTGGTGCTGCGGAACGACATGCGGAAGGCGCTCGCACAAGTGGCGGTCCTGTCGGGTCGCGACTCAACCTATGGGCTGATGCGCGAATTGCAGGAGCAGTACGGAACCGCCCCCGAACAGTGGGTGCCGCATTTCGAGCGACTGGCTCCGACGCTGGCGAAGGAACCGAAAAAGAGAGAGAGAAAGGAAGCGGCATGAGACGGTTAATGCTCCCCGTGCTGATGGCTGTTTCAGCCGTCAGCCCGTTCGCTCCTGTTCCTGCACATGCACAATGGGCGGTTATTGATACGGCCGCCATTGCACGCATGGCCGATCAGGCGAAAATTATGACAAGTCAGCTTAATACGCTGAGCGACATATCGGGTGTCTCGTCAAATACTCTGACCCAACTGCAAGGGTTTTATGGGTCTATGGCCCAAATAACCAATGCGGCCTCGGTAATTCCGACGCTCTTGCAGTCGGCACAGACGTATCCATTGCAGGACTTGGCGACGGCGGAAGGGATTTTGCGGTCGTCAAATAGCGGATTTACCGGAAACCTTGCTACATCTGCATTGCAGGTCTTGCAGCAGACACAATATTTCCAGTCGTCTGGATCATATTTCGCCGCCACGGAAATGAACGCAAATGCGCGTTCTACTGCCGGGCAGATCGCGGCCGCGCAAATCCTCTACCAGTCTTCGCAGGATCGTATTGCCGGGCTGCAACAGATGCGGGACCAGCTTGCCACGGCGCGCGATCCAAAAGTGACGATGGACCTGACGGCCCGGGCGCAGATTGAAAACAACATCGCGCAAGAGCAGGCGAACCAGACAGCGGCACTCCGGATGATGCAGGAAGCGCAAACGGAACAGGCGGCGCAACGGCAGGCCCAGGCAGATCGGTCCAGTACCGAAGCACTGGAAACAAGCCTGACCTCGGCCGGGGCGGAGTAAAGGCCATGACGACGACTGTGAAAGCACTGGCGCCGATTGGGTCTTTCGTCACGAATTTTGACACCCAAATCACCAATGCACAGACCACGGCCGTCTCGGGAGTTGTGGCGGCAATGGGCCAGCCATTGCTTGCTTGCGCCGTGATCTATCTGGCGATTGAAGGATGGAAAGTCGCGGCCGGAGATTTGGACCGCCTGAATAGCCTTACATTCAATTTCGCGAAAATCCTTTTCATATTCTACGTCGCAACAAACTTGACCGTTTTTAATCAATGGGTGGTCGGTGTTTGGGAGCAGGGTTTTCCTACGGCCATCAGTAACGCGGTCGTTTCAAACGGTAGTCAGGCCAGCACGGTTTCCGGCGTGGCCGGAAGTATTGATACGCTCTGGAATGATATGTGGCTCCGAGCGGTAAAAATCCTTAAAAACGCCGGATATACTGACATTGCATCACGTATAATCGCCGTCCTTACGGTTCTGGTCGGCGGTTTAGGCTTGGTTTTGATTGCGGGTGTCTATCTGATTGCCCGTCTTCTATTTGCCATTGTTGTTGTGTTGGGGCCGGTCTGCATCGGTTGCGCCATGTTCCCGACCACCCGCCCGATTTTTGAGCGGTGGATCGGCAAGGGCGTGTCCATGATCGTGCTGCAAGTCGCGGCCGTCATTACGATGCAAATGGTTCTGACAGGGGCGGACGGATGGGCGCACGATAATAGCCCCTTGGACGCTGCGGGCGTGGCTGGTCTCGTTCAAAACGAGGTTTCCTTTGTCGTGTGGATTTGCCTCGGGGCCTTTGCCATCTATTCGCTGCCGACGCTGGCCTATTCGATCGGCACTGGAATTGCCGTCTCCTTCGCGCCAATCGTCGCGGCCGCGCTCGCTGCTGCAACGGGCGGCATGAGCCTTTTGAGTGGGGGCGGTAGTGGGGGCGAGGCCCCTGTGCCTGCCGCCCTGCCGGGCGGCTCTGGCGCGTCAGGCGAAGGCGGCGGATCGGACGGATTCGGCGGCTATAGCCTCGATCTTGGACAGGCCCGACTCGAAAGCGCCGCCACCACGTCAATGCTGGCTGGGGGTGGTGGGGATGCTGGGTATTTGCCCCCGCCCCCGCCCGCCCTGCCGCCGCCGCCGATCATGCTCCCGCCACCCGCATAAGGAAGGAAAATACATGCGTCGTTTGGCCTTGGCCTTTCTTGGCCTGTCACTCTCGGCATGTTCCGAAATGCCGAAACTACCGAAGGCGAAAGGGCCGCAACTGTCATGGAACACCGCCATGCAGTCCATACCCGCCCCTGCGCCGTCCGGTGAGGTTCTTCCGCCCGGTTCGCCCTGGCCCCCCACTGCAACCAGCACGGAAACAAAGAAATGAACGCTTCTTCGTCAACCACAACCACAACCCTTGACCAGTCCGGCGCACCCGAAGGCATGGTGCCGCGTCCGGAGAATTATGAAGCCCTGCGCCAGCATCAGAAGGAAGTCTATTCGCTGGAACGGGAACGGCGACGCTCCGAATCCTTCCGGTTCTATACCGGATGGGGTCTGGCGGGCGTGTTCGGCCTGTTCGCACTGGTCGAAGCCGTGCGCTCTTTGACGTGGCCGCATCCCCGCGACCATTTTCAAATTGCCATCATAAATAATGACGGCACTTATTCCGCTCCGGTGGATGTGAAAGACCTAACGCCGGTAGAAAAAAAGGTCGTTCTTCAAACGTCACTGGTCAATTATGTGACGTATCGTGAGGGATATACTTTTGCGAGTTCGCAAAAGGCGTACGATATTGTTTCTGCCATGACGGCCGGGAAAGAGCAGGCGCGTTATCAAAAGCAGATGCTTGACCAGAACGACCCGGATAACCCAATCGTCAAATATGGGCTGAACGCTCAAAAGACGGTGCTGGATGTGCGGCTTGATGCCGACCCGAACAGCAAGAACTCATGGAATTTCACCTTTACGCTTCGTCTGATCGAAAAGGACGGTCAGCCGGTCGATACCCCCATGCGTGGCACCATGACCTTTGTTCCGGCCCCGGTGCCGACAAAGGTTCTCGTGCCGTACGATCCGGCCAGCGTTGCCGTGATCCAGTATGAATCCCATGAGGTGACGACGCGATGAAAAACACATTCGCTTTTGCGCTCGTGGCTTGCTCCGTTCTGTCGTCTCCGGCGTGGGCAACACAAGAGCCGGTGCCTAGCAAGGCCGATTCTCGTATCCGGACGGCCAGCTACACCATAACCGACATGATCCATGTCACCAGCACCGACTTAAACCCGGTGCAAATCGTCTTGGAGCAAGGCGAACAGGTGGTTTCATTCGCGGGCAAACTGGTATCCAGCGCCACGAAGCCGGAACAGATGAAGACTGTTCATGACTGGTTCCTGATCGCGTCCGGCAATTCGGTTGTGCTGCAACCGTTACAGCCGGAACCGAAATCATATCTGTTTCTGAACACGCAAGCGCCGGATGGAACGCCCCGGCATTATCGTTTCCAGCTTGATACGCGCAAGGAATCAGACGCGGAAGGCTCGGAATATGAGGCCGTCAATATGATCTACCCGGACGTGATCGCGGCCAAGCGTCGCGCCGCGTGGGAAGCCGGGGCGGCCGCCCGCGCGAAGGCGAAGGCCGAGGCAGAAGCGAAAGAGGCCAACGCTCTCGCTGAATGGAAGCTGAAACAGGAACAGGGGCCATACGCGGAAGGGCGTAACTGGCACTACACGGCGCAGAACATCAATGAATCGGATAATTCCTGCGACGTGATCGGGCCGGAGAAGTCAGCGGGCATTTCTGATGATGGCGTGACCACCCGCCTGCTATTCGCCCCGCATACGGCCATTCCGATGCCGTATGTGCTGGATCAAGACGGCTTGGAATCGGTCGTCCAGCACTCGCAAGTCGATACCAAGGACGGAGTTGTGATGACGCTGCACACGGTCACGAAGCGGGTAATCCTGCGCCGTGGCAAGCGCGTGTGCGCGCTGAACAATATGGCTTACGACCCTATCGGCCATCAGCCAGGCACCGGGACGATTTCAACGCAGGTTGTGAGGGAGGCGGCGCAATGAGCGATACGACCACCAATCTCCCGAAAGGGCGGGATGTGACGCGCGGCCGGTCAATCATGACCCGGCAAATGCGTTTCTCCCTGCTGGCGACCGCCCTGCTCGTGATGGTCGCCATTGCAATTTATATGTTCGCCTTCGGGAACAAACCGACGCAAGAGGAAGCGGAATACAAACCCGCTCCCGGCCGGGCGTGGATCGCACCCCGGCTTCCGCCTCTGGTGGCCGCCCGGACGGCTCCCCCGGCGAATAGCCTCCCGCCCGTCACCGGCAAGACCACAACGGCCGCTGTGGCCGCTCCTATGGGGTTTGGGGCGCTGGAAGACACCACGGCCGGGCTGGGTGCGCCGCCCCCTCGTCCGGCCGCTGCTCCGGCATCCTCGGGCGGCCCGGCCGGGGCCGCGACTGATAAGGACAATCCACAAATCGACGGCACGGCGGAACAACAGAAAGCCAATGTCGGCCGGGCGGTAATCGGTAAACCCTTCAACATGCACCTGCTGCTGCGCCGGAATACAATTTTTCATTGCGTGGTTGAAGAACCGATCAACACGGCCGTTCCCGGCCCTCTCTCCTGCGAATTGGCGGATGACGTCATGAGCGCGGACGGGACGGTTGTTCTAATCGAAAAGGGCGCGACCGTGAACGGCGAAGTCATGGACAGCCCTGTTGACGGTGAAGACCGGGTTTTCGTCGCGTTCGATGAAGTTGTAACGCAAGACGGCTTGCCGATCTATTTTGGCAATGCTTCGGGCGGTGACGAATTGGGAACGTCTGGCGTGCCGGGCGTCGTCAATGAACACCTGTGGCGCAAGCTGAAAGCTACCCTCCTGCTGGCCGCGATTCAGATTGGCGGTCAGGTGGCGCAGAACGTGACCGAGAAAAGCAGCACCGTGAATATGAACATTGGCGGTTCTTATGGCACGTCTCTGGCACAAACGGCGCTGGAACGCGATCTGAATATCCGCTCCACGCTGTATGACCCGCAAGCCAAAGTCATCACGATCACTGTCCGGCAGGATATTCCTTTCGATAAGGTCTATCGCCTGCGTGCAAAGGGTTATTGAGCCATGAATGAGATAACCGATATTGTTGCTCGTCAGCTTAATTGGCTTCTGCGCCCGCTGGATCATCTTTTGTCCGATCCAGCGGTGACGGATATTCATATCAATGGCCCCGGCCCAAACGGGCAAACGCCCGTTTTCATAAAGCGGGGCGCGGAACGGTCTGTCGAGACTGTTCCCTTGACCATGCGTGATCTGGAAAACATTGGCATCAACGCGGCCGCCTTGAACCGGCAGGACATAGCCGAGGACGTGCCGTTTTGCTCGACCAAGTTTCCAGCCGGCCAGCGCGTCCAGTTGGTCCGCTCGCCGGCGTGCCCGCCGGCACAATATGCAATCGCTGTGCGCCGTCCGAGCGCCCGCACGGGAACCCCGGAAGAACTCGAACGTGCGGGGGTTTTCTCCCGCACGCGCACGTCCGAGTCTGTGCGGAGCGCGCCCCGCAAGGTCATTGCCGATATGCTGGAACTCAAGCGGGCGGGCCGGTTCCGTGAAATGCTGGAACTGGCGGTTTCCAACGGTTTAACGGTCATTTGGGCCGGGATGGTCGGGACCGGAAAGACTTACAATCTCCGGGCCTTCATTCACGCGATTCCCCTCGATCGTCGGATTGTGACGGTCGAGGACATGGAGGAAGTGATTAACCTACCGCACAAGAACGTGGTGAACCTGCTCTATCCAAAGGGCAAAGGACAAGGCTTGTCCAAGCATACCGCCGAAGACTGCACGGAAGCCGCGTTGCGCCTTGATATGGATGTGCTGATAAATCAGGAACTCCGTGACGCGGCTGCCTGGGCTTTCCTGCGGGCGATCATTTCAGGACACCCGGGCATGTCCTCGTGCCATGCCGAGAGCGCCGAGGGCGCTTATCGGGCTATTGCCCTCATGGCTCGCCAGCATGTGGCGGCACAAACTCTGTCCAACGATGATCTTGACGCCATGCTGCGCGATCTGATCCCGGTCGTCGCATATTGCGAGACGATAGATGGCAAGCGGCGCGTGACGCAGGTTTATTTTGAACCCGAAGCCCGCCACGAAATCACGGCCGCCGCGTCGGCCGCGCTCGTGTAGGAGATCGACCATGAAATATGTCTTTCTCGGATCACTGGTGATCGTCTGCCTTGGGCTGTTTTTTGGCTATCCAAGCGCCGATATGCTTTCGCACCCGAACGCCCCGCATAGCGGGCTTGGGGGCGTCGTGGTCCTGTCGTCGTTCATCTGCCCGGTAACGGGCCTTCTCTTGCTTATCAGGGGCTATACGCGCCTGCTCGTGCGTCTTCATAGGCGCATGAGTACGGACGGCCTGTGGCACAAGGGGGAACGCTCATGACTCCCCGCCAAAAATTCTGGAATGTTGTCGGCTTGCTCGCCTTTATTGGCGGAATCGAGGCGGTTGCGGTGATCGCAACCGCCTCTCAACTTTTCATCTGGTGGCACGCCATTCCCGGGCTGACGCCGCCCGTCTCTCTCTATTGCTGGTTGCCCTACTTCATGACCTATCAGGGCGACGCCGTGATCCGGTCGCACCTGCTGATCTGCCTTGGCGTTCCTGTGGGGCTGTTCGTGCTGTTTGACACGTCCCTAGCGTGGGCTTTCTTCAACGGGCGGCGTCAGCGTCGGCTTCGTGCAGCCCGGCCGGGACAGGTGCCGGACGCGCCCGTGCGGGCGCTGTCTGATTCGTTCGGCAATGCTGACTGGCTACCGATAGACAAGCTAAAGGCCCTCTTTCCCGGGCCTGCCGAAGATTACGGCGGCATCGTCGTGGGGGAAGCCTATCGGGTGGACAAAAGCCCCGTGGCACGAATCCGGTTTGAACCGGACAAGCCCGAAACGTGGGGCCAGGGCGGGAAGGCTCCCTTGCTGATAGACCCATGCAAAAGCGGCTCCACACATGGGGCGGTTTTTGCTGGATCGGGCGGCCTAAAAACCACGGCCGTAGTGATCCCGACCTTGCTGCACTGGACCGGCTCGGCTGTGGTGTTTGATCCTGCGTGCCAGATTGGCCCGATGATCGCTCGGGCACGCCGGGAAATGGGACAGAAGATTGCCGAGGTCCGGCCGGGACGTGGCATGAATGTGCTGGCGTGGATCGACCCGGCCGACCCGCTCGCGGAAACGTATGTGCAGGAGGTTGTCGCCCAGCTAGACGGCGGCAACGAAGGGCCGGACAAAAAGAAATCCGAAAACGAAATGTTTGAGACGCGCGGCCGCGAACTGATGACGTGCCTTCTGGCTGATTTGCTATGGAGCGAAGCACCGGCCGAGCTGAAGACCCTAAAAGAATTTCGCCGCCGTCTGACCACGCCGGAAAAGGAGATGAAAAAACTACTGCAAGAAATCTATGGCGGTTCCAAAAGCGCCCTTGCCCGGCAGTTAGCCGGGTCGCTGATGGGCGTATTTTCGGAAACCTTCTCCGGTATCTATTCGCACGCAGCGGCGGCAACCCAATGGCTGGGCATCGCCGCATATGCCGATATGGTCTCGGTTGGCGACTTCGATCCGCTGGAACTACGCAAAGGCAAGCTGACGGTCCTTGTGCAAATCCCTGACGGCTCGTTGCGTAACACTCCGGCGCTCGGGCGGCTCGTGATCGGCACCTTGTTGAGCATCGTCTATCTGGCGGACGGGGCCATTAAGGGCCGCGTCCTCTACATGCTTGATGAAGTCAATCTGCTCGGCCGTCTCAAAGCACTGGCCGACGCACGGGACGGCGGCCGGAAATACGGAATCACAATGGTATTAGTCTGGCAGTCAGTCGGGCAGGTAGAAGGCACATGGGGAAGGTCCGGAAAAACGGACTGGTACACCAGTACCTCATGGCGGCTTTATGCCGCTCTGGATGATCCAGAAACGGCAAAGGAAGTATCCGCGACCTGCGGAACATACACGATCATTACGCCGAACGAAGGCGAAAGCAGGTCTTATAATTCGGGAACAAATAGTGCCGGTTCACGTTCCGAAGGCCGAAGCCGAGGCATTTCGGAACGTCCGCGCGAATTGATCCGCCCCGAGGAACTATCGACTACCATGCGGGCGGATGAACAGATTATGTTTGTTAAAAATGCCGCGCCGATCCGGTGCGGTCGCGCCGTTTTCTTTCGTCGCCCTGAAATGGCCAAACTGGTTGACGATGATAGATTTACGGCCAGTCAGACAGAAACAGCGGCATAGGAGGAACGATTATGCGGAACTGGTTGATCGGCGGTGGAATCGCTATCTGCACCCTGACAGGCGGTGCGTTCTATGTGACGCACCATACCGGCCCGGCCGCCACGGCCGCCACCCCCACAACAGTAGTGGTCAAGCCAGAGGGGTCGGACCTGCTGGAACGGGAAGCGGCCGCCTACAAGAAAGACATTGGCAATATGGAGAACCAGCTAAAGGCGGCCGGGGCGGAATAAAGCCCCGTACGATCGCCCTGGGCCTCGCGCCTCTGTTCAACGGATCTGAAAAAGGCCGCTTACGCGGCCTTTTTGCTGCTCGGGGCTTGACCCTGTATTGACCCTGTTAAGACCCTCTCGCGACCCTGTTAAATCCGCTGCAAATGCGTAAGGTGCGCCAACAGATGGGCGGCTAGAGCCTTGCCGCTCTCGGCGCTCACCTTGGCGGTAAACAGAGGACGCCGAACGTCCGCCACCATCAGATTCAGGTCGGCCGCCGTTCGTGTGTCTGGCCGGGGGCTAATGTCAAAAGACGTAATCTTGTCAAAGGGAATGATTACGCTCTCTCCCATAGCCCGAAAGACAGCAAGGCGCTCTTGCTTATCGTCAAAGAATAGCCACTGAAAATAACCTAGTGGCACTGTCTTGTTCGGAGACAGATTGCGAGAAACCGCCCATCGGACTCCCTTTTGTTCAAAATGATTCCTCAATGCGAACATGCCCGCCGCTGCTGATACGCCAAGGGTCACGGCTGTTCCTGCTACGATAGCCGGTGTCATGAGTGCCTCTCTTTGATGTGCGATATGATTTTCATATCATATCAGTTTTGCGGGATTAGGACTTTTTCGGCCGCCGGGATCACGCTTGCGTCGTCTGGTGGCGATACGTCCTCTCCGTCTCCGCAACAGTCACCCGCATGGGTAACTCTCCAATACACTTCCCGGTCCTCGCTGCCGGTCGGCCCGGGTGCAAAGCGGGTGCAAAAGCCGCTGTCTGTCCACCAGTCGGCCGGTTTGCCTTGCCCGTAAGCTGGTGACGGGGGCTTATCGTCCGGCCGCCACCAGTGCAGACAATTCCCACACGTCACGGGCTGCTCGCCGGTACCGTCGCCCACGGCCGCCCCTTCGCCACACCGATCTGTGCGGCGAACCAGCGGCCATTCGGTTGGCTGGAACTCCTCCCCGGTCGTGCCCGGGGCATGACGATGGCAAGTCTTGTTCCCGGATCGGAAATAGACGCACCCGGCGCAGTCCTGCGGTAATGGGCTTTTAGGCATGATCCTACCCCTTTGCCTTTGTGCTGGCCCGGCTGCTGTCCTGCTCGGCCGCCCTCGACCGCTGTGCGTTCTGCTGTGCCCGGCTGGCGACGGTCTTATTTGGTCCCATGCTAATATCCTTTCAAAAATCGTCGGTAAGAGCTTTCCGCATCCACTTCATGCGGCGCTGCAAATCATTCAGCAGGTCCATGGTATTCATGACGGCGTTCATGTTGGCGACGACCGCCTTGCCGTCATGGTTCAGCGTTCCGATCTCGTGGAGCGCTTGCCTCAGTTCGACCAAAGCACGCTCGATGCGAGCCTCAATTGCGCTCTTTGTTGGTTCAAAATCGGTCGCCTGTTCGTTCCGGTCGCTCATGGCTCTGTCCTTACGCTCTTGGTCCCTTGGGACGTGGTTGTGTCGGGCGTGCCGTGGGCCTTTCGCTGGCCCGGTCACTGCTACGGGGCTGCTGGTGGGCGCGGCCCCTGCTGCGGGCACTGTCTCGGGCCGCCTGATCCACGGCGGCCGGTATGGGCTGCTTCGTGATCTGCTCTCCTAACGTGGCTCCCAGCGGTTGCAGCAATAATGCTGCCCTCTCGCGGACGGCGGCTTTCCCGTTCCCGGCCGCAAAATCATTCCAGTCTGTGCCCTTGTCAGTCGGCGCAAAGCTGGGCAGCAACAGAACGCCATCAACGGCCTTCGCGGCTTCGGTGGCTTTCTCCATGCCGACATTCGGCAGGGGTTGGACCTCACGGCGCGGCAAATGGTGATCGTTGTCACCCGCCACCACAATGAGCCGTTCCGGGTTCCTCTCCTTCAAACTGGTAACAACGGATTTCAGATTGCCGGAATCAAAGGCGGCCACTGTTGGCAGGCCGGTCGCCTCCTTCATGGTGGCGGCTGTGGCATAGCCTTCCGCCACCACAATCGGCCCCTTGCTGCCAATCTCACCTAGAGGCGCGGACGTGCCTGCTTTCCGGCCGTCTTTCATGAAACGCTTTTGTCCGTCTGCTGTGATCGTTTGCAGGTTCCAAAGTTTACCGTCTGGCCCTCGCATCGGAATCAACAAATTGCCCCGACTGTCGATCCGCAACCCGTGAGAAAAAACGTCCTTCTTCGCAAGGTAAGGGTGCTGCATGGCGGGCTTCGCCCTGCGCCAAATGGCAGCGGCTTTCAGAGCAACGGATTCCTCTCGTGCCAATCGTTCCGCTTCCCGGGCCGCCCTGTTCCGCTCGATCTTCTCGCGCAATGCCGCGCGTTCTTCTTCGGACTGGCCGGTAAACGGCTGCGATGCCTTCCAGCGGATTTCCTCGCCGGTTTTGTGGTTGTGGATGTATCCGGCCGGGTAATCGTCCAGGTGGGCGATATACATGCCACTACGGCGGCCGCGCTTCTCTCCTTCAACGTCCACGCGATGCCGTCGCCCGTCCATGATCGGGGTGCCTCGCACGATAAGGCCCGCCTGTCGTAGCGCGTCGGAAAATTCGGCCAGCACCTCGGCTTCACTGAACCGAGGCCGTGCCTTGAAATTGGGATTGCTTTGTCTGTTCTCGGGTCGGCGCTCTGCTTTCTGCTGCTCATACATTGGGCCTCTGGCGTCCTTCCCCTCTCGGGATGGTTTCGCCCCTTTCGCTGTGGTTGGTGTGTCTGTGTCGGTTTTAGTCTTTTCGGATTTCCCTTTTGCTGTCTTGGCCTTTGACTTTTTATCATCGGCCTTTTTCTTGCGCGCCTTTTTTGCGGCCCGCTTAATATCAGTATCTTCCGGACCTTCGATAAGTCCAGCAACTTTCTTGATTGCGTCCGTGTTTCTTTTTACTGCCTCCTTTATTTCGTCTGCCGCTTCCGAAACGGTCTTTTCGTCCCGCTTCTCCTGATAGCGGCGATGCAGGTTAGTCGGTTCAGCGCCGTCCGCCTCGCGTTGCTGTACCTTCTGAAAACTCCTGCTCATACTGGCCGATATGTCTTCTTCCGCCTCGTTGGCTTTTTCCAGAAGGTCAACGGCAAGGGCTTTTTCCGGCTGGCGTGACAGGTTCTCGGCTATGTTCGTCCACACGTCGTCTTCGGTAATCGGGCGCTCACTCCCGAGCGCGCGCTTTTCCATGATTTCGACGCGCTCCCGGCCATCAGAAACAATAATGAATGTCGTTTCCTTGGCGCGTGAAACTCCCACATAGCCCTTGTAAGATTGAACGGCGCTGCTTCCGTCCGGCATGACGTGCATGTGTGCCGTGGATGTTGCTGACTGGATGGAATCAAGGGTGATCGCATCACCATAGGTCAGCAAAAAGGGGTCGGTTTCCTTGTTGTTGTCAAAGTCCTTTAGGGATTTCCATTTTACAAATCCCTGAACACCTTTGGCATTTTTCAGGATAAGGCCGTCTTTATGAACGCCGACCAATTCGACAACGGAACCGTTTACGCCAATGACCCCGGCCTTACCCTCGCCAAAGCTGGCCCGGGTAACACGGTACAGACGCAAGCGATCTCCACGGGCAAGGGTAATGTCATATTTCTCCGTTCCTTGCCGATCCGTGCAGTTTAGCGTGAGTTCATCCGCCCCCAGCACGCCTAACGAACGCCGCCGTTCACGGATGGCCCGCGCAATATCCCGGGCGTCCCTATTCGTCGGGGCGCTAATCGTCAGTTGATAATCTTCCCTGTCTTTGTTTGCGGTTTTGAGTTCGACCCATTTATCTGCGGTCGCCTCGATGGCTTCGGCTCGCCCCCCCGCCACCAGCAGCGCGGTGCCGTCCTCTCGAAGCCGCTTGATACCTTCTGCGGCATTGCCAGACCGGAAAATGAGAGATGTTTCCCGATCACGGGCACGTTTCATCCGCACTGTCGAGTCCAGCACTGGCACTTGATCTTCGCCCAATGCTCTTTGAAAAAGCCTAATGCTATTACCGGCAGATATGGATTGCGCCTGTTTGTCGTCACCAATTCCGACAATGCTGAAACCGTGTTCCTCTCGCAATTCGAGCAACCGCTTTATGTGGGCTGTTCCGACTTGTGAGAGTTCGTCCACGGCAAGAACTGAATCACGGTCTAGGGTAATTTTACCCTCCCCGTAGTCGTACAGAAACTTGTCGATTGCCATTGTCTTTTCGGCATCTATACCCGCATCTTCCAGCAGGTCAGATTGCCGGTGCGCGAGGGCGACACCATAGATATTCGTCCGCCCTTGTGCCTTCCAAGCCTCTATCAAAGGCCGCAAAAGGGTGGTCTTACCGGCCCCGGCCACGCCAATAGCAATCCCCAACCGGCCAGACATGCCGAGTTTGTTCATAACCTCGCGTTGCTTACGGCCATGCTCGTTCGTGAAATCAAGCCCATCTCGTTCGGAAACAAACGCCACGGCTCTATCAATTTCGGAAATCGTCAACTGACCATCTTTGTCAGCCGCCGCCTTTTGGGCCAACTCGATAACTGTTTGTTCGTCGTTTAGGTGTGCCTGGGTCGTGACCTTTTGAGAGTCACGGCGCTCTGAAAGGTTCTCGGCTTCACTATCCCCCTCGAAATCCCGCACAATCAAGGTTGTGCGCTCTCCGCTCTGGATCACGCCGTTTTCGCACATCAGGTTCACCACGGCGTCAATGTCCGCGGTCGTGTGGGTGCCTGTGGCGATAAGGCCGCGGGCGGCCGCCACCCGCAACGCGCTGCCGCCAATCACGGCTCGCCGTTCAAACTGTTCCTCCACAAACGGCAATGCAGCCTCGTAGGCGGCCTGCAACTGTTCGGCTGATGCAGGGGCCGGGGCCTCCTTCTGCCGCTCGTCTGGTGTCACCTCGTCCGCGTTTTCACGGATCACGGATTGATGGACGTATCCGGCTGCTTCGGCTTGCGCGCGCCACGCGGCAAGATCGGACATATCGTCACCTTTGCCGACCCGAGTAGCTTTCGCGCCCCCTTTCAGGAAGGCGACTTTCTGTTCCGGCGTCAGCGAATCCCAATCGGTGCCCGTCTCCTTGGCATACTCCCGGGCAGAATCTTCCCCGCCCCGTGTCCGCTTAGAGAACAGGTCCACAATCTCATCCGGAATGGCCGTCAACTTGGCCGTGCCGGTTTTGTTGTCTAACTCCACCTCAACCCCAGCTTCCCGCAAGCGGGTCGCTAGTCGCGCTTGATAGAAGGCCCCGACCTCGTGGACCCGCTCGTGTAGGGCCAGCAGATCGAGCGCCCCGACCGTGCCATCCTCGCACACCACGACATTAGGGACGGCAACATGAGTATGGGTCTGCATGTCGCCCGGGGCCGCGTTGTTGGTTTGGATGACGGTTGCGGGGCGTCCCTGCTCGTCCAGCATGGCGATTTCAACGGTCGGCCGGGACGTGTAGTGATCGAACGATAGCCAACCAATCTGGCCGGGTATCCGGCCGCCGCTGCCGCCCTTTCCTTTCCGGGCGTGCCCGACGATGCTTTCCACATGGGACATTGCATCTTGCCATGCGTCCCGGTGTGCGCGGGCCAGGACGGCCCATTCCGCATCTGTCGGCGCGAACGCCATAGCCACGCTAAGGGACTTCGGAGCGGAAAACGTGAAGTCCGTATAGGTGATCCGGTCGCGGGTGGACTCTTTGACGTTTCGCCATGCTCCGGGCAGGTCGCTACCGTCCGCCGCCTTGCCGCATAGCAAATTCACAATCTCGTCCCGGGTGGCGCTGCGCGTCTGGTCGATCTTGAGGACGTTAGCAACGGACACGTCCATATCGTGCCGAGGACGGGCCGCTGTCCCGGCTGTCGAACGCATCACATCGTGCAGGTAGTAGTCCGCCATAGAGGCCAGTTCGTCCGGCAAGGTCTGCTCAAGTAGGTGGTCGGCCATTGCGGCCGCCCCGGCCTTGAAGCTGCCGGTGCCCTTCCGGAAGGTGAGCATGGCCTATTCCTCGTCGTCTGGCTCGTGCCATGCGGCCGGGTCGGCCGGTTCACTTTCCGCGTCCTCGTCCTCATGGATGGCGGCCGCCAGTTCGGCCGGGAGCCGGGAAAGGGTTGCGTGCTGCTCGGCCAGCGCCGCTAAGATCGCCTCCAGCATCTTCGCCACGGGGCTAGGACCTGGCTCTTTCGTCGCCGCCTCAATGAGCAAGTCCGCCTTGTCATTGATGACCGAAAGCATGGTGATGATGCGTTCCCCGACGACGACGAACCGCTCTTGCGCTTCCCTCATCTCCCTCATTTCGGCGCGCAGGGCGGCCAGATCGGACGTGCCCGCAGGAGCGGATTTGCGGCCCGTTGACGCCGTTTTGTCTGCCGGTGGCATGGTTCATCCCCTTCTTTTCTTGAGGCCCTTCTACGGGCTTTAGCCCGATTATTATGCACCAAGTGGGTGCAATGGTCTGTAAAAATCTTCCCCCTCTACCTCGTCCCTTTTCCATCCCTGTTTCGACCCTCTCTTGACCCTGTTTATGACCCTGTTTCGACCTTGACATGACCCTGTTTGCGACCCTATCGTGACCCTGTTCCGGTCGGACTGACCCGGACAGACAGAGGACCATTCGACCCTATGAGCGAACCAGACGAACCACGTGAGCCGCAGGTTGCGAATGCGCTCGTGTCGTCATCCGGCCTCGTGCGGTGGCTTCACCAGCACCGGGCCGAACTGCACCAGCGCCAGCAAGCGGGCCGCATTAGCTGGCGGATGCTCGCTGACGTTCTGGAACAGCAGGGGGTGAAAGACGACGCGGGCAAACCGGCCTCGGCCGACGCGATCCGGCGGGCATGGTACCGAATCAGAAAGAAGCTGCTTGAGGTGCCCTCGCCCGCCCCGGCCCCGGTTGCTGCGACGCGACCACGGGCCGAAATTGGATTGCACAATACAGAGAAAGAAACTGTATTGCACAATCCAAAACCAACCCCGGAGCCAGCCCCCGCCCCTGCGGAACAGGCTCCGGCATTTCCAGAACAGCGCACCCGCCCGCGTCGTGCGCTGGCAACACTACGCGGGGCCACCCCGGCCGCCCCCGCCCCTGCCCCGTCTTCCGGCTCGGCGTCGGCAGCGCCCCCGAAGGACGATCAGCAGACCGTGGACCCTGACGCGGTGCTGCGGGATGCGGGCTTCAATTTCTGACAACCACAACGAAAGAGAATCATCCGATGACGACACCCCGGAAAACCCCTGCCCCCTCCACCACGGAAACACCGGCCGCGAAGCCGAGCGTTTCCCCTATCTTCGCCAGACGGCGGAACCGCTGGGAGGAAGAACCGGAAACCGATGTTTCCGCAATGAGCGCACCCCCGGCAGACAATGGCGCGGCTTTGCCCGTCGCCAAGAAAAGCGGCATCGACCTGACGGACAAGCCGAAAGCCATTTTCCTGATTGGCCCGGGCGGGACCGGCAAAACAATGGTGGCGCGCTGGGCCGGATGGAAGATGGCGGAAGCCGGTCGCGCGGCCATGCTCTCGGCCCTCGATCCGCAAAACCGCTCGCTCGCAACGTGGTTTGATGGGGTCCAGCAGCCGCCTACCACGGACGGGGCGCAGTCGGCCCGCTGGTTGCGCGAAACCCTCATGTTCCAGATGGAAGACAAGGTTTCCGGCATTTACGACTTCGGGGGCGGCGACGTGGCGCTAAGTCGCACAATCGAGGCGACGCCCGATCTTGCGGGCATGATGCAGGAAGCCGGGGTGGAGCCGGTGGCGCTCTATTTCGTCGGCCCCCGCCCGGACGATCTGGCGGTGATGGACCAGCTTGAAGGGCTGGGTTTCCGGCCGCGTGCAACCGCCATCATTATGAATGAAGGCCGGGTGGACAGCACGATGACCGTGGATGAAGCGTTCGGCCGGACGCTCCGCAACAGTGCATTCCGCAAGGTTATTGCCCGGGGTGGCCTCCCGATCCTCATGCCGCGACTGGAACAGGAGGTCGCCAGCGAAATCGAAGGCAAGCGCCTGACGTTCGGCATGGCGCGGGACGGACAGGTGCCCGAAGGATCGACCGTTTCCCCGCTCGGGCCGTTTGAACGGTCCATGACCCGGCGCTGGCTGGACAAGATGGAAACGCAATTCGCCCCGATTGCGTCCTGGCTCCCGTGAGTGAGGAAGAAAACAGCCCGGCCGATCCGGCCGGGCACGACTTCGCGGCCGCGATAGCGGCCGCGCAAGGCGAGATTGAATCAGCGGTCGAACGGGGCGGCTTGCGCGATGATCCGTTCCGTTACCCGCTGGCCGCGCTCGCTACAGTCCTCGGCACGTTCCCGGCCTTAATTGAGCAAGTCAGGAACGCGGCCGCGTCCGGCTCGCAAGTGCTTTCGCCCGAATCACTGGAACGGATCGAGGCGGCCGCCTCGGATCGGGCAAGGCGGGCAATCGAGCGGGAAGCGAAGGCAGCGGTGCAGGCCAGCCGCTGGCGGTCGATCATGCTGGCGTCCGGGGCGATCATGCTGGCAGCGGCTCTAGGCGGCGCTGTGGGCTACTGGCGCGGATATGACAATGGATCGGGCCGGGCATTAGCCACGGCGAACGGGCTGCAACAGGAAATAACCCGCGACCCGCACGCGGCGGCCGACTGGCTCCGGCTGATGCGCGCGAACGACATAGAAAAGGCACTGGCCGCCTGTCACGGCGAACGGATCAACACCACACCAGACGGACAAACAGGGTGCGCCCTGCCCGTGTGGATCACGCCCGCCCCGGTATCACCTCCCCCGGGATAGGAGAACGGCAGGCGCAAGCCTGCCGTTTCCGTTTTTAGGGGGCTGGCATCCGCCAAGCCTCATTCTTCACCCGCGCGGGCAAGCCGGGAAAAGGATCTATGCCCGTGTTTCGGGTCAGCGTGGCGACCGTCACTTGATCGCAATGCGGATGCTGTTGCGAGTTCTTGCACACGTACACGCCCGCCTTTTCCCGGGCTGGGGAATAAACGGCCTTCCATGTCGATGACGGCACAAAAACATGATCCGGCCCTATGGTCTCAACCGGGCGAAGATGAAACGCGGGGCCGGTCACGACGTATATTTCCCCTTCTTGTTCGGTCATCTCCCGCACGCGGCGCTCTATCTTCGCCCATATCCCTTCATTAAGGCTCGCGGTTTGGGGCACGACATTGGACAGCATGAAGGTTTCGGCTTGGTCCTGTGGGGTCGGCTGATCCCCGCTCGGGGCCATATGGCCCCGGTCGTAAGCCGATCTGCGATAATCGCCCAGGGCGGCGGATGCGGGCCAGCGCGGATCGGGCGTGAATTGCCCATGCCGCGCTAGGGTCCAAGCTGCTTCTATATCGTCGGACCAAAGGTGTTCGGCCGCCCAAAGCGGCCCGTGCGTCACGGGTGAGGCCATCACGACATAGCCTCTATTGCAAAGCGTCACGGCACCTCGGCCAATCTCCGGGCGAACAACCTGCGGAAGCTGGTTGCCGGGACTGAAAGCCCGGCAATCGGCTTCCTCCCCGTAGGCTGGTGACAGACAAGACACAACGGAAACAAGACAGGCGAAAAAGGCGGCTTTGTAAGTCATGACGCACGATACCCGAAATCCGAAAGGAACGACCGCCCGACCGACTACGGCGGGCGGGAGTGCTGGCAGGAAGTGGGGGCCTATGCCCCCGCAACCATGAATCGGCTCTGTTCAACATTGGCCTGACGTTCCCAGTACCGGGCGTCATCAAAGTTCACCCCCAAACGGGTGACGATCCCGGCTTCTCCGTTGTCCCGCCTGTCGATTTTCAGGGTGTTTTCCGGCAAGCCCTTGCGGATCAGCCGGGCCATGATTTTTTCTGCGAAAGCCGGGCTGATAGTGCGGCTCGTGAAGACAAAATCAGCCCCGAACGAAACCAGCTTGCAATCGGGGTCGGGCATCCATTCGCGTTCTGCGGCAATGTATCCCATGCTTCCCTGTGTGCCCGGATTACTGGCAACCCGCACGGTCCCATCCGGCAAAAGCCAGTGGCGGACACTGATTTTCATATCAATGGAGCCGTCAAACCGACCGCCTGCATAGCTTCCGACAATGCTTTCCACCAAAGTAGCGGCCGGGCCGTCCATCCATTTCACCCGGACGGACCCGCCCCCGGAATAGCTATCGCTGCGGACAGAAAACTTTGTGCGGGGGAAAGCCTTTTTGAGCCGTGCCCGGATAAGTTTTGCAGTTTCGGCAGGGGAAAGGTAGTGAGTGTTCATTGTATTGTCTCCGTTGTGGTTGCGTTCCCAACTGGTTGCCGCCAGTTCTTGGGAACACTTAGACAATACATAAATACCGCCATCTAGTCAATAGCGGTCAATAGATTTATGGTGTTTTTTATTCACGAAATTGGGATTTGAGGGGGGGGGCCAAACCTGGCCCCGCCCCATCCAGATTATGCGGCCACACCTACCAGTGCCCGCGTTGCCGCGTTATCGCTGCAATCCGCGACCAGTTCGGACCCGTCCGGCGCGTTTCCATAGATCAGCAGCGCCCACCCCACGCGGGTCGGCTTCACGTCCGGACTGGCGGCCGGACGGATGAAATCAAGGCGATCCTGCCCGGTGCTTCCAAGGTTCTTGAGAATGTCGCTTTCCTTGTCACTCCGCCGGATCGCGAAGTCTTCGCCCTCCCATACACTGACCAGATAACCGGCCGCCCGGGCCGCCCTGACCAGCTTACGCGCCGCCGTCTGTTCTCCGGGTGTCAGAAATTCCATTGCCTTGCCTCCTGTGTGGGGGCCGTCACCGGCCCCCTTGTTGCGTTATCCTTGAAAGGTGCTTCCCGCATTCCGCGCCCTGATCTGGTCCACCATGTCGAGAACCCGGGCGTCACGGGCCGCGATTGCTGCTTGGCGCTCCTGTTCTATTTCCTCTGCAAATTCTTCCAGAAGTTGCCGGTGCAGTTCTTCCCGTTCCTCGTCCGTGGGGTCATAGTCTTCGTCAGCGTCCAGTCGTTCGCACCCGGCCGGGCAGCAACCCCATTCGATCCCATGAGAACAGTAATCGAGGAACAGCGTCCTTTCCTCGTCCGGCGTCATGTAATCGCCTATCGCCTGCGCTGCTGCGATAAATGCGCGGCGCTCGCCTTCCGGCAAGCTGCCCGCCTTGTAATCGACGGCGCGGGAAAACTTGACACAAAATAACTCATAAGAAGTCCCGCAACCGAACATTACAGAACGGCGGATTTCCTCGATCATTGTGGTGTATTTTTCTGACATTCTATTGTCTCCGGTGCGGTTTCGTTCCCTGCGGTTGCCGCCACGTCTCGGGAACAATTACAAGATACACACTAGCGCCCATGTAGTCAATAGCAGTCAATAGGTTTAATAAAATAAATATCTCATTTGTTCACCTCGGCTTCGTAATAGGCCGGGCGCTTCGCAAGTTCTTGCTCTATGAGCAATTCAGCCAAAAGCGGATACTGCCTTTCAAGTCGCCGTTTTAAGCGGCCCTTCCTCACACGGGCCTTTGCCTCCCGGCTCCATCGCTTCACCGGCCGTTGTGTGACCAGTTCCCACGTTATCGCGTAACCAGCCCCAGCAACCCATTTATCCATAACCTCGGCCGGGCATTCTGTGCCCACGGGCACAATTACCGCCGCCATTACCCTGGGTCCGGATGGTGCCGTATTGGGGTTTCGCCATGCAAGCGACCAGCGCACCATATCGGGCATTTGTCTTCCTCCCTCACGGAAGCCCCGGCCGGGGCCGGGGCTGGTGGTCAGTCGATCGCGTCCAAAATCTGCTCGCGTTCGGGATGCTCAAGGGCGTAATCCCGCAACTGGTGAAACCGCTCTATCACCAGATCGCACGCGGTCGGGTTTTCGCCATAAAGCGCAAACGACAGGTGAGACAGGACGAACAGACAGCACGCAATCCCGGCCGCGTCTGGCGTCATGAAGCTGCTGTGAAAATTCTCTGGAACGGAGAACCTGACGCGCGCTTCTTCCATCTCTGGCAACATGACATGGCCGCCGTTGCTCAAGATGCCATATTTCCAATATCCGCCGGTATATTCGGCGCAAAACTTGGTCATGTGGTCGTACACCTGCGCTTCGCCTTGCAGGTAAACACTATTCCCGAACATGGCAGGCAGGAACGCAAACCGCTCGGCCTGCGGAACAATGGTGAGGGTAATCTTTCCAGACATTCTATTGTCTCCGTTGTGGTTGTGTTCCCGACTGGTTGCCGCCAGTTCTCGGGAACACTTGTAGAATATCCGGATACGTCCTCTTAGTCAATAGTAGTCAATAGATTTATATAGTCAAAACTGCTCTTTTATTTTGTCATCTTCTAGGACCAAGGCCAGAAATTCAGCCACACCCCGAGGCGTTCCCGGGTATAATCTCCGCGCCCCCGGCGCTCGCCAGACGGTCAAGAAATCCGCCCGTTCCTCGTCCGGCAGGGCCTCGACCATCCGCCGGACCTTCCGCCATGCCTTTGCCCGCCGGGTCCGGCTGTAAGCCTGCTCGCGCGTCCACAATGCCGCCCGCTTGGGCGTCTGGTGGATTGTGTCGGGAAACAGCGTCATAGGCTCCAGCGCCTCCCCACGCGCGGGAATCTGTGGGGTCTGCGTGAGGCGGGCCAGTGTGTCCGCATCCGTCACGCGCTCGCCTAGCGGCCATCGAACAAATCTCACGGCTTCCGCTCCCTGTGTGCGGGGTCGGCCGGGGCGTCGCCCCGGCCTTCCTCCTTCGGTTAGATGACTGCGACGAACAGGCAGAACAGGACGGCAAAGGCCGCAAATGCGATGCCTTCCAGCACGAAACCGCCTATTTCTTTGGCGGCCGCCCAGGCAGGAACGGGAGAGGGATTTTCATGGGTTCTGATGTGTTGGGTTGACATTGTATTGTCTCCGTTGTGGTTGTGTTCCCAACTGGTTGCCGCCAGTTCTTGAGAACACTTAGACAATACATAAATACCGCCATCTAGTCAATAGCGGTCAATAGATTTATGTTGTTTTTTATTGCGCCTCTGCGCTTAACGCCTGACGCTCGCGTTCCTCAATCGCCTTAACTTCCCGCGCGGCCGAGGGAGGCAACCACACTTCAACCTTCGTCCATCCTGCCGGAACGTCAGCCCGCGCCAACATCATTCGACGCATGATCTGCGAAAGACGCTGCTTTGTCAGGTTATATTCCTGAGCAACATCTTTTTGCTGCCGTCCATCGACCAGAACAGCCCGGGCTATTTCGAGGCTTTCAGGTTCCATACGGGTGAGTTTTTTAGCCAGAGCGGAAAACTCTGCATTGGTCATGGTTGACATGATCTTGCCTGCCGTTGTGATGACTGATCCGGTCCAGTCATATACTTATGGTCAATAGCAGTCAATATATTTTACGGGTGGCCCCGGGACCGGCAAGCCCCGGGGCCTATTTCGTCAACCACAACGAAAGCGGCCCGGTGAGCCGGAGCCGCGTGTGAGTCTTAGCGTACTTATCCATTTTCCTAAAAATTTAATTGATTGCTGTTGTTGTGCCGGTGGACTTGTGGATAGAGGGCGGCCCTGCCGCCCGGCCCCGCAGGGGCTATCCACAAATCCACGGGCTTGCTCTGCCAGCTACAGGAAAAATCTATAGGTATTTTTAGAGGTTAAGCTACCGGGTGAGTCTATCGGTTTTAGGGGGGGGGTAATGGCCCGTATCGTCCGGGGGGCGATTGCCCGCATTAGGGGGGGGTAATGGCCCGCACTAGGGGGGGGTAATGGACCGCATTTAGGGGGGGTAATGGCCCGTGGATAAATTGTTTATCCACCGACAGGGCCTCGATCTGGTGCCGGGAACATAGGGGGGGCGATTGCCCGCATTTTCCTTGCGATGGATTGTATTGTGCAATACAATTTGTATTGCACAATACAGGAGCGGGCCATGCTGAAAAACAATCATCCGACCGATACCACCTATCGCGAATTGCAAACCGCATACGATCATTTCAACGCGGATTTGTTCGATGGACAGTTGCCGCCATGTCTTATCACTCTACAGAGAGAGAAAAAGACTTATGGATATTTCTCAAGCGAGCGGTTTGAACATAGAGATAAGACGATCACGGACGAAATCGCCTTGAACCCCGCGTTTTTTGGCGTGCGTAGTATTGAGGAAAGCCTGTCAACGCTCGTGCATGAGATGGTCCACTTGTGGCAAGCCCACAACGGCAAGCCGGGACGTGGGCGATACCACAATAAAGAGTGGGCCACGAAAATGATTGATCTGGGGCTTACTCCTACGGATACGGGCGAGCCGGGCGGCAAAATGACCGGCGACCGCATGACGCACATTATCAACCCGGACGGCAGGTTTGCCGTGTCGTGTGGCTCGCTTATCGGGTCGGATTACACCCTGTCATGGATAGACCGCTTTCCGCCCCGCGTTCCGGGCGCTGCTGGCGGGAGCGAGGGCGGGGAAGGTGAGGGCGAAGGCGAAGGCGAAGGCGCGGAGCCAAAGAACAAAAGCAACCGCGTTAAGTTCGCGTGCCCGATCTGTGCGGCCCAGGCATGGGGGAAGCCGGGCTTACGGCTTCTATGTGGCGGTGAGAACTGCGAAGCGGCTCCGCTGGTCCCGGCGGACTAGAAGGCGAGGGGGGGGTGATTGCCCGCATCTCCCCCGGACATAACGAGGGGGGGGCGATTGCCCGCACTATGTTCTTGCATCGTGTAGCGTTACGCGATACAGTAACGCATGATTATCAGTTTCCGACACAAGGGGCTGGAACAATTTTTCCGTGCAGGATCAATGCGCGGGATACAGCCAGCGCACGCAAAGAAGCTGCGGAACATTCTCGGCCGCCTCGATGCGTCGGCAGGGCCGGACGACATGAACCTCCCCGGCTTCAAACTCCATGCCCTTCGGGGCGACCTGCGGGATCATTGGTCCGTGTGGGTCAATGGAAATTGGCGCGTTACGTTCCGATTCGTCGGCGCGGATGCGGAATTAGTTGACTATCAGGATTATCATTAGGAACGCGGCAATGATGCACAATCCTCCCCACCCCGGCGAAGTCCTCAAGGATGAAGTTATCGGCCCGCTTGGCTTGTCTGTGAAAGACGCTGCCGACCGGCTCGGAATGTCTCGCGTGGCCCTGTCGCGCGTTCTGAACGGGAAGGCAGCTATCAGCCCCGATCTGGCCGTGCGGCTGGAAAAGGCAGGAACGGGAACGGCCCGTAGCTGGATCGTCATGCAGGCCAATTATGACCTGTGGAACGCGATGCAGCATGAGCAACCGCCTATTCAGGCGTTGCAATCTGCGGCCCGATAGTAGGAGGGCCGCCCCGTGACCTTTGAGACTTTTAGCGAAGTCAATGGCGTCCTGTGTGGTCGTCGTTCCGACAAGTTCGGTTCCAGTTACGTGGTTGCCGATAGTAATTTCAGGAATTTCCGGCTGACGTTCGATATATCTCGCGATCGGACGCGGTATTGCATCAACATTGATGCCGAATGGAGCGATGACCACCCCGGCGAACTAGCAAGCATCATTCAGGGCGACAGATATTTTCCTTTCTCGCCGGACGATGCTGTGTCGATTACCGATGACGGCGTGCTTACCGCATGGGCGCGGCAACTGATTGTAAAGGCCGGGCTTGATATTCGAGCCGGGTTTACTGCGCGCCTACCGCCCGAATTTGTGATGCCTGTCCGACAGGCTCTTGAGCGCGTCAAGGCTGACCTCCAAGCAAAACCAGAAGGCAACCGTACATGACACCCCCCGGTTATGACGCTCTGCTCCGCTTGGGCTGACTACACGAAAGTGCGTTTTACGTACGCTTAGGGTGAACGCCTGAAGAACATCCCGTTCGAAGTCATGCAGCCAGCAAGGAAGCAGGCATCCGGAGCGGCCGCAGCTTTCCGGTTTCCGGTTGTTCCTCGACGTTCCACCGATAGTCGCCCGTCAGGGAGATATGCTCCCAGCCGAGCGGCGCGATATGCCGCGCCAGATCATCGGGAATGCCGAGTGACTGGATGGCGGCTTGCAGATAGCGCGTGTTCCAGAGAATGATTGCCGCGACCAGCAGGTTCAGGCCCGATGCGCGGTAGGCCTGATTTTCAAAACGCCGGTCCCGCAATTCACCTAACTGGTTGAAGAACAGCGCCCGGGCGAGCGCATTGCGGGCCTCGCCCTTGTTGAGACCGGCCTGGGTCCGTCGGCGCAAATCCAGATCCCGCATCCAGTCGAGCATAAAGATCGAGCGCTCTATCCGGCCGATTTCGCGCAAGGCGACCGCCAGACCGTTTTGCCGGGGATAGGATGCGAGTTTGCGCAGCATGGCCGAGGCCGCCACGGTACCGCTGCGAATGGACGTTGTCAGACGCAGAACGTCGTTCCAGTGCACCGCGACATGATCGGCCGCAATCGGATCACCGGTCATGCCGCCCAAAAGATCACCCGGGATCTGGCCGGGCAGCAGATGCAGCTTGCGCTCTTTCAGATCCCGCAGTCGGGGTGCGAACCGATAGCCGAAAAACGGCATCAGCCCGAAGACATGATCCGAGGCGCCGCCCGTATCGGTATAGTGTTCCTCGATCGATACACCGGTCGCGTGATACAACAGGCCGTCCAGCACATACGGCGCTTCCCCGGCCGTTGCGGCAATTACCCGGGTCGCAAACGGATCATACTGATCGGAGACATGGGTGTAGAAACTCACGCCCGGTTCACTGCCGTTACGCGCGTTGATGTCGCTGATCGCAGCACCCCGGCCACCGGCAAGAAACTGCTGTCCGTCGCTCGACGATGATGTGCCGTCGCCCCACAATGCCGCCAGCGGCACGGTGCGATGCGCCTCGATGAGGCGGCCGAGCGCTTCGGTATAGCCGGTCTCGCTGATGTGCCAGTCATGCAGATGGGCCAGCTGGCGCAGGGTAGCACCCTGACAGGTATCGGCCATACGAGTCAGCCCGAGATTGATCCCGTCCGCCAGGATCACCGTCAGCAGCGCGTTCTTGTCATCAGCGATACGGCTGGAGCGCCGATGGGTGAAACAGTCGGTGAAGCCGGTCCAGGAATCGACCTCCAGCAGAAGATCGGTGATCTTGACCCGTGGCAGCCGATTATACGCAGCCCGCCGCAGATCCTCGACGACTGAGGGCGTGATCGCTTTCAACGGCGAAATCACGAGGCCACTTCCGTCCAGGCGCACCTGCGGCAGTTTCCCCTGTCGAGCCAAGTCCGATACTTGCATCAACGCGGTATCCAGCGTGGCGCGCCGTTGGGAGAGGAAGGCCTCGGCTGTTCCGTTGATCGCCAGGGGCAGCAGACCACGGGTACGCATCGCTGCAAAGGTAGCCTCCGGCAAGAGATAGCTGTCGAAGGCGCGGTACTGACGGCTTTCCGTCAGCCAGACGTCACCAGCGCGCAGGCGCTCGCGTAGCTGGATCAGAGCGCATAGCTCGTAGGCTGGGCGCACGAGCACCCCATCCTGCCTGACGAAGGCGCGCCAGGACGGCGGGATGAACCGGGTCGGGCACGTTTCCGGCAAGCGACGTTTACCGGTGCGGTAGAGATCGCCAATGAGCTGCACCGCCTCCAGCAACCCCTGCATGGCATGACCACCCCGAAACTGGAACGCGTTGAGGAATGGCCCGATAGCCGGACGAATGGACCGGTGCCGATCAATGAGTTCAGCCGTGCGGTCGACCGTTTCCGGCGCCGTCAAGGTTTCAGCCTTGCCAATTGCTTCGTCCAGACGCGGCCAATCGATCGCCGTGATGGCCGACAGCGAATCAATGCCTCGGGCGCGCGCCTCGATCAGGTGACGGCACGAGGCCATCAGCAGGCGCAGTTGCGCCTGCAGTGATCGCACCGTGACGATCGCCTTGTCGCGCGTGCGGTTTTCGGCGCGACGCATCATGCTGCCGAGCAGCTTATCCATCATCGTCAGCGCGGCATCAGTCAGTATCTCTTCGAACCGGATCCCACCCGCCACCAGAATGGCATGGCGTCGACCGACGGGAAGCTCGGCCAGATGCTGGGGGGTGATCCGGGCGGCCTCGTCACTCAGGCGGTCGAACGCCATGCGCGGGATGGTCGCGGCGCGCGAGGCGTCCAGCTTCAACGCCCTCACATGATCAAGGCGTTCCAGCAGACGCAGCACATTGCGCGATGCCGGTGACAGAGGCGGATTGCGCAGCCACGACAGCCAGGAGGCACTGCGGTCGCTGCGGCGCTCCAGTATTCCGTCCAGGCGAGAGCGGGTATCGGGCGTCAGGTCGGCTGACAGCACATCCTGCACAAGCTGATCTGCCTGTTGTCGTGCGCGGCGCACCAGCGCCTCGATCACCGTCACCGACGGCAGGAGGATCTTTCGGCGGCGCATCTCGTCGATCAAGATCACGGCCAGACGGGATGGCTGCGTCACGTTCTGCGCGATCGGCATCGCGAAGAGGGTGAGATCCTGAAACGCCACCCGGTCGAAGGCACGGTAGCTGTGACGCCGCATGAGAGCGGCCAGATGCGACCGGCGCGTTTCGTCACGACGCGCACAGTGCTGCCAGATACGCCCGCTGCTCGACCGACAAGCAGGACCTCGCCGTGCAGCGTGAGACCCTGCTCAACCTCGGGATCGCCGCTGAACGGATCTATACTGACAAGGGATTCACCGGAACGACCCGGACCCGCCCTGGCCTGGATCAGGCTCTGGCAGCTGTGCGACGCGGTGACACCCTCGTCGTGCCAAAACTCGATCGGCTGGCCCGATCGGTGCCGGACGCGCGAGCGATCGGAGACGACCTCGCCGCCAGGGGCGTACGCCTCCAGCTCGGTGCCAGCGTGCATGACCCGTCCGATCCGATGGGCAAGCTCTTCTTCAATATCCTCGCAACATTCGCCGAGTTCGAGGCCGACCTGATCCGGATGCGAACCCGCGAAGGCATGGCGGTTGCCCGTGCCAAGGGCAAACTGCGCGGCAAGAAGCCCAAGCTCTCCGAGCGGCAGCAGAAGGAACTGCGCCGGATGTACGACACCGGCGATTACTCGATCAGCGATCTCGCCGCCGTCTTTTCAGTGTCACGGCCGACGGTTTACCGAACGCTTGTGCGTTTAGCTGCTGTGCCTGCAACGGAAGCATGACTGGCGGCAATTATGTTGTATGCGAAGGTCAGGGAGACAGTTCGATAGTTTCGAACGTTCCAATCTAGACAATCTCATGGATGGTTCAGAAGCTTCGGATCATTCTGGTGACACGCAATCCAGGAGAGTTATGATATGACCGAGCCCGATCAACACGACATCGTCATCATCGGTGGGGGCGCAAGCGGCACGCTGACGGCGTGGAACCTCGCCACCCGCTACGGTATGACTGCGACGCTGGTCGATCCGTCCGACCGTCCCGGCTTCGGGCTCGCTTACTCAACACCGTCATTGAAAAATCTCCTGAATGTCCCGGCCAAGGGCATGAGCGCCGACCCGGCCGACCCCGACCACTTCTTGCGCTGGCTGGCCGAGAACGTGCCCGGCACGATCGATGACGGGGAGTTCGTACCGCGCGCGCTCTATGGCCTTTATCTTCGCAACCTGCATTCTATCGCAGCTCCTGAGCACGTCCGGCAGCGCGCCGTCGGTTGTCACCGGATCGACGGCGGCTTTGCCGTGACACTCGCTGACGGGGAGGTGCTATATGCCAGACAGGTCGTGCTGGCTTTCGGGCATTTCGATCCGGCGTGCCTGCCCGGTATCCCGCGCGAACTGGACGACACCGGCCGCTATCACCACAACGCCTGGGATGAACGGGCATTGGCCAACGTTGCGCCCGATGACGCGGTGACGCTGATCGGCACCGGCCTGACCACGATCGACGTACTGCTGCGTCTGCGGGAGAACGGCCACCGCGGACAGGTGACGGCCCTGTCGCGTCGCGGCCTGTTTCCCGAACGGCATGCGGCATACACGAAGCTGCCAGCACCTGTCTTTACACCCGGAAATACAGCATCAACCGCACTCGCCTACCTGCGCGCTTTCCATGCGGCACTGAAACGCGGCACCGACTGGCGGGCGGCGGTGGACAGCATGCGTCCGGTCATCAACACGCTGTGGCTGGCGCTGCCGGATGTCGAAAAATCCCGTTTCCAGCGGCATTTGCTACGGCGCTGGGAAATCCTGCGGCATCGTATGGCTCCGCATATTGCAGATATCCTTGACCAGGAGCGTCAGGCCGGAACCTTGCGCGTGCTTGACGGGCGCGTGACCGCAATCAGCACCGGCGAAGATGGCCTGATCGTCAGGGCCGGCGACGACATGACGATCACCGCCGCCCACGTCATCAACTGTACCGGCCCCAGCCTGAAATACCAACGCGCAGACGCGCCCTTGCTGCACGATTTGTTCAATCGGGGTGAGATAGTTCCTGGTTTCAAGGGCGCGGGCCTGTCCTGCACGCCGGACGGTGCGCTCATCAACGCGGAGGGCGACGTGGCGGACGATCTGTTTACAATCGGCCCGGCGCGGCTCGGCGTGCTGCTGGAGTCCATTGCCATTCCGGAAATCCGCGTGCAGGCCCGTGAGGTCGCCGACCGGCTGGCGCAGGCCGTATGATCCCGCGCTATACCGATCACGCGGCCAATGAGCGGACCTTTCTCGCCTGGCTCCGCACGGCGCTTGCCATTGTGGCCTTCGGCGGCGTACTGGCGAAATTTGACCTGTTCCTGCGTCTGGCGGCAGACCAGCACGATGCCGCCGCACCGCGCCCTTATGGGGCCACCGCCGAACTGGGCGTCGTGTTCGTCGCGCTCGGCGTTGTTCTGTTCGCCGCAGCGTATCGGCGGTTCCAAGCCACGCGTACGGCAATCGCGGCGGATACGACGCATTACTCGGTCGGCCCTAGCATGGAGCGCGCGCTAACGATTGCGCTTGGTGCCCTTGGCTGTGCCGTGCTGGTGGCCCTGACCCGGGCGGTAGTGTCATGACGCTGGAACAACTTCGGATTTTCGCAGCTGTCGCCGAGCGCGAGCACATCACCCGGGCCGCCGAATTCCTCAATCTGACGCAATCCGCCGTCAGTCATGCCGTGACCCAACTGGAGGGCGAATTCCAGCTTGCTTTCTTCAGCCGGATCGGTCGCCGCATCGAACTGACACCGGCCGGTCGGTTGTTTCTTGAGGAAGCGCGCACCGTGCTGAACCGCGCAAACATCGCGCGCGAGCGGATGTTCGACCTCGCGGGCCTGCGCGACGGCAGCCTGCGCCTGCATGCCAGCCATACCATAGCGAGCTACTGGCTGCCCGCGCGTCTGAATGCGTTCCGCGCCGCGTATCCCGGCATTCGCCTACACGTCACGATCGCCAATACACGCGATATTGCGGCAGGGGTGCAATCGGGCGAGGCGTCGATTGGCCTGGTGGAAGGCGATCTGCCGACGCCGGACTTGCACAGCGATGTCGTCGCTCAGGATCAGCTGCTGCTGGTCGTGGCCCCCGATCACCCATGGGCGTCGACTCCGCCCGCGACCCGCGATCTCGCGCGCAGCCCGTGGGTTCTGCGCGAGGCCGGGTCGGGCACGCGTATCGAGTTCGAACACGCACTCCACGCCCTCGGCGTCGATCCGGCCGATCTCGACGTGATGCTGGAGGTCGCGTCCAACGAGGCGATGGCCAGCGCCGTGGAGACGGGGACCGCTGCTGCCGTGCTCTCGGCAAGCGTGGTGGCGGGCCGGATCGAGGCCGGGCTGCTATGCGCCGTGCCCATGAACCTGCCGGACCGGCAGTTCCGCGCGCTGCGCCACCCGCAACGCCGCCTGTCGCCGGCGGAAACTGCCTTTCTCGCCCTGCTGGGCGCCCCTGTCACAGTGAACAAGCCATGACGAAGCCGCTGCAGAACTGCGCTGGTCGCCGATGTGGTGCGTCAGCAGCAAACCAGGCAACGACGCCTGTCGAGCTTCGTTGATATCGGCTTTAACCATATTCTGGAGCCGGCAGTAACAATAAGCGGTGGTCTCGGGGGCGGTGTCGCCAGCGATCGTGGAGCTGTGCGGGTTTTCATCGGCCTGAAATAGACCTCCGGGGTGATCTTTCAGGGGCGATAACCGAAGTTACATCGCCGAATAATACAGAAAATCGAACGTTTCGTGCTTTCAAATGAGTTGGTTCGGGTGATCAAGAGAAGCGCATGATCAGGCTCTCCAAAGGAGACCGACTATGAACGACATGACTTCAAACCTTCGCGCCGACCGGCGCCATGCCCTGCTGGGTCTGATGGCGGCCACCGCCGGCGCAACGATCGCCACCACTTCCACTGCCTTGGCAGCACGATCTTCCTCGTCCCATGCGGACGGAACCGGCAATCTTGCCGTGCTGACCTCGCAGCTGGCCAGATCCCCGCGCCGCCGCGATTTCAGGACCGTGCCGATGGTGCTCGACGACCCGCTCATGTGGGACGCCCAGGCACTTGATCTGGTGATCGCCTATCGCGGCGAGCGGAAGCAGGTCTGGGACAACACAGCAATCGATAGCCCTTGGCTCAACCTGATGCGCAATTCCGTTAACGCACAGGTGTTTTCGTTCAGACACCCGGACTTTCTCGCGGTGTCGGCCACGCATGGCTCCGCTCACCTTGCCCTCTATGACCAGACAATCTGGGACAAGTATCAGCTGGCGAAGCTCGCCGGGCCGGCCTTTGCGTTTAATACGCTTATCAAAACGCCAGACGGTGCTCTCGATGCGTCGGCTCACGAGGATCCGAAGGGTCTTTTCGGAGCGGCAGGCAACACGATCCCGATTTTGCAGAAGCGTGGCGTCGTGTTCATGGCCTGCCACAACGCGATCTGGGAGCAGACGGGCAAGCTGATCGAGAAAGGTATCAATCCCGATCATCTGTCACACGAGCAGATGGCCGCCGAACTGACCAATCACCTGATCGACGGCGTCGTCCTGACCCCCGGCATCGTGGCAACGATCCCTGAACTGCAACATGCCGGTTTCGGCTACGTGAAGTGAGAACGGCTATGACACCCTCAAGAATAAGAAAAACCCTGTTGGCCACAGCTGCGGCGACTTTCGTGCTGTCGACTGCTGCGGCGTTGGCCGATCCGGTGCAATGGAACGGCAAGGCGCAGACCCCGCATTACGCAGAAGACGTGTTTCCGCCGTGGCAGCACGGCCAGAACAACGACGCGACACGGCGCGGCTTCGAATTCACCGTCCCGGAAGTCGATGTTCTGGCCGATTTTCATGGCGACATCACGAATCCGAGCCTCGTCCTGTATGTCGGGGGAAACTACTTCTTCGCCATGGCGCCGCTCGTCTCGGCGTTCGAGCATGAGCATCCCGAATTCTCCGGAAAGATCTATTGGGAGACGATCCCGCCCGGATTGCTGATCCGCCAGATCGAAGCAGGCGGGACGATCACCTCCGGCAATATGACGTGGACGGCCAAGCCCGACGCCTATTTCGCGGGCCTCAAGAAGATCGATCAGTATATCAAGAGTGGCCTGCTGGCGGCGCCTGCCGTGCCCTATGTCACGAACACGCTCACGATCATGATTCCGAAAGACAATCCCGGCCACGTCGAATCCTTGAAGGATCTCGGCCGCCCGGGCATCAGGCTTGCGATGCCCAATCCCGAATTCGAGGGCATCGCGCGCCAGATCGAGGCATCACTGGACAAGGCGGGCGGCAAAGCTTTGGCCAACGCCGTCTACAAGACGAAAATTGCCAACGGCAGCACGGTCCTGACGCATATTCATCATCGGCAAACGCCGTTATTCCTGATGCAGGGCCTCGCTGACGCCGGTGTGACATGGCAGTCCGAAGCGATCTTCCAGGAACAGACCGGGCACGCCATCAGCCATGTGGACATTCCCGCCGATCAGAACAGCACGGCGATCTACGCGGGCGCGATGGTGAAGGGAGCCGCGCACCCTCAGGCCGCAAAGCTCTGGCTCGATTTCATCAAGTCGCCAACCGCCTTGGCGATTTTCGAACGCTACGGCTTCAAGGCCTATCACGGCGGCAGCATGCCGGATCACGACAGCGAGTAAATGGAGGCGAACATGAGTATCACACACGCATCAGCGCAGCGCGCCGTTTTTGGCGCCACCGCCCGACCCCTGACCGAAGCCGAGCGTAACTGGCGCATCGGCGGCCTCGCACTGCTGGCAACGCGGGTCATTCAGGGGTTCATTTACTGGGGCGGCGGGTCGCGCCGTTTCATCTATGCGCCTTCCAAGCTCGACGCCTGGGGCGGCCACAACTGGATGGCCAACAAATTTCAAACCGCGATGCCTGGGGCGCTGTTCGGTTTTGAACACGTCATCTCGTTCCTGTTGCAGCATTTCTGGCTCCTCTACACAGGTGTCATCGTCTTCAGCGCCGCCGAGCTGATCGCCGGTGCCGCGCTGATGGCAGGGTTCATGACCCGGGCGTCCGCGCTCGTCTCGATGGGTTTTTCCGTGATCCTGATGGCCATGTTCGGCTGGCAGGGCGCGACCTGCATCGACGAATGGACGATGGCCGCGTGTAACCTGGCTATGGGAACGACCCTGCTGCTCGGCGGATCGAGTGCTTTCAGCCTCGACAATGTGTTGCTGGCCCGACGTCCGCGTCTCGCAGACAGCGCCTGGTTTCGTTGGGCGAGCGGCGCGCTTCCGCTTCCGCTGGCGGATATTCCATTCCGGAACCTGACGCTGGCTTTGTTCGGCTTTGTCCTGATCTACAACGTCAGCACCTACAGCTATTTTCGCGGTTCCGTCGTTACGCCGTTCCATAGTGGGCCGGTGAGCCCGACGAAGCATCACGTGACGCTGTCCAATGCGGTCGTTCTCGCTGATGGCGGTATTCGCGTTCATGCCTATCTGGATGCAGGAACGCCTGAAGCACCCGTGCACATCGTTGATGCAGCCGTTATCGGGCCGGACAAAGTGATCGCAGAACACTGGGATGCCAAAGTTCTGTCAGCCCTGACGAAGCAGAACTTCGATAATGATTACGCCTATAACAAATTTGGCCCGGGGCCCTACGGTATCCGTGCGCCGATGGGGGCGAAGGCGACCATTACCCTCCCGTGGCTAACGCAGGCCCATACGCCGGCAAACGGGTCGGTTATTCGCTTCACGGATGTCGACGGGCGTATATTCACGGCACCGCTTGGTGTTTCTAAATAAGTCTTGCTGCAAGGCAGGAGACTGGCGCCGTTGGTTCTTCCGGCGGCGTCTCTCATAAGGAGCACGCGCCAAGCGCGCGTACATCATCGATCAAGTTTGGTATAATATCACCATATGACGCGCGTAGACTTTAACCAAAGCAGATTAAAATTCGTCTGCGTCAGATTTTTTGGAATTTACAGTAAAGCGGCGGAGACTGAGCCAGCAATCAGATAGAGGCCATCGTGTGGATGGTACGCTAAACAACGTTTGGCATGAACAATAAAGGAACGATCAGGCGGCACGAGCCTGTTTCGACAGATTGAGCGTCTTGCGGCCCGCAGAA
>NZ_WOSY01000019.1 GCF_011516755.1 Acetobacter conturbans | reverse complement strand
CAGGTCTTCCAACCCACTACATGACAATCACCACCGCGGGGTGGAGCAGCCCGGTAGCTCGTCAGGCTCATAACCTGAAGGTCATAGGTTCAAATCCTATCCCCGCAACCAACGATACTTGCGATACGAACGCATCGAGAACGCCACTGTCCGGATGGACCGTGGCGTTTTTCTTGTGCGCCGCGAACTGCAGGATCGCCGCTAGGTCGCCGCGCAGGATGATCGTCAGTTCGCCGTCGGTCGGCTGGAGCGTGATCTGCGAGACCAGTGTGCGCAGGCGCTCGGCAGCCTCGGTCTTCGTCTCTTCGGCCTGAAGGCTCTCATAAAGAGACGTGATCCGCTGCTGGTAGATCTCCGCCATGTTCGGATGGAGAAGGGGAGGCGGCTCCTCGGTATTGGCGACTTTCTGTTCCAGTTCCTCCTTGCGGGCTTCGAGCGTCGTCATTTTTTTCATGACCCGCTTGGATGCCTCAATGTCATCTGAGGCAAGGATAAGATTCAGAAGCTTATCCAGTTCTCTGTCGATGCGGGGAATTTCATTCCGCATTGCTGCGAGATCGGCACCCAGTTCCATGCGCAGTCGGTTCACCTCGCGGGTGAACTCGTTGCAGAACTCCTTGAACAGGTCCGGTTCCATCAGATGCGTGCGCAGCCCGCTCAGCACTGATGCTTCGAGGGCGTCGCGACGGATGTTGAGCCGATTGTCGCAGGTGCCCTTGTTGCGTGCTGTCGAGCAGCCGAGCAGATCTTTTGAGATCATGCTGTAACCACCACCACAGCAGCCGCAGCGGATCAGCCCGGCAAAGAGATGGCGGGGACGCCGTTGCGCGCTGAGGGCCTCGTTTCCCCGTGCCGGCTGGCTGAACGTCGTTTCGGCCTGGCGGGCCTTTACGGCATCCCACAGATCCTGTTCGACGATCCGTAATTCCGGCACCTCCTGGATCACCCATTCGGATTCAGGATTGAGGCGTGAGACGCGCTTGCCGCTATCCGGATCCTTCAGATAACGCAGCCGGTTCCAGACCAGGCGCCCGACATACATCTCGTTGTTGAGGATACCGGTGCCGCGTTCCCGATTGCCGTGAATGGTGGACGGTCCCCAATCACGTCCCTGCGGACCCGGAACGCCGTCCCGGTTCAATTCCATGGCGATCGTGCGGGACGACTTTCCCCGTGTGTAATCGGTGAAGATCCGTCTGACTGTGCGGGCCTCCTCCTCGTTGATGGTCCGGTCGCCCCGGATGCGCTCGCCTTTCGCATCGAACTGGCGCACGACATCATAGCCATAGGAATTGCCGCCGCCGGACTTGCCGTCCTCAATACGCCCGCGCAGCCCCCGCCGAACCTTCTCGGCCAGATCCTTGAGGAACAGGGCATTCATGGTGCCCTTGAGGCCGATATGCAGGTGGGTAACGTCGCCCTCGGAGAGGGTGATGATCCGCACGCCAGCGAACGTCATCCGTTTGAACAGGCCGGCGATATCTTCCTGGTCGCGCGACAGCCGGTCCATGGCTTCGGCCACGATGATCGTGAAGCGGCCGCGCGTAGCGTCCTGGATCAGTTCCTGAATACCTGGGCGGAGCAGGGAAGCACCGGAGATGGCACGGTCGGTGTAGCTGTCGATGATCGTCCAGCCCTGTTTCTCCGCATGAAGCCGGCAGAGGCGCAACTGATCCTCGATCGACGCATCGCGCTGGTTGTCGGATGAGTAGCGGGCGTAGAGCGCGACTTTCACAATCCCATCTCCTTAATCCTGGAGATCGCGTCGCCTCGCGGCCTCCACTTCAGCGTTGACGAAATCCCGTGCGGCCTGACGGGCCAGAAGCCGGACCAGACTGACCAGCCGAGGATCGGCTCCATTGCGTAATGGTGTCACGTTGGCCTCCGGGGCGTCGAGAACGAGCCGCACCTTGCCCGCTATCGTATCGCGTTGGCGTGCCATCTTCCCGTCCTTTCTGCATGGACCTGTGAGTGGTTCTGACAGCACTGTGGAGGTCGGACGGGATAGGCGTGAACAGAAAAATACGTGGAAACAGGGAGATGCGCCGTGCAGAGAGGGCTTGGGGATACGCGCGAACATTCGCGGCTATCATGGTCGGCACTATCACAAATCAGTGATTGAACGACTATAATGGTCGTATTTTATCGTGACGCGTGTCGACTCGCAGATCGACTGGAGCAGATGTAGCTTCCGTAAAGTCGTGTCCGTGCCATTCCGTGGATGCGGTTTGACCTCTCGTGGGGCCGGGAGAGAGGAAGAGGGACGTGGGGTTTTTCGTGACGGATTCAGGGGTGGGAGAGAGGCTTCCGCCCGTCCGTTACGGAGTGTCCTGCCATGGCGAGCGCCATCCAGAAAATCGCCCTCAATGCGTCCCGTGATATTCCTTTCAACAAGCTGGTGCTGTCGCAGTCCAATGTGCGGCGTGTGAAGTCCGGTCTGTCGATCGAGGAACTGGCCCGCGACATCGAACGCCGCGGCCTGCTGCAGAGCCTGAACGTCCGTCCCGTCCTGAATGGTGAGGGGGCGGAAACCGGTGCCTACGAGGTGCCTGCTGGAGGGCGCCGGTTCCGCGCCCTCGAACTGTTGGTGAAGCAGAAGAAACTGGCGAAAACCGCCCCGGTGCCTTGTGTCGTGCGTGAGGCAGGATCGGCCATTCTCGCCGAGGATGATTCCCTGGCCGAAAACGTCCAGCGCGTGGCCCTGCATCCGCTGGACCAGTTTCGGGCTTTCCGTGACATGCTGGAGAAGGGCATGTCCGAGGAAGAAATCGCGGCCGCGTTCTTCGTCGTGCCCACCGTGGTCAAACAGCGTCTGCGCCTGATGACCGTGTCCGACAAACTGCGCGAGATCTACGAGCAGGATGGCATGAAGCTCGACCAGCTCATGGCCTTTTCGATCAGCGATGACCACACCCGTCAGGAACAGGTCTGGGAGATTATTGCCCAGAGCCACAATCGCGAACCCTATCTGATCCGCCGCATGCTGACGGAGAAAACCGTGCGGGCGTCAGATCGCCGGGTGCGCTTTGTCGGGCTGGACGTCTATCTTGCCGCCGGCGGTCCCGTCATGCGTGACCTGTTCGAGGCAGACGACGGCGGCTGGCTGCAGGATCCGACCCTGCTCGATCAGTTGGTGATGGAAAAGCTGCAGGAGGCGGCCGAACAGGTCCGTGCCGAAGGCTGGAAATGGGTCGAGACGGCGCTATCCTTCCCCTGGGGGCACACACGGCACTTAGCGGAGATCGACGGTGTGCCAGTGGTGCTCTTGGAAGAAGAAGCCGCCCGCCTGACCGCGCTGCACAGCGAGCAGGAAACGATCGAGGCGGAATACGCGCAGGCCGATGAATTCCCCGAAGACGTTGATATCCGCCTGGGCGAGATCGAGCAGGCCATTGAGGCGCTGGAAGAACGCCCTGTGTCCTTCGATCCGGTGGACATGCAGCGAGCCGGCGTCTTTGTCAGTCTCGATACCGACGGCACGTTGCTGGTCGAACGGGGCTTCGTTCTGCCCGAGGATATGCCGGTGGAGCCCGAGGATGGTCACGATGAGTCCGAGGGATATGATGACACGGTCGTTCATCACGGCACGGGTGACGATGTCGAAGGAATTGGGATGGAAGATACCTTCGATACCGAGCCCGAAGAAGAAGACGGACTCAAGCCGCTTTCCGACCGCCTGCTGACCGAACTGACGGCCTGGCGCACGCTGGCCCTGCGCGATGCGTTTGCCGGCAATCCGCATATCGCGCTGACGGAACTGCTCCACACGCTGATGCGCGACCTGTACTGGCAGGTCTCGGGCGCGGACTGCCTGGAAGCCTATGTTCGGGAAATCTCCCTGCCGGTGCATTCCCCCGACATGCCGGGCAGCCTGCCGGCTCATGCGCTGCGCCAGCGCAACGAAGGTTGGAAGCACGATCTGCCGGAGGATGAGGACGCGTTGTGGCGCTGGATCGACGGACTGGATGACACCAGCCGTCTGGCCCTGCTGGCGCATTGCCTGTCTTTCGGGATCAACGCGTTGCATGAATCGTCCCATGGCCCGTCTCTGGCACGCAGCGTCAGGGAACGGCTGGCGCGAGCCGACCGCCTCGCCACTGCGCTTACGCTTGATCTGGTCGAAGCGGGCTGGCAGCCGACGGTGGAGAACTATCTGGGCCGCGTCACCAAGGCCCGTATTCTCGAAGCCGTGCGCGAGGCGCGGGGAAGTGAGGCAGCCGAGCGTATTGCACATCTGAAAAAGAACGACATGGCGCAGGCGGCCGAAAGGCTGCTTGAGGGCGCCGGCTGGCTGCCCGAGGCTCTGCGGACGGCGAACGTGCCGGAGCGAACTGAAAGGGAAGAAGGGGCGGCGCGTATGACCGATAGTCATGATGCGGTCGCAGCCGAGTGAGATCTGTCGATGAATATCATGGGCGGCTTCCGGTCTCCGGGAGCCGCCTTTTGTATTGGAGCGATATCGCGCCGGAGTGGAAGCCGGCAGTCGTTAGTGATGGGTCACCGGTTGCAGGTGACGGTCCGTTTCAAGGCTGAGGGCTACTGGCCATAAAGGCGTTTTGGTATAGAAATCCGGTCTGCTGAAGCCGGAGCCTGTTCGGTGCTCGTTGAGCAGTCCTGCCCAGCACAGCGGTCGCAGGACATGGACGTAAAGACTGGCGGTCAGCTTGAAATCCCGGCGACGGATATCATCTTCCTCGCCCCCGTAGAGAACCGAACACAGCCGCTCTTCGGTGACGGCAACCTGAGCTTCGATATTAATGACGTTGAGAAAGATGTCCCAGTTGCCGAGCAGTGGCTCTTCGCTTCGGGTGTATGGACTGTGGTCGATGACAAAGAGAAGATGAGTCGTCAACAGCATCCAGAGCCGGGCTGGCTCCGATTTGAGCTTTCTCGCCAGGTCGGTCAGCCGCAGGGTTCCCTTGAAATGCCTTGCGAGCTTCGCACTGAGCAGAACCTCATGCAGGATCACCAGCGGCGGGAAATCATGTTCATTGAGGACTTTATTGACGGCATAGAGGTCTTCAACCGTATAGCCGGGCCAGTCAAATGCCTCGGCGGCTCATGCGACAAAATAGCGTTTCAGCGCCTTGCTGGGCGTGAGGCCGATCGGGCCGTGTTCCTCGATATAGCCGATCGTCAGCAGCGCGGCCTTCAGTATGAGGGCATGCGACAGGGGGAGGTCGCCGTCGTTGGGTGAATGGAATGGCCGCATCGGGTAAACAATGAACCAGACTGGTGCGAGTTGCCAATCTGGATTTGTGACGTGGAGCTCATCTCAGCTCAGTCTCCGTCGTCGTAATGTCGGCTTACGCCTACATGTCGGACATACATGCCAACGCACATCTTTCCGTGCAGCGGACATAAGCAGCACGATATCTCGCAGACAAGTTGAGCTGAAAGCGGACGGTCTGGCTTGGAGGTTAGGCTCAGGACTCATAGCCAGAAGATGACGGTTGCGGCGAGGCAGATGGCGGAGAAGAAGACGGTGGGGCATCTGGCATAGCGTGTTGCGACACGCCGCCAGTCCTTGAGCCTTCCGAACATGATCTCGATGCGATTGCGGCGTTTGTATTTTCTCTTGTCATATTTGACTGGTTTTCCGCGAGATTTCCGTCCTGGAATGCAGGGCTTTATCCCTTTCTCCTCCAGGGCGTCCCTGAACCAGTCAGCATCATAACCTCGATCCGCCAACAACCACCGTGCCATGGGAAGGCTGTCCAGCAGAGCAGAGGCTACGGTGTAATCATTGACCTGTCCGGCTGTCATGAAGAAGCTCAGCGGTCGTCCGTTCTGATCGGTGACCGCATGGAGTTTGGTATTTATACCGCCTTTGGTGCGACCAATCAGGCGGCGTGGATCCCCTTTTTTAACCGCAGGCTTGAAGCCGTGCGGTGCGCCTTGAGATACGTCGCATCAATCATAATCGTCTGAGGCTCGGCTTTCGCGGCAGACAGGCCATCCATCATCTGCATGAAAATGCCCATGTCGCTCCAACGCTTCCAGCGGTTGTAGAGCGTCTTGTGCGGACCATATTCCCGGGACGCATCACGCCAGCGCAGGCCATTGCGGTTCACGAAAATGATGCCGCTCAACACACGGCGGTCATCAACGCGTGGTTTGCCGTGGCTTTTGGGAAAGAACGGCCGCAGACGCTCAATCTGTTTATCCGTCAGCCAAAACAAGTCACTCATCTTCAGTCTCCTCAGAGAGCCTGAATCAGATTTCCGAAATCAAATCAATGGGTCCTGAGCCTAGAAAGCGGACCTGCTGGTCGCTCTTGAGCAGGGACTCAGCCTCGCGTTCAAGCGCCGCGCCCTGCCGAGACGATCAATACAATTGCGATAGTGTATTGGGTCCACGCGTCGTTCCGGCTTGCGTTTTCGACGTCTAGGATCGTGGCTTGCGCGCATGCCCAGGGCTCACATTTCGCTCACATCGGGATGAAAAGGCTTAAAGCGTTTAAGCGGTGGGCGGCTGTTCCCGGATGCACTGCGCTGGCCTTGTAGCCGGACGGCTGTTACACTACATTACTGTCGATTTCTCGGTTAATCTGGTTGTTGTTGCGAATCGGATGACGCTCTGTCAGCAGGTATTAACGCAAAGGTTTTAAGTTGCATGGCCGCCGTTATTACATTCTTTCCCGTCGGAAACGGCGACATGACGCTCATCAAGCTGGAGAGCGGTAGATCTATACTTATCGACATGAATATCCGCCAGTCTGGTGATGGTATCCGCGATGTATCGGCCGACCTCCGTCGCCGCCTCGATACAGACGAAACGGGCCGCCCATATGTGGATGCTGTGCTGCTGACGCACCCCGACCAAGACCATTGTCGTGGCCTCATTGAGCATTTTCATCTCGGTCCGTTGGCCGATTACAAGCAACCCAAGTCTGGCGAGCTTGCTAAAATCGTGATCCGCGAGATGTGGTCGTCACCAATAGTGTTCCGCCGGACGCCCAAGGACCAGACGCTCTGCAAAGATGCGGATGCCTGGAGAAAGGAAGCCCGCCGTCGTGTCAACCTCTACAAAGCGAACCGTAAGTTCGCTGCTGGTGACCGTATCCAGGTGATGGGTGAGGACCGGGACGGGAAGACGGATGACATCGCAGAAATCGTGGTGAAAGCCGGCAAGACCATTACCTCAATTGACGGGAACACGGACACCGCATTTCGCGGTCGGCTCCTCGCGCCGAAAGGACAGGGCACGGATGAGGAAGAAGAGCGGCGGAGCAAGAACCACTCCAGTGTGATCGTGCGATTCTCCGTGGCGAACGGAGAGAAGCTTCACGCCTGCCGGTTCTTGTCAGGTGGCGATGCCATGGTTGGTATCTGGGAACGTATCTGGGCGGACCACAGCGCCGACACGAACACCATCAACTACCATCTCATGCAGGCGCCTCATCACTGCTCATGGCATTCTCTGTCGTATGACAGTTGGGGCGATCTGGGTGAGAAGGCAAAGGTCTCCCCTGATGCCAGGAAAGCGCTCGGGCAGGCATTGTCCGGCGCTTACATTGTCGCGACCTCCAAGCCCATCAAAAACGACAAGGATGACCCTCCTTGCATCCGCGCCAAGCGTGAATACGAGGCGATCCTCAGCTCCGTGAATGGGGTCTTCCTCAACACGTCGCTGCATGGTGGTGAGGATGATCCCGTGCCGATGGAGTTCGATGTGAACGCAACTGGTCCCAAGCTGCGGGCCGTTGTGAAACAGGCGGCGACATCGGCAAGGAGCCTGCTGCGTACTTCGACTGCAGCCACTATTCCGCCAGCAGGGATTGGCTTTCCGCCGCGCCCTGTAACGCCCGTGAAGCCGGCGGGGTTTGCTTGATTTGGTTCCTGTCTGACCTTGCTCGTCTGAACCACGAGCGTGCCGCGATTGAAGAGCTCGAACGGCAGGACGGCGCTTGGCTGAAGGATGTCCATTGGCGGTTGGTGTCGAACCTGCTTGAGGTTGATGCTACGATCGAGATTAATGGTCGTGTTTTCCCGATCACCCTGAAATACCCATACGTCTTTCCTAGCTGCCCGCCGTCGGTCTTTCCGCGCGAGACCGAGAAAACGCGCTGGAGTTTTCACCAGTACGGAAAAGGGGGTGAGCTCTGCCTCGAATGGGGTGCGGACAATTGGCAAGCCGATCTCACCGGTGCCGATATGTTGGCGAGCGCTTATCGACTTCTCCAGCTGGAGAACCCCACCCAGCAAGAAGAACCGCAAGCCGAGATACCTTCTCGCGACCTATTCAGCTTTGCGCACTCCCTGCGTGGCGAGTCGAACCGCTTCATCGCGACACCCGCTCTGCTAGTTCGCCTGCAGGATATGCCATTGTTTGTACCGGCACGGATCAAGGTCTGCGTAACAGGCGTCCTTGAATCACGCGCGAGTGTCACCAGCTTGGAAATGGACGGCGCTGAAGCCTGGCACGATCGACTGATCCCGGTCGCGGCACTCGACGGCCTGGTGTATAGCGGTGCCGCCCTTCATCTCCCGATAAACGCGCCTTCGCCTCCGATCCAGGGCGATATGGCGTCGATGATCGCTTACATCTCGGAACTCGGTATCGATCCAGCGGAGTTGTCAGGTTCCGATCGAGCGGCATCCTTCGTCTTATTCTACATTAATGGAGGTGAGCCGACACTGGTATGGCTTCACGACCGAAATTTCTCTACCTACTCAATCGTCTACATCACCGACGATAAGGGAAAGCGGCTCGGTGCCGACTATGCGTCGCTTGCCGGAAAGTCCGTATGCATCGTCGGGAGCGGATCGCTTGGTGCCAAGATTGCCGTTTCACTCGCTCGTGCCGGAGTAGGGCGCTTTGAGCTCGTCGATGACGATGTTTTTCTCTTCGGAAACCTCGTCCGTCACGAATTTGATTGGCGTGATGTGGGATCGCATAAGGTTGATGCTCTCAAGCAGAGGATTTGTCTCGTTAACGTGGATACGAAGGTCACGGTCCATCGAACTCGGCTGAACGGCCAGGAAGCAAGCAGTCGCATCGCAAGAGCGCTAAGCGCTGCGACTGCATGTGATGTCATCGTGGATGCAACGGCAGATCCTATGGTCTTCAATCTTCTGGCCGCAATTGCGGCTGCCGATAAGAAGACGCTAGTCTGGGCAGAAACATTTGCCGGCGGAATTGGCGGCCTACTCGCGCGACATAGCCCAAACTTGACGCCGTCACCCGCTCGGATGCGGGCTCAAATTTTGCAGTGGTGCGCCGATCAAAACGTACCTTGGCTTGGCGCAGACCATCAATATGAGACGCGGGACGATAGTGATACGACGCTCATCGCGGATGATGCAGATGTCGCCGTGATTGCGGCGCACACAACGCGGATAGTAGTCGACGCTCTTCTCCAGAGTGCCGTGTCCTCCTACAGTCACCCGGTCTATCTGATCGGTCTTAAGAAGGGCTGGATTTTCAGCGGCCCCTTCGACACCTATCCGATCGATGTAGGGCCGCCTGAGGCTGTCGCGGCGCCCGTGTCGTTCTCTGACAAACAACGTAATGAAGCCGCAACATTTATCAGCGGCCTTATCGGAGGAAATACGGATGCGCCTCCTGCTATCGCCTAATGTGGCGCAGAGGCTTGCAAAAGTCTTGAGGCAACGCGGTTCGACGGAAACCGGCGGAATTCTAATGGGTGAGCATGTAGCTCACGATGAATTCCGCATCGTCAATTTCTCGGTTCAGCGATCGAAAGGCACTTTCGCATCGTTTTTACGCATGCCCCGGCTCCATCTCCGGCAACTTGAGCGCTTCTTCAAGCAGACCGAGCACGACTACATGAAATACAATTACCTCGGAGAATGGCATTCGCATCCTTCTTTCGGCGTCACTCCGAGTTTTCCTGATCTCCATGCGATGCATACCCTCGTCGACGACGCCTCGACGGGAGCGACCTTCGCCATTTTGATGATAGTCCGCTTGGACCAAGACACGACGCTCAACGCCGGAACTTATCTGTTCATGCCAGGCGATGCTGGCCACCATCCGGTTCCGCTAATGCTTGAGGCGGAGGATGTCACGCCGCCCGCAACTGACAGAGGCATGATTGCGCGGTTCTTTCAAGCATCGGAGCACAAAGGGGCTGTGATCCGGCTTATTTCAAATCCCGAAATACGCGCAACGATCGACGCTGATTAATCCTCCGCCGCATCTCCACTCCTCTGCCCTTTCTTCCGCTGCCTGGTCGAGCGGGGTTTGCCGACATTGGGTTGGGGAACGCCCACGTCAATCGCTTCAAACAGAGCAAGAGCGTAAGCCTCGGCATGGTGGCGCACGCGAGCACCCGTGCATGCGAGCAGCCATGTCGCGGTGATGCAGATGATTGCGCCTCATTTTGGTCATACGAGCCGCTAAATTGTTTTCCGTAAAGCGGACATGATTGGTACAAAGTTCGCATGCGGGGTTAGGCTGTGTAATGGTCTATCCCGCATATAGGCGTGCTATAGAAAACCCGCATTGTGCATATTGACCTCGCATCGGAAGGGACGCGGCAGCATGTCTGCTGGCAGATTGATCTGATCCTTGTCCACTAAACAGCCTTTTTCCTTTTCTTATTCGTCGCGTTGGTTGTCATATCGCACACGGCGAGTAAAGCGTAGGCATATTGGAACCCGGCTTCCCGAACCCAGCGCTTGGTCACGACAAAAAACCACGCAAGCATGGCAAACAGATTGACCGCAAATGTTGCTAGGATAGCGGGGCCAAGATCAGATGCTACTTTTGCTAACGCCGCAAAGTCACAATTTCTTATGGAATCCACGAGATTAGGGGCTTTGTTAAAAATTGTGAGCATCGTGATGACCAACGTCAGGAGGCAAAGGGTGAGTGCGAAAGGCTTGAGGCCCAGCAAATTACGACGAAATCCGTATTGCGCATTCTCGCGCTCCACCATCGCAAACTCTTTACCTCGAGTACTTTCTTTCAACCATCGTATTGCTGAATCATACACCGCATTAGCGCCTGCGGGATTCGCTTGCTCTTCCTGAACCGTGGGGAAGGATAGACTTTCGGGCACTACGCCCGCCAGATATGTGTGATAACGCAGCCGGGTATGCTGATCGAGTTCGCTGTCATGGCGCAAAAGTAGTGTTGTCGGCCATCCGCCCCACCTCTTAAGTAGTTTTGGCTCAATCCGCTTACCCTTGGTGCGAGCATACGAGCCAAGAGCGTATAGAAGGCCGCATGATGTCGCTAATGTAAGAAGTGTCGCACCGCCACTGGAAAGCAGAAGCCACGGGAACCATGCCAGTATGGTAAGAAGGGGAGGAAAAATCGTTAGAAGAGCAGGAAACAGTCTGGCCTGCCGACCATAGCTATCGAATAGCTGTGCAATACCGTTCGGGATCGGTATTGCCACCGTCAAGCCTCCTCATAGGAATCGGGATATGCGGTCGGCACCAATGGCGTGTAATCTGGCCGTGACGGAGCGGCACCACCCGACGTACGGATGTTTTGGCCCTCGGTCATGTGAAGATTTGCACCACGATGGATAAGCGCGCGTTGTACGACCTTACGGGGATGGTCTTCATCTGCCTTCGCTGAGCTGATGTAGGCCTGAAAATGCCCGGTCTCCTGCGGCTCCTGGAGAATTGGGCCTACAATAGCGTTTAGCAGATCCGCATTAACATTGTGCCGCCCACCATGGTGTGGAACTTGGAACCGGTCGATCCCCGGAAGGGTCAAACCGACATATGGTGCATGGTCGATTACCTCCTGTAGACCGTTTCGTCCCGTATCAGCAGTCAACAGGATTTTCTTGCCATTCAGAGTCGCGTACTGGACGACACTCATCTCATTTTCGTTGCTCGTATCTCCTGGCGGAAAGGCTTCCGCTCCCCATGATGCTCGGAGCAACGCGACCACTGTCTTCGCCTTCTCCACGATGGTACCCAAAATACTGTCGATTCTGGATTCCATACCCGAGCTTTCCGGCGTCTTGTTCGACGTTAAAATGAGGTCGAGGTAGCGCTCGCGCGAGGGGGCCATGACGTGGAATGCACCGATCTGCGCCCCTTGGAACGGCTCATAGATTGGAATGCCCTTGTCAATCGCTATATCTTCAAGAGCTGCAAGGTTAGTGTAAGCACGCCGCAGGGCGCCTTGCAGGTGTGGTACACTCTCATAGGTATCAAAATGCTCAATTAGCTCTTCCGCATGCTCCCACGGGCGGAGCATCCATAGTTCACCGATCTCAAAATGTTCGAGAACTGCGACCAGGCCACGTGCGTGATCCCCATCGTTGTGCGTCGCGACCACGCGATCGATGAATGCCGGATTGTCGTAGTACTTGTTGATGAGATCTCGAAGACGCTCCCCGCTGGTAGTATAACCCCCATCAACAACGTGGATGGTCGTCTGTCCTGCCAATTCATAGCGAATTGCTATTGCATCGCCGCTCTTGCTTGTTTCAACACCTAAGAAATCTATTTCAAAGAAATCAGCCATTAGGTGTTCTTTTCTCCGAGAAAAAATTAATGCGATATCACTACACAAGCTGCGACTAGATATAGATGGAAAGCGTCATAAGCTTTTGCAAGACGATGTAGAGGCTTTTTCCACGAGCGATTAGCCAACGCCGGGAACTCATTTCCTCATCATGTAAAACTGGTGACTTCAGCTCAAACTCTGGACACCTTTATCATAAAAACGTTCACTATTGAAATTTCATGCCTAATAGCAGACCTTCTGCTCCCCCCCGTTCCAACGTAAGCACTTAACGCAACAAATTGCTGATCTTCGTCCCCTGGTAGCCCCTTGATAGGCGTCACCGTGGCCGAGCAACTCAAAATTATCATGAGTCCTCCTCCTTAGCCAGAATCCAGAGAGCCAGTCAAATTGTCCAATCAGCCTAATCTCGAAGCTCTTAATAAAAGCTGCGAACGCAGCATTACAAAAATGAGTGACGACGAGGCACTCGAACATATCGGTCGGCTGATCGACGATTCCTGTGATGCTGCATTTGAACGCGGTGCGAAGCGCGCATTGTACTTGCTTGATGAGCTTACAAAAAGGCCACTCACCGAAGAACTAGCTGTGCTGGCGGAATATTTCCGGGCTAATGCGTGGGCTACGCGATCACAGATTGCTAATATTCGGCAATCCTGGTCTTGGGAGAGTGTAGAACTTCAGGAAGAGATGTTGGCGTTCACGCGCGCATCCAGCCATCCCGGGTTCATGAAACTTGATAATGGACGGCGCTGCCAGATACTGACCAATCGTGCCAATCTGCTCGACAGGGTCGGTCGCTCGATCGATGCAATCGCCGGTTGGGACGAGGCGCTCCGCATTGATCCGCACTTCGCGAAGGCTCTCGGTAATCGCGGTGCCGGACTTAGGCAATATGCCGGTATGATCGATGACAATCAAGAGCGAACCATTCTGGCGCTCCATGCCTATGACAGTTTCTGCAAGGCAATGGCGCCGGATGCGGTGTATGACTCTGCCGACTTTCTGTCCGTCATTGCGCAATTCAAGGACATGGCCGAGGCTCTTGGAAGAGCGGTCAATGTCGATGCTGCGCGAGCAATGCAGAATCTCGATCAGGGTGAACAGGGCCGGTCGAAAGTGGAACGCGCTTATCGTCAGTGGTGCCTCGATAAACGGCTGTTTCTTAGCCCATTGAACGATCTGGGACCGTATCTCGCCGCAGCGACCGATGACCTGATGTTGCCCGGCATTAGGGAGAGGTTCGACGAGCGGCCCGGTGACTATTCACCGCCTCCGATTATCGGCTTTTTTAGCCAAATGAAACAGGAATACGTCTCGGCGCGCTACATGCTGTTCGAAGGAATGAGTAGCACACGGGTCCATTTCTCCGACCGTGGGGTCACGCTCACTAATACGCTCGATTACCCGCTCTATTCACTTGCGAGCGAGAGGGTGCGCACAGCATTTCGTATCGCATATTCCTTACTCGACAAGATTGCATTCTTGATCGACCGGTATTGGAAATTGGGAAAGATACCCGCGCATATCAGCTTCAAGAATGTCTGGATGGTCGAAAAGAAACAGAGACTGCTTCCGCAGTTCGCAGAATCAAACAATTGGTCTCTACGAGGACTCTATTGGCTCTCAAAGGAACTGTTTGACGATCAACTCAAGCAGACAACGTCCGCAGATGCCCGAGAACTCCATGCGATCCGCAACGCTCTTGAACACACCTATCTGCGTGTAAGCATGGGTTGGGCCAAACCGCTCCCGATCGAGCCCTCCAACACCAGTAGTTTTGGGATTGCCATTGGGAGCGACGAACTGGAATCGAAGGCGATCCGGGTAATGCAGATTGCGCGATCGGCTTTGTTTTATGTGTCATTCGCGATTAGGCATGAAGAGCGCAAGAAGTTGCGTGATGATTCGGAAGAGATGGTTGGATCAATGCCACTTTACTTGTTCGAAGATCGGTGGAAGCGCCGTGATCCACATTAAAAAAGACTGCCTTGTCAGGATAATAGTATTTTGGTCTGACTGGGTGTCAGGTAATTTAAATTGTGATCCGAAAGCCGACATTCCGTTGCCCCCCCTAGTCCGCCTGTCTGCTCAGTGATGTAGGAGCAGACAGGCGGCAGTCGCCTACATCCCGGTCATAAGCGGGGCTATTCGACTTTCCGGAAAGCGGACATGAGTATCTTAAACCTCGCCAGGCCTTGCGATTATCCGCATTGACGTGAGATGCTGTTACAATCAGTGTCAAGAGCGAATATAATTGTAGCTTCTGGACTGATGACCGACCTTATTCGAGACCTTATCCTTCGCTGGCGTGATGATCCGGCAGGCACCTATCAGAGCTGGTTTTTGTGGGATGAACGCCTCAAGAACTTCCGGTCTATCCGCCGTGGTCTGCAGCAGGTCGTTACCGAGATTACCGCTGGCACATTCGGGGTCGCCTATCGTGGCTCATCCCTGGAAACAGTTGTTCATTCGATCGCTGAACAGCGTCAGATATTCAAGGGTGCGGATCATGCATTCCTGTGGAAGCCGAAGCTACGCATTCCCGATATCTACGAAAATCCTGCAAACCAGAAAGCATTCGGGCAGCTTCTCGATACCTGCCTGTGTTGCAATACCGACGAGCACGTGGTCTCGGCCATCCACGCGATCGATGCCCGGAAGATAAAAGGGCTGGGACCAGCCGTCGCCAATCTGCTGTATTTCCTGCATCCTACGATCATGCCGCCTTTCAATACGGCAATCGTGAACGGCTATAACGCCTTGACCGGATCAAAGATGAAGTTGGGCCGATGGGAGGAATATCTTGCCATGCGGCAGGGCATTCTGAAGCTGAATGCGACCTATCGTTCGCTGCTGTCCAATGATCTGGGCGCTATCGGAGGACTGCTGTTTGATCTCGGAAGCGGACGCTATACAGCGCCACCTCTCGAGGATAACGAAACAGCGCGGAAACTCTGGGAAGCCGATCTTCACCAGGTGAGGGAGCAGAGCGCAAAAGAGGCTCGGATACTGGCAGCAGAGCGGGAAACGGATCATACCCATACCGAGATTCAGGGCTGGCTTCGCGATCTGGGGCATTCTCTGGGTTACGATGTCTGGATTGCGGCCAATGATCACAGTCGTCCATGGCAGGACGGTAAATTGGGGGATGGCTGCCTGTCGGTGTTGCCAGGGTTCACGACGGAAACGCAGGGAGCGGAATCCGTGCGTCTGATCGATGTCCTATGGCTAGACCGGGACAGCCACAGGATTGTGGCAGCCTTCGAGGTCGAGCATTCAACGACCATCTATTCAGGCATCGTGCGCATGCTGGATCTTGCTCTTGGGTCGGAAGCGCAGGCTCTGGAAGGACTGTTCCTTGTTGCTCCAGACAAGCGGGAAGCCGATGTGCGCGAACAGTTGAAGCGACCGGCCTTCAGCAGGATTGCCGATCTGAAAGTCCGGTATCTACCTTATGGGGCGCTGGAGAAGGATCGCGCAGCTATCGCCCGCTTTGGTCACGGACTGAAGCCTGTCCAGGCGATTTCGCATGCTTTGACACCGATCTGATGTTGTTATCGGCATAAGAGCAAAGATGCTAAACTTTTCTCAGACTCCGGGGTCGGGTTTGCAACGATGATAATCCGGCAAGAAGGCGATGGCAGACACCACTCATAGTCAGGAAACACAGCACGCGGTGATGATCCAGCCGCCTAGCAGTCTCACTGTGCTTTCCCTTCTTTCCATTCTGACAGGTGTCGTTGTCGGAGCGGTCTGTGGGACATTCCGGCTGTTACTTGAACATGCTGCGGGGTTGAGAACGGCATTGGCGCTTGATGCCCTGCACCCGTTTTCCGCCAGTCTGTTGCTGATTGCGATCGGCAGCATCACGGCCTTCATCGCGGCCTGGATGGTCAGGCGGCTGGCGCCTCTGGCTTCTGGAAGTGGGATCCCTCATGTCGAGGCCGTCTTGGCCGGACTTGCAACACCAGCTTCTGTCGGCCTGATCCCGGTCAAGTTCATCGGAGGATTGCTGGCCATCGGCGGAGGACTAGCGCTGGGGCGTGAGGGGCCGAGCGTGCAGATGGGTGCCACGGCTGCCAATACGATCGGTCGGCTGTTACGGTTGGGACCGGCGGATTGCCGGTCATTGCTGGCGGCTGGTGCCGGAGCTGGACTGGCGACAGCGTTCAATGCGCCAGGCGCTGGCGCGATCTTTGTGCTGGAAGAGCTGGTCGGCAAATTCGAGGCGCGAACCGCCTGTTCCGCACTCGGTGCTTCCGTGTCCGCCATCCTTGTCGCCCGCGCGTTGCTGGGCGGTGATCCTGATTTCGTGGTGGCCGACAGTCCCATGGTCATCAGCGTTTCAACGCAGTTGCTGTTCTTGCTGACGGGGCTTGCAGTTGGCCTGCTCTCGGTCGTTTACAACCGGACAGTTCTGACCACGTTACGGCTGGCTGAACGGATGAATGCCAGCGTGGAAATCCGGGCTGCGGCAATCGGCGCGATCGGTGGGCTGATCGTCTGGCTTACACCTCACCTTGCTGGTGGAGGCGACTGGATCACGCAAAGCGCCATCGATGGAACGCTGATCTGGACAGCGCTGCCAGGATTGTATGCCCTGCGTCTGGTCTTCGGCTCGATTTCCTATGCTGCAGCAACGCCGGGTGGCCTCTTCGCTCCCATGCTGGCTCTGGGTGCTCTGGCGGGCCTGGGCTGCGGAGATCTGGCCCATGTTCTGGCGCCCACGCTGGCGGGGCGGACCACACCCTTTGTTGTGGTCGGTATGGCGGCAATGTTTGCGGGAGCGGTGCGGGCACCTTTGACCGGGATCATTCTTGTGACGGAAATGACCAATACGCCCAGCCTGCTGCTTCCGCTGCTTTCGGGCAGTTTTGCCGCGATGTTCGTGGCCGACGGCATGGGGGAAGCACCGATTTATGAGGCATTACGCACCCGCGCCGCGGCCGAAAAACGCTAGGTTCAGTCTTTCCCCCGACCAAGCCGAAGCGCGTTAGTGACAACCGTCACGGACGACAGAGCCATGGCCGCGCCGCCGATAACCGGTGAGAGAAGAAGCCCGCAGATCGGATAGAGCACACCGGCGGCGATCGGAATGCCGATCCCGTTGAACAGGAAAGAGAAAGCCAGGTTCTGCCGGATGTTGCGCATGGTCGCATGGGCAAGCCGTCTGGCCCGGACCAGTGCTTCCAGGCTGCCATGCGCCAGAGTGATCCCGGCGCTTTCGATCGCTACGTCAGTGCCGGTTCCCATTGCGATCCCGACGGATGCGGCCGCAAGAGCTGGAGCATCATTCACGCCATCGCCCGTCATCGCGACATGTGCGCCCTGCGCCGTCAGGTGTTTGACGATATCGGCTTTGTCCTGTGGCTTCAGACCGGCATGGACTTCCGCGATATTTCCCGCCTGCGCCGCCACAGCCTTCGCCGTCGCATCGCTGTCACCCGTGAGCATGATGATCCGCAGACCATCGGCGTGGAGCGCCGCAAGAGAGGCCCGCGTATCCGCGCGGAGAGGGTCCGCCACGGCGATCAGCCCGGCGAGCCTGCCGTCTACCGCCACAAACATCACCCCGGCTCCGGCTTCACGATGCGCCGTCGCGCTAGCTTCAACAGGGGACGCATCAGCGCCAGCCTGCTTCAGACACTCGGCATTGCCCACGACGACGACATGGCCCTCAACGCTGCCGCTCACGCCCAGTCCCGGCTGCGACTCGAAATGGGTAAGAACGCCGGGCTCCCCATGGCGGTCTTTCAGGCCCTGAACGATAGCCTGTGCCAGAGGATGCTGGGAGTGTGTCTCCACAGAGGCGGCATAACACAGCACATCGTTTTCCGGCCAGCCATTGGCTGCCTCCACGGCGATGAGCTTGGGGTGTCCTTCCGTCAGCGTGCCGGTCTTGTCCACAACCAGCGTATCCACCCTGTCGAGCGCCTGAAGCGCTTCGGCATTGCGGACCAGAACGCCCTCGCGTGCGCCCCGCCCTGTACCGACCATGATTGACATGGGCGTGGCCAGCCCAAGCGCGCAGGGACAGGCAATGATCAGCACCGAGATGGCATTCAGAAGAGCATGCCCAAAGCGCGGAGCCGGTCCAACGGCGTACCATACGATGAAAGTCAGCACGGAAATAGCCAGCACCAGCGGGACGAACCATCCGGCCACCCGGTCGGCCACGGCCTGAATGGGTGCGCGGCTGCGCTGGGCGGTGGCAACCATCTTCACGATCCGCGCCAGCATGGTATCGCTGCCGACGGCCTGCGCTTCGATTTCGAGGCTGCCATTGCCGTTGATCGTACCGCCAGTCACCGTGCTGCCGATCTTTTTGGCAACGGGTGCTGGCTCCCCGGTAATCATGGCTTCGTCAACGCTGGATGTGCCATCGAGAACCCTGCCGTCGACAGGGATCGACTCTCCCGGCAGCACCCGCAGTCGGTCTCCGACCACGACAGCGTCCACGGCTATGTCTGTCGGCTGCCCGTTCTCTCCGATACGGTGAGCCTGTTTTGGTGTGAGATCCAGCAGGGCGCGGATGGCATCACCAGTGGCGGCACGTGCACGGAGTTCCAGAACCTGTCCCAGCAGAACCAGCGCAACGACCACGCCCGCCGCCTCATAATAGACCGGCAGGGCTCCGTCGGGCATCCTGAAGCTGGTTGGGAACACCCCTGATGCGAGCGTCGCGGCCAGACTGTAGCCAAACGCGGCGCCGACGCCGAACATGATGAGCGTGAACATGTTGAAGTGACCGGTCCGCAATGAGGCGAGCCCACGCTGGAAGAAAGGCAGTCCTGCCCAGCAGACAATCGGAGTGGTCAGCGCAAGCTGAACCCAGGGAGACCATGGTCCCGGAACCAGATGCAGGCCGACATCGCCACTCATGGCAATGAGCATCAGAGGAACCGCAAAAAGCACGGAGACGATCAGACGACGTCTGAAATCATGCAGTTCGGGGTTTTCCGTCTCTGCTCCCGTCGGTTCCTCCGGCTCCAGCGCCATGCCACAGAGCGGACAGTTCCCCGGATGATCCTGCCGGATCTGCGGATGCATCGGGCAGGTCCAGATCATCCCCAGCTTGTCCTGTTCGGCGGAGGAAGGCTGTTGGGGCTCATGATGGCAGTTCATGCCCTGCATGGGCGCCGCCTTTTCCTGCGCTTCCTTCGCAGGTTCCAGCGTCATGCCGCATTTGGGGCATGTGCCGGGATGTGCCTCCCTGATCTCGGGGTGCATGGGACACGTCCACACCATGGGAGGTGCGCTATCAGTCTTGATGAAGGCTGCCGGATTGGCTTCAAATTTCTTCTCGCAATGTGCGCTGCAGAATGAATAGCTGTGCCCATTATGCTCGCGCTTGAACCGGCTAGTAGCCGGATCAACCATCATGCCGCATACAGGATCGCGTGTTTTCATGGGGACTGACGGGCTCGTCGGCATCGTTTTCGTCCTGACCGTGAGAGTTGAGAATTTCGGAAGCGTCAGCGAACCGCCGGAAGTTGCGACGGCGTCATTTTACGATCTGATTCCGGGATGAACGTGATTCAAAATCTGGGCAAGCATGAACCCGAAGAAAACCGCGATCATGCCGAGCACGAGTGAAATCCCGACATTCAGACAGGCCCTGCCGAGATGACCGTTCTGGAGCAGGTCAAAGGTCTGGAGGCTGAAAGAGGAAAAAGTGGTGTAACCACCGCAGACCCCGACCATGAATACAAGGCGCGTCGTGTCAGAAATATGCACCCGTCCTCCTGCCGCCGTCATTGCTGCAAACAGGGCTATGGCGAACGAACCGGTGAAGTTGATCAGGATTGTGCCCCAGGGAAGGCTATGGCTCCAGCGGGCGGTGGCGAGACCCACCCAGTAGCGAAGCAACGTCCCTGTGGCGTCTCCAGATGCAATCAGGAGGGTCGGCAGTATGTTGGGCAGCATAGCGCTTCTTTCCTGCGATCTGCGGTCAATGATGGGTCAGGATCGGAAGCGTGGCGTGTGAGAGGATATCCTGTGTCGGTCCGCCAAACAGCCATTCGATAAAATGCGGGCGGCTATAGGCCCCCATGACCAGAAGATCGCCTCCAGCCTTCAGGGCGTGCTGTCGGATTTCTTCTCCCACATCAGATGAGGCAATGACAAAGCGATCAATGCTGACAGTCACACCTTTTTTCCGGAGTTCTTCCGCGATGGGCGGTTCCGCTACCTCGTTTTCACGATCCTCGCCGATTACAATGCTGACATGGGAGGTCCGGTCCAGAAAGGGCTGAGCAGCGGCCATGGCCCGGTCAAGGGCTGATGAAGGATGCCAGGCAATCACCGGATGCCTCCCAACGGTCCCATGATGCTGCAGCGGAGCCACGACCACCGTGGTGCCCGCATCATATAATGCTCCGCTGAACGCCTGCGTGACCTCCTCGGGATCTGACGAGCGCGGGCGGCTGAGAACCGTAATATCGGCGTTCATAGCCTCACGCGCGACGGTTTTGCGGACATCCCCTGCGATTTCTATCCATTCGGCCGCGTGCTCGCCGGTGAGTCCGGCTTTCCATTTCTGGAAGATGTCGCGCAGGGCGTCCGCTGTTGCGGAGACTTTCTGAGCAAAACGTTTTTCTTCTTCGGGGCTGGGCATTCCTTCATCAGGCATCTGATAATCGGGATTGTCCTGAAGTTCAGGATGGAGAACCCTGATCAGCGGATGACCGAGACGGGCGGCCAGTTCACATGCTGTCTCAAGAGTATAAGGTCGCGGTTTCGATACGGTCGAGAATGGCAAGAATACGCATGGTCTGTGCTCCTGAAATGATGATGGCGCACTCTCTGTCAGGGCGTCGGCTGCATACCGAAACGCCAGGATTCAGCGGGCTTGAAATAAAGCGACGTACCTCTCAGCAGTGCCTCGTGGGAGAGGCAGAATGCCTGAAGCTGCTCATGGTCGCCCAGAATATCGACATAGACCGACAGAAGCGTATTGGGGATTTCCCCCAGTGTCTGCTGGATTTCCCCACTTCTCCAGAAGCCGTAATGTGCAAAGTGGGCATTCGAGCAGGTGAAGCCTGCTGCACGGACCGCATGGACGATGTCACGATAGAGAGGACGGCGCTGGAACAGGCGGGTAAAAGGTTTCTGTTGTCGGCTTTGCGCCCGTGATGCGGACGTCATGAAAATCCGGAGAATACCGGCAGGTTCTGTCAGTAGGGTGGGCGTCTCGTGCATGGCTTATTTTCCGGTTTGTGTTGCTGGGTCAGAAGAGGTCTGGGTGCCGGTTTTCCGGACCCGCCGCCCGATGAAGCCACGGGCCTGCCGGAGCGCCATGCCCGCCGTAATGTGAGGATGTGCGGCTTTTGGAACACCGATGCGCTGGGACAGGTAAATCCCGGAATGACCGGAGCAGAGATAGGCAATGAAGCAGCCCGTCGCGATGTAGATGACGTCCGTAGCGCCAAACAGCTCGACCCCCATGAAGGTACAGGCCAGAGGGGTATTGGCCGCCCCCGCAAAAACAGCCACAAACCCGACTGCCGCGAGAAGATCGGTCGGCACGCCGAGAAAGGTGGACAGCGTATGTCCCAGACCGGCGCCAATGAAGAAAAGGGGCGTGACTTCCCCGCCCTTGAAGCCGGTCGACAGGGCGGCAACCGTGAAGACAAGCTTCCACAGCCAACTCCACGTATAATCACCCGGATGGAAGAAATTGAGGATTGAGGCACCATCAGGCGTGGCCGCCACCACACCAAGACCGAGATAGTCCCGTGATCCGGCGATGAAGACGAGCGCGATGGTCAGTACGCCGCCAATGGCGGGACGCAGCCAGGCAATGGGGCAAAGCGTGCGGAAAACCGGGCTGAGGCGGTGAACGGACTCTGCAAACAGCAGGCTGGTCAGGCCGAAGCAGACGGATGCCACACCGACCTTCAGCAGAAGCACCGGATCCGTATGAAAGATCTGGCCGGAAAGATCAGGATAGCCGGCAAACCCGATCCTGTAAGGGACGTGATGAATACCCCAGGAATGACACACCATATCCGCGAGGATTGAGGCTGCCGCGACCGGAACAAGAGCACGGTAGTCAATACAACCGATACTCAGCACTTCCATGGCGAAGACGGCACCCGCGACGGGTGTTCCAAAGACCGCGCCAAATCCTGCCGCGATCCCGGCCATCAGGATGATGCGGACCCCGTTGTCGTCCAGACGGAACAGGCGGGCGAACCCGGATGCGATACTGCCACCGATCTGGACCGCTGTTCCTTCCCGGCCGACTGAGGCCCCGAACAGATGGCTGACGACGGTGGCGATCAGAACAAGAGGAGCCATACGCAGTGGCACACCGCCACCCGGTTCATGGATCTGATCGACGATCAGATTGTTACCCCCTTCGGCGGAACGCCCGAACCAGTGATACGCCAGCCCAACGACAACGCCTGCCACCGGCAGGAACCACAGCAGGCCGGGATGGGCGAAGCGATAGTCGGTGACATGATCGAGCGCCCAGAGGAAGACGGCGCATAACGTGCCGACGCAGGCTGCCATAGGCAGCAAAAGCCCGCTCCAGCGCAGAACGGCGAGAATATTTACTACGATGGAATTCTGAAACAGCGGAAGACGACCCATGACCCTGAACACACTCCTCCCTCACGTGCCATTATGGCGAGGTAGGAGTCATCAGCCCTTGGGGCGGTTCGACTTCTTTACGAAGTCAGGCAGAGTCCATTGCCGTTACGTCACACTACGATTTATCCGTTGCCTCATGTCAATGATAAATCTGTAAGGGGAAAAGAAACTTTGATAGCCTGACGAATAGGTTCAGACATTGCGCTTCCGCCTTCATGTCGGACATAAAAGTGGGTTGGCTCGCCTTTCGCATAACGGACATAGTCCGCGCAGTCCCCCGCTATCACTTGGAGCCGAGAGTGGGGTGATCGTTATGGGAAATAACCAGCAAGAATACAGGCGCTTAGGTTGGCCGTAGCAAGACACGCCCGAAGCCACTGGGCAGGGAGTATAAATCATTTGGATCGGGCAACGATGCTTTCGGTTTTCGGCCTTGACACGATGATGTTCGGTGCGGGCGGCAATCCAGATTTTATGGACAGCGTCAAGATTCATGAAGGCAATTCCGAACCCAACCAGAAGGTCGAGCCAGACCGAATGGTGGCCGAGCGTGATACGGAAGCAGTTTTCATTCTGGGTTCTATTGGCATATCGGACATAATCTTCAAGTAGTTCTGTGCAGCAGTGGCCCATACCTGTCACTTGAACAAGGTTTCCGGAACTCCCGTTTCGTTTTCAGAAAAACTACCAAATTTGACAGCAAGAATAGGCAAAACAAACAGGTTAAGTATCATTGATGTCATGAGCCCTCCAAGAATGACAGCTGCCATAGGTCCTTCGATTTCCCGCCCAGGCGCATTCATATCAACAGCCAGAGGCGCCAGTCCAAGCGCCGTAACGAGCGATGTCATGAGTACGGGGACGACGCGGTCTCTGGCCCCCCGGAGCGCTGTTGTTACTCCCCATGTGAGATGTTCCCGCTCGACCAAAGTCTCAAAATGCGAAATCATCATCACCGAATTCCGAAGCGTAATCCCGAATAGAGTAACGAAGCCGACTGTTGCCCCAAGAGTTAGCGTTGTGCCGGAAACAATGATTGCCAGAATGCCGCCGACAAATGCGAAGGGAAGATTGACGAGTATCAGAGCGAGATTGCGCCATCCTTGTGTGATTATTGAGAGCAGAATCATGACCGCTATGGCAGCGAGCCCGGAATTTATAAACAGTTCCTTGCGTGATTGTGATTCAGCTTCCGCTGCGGATGTAAACTGAACGTAGGTTCCAAGAGGCAGTTTGATATTTTTTGCTATAGTCGTGCGTGCGTCCTGAACGAAAGATTGAGCTGATCGTCCTGTAACATTTGCGGTGACAGTCTGTGTTCTCTGTGCTCCCAGATGTGACACCTGATAGCGACCGTTCGTCTCATATATGTCTGCGACAGCGCGGAGTGGTACGTAGTTTCCGTGAACAGTATGCAGTGGCAGGAAGCCGACAGACGCAACATCATTACGACTTGCGTCATCAAGACGAACCATAACATTAAAAGCCGCAGAACGCTCGTATATCTGCCCCACGGTTTCACCCTGCCAGGCTGTATGGATGGATCGGAGTACATCCGCCGACCGAAGCCCCCAGCGCTCCAGATCAGCAGGGCGTAGCCGAATAGCAAGTTCCGGAACACCAGGGGGTGCTTCTATCCGGACATCTGTTGCGCCATGTATCTGATGCAACATGCGGACAATATTATTTGCCTGGATATCCAATACATCCAGATCATCGCCAATAATATTGATTGCCACAGCCGAAGACGAACCAGAAAGGGTTTCGTTTACGCGCATCGTCAAAAAACTACTGACAGAAAAACTGGCCCCAACGAACCCGTCAAGCGCTTTGCGAACGCGAGCATCAATCTGTCGGGAAGCCTTCCCATCCACCTGATTCAAATCAACCTCAAACTCGCTGGTATGTGGTCCATACGTGTCCTCATCCAGCGAGGCGCGTCCGACTCTCTGAGCAACCGAACGGATTTCGGGAAGCTGACGAAGTTTTTCTGTAACCTGTCTACCTAATTTCAGAGACTGTTCCAGGGAAGTCCCCGGAGCAGCCGTCATATGAATGATAAGGTGACCTTCCTTGAAATCAGGAATGAAATCGCTTTCAAGGAATGGAAGGGCCGCAAACCCTATCAAGGTGGTCAGGATCATCCCGCCTATAACAAATCGGGGATGGCGCATTAATCTGGCCAGAAGACGTTCATAAGCTCTGGCGGTCCATCCTGCCAGGGGGGGCTCTCTCCGGGTTTCTCCAGGCGTCGCCAAGAGCCATGCGCAGAGTGCAGGTACAACGGTTACAGCAGCGGCAAGAGAAGCCATGACCGCAAGAACATAAGCTGTTGCCAGTGGAGCAAACAGTCGTCCCGAAAGTCCGGGAAGGGCGATGACAGGCAAGAAAACGATAATGACAGCAAAGGTCGCGTAAACCACTGCACTGCGGACTTCAACGCATGCATCGAGTACGACGCGCGCTGTAGATGCGGGCTGGACCAGAAGCCGGTTTTCACGCAATCGGCGTGTAACATTTTCGACCCCGATCACGGCGTCATCCACGACCTCGCCGATGGCGATAGCAAGCCCCCCCAGGGTCATGGCATTCAAAGTAACCCCGAGTGTCTCCAGCAACGACAGGGCTATCAGAATAGCCAAAGGTATGGTGGCGCAACAGATTGCAGCGGTTCGCAGGTCAAAAAGGAAAAGAAAGATTACGGCAACCACCAGAAAACCGCCCAGAAGCAATGCTCGTGTGGCATTCCCCAATGCGGTCGTAATGAAATTGGCGGGTCGGAACAGGTCAGCATGCAATGTAATCCCCTGTCCCTGCAATTGCGGGCGGAAATCGGTAAGTGCCGCCTCGATTTCCCGGGTCACAGCCATCGTATTGGCACCGTACTGTTCCCATATATTAACCACAATGCCTGTCTTTCCCTCGATACTGGCCGCGCCGAAGGCGGGAATAGGGGCTTCAGTTACAGTGGCAATACTGCCCAGTGTGACAGCACCATTATCAGAGCGGACAATCACAGTGCGGGCCAGACTTTCTGGCGTCAGGGCCTGACCGTCAGACTGAAGAACGACTCTTTGGTTCGGGGTATCAATAAAGCCGGCCCCCTGTATGCCAGTTGCTTCCTGGGCAGCCGCAAGGACGTCATCAAGTCCGATATGATGCAAGATGAGTTGGTCTGGATGTACCTGTATCTGGAGTGACCGACGCTCCCCGCCAAACACACTGACTCCAGCCACACCAGGCAACGCCAGCAGACGCGGCCTTAATGACCAGTCAGTAAGCGTGCGCAACTGCATGAGGGACTGTTGTTCCGACGTCAGACCAATCACCAGTACCAGACCGGCGGATGAGGTCAGTGGCGTCATAGTCGGAGCATGAACACCGGCTGGCAATTGCTGTGCAACAACATTCATTTGTTCCCCGACCAGTTGCCGGGCGCGATAAATATCGGTCGATGTCGCAAACAGGACGTTGACGACTGACAGTCCCTGAATCGAAGTCGATTGCACGCGCTGAATACCCGGGAGGCCGGTCAGGGCAATTTCCATTGGGCGACTAACCAATGTTTCGACCTGTTCCGGCGTAAAACCAGCGGCTTCGGTCTGGATCGTGACCCGTGGCGGAATGAATTCCGGAAACACATCATAGCTGGCATGTCTCAAGCCATACAGGCCATAGAAGAACAACAGACATGCGGTTGCGATAACCACGCCCCGGAAGCGGATCGAAAACCCGATAATAGCTGCCTGAAGGCTGAAAGAACGTCCCGTCATCAGTCGTCATCGTCTCCTGATTCAAGCTGAGCTCGGAATTCTTCAGACAGAAGTAATTGCGTACCCTCTACGACGATTTGCGTTTCGTGTGTGATTTGTCCTGGAGTATCTTGGATCAGGTAGCCACCTTCTCGGTCCGGCACGTCGGTCGTAAGGGGTAGGCGTGTAAATTTTCCGTGTCCGTTATCACGGTATATCCACGACTTACCTTGCAGCCAGATAATAGCTGATGCAGGTATCCGGATACCGGGACGTTCCTCTTCGGTAGGCAGGAGAACGGAAACATTCATGCCCGCGACAAGCTGACTTTCAGCCGACGCAAAATAGAAAAAGCTACGCCCCTGAATAGCAGGATCGGTCATGGTTACAGGAGACAAATAGTGGAGCATTGTCCCGTGTCCACCCGTGTTTCCATAATCGGTCACATCCGCCTGACTTGGTGGGGTTGGTAGATCCGTATCTGGTGGAAGGGTCACCTTGACCAAGACCACTTGTTGTTGAAGTAACTGTGTAATGAAAATTGTATTTTTTTCGGTAGCGTCAGATATGACCGAACCAAATTGCTGTCTGATAATATTAAGTGCGTTATTCACCCGGACCTGTTCTGCTTTTACCATAGCTGAGTTGGACTGAAATCTGGCTGTTGTCTCCTGGAATTGTTCCTGAGAGATATTCTGCCGGTCGCGATACAGTCCTTTGTCACGATCGAGTTTCGCACGGGCAAGCGTCTGCTGTGCCTGCATGCTCTCCAGCCGCGCTTTCATGTCAGCATAATCACTAACAAGAGTGATAAGTTGTGTTGCGTTCAGAACGTAACCATAGGCGGGAACCAACTTTCTCCAAGGCACGATGCTGGGTCGTGCAGAAGCGATGCCACTCTTCGTAACTGCTTCCGGGGAGACCGTCACGGTCGCCTCTGCGCCAAGAACCGAAACTGGTGGATCATCATCATCTGCAATAGCAATGTTCGCCACGTTTAGAACTAGGAAGACAGAAAGACCTACAAGAGGCAGCCAGAAGGCCCTCGCTTTCATGGTGAGTTCCTTTGGTTATTTTCAAGCAGGCCGGAAACCTGCGCGGCACTGGTGTGATCAAAAATGGGCTGCTGCATGCCATCTTCGATCTGACCTATGGCTTGCCGTTGCTGAATTTCTGCTTCAAGAAGAGCGGTCTCTGCTTGAATCTGCTCTATATGAGTCATAACCATCGTTGGTCGGTCGATTGCGCCTGACTGAAGGCGGTGCTGCATCTGGTTCAGCCTTACCCGTACGGTTTTGGCAAGTTCATCCGCCTGTAGCAGAATTGATGTCGTGCCGCGGTAATTGGCCGTAGCCTGCGAGATGGACTTAAACACCGTGTTCTCTGCACGCCGGAGACGAGCCGCCGCCTCATGCTCCTGCCCAACAGCTTCAGCTATGGGGCCTTCGTTCTGATTGAAAATCGGAATTTGCAGAGAGGGATTTACCTCAAAGCGATTTGAAATATCCCAGTTATAGGCGGGACTGATGGTGACATCGGGATAGCGTCGGGAAACTTCGACCCGTAGAGCCTGTCGGGCGGCGTCATAAGACGCAAGAAGTTCCCGCAGATCCGCGCGTTGCATTACGGCTTGGTATCTCATGTCCTGTGAATCGCGGTATTCCATGAGGTCGGGACAGACATCAAATGCTTTTGTATCAAGAGCAATGGAATCAAGTGCTTCGGCAGGAACCCCGATTGCTCCTGCCAGAGCTGCCTTACGGACGGCATACTCGCGCCGCAGATCACTGACAGACAACTCGGCATGGATCATTTCCGTCCGTACCTGCGATATTTCGAGAGCGGATGCTCGCCCCTGATCAAAACGTGCCTGTTCCAGGGTAAAGAGTTCGCGTTTAGCTGCCGCAGTCTCTTCCACAAGCTTGAGGCGCCCGGATACAGCCCAGACGCCGAGAAGAGCAGACCGCGTGTCGCTGCGTAGTTTCCATGCAGTATTGATGACTTCCCATTGCGCGACGGCAGCCCGATATCTGGCTTCTTTGATACGGTGATAACGCCTGCCGAAAAATTCGATCAGTATTGACGCGCCGTAGCCGACGTAATGAGCCGATGGGCCACCCAGCACCGTGAAACTGGGATTGGGCAGTTGACCGGCTGTCTTGATTCCAGCGCGAGCCGTTTCCAGTTCAGCTTTAGCTACAAGGATATCGGGATGAAAATACAAGGTAGCAAGCGTCAGGCGAGTGATGCCCCATGCGTTTTCCTGACTCGATACGTTTGGTCCGAGAACTTTTGTAATGAATTCTTGCAATCCGGCATCCGTAAATTGACGGCTGGAAAATTTCTGGACATCTGATTCCGGCGAAATATTTGAGTGATCACTATTTGTACAGCCACAGAGCAGGGGAAAAATCAGGAGAATGAATGCCGCATTATAGCGTGTGCGTCTCCTTACCTGCTTAATATATTCTAGAGTATTATATGATTTATACATTGATATGTCGTGATATATCTGATTTGTTATCTGTTAGTTCTACTCTCGATTGTCGCATAATCTGCACACCTCCACTAATACCAAGCATCGCAAGGATGGCAGCTACCGCAATATCCGGCCACGCAGAACGAGTGCCAAACACGCCCAGAGCTGCCAGCACAACGGCAACATTTCCGATCGCATCATTACGAGAGCAGATCCATACAGAACGGCGGTTGGCATCACCTTTCCGGTGTGTCCATAATATGAGGGCACAGGCCAGATTGACCGCGAGGGCAAGCAGACCAATGCCGCCCATTGCGTCTGGGTGAGGCGGATGGTTGCTGTTCATTACTATCCACCCAGCATTGGCCATTACCCATAGCCCAGCCATGAACAGGGTCAGGCCTTTCAGAAAGGCCGCGCCAGCTCGCCATCGCAATGCCATTCCGGCAACACTGAGGCTTATTGCGTAGTTGGCGCTGTCGCCAAGGAAATCAATCGCGTCCGCCTGTACGGATGCAGATCCAACCGACACGCCAGCCCCAGCTTCAACGGCAAACATGCTGGCATTGAGAAAAAGCGCGATCAGGAGCGCTCTCCGCCATGATTTATTGATTGGTAGCGGCGTATCTGTGCATCCACCACAGCATCCTCCTGCCATCCAGCGCCTCCCTGACGAATCATCTGTTTTAATGTATGCTCCCTGTAGCAACTACAGGGTCAAGAGGCAGGGAATGCGATCGATTGGTGCCTTGGGGAAGGCGACGAATACCAAAGTCGAGACGATCCGCTATTACGAACGGATCGGTCTTCTGGCTCCGCCACAGCGGACCGATGGCAATTATCGCACTTATGATGATGAGGCACTCGCGAGACTGTCTTTTATTCGTCGATCTCGGGATCTGGGTTTTTCATTAGACCAGGTAAGAGCTCTATTATCCCTAACGGATCAGGGAACCCAGGATTGTAAGACAGTTGATAGAATTGCTCGTGACCATATGGCAGAAATTGAGCGCAAAATTGCGGATCTCATCGCATTGCGCCATGAACTTTCTACGATGATAGAATCATGCGGAGGAGGTAATATTTCAGAATGCCGAATTATTGAAGCACTTTCTCCGTTTGATAATTAGTTCTCCTGACTTTTTTCGCAGCCAGTCGATTCTGCATTTGACGGAAGATTACCCGAAATAGTTATACGGCCTCATCCTCACGTGTCAGAATCTGAAAAATCCTCATGGAAAATTCAAGGACTATACGTGCTCCCATGGTGGCAGTTTATGATCAGGCCAGTTCTGAAGCAGACATTCGGCTTCCCCCCCGTTGCCGTCGTGATTTCGGCGAGGCTGCGGCCTCGCCGTGTTGCGGAACGAGGGGCAGGGTGTCTCCGTGGTCGGATGGGGTCCCGCGCGGGAAGTAGTCATAGGAGGAAGAGGGTGGTTTCGCCTCTGGTGCCGAATAACCGGTATCAGAGGAGAGTTTTCCATGACCACAACCACCATCCTGCCCCCTGCGTTCCGTGGTGCGGCGTCCGGCGGCTTCCGGATCGATCCTTCGCGCGGGGAGCGTAGTGCCCGCGTCTCGTCCGAATGGTTCTCGCGCCCCGATGACGAGCGGTATCTGTCCCTATCTGATTTGCACGCGGCCACTCTTGGCCGTGCCGAGCGCGCCACGGCCCGCACGGTAGAAAGCCGCGCCATCCGAGTGGAGGCGAGCCGCGACAATGCCGAGCGCCTGACCCTGACCGTGCCGGGGCAGAATGACCCGATTGCTCCCACACACTGGTCCTTTGGCCAGATGTGCAGCCTGGTTGGTGCCCCCTCGTCGTACCTGCGCAATCTTCCGGCTCCGCTGGCGGCAATCAACCTGCAGCACGGGTTGCTGTCGCACCGGGCCGAACTGGTCAAGACGCTGGAAACCGAGGACGGGCGTGTGGAACTGCGCGCCGTCACGGGGCCGGATTACGGCCGCATCTGGGACCATGAGCTGGTTGGGGCGGTGCGCAAGATCGCCGGCGATGGCACAGGTGATACCAACTGGAAGGTGCCGGGTGTGATCGACTGGGCGACCATGACCCATAATCCGTACGTGGACATCACGAAGGAAACCACGACACTCTACGCGTCAGACAGGGACGTTTTTTTATTCCTCGTGGATGATACGCATCCGATCGAGGCGGGACGTCTGCCCAACGGTGATCCCGATCTCTATTTCCGGGGTTTCTACGCCTGGAATTCCGAAGTCGGCAGCAAGAGCCTCGGCATCGCCTCCTTTTACCTGCGCGGAGTGTGTCAAAACCGCATGCTCTGGGGCGTGGAAAATTTCGAACAGATCACGATCCGGCATAGCAAGTTTGCAGCATCCCGTTTCGTGCATCAGGCGACACCAGCGCTACGGAATTTCGCCACGGCCAGCCCGGCCTCGTTCGTCTCCGGCATTCAGGCTTCGCGCAAGGCGCTGGTGGCCAGAACCGATGAGGACCGCGAAAGTTTCCTGCGTCGTCGCGGGTTCTCGAAGCCAGAGACGGCGAAGATCATCGAAACCGTGCTGCATGAGGAAGGGCGCAAGCCCGAGAGCGTGTTCGATTTCGTGCAGGGGATTACCGCACTGGCCCGCACCAGGGCCAATCAGGATACGCGGCTGGATCTGGAAGAGAAGGCCCGCAGGCTGATGGAACGGGCTTCCTGAAAGCCGACTGCACGCTTTTCCGCCAATACGTTTTTACGAGCCCGGCCACCGCGCCGGGCTTTTTCGTTTCGGGAGTTTTCCGATGGCTGATTTCTTCACGCATTTTTCCTGCGTTCTCGATGTGGGCACAGTGGACAATGCCGCAAAGGCGCTCGACCTCTACAATGAATTCATCGACGAACTGGCGGCGGAAGACCCGCCCTCTGACGGTTTTGTCCTGTCGATCGTGCCGGAATATGGTGGCACGAAACTCTGGATGCACGATGAGACAACCGGCGATCCGCATCAGGTGGTGGATTTCGTGCTACGCTGTGCGCGGGCATTCCGGCTGCGGGGGCGATGGGGGTTCCAGTGGGCCAATAGCTGTTCACGTCCCCGGATCGGCGCCTTCAGCGGAGGCGCGCATCTGCTTGACCTTGGCAGGCGCAAGACGATTTCATGGATGACCACCGATCGCTGGCTGGCGATCGCCCTGGACGGAGGCAATCCCGACACAGGAGGGCAGGGCGATGACCTTGCATGACGCGGGCGATCTGGCCCGCCGTCTGGCGGAGAACGCAGAGGCGGTGTGCCGTCGGTATCTGTCCGCTGGTCGTCGTCACGGCAATTACTGGCTGGTCGGTGACGTACGCAACACGCCCGGCCGGTCGCTGTTTGTCCGGCTGCACAACACCGCCAACGGCAGGGCGGGAAAATGGACGGACGCGCAGTCCGCTGAACATGGCGACCTGCTGGACGTGATCCGCGAAAGCCTCGGCCTGGTGGATTTCCGCGACGTGGCCGACGAGGCGCGCGCCTTTCTCAGCCTGCCGCGTCCCGATCCGGTACCGTCGTCACAGGACCGTCCGGCCCGTGAGCGTGGCTCTGCCAGTTCTTCTGAAGCCGCACATCGGCTCTGGGCCATGTCCGGGCCGATCGTGGGTACATCCGTAGAAGCGTATCTCCGTAGACGCGATATTACGCTTTTGCACGGAGCCGGCGCCCTGCGCTTCCATCCGCGCTGCTTTTACCGCCCGGACGAGGACAGTCCGACCGAGACCTGGCCCGCCATGATCGCCGCCGTCACCGATCTCGACGGCACTCTGACCGGTGTGCATCGCACCTGGCTGGCGGCGGAAGGGCGCGGCAAGGCGCCGGTCGATCATCCGCGTCGCGCCCTGGGCGGGCTGCTCGGCCATGCCGTGCGCTTTGGGGTGGCATCCGATGTGCTCGCCGCCGGGGAAGGCATCGAGACGGTGCTGTCGCTGCGGCAGGTTCTGCCCGATCTGCCATTGGCCGCATGCCTGTCCTCGGCGCATCTCGCCGCCCTGATCTTTCCGCCGCTGCTGCGCCGGCTCTACGTGCTGCGCGACGATGATCCGGCCGGGGATCAGGCGCTGGCGACGCTGCACGCCCGCGCGGATGACGCCGGGATCGAGGTGATCGGGCTGTCGCCACGGCTGGGCGATTTCAACGATGATCTCCGGGCGCTCGGACGCGGCGCACTGCGGGCGATCCTGCATCCGCAACTTGCGCCACCGGACGTGGCACGGTTTCTGGAGACTGCCGGCACATGAGCGGGCCGGAAAGAGGGGCGGGCGGTTTCCGTCTTCTATCGGCGGTCCTGTCGTGCCTCCCGTTCGGCAGGTTCGCGCCCCGGCCTTTCAAGTGGGGAGCGGGCGTCAGCCGGGCCGGGCCTTCAATGGCGTGAGCCAGCTATTTTCCGTCGCGCCCCTTTGGGGGCGCTTTACATCGCGAAGCAAAATAGCCGGCCCCCTGCCATCCTTCGCTGTGCTGCGGCCGCGCGCGAGCGCGCGGTTCCGGCCCGTCCCTGGTCTGCCGCTATCCGCCCCCGGAAAGGCCGCGAAGGGCGCGGCCGGAGACCTGGGAGGACCGCATCATGACCCGCACCGATGATTTTGAACCGCCGCACGCCGCTTCATCCACCGCCCATGTGCTGGCTGAACTTCAGATGTATGGCTACCGTCCCTTCGAGGACGAGCCTGATCCAAGGCCGCTGCCCGAAGCTCCGCGCATCGGGGGTGCTGTGGCCGACATCTTCGACGCCGTCGCCGCGACGCTGACTGACACACGGCTGGAACCGGACCTCGAAGCGCTGCTCTGGTCCACCGTGAACATCTTCCACCGCATGGTCGGCCAGGTCGAGCGTGAGCTTGACCGCAACGAGCAGGCGCAGAAACGCAGCCAGCAGGATCAGGATGGCAGCGAGATCCGCTCGGTGGAACTGGAGCGACTGATCGCCGAAGGGCTGACACTGATCGAACGCCGCAACGCCTACGAGATCTTCCGCGACGAGGCGCAGGAGCAGTTCGAGCGGCTGACCCTGAGCGCGTGGCGGCCGAAGACCGGCTCGCTGGTATCGCGGCGGACCATGACGGCCTCTATGATCGACAGCCGTGACTTTCTCAACGCCCGACGCCGCGCCGAGAGCGAATTGCTGGTCCCGCCCGGCCCCAAGGTCGTCGTGACCGGGGGGCTGGACTTCGACGACCATATCCTGATCTGGGACCGGCTGGACAAGGTCCGTGCCAAGCATCCCGACATGGTGCTGCTGCATGGTGGTTCGCCCAGGGGCGCGGAGTTCGTCGCGTCTCGCTGGGCTGATCACCGCGAGATCGTGCAGATCGCTTTCAAGCCGGACTGGACGAAGCATGCCAAGGCCGCGCCCTTCCGCCGCAACGACGCCATGCTCGATACCTTGCCGATTGGCGTCATCGTCTTTCCCGGAACCGGTATCCAGGAGAATTTGGCCGACAAGGCGAAGCGCCTCGGTATCCCGGTCCTGCGGTTCGGAGGCGGCGCGTGAGCGCCGTCTTCAGTCCGGATTACCCGTGACGGCGATCCGCGCGGAACGGGCATAGAAGGCCAGCTCGGTATCGCCGGGCGCCAGAAGGTCGAGCAGGCCCTTCATGTCCTGCATGTCCGAATAGGACTGAAACGGCCCTGGTTGCTGTTCAATGGCCAGCACTGCAATGGCGAGCGCCTTTTTGACCAGATGCAGTTCGCGTCCCGTGATGTCCGCCATGACGTTGTCTCCCTGAGCAGCCCCACGATGCACGTCCGCTTGGCGGACGTCAGTACGATTCTCGTTCCGTCGATACATCGTTTTCTCTATGATGCGGATTGCGCCGTGGTGGTGGTGGCAGGCGTGACCGTCAGATCATGTCATCTTTACGGGAGCCGCCACCATGGTGATCTTCGCACCGTTCCTGATCGTCGCCGGCATCGGATTTTTCTGCTGGCTCATGTTCACGCTCGCGGTCTTCGCCTTGCCGTTTGCTGGCGGGTTGTATGCCGGGCTCTGGGCGTTTCATACCGGTGCCGGAGTGATTGGCGCCCTGATCGTCGGCGTCGTGGCGGGGATAGCGACTTTCGTCGCCGGTCAGATCGCACTCGCCTGCGCGCCGTGGATCTGGCTGAGAGGGCTGATCGTCCTGCTCTATACCGTGCCCGCCATCATTGCCGGTTATAGCGCCACGCACGGTCTCGCCGAGATGATGATGCCGTCCGTCGTCTGGCAGCTCTTCTTTTCGGTCATCGGCGCCATTGCGGTCGGCATCACCGCGTTCGTCCGCTTTACCGGCATGGCCCCGCCCGAACCGGCCAACGGGAGCGTCGCGCGGGTCTGACCGCCTGCGCGGCAGCCGGCGGGCAGGCATGGATCAGGTACCTGCCTGTCTTTCCACGTCATCGAGAGGCGGGGAGCGATGGGCAGCGAAGCGCGGATGCGACGCGCTGTTCCAGATACGGTCCGCCTGTTGAAGCAAACGAACTGGCGCTCTGATTTCCCGCAGGCCGATCGCAACGGGGAAGCCGGGCATGTCCGGTGAGGCGCAGTCCCGGAACGGGCCGGTTCGGTGGGCTGGTATGGAGGGAGGATGACGCCGTCATTCTGGTTGCCGCCGGATCTCGTGCGCTGTGCCGGTCGCCATAGTCTCCGTGATGTGTGCTCTGTCGGGCCGCGCACGCATGCTGCCTCTCAAGATGGCTGATCTAGCCGAAGGCCGGCTACGCCTCGATCGGCTATGGCGCAACAACGGGCCATAATTTTCTTCCCCTGCCGGCTGCGCCGTCATTCCTCGCGCACCAAGAAAATTCTGTCCCGCCGTCCTCCGCTGCGCTTCGGCCCCAAGGGATGCGCCGCCGCTCGCCTCCGTCTGTCCGATCGCCATCGAGGCCGCAATGGTGCGGGCTCGATAACAGAGATCACGGAGAGTATCATGGCCACCATCGGCACCTTCAAGAAAGTCGGCAACGGGTATAACGGCGAGATCGTCACCCTCTCGCTCCAGACCCCCAACGTCCGTATCGCTCCCGAGACCACGCGCGCGAACGACAACGCCCCCAGCCACCGCGTCTTCGTAGGCAGGGTGGAGATCGGGGCGGCCTGGTCCCGGCGCTCCAACGAGGGGCGCGACTATCTGAGCCTCAAGCTCGACGATCCGAGCTTCAACGCCCCGATCTTCGCCAATCTCTTCGATGACGAGGACGGCGAGGGTTACAGCCTGATCTGGTCCCGCCCCAATGGTCGCCGCAACGGCGACTGAAGTGCCCGCGATCCCCGCCCGGCCGGTCCGGGCGGGGCCTTCGCATGACCGGTTGGAAACCAGCGGGCGTGCGCAGCAGTCGCGCTCCTCTCGATCTGCCGGGGTGCGGGCAAGAAAGGGGAACAGGGCTTCCCTCAGTCTTCCCATTATACCATGCCCGGCGTGAACCGCCTCAAGGACGCGCGGTCCCCCCAATTTTGCCCGGCGCACCCTACGGGCACACCGGACAAAATCGGCTCCCCCGGGCGCCGCTGGCGCGGTCGCCTGCGGCGATCCCTGACCCGGCTCCCGCGTGCATGAGGCGGAGTCCTGTCTTCGAGAAACGAAAGGAGCAGGACGATGACCACGCTACACGACCATATCCAGATGCTGCGCGCCGAACTGACCAGCTTTTACCTGAGCCACGGGGAGCGCCGACGGATCGAACGAGAACTGAAGCTGGCATGCGCGCAATTCGCGGCGGACCGATACGACGAGACCCCCCCCGCATAGAGCGGGGGGCTTTTCGTATGGTCGCCCGTGCCATCGGATATCCAGGCGCCGATTCCACTTTGCCATCCTCCTGAAAGAACGTTGTTGAATCTCTCTAACACGACTATTATAGTCGTATTACTGGTGTGCATGCCCCGCGTGTCGGATGTGATCATGGATGATCACTGGCCGACAGGTAAGGGCGGCACGGGCACTCCTGAACTGGACACAGGAGATGCTCGCTGAAAAAGCCCTCGTAGCACTGACCGCGCTCAAGCGCCTTGAATCCGAACGCGGTCTCGGCGTTCATGAGGGCACGACCGACCAGGTTCGCCGCGCGCTGGAAGCGGCGGGCATCCTGTTCATCGAGTCCGGACAAGGGCGTGGCGTCATGTTTCTTAACGAGACTTCCGGCATCGAAACGCGGCAGGCTAGGGTGCGTCGCGTTCGTTCTCCGACCTGATCGACTCCATCATGCAGAAGCCCCCGCTCGACCCGTCTGTCGCCGACAGCGCTCCGGAAGCGTCCTGTCTCACCGGCTACGACGAACAGCATCTGATTACCTATCTCCGCCTGCTGGATGCCGAGGCCGACGGCGCCGACTGGCGCGAGGTCGCCCGCATCGTGCTCCACCGCGACCCGGTGGTTGACCCCGAGGGCGTCCACCGCTGCTGGCACAGTCATCTGGCGCGGGCGCACTGGATGACCGAGCATGGCTACCAGCATCTGCTGCGCGGCGGCGCGCCCCACTGACACCCTGAATCGTTGCGTGACCTGCAAGACCTGTTGCAGGTGCGGGGCGTAGCGGGCAACGGGACGGTCTGGCATACTCTCGCGAGCAAGTACTTGCCCTGTTCCCACCCGTTACGCATCGGAGACGACGCCATGAGCCGCGCCAACTGGCGGTCGGCGGGCGCGTACGAGGGCCTGCGGTCGCTCGACGCTCCTGCCTTTGCCTTGCAGTTTGTCAGTCGCAATCGGGACTTTATCCGTGATCGTGCCGCCCTTCAGCGCGCCGCGCTCCGGGCCGCGCTGTCCACGTCAGACGCCGAAGCCTTCGCCCGGCGCTGGGGGTTGCGATTTCGAGAGTGTCCGCACGGCCCTCAATCCGCGTACCGCCCGCTGGACTGTTGCGGTATCGCCGGCCGTGATTGCGGTTGTCCGCCTGCCGACAGCACTGGCTGACGCGGCGTATCATCCGGTCTCCCTCGCTCGGGCAGAACTGCCGCCTGATATGGCGGGAGAAGTGCTGGTCGAGCAGGGGGAGATGATCCTGCGGCTGTACGTCTTGCCGCCTGACGGGGCTCAGCTCGGCGTGCTCCTGCCGCTCGACGCGCTGTTCGAGGTGCGTGTCCAGGCCGCCCTGCGGCTCTGGCGCGTGCTGATGGATCGGCGTCCCGGTCGTGATCCGGCCTGCCTGTCATCCGATCGCATCCGCAGGCTGATCCTGGCGCTCCGGACGCTCGATGGCCTGGACGACGGGGTGTCGCAGCGCGAGATCGCCGGCGTCCTGTTCGGTCGGGAGGTTTCCGCAGGGGACTGGCTCTCCCATGATCTGCATTTCCGCATGAAACGGCTGGTGCGTTTTGCGCGGGGACTGACTGACGGAGGATATCGGCGCCTGCTACTGCACCCGTTTCGGGGACGATAGTGGATGATGAATGTCTTGTAGGGCCGGAAGAACAGAACAAGGAGGCTGATAGTATCCATGGCCTCACTGCTGGCCGCTCCGGTGCTTTGTGTCGAGGAAAACCGAAAATGGTCCGCTATTGGAGACGCGTGACGGTTCGTTGAAAAGAAGAAGTGAGGCTTCAGATACATAAGGAGAAAATAGTCCATTCCTGAACATTATACGTCAAAAGATAACGTTGACACGAGCCATCGCATGTTTGCATCGGGAATGTTTCTGCAGGGGCAGTTATTTTGTAATCGAATACCGCAACCCAGATATGGAAAACCTGCCCGGAAAAATTGGCCTGACGGCGAATTTTTCCGGACATTTATTCGAAGTTTATCAGGTGGTCAGGAGCTTTTCACTGGTCAACCGCATGACGATGCCATGCCGGAGCGCATGCAAGCCCTCGATTTCAACTTCAATGTCGCGAGCCTTGAGTTTGGATACGATCTTCTCAATCATAGCCACCGAGGTCACGTCCCAGAAATGGGCGTTGTTCAGCCTGATGACGACCCGGCGCGCATTGGTCCTGAAGTCGATCTGATCGTGAAGAAGGTCAGACGAAGCAAAGAAAACCTGTCCCTCAACCTCGTAGATATCCGTACCCTCTTCTCTGATCTTTTTGACGTGCATCAAATGCGTCATAGACCAGGCAAAGAACACACCACTGAGCAGAACACCGACGAGCACACCTAGAGCCAGATCCGAGGATGCGACAGTCACGGCAACGGTTACGACCATGACGAGGCTTGAGAGCTTTGGAAAACGCGCAAGATCACGCAGGGATGACCACGAGAATGTGCTGATTGAGACCATGCACATAATGGCGACAAGGGCAGCCATTGGAATGCGGGCGACATAAGTATGCAGCATGACCATCAGAAACAGCAGGAAAGCGCCGGCAGTAAAGGTCGACAGACGTCCTTGGCCGCCGTACCGAAGATTGCCGACTGTCTGCCCTACCATACCGCACCCGGCGATGCCGCCGAACAGTCCTACAAACACATTCGAGACACCAAGACCTACGCATTCCATTCTGGGATCACCGTGCGTGTCGGTCTCATCATCCACGACACCTGCTGTCATTAGAGATTCAAGGAGGCCCACAGATGCCATCGCAAGGGCATAGGGAAACACAATTTTCAGTGTGGCCAGATTGAATGGTACGTGGGGGATCGTAAAAGCAGGAAGGCCTGTCGGCAGCGTGCCCAGATCAGAGACAGTGTGCACCGGCATTGGATACCACATCGTGATGCCTGTCAGAACTACGATACAGATCAGGGGCGACGGTATCAGGGTTGATATCCGTGGCATGAGATAGATGATGGCAAGCCCAAGGGCAATCAGTGCATACGTGTGCCACGTCACATGAAGCATTTGTGGTAACTGTGCCGAAAAGATCAGGATCGCGAGAGCATTCACAAAGCCGGTGCGGACCTCAGCCGATACGAAGCGCATAATGACCTGAAAGCCAAGCGCACCGAAAATGATCTGTAGTCCGCCAGCCAGTAATGTCGCGACGAGAAGGTATTGAAGCCCGTAGCTATGCACGAGGGCCGCGGCTACGAGGGCCACGGAACCCGCCGCCCCTGAGATCATTCCCGGGCGGCCACCGGTGATGGAAATGGCGACGCTAATGACAAATGACGCGAAAAGGGAGACGGCGGGAGAGACGCCGGCAACGTAGGAGAAAGCAATGACCTCGGGAATGAGGGCGAAGGTGCCGACCATTCCGGCCAGCACTTCGCGCAGCGGGTTATAAGCCCACTGCGACCGATAAGTCGCAAAGTTCATGGCGTTTTTTCGAAACCTCTCTAGGTAGTAAGCACGCTCAATAAGGTTTCGTCGTATTGTGGCCCGACGCGGCAATGGTGCTTGCAGGGTAGTCAGGTCGTGAGGTCGATGCAACCCGAGAAGACAGACCAGCCAACACAACGTTGACTGCTGCAATGGCGTGATCGTCTTGTGAGGACCGACATCCCAACGTCCCAGAACGTATGGACTGTAGACCGCTGCCCCACTGTTGAACCCGGCTTTCTTTCTCTGTTGGCTGAACCGGACGGCGACACGATGCAGTAAGCGGTCCAGGCCCCATGTCCTTGGCTACTGGGTCATGGGGCCCGGCATGGGCTAAGTTCGCAATTTGCTGAGAGCAGACCATATGGCATGGGTTATGGTTCAGAAACTGGCAGACTGGCTCGTGTCATCGCAGCATGATGTCCGCTTACCGAAACCTTCAGCAGAACTTTGTATGATTGGGACGAGGGCGAAAGCCGAAATCCAGTTGGTTCGGTCGCCCGGTTCGAGGCGGCCGCGTCGCCATCTCCCGCCAGTCAAGGACCGATCTCGCCCCCCGATGAGATCGGTCCTAGTCCCGGAAGACCTCGCTCCGCCACGCTGATCCCTGCTGGCCGCATCTGTCCCGCGGCCCCAGCCAGCGACCACGGAGCCACCTCATGTCCGCCAATTACAGCGATCTGCCGCCGCGCTATCTGCGCACGCCCGACGCCTCGCGCTTCGTCGGACTATCTATTCGCACACTGGAGAAACACCGGATCTACGGCACCGGACCGCGCTACTCGAAGCTCGGTGGCCGCGTGGTCTATCGGGTGGATGAGTTGCAGGCCTGGGTCGAGAGTGGTGCCCGCGCCCATACCTCGGACACCACTGCCGGCGTCGTGCCGGCGGCCGCGCGGCAAAGTCCGCTGATTCCGCCGACATCACGCGGGAGCCGTCGCTGATGCCTCCGCCCGGCAGGGCGCGCTCCGAGCGCGAGCAACTGGAACTCTTCCACGCTATCGCGGGAGATTTCGCTCCTCGTGACGCACAGGATCTGATGGCGTTTCCGTTCTTCAGCCTCGCCAAATCCCCCCGCATGGTCCCGATCGATTACCGGACCCCGGACGTCACCATCCGGGTCGAGGCGTCTGCCGAACATGGCATGGCCACGATCTGGGATGCTGACGTGCTGATCTGGGCCGCCAGCCATCTCGTTGCCGCGCGTGACGCCGGTCGGCGCACGTCGCGGCTGATGGTGGCCAGCCCGCGCGAGATCCTGACCTTCATCGGTCGGGGCGACAGCGCGCGGGACTATGAGCGGCTGGAAGCGGCCTTCGACCGGCTGCAATCCACCACGATCAAGACGTCGCTGCGGCAGACCGGCAAGGGGCAACTGCACCGCTTTTCCTGGATCAACGAATGGAAACGGCATACCGCGCGGGAAGGGCGCACCCGCGTGATCGAACTGATCCTGCCCGACTGGTTCTACCAGGCGGTTCTCGATGACGCGCTCGTGCTGACCATCGACCCGGCCTATTTTGGCCTCACCGGCGGTCTGGAGCGCTGGCTCTATCGCATCGTGCGCAAGCATGGCGGTCGCCAGCGTGCGGGCTGGGCCTTCGGCCTGCGCCATCTCTACGAAAAATCCGCCAGTCTTTCCCCCTATCGGCGCTTTGCCTTCGAACTGCGCGACATGGCGAAGCGGCAGCCCTTTGCCGGCTATCGGCTGTCGGTGCGTCCCGACCGCAACGGCAATGACACGCTGGCCTTTGCACCTGTCAAATTATCCACAGGCGTCTGTGGACAAGCTGTGAGTTCATCCGTGCTATCAGTTGTGGATTTATCCGTGCCATCACTGCCACGGCATCCGTGCTATCGTTTGCGGAAAACGCCGAATCATGACATTGAATCAATTGGTTACGACGCCCTTAACTTAGATTCTAACTTAAAAGAGTCTAACTTTAAGGATGTTGGCCCCCCTGCCGATCCGTGGAAAACCCCCGGAGAGGGGCCATGATCGTGGCTTTCCTCAACCAGAAGGGCGGCGTCGGCAAGACGACGCTGGCGCTGCATCTCGCCGGCCAATGGGCTCGGGAAGGCCAGCGCGTGACGGTCATCGACGCCGATCCGCAGGGTTCGGCGCTGGACTGGTCGGCGCAGCGCGCGCGGGAAGGACTGCCCCGGCTGTTCGGCGTGATCGGGCTGGCACGCGACACACTCCACCACGAGGCGCCCCAACTAGCTCAGGGGGTGGATCACGTCGTCATCGACGGTCCGCCTCGGGTGGCGGCATTATTGCGCTCCGCTCTGCTGGCTGCCGACCTGGTGCTGATTCCCGCGCAGCCTTCGCCGTTCGACGGATGGGCTTCGGCCGAGATGCTGCGGCTGCTGGAGGACGCGCGCTTCTTCCGTCCCGGCCTGCTGGCCCGCTTCGTGCTCAACCGCTGCGCCGCGCGCACGGTCATCGCCCGCGAAACCCGGCTGGCGCTGATGGGGCATGAGCCTGCCGCTCTAGCGGCGCGGATCGGCCAGCGGGTTGCTTTCGCCGACGCCGCGCGCACCGGCCGCCTGGTCTGCGACCTGCGCCCGCACGGGATTGCCGCCCGCGAAATCGCCGCCCTGACGGCCGAGATCGGGGGGCTGGTGCCATGACCCTCCTGACCGGCGACAGCGCGCTCCTGATGCCCTGGCACGGCCCCTACGACATGATCCTGGTCGACCCGCCCTATGGCGATACGTCGCTCGCCTGGGACCGGCG
>NZ_WOSY01000018.1 GCF_011516755.1 Acetobacter conturbans | reverse complement strand
CGACTGGCATCTCTACAAAAAGCGCCCTCTTATTGAAAACATGTTCGCAAAGCTGAAAGACTGGCGACGGGTCGCAACCCGATATGACCGCTGCGCTCATACCTTCATGTCCGCAATCCATATCGCCGCAAGTTCATCTTCTATCTCAAAGAATGAGGCCTGAGCCTAGTTCACTGTTTTCCGCCGATAGATGCATGTGACTTTTGGCATTGATTGCTGCAACAGCAGCAGCGATATCTGCGAGTCTTTCCGGGGCTGTAGAGGACAATGATATCAGCGCACTTCGCCGATCATTCCGGTTATTCGTACAAAGCAGAAAATTACCATTCGATGCCAGATTTGCGATCGGCTTTCATGCATGTCGTGGGCTGACTTCTAAGCAGGTGTCAGAAGATGGGAGATCGCATGAATCGGCTTTAATCCATGGCCAAATTTGGCGATTACACCGCGATTTTTTTCAAGGGCACCATAAGGCAGGTAGCGCACTTTAAGATCGGTGATGCGACTGAATGCCGGACGTCGAATTTGTTCGCGGACCTCGGTTCCCCGCTTGTCCGGGGCGACAAGAAAAAGGCCCTCCAACGCATGAGCTTCAACTCCGAGTGCCAGATCCAGCATGCGGACGATCCCGGAATAGATCGTGGTTGAATGTTCGACTTCGAATGCCGCGACAATCCTGCGAGTGTCTTTATCCAGCCAGAGCACATCAATCAGGCGTACAGATTCAGCGCCCTGCGTGGTGCCTGTAAAGTTCGGCAGGGTCGTGAGGCAGCCATCGCCCAGTTTTCCGTCCTGCCAGTTGCGACCCCGGTCGTTCGCAGCAATCCAAACATCATATCTGAGAGAGGCTAAGATCGCGAAGCCATCCCTGGATTTCGGTAATGTGTGTGATCGGTTTCCCGGGCCGCAGCCAGGATGCTGGCTTCCCTGACGGCGGCTCAGCATCTTGGCCGCGACTGACTGCGCATGGAACTGGACCCCGATCATGCAGCGACAGCCATCTGGTGGCTGGCCATCACGCAGCGAAAGGGTGGCGGCATAGCCGCCCCAACCTTCGGGGACTGCCCACGGCCACACTGAAATCGCGCCGATCCTGGCAGGCCAGCTCGCGGGCGTCCGGACAGTGCCGGTGGAATTCTGCATCCGTAAAATCGGAGCCGCTGATCCCTGATGTGGCGCGCTCCGCGCGCTGTCCAGATCATGATAACATCATTCCGAAAACAGGGGAGGAGAGAAGAACGGTTTATTGATGTCCTGGCAATCTGATTTCTGATTTGTCAGACGATGATAAATAGTTCTTCCGGGTGTTTCCACTCTGCTTTCGCAGGTGGAGTGGGCGCCCCTGTACCCTTCAAGAGCTATGCAGGCTGCACTGGTCCTTTCGAGGAACAGGAGGCAGCGCATATTGTAGACGATATTGGACGGCCCGATCCTCATGGTGGCCAGCGTGATCCCGATAGAGCGGATGAATAGCCCCATTTGTGATTTTTGATCGGCAAAAACGTGCTCGACACGCGAACGGATCATCGACTTTCCTTCATTGCATCTCTGGATATGCTGGGGAATGCGTTTGAGATGCGGCTTTTTCCTGTGGACCTTTGAAACAAAGCCCTGCTTTTCCATGAGCGCCCCCTTGGCTTTTGACCGATAGGCGGTATCGGCCCAGACATCAGGCGCTGTGTTGCTCCGGTCGAACCGCCCTTCACGCAATCTGGCGTCGTCAGTGGCCGCGGCATCCGTGGTCTTCCATTTGCGGATCAGCTTGAACTTCCGGTCGATGGAGACATGGGATTTGTAGCCAAAGAACGGAATGGCGAGATCGGTTGCCGGCACGCTACCGTCGTCCTGTGGCTTCACCTTTGTGAATTTCAGTGTCCAGCGGGCATGCCAGTCTGTCTTTCCATTCTTCGGGATACGGCCCCCGGAGGTCAGCCTTCTCAACATTGGTGCTGGACTGCTTTGGAGCCGCAACCAGGGTGGCGTCCAGAATCTGACCGGACACCGCAACGTAGTCTGTGTCAGGCGTTGGCGAAACAGCCAGATCGTCTTGGCGTTAGGCAGACGGTCCGATAGACCCAGCCCAGAAAACGCATGAAGGATAGAGGATCGTTAATCAGGTATTCCGTCCGCTCATCGGAGAGGTTGTTCAGGGTCAGGATTTTGAATATCAGCACTGGGTCAAGCGGTGGACGACTGTCTTTGCTCCCGTCCGAGTGGGCTAGGGCCTTCTCCAGATTAAGCCGAAAGACCTCAAAATCTACAGTCCCGGAGAAGGGTTCGAGCTAGTCGCCAAGCCCGCTCAGTCGGGCCTGGCGATCCTCAACATCAAAAAATCCCGGCTGTTTCACAACATCATCCCTCCATCAACGCAGGAAAGATGGCATCACAGAGCACCAATTAAAACCAGGGTTTTTTCGAACCCTACAAGTTAGGTGCCTCTTTGCTACTGCCCTTGTTGCATACAGCGACTGAAATTTCATAAAGCCGGTCTTGAGTTTAAAAATCCATCTTAACCCCGCCGTAATACATACGAGGAGCACCCAGCTCAAAGCCCTGATACGTCATGGCGCCACTGGCAATGCTCATTGGGTTGCCTGCTTCCCCCATGGTCGAGATATACTTCGTGTTTGTCAGGTTATTGACATTAAGTGAAAAGACAATGTCTTGAACAAAGTTGGAGAAGCGGCTGCCTTTGCCAAAATCTGTGATTTTGTATTGCGCGCCGAGGTTGGTGATCCAGTACCCAGGAACTTTTACATCTCCTGTGTACGAAAAGTTTCTTTCACCAATATAGGAAGCATCGATATAGACCGATGCATTGCGCCACTGGTAGGACATCCGCGATTTATACATAAAGCGAGGGAAATTTACGACCTGAACGCCCTGCGTGCCATAGGTCACCTGACCGCTTGTAATGTTATTATCATATGTTGCATGATTATAACTTATTGTATTGTAAATTTCGAGTCCTTTAATCGGTCGGATGGTGAGGCCAGCATCAACCCCATTCATTGTGACGCCTCCCACATTTGCGACGACGGATTGTGGGTTAATCAGTGATCCCGAGGTGATCTGCTGCAGACGATTTTCGAAATTTGTCCGGTAAGCATATACTGTTCCGGAAATCATCGGTGAGTTGTAACGATACCCAACGGCGTAAGTCCATGCAGTTTCAGGATGAATATTATTCCGGGAAGCATTAAAAGATGACTGGAGAACCGCAAAGGGAGAGCTTGAGAGTTTGTAACCTGATTCAGCGTATGTGTGAACGCTTTCCGAAATATCGAAAAACAATTCATGATTCTTGAGGAATTTCCAGTTTGCGCTGATATGAGGCAGGAAAGGCTTTGCAACTGTCAGACTGTCACCACTGGCGATAGCACCAACATTTCCATAATAAGCCGGATTTATATATCCGTTACCAACTCGTGAGGTATCCAGAATGGATTTGAATCCAAAGTGCAGATATAGATTTTTTACTGGGGAATAAGTATCTTGGACAAAAGCGGTGAAACTATTCGTGTTATAATCCTGATTGAAAATTCGCGCAAAAGGGTCGCTCCATTTGGAGACGCCACTACGAAGGGAACCAGTCAAGACGCCATTCACAATCGCAGGCTGCTCATATGCGTTCATAGCTGACTGATAAGAGTCATTTTCGTACCATACACCGGCACCAATCTGGTTACGGGCAACATTGTAGTGAAGAGCAGAAAGTATGCCGAAACGTTCGATAGCGGGCTCTTTGACCACCTCGGACATCGGAGCGCCATTTGGAGATGGGAAAAAAGGAGAAGACCATGTCGTTTGTGAGTCTTCACCATGACCATATGCCGTCGTTATCCAGCGGAGACGGTCCGTCAGCTTCAGATCGGCTTTGATACCCCCAAAATAGTCCACGACATTGGTGCCAGCATCATAGACGGATGCATCAGCCGGGTCTTTTAGACGATTATAGCCAGCGGGATAAATTCCTTCGGCAGCTTTGTACGCGGCGTAATAGCCACTCGCTTTGCCATTATAATAGTTGCTGGATGTATAGCCTAATTTATCCAGCATATCGAAAGAATAGTCTTGACGACTATATTCATGCAGATCCGACCAGTCGAAATAAGCCGTGATCTTACTATCGTTTCCGATGGGCTGAACAAGCTTCGCATTGACCTGCTGAAGGAAAAGATTACCTCCCCCATTACCCCAAAATCCCTGGTCGCTTCTGGAATACGATGCAAAGAATTTCGTGCCAGTCTTATTCAGTTTTCCACTATCAAGCCGAATAAACGTGTGGAAAGCACTGTTGCTGCCAAATGACTGCGCAACAGTTCCACCCATCTTGTCTTTAGGATCAATCGAGACATACTCAAAAGAACCACCGAGATTGTTTGTCGCAGCGATACTTTCCGCACCAGCAGACTGCGACACATCAATCCGTGCGATGTTTTCGGAAGAAATCGCCTGTAACGGGTTAAGGCCATTGTAGTTCCGATATGTCATCTCCCCCAGAGGCATATCGTCCAATGTCATGCCGATTTCCTGTTGCTGGAAACCATGCATGTAGATCTGGGCAGCATAATTATCGATACCCATGGAATCATTTGAGTTGAACATAATGCCTGGCGCCAGACCCAGGGCCTTCATGGGATTGGCGCCAGGGATACCCTGAGCAATCAGTGACTGGGAAACAGTAGTCTGCGTGCCGTGTGAAATCCGGCGAACAACAACAGAGAGTGTTTCACCCTTTTTGGACTGTAACGACGACAGTCGAGATTTCTTTGGTGTTGCCGCAACCTGGGTCTTGTCAGGTGTATGAGCATTTGTTTTGTGAGGGGTTGCTGCCGACAATGGAGGCGCAATCATTGAAAGGACGGTCGTGGTGCCAAGGAGTATAGAGAATGTGCGCATTATTTGGGTAATCCAATCATCTGCAACAATGAAGTCGGACGTAGGAATCAGACTGAAGCGATCAGGCCGCCGTCAACACGAACCAGACTGCCAGTGACGTATCCGGCTTTCGGACTACTCAGGAACGTAACCATGTCAGCAAATTCAGAAGGCTCACCGTAACGCTGCATGGGAATGCGCGCCCGTGAAGCCGCCGAGACTTCATCAACGGACTTTCCCTGTCGGGCTGCCGCGGCCATATCAAGCTGATCGACACGCTGAGTATGAATTCGTCCCGGAACAACGGTATTGACCGTTACACCATCAGAGGCGACTTCCGACGCCATCGTCTTTGCCCATCCGACCAACGCCGGTCTAAGCATATTTGACAGACCCAGATTGGCGATGGGTTGGATCACCCCAGATGAGGCGATGTTTATGATGCGGCCAAATTTCCTTTCCCGCATTCCCGGAAGAAACATGCCGACAACTGCAAGAGGCACTCGGACCATAGACTCAAAGCATTTTTCAATGCTTTCATCCGTCAGTCCTGCAACCGGGCCCGCGGGAGGACCACCGCAGTTCGTGACAACAATGTCCACATCCCCAAGATCGGCTAGATCTTGTGAAATCCTGAGGACATTCCCAAAGTCAACAACGCGATATTCTGCACTCCCGCCAGAGCTTATGATCTCTTTGCATGATGCTGCGAGCGCATCCTCGGTCCGGCCCGTAAGAATAACATTCACTCCTTCCTGGGCGAGGGATAGAGCGCAGGCATTTCCAAGTCCTCGACTGGAGCCCATAACAAGCGCACGCTTGTTTTTCAGATTAAGATCCATGATTACACCCTAGTTTACAGATGAGCAGAAAGCGGCTTCCGCCAGAAAGCTCTGCAGAAGTGGATGGGGGTTACCCGGCTTTGAACTGAATTCCGGGTGGCCCTGCATCCCGCAGAAGAAACTACCCTGAGGCAGTTCAATGACTTCCACTATGCCGTCATCATTTCGAACAGCACTTATAAACAGTCCGGATTTTTCCAGTACGGGACGCATATTACCGGACAAGCTGTAGCGATGATTGACTCTTACTTCTGGATGCGGATCGAAAAGACCCGAAAGTTTTGTATCTTTGATAAAATGGAACCCTGCTGGTCCGATCGTGTGAATTTGTACACCATCAGAAGAGTAGACTGGCTCAAAACTAATACAGTTAGAGTCAGAATTCAGTTCTGCAAGCGTCGCATCGGCAAGCCCTTCACAGGACCTGGCGAACGCAGTCACCATGCTCTGCATGCCCAAACATAAACCGACGACCGGCTTGCCCAGACGTCGCGCCTCCCCAGCGATTTTGATCTGTAGCGGTGCGTTGATAGCATCCCCTCCCGGAAGCAGTATTCCGTACACTTCAGACAGAACCCCCGACAGATCAGCCTCAGATTCCGAGATAAAGCGGATATCAAGGTCATACGCGGCCTGTTCCGCAGCATCAGACAGAGACGTTAGTGCCGCCACGTTGACGTAACTGTGGTGCTCCACCGTCCCTACGATGCCGATCCGCAGGACTGGCAGTCCGATCCGATCCGATGGAGCAGTTTCAGGATTGAAACGGCCGTTACGATCAATAAAACCGGAGTAATACTCAGAACCGTCGTCAAAGCGAAGAAAGACTTCCGATCCTCGTTTGATGGATACTGCGTGGCTGACTTCTATATCTTTCTCTTTCGCCTGATATTCCAAATTTCTACACCAGGCACTCATCCCGTGCGGAGCGGGAGCAATCAGACAGTCCTCCTGTGTTGCAAGATCGATAATCTCTCCATCACTTAGAGGCCGACCCGCCTTTCCAGCACCGCAGATCCTATCGATCCAGAAATAACCGGCATTAATCAGGTGACCGTCATTGGTCGGAAATTCTCTCCCTTCCGAACCAAGATGCTCCTCAACAGTTGCCGACACAGCAAAATGCGATGGCATTCCTAACGCATATGCAGCACAGGATGCTGAAAGATAGGCATCATTGATGTTGTCTGCTTCAACAATAAGAAGAGTCATCAGACCTGCCTGCGCGATTATTACATGAGAAGAGCCTCCCGGGCCCTGACACTTGAAAATCATATAATCCGGATTCGTAACGAAACGCCAGCATTAATTGCTCTAGTTGATACAAAAAATACAATGTATCATCCGCGACGGCTTACGTCCGAGCGATGCGTGCCTAACGAGTTGGAGCCACGGAGAAAGAACTTGACTACCAAAATCACCACTGAGAGTGCCGTCGGGCGTCTTGCGCAGAGAATGGGCCGTGTCGGAACCTCACCTACAGCGGCAGTCTCGGATCGAGTCCGTGAATGTGAAGTCTCTGGAATGAAGGTCACCAACCTCGGGGAAGGAGAATTGGACTTCGCCACACCCGAACATGTGGCCGAGGCCGCCCGGCAGGCTATTGCCCGTCACGAAACAAAATATACATCCGTAACAGGCACTCTCACACTTAAAGCGGCCATTATCGATAAATTCAAACGCGATAATGATCTCGAATTCTCTCCTGAAGAGATCATCGCTTCCAATGGGGCAAAGCAAATTATCTTCAATGCGTTTCTTGCTACGCTTGAAGCTGATGATGAGGTTATCCTCCCTGCACCATACTGGGTTTCTTATCCTGACATGATCCGGCTGAATGGTGCCAGACCAGTCGCGGCCGAGACTACAGCAGGCAATGGCTGGAAGTTGACTGCCGAAAAACTGCGGACCGCCATTACACCCAGAACACGATGGCTTGTCCTGAATTCGCCGGGCAATCCGACAGGTTCAATCTATACGAAGGAAGATCTCTCCGCCCTACTCTCAGTCCTGGAATCCAGACCAGACATCCTCATCCTCGCGGACGATATCTATGAACCGCTGCGCTTCAGCATGCCGTTTGCGACACCGCTTCAGATCCGGCCGGACTTTCGTGATAGGCTGCTTACAGTCAACGGCGTATCCAAAAGCCACGCAATGACCGGTTGGCGTCTGGGTTATGCGGCTGGTCCACGCTGGCTGATCCGTGCACTCGACATCCTCCAGTCTCAAAGCACCTCCAATGCTAGCAGCATCAGCCAGGCAGCGGCTGTGGCGGCCTTAAACACGCCTCCCGCTTTTCTCACCTCATGGATCAGCACGCTCGAAACGCGACTTGAAATCGTTCTGGATATGATTGCTGCCATCGCTGGTTTCAAAGCAAGACGACCGGACGGCGCTTTTTATGTTTTCGCTGACGTGTCGGAATGGATCAGCACGACAGGCAAGGGGAAAGGCATCTCAACTGATATCGAACTGGCTTCATGGCTGATTGAAAATGCCCGTGCAGCCGTTGTGCCGGGATCGGCATTCGGCACGCCCAACCACATTCGGATCGCCTACGCAATCAATACGGAAGAACTGAAGGATACCTGCAGGCGCATAACAGAGGCCTGTACATCCTGACGCAACATGGCTTTCAAATAATTGTAATCCACGGCAATCTCGCGTTATATTTTTTTAATCGCCGAAGTTGCAGGCCAGTATCAGATTGCCGTGGAGAATGACACTGAATACGTCTTCTATTCGTCCTGTACGAAACAGCACTCATCGTCAGTTTGCGACCGCAAACAGCATACTTGCTCTTTTGCGTCGGGAAAATGCTGCGCCGGACTTCCATGTTGGGGAACAATGGCTCGGCGACCAACTGGGACTTTCCAGAACACCTGTTCGCAACGCGCTTAAACTTCTGGAATCTCGGGGCATCCTCGTTTCGAGAAAAAACCAAGGATATTTTCTAAGAGCGAATCTAGAAACCATTGAAGATTTCGTTCTCGAAGCCCCTCCCACCCCCGATCAGGATCTCTACAAAAACCTCGTACGAGATCGCCTCGCAGGCCGGATCGGCAACGATTTTTCCCAGCAGGACGTCAGCCGTCTGTACAACGCGGAACGCACAGTCATGATACAGACACTGCGCCGCATGTGCGACGATGGCCTCCTACAAAGCAAAGGGACCAGAACGTGGTCATTCGCGCCGGCCTTGGACAGCGGCGCAGCCCTCGAAGAGAGCTTCAGATTCAGGCGCCTCTTTGAGCCCCAGGCCATCCTACTGCCCACATTCCGGGTTGATGAAGCCGTTCTAGAAGAGACGATGAGGCTCCACAATCACATCGCAACCCACCCTGATATCGACTCCATCCCCCCAAGATTTCTATTCGACGCTGATAGCCGTTTTCACGAAATGATTGCGGAGTTTTCTCATAATACATTCGTCATTCAGACTATGCGCCAACAAAGCCGGTTGAGGCGCCTTCTTGAATACGGAAGCTACACAAACCGTACCCGAGTCCATCTGTGGTGTCAGGAACATATCGCCATCATGGATGCCCTTGCGGGCAACTCCATTGCAGAAGCCTCCCGGCTTTTGGGTCTCCATCTGGATCTGGCCCTCAACGCAGCGAACCTGCTGATCGAAGAAAAAGACATTCCCGAATCGTGACAATATGACGCAGAAGATCATTTCGTTCTTGACACAAAGAAGCAGTCTTGCTTTGTATTTTTTGTACCGAAAAAGACAATTATGTCTCTTTCAGGCTGTTCAGGATCGTTATGCGCCTTATCAGCTTACTGGCTTTGCTTCTGACTTTACCATGCCTAGCCCATGCTCAGAACGCAGACGCTGAAAATCATAATGCCATAGCGGGCACCGTAACGGCAGGTTATCTGACTTACGGTACAGCCGCCACATTTCCCCCTTTCGAATTCGTCAAAGACGGCTCTCTCGTTGGATTTGACATTGATCTTGCTGCCGAAGTCGCCAGCAGAATGCACCTTGCGTCCTCTCCGGTTAATATGGAGTTCGGAGGGCTCATTCCCGCCCTCATCGGACACAGAATAGACGTCATAAATTCCGCGATGTACCTCAGTCCGGAGCGGGAGGGAGTTGTCGACTTCGTCCCCTACCTTTCAATCAGCAGTGTCGTCCTTGTCCCGCGCGACAGCCGCCTACCCGTCACGGGATATGACCTCAGTCTTTGCGGCCTACGTGTTGGCGTAACACTTGGCGGCATCGAAATGCGGGATGCCGATAAAGCCACGGAAAACTGTCTGCAGAACAAGAAGCCGGCTCTCATCATCCTTCCTTATCCCACAGCACAGAATACGGCTCTCAATCTGCTTCAGGAGAGAACTGACGCTGCATTTACTTCGCAGTTCGGCGCAGCAGTGTTGATGCAGGAAGTTCCCGGTCGCTACAGAGTAGCTGGGAGGCCGTTCGGGACTGAAGGTCAAATCGGACTGGCGGTAGCCAAAACCAACCCAGAGCTTCGGGGGTCCCTCACTAAAGCAGTGCAGGAACTGAAGAAGGACGGCAGGCTCGATCAACTTATAAAGAAATGGCATCTGAACCGAGGTCAAGATGTATCTGACGTCGAAGAATCAGGAAAAGCCTCAGACTGGTGGGTTACAGTCAAGTTGACACTCGATTATTTGGTCTCGCCGCCCTTCCTCAAAGGCGCTGGAATCACCCTTTTTCTGACGACTTCCTCGCTGATCGTCGGATCACTGATCGGGATTATCCTCGCCGTGATTTCTGGTGGTCGCTTTGGCTTTTTCCGTCTGTCGGTCATGATTTATCTCTGGCTTTTCCGAGGCACTCCAGTCCTTTTACAAATCGTGTTCATCTACAATGTTCTGCCTCTGCTCGGACTGAAACTGGCCGCGCTCACCAGCGCAGTCCTCGCCCTTTCTCTCAATGAGGGTGCCTACATGGCCGAAATTGCACGCTCCGGCTTGGATGCTGTTAAACCAGAACAGAAAACAGCGGGACTGGCCCTCGGTCTTTCTCCACTGAGTGTTTTCCGCTGTATCACAGCACCCCAGGCGTTCCGGATCACGCTTCCGATGCTTGGAAATCAGGTCATCGGCCTGCTGAAAAGCAGTGCGCTGGTTTCAGTAATCGCGGTCCCGGAACTGCTTCTTGCCGCAGATCAGGCCGCAAGCGCAAACTTTCGCTACATTGAAGCTCTGAGCGCCGCTGCAATCTATTATCTGGCCTTCACCTCCCTGTTCATGCTGCTGCAGCGTTATCTGGAACAGTCCCTCGCGCCCGGCAAGTCATCGTCCGAAAAGGCATTACACCGCGCCCAGGCTGCGATGGAGAGTGTGCGATAATGCTCGCAAAACCTGTTCTCTCCCTCGAAGACATCCGCCTCACAATAGATGGAAAACATATTCTCAACGGGTGTGACCTGAAGATACCCGAAGGAGAGGTCGTCGTCATTCTCGGACCGTCCGGTTCGGGAAAATCAACTCTGATGCGCTGCATCAATCTTCTACAAAAGCCCGATTCAGGACGCATCCTGTTTGATGGAGAGGATATCCTGAACAGTTCCGCTGCTGCACCCGCCGTGCGTCGCAAAATCGGAATGGTCTTCCAAGGATACGATCTGTTTGAACACATGACCGTATGGGACAACCTTTTGCTCGCACCGCGCCTTACAGGAGGGGCGTATGCACATGGAATGTCAGAACGAGCGGCTGAATTACTGGATGGAATTGGCCTGTTAGAACACGCTGGCCGTTACCCCCATCAGTTATCCGGGGGGCAGCAACAGCGTGTCGCCATTGTCCGTGCTCTCGTGATGCAACCACGCGTTATGCTGTTTGATGAACCCACATCAGCGCTAGACCCAGAAGCCACGGAACAACTTCAGAAATTATTCGGATCAGCCGCCCTTAAAAGCATGGCGAAAGTCGTCGTCACACATGACATCGGCTTCGCCCGGCGTGTGGCTGATCGGATTGTCTTCATAGAAAACGGCTCAGTTATCGCGAATCTGTCAGCACAGCATTTTTTTTCTGGTGACGTGCCTGACCGCCTGCACAGGTTCCTCACAAAAACGATGCCGGAACTGAAACTACAATACAGTGAGGAGTTACCTTCCCGTGTCTGACATCATTCCCGCCACAGATCAGATCATCAGCGATCTCTCATTCATGGTCGCCCTCAATACAGAAAATCCGCCAGGAAATGAAATGGCGCTTGCCCCTTTTATCGGAGAGGCTCTGCGTAAAACCGGTATGGACGTCCTCATAGACGAATATGCACTGGGACGAGCGAATGTTGTCGCGAAATTTCACAATGGGGCCAGCCCAGTGTTCGCCCTCAACACCCATATTGACACTGTTCCGGCAGGAGACGGCTGGACAAAAGATCCATTCAGCCTCACCCAGGAAGGTGACACCCTGTTCGGACGAGGGACGTGCGACTGCAAGGGATCTCTAGCCTCCATGTTGGAAGCCGTCCGTATCCTGATGGCTTCACCTGAAAGCTGGAGCGGAACACTTCTCGCAGTATTCGTGGGTGATGAAGAAGTCGCAAGCGCCGGAGCGCGCCACTACGCCAGAGACTGCGGCAAAATAGACTATGTCATTGTGGGTGAACCCACATCAAATACCGTTTTCAGTGCGCATAAAGGCAGTCTGCGCCCAGTCGTAGAGATCACTGGCGTCACAGCTCATTCCGGAACGCCGGAACTCGGAAGAAACGCTATCTACGATGCCGCGATAGTGACCGGAGCCGTGAAAAAACACCACGAGGATGTCATCCGCAGCATCACACATCCTCTAGTCGGCAACGCCAGCCTCTGCATTACACGCGTATCTGGAGGAAAGGCAGACAATGTCGTTCCTGACCGATGCGAATTGCTACTTGACCGACGACTGGTCCCTGGAGAATGCGAGGAAAGCGCTAAAGCAGATATCATCAATCTTCTGAGCGGCCTTGAACAAAGCCACGGAATTAAAGCACGTGTGACTGCTTACAAACCAACGACCGGCGGCGCGACACAAACCGATCTAAATAACGCCGTCGTTCAGGCATCCCTTACGGAAGCAGAAGCCTGTGGCGTGAGCAAACCGGGCCCATACGGCTTTCAGGGCGCGTGTGATCTCGTCCATTTCCGAGAGGCCGGAGCATCAGGCGTCGTAATCGGACCAGGCGACCTGTCGTATGCTCATAAACCGGATGAATTCGTCACCATACCGGAACTGACCAACGCCGTGAAAATCTATGTGGGCATTGTCCGCAGACTGATGCCGTCGTCGAATGTTCAGGCAAACACATAATGATCGGCGCTTCACTCAGAAGATCTGACCTGCACTACAGCAGTGGCATGGCGGTTCACACATCGTCGTCAGGTGCTGTCAGCAGTCTTGATGAGTTGTATTTGATTCTCGATGACGGAACCGTGCAGGGTCTTGGAGAAGTCCGCCTCAACATTCAGTACCTGACTGGGCACTCCCCTGAGGCGATCATCTGTGCCGCCAGTGAATTTTTGAGAACTGTCATCTTTCCCAAAGACGATGAAGGTTTGATGGCTCTTACACAAAACCTGCCCACTACCCTTCCTTCTTCCGTGCGGATGCTGGTGGACATAGCCATCCATGACCTCGTTGCTCGCCGGAAAAACATCTCTGTCTGCGCTCTTACGGGCTCAGGGACAGGAACATCATACAAAACGAATCAAACCCTATTTTTCAGTGACATCGAAACCTTCCGAAAACGGTGCGAAACCTACGTACAAAGAGGTTTCACGGCACTCAAAATCCGGATCGGAAACGACCCGGAAGAGGACATCGCAAAATTCAGATGGGTACGTGACAGGTTCCATGATGATGTCGATCTGGCGGCTGATGCCAATGGAGCATGGTCACTGGACCAGGCGTCTCATACGCTCGATAGGCTCGCGGCATTCAATCTCGAATATATCGAACAGCCGCTGCCCGCGGCATGCTGGGGCCAGTTGCCGGAACTGACGCGGAACAGTCCTGTTCCCGTTATGCTCGATGAAAGCCTCAGTTCGTTCGAAGACTGTTTGAAACTCGCCGAATCCGGCCTGCCACTCATGGCGCATCTCAAGCTGGTCAAACTCGGCGGCCTTTCTGCACTCGCGAAAGCCGCTGCAGTGCTGAGCGACGCCGGTGTAGACCTGATGATCGGGCAGATGAATGAAGGCGGCGCAGCCACTGCGGCAGCGTTACAGGCCTCAATCGCCTTACGACCCCGGTTTGCCGAACTGTACGGCGCCGATGGGCTCCGCGATGATCCAGCAATAGGTCTGAATTACGACCAAGGCGAAATACTGATCGCAGACACACACATGGCCGGTCTTGGAATCAGCTTCGATATCAGCCGGACATCACCTCTTACGGGGAGAGCATGACATGACAAATGACGTCACTTCTGGAATGGAAGCCACATTCACCAAAGAGGAGTTTGCCGAACGTCAGGCAAAAGCCCGCGAAGGCATGGAGAAAGCCGGTCTGGACGCCATGCTCGTGACCAGTCCGGAGAATATTTATTATCTGACAGGTCAGCAGACACCCGGATATTATACTTTCCAGTGCCTTGTCCTGCCTGCGCAAGGCGAACCTGCTTTCGTCGTGCGACAGCTTGAATATTTCAATCTCGTCGCCAACACTTTCCTCATCGACATTCATCCGTTCACTGACGGTGAAGACCCGATGTCCGTCATCAGCAAACTACTCAGCAAAATGGGGCTGGCGGGCAGAAAAATCGGCGTCGAGAAAAAGGGGTGGTTCTTCCCCGTATCGGTTTATGAGAAAATGGCTGCGGTTCTTGGCGAACTTTATGACGCAGACGGAATAACCGAGCGCCTCAGAATGGTAAAATCGCCTTCCGAAATCGAAAAACTCCGTCTTGCAGCCGGGTATGTCGATGCCGGGATAAAGGCCGGGTTGGCTCAGGTTAAAGACGGAAACACCGAAAACGATCTTGTCGCCGCCATGATGCACGACGCCATCAGGGCGGGATCAGAATACATGGGCATGGAGCCCCTCGTATCAGCAGGAAAAAGAAGCGGCATTCCCCACGGAACATGGCGCAGAGGTCGTATCACGAAAGGGGAAGGTGCCTTCCTGGAAATGGCCGCATGCAGGGATCGTTATCATGCAGCTCTCATGCGTTCCGCATGGGTAGGCACTCCGCCTCAAATTGTCACGGACATGATGAATGTCTGTCAGGACGCTCTTGCTGCTGCCCTTGATGCTGTCCGGCCGGGCCAGCCTTGCGAAGCGCCGCACATCGCCTGCCAGAAGGTGATAGACGCAGCCGGATTCACAGATAATTTCCGCAAACGTTGTGGCTACAGCATCGGGATCTCTTTTGCACCGGACTGGGGAGAGGGAAGCATTCTCAGCCTCTATGCCGGCGTTAAAACCGAACTCCGCTCTGGAATGGCTTTCCATCTGCCTCCCGCGCTGCGGATCTATGGGCAGTTCACAGTCGGTGTCAGTGAATCAATCGTCGTGACCGAAACCGGATACGACGTTCTGGGAACGATCAACAGGCAGATGACACTCTGCGACGTCTGATAAACAGAAACTCAAAAAAGCAGGTAATAGAATGAAAAATATCGAAGAAAGCCGCGCCAGACTACACGGCCTGTTCAATATCACCATGACGCCCTTTAATGACGATGGGAGCATTAATTTCGAAGGACTTTCGCGCAATGCCCTACGTGTCATAGAACAAGGGTTCAACGGTCTTCTTATAGGCGGAACATACGGGGAATTCCCCGCTCTCTCAACCGATGAACGAGCCAGCGTATTCCGGCATGTCATGGCAACAGTCGGCGACACGGTGCCGGTTATGCTCTGCACGGCTCATTCCAATCCATGTGTTGTGCGAGAACTCACTGAACTTGCAGGTGACCTCGGCGGCATTCCGATGATCATGGCCCCCTACGTTTCAGAAGTTACGGATAACCAGATCGTGGAGTTTTTCCGTGAAATGGCTCCGATCTCCAAGACGGGAGCACTGATCTATAACGCGCCGGGTACCGGCATCACCCTTTCTCCCACTCTTCTGGAGCAGCTTTCCGACATTCAGGGTATTGTCGCACTCAAACAGGGCGATCTTTCACCCGGAAGCATCGATCAGATCTCAGGCCGACTGAAAGGTAAAGTCAGGCTCTTCTGCGCATCGGATCTTGCCTTCCTCGGGCCTATGGCCGCTGGTTTCGATGGAATTAGTTCAACAAACAGTGGCGCTTTTCCAGAACTAATTCAGAAAAGCTACCGTGCGATAGAAAGCGGGGATGCACGCATAGCCAGCGAACTTCATCGCCAATGGTACGAGTTCCGTGCGCTTGCCCGTCGTTTTGGTCAACCTCAAACGGTCAAAGCGGCAATGAACATGCGGGGTTTCGACGGGGGCCGTGTAAGGAAGCCACTTCGTGACCTCGATAATAAAGAAATGGAAAAGACGCGTATAGAAGTGAATAGATTGCTAGGCTCAGGACCTATTAATTCATTGAACTGAGCGTGCTGTTGTGATTCACAGGCTTACCGATGGAGGTGAGCCTGTGAGTGACCTGTTTTTGTTATCTGCAGCGCAGATGAAGCGGATTGAGCCGTATTTTCCGCTGTCGCACGGCGTTCCTCGCGTGGATGATCGCCGTATTCTGAGCGGGATCGTTTACGTGATCCGCAACGGTCTGCAGTGGAAAGATGCTCCGAAAGCGTATAGCCCGCACAAGACCTTATACAATCGCTTCATCCGCTGGAGCCGCCTGGGTGTTTTCGATCGGATTTTCACTGCACTGACAGAACAGGCTGGCCGTTCAAAGCGCCTGATGATCGACACGACACATCTCAAGGCACGCCGGACAGCGGCGTCGCTGCTTAAAAAGGGGATTTTCCCCGCCATATCGGACGGACACAAGGCAGACTGAATTCAAAACTACATGCTGTATGCGATGGTCAGGGCCGTCCTGTCTGTCTCCATCTGACAGCAGGTCAGGTCAGTGACTTTAAGGGCGCAGACGTGCTTCTGAACGATCTTCCCGATGAGACAGAAGAACTCATCGGAGACCGGGGATACGACAGTAATAAGATCAGACAGTCGCTTGCAGAACGAAACATCACCGCCTGCATTCCACCGAAGAAGAACAGAAAATCAAAGCCGCCTTACGACTGGCATCTGTATAAGAAGCGACATCTCATCGAAAACAGTTCGCAAAGCTCAAAGACCGGCGACGCGTGGCAACCAGATATGACCGCTGCGCTTACATATTCATGTCCACAATCCATATCGTCTCTGGTCGGCAAAGACATGCTCTACCCGAGACCGACGACAGACTTTCCGACATTGGACTTCTGGATGTGCCGGAGTATCGGTTTGAGGTGTGGCTTCCTAAAATGGATTTTTGAGACAAAGTCCTGTTTTTCCATGAGGCCTCATGCGTCTTTGAACGATAAGCCGTCTCCGCCCAGACATCAGAAGCCGTATTGCTCCGGTCGAGCAATCCTTCGCACAGTCTGGCTGCCGCACCCGTGGTCTTCCATTCCCAGATCAGACGGAACTTCCGATCAATGAAAATGTGCGATTTGTAGTTGAAGAACGGAATGACCAGATCGGCTGCTGGCACAAAACCGTCACAAGTCCAGTTCTTCGTTGTAACGCGTTCCTTGCATACCATCCGGCTGCTGCGGAAATTCGTAAAATCCTTTGTTGTCCCCCGATTATCGACTGTGTCCATACAGACTACGAAATGTCCTGAAAAAGAAATAAAATTACAGAAAATGCATCATCGAGAATATCCGATTACTTGATTGAGGCAAAACTCAATTATCCGACATTGGTGGAGGCATAAAGGTTATCAGTATTTGACACAGGGAACTACATTCCCCCCTTCGTGGAGGTATGTGGACTTCATGTCATCTGTAGAAACACGCAGGTCAGTTTTGCTTTTCTCCGCATTGCATGGGGGGCGTTTCATGAGGAGGCTGGACTGCAGCATGGTCGCTGCCTGTCACGTAATCCTGCAATTCACGTGCTTCCTGTTCGGCATTTTCAGCGCGTAGTTTGACGATATCTCCAATGCTGACCAATCCGACGAGCTTTCCGTTTTCCAGAACGGGGACATGCCGATTGCGGGAATACGTCATGCGGCAGGCAATATCATAAATACTGTCATCGGGTGTTGCGGTCGGCATATCCTTCGTCATGATATCTTTTGCGGTCAGGGTGGATATGTCAGCACCGTGTTCGGATAACGCATGAACGATCCCTTTTTCCGATACCAGGCCAATCAGTTGTTCATCAGGGCCAAGAACAGGTGCCCCGCCGATATTATGCTGCGCCAGTGTATTGGCGACACTCACGATAGGGTCGTCTGCCCTGACGGTAATGACGTTGCTGCCTTTTTGGGCCAAAATGTGAAAGACATGAGAGGACATGGGGAAATCCTTTCCATGTTTTGGATAATTGAAAAACAATCCTGTCAATGCATCGTCATCTCGTTCTGCATTGCAGGCACGACAGGGGAAACAGGAAGAAGAGGATGGATGGCGCGAGCGGGGAAAAGCCCTCCAATCACCACGATTACTGTGAGAACGATGACAAGCGCCATCAGTTCCGGGCGCACGTGCCGGTTTAGGCTGGCAGATGGTAACGGTGGGGCGGTCATCATGACACGGATGATGTTCAGGTAATAATACAACCCGATAATGCTGCCGATTATGAGTACACCCAGCAATAGGTTGCGTTGGTGTTCAACGCCGGTCGCCGCAATCTCGAACTTCGCAAAAAAGCCGATACCGGGTGGAATACCCGCGAGTGAAAGCAGCATGAGCGACATGGCCGAAGCCAGGAACGGGTGGCTGAAAAACAGTCCTTTCCATTGCGCGATAACCGTGCCATCCGGCCTTTCAGGGGTGATCATGGCAGTCACGATCGCAAATACGCCTAATGTACTGGCAGTGTAGGCTGCAAGATAAACGGTTATGGCGCCCGATTGCAGACGGCCGGGGCAAAGGAAGGCAATCAGAAGATATCCCACATGCGCAATGGATGAACATGCCAGAAGACGTGTGAAGCTGGTTTGACGCAATGCAAGCAGGTTCCCCCCAATAATGGTCAGGATAATGACGACGTACAGGATGTCGTTGAGGAATGGAGGTTGGTCTCCCGTCCCGAAATAGCGGACAAGCGCAGAAAATATCGCAATTTTCGAGACCACGGCCAGAAACGCCGCCACGGGAACGGGTGCGCCTTCCATCACATCCAGCAGCCACATATGGAAGGGAACGACAGAAAGCTTGAAGAACATGCCGATCAGAATCATAACCGTGGCGGCGACTGGCAATGCGGGGGAAACATCCCCGGTCGTGATGGGCGGCATGAACCGCAACGATCCCGTAACGCCATAGGCCAGGCCGACACCAAACAGAAGAATAGCGGAAGATACCCCTGACAGAATCAGGTATTTCATCGCCGCTTCACAACCTTGCATGACGGGACGGTGGCGGAAGGTCACAAGTCCCATGAGGGAGATGCCAAGTATTTCCAACCCCAGGAAAAAGGGCATGTAATTCGCACTGAATACCATGGTCAGCGCACCCAGCGCGCCCAGCATGCACAGTAGGGGATATTCATCTACCAGCGTTGTTCTGTCATGCGTACCATCCCGCCATGACATGAGCAGGATACACATGCTGGAAAGCATGATGAGGATGGCTGTATAGTTCGTCCATCGATCCTGAATGAACAGGCTGTCGCCATTATCCGGCGCTGTGCCCGTATGATGCCCTACGAATGCAAGGGCCAGCAGCAGTGTTACCATCCCGCTCAGAAAACTGCGGTCCACCGAACGCCGCCACGCCGTTGCGGCAAGCATGACCGTGATTCCCACGCAGAGCACCGGCAGCGGTGTTGGCAGGAAAACATCATGCCCGATCATGGTGCGTGATCTTCCCGACTGGTCGTAGCCGTAACGGACAAGGGGGACGGGCCGGAAAATATCATGAAAGGCTGCGGATATAGGCCCAGAACGACTAGAAAAATCATGACACAGGCGAAAACTGCCGTCTGCCGAGCAGGTAAATCCTTTAGGAGGAGCGGGTCCACTCGAGGGGCTGCCAGAAATACACGGTTGACCATCCGCAGGGCATAGATGGCGGCAAGGACCAGTCCCACGGTCGTTAGTGTCGCAATGGCAGGGCTGACAGGCCATGTCGCCAGCAGAACAAGGAACTCGCCCGTGAAATTACCCAGTCCCGGCATTCCGAGCGAAGCCACGGCAAAAAACAGTCCCGAGGCGGACAGGCGAGGCATGGCCGCCCACAATCCACCGATACGGTGCATGTCACGTGTATGCAATCGGTCCTGAATGGCGCCCGCGATCAGGAAAAGCGCCCCCGCGCTCAACCCATGGGCCAGCATCTGTATGATCGCCCCCTGCATCCCCAGGCGTGAACCGGTAAAGATACCAAGCACCACGAAGCCCATATGGCTGATACTGCTATAAGCGATCAGGCGCTTGATATCATTCTGCGCACAGGACAACCACGCCCCATACAGAACCCCCACAACGCCCAACCCCATGGCGATGGGAGCGAAATGAATGGCCGCATCGGGAAACAGCATGACGTTAAACCGGATCATGCCATAGCCGCCGGTCTTGAGCAGGATACCCGCCAGCAGCACGCTGGCTGCCGTGGGTGCCTGCGTATGGGCATCCGGCAGCCAGACATGGACCGGCACGACAGGCAGCTTGACGGCAAAGGCGATGAAGAAACCCAGCATGAGCAGCATGGACAGGGTCGGGGACAGGGGTGTTTGGGCCAGTGCGAAGTAATCGAATGTCAGCACGCCGGTTTCCCGGTCATGCGTAATGACCAGACCGAGGATAGACAGCAGCATGAGCAGGCCGCTGCCCTGCGTGAACATGAAAAACTTCAGGGCGGCGCGCTGCCTGTCCTCATGCCCCCATACGGCAATCAGCACGAACATCGGCACCAGCATCAGTTCCCAGAAAAAGAAGAACAGAAACAGGTCTGTGGCTACGAATGTTCCAATAATACCTGTAAGGGTCATGAGAAAAAGGAAATAAAATGCGCCGGACTTGACCGTGACCTGACGGGTGGCAAGACATGCGCACAAAAAGCACAGGATAAGCGAAAGCCAGATCAGCGATAGCGAAAGACCGTCCAGGTCCAGCCTAACCGCGATCCCCATAGTGGGGATCCAGGGCATGGAAAAATGCTCCAGCCATGGCCCCGTACGGGTCGGATGGCCGAAAGTAATTCCTGCAAGCAACAGCGTTTCCACAATCAGGGTCGCCAGCATCATCCACCATGACGCATTGCGGGAGGGGGGAGAGGTGGTGGCGGTATGGAGCTGGATGCGTTCAGTCAGCCATGCCAGCCCACCGCCCATGATGGGCAGCAGCACAAGGGCGGGAAGGGGGCTCATGCCAGCACCGCCATGGCAAGGCCCGCGCACAGCCCGCCGACAATCCATGCTGCATACCACCGTACGCGACCGTTATGTATCTGGCCCAGCAGGTGATCCGCCGATCTGATACCCCGTCTTCCCCCTAGCGTCAGTATGTCAAGAAAACCTGTCCGTGACCTCAGAACCGAGGTACTAACCGCCTGCGTCAACCGCCCTGTTCCGGTGATGGCATGGTCAAGGATGTCATGCCGCGTCAGCCACGTCAGGAAGCGAAAGGGTTGTACGAACAGGTGATCATACACGACGTCCATGCCCCCTCCGGTGCGGGCAAAACGGATAACGGCTGCTTGCCCCGGTATTTCTCGCATGATGGGTGAAGGACGCCCCCACAACACCCATGCGACCCCAAGTCCGGCAAGAGGGACGATCGCGCCCACCAGCACAAGCCAGCCAGGTTCATCTGCATGTGACGGGGGTAACGTAGGATCAAGGAGAGCACTGAACAGGTGAAGGGGAGGAAATGTCATGGGCATTTCAATGATGCCTCCGCACAGGGACAGAACGCACAGGCAGCTAAGGGGAATGGTCATGAGGCGTGACGTCCGGCCTGTCGCCGTGGTTCCGGATTTTCCGAAAAAAACGATAAATACGCAGCGGAAAATATAAAGCGCGGAGAGGAAGGCTCCCAGCAGACCGATCCCCCATAATACATGGCCGCTCAGGGTCCATTCATGCGTCAGGCGGAAATGGGCGGCCCATACACCCGACAGGATCATTTCCTTGCTGTAGAAGCCTGCCGTAACCAGTGGCACACCGGCCAGTGCGGATGCCCCCGTGATAAAGGCGGCGGCCAGTCCCGGCATGGCGTGGCGCAGGCCGCCCAGACGGAAAATATCCTGTTCATGATGGGTGCGCACGATAACGGCGCCCGCAGTCAGGAAAAGCAGCGCCTTGAAAAAGGCATGAGTCATCAGGTGAAACAGCGCCGCCTGCCACGCTCCGCACCCAAGGGCGAGAAACATGTAACCAAGCTGGCTGATCGTGGACCATGCAAGGATACGTTTGAGATCGGACTGCACCAGCGCCGTGCATGCCCCCATAAGCAGGGTCAGTGCTCCGAGCACGGCCATAAGCGCCATGACAGGGACCGCCATGACAAAAAGATCATGCAGTCGCGCAATCAGATAGACACCTGCTGTAACCATGGTCGCCGCATGAATAAGGGCGGAGGTCGGTGTGGGTCCTGCCATGGCATCCGGCAGCCATGTCTGGAAAGGGATCTGCGCCGATTTGGCAAGAGCCCCTATGAGTATGAAGAGTGCGGCCATGTTTACGGCGGACAGGGCTACCTGCCCGTTTGCAACCGCCGCCAGCACGGTACCGATGTGCAGGGAGCCTGCCGCCGTGGCCAATAGCAGCAGTCCACACAGCAATGCCGCGTCTCCCATGCGGGTCATGTAAAAGGCCTTGCGTGCGGCGGCGGTATTGGCGGGGGTGTCATACCAGAACCCGATAAGCAGGTATGAACACAGTCCCACGCCTTCCCACCCGATAAACAGGCAGAGCAGATCGGACGCCAGCACCAGCACCAGCATGGAGGCTATGAAAAGCGTCATGGAGCCGAAAAAGCGCGCAATACCCGGATCGTCGTGCATGTAGCTTACGGCATAGATATGGATCAGCAGCCCCACGATCGTGACGACAAGGATCATGACCACGGAAATCCGGTCCAGCATGAACGCGATATCGGCTGAAAATCCTGCAATATGTATCCATGGCCACAGCATTACCTGCAATGTCCCCGTCGCAGGGCCGGACAGGAGCATGACGGACAAGATAACGCTGATTACGGCTGACATTCCCACTCCGGTGCAGGCAAGCGTCCCGACAGCACACGCACTCAGGCGTCCGGCAGATACAAACACGACCAGAGAGGCCGCAAGCGGGGAAAGGATGAGAAGGGGAAGCAGAATTTCACCCATGGCCCTATCCTTGCAGAAGGTTGCCGGTATCGGCATCCAGCGTGGGGCGTCCCTGGGCATGCAGACGCAGGATGATGGCCAGCCCCACCGCCGTTTCCACGGCAGCAAGAGCGAGGATCAGCAGGAACATCACCTGTCCCACCGCATCATGCCAGCGCGCGCCCGCGCCCACGAATACGAGGGCAGCTGCATTGAGCATGATGTCCAGCGACATCAGCATGAATACCATGTTGCGCCGTACCAGAACGCCCGTCAGTCCGACCGAAAACAGGACGGTCGCCAGCAGCACGGTGTCGTTGAAGGGAAAAGCCGGCATGTCAGCGGTCCTCCATCCAGTTACGACCGATATGAAAAGCCGATATCAGACCAGACAGAAGAAGGAATGATACCAGTTCGACCATCAGCACGTAGCGGCCAAACAGGCTCAGCCCGACATCATGCGCCGTTATGGGGGGAATGGTGGGCAGAGAGCCGGAAAAGGGGCTGATACAATAAAGAAGTTCCGCACATACAATGGCAGCCAGGATGCCCGGTCCCAGCCACGCGCGCGGACGCAACCATTCCTTTTCACGCGCGCTGTCCGATTGCCCCAGATTGAGCATCATGATGACGAAGACGAACAGCACCATTATCGCGCCTGCGTAGATGATGATCTCCAGCATCGCCGCGAATGATGCTCCCAGCATCACAAGTAATGCCGCCAGCGCCAGCAGCGTCACAACCAGATACAGCACCGCATGCACGGCGACCTTTCGGGTAATGACCATGATGGCCCCGATGATGGTCACACTGGCAGCAAGGAGGGCCAGGGCGTGCATGACGGTTACGGCAGCAGGGAGTGGAGATCGACCGGTGGGCGTTCGCGTTCGGATGTGCCGCGCGCCTTGCCGGGAATGGGAATGCCTGCGACATTATAGAAGCTATATTCTGGATATTTCCCGGTCCCGCTTATCAGAAGGTCTTCCTTTTCATAAACAAGATTGTGTCGCGCATACTCGCCCATTTCAAAATCGGGCGTGAGTTGTATGGCGTATGTGGGGCAGGCTTCCTCACAAAAGCCGCAGAAAATGCAACGGGAAAAATTGATCCGGAAATATTCGGGATACCACCGTCCATCGGCTTCGGTTTTCTGCAGACTGATGCAGTCCACCGGGCAGACGACAGCGCACAGGTTGCACGCCACACACCGCTCCATCCCATCGGGATCGCGCGACAGGATGATCCGCCCGCGATAACGCGGCGGCAGGTAGGGTTGCTGTTCGGGATACTGCACGGTCGCGCGCCGGTGGAAGGCATGGAGCGCCGTCAGGAACAGGGTGCGCAATGTATCAAACATGGGAGATGCCTTTGCATCAGGCGTGCTACAAAGACGCACGCAGCATAAGGATGGTTCCGGTCGCCATGACATTTAACAGAGAAAGTGGCAGCAGGACCTTCCAGCCCAATGCCATCAACTGGTCGTAACGCGGGCGAGGCAGGCTTGCGCGTAGCAGGATGAAAAACGCTACCATACCCCCCGTCTTGAGCAGGAACCACACGGCAGGGGGCAGCAGCGGCCCGCGCCAGCCACCAAGATAGAGCGTGGTGACAAGGCTTGAGACCAGAATGATCCCGGCATATTCGGCAATGAAGAACATACCGAATTTCATGCCCGAATATTCGGTATGGAATCCCGCTCCCAGTTCGTTCTCGCCCTCGGGAAGGTCAAAGGGCAGACGGTGTGTTTCCGCAATGCCTGCAAGCATGAACACGCCAAAGCCGAGGCATTGCGGGATGATGAACCACAATCCCGCCTGCGCCGCCACGATGTCTTGCAGACTGAATGATCCGGCCATCATGACCACGCCCATCAGGGAAAGCCCCATGAAGACTTCGTAGCTGATCATCTGCGCGGCTGCCCGCATGCCCCCCAGCAGTGCGAATTTGCTGTTGGATGACCACCCGGCCAGTACCACCGCATAGACCCCAAGCCCCATCATGCCGAGGATGAACAGCAGCCCGACATTCATGTCGCTTGCAATGCCCGCGTGCATTGGCAACGGAATGACGGCAAAGGACAGCAGGACCGTCATCATGCCAATAGCCGGAGCAAGGACGAAAACACCCCGATCGGCAAATGGAGGAATCCAATCCTGCTTGAACAGGATCTTGGTTCCATCCGCCACGGCCTGAAACATGCCGCCCGGTCCTACGCGATTAGGGCCATACCGGTCCTGCCATAATCCCAGCAGTCGTCGTTCGACCCATGTCAGCACGGTAGCAAGGCCAAGGAGAACAAGCGGAGTAAGAATGATGGTGAGGAGCGCTGAATAGGTCATGACCGTTCTCCTTCGCCTGGCACTGTTTCCAGCCGGGCCATTCGGGGAAAACGAAAGGCGCGTGCGACCATGTGCGCGGGGCATAGGGCAATGCCTGCAGGAAGTCCGGGCACGGGTTCCACGGGCAGGATGTGTGGTCCGTCTTCCAGATGCAGCACCATGCGGTCTGATGTGGTTACGCTGGCGGGCAGTCCCAGCATTGGCGCGGTTGATCGCGCAATAATGGGCGGCGAGAACATGCTCAGTTCTTCACTGCCGAACAGGCGCGTATCGGGCAGTACCAGAACGGCATCCGCCTGCGGAGCATAGGGGGCCGGAATATCCGTGGCGTACGCGTAGGGATGCGGTTCCGTGTCATGATGTTCCGCATGGGATAACAGCCGGATGCCGGATGGGCCGCCACGCATGGGTCCACCAATTTCGAACTGGAAACGGTTAAGTGCCTGCACCGAATTCCATGCTGGCGCCTGATAGGTGGGAACCAGCGCGCCGGGCATCTCCGGTCCGTATGCCCCTTCCATTGAACTGCTGAATGGCGTGTCCGGACTGGCGGGAGGTGGCTGGTCGCGCACACTTATGAAGGAACGGATGACGGTCCGCCCGCTGGCGCGATAGGTCTGGCTGCGCAGTTTCTCACCATTGATACGATAATCCGCTCCCGGGGCGGCCATGGCTGCCTGGGCAAGATTTGGAAACGCCATTGCCAGCGCGGCAAGAACCTCATTGAGATCCCGCCAGCCGAGCAGGCCCGTGATAGGACGTGGGGGTGGATCAAGGCTTCGGGCCAGCGCCTGTATCCACCGCCATCCGGCTTGTATGGGGGCAGGGGGAAAGACCACCTGAAAAAAGCGTTGTGCCCTGCCTTCCTGACTGACCAGTGTGCCGCTGCATTCGCTGAAGGCAGCAACTGGCAGAATAAGACTGGCGTGGTGGCACAGCGGCGTGACCGTATGGTCGATCACGACGATATCGGGAACGGCCGCCACGAGCTCCGCCACATCCGCCGGACTGAGGTCGCGTGTGAGGTCATTTTCCACGATGATCAGGGTGGAAATCTCGCCTGCCCGGGCCTGTTCCATAACTGTTTCCAGCGGCAGTCCCCCTATCATGGCCAGCCCCATGCTGTTGCATTCAGGCAGAACCAGCGAGAGGCCCGCGGCAGGCGTGGCGCGCGCAAGGGCTGCGGCAATACTGGAGGCGGCCTGCATCAGCGCGAGGGAACCGTATTGCATGCCGGATACGATCAGCGGCTTTCTGGCTGCCATAAGCGCATGTGCAATACGGGTGGCACGTACCGCATCATCTGGCGCCAGATCCGTGACGGGCGTGGCGGAGGGATCAATTTCGTGGGCAATGGCAAAGCCCAGCCGTGCGATATCATCGGGCGCTGCGCGAAAGGTTTCCGCAGCCACACTGTCCAGATCAGTTGGTGCAGGCGTCATGACATGCAGGGCGGAAGGGCACTCGCTTCCCAGCGTACGGACCGCCGCATCCATCCAGCGTGGCACCTTGGCGTTGTCCGCCGTATGGAAGGAGGCCTGACGCACCGACTGCCGCAACGACAGGCCCAGCCGGGGCGCGGTGGCGCATACATCCTCGCCCAGAACCAGCACGGCATCGGCGCTTTCCATTTCATGCAGGGTGGGGAGGGCGCCGGGATGCCGGGTGAGCAGGGCATGGGCCAGTTCCGTGCATTCCTGTTCATGCCGCGTCTGGCCGGTGGCGAAATGTTGTGGTCCCACCAGTGTATGCAGGCTGAAACAGGTTTCGAGTGCTGCACGGGGCGAGGCTATGCCCACAATTCGCCCCTTCGCCGCCATACGGGCAAAGGCCGTCAGGGCATCGGCCATGGGTACGGACACCTGTTGCCCGTCAATAGTGTTCAGCGGCGTGCGGATCCGTGTCGGCGCATTGACAAAACCATGACCGAACCGGCCCCGGTCGCACAACACGTAGCGGTTGATGTCCGTATTGTAGCGGTTAAGGACACGCCGGAGAGTTTCCTCACGTGCATTGACGATGGTGTTGCAGCCCACCGCGCAGTGTACGCACACTGAGGGTGTCCCCCGCATGTCCCACTTGCGGGTGTAGACGGTGGAAAAGGGTTTGTCGGTAAACACGCCAGTCGGGCAGATTTCCACCAGATTGCCGCTGAATGCGTTTTGCAGCGTGCCATCTTCGGCACGGCCGAAATAGACATTGTCATGCGATGCAAAGGCCGCCAGATCGTCTCCACCCGCGTAATCACGGTAGAACCGTACACAGCGGTAGCAGGCGATGCAGCGGTTCATTTCATGCTTTACGAACGGCCCGAGATCCTGATTCCGGTGGGTCCGCTTCGTAAACCGGTAGCGACGGGTATTGTGCCCGGTCATGACAGTCATGTCCTGCAGATGGCATTCGCCGCCTTCCTCGCATACGGGGCAGTCATGGGGATGGTTGACCATCATCCATTCGATGACGCTGGCCCGAAAGTCCCGGGCTTCCGGGTCGTCAATGGAGATGATGGTATTCTCGCTAACAGGAGTCATGCAGGCCATCACGATGCGGCCCTTCCTGTCGTCCGGTCCGCTGAACTGTTTGATGGCGCACTGTCGGCACGCTCCGACGGAGCCTAGTTCGGGATGCCAGCAGAAATAGGGCAGGTTGGCCCCGGCTTCCAGGCAGGCCTGCAGGAGGTTGATGTCGCTGCGGGTCGGGCAATCCCGTCCATCGATGCGGATGGTGGTCATGGTCCTGCTCCTGCTCCTGCTCCGGCTTGGTGAGGGCAACGGCCCTGCTGGATGTGGGCAGCGAAATCGGCGGCAAAAAGCTTCAGTCCACTGGCCAGTGGCGCCATCGCTCCCGGCGCATGGGCGCAGAAGGTGCGGCCCGGAGCACCCAGCATGCGGGCATGACGATCAAGCTGGTCCATGTCTTCATCCCGGCCGGTCCCGTCTTCGATCGCATCCAGCAGGCGTTCCACCCATGGCAGCCCGTCACGGCATGGCGTGCACCAGCCGCAGGATTCCTGTGCGAAGAAATGTTCAAGGTTGCGGATCATGCCGATGGGGCAGGTCCGGTCATCCAGAATGATGGCCATGCCGGTGCCAAGCCTGCTGCCCGCCTTTTCCACCGATCCGTAATCCATGGCGACATCAAGGGCTGTCGCGTCGATAAAGGCGGTGGACGCTCCGCCGGGCAGGAGGGCGCGCAACTGGTAGCCGGGGCGCATGCCGCCTGCATGGTCCTCGATGATCTGCCGCAGCGGCGTGCCGATCGGCAGTTCCCATGCGCCCGGTTTTGTCACCCGGCCGCTGACACCATAGATCTTGGTGCCGCCATCATCCCCCAGCCCAAGCCCCGTGAACCATTCTGGTCCGTTGGCGATGATATGGGGCAGGTTGCACAGCGTCTCGACATTGTTCACCACGCTTGGCGCGCCCCACAGGCCGCCGGTCTGCGGAAAGGGTGGTTTGCTGCGGGGTGTGGCGCGGCGGCCTTCCAGCGCGGTCAGAAGGGCAGTTTCCTCGCCGCATATGTAGCGTCCGGCGCTGGAATGTATGTGGATGTCAAAACTGAAGCCCGAGCCAAGAATATTCTCGCCCAGCCAGCCTTGTTGCCGAGCTTCCCCGATCGCGCGGTGCAGGCGGGCGCAGGCTTCCTGATATTCTCCACGCAGAAAAACGATGCCATGCCCTGCCTGCACGCCATAGGCCGCAAGGATCATTCCTTCGACGAGTTGGAGGGGATTGCCTTCAAGCAGCCAGCGATCTTTGAAGGTGCCCGGTTCCATCTCGTCGGCATTGGCGATCAGGTATTTGCGACGTTCGGATGCGGGTTCCTTGGGCACGAAGCTCCATTTCTGCCCGGTTCCGAAGCCCGCGCCCCCACGCCCGCGCAGCTTTGAGCGTGTCACCATGTCAATGATCTCAGCCGGGGCAAGGCTTCCCAGCGCCAACCGCGTGGCCTGCCAGCCGCCAGCGCGCCCGTATGCCGCACAGTCCGGTGGACCGGCGGCAGGATCGATCATGGCGGTCAGGGGACGTTCGGAGGCCGGCGTCATGGCGTATTTCTCAGCGTATCGATCAGTTGGTCGAGGCTTGCCGTGGTCACATCTCCATGCAGCGTATCGTCAATCAGCATGGCCGGAGCGTGATCGCAGTGACCGATACAGACCGTGGGGAGCAGCGTGATGGCGTTGTCTGCCGTGGTTTCCCCCGGCCTGATGTCCAGCTTTCCGCACAGATGGGCGCACAGCGGTTCACGTCCCATGATCCAGCATGAAACGCTGTCACACAGCATGATGACATGCCGCCCGACCGGCCTGCGGAACAGCAGGTTGAAATAGGTCGCGACGCCATCGAGGTCATCGGCCGAGATACCCAGCAGGTCGGCCACTTCGCGCAGATGCACGGTGCTGACCCAGCCAAAGCGGGCCTGCACCAGCCGTAGGGCTGCGACGCTCGCCCCGCGCGGATGTAGTTCCTGCGCCGCAAGGGCAAGGATTTCCGCGCGCATGGGCGCGGGGAGGGGATATTCAGCGGTCCACATCGGCCATTACGAAATCGATGCTGCCCAGGATCGCGATCAGGTCCGCGACCATGATCCCGCGACTGAGCAGCGGGATCATCTGGAGGTGAGCGAAAGAGGGCGTGCGGATGCGCGTACGGTATGACGCGGTACCGCCGTCGCTGATCAGGGTATAAGTGTTCACGCCTTTCGTGGCTTCGATACTGGCCCGTGCTTCTCCCGGTGGAATGACCGGCCCCCAGCTTACGCTGAGGAAGTGATGGATCAGGGTTTCGATGTCATGCATCGTCCGCGCTTTGGGCGGAGGGGTTGTCAGTGGATGATCGGCCTTGACCGGGCCTGCGGGCATGTTGTCCACGCACTGGCGGATGATGCGCAGGCTCTGGCGTATTTCCTCCACATGCACGGCAATCCGGTCATAACAGTCGCCGTTGGTGCCGGTGGGAATGTCGAATTCGAGCTGGTCATAACAGGCATAGGGCGCATGTTTGCGGTAATCCCATTCCCGCCCTGTGGCGCGCAGCCCCGGCCCGGTGACGCCCCATTCAACAGCCTCTGTGGTTGTATAGGCGCCAATTCCCTTTGTACGGGCGCGGAAGATGGGGTTGCGCATGACCATCGCATCGTATTCGTCCAGCCGTAAGGGCAGATCATGGAGAAAGGCGCGGATCAGTCCTTCCCACCCATTGGGCAGATCCATGGCGACCCCGCCAATGCGGAACCACGCCGGATGCATGCGAAAGCCGCATATCGCCTCGATAATCCCGAACACGCGTTCGCGGTCGGTAAACATGTAGAACACTGGAGAAAGTTGCCCCACATCCTGCGCCATGGTGCCGTAGAAGACGAGGTGGCTGGCAATGCGGAATAGTTCTGCGAGCATGACCCGGATCATCTGCGCTCGTGGTGGCACGGTAATCCCGGCCAGTGTTTCTACCGCCATCACATAAGGGAAATTGTTCATGACGCCGCCGAGGTAATCCACCCGGTCGGTGTAAGGGATATAGGTGTGCCATGACTGGCGCTCCCCCATCTTTTCCGCCCCGCGATGGTGAAAGCCGATATCGGGCACGGCATCGACAATTCGCTCCCCTTCCAGTTGCAGCACAATGCGGAAAACCCCGTGCACACTGGGATGATTGGGACCAAGGTTGAGAAACATGAAGTCGCTGTGGTCACTGTGTCGCCGCATACCCCATGCGGACGGGTCAAAGCGCAGGGCGTCCTGCTCCTGCGCTTCGTGTTCTTCCGTCAGGCTGTAGGGCGGCATTTCGGTGGCGCGGGCATGGTGGTCCTTGCGCAGGGGATGTCCGGTCCATGTGGGTGGGGTCAGGATACGGCGCAGGCACGGATGGTCCTGGAAATGGATGCCGAACAGGTCCCAGACCTCGCGTTCATACCAGTTGGCGTTGGGCCAGAGATCACAGATGCTGGGAAGGGTGGGAGCGGTTGCGCCCAGGGGCACCTTGATCCGCACCTCATCCGAGCGGGTGTTAAGCGACATCAGGTGATAGACAACCGTGAATGCCGCCTGTGGCTGCCCGTCGCGATGGGTGCGATCGCGTTCATCTATGGCCGTCAGGTCCAGAAGCATGAGGGATGCGGCAGCCGATGTCCTCAGTGCGGCAAGGGTGGGGCGCAGATCGGCTGCCGCCATCCAGAGGATGGAGATCCCGTCACAAGCAGTCTGTGTGGCCAGTAAGCCGTTGGGAAGATGCTTTGAAATTCTTTCCGGAAGACTCTGTTCGCGGGCAGGAGAAAGGAGGGTGGTCATGGGCGTCAGATCTCGTCGGGCGTGCGCAGATCGCGCATGCCCCGACGCTGGCTACGCTTTTCATCGCGCAGGCTGGGCGGTGTCACGGGTTCCGCACCCTGCGGCCCGACCAGCCAGCTAAGAGGCCTGCGCTGTGTGCCGATGGATTTCTGCAAAAGCAGCAAGCCCTCCAGCAGGGCCTCGGGGCGCGGGGGACAGCCGGGCACATACACATCCACGGGCAGGAAACTGTCCACACCCTGCACGACACTGTAAATGTCGTACATGCCGCCGGAATTGGCGCATGACCCCATGGAAATCACCCATCGTGGCTCCAGCATCTGGTTGTAAAGATGCTGGATAACCGGAGCCATTTTGACGAACACGGTGCCGGAAATGACGATAAGGTCGGCTTCGCGTGGTGTAGCGCGCAAGACTTCGGAACCAAAGCGGGCGATGTCGAACCGGCTGGTGAACGCCGTGGCCATTTCCACGTAACAGCACGACAGGCCGAAATTCAGCGGCCAGATGGAGTTTTTCTGCCCCCAGGCTACAAAGTCCTGTAACCGGCCCATAACCAGGTTGCGGCGCAGGGTTTCACTGAAACTGGGCGAAGGCTGGGCGTCTCTGGAACTGCGGGGGGAAGAAAGGGACCAGTTCATGATGCATGATCCTTTCGTCCGTCCGCTATATCGCACCTACGGACCCGCGGCCCCCAGTCCAGCGCTCCGCCCCGCCACAGGTAGACAAGGGAAATCGCCAGAAAAACAGTAAAGGCGAGCGCCGCGCCATAACCGATCCATCCCGTTTCGGTCACAACTGTTGCCCATGTCAGGAGAATGGCGGTTTCGACGTCAAAAATGACAAAGAACATGGCCACCAGATAATACTGTACAGGCAGCCTCAGATGTGCCGATCCCGTGGGTATGATGCCGGACTCAAAGGGTAGCGACATGGAGCGGCCCATGGCTCTGCCGTCCCGTCGGGCGCCGGTTATGGCAGACAGTCCCATCATGCTGGTCAACAGTATTCCTATGACAACAGAATAGGTAAAAATTGACCATATATTGGAAACATTTTGCATAACTGGCAATTCCGTTTCTGTTTGTTTTATCTTGAACGGAGGCTATGTGCGTAATGTTATCCGCATTGACGGATCAGGACCGGGCGCCGCTTTATGAGGACGCAGTATGCATCCCTTCATGTATTCCGGCAGGAGGTGTGGAATGCCGGAATATGCTGCCATTCGCTATACGCGGCAGGAATGGGGAAGTTGCTGCCTGATCATGCAAGTTTTTCCTCGAAGCGACGGCACCTGCTACGGGATGTATCCTTGCCTGAATATGCTTTGTTTCCGTATTAAACGGACGTAGAGCGAAGACCGGAGGCAGAGGAGAGGTAAACGTAAAATCCTTGTTTTATTTAAGGATTTTTGCTTCTACCCTATGTCATGCGGGCGCGTCTGGTCATTCTGGCGAACGTTATGTTACCCAATGATCGATGATGGGATCCACGTCACGCCAGAGATAGTCACCGAATTTCGGACAGAGCGTTAAGATATCCCAGACCTGAGCGAGAGCGGGTTTTATGGGCAAAGTTACGCGGAAACGGTATTCGGGTGAATTCAAGTCGTGGGTTCCGCTGGAGGCGATCCCATGTGAGCAGCCGCTGGCGGAACTGGCGTCGAAATACGGCGTGCATCAGACGATGATCGCGCAATGGAAGAGTCAGGACGATCGAAGGGACGTCGACTACGTTCTCCGGCAAGCCTGCGGTCGTGCGGATTGCGCGTCCGGCGGATGTGGAGAAGCGGCACGCATTTGATACGGCATCAGAACTTCGAGCAGGTCTGGTAGAATGGATCGGACACTACAATGCGGATCGGCCGCACTCGGCACTGAGTGGACGCACGCCCGATGAGGCGTATCACATAGCGCCGACATCTTCTGATCCGAGGCTGCCGCCGGATCAGGAGGCTGACATCAACTGGGTATAGCTTATTCAACCAGAAAAACTGTCCAAATAAACGGGGCCACCTCTCCCGAACGCCCGGCTCAGTGTCTCAAGCGAAGCCTGCGATCGTGTATTGCTGCTCGGACGGCGTGCGTGGTCGTGGTGCTGCGGTGACGTATCTGTCCCATAATGCTTCCTTCCACTCACGTGAAAATATCACACCAGCAAACCCCGGGACTAAACACATAGAAGCCTTCGACATCACCGTTACAGCGCTGCTTGAGGAACCTGCCGTAACGGGGCCCGTGATCGGATCGCTTGGAAGCCCAACAACGGAACCGGGCCACGTTTCCGATCGCTCCCGTGTGCTGTGGGCGACTGCCTTCGGTGATCTTTCTGGGATTCGAGAGGAAATGACCGCGGTCGCCCGCTGCAGCCTTCCGGATCATCTGGCTCTGAGCTTTCGCGGCTGCATTTCATTCTGGGTGGCAGGTGAAATCGCAGACGAAGACCTGCATGAAAGAGCATACGCGATTGCCGCAGCGCTGCTGTTTGGCTTCGTTAAGCCGGAAGTCGAAGGCCGATTGATGCATCTGTTGAAATAGGACGAGCTCAAAACTTCTTCCTGCTGAGACTCCGCTTTTAAAAGGCTAGCCGTCTCGCCGTTTATCTATTTTGACTTGATGCAGATGCTGAAACGGACTGGCAGCGGTGCTAAGAAATCTCCCTAAATGTCGGCGAAACTTTTGCCCACACTCAGACGATATCATGGTCGGCCCCTTTGTAGATGGAGGACCGTACCATGAAGTACGCAGCAATTGCCGTCGCAACTTTTGCATTTGCTTTCCCCGTGCATGTCGCTGCCTCACAGGACAGCGTTTCGACTTCTGACCGAAGCTTCATCGCGATGGTTAGCCAAGGGGGGATGTTTGAAGTGAAAGCTGGCCAGTTAGGCGCCGATCAGGGCAGCACCCAGGATATCAGGGATCAGGGCACGACGGAGGCCCACGATCATGCTCTCGTTGGCTCAAAGCTCAAATCAATCGCTTCCGGCGCTGGAATAGACATTCCTGATACGCTGAATGCGTCCTTTCAGAAAAAATTTGATGACTTAAAAGCTTTGTCCGGGACAGCGTTCGACGCCGAATACCTGCGAGACATGGAGGCAATCCACGCCAAAGATGGCGCCGCCTTTGCCAAGGAGGCAAAATCCGGTACCGATCTGAAGTTAATGGCTTTCGCCGCCGAGACGCATCGCATCGTCGAACGGCATATCGGCGAGTTGCAGGCTCTCGGAGTAGCCATGCCCGCCTCTCAAAGGTAAAGGACTGGGCGTTTTTTCCGCTGCCCGGAATAATGAAAAGCCCTATTTTCGAGCTTGCATTTGAACTGCGCTGCCATCTGGACGCTTCTAAAAACCCCCGTTCTGAAACGCAAACAGTGATTCCATTCTCTCGTGAGACTTCGAGGGAGACCCAGCGGCAGGACAATCAACCACCATACGCCATGTTCGTTCGTTACGTTGCTTGATTGTTAGAGGGGCCCGATTGCTGATCGAAACAAGTATGTCCTCGTCGTTTCTGTTCTTCCTCATGGTGCTGTGGCTGTCTGATGGAATCCTGTTCGGCGTAATTGCATCCATTTCTGGTATCGGCTGGACCGTTCGACGGATGCTGCAGCCTCGAACCGATTGACCCGTAATTTTCACCATACAGTAGTGGTGGACTTTATATCTCAGGATAGTGCCAGAATATATAAAATATTTTCAGAAACTTCTGCCAGAAACTTTTGCAATGCCAGCACGAGAACAGGGATATGCCCGATGATTTCGTCATTTTTCAACGGTATCCCGCTTTTGATCTACGCGGTTCCCGTTATCGTCTTGTTTCTGGCGATCCTCGCTAGGTCGACGATCAAAATCCTCCGTGAATACGAGCGCGCGGTCGTATTCACGCTCGGCCGGTTCCAGCGCGTCAAGGGGCCGGGCCTCGTTCTGTTGTTCCCTTTCGTACAGGAAATGGTGCGGGTCGATCTGCGGATCCAGGTCGTAGAGATACCGACACAGGACGTGATTTCGCGAGACAACGTCTCGATGAAAGTGGATGCCGTCCTCTACTTCAACGTCGTCAATCCCGAGCACGCCATCATACAGGTGCAGAACTATCTGCCCGCCACCAACATGCTGGCGCAAACGACGCTGCGATCCGTTCTGGGGCAGCACGATCTTGACGAGATGCTGTCCGAACGCAAGAAGCTCAGCACCGACGTGCAGGAGATCCTGGACAGCCAGACGGAAACCTGGGGGCTTAAGGTCAGCAACGTCGAGATTAGGACAGTCGAACTGACCGACAATATGGTTAAGGCGATCGCCAAGCAGGCAGAGGCGGAACGGGACCGTAGGGCGAAGATCATCCATGCGGAGGCGGAATTCCAGGCATCCCAGACGCTCGTCAACGCGGCCAAGATCCTGGGCAGTACCCCAGCGGCGATGCAGTTGCGTTACCTGCAGACCCTGACCGAGATCGGCGGCGAGCAGAATTCGACTATCATTTTCCCAATGCCGATCGACATCATCAGGCCTTTCCTGGATATTCTGGAAAAGGCCGATAAAGGCGTCCGGCCCAATGGCGCTCTTGATGGTGCCAGTGCGGCGGAGGCCCATCTGGGAGCCCCTTGACGATGTCTGGGTGTGGGGCTCTCGGAAGGGATCATGCGACACGCCCGGTTGGTCGGCGTTTTTGCCAACGTGGAGGGTTCGAAACACCCCTTAGTTTTGAGTTTTGCCCTGTGCTTCCATTCCTCATGTCATGATTGGGGGATGGCGGTATGAAGCAGTTGGGCTTTTTTGATGTTGAAGAGAGTCTGGCTCGTTTGAGCGGATTGGGCGAGCAGCTCGAAGCATTTTCGCGGACTGTGGATTTTGAGGCGTTTCATCCTGATCTGGACAGGGCTCTGGCCTATTCGGACGGAAGTAAGGGTGGTCGTCTGCCATTTGATCTGGTGCTGATGTTCAGGATCCTGGTGATCCAGACCCTGAGCAACCTCTCTGACGAGCGAACGGAATACCTGATCAACGACTGCCTGTCCTTCATGCGCTTTCTCGCTCTCGGCTTGGCAGATCGTGTCCCTGATGCCAAGACCATCTGGCTGTTCCGCGAACGCCTGACACAGACAGGTGCAATCGAGGTATTATTCAATCGCTTTGATATGATCCTGCGGAATGCAGGCTCTCTGCCGATGTCTGGTCAGATCCTGGATGCCACGCTGGTAGCCGGCACCAAAGCAGCGCAACACCAATGTTCAGAATGCTGACCTCCGGGCTCGCCGTATCCCGAAAGACTGGTAGGACAAGCCGGTAAAGCTGTCGCACAAGGACCGGCACGCCCAATGAACTCTGCTCGGCTGCAAGAGCAGAGCGAAAACCATCCAGAAGAACCATCAATTATCAGCCAAGGAGCATGAAATCAGCTTGTCACGCTGCCAATCAACGGTTCTTCAATCCCTACAGGTCATTCATCTTCGGTCTCCTTCCAGAAACCTGAATCAGATTTATCCCCCCTCAAATCAATGGGGCCTGAGTCTAAGTTTCAGCTGTTTGCGTTCACTCTGCATGATCTGATTGGGAGCATTGGATCCGACATCAGTTCGTGGGAAAACGATGGTGATCCAGACGCGAAACATTTTCACGAATAGCCCGCACCAGAGCTTCGACCGCCACGTTTGCCTGCGTTCCCTTTTGCCGTTCTAGTACAAAGGGGAGGGCAGGGAGTTCGGGCAAACCGACCTCGGATTGATCAATAATCTCCAACCCGTCCGGCACAAAACCACGTCCGAATACCGAAATGCCCAAGCCACCCAGCACTCCGGCTCTCAGCCCCGTAATACTCAGGCTCGTATGAGCAATCCGAAAAGGAATTGAAGCTCGCTCCAGAGATTCAATAACCATCTCCCGGCTGATGCTAGGCTCCGGATGCAGGGCCAGAGCAAGCGGGCGTTGCAGAGCAATCTCGCGCTCATCCGGAGCCATCACCCATACCAGGGGATCTGACATCAGAGATTCTGCTCCCGCCGGTGATACTTTGGTCTTTGCAAGCACAATATCGAATTCCCCCGCATGCAACTTACGAAGCAGATTGGCGCTGAGTCCTATTTCAATCTGAAGCGTCACATCCGGATAAGAACGACGGAAATGTCTGAGAATATCAGGCAGCCGCGAAGTCGCGAAATCCTCTGCTACCCCGAGACAGACCAACCCGCTCACTGAGGAGGTGGCAAAGTCGCGCTCAGCCTCCATGATTGCATCAAGGATGCGTCGCGCATGACCCAGCATGCGCTCCCCGTCAGGCAGAAGAAGAACCTGATGCGTTGAGCGTCGGAAGAGACGTTTCCCAATCTGATTTTCAAGTCGTCTGATCTGCTGGCTCACGGAAGACTGGGTGAGACCAAGCCGCTCCGCCGCCATGGTGAAACTGCCTTCTTCCACCACGGCAAGAAAGCTTTCGAGAAGAACATTATCCAGCATGATAATTATATTAGCAAAACCACTCACCAACCTGTCAATAATTTGTTCTGTCACTGACCATCGCGGGAGCCTAAACGTGATCCAATAGCTTTTCGGACAGGACCGGACTCCATGCGTGACTGGACTAAGCAACGAACCGAACGAACAGCACGCCTGAAAGGCGCAATGCCCCTCGCAACCGGCAAAATCGTGAAGGCCGAACAGGTCACGGAACTGCTCGGCCATCTCATAAAAAGCGGTGACCGCGTCTGCCTGGAAGGCGATAATCAGAAACAGGCCGATTTCCTCGCCCGCTGTCTTACTCAGGTCGACCCGGCCGCCATTCACGATCTGCACATCGTACAGTCCGGACTGGTCCTGACCGAACACCTCGATCTTTTCCGGCTGGGTATCGCCAGAAAACTCGATTTTTCCTATTCCGGCCCGCAATCAGGCGCCATCGCCCGTGCCCTGGATCAGGGGAAAATCGAACTCGGCGCCATTCACACCTATATCGAACTCTTCGCCCGCTATTCCGTGGATCTTACCCCCAACGTGGCGCTGATCGCCGCCGTCTCCGCCGATCGGGAAGGGAATCTTTATACCGGCCCGAACACGGAAGACACGCCAACCATCGTCGAGGCAACGGCGTTTAAAAGCGGTATCGTCATCGCTCAGGTCAATGAAATCGTCGATAAAGTCCCTCGCGTGGACATCCCCGGTGATCAGATCGACTTTGTCGTCGAAGCACCGGAACCATTCTATGTGGAACCCCTGTTCACCCGCGATCCAGGTGCGGTCACCGAATCCCAGATTCTGATGGCCATGATGGCGCTGAAAGGGATCTATGCCGAATATCAGCCAAAGCGTCTGAATCACGGCATCGGATTTGCAACCGCCGCCATCGAACTCCTGCTCCCGACATTCGGGGAAAAGCTCGGTTTACGTGGAAAAGTCGCAACCCACTGGGCTCTCAATCCACATCCGACACTCATTCCGGCAATCGAAAGCGGCTGGGTCGAACAGATCCACTGCTTCGGCAGCGAAGTCGGTATGGATCAGTATATGTCTGCCCGACCCGATATCTATTTTATCGGAAAGGACGGAACGCTCCGGTCCAACCGCCTCCTCTGTCAGAACGCAGGCCTCTACGCCAGCGACATGTTCATCGGGTCAACCCTCCAGATCGACCTCGCCGGCAACTCCTCGACCGTCACGCCCGACCGTATCGCCGGTTTTGGAGGTGCGCCGAATATGGGTTCCGATGCGCACGGACGGCGCCACGTCTCCGACGCCTGGCTCAAGGCGGGTCGTGAAGCCGCAGGGCATTCCGGACTGCTCGTACGGGGCCGCAAACTCGTCGTCCAGATGGTCGAGACATTCGGTGAAGGGATGAAACCAGCCTTCGTCGAGGAGCTGGACAGCATCGCGCTTGCGAAAAAACTCGGCATGGAACTGGCGCCTGTGATGATCTTCGGTGACGATGTAACGCATATCATCACCGAGGAAGGGATCGCCAATCTCCTCCTGTGCCGAAACGCCGACGAGGTCGAACAGGCAATCCGGGGTGTCGCCGGCTACACACCCGTCGGCATGGCCCGTGACAGGGTGAGAGTGGAAGAACTCCGTGCACGCGGTGTGATCCGGCGCCCGGAAGATCTCGATATCGAACCACTGGAAGCCAGCCGGAACCTTCTTGCGGCCCGATCCATTCGCGATCTCGTGACCTGGTCGGGCGGTCTCTACGTCCCGCCATCAAAATTCCGGAACTGGTGAGGAAAAATGGAAAAGTTCACCATTCGCGCACAGGCGAGAACATCACTCCCCGGAAGGGGAAAACAGGCCATCGTCGGTGTCGTCGCATCCGGAAACCTTGAAATCCTCCTTGAGCGCACCGAACCGGATCAGACCGTCGTCGTTGACGTCGTAACCTCCGCCAGAGGATTTCAGACCGTCTGGGAGGCCGTCATCGCGGATTTCGTCACCCGCTCGTCACCGGGCGGCGTGCGGTTCTCCATCCATGACAACGGAGCACGACCGGACACCGTGATGCTGCGCCTCATGCAGGGTGTCAACGTTCTGGAGAAGACAGCATGATTCCGGAAGAGATCATCCATCAGCCAAGCTGGTATGAATCAAGCGCCCGAGCCAGAATCGTCGGCCTGCTGGATACAGACACCTTCGCTGAAATTCTGGGGCCAGCCGACAGAGTCATGAGCCCGCATCTTGATCTTTTCGATCTCCCGCCCGCCTTCGATGATGGCATGATCATCGGGCGCGGAAAGCTCGCAGGGCGCGCCGTCGCCGTCGCCGCACAGGAAGGCCAGTTCATGGGAGGCACCTTCGCGGAAGTGAGCGGCGCCAAACTGGTCGGACTACTGCGAGCCGTCACCGCCGCCGTAGGCACAGCTTCAGCCGTCACAAGCGTCCTGCTCCTCCTCGACACAGGCGGCGTCCGGCTTCAGGAAGCCAATGCAGGAGAAATGGCAGTCTCGGAAATCATCCGGGCCGTCCTCGATACAAGACGGGCAGGGGTGCCGGTCATCGCCCTCATAGGCGGTCGCGCCGGAGCCTTCGGCGGTGGCGGTATCGTGACAGCCTGCTGTTCCCATGTGGTAATTTCGGAACAGGGCCGAATCTCCGTGACCGGACCGGAAGTGATCGAAACCAATCAGGGTGCCGAGGAATTTGATTCCCGTGACCGTGCTCTCGTCTGGAGGATCACAGGCGGTCGCAGCCGCGTCCTGCTCGGCGGGGCCGACAGCTACGTGAAAGGCGATATCGCAGGTTTCCGCGAGATGGCCATTCGCGTCCACAACACAGTTCCTGCTTTTTCGCCAGAAACCATGATGATGGAACAGGATCGCCTGAAAAAACGTCTCGAATTTTACGGAGACTGTACCGACACGCCTGAAATATGGTCCCGTGCCGGGCTCTCCGATCCCGACAAAATCTACGAAATCGACGATGATGCCTTTCTGGCCCTGCTTTCTCAGAAGGGGAGCCGCTCATGACGCCCGATGATCTTCTCGCAAGCCTGTTCCCAAAGAAGCACGCCGTCGTCGCCGGACCGCACAACACACTTTCAGGCACGGCGACACTGGACGATGACCAGACGGTCGAGGTTCTCGGCATCACCGGTGGAACACCGCTAAGCCCGGAAATCGCCATTCAGCTCGCCGGGCGCGTTCTGGAGATCATCAATTCAGGCAGCAAAACACCGATCGTCTTCCTCCTCGACACAGCAAGCCAGCGCATGACCCGCCGCGATGAAATGCTCGGCCTGAATGAATATCTCGCCCATCTCGCAAAAGTCATTGTTCTTGCAGGAACAATAGGGCACCGAACAGTCGGCATTCTCTACGGCACCGCAGCGGCAGGCGCGTTCATCGCCACAGCCCTCGCAACGCAGACACTGATCACCGTCGACGGCGCCCTCCCCAGCGTCATGGATCTGCCTTCCATCGCCCGCGTGACAAAACTGCCTCTCGAGGTCCTGCAACAGAAAGCCGAAACCACGCCGATCTTCTCACCCGGCGTGCCCGCGCTTGCGGCAACAGGTGCCGTTTTTGAAACATGGCCCTCAGACAGAACAGATTTCCCTGAACGCCTCAAATCCATCCTCACCACGAATGACGGACAGACAGATCTTCGTGACAGATTGGGCGAGAAACGGGGCGGTCGAAAAGTCGCCCGTGACATCGCGCAACGCGTCGCCATGGCCTTTTCGCAGGTGGATCGCTGAATGCCCACACTCCGGCGCCATGCCCTGTTTACTGTCCTGCCCGCAAGCTGGACGGTTATGGCCGGGCATTACCCGGAGCACGAAGTCAGATCCTGGGTCGAAAAGGGGCGCCCCCTGATCTGTCGCAGGCCGCTGCCTCATGAAGTATCCGGCACTGCACCGGGCGTCCCGCTGGGCCTTCCGCTGCCCCCCTGTATGGGAAAGCAGAGACTTTCTTTTCTGGCACCACAGCACACGGTGCGGTCCTTCCCGGTCTCGCCCGATCTGTCAGCACATCAGACGTGCACCGGCCTGTCCGATGCGCGGAAAAAAGACATCACCCTGCTGCTCGCCCTTGGACACCGGCACCACATCGCACCTCAGGTTACAGGGAGTCTCTTTTGGCAAAGCATGACGCATCTTCCTTACCTGTCCGAAAACTCTGACCTCGATCTCCTCTGGCACGTCGATCCCCGCAAGCACGATGTCATCGCTCTGCTGCACGATCTCGCAAAGGCAGAAAACTCACTTTCCATGCGGCTCGACGGAGAAATCATCTTCCCGAATGACCGCGCCGTACAATGGCGGGAACTGCATCATGCCCTTAAACGTCGTGATAATGCCCCTTTACTCGTAAAATCACTTGTAGGCCTTGAGCTGATCGCCCCGTCATCTCTGATGCCCGTTTCCGAAAAAACGCACGCGGCATGAAAATAAATGTTGTCGCGCAGCCTGCTTTTCATCTGCCTCTGGCGGACGCGCAGGCCGTCGCACTGGTGGCAGGAGAGGCTCTGCTCCGGGAGGTCATGACCTGGCCAAAACCAGGCCTTGTCAGCCACATCGATAATGGCAGCCACACCGATATGGATATGGGAATTTTCCTGAAAAGCGCTCAGGCCATCACCCCATTTTTCGGCATGCTCTTCCTCGCCGGCTATCACCGCGCCGGACTTCCGAAATTGCGAAGCATCGGCCTGGCCGCCGAACAGGCCATGCTCACCGCAACCGGCGGAATCAACACGCATCGCGGGGCCATCTGGGGGCTTGGCCTTCTCAGCGCTGCGATTGGATGGCGAACATCGCAGCGTTCATCGGCCTCTTCTTGCGATATCGTGCGATCCGTCTGGGGACATGAAATTCGCGCAACCCCCAACAACTCCCGAAGCCATGGCGGGCAGGCAAAACAGCGATACGGTGCCGGTGGTGCTCGTGAAGAAGCCCAGCTCGGCTTCCCGATCATCCGTCACATCGGGCTCCCAGCCCTTCGTCTGGGCAGGATCATGCGCCCGAACGATGAAGGTGCCGCCCGTGTGCAGTGCTGCATGGCACTGATTGCCGCCATGGAAGATACAAACCTGCTGCATCGGGGCGGCCCGGAAGGACTGATCTTCGCCCGTCGCCTGGCAGGAGAATTTCTGATGAGCGGCGGTATAGCCGCACCGGACTGGAAAATCCGCGCCGCATCCATCCATGGCCGGTTCACTGAAAAAAAACTGTCCCCGGGTGGCGCGGCGGATGGTCTTGCTCTGTGCCTTTTCCTCGACAGGGAGCGATCCCTGACGAGCTGAACACAACAGTCACTCCCTGAAACAATCAAGAGCCAGAACAAGAAAGAGGTCAGACAATGATCCAGGTTCTCCTGATTTCGCTATTTCCGATCTTCGCAGTCATGGTCGCCGGTTACATCGCCGGAAAACGTGGACGGGTCGATAACCGTAATGTCGCCAGTCTGAATGTCCTGACAATGGAATTCGCGCTCCCGGCAGCTCTCTTCGCAACCACGGCAAGAGCCTCGCGAACCGTACTGGCCGAACAATGGCCGTTGTTGGTCACTTTGCTCGTGGCAATGCTCGTGGTGTTCCTGCTCGTATGGCTTCTCGCCCGCTTCAGCTTCAGAACGTCGTCCGCCGTCGCAGCCGTGATCGCTCTCAGCGTGTCACTGCCAAACTACGCCGCAGCCGGCATCCCGCTAGCGTCCGCGGTGTTCGGTGCAACCGGGAAACTCTATATAACAACAGCTATTGTCTCCGGTGCGATCGTCATGTCACCCCTGACACTCGCGTTTCTCGAAGCATCGAAAACACAGGGAGAGGTGAGTGGTCTCCGGCTGCTTTTCCAGTCCGTCGGCCGGTCCATGCTGAAGCCCCTGGTCATCGCGCCCTTTCTCGGGGTCGCCATAGCCCTGACAGGATTTGCCCTCCCCACATTTATCCTGCGTTCATTCGATCTGCTCGGACAGGCCACGGCAGGTGTAGCCCTTTTCGTAACCGGCCTGATCCTCAGCGCCCAGAAAGTCTCATGGTCCCCGCGCATCATCGGCCTTTCGCTGCTCTGCAACGTCGTCCAGCCCCTCATCGCCATTCCGCTTACATGGTTCATCCCAATGACGCCGGAAATGGCACACGCTGTCATTCTCCTGACAGCCCTTCCCGCAGGTTTCTTCGGCCTGCTCTTCGCCTTGCGCTATCAGGCTGACAGCCGCGATGCCGGATCAATCATGGTTGTCAGCACGCTTCTCAGCCTTTTCACGCTGACGGCTGCGCTCTGGCTAACACAGGTGTCAGTGCCCGTCGCAAGCCCGGCTGCAACACTCCCGTCCGCCCGAAGCGTCGCACTGGTGCTGCACTGATCCGAAAAAACGCGCAGACAGGTGACATCGCAACCGCCTGTTGCACTCCGGTTTGTCGATCATAAAACGGTTTGCAAAGATTCTGTTCGCATGATGTACAGATCAGTGGTTTTACAAAGGGCGAGCGGAAGACCGGGCTCTCCCCGAACCCGGAAGGGGTCGCAGACCCCTTTACCCCAATCTGTTAATAGGCAAGGTAGTTTCCAAAGGTCTCTGACCTTTGCTAGGGCGTGTAGTCAGTTAGCGCCTGCTGGTCTGGGCCTTGTACTTTTGTCCGATGCATGATGTTTTCTCCCTGTTTTCAGGGGGGATATATGGATGCGCCGGTATGCTCTGAGT
>NZ_WOSY01000017.1 GCF_011516755.1 Acetobacter conturbans | reverse complement strand
GTCTGCAAGCTCGCTCTGGGCTTCTCCATCCAGCGGGGACCACACGGCACCCAGCGGCTGGTGACGGAAACCCGCGTGTTTTGCGTCACGGACCGGGCCAGGCGTCGCTTCGCCCCCTATTGGTATCTGATCCGCCCGGTCAGCGGCCTGATCCGCCGTCGCATGCTCACGGCTATCCGGGAACAGTCGGAGTCTCCGCCCTCTCACCACCCGCGCCCAGCATTGCCATGAAGCTTTATGATTGTCCGACCGCTCCTAATGTCGCGCGTGTATGCGCCTGCGTTCTGTGCCTTTAATCCAGCCTGCACCGTTCCCGTTCTGGAACTGAACGACCTCGCCGCGATCTGCGAGGCGGCCGTTATCTGGAGGAACTTCATCTTGATCCCAGTCTGACAGACGCGAAGAGAATACGGTGCGGCATCATCGGTATGTGGAACTAGTGTACGGAGATTAAAGAGCAAAATAACTCGGAGATTCATAGAGTACTAGAAATGCTGTCAGCTATAATTCCTAGAAGTCTTGCTGTATCTGCATTTTCTTTTGACAACCTTTTAGATAGCTCTCGGATCAAATCTGCATCCAATTCTTTAGGTTTTATCTCCTGCGCGGAATTTGTTTCCCCAATAACATTTCCCTCTAGTGCCATTGCAAGTAATTTTTCTACACGCTTGGCAGCCTCGAGCGAAGTATCGCGTTGGACATGGGCGTAAATGGCGGTCGATTTGAGGTTGGCGTGTCCTAAAAGAGCACCGGTCAGGGCCAATGCTTCGCCGCTTGACGTCGCAGTAGAGCCAAGAGTGTGCCGAAGGGTGTGAGGCGTTACGCCCGGTAGATCGGCAAGTTTGATAACTTCCGACCAGATATTGCGCGTGCCTTGGTAATGTCCTTCCTCGCCTCTCTCCGCCGGAAAAAGATAGCCTTTCTTGCGGTCCTTCAGGAGATTCTCGAGCATTGCTCTCGCCGTGGGGCCGATGGGGCGAATCGATCTCCCAGTCTTGCTATCCTCGAACTCGAAGAGGTTATCCTCTAGATTGACTTCCTCAACCTTGAGCGCCGCAATTTCGTTTCGACGACATCCGGTAAGCGCCCAAAGCCGGGCGATTGCGACCCCTTTAGGATTTGCCCCTCGTGTCTCGACCTTGTTGAACGCGTCGCCTAGTCGGGCTACTTCCTCCAACGTCAAAAAGCGCATGCGACGATTATCCGTCTTTCTGACGGAAGCCCCTTCGACGGGATTTTGGGCGATAAAGCCGTGCCGCCTGCCGAAACTGAATACGGCCGAAAGATCACGAACGACCTTCCGTGCTGCGCCCTCACCGCCCCGAACGATAAGACGTTTGCGCGGCCCAATCTTTATGTCTTTCGCGGTCTTGCCAGTTGTTACGTCGGCCACAAATCGCTCGACATCGCCCGAAGTGATCTCGCTCGCACGACGTCCCCCTAGAAGTGGTTCAACATGGTGACGAAGCCGTGACATGGTGTATTGCTTGGTGAGAGGTTTCATGGGCTTGCCCTTATGAATACCCCTTTGCACGATGCATCCATGCTCCTCGTAGAAGTCGAGTAAGTCCCGAATCGTTTTTTCGCGCCGCTTCTCCTGCACGTCACCCGCTGGGTCTTCGCCGTGTGCGACCGCGCCCAGCAGGCCCCTAGCCTTCCTTCTCGCCTGTTCGACGGTAAGTGCTCCGAATCGTCCAAGCGCCAGGAATCGCCTTGGTGCCGATCGGCCACCGCCCTCAATGCGATAGCGTATGATGAAAGTTTTCGTGCCGCTTTTCTCGATGCGTAGTCCAAAGCCAGCGAGATCGAGATCCCACAAGTCATATCGACTATCTCGGACCTCGGCCTTGTCGACGACGGGCTTGGTCAAACGTACGCTGGACGATCGTTTCATCGCACGCCTCGTATTGAGTTCTCGGGTGGACACCACCATAAAATGGTGTCCACATGGTGTCCACCGTAGAGAGAAACTCTGGCAAATTGGAGCGAACGCCTTACAAAGCGCCGCCAAATAATACTCTGTTATAAAACGATATTATCGTATGGAAGCGAAAGGTAGAGTGTGGGATGGTAGAGTATATGCAACCTTGCCAAGGTTGGGGTCGAGGGTTCGAATCCCTTCGCCCGCTCCAGATTTCTTCAGTGAAATCGGCGATTTAAAAAACGGCCCTCTGGGCCGTTTTTTTGTTTGTGGCGCATGACGCCTAAAACACCCTGTCATCTGGCATCCTCCATCCAATGCAGGAAGCTATGGCAATTTCTCCCGTTTTTCGCGCCGGAAGTGCTCATGCCGGCACCGTATGCCCCTGCCGGGAAACAGCCTAAAGGCTCCGTCTCTTTTCTTTTCCTGCCTCGCGTGATGTTTCCTCTGTCGCGGACATGCGTGCTGATGCGCCGGGTAAAGCCCCAGACCGCAGGGAGTAGAGAGATGCTGAAACGCTGGACCCTTCTGATCTGTTCGGCATCGCTGGCCATGACACCCGCTTATGGACGTAGCCTTCTACTGCATGACCACACGGTGAAGAGTGTGTCGCCGGGTCAGGCAGGCGGGGCGGTCGCCCAGTGGTCTGACCCTTCAGTGGCCAGCGATGGTCCGCCCACAGGGATTGTTGCGGACAAAGGTCTCGCCGTTGCGCCCACTCAGGCGTTTCAGTGGCCGACACTCAGGCTGAAGCAATACGGGAACTATCACCTGAGATTCGGCAAGGGTCGCGACTGGGGCTGCGAAGGCGAGAACTGCTCGGTGCCACAGGTCGATCCCATGACCCCCACCCATCTCCGTCTGGGAGGCGCGCAGGAATATGACAGCGTGCCGCTGGCCGAACATTGTTACCCCTATGGTGCCGACTGGCAGGGGACGTGCGTGGGCGTCGGGCTCGGCAGCCAGAACATGGCGGGAGAGGCTCCGGGAATCGGTCCGGGTGCGGCCTCGCAGATCGGCAGCTACGATCATTTCGACGCCGCTGCCCTGACGCTGAGGACCGTCGGTGCGACGCCCATCTTCACCGCCACCTCAGCAGGGCAGGACGCAACCTCTCCCTACGATGATGGCGCTGATCATTCTCCAGCCTTCACGTCCAGCGGAGCAGGTTTCGCAAATCCTCTGCCATTCCCTATTTCGCAGTGGCTTCTCGAACGGGGGAGCGGCATGAGGGTCGTCACGAACGAGACCGGATGCGCAACATCACGCTGTGTCTTTCCGAACTTTGTTGGGATCGTATCGTCCTATGCAAAAGATGGCATGGGTCGGATAACAGGATTTTCCCTGCACGACGGATGGCAGATTTTCGGGAGCGGCAGCCACGGCGGCCTGATTCCCGGAAAGAGCAGTGTCGACGGAAGCGCGCCGGGTCTGGATACCGTCTGGAGCAGTTATGTAACTCCGGCAGTCATGTTCGGTGGATATACCAAATCTGTTGGACTGTACGCTTCCGTGGAAGGACCTGCTCCTGCGCCGCATGCGGCAGCCGGAGATGTCAACAATCCGACAGGTGAAAAAAACAGTCAGTTGCGGCTGGCTGAGTTTTCGGAAGTGGACCTTTGGGGTCGTGACCCACTGAATGGGAGATCCGCCGTCAACGGGCTTACCATTAATTACCATAAGCCCGGCGGAGACGGGAAAGCGCACGATTACCTTCCGGCACTTGATGCGTTCAATTTCGCATCTGAGGGCGCCACCTCCATAGCCTATAAGATGGGAGGTGAATACTGGACAGTTCCTTTCACCAGCCCGTCTTTTTACGCCGGTGATTTTGGTGGTGCGGAAGCCTCTGCCGGATCGGAAGCCGTTCTCGGGGAATTCGCGCAAAGAACGACGCGCGGTTACGGATATCCCGGTCAGTGGGACCGGCTGACTTTCTGGAACCACCGCAACGTCGCGACGGGAGACTATCGGGACATGACCACCAGCCTCGGTGTCCAGATCGCAGGTGCGACCGGCGGGGCTGATCGGGATCGGAAAGTCGATGGTGTTCTGCAGGAACATATCGAACTGAATCCCCGGAGCAACCATAACGGTTTTGCATTCTGCGGTTATCAGCAGACCGATGCGGGCTGCAATGTGGTGTTTGACGGCTCAGGCAATGCCATTGTCCGTCATACCATCGCTGCGCGGACGGTGGCAGCCAGTCAGCAACTGGTGGTTCCCTTTGGCGCACCGACCGGCAGTCATGCCCCTTGCGCACCGGGCGAGATGAAAATGGATCAGCGCTACTTTTATTCCTGTGTCGCCCCGAATACATGGCACCGCGCGAGCAATGGGGAGACATGGTGACACGCTCGGCCCGTAAGCGTGAGGCTGCCTCATTTGTGGTGGCCTCATGACTATTGGCAGGCAGGTATGTTTATATTTTTGTATTGGTTCAAAAATTTAGAAAGGGCCAACCTTTTCCCTTTACCGATGACGCAGATGTCCAGGGCCGGGCCGGTAACAGACCATCGCACGGGCCGTAACTGCAGGGAGCGTCATCGTGCAGGTTTATTATTTGACTACCGGATTTCCCATCAACCACGACCTGTGCGAGCTCGAAGCTGCTGCGCAGCAGGAAGGGTTCTGTTTTCTGAATCTTGGATGTCATACGCAATACGATAAAATAGAACTCAAAAAGAAATTCGATTTATTAAAGGGTTTTGTGAACGGCACTCTGGTCTCTGATGACGATATCATTGTCTTTACAGATGCTTATGATGTGGTGGTGCTTGATTCATGCCGCAGCATCATTAACAAATTCAGGGAGTTTGATGCTGATATTGTTTTTAACGGCGAGAAAATTTTCTGGCCTCCTATCGACGAGATTCCAACCGTTGGTGATATGGACAGGAAAGATATCAAGCGGCATGATGATGCTCATAACACCGGACCTTATCGCTACATAAACTCAGGATGTTTTGTCGGCTATGTCGATGCCATCCGTGACATGATAGATTTTTCCGAACGGGCCTATACTGCTTGTGCTGTCGATGATGATCAGGCTCTCGCACAGTATTACGCTTACAAGACCAATATATCGAAGAAATACAAAGTTGCCGTCGATGACGAAGCGAAGATATTCGCCACCATGCCATCCTCGGAGCAGGATTATTCATTTGACGGGTTTTTGTTCAAGAATGTTCTTACACGAGCGGCTCCCAGCATTGCCCATTGCAATGGCCCAAAAACCGCACTGGGTGCCCTTCAGGCTGTTCGTTTCATGCGGCAGTTCGCCAATCTTGGCTTTCATCTGAATGTTTTGCGTTCTGGTGAAAACTTTTTGAAATATCGTTCTGACATCGATGAATTTCATATGGAATCAAATCCATATTATGCCTGCCCGATCCTTTCGGACAGGCGGCATGAGAAGTGCACGATCCTGACGGTGGATTGTGAGTTTATCGCTTTTCACCGCGATGAAGCGAGAACCTTTAGAGTCAGAAAAGTTGACGAATGGGAAACCATCACAATAGAAAATGAAACCAATTTTTGCGTGAAATATCAAGAAACCGGCAAGAGTATTGATGCCAAAGCACTCTTCCCCAAGGAATTTGAAAACTGCGCGCTTTCACCAATGCCTCTTGAGAGTCTCATAAGCATGTCCAGCGATCTGGTGAAGAAAATCGCGTTCTTCCGATGGAACTGACATTAGTAAATAAAACAGTACGGGCGAAAGCCTAACGTGGCAGGGTAATACGGACGTTCAGGCCGCCTTTCAGGCTCGCCGCCAGCCTGACGTCGCCGCCATGTGCACGCACGATATCGCGGACAATCGTGAGCCCCAGTCCCGTGCCACCCCGCTCGCCACTGGAAAAAGCACGAAACACCTCTTCCCGGCGTTCAGTGGGAATGCCCGGACCATCATCATCGACCTCAATGACGATATTCCGATCTTCACCATAACCCGTCAGCCACACAGCAGCGTTCAGACGCCGCGCATTCTCCACCAGATTGGCCAGCATCCGCCGCATGGCGTCCGGGCGGGCTTCCAGAACGAGCCCCGGATCGCAGACCACTTCGCGCACTCGTCCACCGCTCCTCACGGCCGCCGCAGCCACATCCTCCAGCACTGTCGCAACGTCGAGCGCCTGTGGCTGCTCCGCCCCCTCGCCACGGGCGAACGAAAGATAACCCTCGATCATCCGCTCCATTTCCGAGACATCTCCGACCATGTCGGTCACGTCATCCCGCAGAAGTCCCGCATCGATGACACCGGTCTGTGGAAACATCGCGAGTGAAAGCCGTAGCCGCGTCAGGGGTGTCCTGAGATCGTGCGAGACGCCCGCCAGCACCGCAGTCCGCTGCATGACGAAACGGGAAATCCGTTCCTGCATGCGGTTGAATGCCACCGCCGCCTTGCGCACCTCGCGCGCACCCTCAGGCCGGATCGCGCCGATATCGCGGCCAAGACCGAACTGTTCCGCAGCCTTTGCCAGCCGCCGCACGGCACGCACCTGATTGCGCATGAACAGGGCGGCAATGGCGAACAGAAGAAGCGAGCCGCCAAGCGCCCAGATGACGAACAGCCAGAGTTGCCCGACATCGAGACGTTTGCGGGGTGCATCGACTTTCAGCACCCCGTCGGGAAGCTGGATCAGGATGAAAACATGCCGTTCATCCGTCAGCCAGTCGGCAAAAAACGGATAGGAGATGGATGTGGCGAGTGCATGCACCAGATCCTCGTCCATGGGGCCCAGCACATGGGTCGAACCGAACTTCGTCAGTCTGGCGTTCTGGTGCCACTCCATCGCAAGCTGGGTGCGGGTGCGCACCTGTCGGGTGAGCCAGGCCCGGTCGTCATGGGAGTGATAGCGTTCGAGAAGGTCGAGAGACAGGCCGATCTCGGAGACAATGCTCTCCGACATGCGGCGTGACATCACATGCAGGTAGTTGCCGTAGAACAGTTCGAGCGCGATGCCCTGCGTCACCAGTATCGGGATCAGCACGATCAGCAGGGAGCGGCCCAGAAACGAGTTGGGCAACACGCGCCGGACCGACCGGTCCAGTTGCCCGTCGCTCCAGAAAGTCCGCCACCCCCGCATCATGAACGACCTAGATTCCCGGCTTCAGGACATATCCTTTGCCACGGATCGTATGCAGGTAACGGGGTTCACGTGGGTCGATCTCAATCCGCCGCCGCAGGCGCGTGACCTGCACATCCACGGCCCGTTCACCGATTTCGGCCATGTCCAGTGCCGCCGCGATATCTTCGCGTGACAGCACCTCGTTGGGATTGCGGGACAGAACGCTGAGCAGAGCCGCTTCGCCCCCAGTCAGATGTACGATTCCATCGTCACCCGTCAGGATGCCACGATTCGGGTCAAATTCGAGGGCACCAAGCCGCACCACCCGCAGATTGTCCGATGGGGCAGGGGGGGTGAGGCGGCGCAGATGGGCCTTCAGGCGCAACAGCAGTTCACGCGGTTCGAACGGCTTGCCGAGATAATCGTCTGCGCCGGCTTCCAGGCCGGTGATGCGGTCTTCCGGCTCTCCGCGCGCCGTCAGCAGCAGGATGGGGATGTCGAGTCCCTCGCGCCGCAGGGAGCGCGTGAGTTCCAGACCGTTTTCACCGGGCATCGTGACATCCAGCACGACAGCGTCGGGCAGCATGAAGCCAAGCGCCTGACGGGCCTCGATCGCGGAGGCCGCACTGGTCACGCGAAAATGGTTTTCGATCAGGTAGCGGTGTAACAGTCTTCTCAGGCGCGGATCGTCATCCACCACCAGCACATGGGCACCGGACCCATCTTCCCGAACCGTTGATGCCCGCTCGCCTTCTTCCACGCCGTCGTGCATCGCCTCACTGACCATCCCGCCTTCCTCCCTTTGCTGTCTCCTTCGCCACTCCGTCCTCACGGGTCAGAAAGACGCGACTGCGCTCCGATAACATTCCCTGCAGAACCTGACGAAACCCCTGCACGGCACTGCTGCCGGCGGAACGGTATGCTGTCACCATCTGCTCGCGCTGCACTGAAAACAAGCGCCTCTCAATGTCGCGTCCGTGCGGGGTCAGGAAAAGGAACCGCTGCCTGCGGTCCTGACGCCCCTGTTCCGCACTTACCAGTGCGCGTTCCTGAAGTTCCGTCAGGGTCCGGGCCAGACTCTGCTTGGTGACACCGAGCACGGCCTGTAGTTCGCCTACCTTCAGGCCTGGACGGAAGGCCAGCATTTGCAGGGCCCGGTATTGCGCTGCACCCAGATGCAGTTCTTCCAGTACCGGCGCGATGGCCTGCCCGAGATCCAGCCACGCCAGTACCATGAGTTCCTGAGCGAGTCGGATCTGCTGCTCGCGCAGGAACAGCAGGCCGTCCCCCGCTACGGGTTCGCCGCTCCTGCGCGTGTCCCGGAAACCGTTCACGCGGCTTGCGTGGCCTGAGCCTGCGTGCGGAAAACACGGCGCTTCAGTTCCCCGATCCGGCGCGCGCTGGCCAGACCGTTGTCCAGAACCTGCTCCACCACACGACGATCAGCGCCTCCCAGCCACGCGAGGAAGGTGGGAATATATATACTCGTCAGGCTGAGCCTCTTGGTGGCCCAGGTCACGCCGCCGGACGTGTCTTCCGCCGCGAGCCAGATGGCGTTGACGGTTCGTCCCAGAATCCGGCCGGAGACGCCTCTGGAACAGGGAGACAGAACAAGTGTGGAGGCACGGCGTTCGGCATTCCGATAGGGCTGGAGCAGTTCCAGTCGTTCGAGGATGGCGCGGCGCACGCGCTGGCTGAGGCGCGGACAGTCCCCTTCGTCGATTGCGAAGCGAACACGCTCGATCATGTCCCGATCCACAAGATCCGCCCAGGCTTCGATCAGTTCGACTCGTCCCCCCGGAAAAAGCAGGTCGGCGTCCGCGCCTGCGGCCTCCCGAAGAGTTGCGATCGTCCAGCCTTTCTCGCCCGCAAGACCGGCCAGCGCCCGGAGCGCCGCGTCGCGCTCGGCCGTACGTTCCAGTTGTGGTGGCGTGACGGTTTGCATGAGACCGTATCCGGCCCCGGCGATGAACTGGAGAATTCTGGCATTGCCAAACATTATACTGTGTATCCCGCGATCTTGTCCGGCGTCAGGAACCGGTTTGCTTCGGCATCAAAGCCCATCAGACCGAGGTCTGTCATCCGCATCGGATAGAGAATGCCATCGAGATGATCGGCCTCGTGCTGGATCACGTTTGCGTGGAATCCTTGTGCGAAGCCGGAAACGGGGTGCCCGTTTCGGTCAGTGCCTACATATCTGACCTGCGTATAACGGGGAACCCAGCCGCGCATCCCCGGAATGGACAGGCACCCTTCCATCCTGAGAATTTTATCCGCGCTGGCAGGCGTGATGACGGGATTGATCAGAACCTGCACATCAGCAGGTGCCTCTTCGCCTTCTTCCTGTCTGGAAGGAGGCACATGATAGACAAAAATTCTTTTTGAAACATGAACTTGTGGGGCCGCCAGTCCCACTCCACCGGAATCGTGCATGGTGTCTATCATGTCGTCGATCAGGGTCTGGAGTGCGGGATCAGACAGATCTTCAACCGGTTGTGCAACGCTGAGAAGGGCAGGGTGGCCCATTCTGGCGATCTTCAGCAAAGTCATGATCTGATTTCCTTCATCCGTTCGATACAATAACTCTCCTTCTCACAGGAAGAACGCGCCTGCGAATTGGATTTGTCTTTTGCAGTTCGCCTGTGATAAGCAGCGCGCAACTTGGATGCGTGGATCCGTATGGAGTCGCGCTTACCCTCATCAAACTCATGAATCGGCATGACGAAGGTCAGCAGATTTTTTCGGGAGAAGACTAGCCAGTGCAGGTTCTCGTTCGCGACAACAATGTCGATCAGGCTCTCAAAGCACTCAAGAAGAAGATGCAGCGGGAAGGGCTTTTCCGTGAGATGAAGCTCCGCCGTCATTATGAGAAGCCGTCCGAGCGTCGCGCCCGCGAGGCTGCCGAAGCTGTGCGTCGTGCGCGCAAGATGGAGCGCAAGCGTCTCGAGCGCGAAGGCTTCTAAATCGCCTTTGCCCGCTCCTGGCGGACTGGAAACCGGCTTCCTGAGGGGGAGCCGGTTTTTTTGTGTCTGAAGATATGGGGTGAAGGGTATTCTCAGCCCGGGTGCCACAGTGAATACATGAGCCTCCCGCCCGATGGGGCCTGAAGGACGCTAAGTGTTTTTTTGGGATTAAGGTGCTCTGATCATCGGGCACATGAAACGAGACACTTACCCACCGCTGTTCGTGCCGCCCGCGCTGCTCATCGGTGCAGAGAGACTATCGAACAGCGCTCATATATAGATTGCGAAAGCATTCACCGGTGGGGCGATGCTCATAGGGCAAGATAACCTGACGGATATTGCCGTGTCAGGCGATCGCCAACTGTCGTCATGAAATTGTAGAGGGGCGTCTGAGCCTGCTGGTGTCGTCAGACGATCAGGGCAGGGAGTTGCCCGAGCCTCCATGGCCCGGACCACTGTTCATGCCGCCCATCATGCCAGAACTCGAACTGCCGCCACCGAAGGAGCTGTTGTTCATCATGCCCTGCATCGGGTTGTAACGCCCGACATTGCCCATGATTTCCTGAATGATGTTGATCTTGGTGCCCGGTGTCGGCGTCGTATCGCCAACCATGCCCGGATGCTTGGCATCGTGCATGCCCAGTGTCCTGAGGGACTTCAGCGTGCCGCCCTGATCGAAATTCAGGACCACCACCTGCTGTTTGGTGACATGCGGAAAGTTGGCCGGTGTCGGCGCCGTCATCATGGAGACGTAAATCCATGTGTTGTCGTCGAACGTTGCTTTAGCAGTCGGTGAACCCAGCAGATCAAGCGCATCCGCACGATTGCTCACGCCGGGCTTGAGCTGGTTATAATCATCCGCCTCAACCAGAGAGCCGCGCGGCATGGGCGCGTTCTCGAATATTGAGCAGCCGGAGAGAAAAAACAGGCCGCTGGTCAGGCCTACGGCCAAAAACGCCTGCCTGCCGCGCTTCGCGACGGTGGCAGTCAAACCGGTCCGGACAGGTGTCTCACGTTTTGACATGACGCGGGTCTGGTCTCTCCGGAAAGAATGAGCCGCAACATTCTGCAACGACTGTTTTGTTAAAGCACAAGCAGCGGGTGCCCGATAGAGTGTTTTCTGTCAATGTGGTGTCGTCGTCACAGGTCTTTTTGTCAGGATAAGGAGCGTCATCATGTCCCCTTCCGGAATGCCCGAGTTCTCCCGGCCCATGCTCGTCAGGACGCTGCGTGAAGCATCTGCGGATGCCCCCAGGGAGATACTCTTCACGGCGACCGAAGCGGAATGCGCCCGCATCGCTACTCGATTGCAGATTCCGGGCGTGGCGAGTCTGACCTGCCGTTACGAGTTGCATTCGGAAGTCGGTCATACCGTTCTGGCGCGGGGAGCGCTGACGGCGAAACTCAGCCAGCTCTGCGCCCTGACACTCGATGTGTTTGAGGATGTAATCGGAGAGCGGTTCACCATCCGATTCGTGCCGGAAGCGCGTTTTGAGGAAAACAAGGCCCTTGATCCTGTGGGGGAGCTGGATGAAATCGATGAAATCCCCTATGCCGGTGACTCAATCGATCTGGGTGAGGCGACTGTCGAGCAGCTCTCACTGATCCTGGATCCCTATCCCCGTCGTCCGGGCGTGGCGCGTCCGGCAGGTGTCCTGACCGAAAGCGACGTGGATCTGCTCGAAGACGAGGCGGCCGCAGAGGAAAAAACCAATCCGTTCGCGGCATTGGCGCGGCTTCGGGGGGGCGGAAAATAGCGCGAATACGTCAGACGCAGGGTAAACACTTCCGCCTCAGTCCTTGCGGAAGTGGCTATGGTCTGTTAGAGGCCCGCGCTCAATTGTAGTTTTTGTGTCCAGGTTCCGTCCTTAATCCGGCGGTTCCGGGATGTCGTCATTTCGGAGGGGCTTGGACCCATGGCTGTACCTAAAAGAAAAACCTCACCTTCCCGTCGTGGCATGCGTCGCAGCCATCAGGCGCTGCGCGTCGAAGCGCACGCCGAGTGTGGGAACTGCGGAGAGCTGAAGCGTCCGCATCACGTATGCAGCCACTGCGGCCACTATGACGGTCGTGAAGTGATCGCGGCCGGGAAGGCCCTGAAGGTCGCTGTTCGCGCCTGATAACGGTGTCTGTGGTTTGACGAGTGGCATCCCAGATATGGCGACGCTTCATGCGTTCGTGATGGATGGCTCATCCTCATGAACAGGATGGAGCGTTCTGACGAGCTGTGCGGTGAGCAGTCCGAGTCGTTCTCCCTGGCGGTTGACGCCATGGGGGGCGACGGTGGCCCCGAGACGGTTGTTGCCGGGCTTGCCCTGGCGGCTGACCGACATCCCGGTGCCCGGATTCTGCTTGTGGGCGACGAGAAGCGGCTACGGCCTCTTCTGGCCAAGCATCCCAAGGCTGCGGCGATCTGCACGGTGCGTCATGCGCCGTCGGCCATCAGCATGGACATGAAGCCCACAACGGCGCTTCGTGTGCGTGATTCGTCGTTGAGGCTGGTGATGAACGCCGTTGCCGAAGGTGAGGCGACAGGCGTTGTCTCGGCTGGCAACAGCGGTGCCATGCTTGCGCTTGCCAAGATCGTCATCAAGACGCTTCCGGGGATTTCCCGCCCGGCCATGGCCGCCATCAGTCCGAGTATGAAGGGCGATGTCGTCATGCTCGATCTGGGGGCCAATGTCGCCTGCGACTGGCGTAACCTTGTCGAGTTCGCCGTCATGGGTGAAGCGTTCGCCAAGGCAGTTCTCGGTCTTCCTTCTCCCAGCATCGGACTTCTGAATGTCGGGGCGGAGGAGCTGAAGGGCGACGAAAAGCTGAGGCAGGCGGCCGAAGTGCTGCGTGAAAGCCCGCTTTCGAATCAGTTCCATGGATTCGTTGAGGGGCACGACATCACGGCCGGAACCACCGACGTGGTGGTGACGGACGGCTTCACTGGCAATGTGGCGCTCAAGACGGGCGAGGGAACCATGAAAATGGCTTCCGGCCTGTTCCGTCAGGTGTTCAGCAGCAGTCTCGCCGGACGTCTGGCGTATCTTCTGGTTCGTCCCGCCCTTGAGCGGATGAAGGACTGGCTGGACCCGCGGCGCTATAATGGCGCGGTGTTCGTGGGCCTCAATGGTGTGGTGGTGAAGTCTCACGGCGGGACGGATGCCGAGGGTTTCGCCTCTGCTGTCGATGTGGCGATGGACATGGTCACGCACCATTTCAATGAAGGTATTCGTGATCGGCTGACGCACATGACGTCCCTGACGGGAAGTCGGATCAACGCCGAGGGTGAACGCCAGTCCGTAGCCTGACCAGCCGTTTTTCGGTGCGTCGGCGTAATTCTAATCTAGTTTCTGTGACCGGAGACAGAGTGGGTGTCATGTCCCCTGCCTCCAGAAGGTGTGTCGGATGACAATACGTTCCATGCTGGTTGGCTTTGGCAGCTATCTGCCCGAACGGATTGTGACCAACGACGAACTCTCGGAGCGCCTTGAGACCTCCGATGAATGGATTCGTGGTCGCACAGGCATCCGGCAGCGTCACATTGTCGGCGATGGCGAGACGGCTGTCTCCATGGCGTCCCGGGCTGCGCAGCGGGCACTGGATTTCGCGGGCATCGATCCTCTTGAGGTGGATGCGGTGATCGTGGCCACCTCCACCCCTGATCAGGTTTTTCCGGCCACAGCCGTGCGGGTGCTGCACGATCTGGGCATACCGAATGGATTCGGTTTCGATGTCGCCGCCGCCTGTAGTGGCTTCATCTATGCGCTTTCTTCCGCCGACGCCTTTATCCGGGCCGGCAACGCCAAATGCGTCGTCGTGATCGGGAGCGAGGTCTATTCCCGCATTCTCGACTGGTCCGACCGGGGTACAGCCGTCCTGTTTGGTGACGGGGCCGGTGCGGTTGTCATCCGCGCCAGCGACGATCCGGGCGAACGGGGTATTCTGGCGACTCACCTCCACGCAGATGGTGCAACCGGCGACATCCTTTATATCGACGGGGCCATCGGCCTGCCCGAACAGAGCGGTCATTTACGGATGAACGGCCGCGAAGTTTTCCGCCATGCCGTGGGTAAGCTGACCTCTGCCGTCGATGAGGCTCTCCAGTCGGCGGGGCTGTCTTACAATGACGTCTCTTGGCTGGTTCCGCATCAGGCGAACATCCGTATCATCGAAGGCGTCGCCCGCAAGCTGCAACTGCCGATGGAACGGGTTGTCGTCACGGTGGATCGCCATGCGAATACCTCTGCGGCATCCATTCCGCTGGCGCTTGATGAAGCGGTGCGGGACGGGCGGATCAAACAGGGTGACCTTGTGCTGATGGAAGCGCTGGGCGGCGGCCTGACATGGGGATCGGCGCTCGTCCGTCTCTAAACGCCATCCGCAGCGCGACTCGACGGTGCAGGATGAATTGACGGGCCGCATCAGCATGTTACCCTGTCATTATGAGCACAGTGACGCGCGCCAGTCTGGCAGAACAGATCTATACGCAGGTAGGCCTGTCCCGGAGTGAGTCCGTGGCATTGCTGGAAGCCGTCCTTGAAACGATGGCGGCCGCGCTTGAATCCGGCGAGTCCGTGAAAATCAGCGGTTTCGGCACGTTCATGGTGCGCCGCAAAGGCCGCCGGAGCGGGCGTAATCCCAAGACCGGCGTCGAAATTCCCATTCTCCCGCGTTCCGTGATCTCGTTCCGCCCCAGTCAGATTCTCCGGGGACGGGCTAATGATGACTCCACCGAAAGCCTGTCCGAATGAGCGGTGAGACCGAAGCAAACGGCCTGGATGACGCAGCGGAATCGGAAGCGGACTTCCGCAACCGGAAAGGACCGCTGGCTTTTCGCACGATCAGCGAGGTCGCGGACGAACTGAAAGTTCCGCAGCACGTCCTCCGTTTCTGGGAAACGCGCTTCGATCAGGTCCGCCCTCTGAAGAGAGGCGGAGGCCGACGGTATTACCGTCCGGAAGATGTCGATCTGCTGCGCCGGATCGCGACACTGCTCTACGTCAAGGGCTATACCATTAAGGGTGTGCAGCGCGTGCTCCGGGAAAAAGGAGCGGAAGGGCTGGAAGAGGAAGTGAGCGGCAGCGGGATGTCTGTTGCTGACGAAGCATCCGATCCCCCGGAAGTGCCGACAATCATCGAGTCCGTGACGGAAAATGTTTCCACATCGTTTCCGGAACCTGAAATTGTCACTGTGACGGTGCGCGATGAACGGACAGATGAAGAAAATGCCGTCATGCGCGCGAGTCTCGAACATGTTCTGGAACGTTTGGAAGCGGTGAAAGCCGTGCTCGTCTCGAACTGACTCCCGTTGACGCTCCCCTCGGCAACTGACGGCAAGAACGTCTCTTGTCGAGGGTGAACAAGCCTGCTAGAGAGTGCGCGTTCATTACTGACGGGCAGTAGCGCAGCCTGGTAGCGCATCAGTCTGGGGGACTGGGGGTCGTGGGTTCGAATCCCGCCTGCCCGATATTTTTCCGTCATCGTTTCTGGCGGACCGTCTAATGAACGTTTTCCTTTTCAGTTTGTGCGGATGTGAGCACGGAAGCAGATCCAGCTTCCGCTCACCTGTTGGTGCGCGCAGAGCGGCTCCGCTGCTCTCGACCGCCGTCCGATCTTGCTCTTCGGCCTTTCGGGCGGTAGAAGCCCGCCTTTGATCCCCAGTGTTTCCTTCTTCAGGGATAAGTTATGAAACAGCAGGCAAACCTGATCCGCGCGGGCCAGGTCATTGAGCATGATGGACGTCGCTGGACGGTTCTCAAGCAGCAGATCATCACGCCGGGCAAGGGTGGCGCGTTCATTCAGGTCGAAATGCGTGACCTGAAGACGGGCAACAAGACCAACGAACGGTGGCGTACTGCCGATACGGTCGAGCGCCTGATCACCGAGGACAAGGAATATAATTATTCCTATACCGACGGCGAAACGCTTGTCCTGATGGACCCGGAGACGTTCGAGCAGTTCATGATCCCCGTCGAGTTGCTGGGCGATCAGGCACCGTTCCTGCAGGACAATATGGTGCTGAGCCTGAACCTCGTCGAAGGTGACCCGGTTGCCGTGACCCTGCCGCCGCAGGTGACGCTCGAGATTATCGAGGCTGATCCGGTCGTGAAAGGTCAGACGGCCAGTTCGTCCTACAAGCCTGCGAAGCTGTCCAATGGTGTCAAGACCATGGTGCCGCCGTTCATCGAAGCCGGCGAGCGTATCGTTGTCCGCACCGATGACGCCAGCTACGTGGAGCGTGCGAAGTCCTGAGGACTCGCGTCCGATACTGATCGTTCCCCGGCCCCTTTCCGGTCCGGCGATTTCCGTTTCCGATTTTCCACAGGATCCAATGTCGTGGCGATGCGTCTTTCTCCCGTAATGACCGTGATGCAGGCCGCTGCCGAAAAGGCAGCGAAGCGTCTTCTGCGTGACTTCAACGAAGTCGAGCAGCTTCAGGTCAGCATCAAGGGACCGGGTGACTTCGTGTCGCAGGCCGATCTCCGTGCCGAGCGCACCCTGAAGGAAGAACTGGAACGGACACGTCCCGGTTATGCTTTCCTGATGGAGGAAAGTGGCGAGTCGGGCGGCGAAAACTGGACCTGGCGCTGGGTGGTCGATCCGCTGGATGGCACGACCAACTTCCTGCACGGTATCCCGCACTGGGCCATTTCCATCGGTCTTCAGCGTCGCCTGCCGGATGGTTCCATCGAACTGACTGCTGCCGTGGTCTATAACCCGGCCGCTGGTGAGATGTTCTGGGCCGAGAAGGGCGTGGGCGCTTATCTGAACGACCGTCGTATCCGCGTGTCAGCCCGTCGCGACATGCTGGAATCGCTCTTCGCCACCGGTATCCCGTTCGCCAAGGTGTCACCGAAGCGTCGCCTGCCGTTTGCGAAAGTGATGGGTGCACTCATGCCACAGGTGGCCGGTATCCGCCGTTTCGGCGCCGCTGCGCTCGATCTGGCATGGGTAGCGGCAGGCCGGTACGAGGGATACTGGGAATTCGGTATCAAGCCGTGGGACTGCGCTGCTGGCGCCCTTCTGGTGCGTGAGGCCGGTGGGTACTGCACCGACCCGGCGGGGGTCGAACTCAACGACCTGCCCGATGACGTGCTGATCGTGGCTGGTAACAGCCATATGCACGGCAAGCTGCGTCAGATCGTGGCGGACAGCCTCGTCGAGGCGTGACAAACCGTCGCCCGTCCAGCACGCTTTTCCGGACGGCCATGATGATCCCCGGTTGCGTGGAGGCGTCGTTCGAGGGATTTAGCATCTCGAACGCGCAGCCCTGAGGTTCTCTCCATGAATGGTCCGCAGAAAGGTTTTCACCGTCCGCATGTCGGCAGACTGATGGCGGCGGTGGCGACAGCCGGACTGGTCGCCGCTCTCGGACTGGAAAGCGGACAGGCGCAGGTGACGACGGATACCGCCGCCCTGAACGCGCTGGGAACTCCGGCATCCGCGAAGCCGGACGCCCACACGAATGAGGGCGATCATAAGCGGTCACCAACCCGTGCCCGCTCAGGCACGGCTCCGGTGTCCCAGACGGACAGACACGCCACCGCTTCCGAAAAACCTGCTGCCTCTACGGCCACCTCAACGCCTGCCGCCACGAAACCGGCAGCCGCGTCTTCGTCATCTCCACCGCCACCGCCGACGATCCCGGCCGCACCGCCGCCATTGCCGGTGCTGACGCCGCCGCCCATTCCCGTCGAAGTGCATCCCTTCCCCATGCCGGCCGATCCACCGGCGGTGAAGGACGCCGTGGGCGAAGTGCGGCCCATCGTCGGTGGTCTGCGCATCACGTTCGCGGCGGACTCGGCGCAACTGAATCCGGAAACGAAGAACGCCGTTCTGGCCTTTGGGAAGATGCTTCTGGAACACCCCGACATTCGCGGCCTCGTCGACGTGACCGCGAGCGGTGTGCCGAATGATCCGTCCCGGCCGCGTCGGATGTCTCTCAGTCGTGGTCTCGCCGTGCGCGCGGTCCTGATGAATGCAGGCGTGCCTTCCACCCGCATTTATGTCCGGGTCATCGGGCTGCCGGACAAGACCGGGATCGAAACCCCGGCCGATCGCGCTGACATGCGGCGCTCGGACGAGGTTCCGCCTCCCTAAGCCTTATTCTTCTCGTCAGCGTCCTTTTCCTTGACGCCCAGAGCGCTCACAAGACTGGAGAGATGACCCAGTTCGTGCAGGTCGAGCCCCGGTGGTGGCTTGGCCCGTGCCGCGTCGCGCGACACCCGACGCGGCAGAATGGCCGTGGTGAAGCCGAGTTTCTGGGCTTCCCGCAGCCGCAGATCGGCCTGTGGCACCTGCCTGATCTCGCCTGACAGACCGATTTCCCCGAAAAACACCGACCCCGCGCTGTTGGGATGCCCCGTGGCGGCGGAGATGATGGCGGCGGCGGCGGCGAGATCGGCAGCAGGCTCGCTGACGCGCAGACCACCGGCAAAGTTCAGATAAACATCCATGGCTGACAGCTTGAGCCGACATCGGGCTTCGAGTACGGCCAGCAGCATGGACAGCCGCCCCGAATCCCACCCGACGACGGCACGGCGCGGGCTGCCGTCGCCTCCTTTGGGTGAGAGGAGCGCCTGCACTTCCAGCAGCACCGGCCGCGTGCCTTCAAGCCCGGCGAAAACGGCGGAACCGGCGATGTTGCCGTGCCGTTCGGCAAGGAACAGCGCGGAAGGATTCGGCACCTCCACCAGACCATGATCGGTCATTGCGAAGACCCCGATTTCGTCGGTCGCACCGAAACGGTTCTTGGCGGCGCGCAGGATGCGGAACTGGTGCCCGCGATCACCCTCGAAATACATCACCGCATCGACCATGTGCTCCATCACGCGCGGTCCGGCGAGACCACCTTCCTTGGTGACATGTCCCACCAGAACCAGCGCGAATCCGCGCTTCTTGGCCAGCCGGATCAGTTCGAACGCACAGGCGCGGACCTGCGCCACGGAGCCGGGCGCACTTTCGATGGTGTCGAGCCACATCGTCTGGATGGAATCGATGATGACGAGACCCGGTGGCGTATCCGTTTCCAGAGTGGCGGCGATGTCCGAAACATTGATCGAGGCCGCAAGCTCAAGGCTCGGCGCGGTGAGTTCGAGCCGCCGCGCCCGCATCCGGATCTGCTCCACCGATTCTTCGCCGGAGATATAGGCGACGCGTTGCCCCGTCGTGGCCAGCCGACAGGCCATCTGGAGTAGCAGCGTGGATTTGCCGATGCCCGGATCGCCACCGACAAGCACGACCGACGCAGGCACGAGCCCGCCACCGAGCACCCGGTCCAGTTCCTCGATCTTCGTGGTGATGCGTGGTGGCGGGGCGGCGCTGCCTTCGAGACCGGTGAAGGTGAGCCGGTGTTTCGAGCGGCTGGCGCGGGAGGCCGTCGGCTCGACTGTCTCCTGGACGATGGAGTTCCACTCGCCGCAGGCCTCGCATTTGCCGGACCATTTTGGATACACCGCGCCGCAGGACTGACACACGAAACGGGTGAGGGGACGTTTGGCCAACAGGAAAAGAACTCCGGAAAATTAAGAACAGGGGAACTGAAGTGGCTTTGTCAGCGTTTTTAACGTCTTTCTTGTGTCACGTTGCATTGTCATTCCTGTCCGTATTGTTAATCTCTGCGACGAAATATGCCGACGGCTGGTGTCGGCAAAGAGGGAGAAGCAGGCGTGGCACGAGCCAGTGTGAGCAAATCGATGAGTCAGGCAAAAACACGGCAAGCGGCACCGAAAACCACGCCAGCACGCAGGAAGCCCGTTTCTGCCAAGAAGCGGGCCGAGCAGGATACGACGCTTTTCGCAGTTGAAGAGGTGGAGGTTGCTCCGGTTCGGGTCAAGGCTGACCCTATCTGTGAGGCCCTGTATTTTGATTCCGATTGGTATCGGACATCCTATCCCGATGTCGCGGACGCTGGCGTCGATGCCGCCACCCATTACCGCACGACAGGCTTTCGCGAAGGCCGCAAGCCCAATGCCATCTTCGACGCCAAGGCATATCTTGCGGTCAACCCGGACCTCGCCGGATATGATGGCGACCTGTTCCTGCATTATGTGTTTTTCGGCGCGTCCGAAGGCCGTCCTCTTTCCGTCTGACAATCGCGGCTTCCGGGCCGTTTGCAACAGACCTGTGTAACAAACCGGTCCACGGATCGGCTTGTTGCCTGAGGAGGAGGCGGGTTGAGTCGTCTTCAGACGCTTCTCCTCGAAGAACGGCACCGACTGCCGCTGTGGCTGCCTGTGGCAGTCGCAGTCGGCGTCCTCGTCTATTTCCAGCTTCATCATGAACCTCTGCCATGGGCAGCCCTTGCCCTAGCTCTGATCTCGCTGCCCGTTCTGGTGTTCGGCTGGCACAGGCTTGGCGGACGGCTGACCGGAAGCGCCCTTCTGTGCGTCGCGCTCGGCTTTCTTGCGGCATGGAGCGAAACCCACCGCGCCCCGCCCATGCCGGAACTCCCGCGTCGGGCCGTGATCCTGACCGGCCGCGTGCAGGCCGTGGATGTGCTGCCCGCCCGCTCGGATGATGCGACCATGGGCAGGCGCGTGACACTGGCCGGTGTGCGTTTCGAGACATGGCTCGATGAGGGCATGCCCCCGCTCAGGCGCACACTCCGGGTCCGGCTGAAGGACGATGACGCCCTGCTCATCGGACCCGGTGATGAGTTGCGTCTCCGCGCCTTGCTGGAAGCCCCGTCCTTCCCGGTCATGCCCGGCACGCGCGATCTCCAGCGGGAAGCATGGTTCAGGGGAGAGGCCGGAACAGGCAGGGCGCTGGGATTCGTCTCTCGTGTCGGGGAGGAAGGCAACAGGCTTTCCCTGTCCACCCTTGAACGCTTGCGGGAAGCCGTCTCGTCCCGGATCAGGGCGGTACTGCCCGGTGTGGACGGCGCAATGGCATCCACCCTGCTTGCGGGGATCTCCAGCGCCATCCCCGCTACCGACCGTGAAGCATTCGCGGCCTCCGGACTGGCTCACCTTCTGGCCGTCGCCGGGCTGCATCTGGGCATCGTCATGGGGCTTGTGGTGACGGTGGCCCGTTACGGGCTCACCAGCGTGGAGTGGATGGCCCTCCGCTGGCCCTGCAAGGAAATCGCCGCCGTATGTGGTCTGGTTGGCGGCGTGCTCTATGTGACCATGACGGGAATGCACCTGCCCGCGCTGCGCAGTCTGATGATGGCGTGCCTCGTGGTGCTGGCGCTGGTGACGGGACGCAACGCCGCGTCCATGCGCGGTCTGGCCGTGGCTGCTGCCGCGTTGCTGTTCACCGGACCATCCGTGCTGCTGGACGTGCCGTTCCAGATGTCGTTCGCGGCCGTCATGGCCCTTATCGCCGGATACGAAATCCTGCGCGGACCGTTGCTGAAACTGCACGGGGAAGGTCAGATCTGGCGGCGATTCGTCGTGCATGTGACGATGCTGGCGCTGACCAGCCTGCTCGCCGGACTGGCGACGCTCCCTGTCTCCATGGCGCATTTCGGTGAGATCCAGCCGTTTTTCGTGGTGGCGAATCTGGTCGCCGTGCCGCTGACGGCGCTCTGGGTCATGCCGGCGGGATTGCTCGCCATGCTGCTGATGCCGTTGCATCTGGAATATCCGGCGCTGTTCGCAATGGGCGAGGGGGTGCATGCCATCGTCTGGCTCGCCCGCACCGTCGCTGGCTGGCCAGCCGCGCGCATCGCCGTGCCGATGACGCCCGGATGGGGGCTGGCGCTGTTTCTGTTCGGCCTGTGCTGGCTGTGCCTGTGGAGCCGTCGCTGGCGACTGGTCGGGATACTCCCCATGCTGATCGGCTTTGCATCGCCCTTCTGTCACACCCTGCCGGATGCGGTCATCGCTCCCGACGGCGGTGTGGTGGCGATTCGGGAAGGCGGCAACCTGCTGATGACAGGCAAGTCGCGGGATGCCTGGTTCGAGCGCCGGTCTCTTGAGCAGGCTTTCGCCCGTCCGATTGCTGACACGCCCGGCGATGGCGGGGAAACGCCGAGCGGAGATCTGGCCTGCGGCGAGGATGGCGCGCCGGGTGTTTGTGTTCTTACCCGTAATGGCCGTTCGGTGCTGCTGCGGGTCGAGGACCGAAGCGACGGGGAAACAGTGATTCCCGATACGATCTGCTCCGGGATGGACCTGTTCATGACGGTCAGTCCCGCCCGGACCTCCTGCCGTACGGTGCCGACGGTCGATCGATTCGCCGTGTGGCGGGAGGGCGCGTTCGCCGTGTGGATGACGTCCTCTGGTGTGCATGTCCTGTCTGACCGCCAGTGGTCGGGCGACCGGCCCTGGGTGATGCGCCCCGGACGACACGGTGTTCCGAACCTGCCGATGGCGCCTGAGGATGAGCGATAAAAGCGTGCTCTGAAAATTTTTTCGGCTTTCAGGCAGTTTTGTATTGCAATTAATAATCGTTCTTAATTAGATTGAGGTCAATCACCACAGGGGGCGGGCCTTACGGTCCGAAGGGTGCCATGACCGTGATTTCCGATGCTCTTGCTGATCTGTCCGGCGACGAACGGGCGGCTGTATGGATGATCCGGTATTTCGCCGGACCGGGACGACCATGCTGCCGTCTGGGGACGGGAACGCTGGGTGGCCTGTTTTTCCGCAAAGACCTCGATGCGCTGGGAGACTCCTTCCGGCACGCGCTCGACCGGTGCGCGGGCATGGGCGTGCAACTTCTCGACGTACGAACGCGCGGATGCGACGCCGTCAGCCTGACCGAACTGCTGCTGCTGGATGCGACGGCGCTGGCGCAGTCAGGGGATGAGAAGCAGATGCGGGCCACCCTGCACCGGGTTTTTGTCCAGCACCATGTCGTGTCGTCTTTTGCGGCTGTGACGGTCCAGCTCGCCGCCTGTCTCGCCTCGGCAGGTTACTGGCTGTTGAGCCGCACCTGCGTACGTGTCGACCGTCTGGCCGAATCGCAGGCCATTCCCGACCCAATCCGGGAGACCAGACGAAACCGTGCGGAAACCCGCAGCGTGAGACCGGTCGCCGCCGCTTCTCTGGCGACCATGTCGCGCTGGCGCGGACACGACATGGGGCTGGCGCAGGTGCTCTGGCCGGTTCCCGGAGGTATTGGCGTTCCGGCCTGACAGCAGCGGTGCGATACGAAAAAGGGGAGACCATCCGGTCTCCCCCCTTACGGTTCCGTGCTGTGGTCCGGAGCTCAGCCTTCGTTGGCGGGAGCGGAGTTCAGCAGGATGTAACGCTCGATCCCGACCTGTTTGATCAGGTCGAACTGACGATCGATGAAATCTTCATGCTCTTCCTCGTTGTCGAGGATCTTGAGCAGCAGATCACGCGAAACATAGTCGCGGACGCTCTCGCAATAAGCGATGCCGTCGCGCAGATCATCCAGCGCCTTCTCTTCCAGCTTCAGGTCGCATTCAAGGATTTCCTTGACGCTCTGGCCGATGAGAATGGTGTTGTAGCGCTGCACGTTCGGCAGGCCGCCAAGATACAGGATGCGCTCGATCAGCCAGTCGGCGTGACGCATTTCCTCGATGGATTCCTCGTATTCCTTCTTGCCCAGCAGGGTCACGCCCCAGTGGTTCAGCGTGCGTGCATGAAGGAAATACTGATTGATGGCTGTCAGCTCATTGGTGAGCTGGATGTTCAGGTGCTCGAGAACCTTCGGGTCTTTGATGGCCATGGGTGCCTCATCTTCTTTCAAATTCGGAATATGGGAGGTTTCTTACACCGGCATTTTGTGATTGCGCAAGAAAAATCCTTTATTTTTCAAGGTGATATAAGAAATGACTTGCATTCGCATCTTGCGGCATGACGATCATGCAAGACCTGAATGGATGGTCTCACATGATGCAGATCATTGAAGTGACAGAGTTTTCTGATCCCCCATCAAGGTGGCTGACTGGACGGATCGCGGGCGTGAGGTCACAAAAAACCCCGTTATCCGAGGGGAGTTTTTTCCTCGGATAACGGGGTTGTGAAGAGGGGCATCGGTGCCTCTGTGGGGTGTGATGCCGCGTGGTCGCTTACCGGGGCAGGGCGATGAGCCGATCGAGTCCGGACGCATCACCCAGAGCCGCGGCTTTCTCTTTTGGTGAAAGCGCCGCTTCAGCCTCTCCCAGTGAACGGGCTTCCTTCAGTTTCAGCAGTCCGACAAGCCGCTCCGGGTCGATCGGCTCGCCGGCCTTGCGTGGCGGAGGCAGCATCGCCCGGTGAGCAGCCAGCAGGGTCGCATCTGCGCGAAGAGCCGCCATCGCCTCCTCCGGCAGATCCGGGCCCGGACGCAGGATCGCAGCGGAGGCCTTCAGCAGAACATCCGGTGTCTGGGTTTCTTCCGGCACGAGCAGCAGCCCAAGCCGACGTAGGGTCTGACCGGTCTCGCGGCTTGCCGTGAGGGCCGCCAGGGGAATGGCGAGAACCAGTCCCAGCAGGACAGGCGTCATCCACAGAAACAGCGAGAAGGACACGGCCCACGCCGCTGTGCCGAGGATGATGCCGAACAGCGTATAGCGCCAGTAGCCACGCACGATGATGCCCAGCGGAATCCGACCATCGTCGCGGCGCTGGGCATTCCAGCCCGAATCCTGCCCGCTGAGAATGGAGATCACGCCGCTCGTCTGGATCAGCATGGCAATCGGGGCGATGAGGCCACCGATGAAGGTCTCGACCAGAATCGAGAGCGCCGTCCGGATCGCACCACCGCAGCCCTTCAGCGTCACCCGGTTGAACAGCAGGGCGATGTAGGCAAACAGTTTCGGCGCCAGCAGGATCGCCATCGTGGCGATGAACACATATTTCGCGCGAACCGGATCGACCTGAGGCCAGTGCGGATAGAGCGTCTTGGTGTCACCGAAATACTCGGGACGGACAAAACGCGCCTGTAGCGAGATGAGAATACCGACCAGGAGGAAGATCAGCCACAGCGGCGAGGTGACATAGGCCCCGATACCCACCAGCATATGCATCCGGCTCAGCCAGTGCAGACCTTTTGTCGGCACCACTTTGTAATGCTGGAGATTGCCCTGACACCAGCGGCGGTCGCGAATGGCCACATCGGTCAGGGAGGGCGGGCTTTCCTCATAGGAACCGAGCAGGGCCGGCACCATGTGAACGGCCCAGCCACCACGCCGCATCAGCGCCGCTTCCACAAAGTCATGGCTGAGAATGTGACCGCCAAACGGCTTGCGCCCCGGCAGGTGCGGCAGTCCAGCCTGTTCAGCGAAAGCAGCCGTGCGGATGACCGCATTATGGCCCCAGTAATTGCTCGCCGCGCCATGCCACCACGCAATGCCGTGGGCGATCAGCGGACCATAAACGCGCCCGGCGAACTGCTGCATGCGGGCAAACAGAGTGGTGCCACCCGCAATGATCGGCAGCGTCTGGATCAGGCCGACTTCCCGGTTGCGCTCCATGGCGGCGGCGATGCGCACAAGAGTGCCGCCGTCCATCACGGAATCCGCATCAAGCGTGACCATCAGCGGATAGGCCGCGCCGAAGCGACGGACCCACTCGCCCACATTGCCCGCCTTGCGCTCGATGTTCTTCGCGCGGCGGCGGTAGAAGACGGCCTGACGGTCACCAATGTCGCGACGCAGAGCGAGAAAGGCCGCTTCCTCGGTCACCCACACATCGGGATTGGTGGTGTCAGACAAGATGAAAATGTCGAACGCGCCTGTGCGGCCGGTTTCCAGAAGGCTTTCGTGGATGGCCCTCAGGCCCGCCATCACGCGGTGCGGATCTTCGTTGTAGGTCGGCATCAGCAGCGCGACCCGGGTATTCAGCGCAGGAAGCGGTCCGTCGGCATGAATGCCCAGTCCGAGACCACCTTTTGTCATCAGGGACCAGAAACCCGCCACCGAGGAGGTGAAGGCCAGTGCGATCCATGTGAACAGCAGGACGAAAAGCACCTCCATGATGACGCCGAGCACGGAAAACCCGTTGGCGTCGAGCACAAGATGCGTCTGATAGGCGCCATAGGCCGTCAGCGCGAGTGCCGAGCCAATGACCGCCAGCCGCCGCAATGTGACAAACGGCGGCTCCGTCGGGGAACGGCCTTCCCGGCCATGAAGATCAGGGGCGGCATGGAGATTCTGCACCTCCATCCGCAGTGGCGCTTCCCGCGGAAGGGCGTGAAACCCGGTTGTAGAAAGGTCGGGCGCGGGCGTCACGGTGTCCAACGATACATCCATTGTTCTGAAACCGGTCCGGTGTCGCTGGCGAGGACGACACTCATTTCCGCCAGCTTCGTATCGGCGGGATAGAATTCGAACGTCGTGCGCCAGCCGTTGGTGTTGGGATTCGGCTCAACCACCACGTTCTTGATCGTGCCCGCAGATGTCTGCGGAACAAGATGGAAGCGCGCGTCCGGCTTGGTGTTGGCCACCGGGCCACCCGTGAAGTCGATGGCGAAGAAGCGACCTTCCTTATGGTCCGTCACCGCCCCAACCCGGGTGGCGCTGACACGGGCCAGTTGCGTGGGGAACGGCACATCCCATCCCCAGTACATCCGGTAGGTGTAGCTGTATTCATGACCCGCCTGAAGCGGCTCCTTCGGACGCCAGAACGACACGATGTTGTCGTTGACCTCGTTCGGCGTCGGGATCTCCACCAGATCGACGGAGCCACCGCCCCAGTCGCCGATCGGTTCAATCCACAGGGACGGGCGCTTCTCATAATTGAGGGCGAGATCCTCGAAATCATGGAAGGCGCGCCGACGCTGCATCAGGCCGAATCCACGCGGAGAGATGTCGCTGAAAGCCGAGAACTGGAGGTCGAGCGGATTGCGCAACGGGCGGTAAAGCTCCTGATCGGACCCGGTCCAGATCTGGAGCGCCTCACTGTCATGCGCAGCAGGACGCCAGTCATCCACATGATTGCGGTCGTTGGCGTCGAAATAGAACATGCCGGTGAGCGCGGCGATTCCAGCCTGATCCATCTTCACGCGCGGGAAGAAACTCGACTGCACGTCAAAGATGGTCGTCTCGCCGGGACGGATGGTGAAGCGGAACGCGCCTGTGACGGAGGGGCTGTCCAGCAGCGCGTGAATCACCACCGAATCGACTCCCGGCTGAGGTTTTTCCAGCCAGAAAGAGCGGAAGATGGCGAATTCCTCGCCCTTCGGATCACCGGTCCCGTCGGCGAAACCGCGTGCCGACAGGCCGTAATTCTGCCCTTTGGCGACGGCGCGGAAATAGGAAGCGCCAAGGAACACGGCGCATTCTTCCATCACGCCCGGCGTGTTGATGGCATAGCGCAGACGCAGCCCGGCGAAGCCGAGATCGTCCGTCACCCGCAGCATGGGGTCGCCATAGCTGAACATGTCGGGATTGTAGGGAACAGGAGCGGACTTACCGTCCACCACTTCATACATTTCGATACGCTGCGGATACAGGAAGCCGCGCGGGAAGAACTCCACGTCGAACGCAAGGTTCTGGCTATGCCACAGAGCCTGATCGGCGCGGTATTCAATGGACCGGAACTGGTCGAAATTCAGACTCGAGATGGCCTTAGGCAGCGACTGGTCCGGGGCGCTGTAGGCACGGGAGGCCAGACGGCGGGCGATCTGCGGAACCGTACTGTTATCGAACGGTGTGGGAGCCGTCACTGCGGGAGCGTCCGCCGCATGGGCCGACGTGCTGAACAGATCGGCCGTGAGGGCAGCCAGTGCGGCGCCACTTCCCGCGCGAAGAAGGTCGCGACGGAAGACTGATGAAGACACGCTTTTTATTCTCCCGGCTCTGTTCAGTGTGGTGGGCGTATTGTCACTGTCTGTCACTGCGATGGGGCTTTTTGAGGGCGCTTCACAAGAGTGCCCAGCTCCGCCAGAGGCGTTTTCGCGCCAATCCCAGCGTCACGCTCGGCGTCGCGGTAACACCGGATGACCGTGCGGCCCATCTCGGTGAGCTGCGCACCGCCACCACCGCCGGGCTTCGTCGCCACGACCGGATTGCGAAACTGGTTGTTCAGCGAGTCGATCAGCAACCACGCACGCCGATAGGACATGCCCATCGCCCGCCCGGCCGCGGAAATGGAACCGGTCTCGCCCACATGTTCGAGAAGGCGGATCTTGCCGTGTCCCAGCGCCGGGTGGCCGTCCACGTCGATCCGCATGGTCAGACGTACTTCAGCCATTCAGAGCTCCACCTGCTTCTTGCCCATCCCGTCCGGGGCCGGAAGGCCCGCAGGATGCGCCGCCCGGCTCAGGCCCGGCGATTGTCGAGAGAAAAACATCACCTGACTCCTCGTCTTTTCGCCAGACCACATCTCAGTGGGTGGCGTCCAGAGGGAATGGAACCCAGCGCAGGCCGTCCATGTCGCGAACCAGCAGCAGAACCGAGTGTTTCTGGGCTTTTTTCGCGGCGTCAATGCCCTTGCGCAAATCGGCGGCCGTGCTGACCGGCACCTGCTGGATCTCGGTGATGACATCGCCAGGCTTCAGCCCGCGTTCCGCCGCCGGACCACCATCGGTGACATCGGTGATGACGACGCCTTTCTGGTCGTCGGACAGGCGGAATTTGCGTCGCAGTTCATCCGTAATGGTGCCTGCCCTGAAGCCGAATCCTCCAAGATCCACGGACTTGTCGGAGGGTTTGGTTTCTTTCTTCTGCCCCTGATCGGATGCCGCCGCTTCCTTCGGCTCCGGCAGCGCACCGATGGTGATGGGCAGATCCATCGTCTTTCCATGACGCCAGACGGATAGCGTCGCCTGTGACCCGACAGGCAGATCGGCGATGAGGCGGGGCAATGAGCGCCCCTCGATGGGCTTGCCGTTCAGCCCCTGTATCACGTCGCCCGTCGCAAGCTTCGCCGCTGCGGCAGGCCCCTTGTCGTCCACACCCGCGATCAGGGCGCCTTTGGCCTGTTTCAGCCCGAGCCCGTCAGCGATTTCCTGCGAAACGTCCTGAATGCGCACGCCAATCCATCCGCGCGACACATGCCCGGTCTTGCGAAGCTGCTCGATGATGCCCCGCGCCTCGTTGGCCGGAATGGAAAAGCCGATTCCCACCGATCCGCCCGAAGGAGAATAGATCGCTGTGTTCACCCCGATGACTGCTCCATGCATGTCGAACAGCGGACCGCCTGAGTTGCCCTTGTTTATGGGCGCATCGGTCTGGATGAAGTCATCATACGGCCCCTGCTCGATATTGCGCCCGCGTGAGGAGACGATACCTGCCGTCACCGTGCCGGACAGGCCGAACGGATTGCCGATCGCCAGCACCCAGTTGCCGACACGGGCCGTGTCGCTGTCTCCGAAAGACACGAAGGGGAGGGGATGCGCCGAAGTGACCTTCAGCAGGGCAAGATCGGTGCGGTCGTCATGGCCGATCACCTTGGCGGTGAGGACTGTGTTGTCCTGCAATGTAACGGTGATGCGGTCTGCCTTGCGGATAACGTGGTTGTTGGTCACCACGTAACCCGTCGGGTCGATGATGAAGCCGGAGCCGAGCGCCTGCATCTTGCGGGGCGGCGCGTTGGGGGCGTTCTGGCGGTTCATGAAATCGTGGAAAAATTTCTCGAACGGCGAGCCGCGCGGGAATTCGGGAATCTGGGGGCCTTCCTCGCCCTCCTCATCATCTTCGTCCGAATCGCCCTTCAGCGTCTGGGTGGTCGAGACATTGACCACCGCCGGAAGAAGGCGGTCCGCCAGATCGGCGAAACTGTCCGGAATGCCATGTGCATCCATGACGACCTTCGGCACCGGGGCCGCTTCCGGTTCCGCGCGGGCGGGCGAAAGGATGCTTGAGGCGCACAGGACGGCGGAGAGGCCGAAAGAGAGCAGAAGGGAGCGGGCTGGGCCGGTCTGGAACATGAAATAGCGGTCTTTGACTGAAAAAATACGGAGTATTCATTTTACATAACGCAGCGTGAGGCAATGTGACAGCCTCGTGGTATCGTCGCGGGCGCGTGATTTGAATTGACCAGACGCTGCTCTGTTCCTAGCTTCCGGCCTCATGTCAGACCGAACCGTAAATCCTGCCGGCCATTCCCTCCTGCCGACCGGGGCAGCGCCCAAAGCGTGGCCCTTTCAGGAAGCGCAGAAACTCGCCGATCACGTCGCTGCAAAAGGCGGCGATGGTCCGGCTTTGCTGGAAACGGGATACGGTCCGTCCGGCCTCCCGCACATCGGCACGTTCGGCGAGGTCGCCCGCACCAGTTGGGTGCGTCAGGCCTATATGGCCCTGACGGGTCGCCCCACCCGCCTGCTCGCGTTCTCCGATGATATGGACGCGTTGCGGAAAGTGCCGGACAACGTGCCGAAGCGCGAGATGCTGATGGAATTCATCGGCAAGCCGCTGACCCGCGTACCCGATCCCTTCGGCACGCATGATTCCTTCGCAGCCCACAACAATGCGCGCCTGCGGTCCTTCCTCGACGGATTTGGCTTCGAATACGAATTCGCCTCTTCCACGGAGTATTACACCGGCGGCCGTTTCGACGCCGCCCTGAAGCGCGTGCTCGAAGTGCATGACGAAATCTGCGCCGTCATCTTGCCAACGCTGGGCGAGGAACGCCGCGCGACCTACTCCCCCGTCCTGCCCATCCACCCAAAGACCGGCAACGTCATGCAGGTTCATATCGACAAGGTCGATGCGGTAGCAGGCACCGTCTTCTGGACCGATGAAAACGGCGAGCATTTCGAAACGCCCGTGACCGGCGGCGGCGCCAAGATGCAGTGGAAGGCCGACTGGGCCATGCGCTGGTATGCCCTCGGCGTCGATTATGAAATGTCCGGCAAGGACCTGATCGACAGCGTTCGCCTCTCCAGCAGGATCTGCCGCATTCTCGGCTCCACGCCGCCAGCGGGCCTGACCTACGAACTGTTCCTGGATGAGCATGGCCAGAAGATTTCCAAGTCCAAAGGCAACGGGCTCTCCGTCGAGGAATGGCTGCGTTACGCCCCGCCCGAAAGCCTCGGGCAGTATATGTTCAACCAGCCCCAGCGCGCGAAACGGCTGTTCTTCGACGTGATCCCCAAGGCGGCGGACGAATATCTCTCCCATGTCGAAAAAGCCGCGGTGCTTCAGGCCCGCGTGGCCACCGGCGCGGCAGACGAAACGCTCGATGCGGATCGTCTCGCCCTCTGTGCCAATCCTGCATGGTTCCTTCACGCAGGCCATATTCCCGAGCACGCAGGCAGCCCATTGTCCTTCGGGATGCTGCTGAATCTCGCCAGCGTCGCCAATGCCGAGACGCCGGAAGTGATGTGGGGCTTCATTCGCCGCTACGATCCGGACGTGTCGCCCGAGACGCATCCGATGCTGGCTACGCTGGTGGAGCGCGCCATCGTGTTTTACGCGGACTTCGTGCGTCCGGCGAAAAGCTACCGGCTGCCGGACGAAAAGGAACATGCGGCGCTGGTCGATCTGGCAGAGTCGCTCAAGCTCTATGAAGGGGAGGACGTCTCGGCGGAATCGCTTCAGAATCTCGTCTTCGAGGTTGGTAAGAAACATGAATTCGAGCCGCTGCGAAGCTGGTTCACCTGCCTGTACGAAGTGCTGCTTGGTCAGAGCGAAGGGCCGCGTTTCGGCGGGTTCATCGCGCTTTACGGCGTGCGGGGCACGATCGCGCTGATCGAAGCGGCACTGGTGCGGAGCGCGGAAGCCTGAGGGCGCGCCCATGCCAATGACGCGTATACCGGGAGAAAAGCCGCCTCCGCTTTCTCCGGAGGCTGAAGACGCCATGGTCTCCCGTGTGGAGGCCGCAGCGCAGGCCGTCCGCGCCTTGCAGGGCACGCAGGGCAAAGGCTGGAAACGCTGGCTGAAGCATCTGCCGCATGTCATCGGACTGCTGCTGATGATCGCCGCCATTCTCGTGGTCCGGCGCGAAGTCCAGTCGCTCAGCATGGCCGATATCCGCCACGCTCTGGACGGGATTCCCCACACAGCCCTTCTGGCGGGCGCGGGCTGCACCCTGCTGTCCTACTTCATCCTGTCCTTCTACGACCGGCTGGCCGTGATTCAGGTCGGGCACAAAAACCTGTCCTTCCTCAAGACCGCCTTTGCGGCTTTCTGTTCCTACGTCCTGTCCCACAATCTCGGCTTCTCCGCCGTGTCTGGCGCGGCCGTGCGGTTCCGGCTCTACCGCAACTGGGGACTGCCGCCCTTCGCCATCGCCCACATCATCGCCTTCTGCTCGGCCACCTACCTGCTCGGCGCATCGGTGCTGATCGGCAGCGTGCTGCTGCTCGAACCGGGAGCCGTGCCGGGGCTGGGCGGTCGCGTTCCGGCCCCGGTCATCGCGGGCGTGGGTGTGGCGCTCTGGCTTGGCGTTCTCGCCTATATTCTGGCGGGCCTGAAATGGCGGGAAGTGACTTTCCGCGGCAAGACGATAGAGCTGCCTTCAGTGCCCATGGCCATCGCGCAGACCGTCGTCGCGGCTGCGGATATGGCAGCGACAGCGGCCATCGCATGGGTGCTGCTGCCGTCGGGAATGATCGATTACGGATCGTTCCTCGCCATCTACATCGCATCCTATACGGCCGGACTGATCGCCAGCGTGCCGGGTGGCCTCGGCGTGTTCGACAGCGCCATGCTGCTCGCCCTCGGGCCGTACATGCCCAAGCCACAGATCATTGGTGTCATCCTCGTCTTCCGTCTGTTCTATTACATCATCCCGCTGTTCATCGCCGGTGGCATGTTCGCCGCCCATGAACTGTTCCTGCGCGGCGACGCGGCGCTGGCCCGCAAGAATGCCTGCACCGGAGAGGGATCGGCAAAAGAACGTCGGCCCAGTCAGGTCGTGCGGGAGAGCGAGGCCGATTTCTCCGTGGCCGTCGCGACCGGTGCGGTCGCCCTGTGCGGCGTATTGCTGATGGTCCTGCCCCTGCTCAACCCGGTGCATCTGCATGCGGGCTCCAAGGTCATCATGTTCATCTCGCGGCAGGTCAGCGGCTATGCCCTGACTCTCGCCGGAGCCTCGCTGATCGCTCTGGCCATTGGCCTCTCGCAGCGCGTCACGCTGGCATGGGGCACGACGCTCGGCCTGCTGGTCGTGGCGGCGGCTGTGACCTTCCTGCGCGGCAACGCCCTGCCGGTTCCCGCCGTGCTGGCCTTTTCGGCCTTCCTCATCGCCCCGTTCCGGCGCTGCTACTACCGTCACGCGCGCCTCCTCAGTGAGCCGCTGTCCTTTTCCACCATCATGTCGCTCATCATGCTCATCGGGTGCGCGCTGCTCATCGGCACGCACCGGGAGGCCACGGACAGCTGGTGGCAACTCTTCGTGCCGGAAGGGAGTCATGCCCGCTGGATCGTGACCGTGGCGGGCATGCTTTCCCTGCTGGTGATCGCACGGCTGGCCCGGCCGGGACGGGTGGTGGTCCGACCGTGGAACGAGAAGAATGCGGAATGGTATTACGGCCTCGATCACGCGCTGCCCGGCCTGCCCGGCGGCGTGGTACATGGGCTGCTCACTGGTGAAGCCGGAACCGCCGGTCTGCCGATCCGCCGTCGGGGCACCTTCATCGTCGGGCTGGGCGACCCGGCAGGTGATGATGGCGACAGCGCATCAGTGATCTGGCGTCTGCGCGATCTGGCCTTGCAGGAAGGCGGCTGGCCCGTGTTCTGGCGCGTCGGCGAGACGTTCCTGCCGATCTATGCTGACATGGGGCTTGTCGTCTGGCCGCTGGACGATGCTCCCGGCTCCTATGTGTGCTGCCCGCCGGAACAGATCGGTCTGGTGCGGTCGATCCTCGGGCCGCCCCGGCCGGTCAGGGCTGCGCAATAGTCATCGTCTGTTAGGGGCGGGGCGCTCGAACCGGTCCAGACAAACGCCTCTGAACCGGTCCCGACGAAGCTGCCCACCCGAACAGGACTCTGACGAACCGGTGGTTTGCGCCGTATGTTGGAAACATGACATGATCCCTTCCCATGAGCCTTCCAGACGACAAAGAAAAAACGCCCGGGAGGGAAGCGCGCAGGGGGCAAGTTCCCGAGGATAAGACGCCCGAAGGGAAAAAGCGCGGGATGAAACCATCCGCCCCGGCCAGTCCCGACAGGCGACGTTTCCTCATGGCGCTTGCCGGAACGACCGCGTTCTGGACCACCGCCGCATTCGCCGACTGGCACCGCGCTCTGGCTGCCGAGCCAGCAACCCCCGCCGCTCCACGTTATTTCACCGCAGAAGAATGGCGCTTTCTGGATGCGGCCTGCGAACAGCTCTTTCCGGAAGACGAGACAGGCCCCGGCGCCAGAACACTCGGCATCGTCACCTTCATCGACCAGCAGATGGACACACCTTATGGGCGGGGCGGCCTGTGGTTCATGAGCGGTCCTTTCGAGCAGGGTCCCGCCAATCTAGGCTACCAGCTCCCCTATGCACCCCGCGAAATCTACCGGCTGGGAATCGCGGGCGCTGACCGCTATTGCCGCGACCATTACGGCCATGCCTTCGCGGATCTCGATCACGCAAGTCAGATTGCGGTCCTGACAGCGTTCGAGAAGCAGCCGATCCTGCTGGGCGGCACGATCCCTTCGGGCACTTTTTTCGAACAGGTGCGAACCAACACGATGGAAGGCGCGTTTTCCGATCCCATCCACGGTGGAAACCGCCATCTCGGTGGCTGGGTGATGCTCGGCTTTCCCGGTGCGCGCGCGGATTTCATGGACTGGGTGGACCATTACGGCCCCGCCTATCCACTCGGCAGTGTGTCGATCAGCGGCGAGACAGTCTGACCCGTGCCGCATCGCCTTTGTCCCCTGCCTGACCAGACGGAGCCTGCCACGCCATGAACACGATAAACGCTGACGCCGTCGTGGTCGGCGCAGGCTGGGCCGGATCGATTCTCGCTAAGGAACTGACAGAGGCTGGCCTGAAGGTCGTCATGCTGGAGCGCGGTCCCGACCGCGCCACCGCCGTGGAAGGGGCCTATCCGGAGTCCATCGACGAACTGCGCGGCGCGGTCCGCCATCGTCTGTTTCAGGATCTGTCCCGCACGACCGTCACCATCCGCAATAAAATCGACCAGACCGCGCTTCCTTATCGTCAGCTCGCAGCCTTTCTGCCGGGCGAAGGTGTAGGTGGCGCGGGCCTGCACTGGTCGGGCGTGCATTTTCGTGCAGCCCCCGACGATCTTGCCCTGCGCAGCAACGTCATTGCCCGTTACGGCAGCAAATTCATTCCCGAAGGCATGAACCTTCAGGATTACGGCGTGACCTACGAGGATCTCGAACCGTTCTTCGACAAAGCCGAGAAAGTCTTCGGCACATCCGGAGAAGCCTACAGGGTCAACGGTAAAATCGTCGGCAACGGCAACATGTTCTCGCCCTCGCGATCCGACCATTTCCCGCTACCCGCGTTGAAGGATGTCTATACGGCCAGCCTTTTCCGCAAAGCCGCTACCGATGCAGGCTACCATCCCTATTCCCTGCCTGCCGCGAACGCCTCCCGCCAGTACACAAACCCCTACGGCGCGCAGATGGGACCGTGCAATTTCTGCGGCTATTGCAGTGGTTACGATTGCTACATGTATTCCAAGGCCTCGCCGAACGTGAATATCCTGCCGGTTCTGCGGAAGGATCCGAACTTCACGCTGATCACGCGCGCTCACGTCATGCGGGTCGATCTCGACAGCACGAAGACGCGCGCGACCGGCGTGACCTATTTCGATCTCGATTCAAACAAAGAAGTGGCGATTACGGCCGACCTCATCGTGCTGGGAGCCTTCCAGTTCCACAACGTCCACCTCATGCTGCTCTCCGGTATCGGCAAGCCTTATGATGCAAAGAAGAACGAAGGCGTTGTCGGGCGCAATTTCGTCTATCAGACCATCACCACCTCCCGTGCGTGGCTGCCGGAAAACCACTTCACCAATCAGTTTATCGGCACAGGCGGCGGCGGGGTCGCCATTGATGATTTCAACAGTCTGAATTTCGATCACGGCCCGCACGGCTTCGTCGGCGGCTCTCCCGTCTGGGTCAATCAGGCGGGCGTCAAACCCATTGCCGCCTCTACCATCGGTGGCGGCAAGGACGCACCTCGCTGGGGTGCCGGATACAAAAAGGCGCTCGTCGAGACCTACAGGCACGCGCTGGCCATCGACGCTCACGGCAGCAACATGGCCTATCGTGACGTCTTTCTCGACCTCGACCCGACATGGAAGAATACCTACGGCCAGCCCCTGCTGCGCATGACTTTCAACTGGCATGACAACGATATCCGCATGAACCGCTACGTGGTCAGCAAAATCGAGCCGATCATGAAGGAACTGGGCGCCACGAAATATCAGCTCGGCATGCTGGAACCGGGCCAGACATTCGATACGCGGCTCTATCAGACCACCCATCTCGGCGGCGGCGCCGTCATGGGGGACGACCCCAACACCAGCGCGATCAACCGCTACCTCCAGAGCTGGGACGTGCCGAACGTGTTCGTCATCGGCTCCAACGCCTTTCCGCAGGGCATGGGATACAACCCGACCGGCATGGTCGCAGCCCTTGCCTACTGGTCCGCGCATCATATCCGCACGACCTATCTCAAGGCCCCTGGTCCGCTGGTGCCGGTATGAGCAGGGTTCGGTTCGCCCTCTGCAGCCGCATCCTGCCTGTCATCATGCTCACCGCTGTGCCCACGGCTCTCTGTTGCGCTGGCCTGTCTGCCATCGCGGCCGCCTTCGCAGCCGACCCCACCGGCCGCCCCGCCAATTCTGACCCGGACCTGATCCGGCAGGGCGAATACATGGCCCGCGCCGCCGATTGCGCCGCCTGCCACTCCGTCAGGGGGCAGCCTCCCTATTCAGGCGGTGTGCCGTTCGATCTGCCGATGGGCCGCATCTACAGCCCCAACATCACACCCGACCCGGACCACGGCATCGGCCATGACTCGGAAGAGCAGTTTGCCCGCGCGATTCGGGAAGGTGTCCGCCACGACGGCGCGTCGATGTATCCGGCCATGCCGTTTCCTTCCTACGCCCGGCTGACGGACGCGGACGTCCACGCCCTGTTCGTCTATTTCCGCTATGGCGTGAAGCCATTGGCCACAACGCCACCCGCCAGCACGATCATCTGGCCATTATCGATGCGCTGGCCATTGATCTTCTGGCGTGGGATGTTCGCGCCCGCACCACAGGTCGCCCTCAAAACCACTCGGCGAACTTTCCCCGATACCACCATCGCTCGCGGGGCCTACCTTGTGGAAGGGCCCGGTCACTGCGGCGCATGCCATACGCCCCGCGCCCTGACATTGCAGGAAAAGGCTCTCACGGCCGCTGACGGACCTCTCTATCTATCGGGCGGAGGTGCGGTGGACGGCTGGCACCCGCCCTCCCTGCGTCAGGAAAATCGTACCGGTCTGGGGCGATGGTCGGAAGATGATATCGTTGCTTTCCTGCGCGAAGCCGGGGCGCCGCTGGGATCGGCCTTCGGTGGCATGGCGGACGCCGTCGAGCACGGCACGCAATACCTGACCGACAACGACCTGCATGCCATCGCACGTTACCTCCGGTCGTTGCAGCCCACCCGCATGCCCGACCCCGCATGGCGCTACGACCCCGCCACGGAAACAGCCCTCCGCCAAGGCGATGTCACCGCTCGGGGCGCAAGGGTCTATGTCGATCACTGTGCCGCCTGCCATCGCGATGATGGGCGCGGCTATCCCACCGTTTTCCCCCCCCTCGCCGGCAATCCGGTGGTGATGGACGACCGGCCGGACTCTCTCGTCGCCATCCTGTTCAAAGGAGCTGTGCTGCCCGCCACCCGCACAGCCCCTTCGTCATTCGTGATGCCGTCTTTCGTACGTAGCCTGTCCCCTCAGCAGATGGCCGATGTGCTGAGTTTCATTCGCAGCGCATGGGGCAATGACGCTCCCCCGGTGGATGTGGAAACGGTGCGGAAGCTGACCCCGACAGGCGGTGCTCCGGCAATACGGGAAATGCCTCTCAATTAAAAAACAGCGAGTCTATCTCGATGTTCAGACAGAGCGAGCCTGAAGAGAGGCAAGATGCTCCTGCTCGCGTCCTTTATTGGTTTTCGCCTGTTGTTTCAGCCTGTTCCACGCAGCATCGAGATCTTCATACGGGATGTAGGATGCGTCGTTTGGACGCTGCGACAGTTCGGATTGCAGCCTGCGAAGGCGAATGATCTGTTTATGGATGAAGAAACTTGTCCGGGCATCCCCCGCCAGCACTACGCGGGGAAAGATATTCCCGCCTAGTCCGGAAATATGCTGGACAGCGCAGACATGTCGATAATTCTGCCGGATGGGATTCTGGAACAGGTAATATTTCCCGCTTCCAAATTTTTTGAAACTTTGCTTCCATTGTGACGGGTTCTTCGTTCCTGAAATGAAACCGCCATAGGTCTTTGTCTCAATGACAACAATTCCCCAGTTCATTTTCACCAGATGATCGATCTGGGTGAGACCTTTATCATCCTCCAGATAAACATTGGAGAGATACGGTCGTCCAATGTTTTTCAGGATGCGATTGACCCGTGTCTCCCCTTCCAGACCCTTCGCGCAGGGCCGTTCATCCTCAAAGGCATCGGCAACCGTTGAGACAGCCGCATCTTCGGGAGGTTCGTCATCCCTGAGATCAGGGAGTGGTTCTTCCGCCGACTCAGGGGCCGGACGCGGCGTATAGGAAGTGTAAGAAGGTGAGGGCTGGCGAGGTGGAGGCGCTGATTGTTTTGCTGACGACCCCGTTAACATTTTATAGGCAACGAAACCTATAAAAACGATAAGGCTTAATTCGATAATCTCATTCAAATAGTTATAAATTACATAAATAGAAACCAAAATAGCTATGAAGGCAGGCATAAATCACCAGTAAAAATTCTTTAATTATTGTTTAATACTGGATGTTTCGTAGCAGATCAATCGGATAAAAGAACTGTTTGGAGAGAAGGCTGAACATTGCCTGTCGGGCTGTTGCTATGCTGTCATTGCAGCGTGAGAAGGATCGTTAAACACTTACTCTCTGCTGTAAGAACTCTCAAATGTCGCAGGGATACCCATGACTTGCATGATTGTTCGGCTTTGGTGCTCAGATACGCATGCGAGTGGCTTTGTAGTTAAGGGTTAGGTCTTTCTCAGGGCTTCCCCGGAAACCGACCCGAAGCAGGACCTTTGGCCCCCCTCGTTAATCAACAGCTCACGGGAGTGGTCCTGTGGTCTCTCCCGGATCCGGGCAGACGCGCTGGGCGTCTGCTAATCCGTAACGACAACAGAGCCCGCCCGTCGCTCCCCGTCAGGGACGCTATCGCTCAGCAGAGATTCTTACAGCAGTTCCTTACCGTCCGTAATCCTCATGCGCCGTTTCCAGATCCGCAAAGCGCGTGTACTGGCCTTCGAAGTAAAGCTGCACAGTGCCTGTCGGCCCATGCCGCTGCTTCTCAAGAATCAGCTCCGCCTTGTTGTGGACCAGCTCCATCTTGCGACCCCAGTCTTCCAGCGCAGCCTGATATTTATCCGACGAATCATAGGCCGTTTCTTTCGGCTCACGCTGCTGGAGATAGTATTCGTCACGATAGACGAACATCACGGCGTCGGCGTCCTGCTCGATCGAACCCGATTCACGCAGATCGGACAGCATCGGACGCTTGTCTTCACGGCTTTCCACCTGACGGGAAAGCTGGGACAGCGCAATGACAGGCACTTCCAGTTCCTTGGCAATCGCCTTCAGGCCCTGCGTGATCATCGAGATTTCCAGCACGCGATTGTCTGGTCGCGTGCCGACGGCAGGCCGCATGAGCTGGAGATAATCCACCACCACCAGCTTCAGCCCTTTGGTTCGTTTCAGACGGCGGCAGCGAGTCCGCATGGCGGAAAGCGAAATCGCCGGCGTGTCGTCAATCACTAGCGGAAGCTGCGTCAGTTCACGGCTGACACGTACGAAACGGTCGAATTCCTTCTGGCCGATATCACCCCGTCGAATACGTTCGCCGGATACTTCGGCCTGCTCGGACAGAATACGTGTAGCAAGCTGCTCGGACGACATTTCGAGCGAGAAGATCGCCACCGCCCCTTCCGGCTGCACGCCTTCGCCCTGCTCGCGCGCTGCATTCATTAGGGCACGGGCGGCGGAGAAGGCGATCTTGGTGGCCAGAGCCGTCTTGCCCATGGCTGGGCGTCCCGCAAGAATCAGCAGATCGGACGGATGCAGTCCACCGGTTTTCTTGTCGAAATCACGCAGACCGGAGGTCAGACCCGAAACATCGCCTTCATTGCGGAAAGCTTTTTCCGCCGTCTCGATGGCGGAGATCAGCGCCCGGTCGAAGCCGGTGAACCCGCCATCCTGCCCCTTGTCGGTGGCCAGCCTGAAAAGCTGCTCCTCACCCGCCGCAATCTGGTCCAGTCCGTCCAGATCGGTGCTGCCGAAGGCGCTGTTGACGATCGTCTCGCCAATATCGATCAGTTGCCGACGAATCCACGCATCATTGATCGCACGCCCGTAGTCGCCTGCATTGATGATGCCAACCGTCGCCGTCAGCAGTTTGGCGAGGTAGGGAAGACCACCCACCTCGTCCAGAATTCCCGAGTTCTCCAGCGTGGCGCGCAGCGTCACCGGATCGGCCAGCATTCCCGCCTCGACGCGCTTGGCAATCGCGTCATAGATCGCGCCGTTCACCCGGTTGGCGAAATGCGCTCCCGTCAGGAAGTCCGAGACGCGGTCATAAGCCCGGTTATTGGTCAGCAGCGCGCCAAGAAGCGCCTGCTCAGCGTCCACATTGGCAGGAGGCTGACGCAGGGAAACGCCGAGAAGAGCGCCATCGGCGGCGGCTGGGGAGGAGTCGGGGGCATCAATCATGTTCACCCCCACTGTTTATCATCTGACAAGGCAGGCGGGAAGGCGGATGGGTGGTCCCGGATGCCCAGAGAGAAGGCAGGTCAAAGGTTCTTCTGCCCACTGATCAGAGCTTCTAAGAGGCTGTTTCAAAAGCGCCCTGCTGGCGATCTGACGAGAGTTTTCCACACTCCGATGCTCACGGTCCGCGTGGCTGTTTCACTTCAGGGCTCAAAAACCTACACCGGTCGCGCTCAGCAGAAAGCTTTGAAACAGCCTCTAAACATTGCCCAGCGGCCCATAGCGGTGCGCCCTGTCCATGACGCCTCCGATCCCGCAGGCTGAACGCGTTCTTTCCCGCAGTGACCGACGGAGAGAGGCAGAAAAGCACGACAGTCGTTTCTCTGCATCACTGTGCCAGCCCCGCTTATCTGGAGGCATCTCGTGGGTGCTGCTTGTTCTTCCAACCAGCACCCACGAGGCGACAACTCTCTGTCAAACGCAGGAAAGTTCTCAGATGCTTATCAAACTGCCGGGAAAATCTTCCCCGGGTTCATGATGCCTTCCGGGTCTACCGCGCCCTTGATGCGCCGCATCATGTCCAGCTCCGCGCCACCGCGCCAGCCTGGCATCATGTAGCTCTTGAGTTGCCCGACACCATGCTCGGCGGAGAAGGAGCCACCCAGTTCGCGCACAATGTTCGCCACCGTGTCCATCATCTCATGGTCACGGGCGAGGAACGCCTGCCCGTCCATACCGTCCGGCTGCACGAGATTGAAGTGGATGTTGCCGTCGCCAATATGCCCGAACGGGACGACGCGGATACCGGGTATCAGCTTTTCACAAGCCGCAGTGGCCCGTTCGATGAAGCTCGGGATGGCGGAAAGCGGCACGGATACGTCGTTTTTCACGGACGCGCCCGCCCGCTTCTGCGCCTCGGCATGTTCCTCACGCAGCTTCCAGAACGCCAGACGCTGGGCCTCGCTTTCAGCAAGAACAGCATCGCTCAGCAGTCCATCCTCGAACGCCTTGCCGAGCACTTCTTCCATCAGTTCACGCAGGGAATTGCCGCCGCGCGGGCTGGCCAGCTCCACCAGAACATAAGCCGGAGCAGGTTCGGAGAGTGGCAGCGACGCATCCGGGATCAGCGTATTGACGAGGTTCATGCTCAGCCCGGACATGAACTCGAAGGCCTGAATGGCGCTCGGCTCGACATTGCGGAAGGCCGAGAACAGCGCCAGCGCACCTTTCGCATCTTCAACAGCACACAGAGCGGCCTCAATGGATTTCGGCTTCGGCTGTAACTGAAGAATGGCCGTGGTGATCAGACCAAGCGTGCCCTCCGACCCAACGAAAAGCTGGCGCAGCGCATAGCCCGTGTTGTCCTTACGGAGGCGGCGCATCAGGTTCAGAACCTGTCCGTTGGGCAGCACAGCTTCCAGACCCAGCACCAGTTCGCGGGCGTTGCCGTAACGCACCGTGTTGTTACCACCCGCATTAGTTGCCAGCACACCGCCAATCTCCGCCGATCCCTCGGAGGAAATGGACAGCGGCAGCATCAGGCCCGCCCGGGTCGCGGCATCCTGCGCCGCCTTCAACGTCACACCCGCTTCCACCACCATCGTGTTGTCGATCGGGTCGATCTCACGCACCTTGTTCATGCGGCTGGTGACGATAACAAGCGCGTGGCCGGTTTCATCAGGTGTTGCGCCGCCGACCATACTGGTGTTGCCGCCTTGCGGAACCACCGGCACCTTGTGTTCAGCGCAGAGACGGACAGCCTCGGCACATGCTTCCGTGCTGCCCGGACGCGCCACTGCAAAAGCCTTGCCGTGAAACAGGGAACGCCAGTCTGTCAGGTAAGAAGCCATATCACTGGCGTCCGTCAGCAGGCCACCGGGACCGAGGGCCTTTTTCAGGGCGTCGAGCAGCGCGGGAGGAAGACTGGTCATAGGCGTTTGTCCGGATAAGCTTTGGAATTAGTGGAGGTAAACAGCGTTCGGCACGTGATGTGGCGTGGGCATGAGCGAGTGGAACAGTTCGGTTCCCGCGACCCCGGCAATGCAGCCGACGATGAAAGCGATCCCGATCAGACCGAAACGCGGATGGGATGAGGACTGCGCGGCGACGAGCCGGCTCTGTGTCTCCGCCCGGGCCTGCTGGGTGAGGAACAGCTCGGCCTTCAGGGAGGCATTGGACGCCCGCACGCTGCGCAGTTCCATGTCCAGACGGTTCAGGTTTTCCGAGAGATCACGGACCCGCTGGCGTTCGATCTGGATATCGGCGGAAGGAGTTTTGCTCGTCCGGGCACGGGTGCCGGTGGTGGCAGCCCGTTTCGGCGGATTGGGCGCGATGGACGTGAACAGGTTTTTCAGGGCACCGCCGGTGACCTTGTTGCGCAGCGCCCGCGCACGAATGGCGGCCAGCGCGGTCTCCGACTGGCCGGGCTGATCTTCAAGCACAAGCGCCAGAATATCGGAGAGAACCTTCAGTTCCTTGGGGTCGAAAGTGTCGCTCATGCGACGTCACGCTCCTGTAAGGCAGGACGCGGAGCGGCTGCCCTGCCGAGCCGGTCACGAATGGCAAGTCCAAGCCCTTCGCCGGGAACCGGCTGAACGGCGATACGCTGGCAGCCCATGCGGGTTCCTTCGCGGTCGAGATAGCGCAATCCGGCGAACAGACGAGACGCAGCCTCGTCCAGACGCCCGCTTTCGCTAAGGTTCCACATCACCTTCGCGCCAGGAAGCGGCTCGCCGAAAGCGAGAAGCGCCTCGTCCGGCTCTACCGAACGGGCGTCGAGCCGGACCGGCAGACCGGGAGCGTAGTGGGATGTCAGCATCCCCGGAGCGATAATGGGGGCGTCGGCGGGATCTGGCTGTGTGCCGGGAACGGGACGGATGACAGACCCGATCACCGCTTCGATCTCTTCAGCCGTCACACCCCCGGGGCGCAGCAGGCGCGGTGTGTCACCGGAAAGATCGAGAATGGTGCTTTCCACGCCCACCGCACACGGACCGGTATCCAGAATTGCGTCGATGCGTCCATTCAGCCCGTCCATGACATGGTCGGCATCGGATGGACTGACTCCGCCGGAGGGATTGGCGGAGGGGGCGGCCACCGGGCGGTTTACGGCCCGTAGGAGTGCCAGCGCCATGTCCTGCGCCGGAACACGCACGGCGGCAGTCTGCAATCCGGCAGCAGTCAGGTCGCAGATCGCCCCATCCGCACGGCGAGGCAGCACCAGCGTCAGAGGGCCGGGCCAGAACCGATCCGCCAGAAGGCGGGCCTGAGGGGTTTCCACCACATGCCGGAAAGCTGCATCGGCACTGGCGAAATGGCTGATGAGAGGATTGAAGTGCGGGCGGTTCTTGGCTTCGAAAATGCGTGCGACGGCCATCGGGTCCGTAGCATCAGCCCCGAGGCCGTACACCGTCTCCGTTCCGAACGCGACGAGACGACCGGCGCGCAGCAGATCTGCGGCACGGGACAGGCCCTCGGCGTCAGGTAATAGGCGATCGGTCATGCAACACCCCGGTGAGTCAGCCCGCTTATCACGGAACTGCGCCACCCAGCCAGTTTGGATTTGTCGCACTTTATCTCGTGCGACGCTGTCAGTCGCCAAAGTTGCCGGTGCAGACAAAGAAGGGGTTTTTCCAGCCTGATTTGCTGTAACGGAGAGGGCCACTACCATCGAGCAGCGTGATCTGACCGCCCGCAGCCTCGACAATCGCCTGCGGGGCGGCGGTGTCCCACTCCATAGTCGGGCCAAGGCGAGGGTAGAGATCGGCCACGCCTTCCGCCACGCGTACGAATTTCACGGCCGAACCGATATTGCCGAGGGAGGCGATGGGACGTCCATCGAGAAATTTGGCCAGTGCCGGATCGTCCCCGTGATGGCGCGAAGCGAGAACCGCAATGCCGTCTTTCGGAGCCTTGCGCACATGGATCGCATGCTCACCGTCCGCATCGTAACGGATCGCGCCCAGCCCTTCACCACCTGCATAGAACTGGCCGTAGGCGGGGAGCGCCATTGCGCCAAGAACCGCCCGGTCCCCGCGCACCAGACCGATATTCACGGTGAAATCATCGCGTCCCGCCGCGAATTCGCGCGTGCCGTCCAGCGGATCGACGAGCCAGTATTCCGCGCCGCCTTCTATACGGATCCCTGCGGCGACTTCTTCCTCCGCAATGACCGGAATATGCGGCACAGCGCCCCGCAGGCCGGTCAGGATATGGATTTCCGCCGCCTGATCGGCCTCCGTCACCGGCGAGCGATCGGATTTCGTGGTGGTCACGAACCCCTTCGCGCGGATGGCGTTGATGATGTCACTCGCCTCGCGCGCAAGACGCAGGGCAAGGGCAAGGAGTTCGGCGTCGGAGTGCGGAGCAGGATGGATCGTCATGCCTTATCTCTTACTCCACAAGAGTAAAGGCGCAATTGATTATCTGTCGGGACAGCCCCTCCCATCCGCCATGCACGCAGGTTGCCGTTTTCAGGTGGTCACACGAACACAGTGCCCCGGTTGCGCTTCACGCCTGTCAGCACCATTTTTGCGTTCAGGGCTCGGGCATTCGCCCGTTGCCAATCTCTCCCCCCGTCCGCTACTTCTGTAGCCGGACAGCTCGGGGCACGGCAGCGGAAGCGGTTCGCCGTCGCGCCTGTCAGACAAGGAAAAGGCGTCAACGTGACAGAGATCAGCTTCTCCGACCTCGCTCTCCCCGCCGGCGGTGCACTGGCGCTCCCGGAATTCGCCGATGCGGCGCGGTCGGGCTTCTTCACCACCGTTGATAAGGCCACCGGCGGTGCCCTGACCCGTGCGGCAGAAGCGGCGTCCTTTACCTTTAAACGCGGCGCGACCTGTGTGGTGCTCGCCCCGGGCGCCAGTCTGGAGCGAGTTGTTCTCGTGGGACTGGGTGACAAGGCGGACGTGACCGAAACATCGGCCGAGCAGGCTGGTGGCACGGCGGCGCAGGCGCTGGCCATGCACGCGCAGGGCGCGATCTCCACGGCGGCGTTCGACCCGAAACTGGCCGTCCATGCCGGGCTTGGCGCGTCACTCGGCCTTTACCGCTTCGATCGTTATCGCACGACGGAGAAGAAGGACGACAAGCCGAAGCTGGCTTCGCTCGCCATTCTCACGAAGGACGCAGCGGGTGCGAAGGCAGCATGGGCTGGCTGGGAAGCCGTGGCGAAGGGCGTGACCCTGACACGCGATCTTGTCAGCGAACCGGCCAATATCCTGACGCCGGTCGAGTTCGCGAAGCGCACCGAGGAGCTGAAATCACTGGGCCTCGAAGTCGAGGTGTTTGATCTTCCCGCTCTTGAAAAGCTGAAGTTCGGCGCTCTGCTCGGCGTGGCACAGGGGAGCTCCAACGAACCCCGCATGGTCGTGATGCGCTGGAACGGTGCAGGCGATGACTCCGCTCCGCTGGCATTTGTCGGCAAGGGCGTGACGTTCGATTCCGGCGGCATTTCCATCAAGCCTGCCGCTGGCATGGAAGACATGAAGTGGGACATGGCTGGTGCAGGCGTTGTCACCGGTCTGATGGCAGCCCTTGCCGGTCGTAAGGCAAAAGTGAACGCGGTCGGTCTGATCGGCATTGTTGAAAACATGGTGTCCGGCAACGCGCAGCGCCCCGGCGACGTGGTCCGCAGCGCCTCTGGTCAGACCATCGAGGTGCTGAACACGGACGCCGAAGGCCGTCTCGTTCTGGCCGATGTGCTCTGGTATGCCCGCGAGACCTTCGCGCCGCGCTACATGGTCGATCTGGCCACGCTGACCGGTGCGATCATCGTCGGCCTCGGGAATGAGTATGCCGGACTGTTCTCGAACGATGACACACTCTCCGCAAAGCTGACAGAAGCCGGCACTGTGACCCAGGAGAAGCTGTGGCGGATGCCGATGGGCGAGGAATACGACAAGCAGCTCAAGTCCGACATTGCCGACATGAAGAACATCGGTGGTGGCAGGGCAGGCGGTTCCATCACGGCGGCACAGTTCCTCAAGCGCTTTGTGGGTGAAACACCGTGGGCGCATCTCGATATCGCGGGTGTGGCCTGGGCAACAAAGGCGAAGTCTGGCTCTCCGAAAGGGGCTTCGGGCTTCGGCGTGCGTCTGCTTGACCGGTTCGTGCGCCAGTTCGAGGGCTGACGGACCACGTGGCCGAAATCGGCTTCTATCATCTGACACGCACCGGCGCGCACGAAGCGCTGCCGGTGCTGCTCGGCAAGACGCTCGATGCGGGTAAAAGGGCAGTCATTCGCTGCGGTGATCCCAAGGCGGTGGCTGTTCTTGACGAAGCTCTGTGGAAAGTGTCCGAGCCCGTCTGGCTGCCACATGCGGCGACGGGCGGGAAATATCCTGAACGGCAGCCGATCTGGATCACGGCTGCTGACGATGTGCCGAACGGGGCGAGTTTCCTCTTTCTCACCGGTATTGGCGACGCGCTTCCGGTAGAGCCGTTCGAGCGGGTGTTCGATCTGTTCGACGGGCAGGACGAGGCGGCTGTCGCGGCGGCGCGTGTGCGCTGGGTGGCGCTGCGTGATGCCGGGCACACGCTGGCTTACTGGCGACAGGAAGCAAAGGGCTGGACGCGGGCGCGCTGAGAGGCTGCTTCAGGTCGGTCCAGTTCCCGCAGGAAAATATGTGTAAGTAAGCATCCGTGTGACGCCAGCGTGGGTCCGACGCCTGGCAATGGATCGTTTTGCCTTGTCATGCGTTGTTACCGAACAGATGCAACCGGCTGTTTGCCGGCTGCGGTGACATCGGAATTGCATCATGATCGTTCCTGAATGTCGCAGGTCATTTCCACAAAGGAGAGTGCGTCGTGACACGCATGGTGAAGCTCAAGAATGGGATTGACGTTCCGCCTCTCGGCATGGGGACGTGGAACATGGGGGACAACGCCTCGCTGCGCAGCGATGAGGTGACGAGTCTGAGAACAGGGCTGGATCTCGGATTGCGGGTCATTGACACGGCCGAGATGTATGGCAGCGGGCGCTCCGAGAATGTCGTGGGAGAAGCGATCAAGGGACGGCGGGATGAGGTCTTTCTCATCACCAAGGTTCTGCCGTCCAACGCCTCCCGCGATGGCGTCATGAAAAGCTGCAAGACGTCACTGAAACGTCTCGGCACGGATCGTCTCGATCTCTACCTTCTGCACTGGCGCGGCAATGTTCCCCTTGAGGAAACTGTTGAAGCTTTCGAAAGGCTTCTGGAGGAAGGCGTCATCGGAGGCTGGGGCGTGTCGAATTTCGACGTCAACAGCATGAAGGAGCTTGACCGGCTTTCGACAGGCACTTCCTGTGTCGCCAATCAGGTTCTCTACAGTCTGGATCATCGTGGTATTGAATTCGACCTGCTGGGCGAAGACCGCAAGCGCAAGGTGGTGACGATTGCCTACTCACCGCTTGGGCAGGGCGGAGGGATGCTGCACAATCAGACCCTCGCGGATATTGCCGCCGAACATGAAACGAGCCTCGGCCGGGCGACGCCTGCCCAAATCGCCCTGGCATGGGTGTTGCGGCAGCCTTCCCTCATTGCGATTCCGAAAGCGGGTTCCGTGAAACATCTTCATGAGAATTCTGCCGCGCGTGAAATCAGCCTGACGAAAGAGAACCTTGCCGCGCTCGACAGGGCTTTTACCCCGCCTACAAGTTCTGTTCCGCTGGAAGTGATCTGATGGAGAGACTTTTCTCTCCTTTGTCCTCGTGTCCATACAAAAAGGGGCGGAAATATCCGCCCCTTTTTGCCGGTTCCCTGAGGCTGTTGTCTCAGGACAGGCGGTTCATCACATCGCCTTCGGCGTTCTATGTTCGCGCTGTGCATTGCGATACACGATGCCGGGAATGACTTCCGCCAGACCGGAGACAACAGCCGGGTCGGAAAGACCTGTGGCCCTGCCAAACACCTTGATCTGCTCTTCGGGGATCAAAATCCTGACGTCTTCGTCACGCGCCGGCTCTTTCACGATCTTGTCGCGCCAGCTCTGGAGGAGCCCGTCCAGTCCGGCTTCGCGAGCCCGTTGCCGGACCACCGGGATGCCGGGTGATCCGTCTTTCCCCATATATTCGCCCACAGCCGTCGCCAGCCCTGAGTTATCCTTATGAGCACGGGTGAGGAAATCCACAGCGGAATTCATTGCACCGGGAAGGTTGTCGTCCATTCTGTCGGCCATGACAGTCTCCTTTGCAGTCTGGGATGCTGACCCGGATACTGTCCCTTCCACCGAAGCATGCTTTTCATGAAAGCCGATGGTGGAGGGTCATATCCGCTTGTCTGTATGCAATCCCCAACGGGTGGAGGAACGACGGGTTCATGGAAAAAGGGACGTTACGTAAATTTCAGCTCGCACGATAAACGGCAAGGAACATGGCAGCCGTCGCATCGGCGATCTGCTCTATATCGGCTTCCGTCATGGAGACGGGAATACGAAACCGGCGGCGCGTCACGAGCCGTGTCTGGCACAGCGCATAGAACTGTTCGGCTGCAAAAACCGGATCAGGAACATTCAGTTCCCCCTTTTCGGTCCGTTCCGCGAGCCAGCGCGCCAGTGTGTCGATGCACACGGAGGGAGCATGCTCCCAGAAAATCTTTGCGAGATGAGGGAAGTGCTCGGCCTCGGCGATGATGATGCGGTAAAGCATCAGCGCCATGGGAGAGGTGATGAGCGCGATGATCGATCTGGCGAGGCCGCGCAGGGTGTCCTCTGGAGAAAGATCGGCGTTCACCTGCTGGAAGGTCTGCGGGAGTTCCCGTTCGGTCTTCTGCTTCACGAAGGCGGTAAAGAGATCTGCCTTGCTGGCGAAATAATTGTAAAGAGTGCCCTTCGAAACCCCGGCGCGACGGGCGATGACCGACATGCTGGCGCCTTCATAGCCACATTCAGCAAAGACTGCTCCGGCCCCCAGAAGAATCTGTTCCCGTTTGGCGTTTGAGCCTTCGGGGTGGGAGCAGGGAAGGGAGGCGTCCTTGTGGTCCATGGTGTCCTGTTCATTCGGCGCGGCACTGGTGCGATTGACGGCTGAGGGAAAGCCGATAGGCTGCATGCTGACCGAACTGGTCGGTCAGCGTCAAGAATCGTGCCTTAAATCAAAGAGGCCACGGCGCGTGAAGAGCATGATGTCGAAAGGATGCGCTGGTCTGCCTTGCGGACGGATGGAGCGGTCGTGACGGCAGGTAAAAGCGTGCGGGAGTAAGGAAGTCGAATGTTGGTGGGCGCAGCTAAATCAAAGCGGGTCCTGCCCGCCCTTGCTATTTTGTTGTCAGGCTGCGCGGTGGGCCCGAACTATCAGAAGCCGCAAACATGGACCCCTCCTGAATGGAAGGTCGCGCAGGCGGGAAGCAACGGAAGCGTGACGGTGCCGGATGCGCCGGACGTAAACTGGTGGAATGTTTTCCACGATCCTGAGCTGACCTCGCTGGAAAAGCGGGTGGCGACCCAGAACCTCGATGTGCAGCGCGGAACGGCGCAGCTTGCCGAGAGCCGGGCTCAGCTTGTTCTGGCCGGTGCGGAGCGTTTTCCTGCCCTGAGTGCATCAGGCTCCTATGCTCGCGCCCAGTATAGCTCCCAGAGCCTTCGAACAATTATCTCTCATATCGGTCAGAGCACCGGCGGGGGGATAGCGCAGCTTCTGGACGGAAGCAGTAATGCCACCATTCCGTTGCTTGATCGCTGGCGCGATGGTGTGGACGCGACATGGGAGGTGGATCTCTGGGGGCGGGTTCGTCGCCAGTATGAGGCGGCACAGGCTTATCTCAATGAAAGCACCGAGCAGCGCCGTTCACTGCTGATCGCGCGCGAAGCCGATCTGGCGCGCGATTACATGACCCTGCGGGGGACGCAGCAGCAGCTCGATATTCTGAAGCGCAATCGGGACGATGCCCAGCATGTCCTCGACCTGAGTTCATCGCGATACCAGCATGGTCTTGTCAGCGAACTGGATCAGGAAGAGGCCCGCTCCGAACTGGACGCCATTCAGGCGCAGATCCCGCAGATGGAGCAGGAAGCCAAGCTGGAGATCAATGCGGTCAGTCTGTTGATGGGATCCCCCCCCGGCAGTCTGGATGCGGAGCTCTCCGCTCCGACAACAGGGCTCCAGCCCGTTCCGCCGCGTGTGCCCGTGGGGCTTCCGTCTGAACTGGCGGAGCGTCGTCCTGATATCCGGGCGGCAAGCGATGAGCTGCATGCTGCGACGGCGGAGGTGGGGCAGGCGATTGCCGATTTCTATCCCCGCGTTACGATCGACGCGAGCTTCGGGATGCAGTCGTTCTCTTTCCGGGATCTGGGATTTTGGAGCGCCCGGGCGTGGAATGTGGGACCAACCATCACGCTTCCGATTTTTCAGGGTGGGCGTCTTTCAGGTCAGCTTGAACTGAAGAAGGCCAGCCAGAAGGGAGCCGCGATCCAGTATCGCAAGACGGTTCTGTCTGCCTGGAAAGACGTGGATGATGCGCTGACGTCCTTCACGAAGGACGGGCAGCGCAAGGACGAGCTCGAGGCGAAGAAAGTCGCGGATCAGCGCGCCTATGATCTGGCGCTTGAGCGCTATCGGCATGGCCTCGATAGTTTCCTGCGTGTGCTGGATGCGGAGCGGCGGCTTTTTCAGAGCGAACAGAGCCTGACCGCGCAGGTTGAGCAGGAATCGGTGGATGTGGTGCGACTCTATGCTGCTCTGGGCGGCGGTTGGGAATCGGTTTTCTAGGATTTCTGTGTATATTTTTGTCATTGTTTTTGCGTGATTTTTTGTTGGTTTTCCGGGATTTTCTGTTGGTTTTGGGATGGTTTAGTTTTTGGGTTT
>NZ_WOSY01000016.1 GCF_011516755.1 Acetobacter conturbans | reverse complement strand
TCCGATCCCACTGACTGTCGCTCAGACCATACCGCCGCATTCACATCTCTCCCTGAAAACAGAGAGAAAACATCACAAAATACGCAGGAGTACAAGGCTCATGCCACGGGGAGTTAACTGACGACACGCCCTAGAGTCAGCAATCCTTCACACCGAAATTCTCATCCCGGACTTTCCAAACAGCTACTGATACATAAAAAATTTTAATTTATAAATGTATTTAATTCCTAAGAACACCGAGTACATTTAACAAAGCGGGACCTGCGATAACAATAAACATACATGGAAGAAGAAAAAGTATCATTGGGAATGTTAGAATAACAGATAAACGGGCTGCTTTTTCCTCAAATTTTGTTAAAGAATCTTCTCTAAGTTCGGAAACCAAAACTCGCAAAACTGATGCAAGAGAAGAGCCTGTCTCAAATGTTTGGACTAATGCCACACTAAGACGCTGCATTGCCTCAGAACCAGTTCTTCTTCCAAGGTCCTCTAATATTTTAACGCGATCATTTCCTACTCTCATTTCGTCCAAGGTTATTCTAAACTCTTCTGAAATATCACGATTTAATTTTATTGTTTCGGTAGCCACGCATTCAAGCGCAGCCTCCATAGCTAAACCCGCTTCTGCACAAACCAATAATAGATCCAAAGCATCAGCCATTCCAAGGTCCACTTGAACAAGATGATGCTGCCTTTTTTTACTTAAGACAAAATCAGGAATAAAAAACCCGACACAACCAAACAAAAAAAATAAAATACACTTATAAAAACCATTAATATTGAAGTAATAACAAATAAAAACTGATAAAAATAAAAACAAAATAAATAACAGAATTTTCAAACCAACGAAAAAATTATAATCAAAGTATCTATTTTTAGAAGATTTATTCTTACTTATCCTATCAATATAAGACTCGTTAAATAATTTTAACCTAAACAGAAAAGATCCTGATGCACTTAAAATTAAATGAAAAAATGTTTTTTCTTCTATAAATTCAACATCAGACTTCTGAAAATACAAACAAACATTCTCCACCCTTTTTTTTCTTTTGTGATAAGAGGAAATACACTTATCCATAAAAAAAATACATACAAACAAAACAAAACAAAACAAAACAAAAAAATACATCATCACTATCTCAACGTTCTTTTTGTTACGAAAACCATAGAACAAACACCTATTAAAAATAAAATAACAGCTGCATAGAGAAGTTTTATACCAGAATTAGTTTTATATAATACAGAAATATAGCTTGGATTCATTATTCCAATTATAAATGCCATGAATATAGGAAGAGCAGATAAAACATAACAACTCATTCGAGCCTCAGAGGCTAAGGCCACAGCTTTTTTTCTCGCCATTATTCTTTTCCTGATATTCGATGCAAATCCATCCAATATTTCCGCCAATCCACCTCCCGTCCTACTTTGCAATTTTATTATTATAGAGAAAAAAGTATATTCTTTAATATGAACACCGTCAGCCAACTCATCCAAGGCATCGCTAAAATCTTTTCCTACAGCTATTTTTTTAACTAAATCTGAAAACAACGTTTTTGTCGGCTCTGGAGCTTGCCTAGAAATCAACTCAAATGTCTTTGAGAGCGAAACACCGATCTTCAGACTGCGGGCCATCATGAAAATCACATCTGGGAGTTGATTTATTATTTTTCTTCGATAGGAATTGTAATTTCTTGAAACTATAAATCGCAATACGAAGATCCAACCCAATAAAACTGCAAAAAGTAAATGTAAAAAATAAATATAACTTGATAAAAATACTATTATTGGTAAAAACATTAATACAGAAATATAAAATAATTTCAAAAATTGATTTTTTTTCATAAATACTGACTTAGAGTCATACAAAAAAACAAACTTTGTAAATCTATCCACAAATGGAACATCTCTATTTATTACAATACTACTGTCGTAATCAGACGCAATTATTTTATCACTAGAAATAATACCTTCGACTCTAGAGTTTCTCAATTTAATATTTTTTAAATTTCTTAAAAAAATAAATACACTGAAAAAAATACAGAAAAACATAACAGATATACAAAAAACCAAAGTGTAGAAATCAATCATAAATTATTCCTCAAAAATTCTGTTCCACACACTATCAAGCTGATAATACACAAGAGTTTTATAAAAACTCGGCCTGGACCGAGATATTTTATAATGCCCAGAAATTATTCCGTTAAAATTTTCACCATCAATTTGAAAATTCATTATATCATTAAGAGTAACGACATCTCCTTCCACACCAGAAACATCTGTAATTTGAACTATACGTCTAACTCCATCTCGTTGACGCTCTACTTGTACAATTAAATCAACTGCACCGACAATTTGATTTCTAATAGACGAGGTGGGCAAACCAAAATTACCCATTTGAACCATATTTTCTATTCGTGTAATAGCATCGCGAGTACTATTTGCATGAATTGTAGACATACTACCATCATGCCCTGTATTCATCGCCTGAAGCATATCAAAAGCCTCAGAGCCACGCACCTCACCAATAATAATTCTATCGGGTCGCATTCTCAATGCATTACGAACTAGATCTCTCTGAGTGATTTCTCCTGTTCCTTCAATCGAAGCTGGTCGTGTTTCTAATCTTACGACGTGTGGTTGCTGAAACTGTAATTCAGCAGCATCCTCAACAGTTATTATTCTCTCCGTAGAATCTATTAAGCGGGACATTGCGTTCATTAATGTGGTTTTTCCTGATCCTGTTCCTCCGGAAACAATGACATTTAATCTAACTCTGGACGCAATCTCTAATATTTTTGCAACTTGAATAGAGCAGCTTCCATTTTCAACTAATTTCCTAAAATCGATCTTCTTCTTAGAGAATTTTCTTATGGACAAATATGGGCCATCTAAAGCCAAAGGTGGGAAAACAATATTGACGCGGGAACCATCTTCTAAACGCGCATCAACTGTCGGACTAGATTCATCTATTCGCCGCCCGATGGCAGATGCAATGCGTTGACTAACAGCAATCAAGTGCCTTCTGTCACGGAATTTAGCTCCTGAATCAAGTAACTTCCCATATTGTTCAATAAATATTTTATACGGACCATTGACCATAATGTCAGTGATACTATCTTCTTCTAGCAACGGTTGAATAGGTCCCAACCCATTAATATCGTTTACGAGTTCGTTAGCTAACGCTTTTTGTTCACGCGCATTAAGTTGTATGCGTTTTTCATTGGCAGTTTCATCAACAATTTTCTCAATTTGAGGTATCAACCGCTCGGGAGACAACTTAGAAACAGCTACTGGATCCAAGCGTTCCAAACATAAAGCATGTAGTTCAGACCATTGGCTTATTGAATCTCGATTTTGAAGGTGAAATCCTCCTCCTCCAGATCCTTGCGGTTCCAATTGACCCGTTGGTCTTTTGCCAAATGTAGGAGCAAGCGTCATTAACGCAACCTTTCAACCATACTATGAAAAATATTTTTATATATACTTTCTTTTTTCTCTTTTTTTTCTATCGAAACGGAAGCCGCCTCTTGCACCAGTTCAGAAATTCCTGAAGTAAAAGCATTTTTTGAACCCGCAACAGGATAGCCTGATATTTCGCTCTCATTTACAATGCGCGGGACAAATGGAATAACCACATCTGGAGGGCGACCTAAGCCATCTGAAATTTCTTTCAAAGATAAAGTGCCTGGCTCACCCAGTTTATTTAAAACAATAAGCGGACGTGCTGCATTCTTATTGCGTCTCTGGTAATCTATGTAACGCAAAACATCACGTAATGCAGGTAAAGACGCATCTATAACTATAATTTTTTGTTCTGATAGTTCTGATATTTCTTTAGAAAAATCATTTATTCCTCTAGGTATATCTATCGTAATATAATTATATTTTCTTTTGACGATATCAATTAAATGACGAGGCCCCTCTCTCGAAATAGAAATCGAATCAGAAATATCAACTTGACTACTTAATACATCGCAACGCTCGCCAATTTTTTGGGCACTTCTTTCTACAAATAATTCATCTACTCGTTGAGGTGATTCAAAGGCAGTACGAAGGCCACCATCAGCCTTCACTCCTAACAATACTGATATTGCGCCTGTATAAAGATCTGCATCAACAATGAGAGTATGGCGTCGCGCCACCTCCCCCAAGTACCATGAAAAATTTGCGACAATAGTAGTGGTTCCGACGCCTCCTCTTGCTCCAATAAAACCTAAAACACGCCCACCTCGGGCTGCGTCCGGCACATATTCATCTTCAGCTAAATAAGGGCCAAAAAATCTAGTGACCATAGATCTATTAAGAGGTTTGTATAAGTATTCAGCTACTCCCAAACCACGAGTAAGCTGCCTATAAAAGTTTGCATCCTGCCGTTCCCCGACAACCAGAACTTTTACATTTGGTTCTAATATATTCGACAACTCAACCAGAATTGTTACAGGCTGTTCTTCCCCAGAAACATCTATTATAATAACATCGGGAGAAGCACCTTTTCTTAGCTTTGCAATCGCAACTGAGCATGAAAGACATGATATAGAAAAATTTCCCGGCTGAAATTCGTCAAGAACTTCATGGAGAACACTTTCACTCGCTTGATCAGAAACAAAACCCTGAATCCGGGTTTCAGGAGATTTTTTTTTCGTCGATACATCCAGAGAACTGAAATGATCGGTAGATTTAAATTGACTCATTGCCCCCCCTGTCCACCTGACTGGCTATTGGCAACATCCGTGATACGAGTTTTTTCTATATTTTTTACTTTTCCATCACGGAACCTTTTTACTGCATCTATAGCTGATGAACCATCATAATCATTTTCATATCGTCCAAACGTCAAATCTGTCGGACGTTCCACCTGTAAAAATAAATTTCTCCTATTGGAACTAGGAGAATTCCACCTACTCGCTTCATAAAGCGGGTCTATCTGCGCACAACCAGATAAGGCAAAACCTATAAGAATAAAAACGTTATTTTTAAATTTTATTCTCATCATTCCACCATGAACCCAACATTCATTTCATTGCCATTATATTTTTTCGTTTGTAGGAATTTATTTTTTTTCCCTCCATTTTGTTTTCCTTGAAAAACACGCTGATAATCATCTGGTGGAGACCACCCATCGTCTGGCTTAGACAACATATCAGGATTCTTTACAGGCCTGACAATATAAGGAGTTACTATAATAACCAGTTCACTTTGATTATGCTGAAAGCTATCAGACTTAAACAAAGCACCGAGAATTGGTATGTCACCTAAGCCAGGCAATCCAAGACCTTGTACGGTCGTATTATCCTGAAAAAGACCTGCTATTGCAAAACTTTGTCCGCTACCCAGCTCAACCGTAGTATCGGCTCTACTAACAGTAATTGCTGGTATACTAATGTTTTGATTGCCTTCGCCAAATGAAACCGCACCAGTACTGGTTAGCTGGCTTACTTCTGGTCGGACATGCAGGTTTATCCTGCCATCTGACAAAACCGTAGGAATAAATGATAGTGAAACACCGTATTGCTTAAACTGAACGGAAACTGTATTATTATAAGATGAAATCGGGATTGGATATTCACCTCCAACCAGGAAATTAGCCGGCTCACCGCTGATTGTCGTAAGATTTGGCTCGGCTAACATATGAACCAATTCATCCTGAGCCAGAGCATCAATAACGGTTTCCAGCGTCGTTTGTCGACCCGCGATACGGAAACGGGATAAGAAAGAAAAACTACTCTCATTGGCAGAAAGCGCAGCCAAGGGATTTTTTGTGGCCAGACCAATCGCAGCACTTGTGCCCAAGGCATTCACACTTTCCCACTCCACACCAATCTCCCTCACAAGCTCTCGGGACATTTCCACAACCTGAACTTGGAGATTGACTTGCGTTGAGCCACTCAATCTGACGTGGTCATATATATCAGCTTTGCCACCCTCATCCTTAGCAGCTTCCCAGGCACGCTCTCCCTGCTCTGGCGAGGAAGCGGTTCCATTCAGACCAAGACCATTCTGCCCGGCTCTTAGATTAACATCTGCCCGGACTGCTTCACGATGAACCACATTTTGTGTTTGATTCGCTGCGTATTGAGACGGAACCACCGTTATCGAATACTGGCCAACCGCGTGTCCTTCAGTGTCCGCAATCGAGAGAGTTGTGTGACCCGCACCAGTCCCAAACACAAACAACGTCGTCGAACTCGCAGGCCTAACCTCAGCCACCTTAGGATCTGCCGCATATGCACTGGCAACATTATTATGCAATTCGATAAGTCGTCCACTACCAACCTCTAATGTGAGAACTGTGGACGTATTTCGAGCATGGGATTCTGAAGAAAACTGGAAGAGACCGCCCATAAACAACATCATCGGTATTAAGAGTTTTTTTGTAATTTTAATTATGTTCATGAGCATTGCTGGAAACTTCCGTCAGCCCGTTAAAAACACGGATCATTGTCTTCTGATTGGTATCTTGCGGTGGATTCACTTTTTTTTCTTTAACCTGAGCTTCAAAAATATCGTCATTCCACAGTGCATCGGAAGGCAGGTGATCTGCGGATACCTGACTAAGCGATCGTAAAGTTAAAACGATTTTGCCTATTTTCTCTGCCAGCGCTAATTTCTGCGCCTCATCAGGAAGCAACTCCAGAACGACGGTTTTAGCATTCTGATTTGCGGCGGCTGGCCCCTTTCCCCGCACCAGATGCTGGTCTACGGCAACGACACGGACATTATGGAGAAGGGTTTTGACTGCTGAATCATGCTGCGCTGAGCCCTCATCACTTCTGGAGATGTTGGGCATAAGCAAGACATCCACAAAATCACCCGGCCATATCAATCCCCCCGCAGCGTTGGATGGATCCACCGGCACGGCGATACCTCGCTTGCCAGGATTCAATAATGCAGCAAGGAATCCACCATCCCCCGGATGAACGACATCTTCCGCTCTGATAGGACTGCTTTTGGGAATGGATACACGCAGCAAGGTTCCAACGATACCTTGGCGTGCAGAACTGGAATCAGCAACTGTTCCGGGCAACACAAAAGCCTGCGGAATTTTCGAAGAGGATATATCTGCGGACTGAAGGACTTCTCCGGCATAAAGCTGCCGATTGGCGACAAGTATCGTAACCATAGGTTCAGGCTTCACTGCCTGAACGATTTTCTCTTGGGGTTCAGGTCGGGATGAAAGCTTGACCACGAGAAAAATGCACATGATCGTCAAAACACCAACGCAGAAAAACAACGAATATCTATAAAATCTCATTACATTTCCAGAATTTTCAATGTTTCCACAATAACGCCCAACGCTATGGCAACCCCATAAGGGACCGAAACCACCAAATGAGCAGCTACCTTTTCTCCATTTTTTGTAGACATCGTGGAACGAGTTCCAGGCCAGCCAATCTTCGATCTCATGAGACAAATGACGGCAACCAGCACGCCACAGAGAGAAATTGACATGAACAACGATAAAAGATCGTTTATCGGCACCAGAGGAATAACCGCCAGAAGGAGTTTGACGTCACCTCCTCCGAGAACTCTGAAAATCCAGAAAGCGTAAAAAATCGGTGCGAGGACACCAATCGCAAGCAATTCTTCGCTAAATTCACCCCGCTCGAAGGCGCAAACAAGCGATACAACAAAAATAAATAACGAAACTGAATTATAGATCGTACGAAATTTGATATCCGTTACAGCTGAGAATAAAAGAGCAAGAGATGCTGCATCCAGCAAAACTTTTTGCAGCATCTCTCTTACTCATCTCAAACTGAAACTTAGACGTTAGCTACCCGTTGCCGTCGGTGCGCTGTTAAGCGTCGTCGAAATCGAGCTGAACAGAGTCTGCAGCGATCCACCAAGTGCTTTCATCGCAGTAAAAGATGCGACTGCGATCAGTCCCGCAATGAGGGCATATTCAATAGCCGTTACGCCTTCTCGGTCCGCCAGAAGAGCGCGCATACGATTGATCGCTCTGCTTTCGGCAATTTTCTGAATTAGGAAGTACTGCATCTGTCCAGATCCTGTCGTCACAGTAAGTTAACTGTTGCACCCTGCCGGAGCAATCATGATCCATGCCACTCTCGGGTTCGACTAAACGAATGCCGCAAAAAACTTAATCAATGGTTAAAGAGTGATCCGGATGCGGGATTTTCCACTTCCTCTGAAGAGATCCCAAATAAATAAAGGAACTTTTCCTCTTCTTGTCTTATCAGAACCAGCTACGAACACCGAATGTGAAATTGACATGCCCACCAGAATCCCGCGATGCTGCTCCCTGCCCTGTTGCATACAGAGAATTTGAATATGTAACGCCGATGTATGGTGCGACTTTTCTATGCCATTCGTACCGCAGGCGAAGACCTGCATCGACATCAGACAGACCGCGCCCTACTCCCCGGGCCTCATCGGCGGCTGAATAGAAATTGAGCTCTGCCTGAGGCTGGAGAATGAGACGGTTGGTGATGAGGATATCGTAAGATCCGTGCAATCGTCCGGCTACGCCACGGTCGCTGAAATAGAACGTAGCCTCCGCATCGAAGAAATAGAGCGCAAGCCCCTGAATCCCGACCGCCCCCCAGGCCCGTGTCGGTCCGTGGTCAATATCGAGCCTCACACCGGATTGCAGATCGAAGTAACGGGAAATGGGACGGTCGTAGAGAATTTCATGATCTCCGTCCCTGAAACGACCATCCACTCCGATAGTGCCTTCGGATTTTACCCAGAGCCTGTTGTAATCAGAACCGTACCAGGCCTGCCCGTCGTAACGGAACTCTCCTCCGGCCCCACTGTAACGGGCCTCAAACTGCTCCAGCACGGCATGCAGATATGTGCCCTGATCCATGACAGGCACGATCCCGTTTATATATGAGATCGCCTTGGGCTTTGAGGAAACAGTCACACCCGCTGCAAGGGCATGATCCATACATGTCGACGCAGACAACATTGTCCATAGGAAGATGGCGCGGTTTTTCATGACACCACGACCGTCCGGAACATGCCGGTTTCCATGTGATAGAGCAGATGGCAATGATAGGCCCACATCCCGGGTACATCCGCCGTCACCAGATAACTGAGACGTTCCCCCGGTTTCACGATCACTGTGTGCTTATACGGGCGATATTCCCCCTGCCCGTTCTCCAGTTCGCTCCATAGCCCGTGCAGATGGATCGGATGCTCCATCATCGTGTCGTTAATCAGCACGAACCGCACACGCTCGCCCAGAGTGAGTTCGACCGGACCTGCTTCTGAAAACTTTTTCCCGTCGAATCCCCAGATAAATCGCTCCATGTTTCCGGTGAGGTGAAGAACGATTTCGCGCGAAGGCTCACGGGGGTCGGTACCGGGGCGAAGCGCACGCAGATCGGTGTAACGCAATGACCGGCGACCATCGCCATCCAGACCATCGCCTGCCTCACCAAGGCGGTTGGACGTTTCTCTGGCGATACTCTGCACTTCGACACCCGGCTTGAGATGCACCGAGTGGGATGACCCGATGGCGGCCGAAGCAGGCATGTGCATCTTCTCTGCCTGCACCGGCACAGCAGGTGCCGTCTTCATGGCGTGAGGCACCGGTTTCATCTTTTCATGACCGGCTTTATGCGCCTGTCCCGACATGGTGTGAGAAGGTGGCATGTCCATGCCATCCATATCGTCCATGCCGCTCATATCCATGTCGTCCATGGAGACTGCGCGCGGCGAAGCATGGTGCTCAGGTTTTGAGGCCGCCGCAGGAAGAGACTTTCCCGACATGCTGCCGCCGGAATGAGGCATGGCCATCCCCGCCATGCCCATATCGGTCATGCTGCGCATCGGGCGCGGATCCATCGGCGGCACAGCGCCCTGCACACCATCCTGCATGGCGAGCGTCCCGCGGGCATAGCCGGTGCGGTCTTCCGACTGCACGAAAATGGTGTAAGGCCCGGAGGACGAAGGCGACACCAGCACGTCATAAGTCTCGGCGGGCGCAATGCGGAACTCATCCACGGAAACCGATTCCACATCGTTTCCGTCCGCTCCGACAACCTCTATCGTGAGCCCGGGAATCCGCACGTCGAAGAGCGTCATGGACGCGGCGTTTATGAAACGTAGCCGAATCTTCTCGCCGGGACGGAACAGCCCGGTCCATCCGTGGTCAGGGGCGTGACCATTCATGAGATAGGTATAGATGGCGCCCGACACGTCCGAGATATCGGTCGGTGCCATGTTCATGCGCCCCCACATGAGGCGATCGCGCACGCTGGAGATCAGTCCGTTCCTGCGCGCATCGCTCACAAACGTCCCGACGGTCCGCTGGCGGAAATTGTAATAATCGCTGTTGAATTTGAGATTGGAGATGATGTCCATCGGGTCGGCATCGGTCCAGTCCGAGAGAACGACCACATAATCACGATCCGCCTCATAGGCCGGTCGGCCCGCAGGATCGATGACGATGGCCCCATACAACCCGCTCTGTTCCTGTCCCCCGGAGTGGCTGTGATACCAGTAGGTGCCGTTTTGACGGACCGGGAACCGATAGGTGAAGGACTCTCCGGCGCGTATCCCTGAGAAACTCAGTCCCGGCACACCATCCATCTCGGCTGGGAGGCGTATGCCGTGCCAGTGGATTGAGGTCTTTTCGTCAAGCCTGTTGTTGACCTGAATCTCGACCGTGTCTCCTTCCCGCCAGCGAAGAGTTGGGGCTGGCATGGAGCCGTTGATCCCCACGGACGTGGCTTTCTCGCCACCGATATGAACGGGAACCTCTTCTACATTGAGGGAAAAGGACGAGGCGGCCTCTGGCAGCATACCGGACGACGCCACACTGGCAGGAGCGGCCCGGCTCAGATGCGGAAAAACGGAGCTGATACCGAGGAGAGCCGTACTGGTCACAAAACGCCGACGGCTTACCGCCTTACGTTTCGGCTGAATACATGAAGACATGGGTCACGATCCTGAAGAGATCACGGATGAAAGAGGCCGCGTTCAGCGACCTTTCAGGCGCGGATCGCCGCTCAAAGCGGCTTCAGGAAACCTGTCTGGGCGGGGGAAGTGCCGGAATTGCAATCTGTCCGAGCCGCAGGGCACTGGCGATACGATGGTAAGCTCTCGCTGGCTGAAGCAGGGATCTGTATCGCAACGCGAATGGCGGGTCCGCCATCAGGGAGAACTGGACACACTCACCCGTCACGCAACAATGACCATGTCCCGTATCCTGCCGGGAGACGGTCCCCGCACCATGAGCCGGGGATGAGGCAAAGACGGACGGATGGTGACAGGGCACGGCTTCAGCAGGCATCGCCATCGTGGCGGCCATGGCAGGAGCCTTGCAGCCCATGCAGTCCGGATGAGAGGCAGCGATTGCATGAGTGGCCCCGAAGACAGGCAGACACATCGCCACCTGCAACAGCAGGATGGCAATCCATCTTCCTACGTTCGTCTGGCGTATCCGCTGCACGCACACCTTCACTCTGAGAGCCTGATATGGCCTCCCGGAAAATGTAACCACGCGACGGGAGCATATCAAGCCGTGAGAAAGCTTCCGTTAGCGGTGAGTCCCCGCGCCAATCCCGAACAGCGTGTCATGCAGACGCTCGAAAACATCCTGCAACGTGTCGTGGGCGCGGTGCCCCTTGCTGCCGACAATCGTCACGGTGGCGGTCATGCCCGCCGCGATGGTGACGGTGTCCGGAATACGGTCGATCTCCACGCGCACCGGGATGCGTTGCGCCAGTCGGACCCATGTATAGACAGGATCGACAGAGGGCAGGCCCTGTACCCCGCTGCTGGCGTTGGACGTGGCAATGCCCCGCGTGATGCTGACGACATGGCCTTCGAGCGGTTCGTGAAACCCCATCAGGTCGATGCGGACAGGATCGCCGATGTTCACGGAACCGATCTTGGTTTCCTCGAAATATCCGTCCACCCAGTAGGAATGCTGGTCGATCACGGTGATATTCGGCTGGCCTGCGGTCGCGAAGTCACCGACCCGCATGATGAGGTTGTTGACCGGACCGCTGACCGTGCTGTGGATATGCGTCCGTTCGAGATTGATCTTCGCCTGCGAAAGCTGGGCGAGTGCCTGGGCATATTGTGCCCGCGCCACGGCGGCCGTCGCTTCATAGACCTGTTTTTCCTCGCGTGAGGCAGCGGCATCCGTCAGTCGGTCGCGGCGGTTCTGCTGCGCCATCTTGAGGGCCAGATCCGCCTGTCTCTGCTCTGCGACAGCGGTGGCCGTAGCGAGGGCGATCTGGAAGTCGAACGGATCAATATCGTACAGCACTTCCCCTGACCGGACGAACTGGTTGTCATGCACATGCAGTCCGATGATGGGGCCGGACACACGGGGGGCGATGTTGACCGTCTGGACGCGCACCTGTCCATTTCGGGTCCACGGCGCCGACGTATAATAGTCCCAGAGCACGAAAGCCGTGATGAGCGCGATAAGGAGAATGACCCCGGTTGTGGTGTACTGGAGGGCTCGCCGCGCTTTTTCAAACATGAGGGTGCACCGTGCCCGGAAAGGCCGTCAAAAGTCCCGTCATGATCTGTCGCTGTTCCATTGCCTCTTCGAGGCTCCCTGTTTCTTCCCGGGCGAAAAGCCGGGATGGCGTCCGGTTCAAAGCAGGATCGTGTAGATCCCCGTGAAGATGATGAGCATCCCGAACTCGGCCAGCGGCACGTTCCACAAGAACCGGTCCAGGCGGGTTTTTGTCAGGATGGGCTTGAGAATGAGCATGGTCAGAAGGCCGAGGCCGACATGCACGAGAAAGGACGAGACCAGCAGGCCTCCGATATTGATGACAGAACGAAGAGGTGCGTTCACAGGGCTCTCCAGCGCATGGTGGGAACCGGCAGGATGCCATACACGTCAATAGCGGAACGGTTCTGCTCCAGAAGGCGGATCGCGCCTGCCATGCCGGAAACAGCACCCAGCACGGTCGCCATCTCGCCATGCGGCAGGTTTTCCGAAAGCAGCAGCAGCCGCTGGGCATGAATGGTCAGCCGCGTGATCGCGGACCCGACATTATAGACAATCGAGGAGCGCAGAGCCGCCTCCGCTTCCGTTCGCACCACAGGGATGGTGGCAGCCCGCTGGAGGTGACGACGCGCCCGTGCCAGCGCCGCGTTGAGATCATCAAGGCTGGCGAGACGGGCGAACACGCGGTCCCGGGCTTTGGAAGACGGAAGGTAGCTGTTCCACATCCTCAGCTTGATCAGCCGATCATAGTGCCTGCTGATCAGAGCCGATCCCGCCTGCTCGCCATGCCCTTCGAACTGCCGGTGCAGATCGTGACCGATGGCTGTGGCGACACGGAAACGCCGGGTGCGGGCTGACGGCGGCATAAGCAGTGTCAGGGTGATGAAGATCAGCACCCCCGCGAACAGATACTGCTCGTCGCGGTCGATGAACGCCTTGAGGTCGTAGCTCTGTTCATTGGCCACGCCGAGAATGACGAAAAAGAACACGCCCGCATTGAACCCGATCGCTGACGTCTTCGGGTTGAGCAGCAGCAGGCAGCCGGCAAAAATGACGGGCAGCACCATCAGGGCGAAGAACGGCATGTCCGACCCATGCGGCAGGATTCCGAAATTCAGCACGGCAGCGGTCGCGATCGCCAGCGGCATGCCGATCAGCGCTCCCATGCCGAACGCCCGGACATCGTAGGTCGTGGCGGCGAGCGTGAGCACGATGGCCGTCTGGGAGAGCGCGGCGTAGCTCTGGGGGAGACCGCTGAGGATGCAGAGCCCCGCCGTCAGAGAAAAACCGATCAGCACGCGCAATCCATTGAGCAGCGCCAGAACGACGTCCTGATGGGTGACGATCTTCAGTTCGGGAGCCTGCGTGTGTGCGTGACCGCCATTATGAACGCAATCGACGCCATCTTCCGCCCATCGCCAGTAGGACAGGAGCGCCATCACCCTTTCGAGGAACCATGCTTCCTCTAGGCTGAGGCGCGTCTGATTGCCTGCGGCATCCAGATGAGTCTCGCGGGCGAGCTGTTCCAGATCCTCCATCGCCATGCGTGTCGAGACTGTCGCCTCACCGCGGCCGAATGCGGAGCGAACACGATTGACCACGTCATCGGAAATCAGGCCGTGCTCCAGCGCCATCGCAACGGCACGGCTGCAATTCAGCATTTCCAGCAACGCCACCATCGCCGAGCGCGCGCCGATCATGCGCAGATGGCCGTCAGCGATCTCGGTGCGGGCGAAGGAGACCTGAGAGGTCAGAGCCATGATCTGTCCGGCGATACCGGCCAGAGCGGCGGCATCCGGCACGGAGCGTCCGGCCACGGCGTCCCGGGCGATCCGGCCTACCATGCGTGTGACAGCATCCAGCCCGTGGGTGAGTTTCGCCCATGCCGTGGGCGAGCCGAACACGTCATTCACCGCTGCTGTCGCCGCAATGCCGATCACAATGGCGGAAACACGATTGACGGTCACGGTATAGGCGGTCTCGGGCGTGTCGATGCAGCCAATGGCGATCAGCGCCACGGTGTAGCCTGCCAGCATGGCGGCATAAGCGCGGAAATCGCGCTCCAGCGTTCCCATGATGCAGCAGAGTGTCAGCCACAGCGCGACGCCGCCCAGAAGCAGGGCGCGATCCTGACTGAAGCAGGATGTCAGCACCAGCGCCACAAAGGCACCGACAAATGTGCCGGCCAGTCGGTAGAGGGCTTTGGAGAGCATCTGGCCGCGCAAAGGCTGGGCCAGAATCATGACGGTCACGGCGGCGGAACCGGGAGAGGAAATCTGTAGCCAGAAGGCTGTCGCGAGGGCCAGCCAGACCGCGAACCATGTCCGCAGGCAGAACATGAACCAGCCTGTCGGAAAGAAATCGCTTTTAATCGTGGGCGTCCATATCAGTCGCCGCCACGACCACCAAGGTAGTTGCGATGTCTTGTCAGCCGCATTCACCTCGCTTTTCCACCTCGTCATTCAACAGATTCAACGCGAATTGTTTTCTTCGACTGAGGAGGAGCGGATTACAAATAACAAAACATGGCAGTGTATGCGTCAGCAACCACCGTGATATTCACGCGCCGCGTGACACAATGTGCTGAACACTTCATCCGGCTGCGGGGAAGCCCCCCTGTGGAGGGCTTCAAAAGCGTTAGAGCGTGCGTGAGTAGACTCGGTGCCGTTTGGTCGGTTCCGGGACGATGCGTTCGATCAGGCGGCGCATCGGCTGATTGGTCTCAAGCACCCACCCGAGTTCGATGCGGCGATAGGGCAGTTCATTCCCCCGGTTCATCAGTTCCTTGATGAGCAGCGCTGGCAGCATTGCGCCCAGCGCCGTACCCGCGAGGGCTTTGCTGACGCCCAGCAGAATGACGCGGGCGGATTGAAACTCGTGCCGCAGGAGTCGTTTTCCGAGTCGCATCCATCCAAGAGGCGACGGCGCCCCACCCAGATCTCCGGCCACGTCACACACATTGGGCACCACGAGCGCGACACCCGCCGGTTCGCCATTCTGCTCGACCAGCACGAAATGTTCTTCCCTGAGGATCGGCTTGATCTCGTGGATCATGCTGTGCATGTCGTCCTCGGTGTAAGGGACGAACCCCCATGTATCCCGCCAGGTATCATTATAGAGGGTGCGCAGGATCTCGCCGTCCCTGTCGAGATTCTTGGCATCCAGTCGCCGGACAGAGAGTGTCCCGAGACGCCCCTCCCCGACCTTCAGGCCATTCGGCACGATATGCGCCGCTTCCGCCTCCGGTCCCATTTCCATCTGATAGGACAGAACGTCCATCCGCTTCTCAAGCCCAGCCGCCTCGACGGCCGGTCCGATGAACGTCGGATGCCAGGGCATCATGACCATCGGCATGGCCTGCTGACCCTCGATCATGAGGCCGTATTCACCGTTGCTGTTCAGCGTCCACGGCCCCAGCATGGTGGTCATGCCGCGCTCTCTCAACCAGCAGGCGGCAGCGTCCACGAGCGGGGCGACAACGTCCGGAGAGGCAACATCCAGAGCGCCAAAAAAGCCGGTTTCCGGGGTCAGCTCCGTAGCCACCGACACGGTGCGCACCAGACGATCCACCTGTGCGGAAATGCGCCCCACGAGCCGACCATCTTTCCATGCGAGAAAGTACTGCGCCTCGCCATGCCTGAAAAACGGAGAGCGCGAAGGATCAAGCAGGCTCCGCTGTTCCATGTCGAGTGGAGGCGCATAGCCTGTCATCCCCGCATAGATGCGGCGCGGCAGCCGGATAAAGGCCGAAAGCTGACGAAACCCCCTTACCGGGGTAATGACAAGGCGCGCCGAGTGGGTCATGAACTCTCCCTGCAAACACGCGGTTCCGCGCGAAACTGTAAATCGCACCCGCGTGATTCGGTGCTTGAAGGGCATGGGACATACCGTTGAACGAAACCGCTGCCAATGAGATACGACGCAACTCGCTGATCCGACGCCCTGACTCTTCATCTCTCAGGAGCGATCCAACCACAAGCCGCGACGTCTCGCGAACGGGTTGCATTCTCATCACGGGAGCCTCCGGGGGCATCGGGCGCGCGCTTGCCCTCCTTTATGCCGCGCCGGGTGTCACGCTTGTTCTGTGGGGCCGCAACGCCCAGCGCCTGCAGGAAACGGCCGCTGCCTGCCGAGAATGCAGGGCTCATGTCCTGACCAGGGAAATAGACCTTGCGGACGGTAAGGCTGCGATTATCGCCCTGCGAGCGGACGATGAGGCCACGCCTTGCGACACGGTCATTCTTTGCGCCGGTCTTTCGGACATGAAGAAAACGTCCGAAAAGACGGAACAACCTGAAATGGTTCTTGAACTCGGGCTGGTGAATTATGCCACCCCAGCCGCGCTCACGATGGCGGCGGCGGAGAGAATGCAGGCCCGTGGCGGGGGCGCCATCGCGCTGGTCGGCTCGGTCGCAGCCTTTCACGACCTGCCTTTTGCCGCAGGATATGGTGGCTCGAAGGCGGGTCTGGCGCGATTCGCGAGTTCAGCCCGTATCGCGCTTGCCCCTCTGGGTGTGCGCGTCTCCCTCATCGCCCCCGGATTCGTCGATACGGCCATGAGTCGCCGTATCGTGGGGCCGCGCCCGTTTCTCGTCACACCGGAAAATGCGGCCCGACACATTATCAGCGCCATTACGGAAAACCGGGCGGAAGTGATTTTCCCGTGGCCTTTCCGCGTCCTGCGCCTCATCGACAAGTTCACCCCTCGCCCCTTGCGGGAAGCGATCATGTCCCGCATCAGCGCAGACCAGAAACCACGTTGAGATATTCTCGTTCATAAGTGGAAAGCCGGAGAACGGAACCCATGGAAGAAGTTGTTGTCGCCGATATCGGCGGGACTCATGCACGCTTCGCCATCGCGACTGTGGAGAACGGGCACGTCATTTCGGTCGCGCCCCCTCACATCGTCAACGTGGCCGCGCACGATACGCTCGCAAGCGCCTGGAACAATTTCCGCGAGCATCTGGGTCGTCCCTCTCTTCCCAAACACGCGGCGCTGGCTGTCGCCTGCCCGGTTCATGACGATGTCCTCGTCATGGCCAACAACCCCTGGACCATCGTCAGGGCCGAACTGCCGGCCCAGCTGGGCGTCGAAGACACGCTTCTGCTGAACGACTTCGAAGCAGTCGCCTATGCGGTGGCTCATCTGGACATCAACCATCAGCCCTATCTCTCCGGCCCCGACCGCCCCCTCCCGGAGGAAGGCACCATCCTCACCATCGGGCCGGGCACCGGACTGGGCACCGCGATCATCATCCGTCGGCAGAACGAAACCTGGGTTTCCGGAGCGGAAGGCGGCCATATCGGCTTCAGCCCCTGTGACGAATTCGAGGACCGCCTCATGGCGCGACTGCGGACTCTTCATGGCCGGGTCTCTGCGGAGCGCGTCATTTGCGGGCCGGGGATCATCCCGATCTGTGCACAACTGGCCGAAGACTGCGGCGAAGCGAATCGCATTCTCTCGGATAAACAGCTCTGGACGCTTGCCTTGGAAGGGCATGACCGAATCGCCACGCAAGGCATGGCGCGTTTCTGTCAGGCGCTCGGCTCCTTTGCCGGAGACATGGCTCTGGCGCATGGAGCAACGGGCATAGTCATCGCCGGCGGCCTTGGCAAAAGGCTTATGGACATTCTTCCCGCATCCGATTTCGGCCATCGGTTCGTCGCCAAGGGGCGTTTTGAAACGGTGATGCGGAAAATCCCAGTGCGGATGATTCAACATCCGGAGCCGGGTCTTTTCGGGGCAGCCTGCGCTCTGGCAATGAATCTGAAAGCACGCAAACAGGCATAATATGAGGCTGGTTGCTTCAACTTCGGGAAGCGACGGGAGATCCGGGCCGGAACGAAACGTTATTCGTTTAGGCTTAGGACCTGTTACTATGGTGAATTGAAGCGTGACTGGGCCCGGGATGCAGGCTTGTCCACTCACGGGCTGACGGAAGCAGGCTGCACAGTCCCCAGATTGCGGCGATTACAGGTCACAAAAATCTGTCAGAGATTGCGCGCTATACCCGTGCATTTGACCAGAAACGCCTGACGCAGCAGGCAGTGACGCGGCTTGCATCTGTAAGAGCCTATTTCAAAAGCTCTCTGCTAATGATCCGATGCTCACGGCCTGCATGGCCGCTTCGCTTCAGTGCTCAAAAAGCCACGTCGGTCGTGCCTACCCTCAGGGGCGATTGCACGCAGCAGAGAGCTTTTGAAACGCCTCTAAGACCAAATTTTGGGAATTGAAAAACCGCGGACGAAAACGACGGGCAACTGCCATTCACGAAGTCGTCTGGAGGTCCGGGCGGGAATCGAACCCACATACGCGGATTTGCAGTCCGCTACATCACCATTCTGCCACCGGACCTCACCGGATAGCGCTGTATCTCTCACGTCTCGGCACAGGTCAAGCCACCGATGACGTTCTTTTGCCTCCCCCACGGTTGACGCAGACGGACATAGGGCGTTTTCCATAAGAGAGACGTTCCGGGTGATTTCCGATGCTTCCGGACAGCAGACATTTTTGCGGGATGCTCCATGACCCAGACTGCAGATCAGATCCGGACCTCGGTGATCGCCCCTCCTTCCCTCAATTGTTCCGCGGCCACACTCCAGTCAGGCCTCGATTTCACCGATGCCAGGCTGCGGATGGTCAATGATCAGGTCCGGCCTGTCGAAGTGAACGATCCGCGGGTTCTTACCGCCATGCGTGAGCTGCCGCGTCAGGATGCTGTCCCCGTCGGACAGGAACTGCTCGCCTATGCGGATCGCAGTCTTCCGCTGGGGCATGGCCGCTATCTTCTGCAACCGATGATCGTTGCCCGTCTTGTGCAGATGGCACAGATCGTTCCCGAGCAGCGCGTGCTCGTGGTGGGTGCCGCCACCGGCTATCTCGCCTCTGTCATTTCGGTGATGGGCGCGAAGGTCGTGGCTCTTGAGGACGAAGACGATCTGCTGACAACCGGGCAGGCCTATACGGCGCGCCATGCACCGGGGCTCGTTTGGCGCAAGGGGGCGCTGACCGAAGGCAATGAGCAGGATGCACCGTTCGATCTCATCATTTTCGGCGGCGCGATCGCCGAAATTCCCGCATTTTGTAACACGCAGATCGCGGAAGGCGGTCGCGTGGCAGGCGTGCTGCGCTCCCCTGACGGCACGTCCTCGGCCTTTCTCGCGGAACAGGAAGCCCCGGGAAACTGGTCCATTCGGCGTTTCTTTGATGCTGTCACCCCGATGTTGCCTGCTTTCGAAAAAACTCCCGCTTTCGCATTCTGAACCGCTTTTCTGAAGAAAGATCGGGGTCTCCGGGCGACTTCGGCAATCTGCTGTTAAGTTCGATGGTAGAAAATGCCGAACCAGCGTGGCATAAGCCGTTCACTCCGCCCTTTCGGTGTGGAAGCGGCAGCAAAGAGAGACGTTAAATGAAACATTCCTGTGGCTTCGGCTTGGGACTGGCAGCCCTGCTGTACAGCTCGACGGCTCTGGCCCAGAAGTATGACGGCAGTGGCCAGCCGAGCTTCATCCCGCATACGTTGCAGGAAGCGCTCTCTGCCGCCTATCTGACAAACCCGACCCTGCAGGAAGAGCGCGCAACGCTCCGTGCGACGGACGAAAATGTGCCGACCGCGCTGGCGGGCTGGCGTCCCACCATCAAGGGGCAGTTCGATCCCAGCTACTACAAGGGTGAGAACAATTACACCGGTGAATTCGACCCTAATTCAGGGAAAACGACCGGTGCATATTTGCGCAAGTTCAGCACCTTCGGCTTTGATGCTCAGGCCACAATCACGCAGCCCATCTACACGGGCGGTAAGACAACGGCGCAGACCCATCAGGCCGTCAACAAGGTCATGGCGGAACGCGCCAAGCTGATCTCCACCGAGCAGCAGGTGTTCATGGATGTCGTGAACGCCTATGTCGGCGTGATCGAGGACGAGCAGCTTCTTCAGCTCAACATCAACAACGAACGTGTTCTTGAGCAGCAGCTCAAGGCGACGAACGAGCGATTCCACGTCGGAGAGATCACGCGAACCGACGTCGCTCAGGCGGAAGCGGCTTATGCCAGCGCCAAGGCGACTCGCCAGCAATCTGAAGGGACGCTCCAGACCGCGCAGGCGACCTACATGCAGGTTGTCGGCATGGCCCCGCCGCCGAATCTTGTGCCGCCCCAGCCTCTTGTCCTGCCCGTGAAGTCTCAGACCGAGGCCGTGGCGATGTCGGTGAAAAACAATCCTGACGTCGTCAATGCCCTCTTCACCGAGGCCTCACAGAAGGATTCGGTGGCTGTGGCGATGGCGGCTCTGATGCCGACCGTGTCGGCGACCGCCGCTTACATGAAGATGGTCAATCAGGAACTGAACAATCAGCGGAACGAAGACAAATACGCGACGCTGGATGTCACCGTTCCCATCTATCAGGGCGGTGGAGAATATGCGGGCGTCCGGCAGGCCAAGCAGCAGGCTTTGTCAGCAGGCAGGGAAGTGGACGTCCAGCGTCGAAAGGCGGCGCAGGCGGCTGCCTCCAACTGGCAGCGGCTGATGTCCTACAAGGCGGCCATTGAAAGCAATCGTGCGGCCATCAATGCCGGACTGGTCGCGCTTGACGGCGTTGAGCGGCAGGCCATTGTCGGCACGAGCACGACGCTGGAAGTTCTGCAGCAGCAGAGTACCCTGCTTCAGGCGCAGGTGGCACTGGTGCAGAGCCTGAGCAACATGGTGACGGCCTCTTATAACGTGGCATCAGCAATCGGGCGCCTGACGGCACTTGATCTGCACCTGAACGTGCCTCTTTATAATGAGAAGGCCTATTATGACGCTGTGAAAGACCGTCTCTGGGGTCTGAATGATTACGCTCTTGATCAGCCTGGGCGATAAGCGTCGCGTGGAAAGGTTTATTTTATGACAGACGAAAACGACGTACAGCCCGGCGGTGGTTCGATCGACACGGTGCTCACGTCAATCCGTCGCATGCTGCAGGAAGGCAAGGAAGCCCATGCTGCGGCGCAGACTGCCGCCAGTGCAGCCGAAGCAGATGCCCAGCCGCAGCACCATGAAACGCCTGCCGAGCCTGTGATGCATGAACCGCCACCGGCTGAGGATGACGATGTGCTGGTGCTCGATGCTTCCATGCAGGCGCCCCCGGAAGAAGAAGCTCCCGTCGAGCAGCCTGCTGCCGTCACACCGGAACCGGTAGTCGAAGCTTCCGCTTCTCCTGCTGAACCGATTGCGGAAGCAGCACCGGAGCCCGAAGCCGCCGAAACGCACGCTCCCGAAGCTGCACCTGAAGAGGTGCCAGCGGCTGAAGAGCCGGTCATTCATGCAGAATCGCAGGAACAGCCGTCCGCAGTTCCCGTCCCTGTTTCCGAACCCGTCGCACAGACTGCGCCGGTCGAAGCCGCTGAACCCAAGCGTGAAGCGGCGGTGGAAAGTATTCCGACACAACTGGCAAGGATCAGAATGAGCGACAACAATAACGCGGCAGAGACACCCGGCTATACCGGAGCGTCCGACGCCGAAGTGCCGACGCCTGTGCAGATTGCTCTGGACAAGCAGACAGTCGGTGCTACGGAGCATTCATTCGGCGCATTGCAGCAGATGCTGCGTCGTCAACAGGCAGTGGAACACAAGGAGAGACGAGTGGCTATCACGCGCGGTGGAAACCTGACGATTGAGGATATTGTTCGCGACGAAGTGCGGGCGTTCCTGAAGGAATGGCTTGATCAGCACCTGTCCGGCATCGTCCAGCAGGCGGTCCAGAAAGAGATCGAGCGTCTGAGCGATCGCTGATCGTTCAGCGTCCAGCCCGGGAATCCCCTGCTTCTTATTCTTAGCAATGGGTTTCAAGTGACTGGCCAGAAAGCCGCCTCAGGCGTTAATAAGGGACGCAGCGCGGTATCCGTCGCTGCGTTTCTTTTTGTTCAACCCGTTTCTCATCTGGTTTGAAAGCGATGCTCAGCAAAACGTTTCAGGCAGCCGACACCGAAGCCCAGCTCTACGAAACCTGGGAGACTGAGGGACGGTTCGCCGCCGATCCGCACAGCAAGGCAACGCCTTTCACCATCATGATCCCGCCTCCCAACGTCACCGGCACGCTCCATATGGGACATGCCCTGACCATGACGTTGCAGGATACCCTTATCCGCTGGCGGCGGATGCAGGGCCGCGACACGCTCTGGCAGCCGGGCACGGACCACGCAGGCATCGCCACGCAGTTGGTCGTCGAACGACAGCTTGCCGGCGAAAAGACCACCCGTCAGGAACTCGGTCGCGAGGCATTTCTTGAGCGCGTGTGGAAATGGAAGGGCGAGTCCGGCAGCGGCATCACCCAACAGCTCCGTCGTCTCGGCTCGTCCCTCGACTGGTCACGCGAACGCTTCACCATGGATGACGGTCTCTCGAAGGCCGTGCGCGAAGTGTTTGTCACGCTGTACCGCGAGAAGCTGATTTATCGTGACCGTCGGCTGGTCAACTGGGATCCGCATTTCCGCACCGCCATTTCCGATCTGGAAGTGGAAAATAAGGAAGTCCGCGGCAATCTCTGGCACATCCGTTACCCCGTCGCAGATGCGAAAGACGAGTTTATCGTTGTCGCCACCACGCGGCCTGAGACGATGCTCGGTGATACCGCCGTCGCCGTGCATCCGGAGGATGAGCGTTACAAGGCGCTTGTTGGCCGCTCGGTCGTCCTGCCCCTGACGGGACGCCGTATTCCCATCGTGGCCGACACCTATTCCGATCCGGAAAAAGGTACGGGTGCCGTCAAGATCACCCCGGCTCATGACTTCAATGACTTTGAAGTGGGCAAGCGGCACAACCTGCCGATGCTCTGCGTGCTCGACGAAGGGGCCGCCGTAACCCTTTCGGACATCGGCGAGGAACTTCAGACCGTTGAAGATCTGGCTGATCCCGCCTTTGTCCGCAGCCTTGACGGCCTGTCGCGTGAGGAAGCCCGCAAGACCATCGTCGCGGAACTGGAACGCCTCGGCTATCTCGTCGAGATCGAACCGCACACCCATCAGGTGCCTCACGCCGAGCGTGGCGGAGCCGTGGTCGAGCCCCGCCTGACGACCCAGTGGTACTGCGATGCCGCAACGCTCGCCGGTCCTGCCATCGAGGCAGTCGAAAAAGGCGATGTGACCTTCGTTCCGAAGCAGTGGGAAAACACGTTCTTCGCATGGATGCGTGACATCCAGCCCTGGTGCATCTCCCGGCAACTCTGGTGGGGACACCGTATTCCGGCATGGTACGGCCCGGATGGAGAAGTGTTCGTCGGCTATGACGATGCGGACGTCCAGCAACAGGCGAAAACCCATTACGGTGAGGATATCGCACTGATCCGGGACGAGGACGTTCTCGATACGTGGTTCTCCTCCGCCCTGTGGCCTTTTTCCACGCTCGGCTGGCCGGACAAGACGCCGGAACTCGCCCGCTATTATCCGACAGACGTGCTGGTCACGGGCTTCGACATCATCTTCTTCTGGGTCGCCCGGATGATGATGATGGGGCTGCATTTCATGAAGGCGCCCCCGTTCCATACCGTCTTCATCCACGGCCTTGTGCGCGACGAGCGCGGCCAGAAGATGTCGAAGAGCAAGGGCAACGGCATCGACCCGCTGGAACTGCTCGATAAATATGGTGCGGATGCGGTGCGCTTCACCATCTGCGCGCTGACCGGTGTGGGCCGTGACCTGAAATTCGGCGCGAAACGTGTCGAAGATCACCGTGCCTTTGTAACCAAGCTCTGGAATGCGGCGCGCTTCTGCGAAATGAACGGCATCAAGCCTGTCACCGGGTTCGATCCGGCGACAGTGCAAAGCCCGCTCGGACGGTGGATCATCTCCGAAACCTCCAAAGCTGTCACGGAAGCGACCAGCGCGCTCGAAGCCTATCGTTTCGATGAATATGCGAGCGCCTGCTATCGCTTCATCTGGAACTGCTTCTGCGACTGGCATCTGGAACTCACGAAACCGCTCTTCTCGGGAGAGGAGACGGCGGAGGCAAAGGAACTGCGGGCAGTGACCGCATGGGTTCTGGACACGATCCTGCGCCTACTCCAGCCGATCATGCCCTTCGTGACGGACACGCTGTGGCACGAGTTCGGCTTTGGGCCGCGCGGTGAACTCATGACGGCGGCGTGGCCGACACCGGTGTCCGTGTCCGGTGCTGAAGAAGCCATCGCGGAAATCGACTGGCTGACCCGTTTCATCACGGAAATCCGCACGGTCCGCTCCGAGATGAACGTGCCGCCCTCGCGCCTCTCGCCAGTGCTTCTGAAAGACGCGTCCCCTATCACGATCGATCGGGCTTCCCGCTGGAAAGAGACGATCGGCCGCATGGCGCGTGTCTCCGAAATTGGGGCGCTTCAGAACGATGTGCCGCATGGTTCGGCCCAGACCGTGCTCGACGAAGCCACACTGGTCCTGCCTCTGGCCGATCTGATCGATCTGGATGCTGAACGGACACGGCTGTCGAAAGAACTGGCAAAAGCTGAAGTCGAGATCGAGAAGACCGCGCGCAAGCTGGGGAATCCTGATTTCATCGCTCGCGGCAAGCCGGAAGTGGTGGAAGAAACCCGCGAACGTCTGGTCACACAGCAGGGTGATTGCGATCGTCTGAAGGCTGCACTGGCACGGCTTGGGTAAACTTGTTGCGGCATGATGTGTTAACAGTAGAGACCCGCAGGAGCATCTCCCTTCTGCGGGCAACGCTGGCCGCCTGCCCCTGAAGTGTGGAGAAAACAATGACAGAAACAGCCGTTCTTGGTGGAGGATGCTTCTGGTGCGCAGAAGCCGTCTTTCTCTCGCTGCGCGGTGTGTTGTCCGTACGCCCCGGTTATGCGGGGGGCTCCACTGATCGCCCGACTTACGAGCAGGTGTGTTCCGGTCTGACGGGCCACGCGGAAGTGGTGGAAATCATCTTCGACCCGACGATTATGCCCTATGAGCAACTTCTGCGCGTCTTCTTCACTTTGCATGATCCGACGACCCTGAACCGTCAGGGCAACGATGTCGGAACCCAGTATCGTTCGATTATTTTCTGGACGTCCGAACAGCAACGCGAAAGTGCCATCGTAGTAGGCCGGGAGATCGAGCAGTCGGATATGTGGGGCGCGCCGATCGTTACGAAGATTGAGCCGCTCACCATTTTCTGGCCCGCTGAAGCCAAACATCAGGACTATTTCCGACGCAATCCCGGCACCGGATATTGTCAGGCCGTCGTGGCTCCGAAAGTCATGAAGATGCGAAAGATTTTTTCACAACTTCTGGCATCGTGAATTAATCGCCCCACGCGTCGTCACTCCACGGTAACGATCTGAGGCTGACTGACATCCACCCAGGGCGCATCCACCAGCGCGGCCAGTCGTGCCGGCGTCAGACGCACCGACGCCGTGCGCGACCCGGCGGCAGGATACACCTCGTCAAAGGCTTTCAGCGAAACGTCGCAGCAAACCTTCATCGGCTGGGCAAGACCGAAAGGACAGACGCCCCCGATCGGATGACTGGTCAGTTCGAAGACCTCCTCAGCAGGCAACATGCGGGGCCGCGCGCCGAAAGAGTCCTTCGTCTTGCGATTATCGAGACGTGCGTCCCCGGCCATGACGATCAGAAATCGCTCATCTCCGACCTTCACGGCCAGCGTCTTGGCGATCTGTCCTTCGGCAACACCAAGAACTTCAGCCGCCAGCGCGACCGTCGCCGTGCTTGCTCCCTGATCGATAATCGGCAGATCAGGGGCGTGAACGGCGAGAAACGCCTGAACGGACTCAAGACTCATCGGTATTCATTCCTCGGTTATGCTGACATGGCTTCCAGCAGACGCGCAATCGCCTCCGCGCCCGGATCAGGCACGTCGTTCAACTGCGCATCCGGCACATAGGACGCCCGTCCGGCCTGGGCCTTGCCCATGGTGAGTGTCGCATGCGCACCGGATCTGGCTGCTGCGGCAGCCTGCTTCAGAGAACCACCGCTGGTCAGAGCCTTGAGGGCGGGCGCAATGGCATCGATCATCGTCCGATCCCCCGGCTTCGCACCGCCAAGCCTCTGCATCGCGGCAAGTCCGTCCTGAAGCGCCTCTGCCCATGATGCCGTGCTGCGTCCTGCTGTCGAGAACAGAACCGACAGAAGAGCCCCACTTGACCCCCCTGTGTGACGGCTAAGAATGCTGCCGATGGTGCTGAAAAGCTGATGCGGGTCAGCAAGGGGCAGCCGGTCCAGTGCGTTCAGGATTTCCTTCGCCGCTTCTCCAAAAGTGGAGCCTGCATCCCCGTCCCCGATTTTCGCATCAAGTGCATTGAGGCTGCTGATATTGGCGATAAGGGCTTCGGCCCCCGTGCGCATCAGGGCTTCCAGAGGCGGATTGGACGAGACCCTGAAAGCGAAGGTCGTAGGCAGAGGCTGCATTTCGCGAATACACGGTCCGGCGAAATCGACGGTGCCCGGCCACGCCTTTGGTTCGACCGGCGCGAGGAGAGCTGCACGAACTTCATCGGTCAGGACAATGGCGGTGAGCGAAAAACCATTCATGTTCAGCGCCGTCATCACGGGCGCTGGCCCCATGACAAGATCGATTTTTTTCGCCAGAGGCGTCCTGACGAACGACTCCAGCAGCAGAGTCATTTCGACCGGGGGCACGCTGCCGAGCATATTCAGCAGCAGCCCGTAACGATGGCCCTCCTTTCCTTTTGGAAGATGTTCTTCCAGTCTGGAGGCCGCCAGCAACATCAGTTCGTCAGCGTGTGCGACGGCAATCTGCTGCGCGCCCGGTTCTCCGTGGATACCCAGCCCAAGCTCAGCCTGCATCTCGCCAAGACGCGTCGCGTGTTGGGGGTCATAGGCGTTGCAGTCCGTGAGGGAGAGACCGAGCGATGCCATGCTGGTCGCTGCTTCACGTGCCTTCCGCGCAACGTCCTTCAGGGAATCGCCCTGCGCTGCGGCATATCCCGCGATTTTCTGCACCAGCACCGTTCCGGCCAGTCCGCGCGGGAAACGGCTGTCCGGCAACGCAATGTCATCGCCGATGACCACTGTCTCGACGTCCAGCCCCATATCCCGCGCCTGTTCGGCAGCGAGCGTGAAGTTGAGACGGTCTCCCGTGTAGCTCTTGATGACCAGCAGGCACCCTGCCTTGCCCGTCACGGCCAGAATCGCCGCGAGGATGGCATCCACTCCGGGAGAAGCGAAGATCGAACCGCAGACGGCGGCATCCAGCATCCCTGCCCCCACGAACCCTGCGTGAGCGGGCTCGTGACCGGAACCGCCTCCCGAGATGATGGCGACATGGTCGGGATTGCGCTCCTTGCGCAGGACCACCTTGATTTCCGGATAGCCGTCGAGGCGACAGAGGTGACGCCCGGCTGAAGAGCGCAGCAGGCCGTCGAGCGATTCCGTCACAACCGTTTCGCGGGCGTTGAAAAAGCGCTTCATGAGCGGGAACACCTTTCTTTTTGTTTACATCTTCATGCCGCCAACCGCTTCTTCCAACAAGGAACACTTACGGGAACTGTCGTCTGCGCCCAGCAAGAATAGGGTGTGACGGCTCCTTTCTTTCCGTTCCCGCGACACCGCTGTATGGTGCGCCCCCCAGCATTCTAGCGGAGCTTTGTTCGTCTCATGGACCCGGCGTCTCCTCGTCCCACCGACAAACCCCTGTCGTTTCAGGACCTGATCCTGACCCTCCATCGTTTCTGGTCGGCACAAGGGTGCGCCATTCTCCAGCCTTACGACATTGAGGTCGGCGCGGGCACACTCGCACCCCACACAACCCTGCGCGCCCTCGGCGATACGCCGTGGAAGGCCGCCTATGTACAGCCGTCCCGCCGTCCTTCCGACGGCCGCTATGGCGAAAATCCCAACCGCCTCCAGCATTATTACCAGTATCAGGTGCTGCTGAAGCCGACGCCCGAAGAGAGCCAGCAGCTTCTTCTGGAAAGCTATCGCGCCATCGGGATCGATCCTGATCTGCACGATATCCGTTTTGTCGAGGATGACTGGGAAAACCCCACCATCGGGGCATGGGGTCTCGGCTGGGAAGTCTGGTGCGACGGCATGGAGGTGACGCAGTTCACCTATTTCCAGCAGGTCGGCGGCATTCCCGTCTCGGTTCCGTCCACGGAACTGACCTATGGGCTTGAGCGCCTCGCCATGTATGTGCAGGGTGTCGAGAACGTCTATGACCTCGCCTTCAATGACGCTGGCCTGCGTTACGGTGACGTGTTCCTGCGCGCCGAGCGAGACTATTCGCGGCACAATTTCGAACTGGCGAACACGGAGATGCTCCACCGCCACTTCATCGACGCCGAGAAAGAGTCGGTGGCTCTGGCGGAAGCGGGCGTGGCCCAACCAGCCTATGACCAGTGCCTGAAGGCCAGTCACCTGTTCAACCTGCTTGATGCGCGCGGTGTGATCAGCGTGAGCGAACGCGCCTCCTATATCGGCCGTGTCCGCACTCTGGCGAAACTCTGCTGCGAAACCTGGCTGGCTGAAGAAGTCGCCGCAAAGAAGGTGGAGGGCTGAGCCATGGCCGAACTTCTGCTCGAACTCTTCTCGGAAGAAATCCCTGCCCGTATGCAGGAAGCTGCGGGCGAGGATCTGGCGCGCCTGCTCCAGAAAGCACTCACGGCCCTCAACCCGCGTGATGTGAAAACCTTCACCGGTCCGCGTCGCATTGCCCTCACCTGCGACATGAACGCCGAGGTTCCGGCCGAAACCGTCTCGGAGCGTGGTCCGCGTGAGAGCGCGCCGGAACAGGCGCTGGCTGGCTTCCTGCGCAAACATGGCGCCAGCAAGGACGATCTCGTTCCGCAGAACGGGTTCTGGGTGCTCAACCGCCAGACACCGGCCATCTCAGCCGAAGTCTATCTGGCTGAGCGCCTTCCCGAGATTCTGCGTCAGTTCCCCTGGCCGAAATCCATGCGCTGGGGCACGGGCAGCAGCTTCACCTGGGTGCGTCCGCTGCGTCGCATCCTCTGTCTTCTGGACGGAACGGTTGTGCCGTTCTCGCTGGCGACCGACACGGATACGGGTCATGGGCTGACCAGTGGCAACCTGACGGAAGGGCATCGCTTCTTCCCGGCTGGTTCGACCCGGCCTGAACCGTTCGCGGTCAAAAGTTTCACGGACTGGCGTGATGGCCTGCGTGCCCGGCGCGTGATGGTGAACGCGGAAGAGCGGCGTCAGACCATTATCAAAGGCATCACCGAGTTGACAACGCAGGAGGGCCTGAGCATCGTCCCCGATAGCGGTCTTGTGGATGAAGTTGCGGGTCTGGTCGAATGGCCCGTTCCCCTGCTCGGTCGCATCGACGAGACATTCATGGAACTGCCCGCCGAGGTGATGCAGGTCTCCATGCGGGTGAATCAGCGCTATTTCGCGCTGCGTCACAGTGACGGGACGGCGGCGCCACGCTTTGCGTTCGTCGCCAATATCGAGCCGCGTGATGGTGGTGTTCAGGTGATCGCCGGCAATGAGCGCGTCCTCCGTGCCCGCTTCTCGGATGCGCGTCATTTCTGGGATCTCGATCGCAAGCAGACTCTCGAATCCCGTGTGGCCGGACTGGACCGGGTAACCTTCCACGCCGATCTCGGCAGTCAGGGCGAGCGCGTGAAGCGTATCGTGCGTATGGCGGAGATCATCGCGCCAATGGTGGGTGCCAGCGTGCAACACGCAGGCCGGGCCGCCCTATTGTGCAAAAGCGATCTCTCCACCGGCATGGTCGGCGAGTTCCCGGAACTTCAGGGCGTGATGGGCGGATATTATGCTCGCCATGACCACGAGGCCGGAGATGTCTGCTCCGCCATCGCCGAGCATTACATGCCACGCGGTCCGACAGACCGTGTCCCGACTGCACCCGTCTCCATTGCTCTCGCGCTGGCTGACCGGTTCGACATGCTCGTCGGGTTCTTCGCTGTGGGCGCGAAACCAAGCGGTTCCGGCGATCCGTATGGTCTGCGGCGTGCAGCATTGGGGATCATCAACCTGATCCGCACCAATGGCCTGCGGCTCGATCTTGTGGCCCTGTTCGTCAAAGCCTCCGAGGCACTCCCCCCTGCCCTTCAGAATGCGCCGGATCTGGATCTTCTTCCGGGCTTCATCGCGGAGCGTCTGCGGGTGCAGCTTCGAAGTGAAGGTGCGCGCCACGACATTCTCGCCGCCGTGTCGGTCGGCAATACGGACAGCGATATCGTCCGTCTGCTGGCCCGCACGGATGCTCTGGCGTCGATGCTCGCGACCGAAGACGGAAAGAACCTGCTGGCTGCGACGAAGCGCGCCGCCAACATTCTTCGCATCGAAGACAAGAAGGACGGACCGCACGAAGGCACTCCGGATGCGGCGCTCTACACCCAGCCTGAAGAGATCGCTCTCGCCAATGCTCTGGGAGCAGTCATTCCCAAGGTGGAAGCGGCTTTCGGGGATGAACGCTATGCTGACGCCATGCGTGAGGCCGCAAGCCTTCGTCCCGTGCTCGACACGTTCTTCGACAAAGTGACGGTGAACAGCGACGATCCGCAGGTACGCGGCAATCGTCTGAAGCTGCTTTCGGAACTGGTGCGCATGGCGCGTCTCATTGCGGATTTCAGCCAGATCGACGGCTGATATTGATCCGCGCCGAAGAAAGGCCGACACGGTTCACGCCGCGTCGGCCTTTTTTGTGCCTTCGGGTCGCCTACCCCAGATGGGCATAGCGGCAAATAAAAAGCCGGGAGAATTTTTCTCTCCCGGCTTTTATAGAATCACGCGCGTAGAAAGAGACGAGGAGCTATTCTTCCTCGTGCTTGCCTAGGTCACGCAGAACTTCCGGCTGCCGCAGCAGAGTATCCACTTCCATCGCATAATCGAGCGCCGTATCCGGCTGGAAATGAAGCTCAGGAGCGATGCGCAAGCGCAGTGTGTGAGCAAGCTGGGTGCGCAGGAACGGGGAGACACGCTTCAACCCAGGCAGCAGGGCTTCAATGTCGCCTTTTCCAAGATCAGAAACAAAAGCTGTCGCATGTTTCAGATCGGGAGAAATACGCACTTCTGTCACCGTGATCATGACACCCGCCAGATCCGGATCACGGAACTCGGTACGGGCAAACACTTCCGCCAGCACACGCCTCACTTCCTCACCGACGCGAAGCTGTCGCTGGGAAGGACCGGAAGCGGCGAGGCCGGCGAGTCTCCCCGCCGGCCCCTTTGCGTCCTGGCGTTTGTTGGAACCCCGGGTCACGCTGGCACCAGTTCCATCTCGAAGCACTCAACAACGTCGCCTTCGCGCAGGTCATTGTAACCTGCGAAGGAAAGACCGCACTCATAACCACGTGCGACTTCCTTGACGTCATCCTTGAAGCGCTTGAGCTGGCTGAGATCACCCTCATGGATGACCACACCGTCACGCAGCAGACGCACACCACAGCCGCGCTTGACGACGCCTTCCGTGATGTAGGAGCCCGCAACCTTGCCGACCTTCGTGATGTTGAAGACCTGCCGGATTTCCGCATAGCCGAGGAACTTCTCGCGATGCTTCGGCGCGACCTTGCCTTTGACCAGCTGCTCAATGTCATCCGCCACCTGATAGATGATGGAATAGTAGCGGATCTCGACACCGTCGCGCTGAGCCATCTCGCGGGCCTGCGATGTTGCACGCACGTTGAAGGCGATGATGAGGCCGTCAGATGCCTTGGCAAGCTGAACATCGCTCTCGGTGATCTGACCGACAGTGTCATTCAGCACACGCACCGCGACTTCTTCGTGAGCGAGCTTCTCGACCGTGAGCTTGATGGCCTCGGCAGAACCCTGAACGTCCGCCTTGATGAGAACAGCGACTTCCTTCTGCGCACCCGCCTGGATACGAGCAAGCATCTGATCAAGTGTTCCGCGCGCCGCCGTCTTACCGGCTGCGGCATGTTCCTTGATCTTCCGCTGACGGAACTCGGAAATCTCACGGGCCCGGTTTTCATTCTCGACGACCACGAAGGACGAACCGGCTTCCGGCACGCCTGCGATACCGAGGATTTCGACCGGCATGGACGGAGGCGCATCCGAAACCTGACGGTTCCGATCATCCACCAGCGCACGCACGCGGCCCCATTCAGCACCGGCGACAACGATGTCACCTTTGCGGAGTGTGCCTTTCTGGACAAGGACGGTCGAAACCGGCCCGCGACCACGATCAAGACGTCCCTCGATGACAGCACCTTCGGCTGCACGCTCCGGGTTTGCCTTGAGGTCGAGAATCTCGGCCTGCAGCAGGATCGCTTCCTCAAGCTTGTCGAGATTGGTTCTCTTCAGCGCAGATACTTCCACATCCTGAACATCACCACCCATGGACTCGACCACAAGCTCGTAGCTCAGGAGTTCCTGACGCACACGGTCAGCATTTGCACCCGGCTTGTCGATCTTGTTGATCGCCACGATGATCGGGGCATTCGCAGCCTTGGCGTGCTTGATGGCTTCAGCCGTCTGCGGCATCACGCCGTCATCCGCCGCCACCACCAGCACCACCACATCAGTTACGGACGCACCACGGGCACGCATGGCCGTGAAGGCTTCATGACCCGGTGTGTCGATGAACGTGATCTTCGCACCGGAAGCCAGTTTCACCTGATAGGCACCGATATGCTGTGTAATGCCACCGGCCTCGCCAGCTGCGATATCCGTTGTGCGGAGCGCATCGAGCAAGGAGGTCTTGCCGTGATCGACATGGCCCATGATCGTGACGACAGGCGGCCGGGACGTCATATCGTCTTCGATATCCTCGACGCCCTGAATGCCGATTTCGACATCGCTTTCGGACACACGGCGAACGCGATGGCCGAATTCCTCGACAATGAGCTGCGCCGTATCGGCATCGATCGACTGGGTGACGGTCGCCATGACGCCCATTTTCATGAGCGACTTGATGACCTCACCCTGACGGGCGGCCATACGGTTGGCGAGTTCCTGCACCGTAATGGTTTCCGGAAGCACGACGTCACGAACGACACGCACCTGATCCGTGCGCAGACGCTCGAGCTCGGCCTGCCGCCGCTCGCGCTCGCGCTGACGACGGACGGACGCCAGTGAACGAGTCTTGTCGTCGTCACCTTCAATCGCGGCCTGAACGTCAATCCGCCCGGAACGACGACCCGTATCCTTTTTGGCAGGACCAGCGTTTCTTTTCGGAGGCGGCGTTGCACCCTTACGAGCTGGCCCGCGACGCTCTTCCTCAGCACCCTCGCGACCAGTCCGCAGACGCAGCGTTTCGCCCGCGCCGCTTGCTGGCGTGGCAGAAGGAGCCGGAGCCGGACGCGTCTGCACAAGCGGCTTAGTTGGCATGATGGCGCGTTCCGCCAGAGGACGCAGACGTCCCGGCGGAGGTGCCAGTGTTACGACACCGGGAATGGGCTGCGCAGAAACAACAGGCCCGCGCTCATCAGATGGAGAGGCAACCGCGGCCTCCGAACTTTCAGCGTCGCTGCTCGTCTCTTGCTGCTGAGCCTCGATCGCTTCGCGCTCTCTCTCTTCAGCCGCACGACGCTCGTCGTCTTCACGACGACGCGCTTCTTCAGCCGCAGAAAGAATCTGAATCTTTTCCTGCTCTATGCGCTGGGCTTCCTTCAGCGCAGTTTCCTTACGCTGCTCCTCAAGCACCCGCTGCCGGACTGCCAGTTCCGTATCGGTCAGGCCGCGTTTTCCCGGCTGACGCCCACCGGCCCCGCGCCCACCAGACACACCTGCCTTGGGAGCGCCGGAAACCGGCTTGCGATTTTTCCGAACCTCGACCTGCACTACCTTCGAGCGACCATGGCTGAAGCTCTGGCGCACAGATCCGGCATCGACCGTGTGTCCTACTTCAGAACGGCCTGCCGGCCGCAGGGACAAACGCCCCTTACCCTGATCCTGATCGTTGCCTTCGCTCATCTATCCGCCTGTTCAACCCGATCGCCGGAAATTCCCGGCGCACGCAGTTCGGTCATACCGACCAGCCCTGCCAAACGTTCACTGTCCTGCTGCAACCGGTCAGCTAATGCCCCGGCCCGCAGCGCCGCGTGCACTATGCGCTCGCGACTGAATACCTTACCCAATTCCGCAGCTGCCAGCGGCTTCACCACCGGCAGACTGCGTGCACCAGACAACAGCCTGACGCACTCATCCGGACTTCCGTCCGACGCCTGCACCACAAGGCCAGCAGACTTTGCCTCGATCCTTTCCCGGACCTTGGCATAGCCACATACCGTTTGCCCTGCCCGACGCGCCAACCCGAGCGTCTCCGTCACACGACGCAGAAGCCCGGCTTCGATCACACCCGCCAAATCAGAAGGAATGATAACCTGACAACGGGCTGCCCGTGCAAAGGCTCCGCGAGTCCGTGCGGTTTCTAGCACATCCCGCCGCGCACTCAACCAGATTCCCCGTCCGGGCAGACGCGCATCCAGATCAGGCACCAACCTGAGGCCGGGTGCCACCACGAAACGGATCATCTGCCCGGGAGCCAGCCGCGCGCGCGTTACAACGCACCTGCGCAACGGCCCCTTTTCATTTTCTTCATAGACGTCGCCCTCGTCAACGGCATTTACCGTTTCCGACGAGGTCGCCGGCGAACCGGCGTCTCCGACGTTTATATCACAGAAATGTTCATTGGTGGGTGTCGTGTTCAGAAGACACCTCCTCAGAGACTACCGGAGCCTCTTCGCTTTCATCTTCGAACCAGTGCGCACGAGCAAGCATGATGATCTCGTTCGCCGCCTCTTCATCAATGGACTCGGTGCCGAGAATCTCGATCAACTCATCGCCAGCCAGATCAGCCAGGTCATCAAGCGTCTTCACGCCCTTTTCACCCAGCGTCACCAGCATCTGGTTGGTGAACGCATTCAGGGCGACGATTTCATCCGTCACGCCAAGTTCCTGACGCTTCTCGTCGAGTTCCTCTTCCTTGCGGACAAGAGAACCTTCAGCGCGGCGCATCAGCTCTTCAACGACCGACTCATCGAAACCTTCGATGTTGCCGAGCTCATCGGGATCGGCATACGCGAGATCCTCAATGGTATCGAAGCCTTCCGTCACCAGAAGACCGGCAATGACGTCATCGACGTCAAGCGCCTCGACAAAGAGCCCCGTGCGGCGACGGAACTCTTCCTGACGGCGCTCCGATTCCTCGGCCTCCGTCAGGATATCAATGTCCCAGCGCGTAAGCTGGCTGGCGAGACGCACGTTCTGACCACGACGACCGATGGCGAGACTGAGCTGGTCATCAGGCACAACGACCTCGACGCGCCCGGCATCCTCATCCATCACCACCTTGCTGACTTCAGCCGGAGCGAGGGCATTGACCACGAAGGTCGCGGCCTGTGGGCTCCACGGGATGATGTCGATCTTCTCGCCCTGAAGCTCGGCGACCACGGCCTGCACACGCGAACCGCGCATACCAACGCAGGCACCCACAGGATCAATCGAAGCGTCTCGCGAAATGACGGCCATCTTGGCGCGGGAGCCCGGATCACGGGCCACGGCCTTGATTTCGATGATGCCGTCATAGATTTCCGGCACTTCCTGCGCGAACAGCTTCGCAAGGAAGGCGGGATGGGTGCGGGACAGGAAAATCTGCGGCCCGCGCGGCTCGTCACGCACATCATAGATGTAGGCGCGAACACGGTCCGAATTACGGAACGTCTCACGGGGAATCAGCTCATCGCGACGCAGAAGCGCCTCGGCGGAACCGATCTCGACCATGAGGTTGCCGTATTCTGTACGCTTGACCGTGCCGTTGACGATCTCGCCCACGCGATCCTTGAATTCGTCATACTGGCGCTTGCGCTCGTATTCACGCACGCGCTGCACGATGACCTGCTTGGCGGTCTGGGCGGAAATACGACCGAAATCAATCGGCGGCAGCGGATCGATCAGATGCTCGCCAAGCTCAATATCAGCCTTGAACTTGCGGGCGATATGAAGCGGGATCTGTGTTTCTTCGTTCTCGACTGCCTCGACAGCTTCCGTCCAGCGGGAGAGACGCACTTCTCCGGTCTTGCGGTCAATGGTCGCACGGATATCTTTTTCGTGGCCATACTTGGCACGACCGGCCTTCTGAATGGCCTGCTCCATCGCCTCGAGAACTTCCTCGCGGTCGATCAGCTTCTCACGCGCAACAGCGTCAGCCACCAAAAGCAACTCGGGACGTGCAACAGAGGTATCCATACTCATCACCACTCCACGACAGACCAGAAACTGACGCCCGGCATCAGCCCAATCCCGCAAGCCAGAATTCCGTCGAAGCCATCGCTCCGAACCAGTCTCTGGGCTGCATATGATATCAAAAGCCCGATTTTACCACCCCTGCCAGTCTTAATGGCGAGGTTCGGACTTCTTTTTCTTTTCCGTCACCTCTTCGGACTCCGACTGCTCATCACCTGCCTGCGTGGCGGCAATCAGGGCGTCCGTGAGGATCAGACGGGCCTTTTTCAGTTCCCGAAACGGCAGAACGACTTCAGTCCCGTCATCCAGACGAAGGCGACCGCCTTCTTCCGAAGCTCCCAGCACAACACCGGAGAACCGGCGCCGCCCACTGACCGGCACCAGCACTTCCGCCTTGACCAGATGACCGGCGAAACGGTCCCAGTCTTTCGGACGCGTCAGAGGCCTGTCGATTCCCGCCGATGAAACTTCAAGCGTCCAGTTACCGGGAATAGGGTCCTCAACGTCGAGGACAGCACCCACCGCGTGGCTGATCTGCTCACAGTCTTCAACAGTGATGAGCATGCCATCCGCACGGTCGGCCATGACCTGTACCGTCGGCACCTCACGACCGAGCACCGACACGCGCACGATCTCGAAGCCGAGATCCTCCAGCGTGGGAGCAATCATTGCCAGGATGCGGCCTTCAAGGCCGACGTGAGTCGAGTTGTCTTCGTCCATAACAAAAAAGGCGGCCGAAACGGCCACCCCCCAAAACAACGGAAGATGAAAAGGAATAATTGCTTGTAAGCCATCGGGCCAAGAAGCGCAACACTGAACAGCGCCCCCTCGGTTTACGTTCCGAGAGGTAAAGCTTTGTAACCTTTCCGTTTGCCTCTTGCGTGGAGGCGACGGCGGATGTCTGATGACATTCGCTATGAGTGGTCATTTTTCACCCACACCAGAGAGACAACCGGAGAAGGATCCCGGCAATCAGGGGCCACGGCTCATGGTGGCTACGATCGCTGCTCTGCTTGTCATCGGTGGGGGGGCATCATGGATGGCGAACAACCACTCCGCTCCTGCCGAAACCCGAAGCGAAGCGAGCGCCGCAGCAAGCGGGACCCAGCAAACATCAGGATCGGCACTTGCGGAAGGACAACTCGCGGCGACCGCGCAACTGGCCTACATCGCTCCGGAACATGCCGCTCAGGCCCTGCGAAAAGCAGGGTATTCCACCGAGGAGCAGGCCCGGATCATGGCGGGCATCAAACGTCGCGAATATCGTCTGGCCATCATGCCCGTGTTTGACGCGGGCAATACGGGTGGCACCATCGCGATTCAGTCGGGATCCATGCGCAAGGTCGTCGTGCTTTCACCCAAGCCCCAGAGCATTGTTCTGCCCATTACAGTCGCTGGAGAAGTCACCATCACGCCTCTTTCCAATCCCGGCGTCACGGGCATAGCCACCGGCGCCATCACCGTTCTCGGCCCCGAAGCGCTGCCGGTCCTGCATCAGGACGAAGCACTGCTTCTTTCGGTGCTCGTGCAGTGACAGTCACGGGACTTTTCATGCTCCCTCCTCGGATGATCGTCCCATGAAGGGCCTGATTCCCATGCTCAACCGGTTCATGCCGGTGATGATGGTGATCTTTCTGATCCTTGCGAGCATTCAGGCTGCTGTCAGCCTGCATCTTTCGCTCGCCACGCTGGATCATTTCATGAAATGGTGTGCTCCGCTCTGGCCTGTTCTGGCCGCAGCGGGGACGTTCTTCACGCTGATGGGTCTTCTCTATGAAACGCGTGCAGAAAAATTGTCCCGCAAAGGGCTTATTCCGAGACGGGGGTGGATGATGGACGTTCTGGCGCGGCTCACAAACCGACAGGCTCTGGAAGAAATGATGGCCCGTGAACAGCGGGACTCTACTATCGATGCTGAGGAACTCGCCGCCAATCTGCGCGCCCGCGTGATCGGTCAGGATCAGGTCTGCGAAGACATGGCGACCCAGCTTCGCCGACGTCTGGCCCTGCAGGTTCGCGGCAAGCCCGTGGGCATCTTCCTGCTTGCGGGACCACCGGGCACCGGCAAAACCTATCTTGCCAAGCAGCTGGCGCGTCAGCTTGACCGTCCGCTCATGCATTTCGACATGACGCAGATGGGCAGCCCGCACGCCGCGACCCAGCTTTTCGGCTCGCCGAAGGGATATGTGGGGTCTGACACCTATGGCAAGCTGACCGGCGGCCTCAAGGAAAAGCCCGACTCCGTCGTGCTCCTCGATGAAATCGAGAAAGCGCACCCGGATGTCTTCAAGCAGTTCCTCGTGGCATGGAACGATGGCTATGTGACGGAAGCCTCGACTGGTGCGCACGTCTCCGCCACGCAGGCCATCTTCATCCTCACGTCCAATATCGCCACCGAGGCTCTCACCGAAATCGCCAACCGTCTGGGCGACGACCCTGACCGGATGCGTGCCGAATCGGTGGAAGCACTTCGTCAGGCCGGTTTCGCGCCGGAAGTACTCAACCGTATCGACCGCATTTTCGTGTTCCGCCCCTTGAGAGGCCTCGATATCGCGCGTGTCTCGGCTCTCGAAATCGAGACGATGATCGACAGCTACGGGCTGTCGATCGAACCGGGCGGCATCGAGCCGAGCATCCTGTTCGATGTCATGCGCCGGCAGAATCGCCTTGGTGACGGAGCGTCGGCACGTGATCTGGCCCGTTCGATTGAGGACATGATCAGCGAATCCCTGATCGTCGCCCGCCAGCAGGGAGCCAAGATGGTTCGCATCATCCAGACCGAAAATGGCGTGACGGCGCAGGTCGTGACCGAGCCGCTTGCCCCGACCCGCGCCCATCTGACCACCTGACGCCGCATGTCCGCATTTTCCCGTCTCTGGCGTCGCGCCCCCGTGTGGCGTCTGTCTCTTTTCGGAATGGTCGCATTCAGCGGCCTGACCGTTCTTTATCCTCCGCATTGGCTGGTGAAGCTCTACCCCCCCATCGGCACGCTCGTACATCATCCGGCCGCTTCGGCTGACAGCGGTGGCGACACCCCTTCCTCGTCGGAAGAACAGGATACGGATGCTTCGCAGGGAGCTGCGCCGCCACCGCCACCCGCAGGTCGAGCCCCGCAGCAGACAGCCGCGGCAGGCGGCGACAACGGTCATCGTGGCGATTACACCACATCCAGCAAGGCGGCCGCGCCTCCGATTGATGCGGAACTGCGGGATATCATTCCGATCGCCGGGCGTCAGTTGCCTCTTCCTGCGGGCGTATGGCACCCCGTACTGACCGAAGAAAGCGGTCCGCATGGAGAGATCTCCAGCAATATCCTTGTGCGCACGGATCGTGGCGTCGTCACGGGGGTCATCCTCGTCCGGGCGACCACCGCGAGCGTCCCCGCAAAAGAAGCCAGCAACCTTGAACCTTTCTGCCCGAAGGATCGCAGCGTTTCTCGCCATCTTCTTGCGGCACCGAGCGGCGCGACTCAATGCGCGGCGACCGGGGTGGGTTTCATGCCCCACGATGAGAAAGCTTCACGAGATGATATCGACTGGGCTTTTCACCGTCTCAATCTTCTCGGTTTCCCCATGCCTCCCCTCATGGGGCTCGGGCTATGGGTCTATGAAGCCAACGCAGCCGATGGCGGAAAGGACTTCGAAGTCGTCTCCATCGCACTCAGTCCTGCGGAACCGGGGACAGCCAAACTCAGCACACCTCTGGCCGACTGGACTCCCGAAGGTCTTGGCAACTCGCCGTTTTCCGGACGTTTCATGAACAACCTGCACAACTGGCTGCTTCAGTGGGCACCCATCCTTCTTCAAGGTTATCAGGGAAAGCTCCAGCCCGTTGCGAGCGGCACTATCCGCCCCGGCGCCGCCGACCCTGCCTGGCACGGCAGCGCCGACATGCCACCCACCTGAGCCTCATCCCGGCGTAAGAACGTCCGAGGAAATCTGGATGAGGAAATCCAGGACCGTGCGAGTGCGCAGCGGCAACGTACGCGGCCCTGTATGCACTGCATACAGCGGCATAGGCGGAACCTTCCAGTTCGGCAGGACCTCGACCAGATCGCCTGCGATCAGCAGATCGCGCACCTGAAATTCCGGTAGCAATCCGATTCCCACGCCAGCCTGCACCGCATGTAATGCTGCTTCGCTGGAATTGGCCCGGAATACGGTTGGCGGAGCAACGACGCTCTCTTCTCCGTCATTGAAGAAATGCCAGTCCTGCCGCCCTCCCCCGTAAGTGAACACGACGCAGGATTCTCCCACCAGATCGCGCGGATGGTCGAGCTTTACTTTCGGGTGAAAATTGCGGGGCGACATCACCAGCGAACGCCGAACCGCCCCCAGTTTGCGGGCGATCAGCGAACCTTCCGCGATTTCACCCACGCGGATGGCAAGGTCCAGCCCCTCCTCCACCAGATCCCCGAAACCGTCACGCATGATCAGTTCCACGGACAGGTCCGGGTGTTTGGTGAGGAGATCATTGATCCGGTTGGTCAGGTAAAGACCGAAGGCCGTCGTGACGCCCAGCCTTACAAGCCCTGAGACTGAAGCGCGCCGACGACCAAGGACCGTCTCGGCTGTCTCAAGAATCTCCAGCACCTCATAGGCATGAGGGAGCAGACTCCGTCCATCTTCCGTCATCATCAGGCTGCGCGTCGTTCGGGCGAACAGCGTCGTGCCGTAATGAGCTTCCAGCAATGCAATATGGCGGGAGATGGTGGGCTGACTGGCTCCGGTCTCACGCGAGACAGCGGAAAATGATCCGGTCGCAGCGACACGGACAAAACTATGGAGTGCGGAAAGAAGATCCATCGGCGCAATCGCAATTCAAAGGTGCAGCCGATGATGACAAACTGTTTATTTATACACAATATGTCGAAAACGAAGGTTCATATACCAGAAACGCATAGGAGGGAGGAGACATAAAGATGCCCCCCTCCGACGCCCTACTCTCTGGCACTCAGTATTTTTCGTTACCGCTGCGGCGTTCACTGACAGCAAGCCGCCGCTCGGCGAGTTTCGCCATGCGAACAAACGGCAATCCCAGCAGCAGATAAGCGCCGCCGACCATCATCCCCGTTCCGAAATAATCGAAATAGGTCGAGGACAGCCTGACGTAGGTCTGGCTGAGTTCGGTCAGAGTGATGATGCTGACCAGTGACGAATCCTTCAGCAGCGAGATGAAGTCATTCGTCATCACCGGCACAACGACCCGGAACGCCTGCGGCACGACGACGTAACGAAGCGACTGCGTGTGGCTCATGTTCAGAGCTGTAGCCGCCTCCATCTGCCCCCGTGCGACGGATTGCAGCCCGGCACGATAATTCTCGGCCTCATAAGCCGCGTAATTCAGGCCCAGACTGATGACACCCGCCACGAAAGGCGAAAGTCTGATCCCGATTCCCGGCAATCCGTAGAAAATGAACAGCACCTGGATCAGCAGTGGCGTGCCGCGCACGATTTCGATGTAAATCGTTGCGACCGCAGCCATCCAGCCCGGCCCATACCGTCGCGCAAGAGCCAGAACCAGCCCCAGAGCCACGGCGAGAACCATCGCGCAGGCCGAGACAGCAAGCGTCATGACGGCACCACGACCGATCAGCGGCAGGAAGCTGACATAGCGGTCGAAGCGGGCTTTCCAGCCTTTTGGCGGAGAGGTCGCGGCAATGTAGCGCTCCCATTCCGTCGGCGTGATTCCGGGCTGGGAATGATCGCCTGTCCAAGCGGCCATTTCCGGTGTCCACAGGTTCCAGCGCGCCAGAATACGATGCAGCGTGCCATCGACGATCATCGACTTCAGGGCTGCATCGACCTGCTGGCGCAACTCCATGTTCCCGCCCTTGGCGAAAGCGATTCCGTAGGACAGATGCCCGACCGGGGGGCCAACGATCCGGAAGGCCGGATCGGCTTCGCCGTAATAGAGCGCAATGGGGCCATCGATGAGAATCGCATCGAGGCGCTTGTTGCGCAGATCCTCGAACATGTTGGATTCTTCATCATAGCCACGCACGGTGATGTCGTGTCGGTCACCCATCATGCGCTCGGCCAGCGTGTCCTTGACCGTGCCGATCGTATGACCGCCGAGACGGTCGTATGAGTCCAGACCTGCCTGATCGCGGCGCACGACGATCCGTTCCGAGGTCATGTAGTAGGGTTGGCTGAAATCGACAGCCTCGATGTGCTCCGGAGTCATTTCGATGCCGCAAATGACCATCAGGTAGAAATTGCGTTCGAGGCCGGGGATCAGACCGTCCCAGTCGTTCTGGACGAACTGGGCGTCACGGCCCAATCGACGGCCGATTTCTTCCATGATGTCGTATTCGAACCCGCTCATGCGGTTTTCGTCCGACGGATCATGGAATGTGTAGGGGACGTTCGAGGTGCCGTCAGCGCCCCATTTCAGGACGGTAGTGGATTCAGGCGAAACCGGGACCGTGACAGAAGCCGGAGCCGGAGCAGCGACTGTGTCCTGCGCCCAGACGGTGGCGCTCGACAAGGCAGGCAGGCCAAGCGCGAGGATGCCGGACATCAGAAGGCTACGGGCCCGGAACAGGACGGCCTTCATGATGAAGCTCCGAGAAAACGCCGCGTGCGGGGATCGCGGGGGTTGTCACACATTTCGTCGGGGTCGCCGATCTCGATGATCTCACCGCCATCCATGAACACAATCCGGTCCGAGGCAGCGCGGGCAAAATGAATGTCGTGCGTGACGACGATCTGCGTCATGCCCTCACGATCGAGCGCCCGCATGACTTCCAGCACTTCCTCCGCCACACGGGGGTCGAGGGCGGAAGTCGGCTCGTCATACAGCATCACATCGGGTCGCATGGCGAGCGCCCGGGCAATGGCCGCACGCTGCTGCTGGCCACCCGACAGCGTGGCCGGGTAGCGCAGGATGGCAGCCTCAAGTCCGACCTTGGCGAGCAGTTCACGGGCTTCAGCTTCGGCCACGCTGGGCGCTACCTTCTTCACCACGCGGGGTGCGAGCATTACGTTGTCGAGGACGGTGCGATGGGGAAACAGGTTGAAGGACTGGAACACCATGCCGACATGGGCGCGCAACCTGTGCGCCAGTGCTTCGTCGGAGGCTTTCCATGCGCCACCGGCGCGCCGGATGCTGTCATCAGCAATGGTGACGGTGCCTTCATCGGGGATTTCGAGGAAATTCAGACACCGGAGAAAGGTGGATTTCCCGCAGCCCGACGGACCGATGATGGAAATGAGTTCCCCGCGCTCGACTGTCAGGGAAACGCCATTGAGCACCTTGTTTGAGTCAAAAGACTTGCTGATCGACTCAGCACAAAGGACCGTTTCTACGCAAAAAGCTGGCCCGGAAAATTCCGGGCCAGCCATTTTGCTGTCGTCGTAAGACGGAAGTGTATCAGGCAGCTTTTAGCATCCCACGAAGAACATACTGAAGAATACCACCATGGCGGTAATATTCGACCTCGTCCAGCGTATCTATGCGACAAAGTAGTGACACTTCTTCCTTCGAACCGTCAGCCCGCGTGATGACCAGCGTCACGTCCATGCGTGGCGAGATCTTCTCCAGACCGATGATATCGAAGACTTCGTCACCCTTGAGATTGAGTGACGTGCGGCTCGTGCCGTCCTTGAAGAGCAGCGGCAGAACGCCCATTCCGACAAGGTTGGAACGATGGATACGCTCGAAGCTCTCGGCAATCACGGCTTTCACGCCGAGAAGCAGGGTGCCTTTCGCGGCCCAGTCACGGGAAGACCCCATGCCGTATTCCTTGCCGCCGATGACGACGAGGGGCGTGCCTTCCTTCTTGTACTCCATGGCCACATCGTAGATGAAGCCCTGCTTACCGTCCGGGAAGTGCTTCGAGAAACCACCTTCCGTGCCGGGGCACATCTCGTTCTTGATGCGGATGTTGGCGAACGTGCCACGCACCATGATGCGGTCATTGCCACGACGTGAACCGTAGGAGTTGAAGTCCTTCGCTTCGACACCATGCTCCATCAGATACTTGCCTGCGGGCGAGTCCTTCTTGATGGCACCGGCCGGGGAAATATGGTCGGTGGTGATGTTGTCGCCGAGCAGGGCCAGAAGACGCGCGCCCTTGATGTTGGTCGTCGTCTCGGAAGGTTCCGCCGGCATGTCCTTGAAGTACGGAGGATCCTGCACGTAGGTGGATTTCTCATCCCACTTATAGGTTTCGGAACCCGTGGCGACCTTGAGATCCTGCCACTCCTTCGTGCCCTTATCCACTGTGCTGTAACGCTTGATGAACTCGTCACGATTGATGGAGGAACCCATCAGCGCAGCGATTTCCTTGTTCGAAGGCCAGATGTCCTTCAGGTAAACCGGCTTGCCGTCCTTGGACGTGCCGAGCGGCTCCTTCGTGATATCCTTGCGCATCGTGCCGAGCAGCGAATAGGCCACAACGAGCGGCGGGCTCGCGAGGTAGTTCGCCCGCACGTTCGGGGAGATACGACCTTCGAAGTTACGGTTGCCGGACAGGACGGACACAGCGACCAGCTTGTTGTTCTCGATGGCGTCGACAATGTTCTCAGCCAGCGGACCGGAGTTACCGATGCAGGTCGTGCAACCGTAACCGACCGTGTTGAAGCCCAGAGCATCGAGGTCTTCGCTCAGCTTGGCGCGGTTGAGGTAGTCGGTGACAACCTGCGATCCCGGAGCCAGCGATGTCTTCACCCATGGCTTCGGCTTCAGACCGAGGGCACGCGCCTTGCGGGCGACGAGACCGGCGGCAATCAGCACGGCAGGGTTTGACGTGTTGGTGCAGGACGTGATTGCCGCGATGACGATATCGCCGCTGCCAAGCTCGTAGTTCGTGTTGGCGACGGGAACTTTCTTGTTGGCTTCCGCTGCCGGCACGCCGAGGCTGCTGGTCAGTTCTTTCTCGAACGCGGTTGTCGCATCGGTGAGGACAACACGATCCTGCGGACGCTTCGGACCCGAGATGGACGGAACTACCGTGGACAGATCGAGTTCAAGTGTATCGGTGAAGACCGGCTCCGGTGTTTCCGCCGTGCGGAACATGCCCTGCGCCTTGTAGTATTCCTCGACCACCTTGATGCGGTGTGCATCACGGCCCGTGTCATGCAGATAGTCGAGCGTCAGCTTATCGACCGGGAAGAACCCGCAGGTCGCACCATATTCCGGTGCCATGTTGGCGATGGTCGCACGATCAGCAACCGGAAGGTGATCGAGAGCCGGACCGTAGAATTCGACGAACTTGCCGACAACACCCTTCTTGCGGAGCATCTGCGTGACGGTCAGCACCAGATCGGTCGCCGTAGCGCCCTCTGGGAGCTTATTGGTCAGTCGGAAGCCGATGACATCGGGGATCAGCATGGCAATCGGCTGGCCGAGCATGGCCGCTTCAGCCTCGATGCCACCAACGCCCCAGCCCAGAACGCCCAGACCGTTGACCATGGTCGTGTGGGAGTCGGTGCCGTACAGCGTGTCCGGGTAGACATATTCCTTGCCGCCAACCTCGGCGGTCCAGGCGACCTGTGCGATATATTCGAGGTTCACCTGATGGCAAATGCCGGTATCGGGCGGAACGACCGAGAAGTTCTCGAACGCTTCCTGACCCCAGCGCAGGAACGCATAGCGCTCGCCGTTCCGGTCGAACTCGATGGTGATGTTCTTCTGGAGTGCATCTGGGGTGCCGTAGACATCCACCATCACCGAGTGATCGATAACGAGGTTGACCGGAACCAGCGGGTTCACCTTATCCGGGTTGCCCTTCAGCTGCACGATGCCATCGCGCATCGCAGCGAGGTCGACCACCCCCGGAACACCGGTGAAATCCTGCATCAGGATACGCGATGGCTTGAAGGGGACTTCCTTCGTGCTGCGCGCATGCTCCAGCCAACTGGCAATGGCTTTGGCGTCATTCTGAGTGTAGGAGCGACCGTCTTCGAAACGCAGGACGTTCTCGAGCAGCACCTTGAGGCTCACCGGCAGGCGCTCGACCTTGCCGATGGTTTTCTCGGCCTCCGGGATTGAGAAATAATGGTAGGTCTTGCCGTCAACCTTGAGCTCGCGCCCGGTTTTCAACGAATCGTGCCCAACCGCTTTCATAAAACTTCCCTCCGCGACAACAGCATCCCGCTGGTATGTCGAACCGGCAGCACCCCCCACAATCAGGCGGTGGATGCCCTTTACCCGGGAAGCGTCCCGGGTCGCCAGCTTGATCTCTGATCGGGGCTAGAACATACCGGGAGCGCGCTTCCGCACAAGCGTACCGGTGACCACAAGAACGCGAGCAGCGCGAAAAGCCGGTGTCCCGAGGTCACAAATAAGGGAACAGGCTCATTACCGCTTCATCCCCTCTTTCTCCGACCCTGCTGGCGCAGGACATCTCGGTTTTCCGCGGTGAACGGCTGGTTCTCGACACTGTCGGCCTGTCTCTTTCCTCAGGAGAGGCCCTGCTGCTGACGGGTCCGAACGGGGCGGGAAAATCCACGCTGCTGCGAGTGCTGGCAGGTCTGAGGAAGCCGGATGCGGGCCAGTTGCTCTGGGATGGGGAGAATGCCTTCGCGGACCGCACGAACCATGCGCACCGCATTGCTTATCTCGGCCATCAGGACGCCCTGAAGCCCGGTCTCACCCTGATCGAAAATCTGACCATCTTCTCGCATGGCGCTCCTCTGGACGAGGCTCTGGATGCCTTCGAGTTGCGGCACCTTGCCGATGCCCCGGTGCGCCTTTTCTCCGCTGGCCAGAAAAGACGTGCGGCTCTCGCCCGAATCATGCTGGCCCAAGCGCCTCTGTGGCTGCTGGACGAGCCGAGTCTGGGACTTGACGTGCATTCGGTCGAACGGCTCGGGGACGTCCTGCGCCGCCATCGCGAAGACGGAGGCATGATCATCGCCACCACCCATGTTCCACTGCCTCTCGACAATGTGCGCCATCTGGCTCTCCCCGGGGCCCCCGTGGAGGAAGAACCCGTGGATGAATGGGCAGATGAGGGTGCCTGGGCATGAGTGTGGGGCAGCTCTTTTTCGGCATCATCGGGCGTGATCTGCGCCTTGCCCTGCGTCATGGCGCAGATACGCTGGGGGCGGTGCTGTTTTTCATTCTGGCGGCGGCTCTCTTTCCGCTCGCCCTCGGCCCGTCGCCCGAACTGCTGCGACGGATGGCGCCCGGCGTGATCTGGGTCTGCGCGCTGCTGGCGTCTCTCCTGCCGCTGGACCGGCTCTTTGGTTCAGAACTGGAAGACGGCTCGCTGGATCAGCTGATGCTGATCGGCCTGCCTCCTGCCCTCGTCGCTCTCGCGAAAATGGCGGCGCACTGGCTGACGACGGGCCTGCCCCTACTGATAGCCGCCTTTCCGATGGCGGTGATGCTGGGTCTGCCGACCAGTGCGCTCCCGGCGCTCATGGCTGGCCTGATCCCGGGCACGATGGCCCTGTCCCTGTTTGGAGGAATGGCCGCTTCTATCGTTCTGGGGGCGCGACGTGGTGGTGTTTTGCTGCCGCTGCTGGTGCTGCCTCTGGTGACGCCGGTGCTGATTTTCGGGGCGGCTGCAGTCGATGCTGCACGAACCGGCCTCCCCTACGCGCCTGACATGGAACTTCTGCTGGCCTTCTTCGCAGGGGCGCTCCCGCTTTGTCCGCTGGCTGCGGGAGCCGGGTTACGGGCGGCTGTGGAATAACATTCCCAGCCGGGCCGTATCAGTTTTCGGCGAGCGCCTGACGACTCGCCTTCACACGGATCACGCGGCGGCCTTCCATTTCAAGGACTTCAAACAGCCATGCCGAGAACACCACCTTGTCACCCACGGCGGGTACGCGGCGCAGCAATGCGAGGATGAGGCCGCCAAGGGTGTGATAATCGCCCTCACCCGGCAAGGGTCCGAGATTAAGACGGTCCTTCACCTCGTCCGCCGGCTCCGAGCCTTCCAGCATCACGACATCACCGGGCTTCACCGGCAACAGTGCGTGCTGCCCATGTTCCTTGACCTCGCCGACAATGGCATCGAACAGGTCGGACGCCGTCACGATCCCTTCGAACGAGCCGTATTCATCAACGACCAGCGCGATGCCCAGCGGAATGGATCGCATTCTTTCCAGCATATCGAGCGCGGAGATCGTATCCGGCACGACAACAGGCTGACGCAGCCCCGCCTCGACGGACACGGGCATACCGTCGAGGAGCCGGTCCAACATATCGCTGGCAAGGATCACCCCCACGGGATTGTCCACTCCTCCCTCGCAGACCACCAGACGTGAAAAGGTCGTGGTGCGCAGCGTTGAAATGAGCAGGTCGCGGGGAGCATGGCGCTCGATCGAGATGATTTCGTTGCGGGGCGTCATGATGGCCCGCACGGGGCGGTCCGCCAGCCTGAGCAGCCGCTCGATCATCGTGCGTTCTTCATGCTCCAGCACACCTGCCTGCGTGCCTTCCAGAAGCACGGCGCGCAACTCTTCTTCCGTCAGGGCGCGTTTGTCGCCGGTCGAGATGCGTAGAATCTTCAGCACCAGATTGGAAGAAAGCCTCAGGAACCATACGATCGGCCGCGTGACCAGCGCCAGTATGTCCAGAGGGAACGACAGTGCCGCCGCAATCTGCTCGGGAAACTGGAGCGCCAGTTGTTTCGGGACGAGTTCGCCGAGAACCAGCATGAGGGCCGTGATCGCGACGACCACAACGATCATGGACACATCTTCGGCAAAAGGCGCGATTGCCGGAAACTGAGCCAGCCAGGGCGTCAGTGCGGCTTCGATTTTCACACCGCCGAACGTGCCCTCCAGAATCGACACGAGTGTCATGCCGATCTGCACTGTGGGCAGGAAGCTCTGAGGATCGTCGGCCAGCTTGAGTGCTCTGTCCGCCCCGCGCACGCCCTGCGTCTGAAGCATGACAAGGCGGGGTCGCTTCACGGAAATCAGGGCCAGTTCGCCCATCGCGAAGACGCCGTTCAGCACGACAAGGAGCAGAATGATCAGAATCGAAACAGTCATGACACCCGAATAAACAGAAAAAGGGCAGAACCCGCAGGTCCTGCCCCCGTATAACCGACTCGTATCGGATTACCGAACTGAGGGACTGGTCAGTCCGCTGCATCCGCAGGAACTGCGGCTGCCGGAGTTGCGGAACTGACGACTTTCGTCACGCGCGGCGGCTTTGCCGGCTTCTTGCGGGACGTGATCTCCTCCATCTGCTCATCGACCTGCTCAGAATAATTGTACTGAGCCGGACGCTGGTTCGCGAGAGAGATTTCCGGAGCCATGGGACCTTCGGTCTGAGGCCCGAAGAGAGCGACTTTCGCAATATGCCAAGGGCGACGTACCGCGTCCCTTACGGCTGTAGCTTCATAGCCGGAATGGACCATGCAGTCGGCGCACTTTTCATAGTTGCCGGTGCCGTAATCATCCCACTTCGTGTCGCTCATCAGTTCGTCGAACGACTTGGCATAGCCTTCGCCCAGCAGATAGCACGGACGCTGCCAGCCGAAGACGTTCCGCAGCGGCTTGCCCCACGGGGTGCAATGATAATTTTCATTGCCCGCAAGGAAGTTCAGGAACAGCGGCGACTGTGTAAAGCGCCACTTGTGTCCTTTGCCCAGACGGAAGACCTCACGGAAAAGCTGCTTGGTCTTCTGCCGATTGAGGAAGTGCTCCTGATCCGGTGCGCGCTCGTAGGCATAGCCCGGGGCGGTCATGATGCCATCGACGCCCATTGCCATCACTTCATCGAAGAAGTGAGCAACCCGCTTCGGATCGGCACCATCGAACAGGGTGCAGTTGATCGACACACGGAAGCCGCGGGCCTTGGCTTTCTTGATAGCCACGACCGCACGCTCATAGACGCCTTCCTGACACACCGAAGCGTCGTGCATCTCCATGTCGCCATCCAGATGGACGTCCCAGGAGAAGAACGGGTTCGGCTCGAAATCGTCCATCTTCTTTTCCAGAAGAAGGGCGTTCGTGCAGAGATAGACATACTTCTTGCGGGCGATCAGCGCCCGGACAAGTTCCGGCATCTCCTTGTGGAGAAGCGGCTCGCCTCCGGCGATCGCGATGACGGGCGCACCCGCCTCCGCATCCGCATCCAGACACTCCTGAAGGCTCAGGCGCTGGTTCAGGATAGCAGCCGGATAGTCGATCTTGCCGCAGCCGGCACACGCAAGATTACACCGGAACAGCGGCTCCAGCATGAGAACAAGAGGATAACGCTTCCGCCGGGTGACATGCTGTTTCACAACATATGCGCCGACCCGGACGGCCTGCATCAAGGGTACCGCCATTACGCTCTGCTCCTCAGGTTGGTCAGACGCGACCAACCTCCAGTCAAGTTGCGGACATAATATGGCCATGTCCGGTAAAAAGAATAAGAAACTGTCTCGGGGCTCAGGCCTGCGGACAAGTCATGGCGTGCGTGCATAGATACGGCACGACGCATCTTTAATGGACGGCGTATAGAATAACCCGCTTGAAGCACTCAAGTGCTGATTGGATATATGTTGCAATAACACCACACTGGCCGGCCATTCGGAAAATGATGCTTGTCAGACAGACCTAAAGGCGACCAAGCAAACCGCCAGTTTTTTCGAACCCCAGCCGTTCGATCGCCCGACGGAGAGTTTGCCGGACAAGATCGTTTAAAACTCCACCACCTGGAGTTCGTTCGTCCAGCCATATCTTTCCAGGCCACGGAAGTCCTGAACTCCGTGTGTCCGGGTGTGTTGGCGACCGCAGAAACGGATGTGACACGTTATGGCTCACAACACGATCGCTTCCTCCACTTCCTCAGGTGGCGCGTCGCCTGATATCCCCACGCGGGGTCGTTTTCCGTTACTGGACCGTGTTTCGTATCCTGTTGATCTTCGGAACCTGTCGATTGATCAACTGAAGCAGGTTGCGGACGAGCTTCGTTCGGAGAC
>NZ_WOSY01000015.1 GCF_011516755.1 Acetobacter conturbans | reverse complement strand
CACAATGACGCTCCCGGACATGTTCATCGACCACAACAGCCAGTTCGAGCAATACAACATCGCACAACTCAACGCGCCACAAATCGTCAAAACCGCCCTTAACGCTGTCGGAATCGGGCAGGAGCGGACGTCTGCGAAAATGGCCTCAGGAGCGTAAGAAACATGATCAAATTCCGTCTCTCGACTTTATCCGCTTTCGCGTTCGGCGCCGCACTCTCCTTTTCTGGCGTCGCCGCCCATGCTCAGACAGCCGTCACCACCCCCATTCAGGCACTGGATCAGGCGCTCGATTCGATTCAGCAGGAAGGCTCGGGAAATTTCACCCAGCGTTCCGCGAAACTCACGCCGGTTGTCGATCAGGCCTACGATCTGGAAACTGTCCTGCGCTCATCGGTCGGCGCATCCCGCTACATGCAGTTGTCTGCTGACGAGAAACAGCAACTTCTATCAGTTTTCCGGGAATATACGGTTGCCCGTTACCTTTCGAGTTTCAAGCGCGGGGCCGGGGCCAAATTCACCCTTTCTTCCGATGTCCGTCCCTCCCCTGTCGGTTCCGATCAGATCGTAACGACGCATATCGGCTCTGATGAAAATATGCCCGGCACGGAAATCGATTATGTCATGCGGCAGGAAAACGGCAGCTGGAAGATTGTCGATGTGCTTCTGGAAGGGCATATCAGTCAGGCAGCTGCTCAGCGTTCGGATTTTGGCTCCACGCTGTCGTCTGGTGGCGTGAATGGCCTCATTGCCGTTCTGAACAAAAAAGTGAAGACCTTCGCTGAGGACTGAGATCCAATGCTTTCGCGGCTGCCTTTTCATCCTCTTGCGTCGGATATGCCGCTGCTTGCGTTTCCGATGACACTAACCCGGCAGTCCTGATGGCTCTTTTCCACGATCTCGCTCTGGCCTGTGATGTGCTTGGCATCGCAGGATGCGTGCAGGGGGCGCTGGGGGCAGTTCTTGTAACGTGTTTCCGGGCCCATGAACGCCAGCAGCCCGTTACCCCCTCGCCATTACCGCCCGTCACGATTCTGAAGCCTCTCCACGGGGATGAACCGTTACTGGAGGAAGCTCTCGAAAGCTTCTTCACGCAGGACTACCCTGCGGCTTTCCAGATCGTTTTTGGCGTCCAGCGCGCCAATGATCCCGCCATCGCGCTGGTCGAACAGTTGCGCGCCCGTCACCCGGCCATCGAGACGTCCCTTGTGGTGAACGGCGCACAGCATGGCGACAACAGGAAGGTTGGAAATCTCATCAACATGCTGCCCCAGGCGCAGCATGAGATTCTGATCATTTCCGATTCAGACATCCATGTCGGCCCGGACTACCTGCGTCAGGTCGTGGCCGCGCTGGTGCCTGCGAATGTTGGGTTGGTGACGACCATTTACGCGGGCCTTCCCGCCAGCAACCTTCTCCCACGCCTGTTCTCGGCCTGCCAGATCAACCATAATTTCCTGCCCGGCGTGCTTCTGTCGCGTTACCTCGGGCGACAGGACTGTCTCGGTGCTACCATGGCCCTGTCCCGCACCACGCTGGAACGGGTGGGTGGATTTGAGGCGCTGGTCTCGCATGTGGCGGATGATGCCGTTCTCGGTCACCTCATACGCGCTGAAGGCAAGGACATCGCCATCGCCGGATGCATGACGTGGACGACCATCGCTGAAGCGACATTCTCCGAGTTGCTGAGCCATGAACTGCGGTGGGGACGGACAGTACGGGCTCTTGCTCCCGCCGGTTATATGGCGTCGTGCATCCAGTTGCCGCTTTTCTGGCTCTCTCTGACCGTGCTGCTCCAGCCGCATGTCGAATGGCCCGTGATGGTTTTTCTCTGGGGCTGGGTGTTCCGGGCGCTGTGCGCATTCACGGTGGACAGGGCACTCGGACTGCGGTCTCTGCTGCCCTTGCTGCTCCTGCCTTTCCGGGACTGGCTATCAGCGGGAATCATGGTCGGCAGCATGACAGGATCGCGGGTCGCATGGCGGGGACATACGATGCATGTCTCGGCGCATCCCGTGGTAGCCTCTTCCGTTCCGCCCAATCGCACACCACTTTCTCCGGGTGACAACCAGTGAAAATGCACCGCCTCCAATGAACGCCAGCATGACAGCCATACGTGGCGTCATGTCGTTCTGTTGCCCAGGTGTTGCAACCTAACACTTGCCAGCCGCCGCCGCTGGCGATACCCGTTTGCAACTTTTTATTTCGGCGAATGCCCAACTAAGGATTTCGCGCCATGCTGAAGACCCTGTTTTTACAGCCGCCCACTTTTGACGGGTTCGACGGGGGTGCCGGCTCCCGTTATCAGGCCAAGCGCGAGATCAAATCCTTCTGGTATCCAACATGGCTCGCCCAGCCGGCCGCGCTTGTCGAAGGCAGCCGTCTGATTGATGCGCCTCCCGCGAACATGGGAATGGAGCCGATTCTTGAGGACGTGAAAAACCGCGACCTCGTGATCATCCACACCTCCACGCCGTCCTTTACGAAGGATGTGGAAGTGGCGCAGATGATCAAGGACGTGAATCCGAAGATCAAGATCGGTTTCGTCGGCGCCAAGGTCGCGGTGCAGCCGGAAGAGAGCCTGCTCAAGGCACCTGTCGTCGATTTCGTGGCTCGCAACGAGTTCGACTTCACGATCAAGGAAATCGCCGAGGGACGCGAGTTCAAGGACGTGGACGGCATCAGCTATCGCAACAGCGAAGGCGAGATCGTCAATAACCGCGACCGTGCCATGATCGAGAACATGGACAGCCTGCCGTTCGTGACGGAGGTCTACAAGCGCGACCTCCGGATCGAAGACTATTTCATCGGCTACCTGATGCACCCGTATATCTCGATCTACACGGGTCGCGGATGTAAGTCGCGCTGCACATTCTGCCTGTGGCCGCAGACAGTCGGTGGCCATCATTACCGCACGCGCAGCCCGCAGCATGTCGCCGCCGAGATCCGTCTGGCGATGCAGTATTTCCCGCAGGTGAAAGAATTCTTCTTCGACGACGACACTTTCACAGACGATCTGCCGCGCGCGGAGGCTATTGCCAGAGAACTGGGCAAGTTGGGTGTGACATGGTCCTGCAACGCCAAGGCCAATGTTCCCCGCAAGACACTTGAGATTCTGAAGGACAACGGCCTGCGTCTGCTGCTCGTAGGTTACGAGAGCGGCAACCAGCAGATCCTTCACAACATCAAGAAGGGCATGCTCGTCGAAGTGGCTCGGGAGTTCACCAAGAACTGCCATGAGCTGGGCATCAAGATCCACGGTACCTTCATTCTCGGCCTGCCGGGCGAGACGAGGGAGACCATTCAGGAAACCATCAAGTTCGCCAAGGACATCAACCCGCACACGCTGCAGGTGTCCCTCGCCGCTCCTTATCCGGGCACGGCCCTGCACAAGCAGGCGATCGAGAACGGCTGGTTCGATGAATCTCATGCCGACCTGATCGACGAGAACGGCGTGCAGATGGCCCCGCTGCACTACCCGCACCTGTCGCATACGGAAATCTTCAACGGCGTGGAGGAGTTCTACAAGAAGTTCTACTTCCGCGCTCCGAAGATCGCCTCCATCGTCAGCGAGATGGTGCGCAGCCCGCAGATGATGAAGCGTCGTCTGCGCGAGGGTGTGGAGTTCTTCCACTTCCTGCGCGACCGTAACGCGGCCTGATCTGACTGCCATGCGGCGCGCGATCATTTCCTCTGATGATTTCGGCATGTCTGTCGAAGCCAACGAGGCGATAGAGATCGCGCACCGCGACGGCGTCCTCTCCACGGCCAGCCTGATGGTGGCAGGCCCGGCGGTCGAGGACGCGATCGAACGCGCCAGACGGATTCCGACCCTGCATGTCGGACTGCATCTGGTCGTGATCGAAGGACCGTGCGTCCTTCCCCCTAGCGAAATTCCGCTACTGGTGTCTCCGGACGGGCAATTCCCGTCCGATCAGCTCAGGCTCGGCATCAACTACTTCTTCAGCCCCGCTGTCCGGCGTCAGCTTGCGGCGGAGATCGAAGCGCAGTTCGCGGCTTTTGCCCGGACGGGTCTCACGCTCGACCACGCCAACGCCCACAAGCACATGCATCTGCACCCGACTGTGGGGAAGATGATGATCGCAACCGGCAAGCGCTACGGTCTGCGTGCCGTGCGCGTACCGCTGGAGCCACCCGAGCCCCTGATGGCGGCAGGCACTTACACCGACACCCTAGGTGCCGCTGCCCTGCGGCGATGGACGAAGCTGCTCCGCTGGCAGATCCGCTCCGCCGGCATGGTTACGAACGACTGGTGTTTCGGCATTGAGTGGAGTGGGCACATGACGGCGGACAGAGTGGCGGCTCTGGCGGCCCATCTGCCGGACGGCGTCTCGGAGATCTATTTTCATCCGGCGACGCAGAAGAACGCGCTCCTTCAGCACCTCATGCCGACTTATGAGCATGAGGCCGAACTGGCCGCGTTGTGCAGTCCCGGCTTTCGGATCGGGCTTGAAGACTCCCGGACGACCCTTATCGGCTGGAACGATATAACGCGCTGATCCGCGTCACTCTGCCCGCCGCCGTGCTGCCATCCGTTCATACGCCGCTATGAAACGCTCGACATGCTCCGCCTCCACGTTCCATGGCAACGAAACGCGGATTGCATTTCCAGCGAGGTCGCCCAGCCCCATCGCTTCGAGAACATGGGAACCGCCCACCTTGCCGGATGAGCAGGCTGCGCCAGCGGACACGCAAAATCCTTCCAGATCCAGCGCGATCAGTTGCGCCTGACTCTTCACGCCCGGCAAAATGAGGCAAGAGGTGTTCGCCAAACGGTGGGCATCATCTCCGCCCACCGTCGTTCCGCACCTTATAGCGGCGGTATTGATCCGGTCGCGTAGCCCCGTCAGGTCACTCGGATGATCGAGCGCCGCATCGAGCGCCGCTGCCAGCGCCGCAATCGCGGGAAGAGCCTGCGTGCCTCCGCGTCGCCCCCGTTCCTGCCCCCCTCCAGCCTGGAGGGGATGAAGGACAACCGGAGCATCTCCTGCCAGCACCAGAGCGCCGGCCCCTTTCATGCCGCCGAACTTGTGTCCGGAGAGAGCCAGACTGTCCGCTCCAAGCGATGGGAGATCGACTGGTAGTCTCCCCACCCCCTGCACGGCATCGACATGCAGCCACGCGCCAGCGGCGTGGCACAAAGTGGCGACCTCACCGATGGGATTGATGACGCCCGTCTCATTGTTGGCGAGCATCACGCAGACGAGCTTAGCCGCCTCCGTGTCCGCCAGCCTTTCTTCCAGTACAGCAAGGTCAATGACCCCGCTCGGCAAGACAGGCAGGAATGTAACGGAATGACCGTCGGCTGGGGCCTTGCGAACAGCATCGTGCTCGGTCGCGCTTATGAGAATATGCCGCCCTGTGCCCAGAGCCCGAACGGCGAGCGTATTAGCTTCCGTGCCGCCGGAAGTGAAGACACAATTATCGGGATGAACACCGAGCCGGGCTGACACGCGCCTGCGTGCATCGTCCAGAAGGGCGCGGGCCTGTCGGCCTGCCTTATGGGGCGACGACGGATTACCGGGAACATCCATCGCGGCGAGTGCTGCCTGTCGGGCCTCCGGTCGCAGTGGTTCCGTCGCGTTTGCATCGAGATAGATCATCGGGCGTGAGCTTTTGAATGGTGTTGGAGGCGTTGATTGCCTCCCCTTGGGGGTGTCTTTTCATAAATATACGATTTATGTGGCAAATTGCCCCCTCACCCCGCTATATGTTGCCAACGAGACACGATTCGATTGCAAGATCGATTATCGTCACGAGGCGGGAGGTGTGTTGCAGAAATGCCGCATGCCAAAGGCAAGGACAGAATGAATGGCCACGCAGACCAGTCAACAGATGTTGATAGCGACTCCGGGTCAGATCCATTGCGGTGGCCCATCAGGCCACGGCGGATGAGCATTGCACTCAGTGCATGGCACGTTTTACACGCCCGACGCAGCTTCAATGCCCAATTCTGGCTCAATAGTGGTAGTTTAAGCGTCCTTCCATCCCACGCAAGTGAAAACACGATGACACTTTCCTGAAGCGCCCAGTGTGTTCTCAGGCTCTTTGGTTTTTGTCTTTTCGAAGACGTTTTTCGAACCCGGCGGAGTGTGCGAGGCATCGCCCTCATCCGGATGAGTCCTCTAACCGGCTTCCTGTCATGCCCAGGGACGGAAGCCCGAGACTGCGGAAACATAATGCCTGAGGTTATGTTCGCCGGCCCGGATGGCCGCCTTGAAGGACGTTACCACCATTCGAACGAGCCCAATGCGCCACTGGCGCTGGTGCTCCACCCACACCCGCTTCACGGCGGGACGATGAACAACCGCATCACGTATGCGATGTATCGTGCGTTCGAGAAGATGGGTTTCTCGGTCATGCGCTACAACTCTCGTGGTGTCGGTCGCTCACAGGGGCGCTATGATGGCGGCATCGGAGAGATTTCCGATGCGGCTGCGGCTCTTGACTGGATGCAGGCCGTCAATCCAAACGCCAGTGCGCTCTGGATCGCCGGTTATTCATTCGGTGCGTTCGTGGGTATGCAACTGCTCATGCGTCGTCCGGAAATCAGCGGCTGGATCAGCGTGGCCCCTCCGGCGGCGCATTATGATTTCGGCTTTCTGGCTCCCTGTCCGTGCGGTGGTCTGATGATCGCTGGCGGCAAGGACGATCTCGCGCCGGAACCCGCCATCCACAAGCTGGTGGACAAGCTGAACACCCAGAAGAACGTGCAGGTCGATTACCGGATCTTCCCGGACGCCGATCACATCTTCGCCAAGCAGGCCGATCAGGTCGTCGAGGCCCTCGAAGACCACGTCAGCACCATGATGGCACGCCGCAGCCTTGCGCTGGCAGCCGACTGATCACGGGTGACAGGGAGGCAGAACTTACGGATATCATGTCCGTCTGCCTCCCTCTGTTTGTCGTCTCCTGATACCAGCAACTGGAAATAAGGACGTCGGTTCCGTCTCCCGTTCGGTCGTGGTAAAGCTGCGCCGCGAGATGAACAGGACCCGTGATGACCGAGCAGACCACTTCCGGTAATTTCCGCAGCACCTTCATGCGCGAGGCGCTGGACCGCGGTTTCATCTTCCAGTGCACGGATGCAGAGGCACTGGATACCGCCATGCTGGCTGGCCCGGTGACCGGATATATCGGGTTCGATCCGACCGCTGACAGTCTGCATGTCGGCTCAGCCACCCAGATCATGCTGCTGCGCCTGCTTCAGAAGCATGGCCATCGCCCTGTCGCCCTGCTCGGCGGCGGCACGGCAAAAATCGGCGATCCGTCCTTCCGCGAAGAAGCCCGTTCGCTGATGACGGACGAAACGATCGCCACCAATATTGCCGGTATCGAACGCAGCCTTCGCCAGATGATGACCTTCGGTGAAGGTCCGAGCGACGCCATTCTGGCCAATAATGCTGACTGGCTGGACAAGCTGTCCTACATCGAACTGCTGCGCGAAGTGGGCGTACATTTTTCGGTCAACCGGATGCTGGCCTTCGATTCCGTCCGCTCCCGTCTCGAACGTGAGCAGGGCCTGACCTTCCTCGAATTCAACTACTCCATCCTCCAATCCTACGATTTCCGTGAACTGAACCGACGCTATGGCGTGACGCTCCAGATGGGCGGGTCCGACCAGTGGGGCAACATCGTCTCGGGCATCGACCTTGTCCGGCGCACGGACAGCAAGCAGGTCTTCGGCCTCACGGCACCACTGCTGACGACGGCTTCCGGTGGCAAAATGGGCAAGAGCGCCAAAGGCGCGGTATGGCTGTCCGCCGCCAAGCTGCCCGTCTTCGAATACTGGCAGTTCTGGCGCAACACCGAGGATGCCGATGTCGGGCGCTTTCTCAAGCTGTTCACCGATCTGTCGATCGAAGAGTGTGACCGGCTTGGCGCACTGGAAGGCGCTGAAATCAACGAGGCGAAAAAAATTCTCGCAACTGAAGCGACAGCGCTCTGCCACGGCCGTGCTGCTGCCGAGGAAGCCGCAGAGGCTGCCCACAAAGTGTTCGAGACCGGCACGACCACCGCAGCACTTCCGACACGTGCACTTCCCCGCTCCGATCTGGAAGCAGGGATTCCGGCTTTTCGCCTCTTTGCGGACGCCGGACTGGCCGCCAGTAATGGCGAGGCCCGTCGTCTGATCCGTGGTGGCGGCGCGCGGGTGAATGACGTGCAGGTCAAGGATGAAGGTCTGATCGTATCGCTGGCTGATGCCGTGGATGGCGCGATCAAGCTGTCATCAGGAAAGAAGCACCACGTTCTGGTGCGGGCCGCGGAATAAGAAAACAGGCAGCGGACATCCCGCTGCCTGAAAAAGGTCTTCCGGCGCTCAGCCCTGATAGGAAGCGATCTCGATCAGGTTCTGGTCGGGATCGTGGCAGTAAACCGATGTCACCGGTCCCAGTGCGCCAAGACGCGCGACCGGTCCTTCCACCACTTTCACACCACATCCACTGAGATGTTCGATCACATCGTCACTGGCCACGGCCGTGATGAAACAGAGATCACAGGAACCGCAGGTCGCGAACTCGGCGGTGTCCCAGCCATCCTTGCCTTCAGGGCGCAGGTTGATCTTCTGACCGCCGAACTTCAGTGCCGTGCGGTTATGCCGACCATACTCCTCACGTTCCATGCCCAGCACACGCTGATACCACGAAGCCGAAACCTCGATATCGCGAACGGTAAGAACAACGTGATCCAGTCGGTCGACAGTGAAGCGCATGGGACAAGAACCTTACTCTGGGAGCTTATTCGCTTTTCCTGCCGCCTATTGAAAGCCGTCACCGGAGGAAAGCAAGCCCTCCCTCCCCCGGCACCTGCCTTTCGTCAGCCAGTCAGGCCCGCGTAGAAGTCGTTGCCCTTGTCATCAATGACGATGAACGCCGGAAAATTCTCGACCTCGATCTTCCACACCGCTTCCATGCCCAGCTCCGGATATTCCAGCACTTCGACCTTGCGGATGCAGTCCTTGGCCAGACGCGCAGCCGGACCACCGACCGAGCCGAGATAGAAGCCACCATAGGTCTGGCAGGCATCCTTCACGGCCTTGGAGCGGTTGCCCTTGGCGAGCATCACATAGGAGCCGCCAGCCTTCTGGAGTTCAGCAACGTAGGAATCCATACGTCCGGCTGTCGTGGGACCAAAGGAGCCGGTCGGCATGCCTGCGGGGGTCTTGGCCGGACCCGCATAATAGACAGGGTGATCCTTCAGATACTGCGGCAGGCCCTCGCCCTTCTCCAGACGCTCCTTGAACTTGGCGTGGGCAATATCACGCGCCACGACCACCGTCCCGGTAAGCGCCAGGCGGGTTTTGACAGGGTATTTTGACAGCTCCCTGCGGATCTCATCCATCGGACGGTTGAGGTCGATCTTGATCGCCTCGCCTTCCAGATGATCATCCGTCGTCTCGGGCAGGAAGCGGGCCGGATCGTGCTCAAGCTGTTCGAGGAACACGCCTTCCGCCGTGATCTTCGCCTTGGCCTGACGGTCCGCCGAGCAGGACACGCCGATCCCCACCGGAAAGGACGCACCGTGGCGCGGCAGGCGGATGACGCGGACATCGTGGCAGAAATACTTGCCGCCGAACTGCGCACCGATCCCGAGTTTCTGCGTCAGCTTCAGGACTTCCGCTTCCATCTCACGGTCACGAAACGCCTGTCCGTTCTCGTTGCCCTTGTCAGGCAGCGAGTCGTAATAGTGCGTCGAGGCCATCTTGACGGTTTTGAGCGTCTGCTCGGCGGACATGCCGCCCAGCACGATGGCGAGGTGATAAGGCGGGCAGGCCGAGGTGCCGAGCGTCCGGATCTTGGTCTCCAGCCACTTCAGCAACGTGTCCTTGTTGAAGATCAGCGCCCGCGTTTCCTGAAACAAGAACGTCTTGTTGGCTGAACCACCACCCTTGGCAACGAACAGAAGGTCGTATTCCTCGGGATGATAATTACCAGGATTGGCAGCAACATCGACCTGCACCGGCAGATTGGTGCCTGTGTTTTTCTCGTCGAAGATCGTCAGCGGCGCCATCTGCGAGTAACGCAGCGCCGTGGTCGTGTAGGTCTTGTAGACACCTCGTGCGAACGCCTCGTCGTCGTTGCCATCGACCCAGACGCGCTGGCCTTTCTTGCCGACAACGATGGCCGTTCCTGTGTCCTGACACATCGGCAACGCACCACCAGCGGCGATGCAGGCGTTTTTCAGCAGGTCGAGCGCCACGAAACGGTCGTTATCCGAGGCTTCCGGGTCCTTCAGGATATTGGCCAGCGACTGGAGGTGGTCCGGACGCAGAAGATGCGCGATGTCGTTGAAGGCTTCCGAAGCCAGCGCCGACAGGGTCTCCGGCTCGACATGCAGGACGGTCCTGCCGCCCACGTCCGAGGCAATGACACCACCTATATCGAGCTTGCGGTAAGGCGTTTCGTCCTTTCCGAGGCTGAACAGCGGCGCATAGGAAAACTCCTTGATGGCCGGCGTGCCGGAGGCGGCCTTCTGCTCCGACGCTTTCGTCACGGTGGTATCAGCAGCAGTCATCGTCTTACGGTCTCCGATGGGGCCTTCGGGCTGAGCGTTCTGGCTTCAGCTCGGTTTCGGGCCCTTTTTGCGAAAGGCATCGAGACTCACGACCGCAGCTTCCCCTGTAGAAGGCTCGCTTTCCTCCGGCTCCGCGACCACACCAACTGTTTCTGTCGGCTCTGCCGCGTCGGCCTCTTCTTCCCGCGGGTTGAAGCGCATGGAAAGCTGGATATGGGGATCAGCGAAACCGCTGAAGGCGGCCACTGGAATCGTGAGTATCGAACCGACTCCCCCAAAGGACAGGCCGACTGAGACACAGCGCTGTTCGCGGTCCACTTTCAGATCCCAGAACTGGTGCTGCAACACGATCGTCATCTCATGCGGATACTGGGCGCGCAGACGGGACGGAATGTCCACGCCCGGCCAGTCGGTCCGGAAAGACAGATAGAAATGATGACCGCCCGCAAGCCCTTCACGGCTCACATGTTCGAGCGCGCGCAGCATGACGTCGCGGTAAGCGTCTTCCATCCAGACGTCATAAGGCAGCACGCTCTCCGGCAGATCACCGCCCACCCCGTCACCATCATGGTTGTCCGTCATGGAAAAATCCCTCGTCTGCTGCCACATTACGATGCAATGGGATTACACCCATGCGTTTATCTAACGTTACATCGCGGCCATGGATGCGGCAAAGACTGCACGAAGGCAAGCCGCCGCGCATGACATCCTCTCACGGAGAGGTGAAGCATGATCTGTGGGAGAAAAGTAAGGTGGGAGAGCTTCTGTTGCCCGGTGCCCTCCCGAACCGCGCTTATCGCTTATGCAGCGACAGCGAGCACCTCTGAGTTATCGTTGGCACTTGTAATATAGCCCGATGACGGTGGTACAATACCGGGCAAAAGGAAGGTCTTTACCACGCGTGTCGAGCCTGTTTCGTCCCCACAATCCCGAACGAGCCGGGAAGGTTTATGGTGGAGACGCCGGGTACCGCCCCCGGGTCCACAACGCTTATTCTACGTTCCGTTTATCGCCATAGCCAAGGGCCGAAACCCTCCTGCACCGGTGAAGATAAGGAGACCGGTTTCTTTCCGCAAGGTCTTTCTGGAGCATATCCCTACCTCCCCCTTGGCTTACCATCGATTTACCCCCACTATTTTTCATTCACCCCCATAGGAAATGCACGGGATCATGACTGCCGGCGGCTTTCAGAGGCAGATTAATGGTGGGGTGAGGCTCTTCAGTCATTTTTTCGGACCGAAACACAAGCCTGATCCCGGGCGCCTGACGGCACTTTCATGGAGCAGCCCGAACGAACTCAATGGCCCGCGCCCGCGCAACGTAGTCAGCCGACGGGTTAACAAAGATGCAGGGTGGGCTTTAGGTGCCATGCTTTTGGTGGGGTTGATACCCATCGCTGGCTTACTCTGCGGTGAATATTTTTCGCTCAATCATTGGCAAAAAAGCGCGAAAACAGCGACTGGCCGGGTAGAACACGCGCAACTCGTTAGCGACCGCGGACATAGAAGATGCCTGTTAAACTACGTGTTCTCCACGGTGGATGGAAAAACCGTTCATGGCAAACAAAGTCAGAGCCTGACATCCACCTGCCGCGAAAGAGTGGGGGAAGCTGTCATAATCATATATTTGCCAGCAAATCCTGAAGAAAACCAACTGAACTTCGATATCGCGCACCGGAAAACTCAGTTTATTGAGGTCCTTGCCTCTCTGATCGGCATCTCTGGTTTTGTGACAGCTGGCAGCCTGTACCTCACCATTTTGATGTGGCGAAAGGAAAGGAAGCTCCTCGCATGGGGCAATGCGACAGCCGGGCTTGTGACCTACTCCCGTATCGTCTGGAAAAACAAAGCACGCCATTTGAAGATCTGGTGCGCGTATGCCGATCAGGATGGACGGGTCAGAATGATTCGACCCACATTCCCATTGATCAACTTACCCGATCAGGGAAATGATACTCTACGGAAACTACGGCAAAACGCCACGGTCATTTATGACCCGGAAAAACCGCGTTCAGCTCTTCTCTATCCCTCGGAAATGTTCAAGATCAGTCTGCGTCTTCCTCCGGCCCACGCTCCCCGTTCAGTGCCCATGCCAGGCAGCCCCCGTATAGAAAAACCGCCCCAGCCCCAGGGTAAACACGAGGCAGCCATAAAGACTGTGTTCCACACAGGCCAGGAAGAGTGATCGATGCCGCGCGTAATCCCGTGCGAACAGAAAACCACCGATAAGCGTCATGCCCACGGCGACCCCGTTAAGGAAAATGACATGGGCAAACCCAAAGCTGACAGCGCTCGCCAGCACCAGAGCCGACCGTGAACGAAATAGCGGTGCGTAACGGGTGAACAGAAAACGGCGATAAAGCATTTCCTGCGGCCACACCGACAGCAGCGGGTAAAGAACCATGATGATGAGCCAGAAAAGGGGCCGCTGGCGAGGGAGTTGCAGGAAAGTCTGCGGCCATATCACCCATGTCAGCACCGTGATCATCGGCGCTAGCACAAGGAAGCGAAGCGCAATCTCCCTGAGCTCCCGTTTCCTGTCGTGCGGCTCGGGCTTCTGTTGCTTCCCCACCAGCCAGATGAGCAGAGCCGCACCCCATAGCAAACCGAACAGAACGCCTGCCTTGTGGAACGCGAGCACGAGCAGGGGGCCGCAGACAAAGACAAGCAGGAACTCGGCGAAAAGCCGCATGGAGCGCACGGGCGGAACCCCGCCAGAAGAAAAAGAAGCCATTCCGTCTTTATAGGGGAAAAGGCACCCCCTCCTTCCTTCGTTTCGCACTCATTCGTATCGTCCGCGTGCCGAGGCCGTTCCATGCCGTGCTCGCCCTGTGCTAGACGACACGCCAAGCCATTGCGGACCTTGCGGCCGCCATTTCAGTTTCAGACACAAGGCCAGATTGACCATGCCCCTGACCGACGCGCAGCGCACCGAAATCGAAGAGCATGGCCAGACGACGACCGAGACCAGACGCCCGACCGTTCCGGCACTGGAAGAGATTCTCTTCAAGGCCTACCCGGTTCTGGACCACGGCTTCGTCCGTGTGATCGATTATATGGGCGATGACGCGGCCATCGTGCAGGCGGCGCGCGTGTCCTACGGCCGTGGCACCCGGAAGGTGTCGGAAGACACCGGCCTGATCCGCTATCTGATGCGACACCGCCATTCGACCCCGTTCGAAATGTGCGAGATCAAACTTCACATCAAGCTGCCGATCTTCATCGCCCGCCAGTGGATTCGCCACCGCACGGCCAACGTGAACGAATATTCCGCCCGCTATTCCATCCTCGACCGGGAGTTCTATCTGCCCGCGCCGGAACATATGGCGGCGCAGAGCGCGAGCAACCGGCAAGGACGCGGCGATGTTCTGGACGCCGAGAATTCCGCGAAGGTGCTGAACCTGCTGCGCGATGATGCCATCCGCTGCTACGACACCTACGAAAACCTGCTGGACACGGATAACGGCCCCGGGCTGGCGCGCGAACTGGCGCGGATGAACCTGACGCTGAACACCTATACCCAGTGGTACTGGAAGGTCGATCTGCACAACCTGATGCATTTCCTGTCCCTGCGCATCGACCCGCACGCGCAGTATGAAATCCGCGTCTACGCCCAGATCATGCTGGATATCATGCAGGCATGGGTGCCGATCGCAGCCGAGGCGTTCAAGGAATATCGCGTCGGCGCCGTCACGTTTTCCGCCACGATGATCTCGCTTCTGCGCCGGATGCTGGCGGGCGAGACCATCACGCAGGAAAGCTCCGGTCTGTCACGCCGGGAGTGGGACGAGTTCCAGTCGGTGCTGCATGGACAAGCCTGAATCGATTTTCAGCCAGCCGAATGAAGTAGGGGGGGCAAAACGTCCTCCCATGAAGGAACCGTCCTTCGTGCCTTATATCGCGGCAGCGGCGCTGCTTGTGGTGATCTGGGCAACAGTGACGTTCGTTCTGCCGGGCTCGGAGAAGGATATTCCTGCATCCACGTTGCTAAAAAACGCGCTCCAGCACTGGTCAGCCGAGTCATCATCGCAGCCCGGAAAATCCTGACTTTTCCGAGGAAACTCTGGCCCATATCCGTGCGCCAGAGATGTTCACCGCTTTCACATTGAGCCTGTACGAAAACAACACACGAATCTTCCACCATGTTGGGGTATGGCTGAATCTGTCTCCATCCCTGAAACTTTTGGTTTCAAGTTTTCGTTCAAGGGCAATATGCTTTTCAAATCCCTTCCGGGCTCTGCCATCGTCGGCCTGTGTGCATTGTTCGCATGCACCTTCACCGCCCTGACCAGTGAGGTGGCGCCAGTTGGCCTCCTGATCGACATGGCCCAGACATTTCATATCAAGACAGGCTCCGCCGGGCTGGCCATCAGCGCCTTTGCGCTCATGGTCGCGTTCGGAGCGGTTCCCCTGACCATCATCACCGGCGGCATTGACCGGAAACTGCTGATGCTTGTGTCGCTTGGGGGCTATATGGTGTCCAACGTGACCGTGGCGCTCGCCCCGACGTTTCTGATCCTGTGCCTTGGGCGTATGATCGGCGGCACAGCCCATGCCGTGCTCATGTCTGTTGTCGCGGCCTACGCCGCCCGACTGGTCCCGGCCAAGATGACGGGACGCGCGATTGCCTTCGTTTATGGCGGCACATCGCTCGGCGCGATTCTGGGCGTGCCGGGGTCCGCCGCCATCGGTCATTTCACCAACTGGCGCGTCGCCATGCTTATCATGACGGGACTAACGACGCTGCTGCTGGTCTGCGTCGCCGTTGCGCTGCCCCGCGTCGCCACTTCACCTGCCACGCCGGGCGGGGTTCCCTCCATGCGTTCAGGCACGGCAATGCGTAGTTTCCTGCTCGTCGTTCTGGTCGATGCCATCTTCTTTCTGGCTCACAACCTTCTCTATACCTATGTCACGCCGCTTCTTCTCGATCATGGCCTTGTCGAGAGTGAGTTGAGCATCGCCCTGCTCATCACCGGCAGCCTGAGCATCCTTGGACTATGGCTTTCGGGCCTGACAGTCGATCGCTGGCCGGCAGGGGGTCTGCTGTCCAGCGGCATCTTCATGCTGATCGGCATGGGGCTAATGTATGGGCATGTGCTGTCGGGATGGCAGTGCGTGGTGGCCATCGCCATATGGTGCATCGGTTTCTCCGCCATCGTTCCCTTTGTGATGTCAGGAGCCATCCGGGCCAACGCCACACGACCAGACGTGGCTGGCGCCGCCATCAACAGCGCGAGCAATGTGGGAATCCTTCTGGGATCGGCCCTCGGCGGTCAGGTGCTCTCGTCAATGGGCTTCAATGTCCTGACGCCCGTCGCGCTCGTCGTGATCATCTCCGCTCTCCTGATTTCCCTGTGCAGCCCACAGGCTTTCCCATGGCGGCTTTCGGAATCAGACGACCATCATTGAGAGTCGAAAGCGAAAAAAGGCCCCATCTGTTTGCGGGTGATCCCACGAAAATAAAAAAGGCACCTCCTTACCGGGGGTGCCTTTTTATTTTCTGACCTGAAACAATGTTCGCGACCGGGTTCATTGACCGCCTGCAACGATCAATGAACAGAGCCCAGATGCATTACTGGTTATCGTCGTCGGGCGATGCCGGAGCATTATCCGAGCTGCCATCAAGAGAAATCGCCACGAACAGCGACTGTCCTTCACGCAGGATCCGCAGGAGCACGGCGTGGCGCGCCTTCAGGGCGGCGGTCACGGCGGTCACGGTTGCAGAAGGCGTGTCCACCGCCTGCTCACCCACGGCCTGAATCACATCACCGGGACGCAGGCCAGCCTGATCGGCGGGCGAGCCCGGCTGCACATCGGAGACCACAACACCGTGAACCGAGTGGTCGAGGCCGAGCTGCTGACGCATGTCACTGGTCAGCGGCGACAGCGAAACACCGATCTTCTCGCCGTGAGCCCCGGCCCCACCGCCCGTCGCATTACTTGCGGTGGACTGGTTCACGATATGAACGGTGAGATCCTTCTGCACGCCATTGCGCAGCACGGTCACCGTCGCATCCGTTCCCGGTGCGATGGAAGCCACTTTCACGGCAAGCGTATGCGGTGTCTCGACCGCTTTGCCGTTCAGCTTGACGATGACGTCTCCCGCCTTGATGCCACCCTTGGCCGCCGGACTGTCAGGCGTGATGTTCGCAACCAGCGCTCCTGCCGGAGGCGCATCGGGGCTGGCAGGCTTGAGATTGAGTGCACTCGCCATCGACTGCGAAATGACCTGTGCCTCGACACCGAGATAACCACGGGTCACGTGACCGGTCTTCTGCAACTGCGTGACGACCGTTTTCACGATATCCGACGGAATAGCGAAGCCAATGCCGATCGAGCCACCCGATGGTGAGAAAATGGCGGTGTTCACGCCGATGACTTTGCCATCCTGCGTGATGAGCGGACCGCCGGAGTTGCCGCGATTGATCGGCGCATCGACCTGAAAGAAATTGTCATAGGGACCGTCGCCGATGTCGCGACCCAGCGCCGAGATGATTCCCGCCGTCACCGTGCCGCCCAGACCATAGGGGTTGCCAACGGCGATGACCCATTCGCCCGGCTGGACATCGTCGGACTCGCCCAGTTCGATGAACGCCAGTTTTTTCGTGCTGTTCAGCTTCAGCAGCGCGATGTCGGTCTTGGGATCGCGACCGACCACACGCGCCTGAAGGGTCGTGCCATCATCAAGCGTGGCCGTCACCTTGGTCGCGCCTTTGACGACATGGTTGTTGGTCACGACATAACCATCACCGGAAATGATGAAGCCGGAACCACGCGCTTCCACCGGCTGACGCTGCTGCGGCATCATCTGGAAGGGAAACGGAAACGGGAAAGGCGACTGCTGCTGCATGCCCTGCTCTTCACCCTCCCCGACCGAATCCGGACGAATCATCGCCGTGATGGACACGACCGCCGGCTTCACCTGTTTCACGAGGGTGACGAAGTCGGGGATTGTCCGGTTCGGGCTTGTTGGCTGAATGGGGCCTGGAGTGTCAGCCAGCGCGGACGGTACAAGGTCCGACGCGAGTGGCGATGCAAACGCGACGACGCCAAGACCGGCAAGAGCGGCGGCTGTCGTCATGAAACGTTTGCGGGTCTGGCGGATCGACGAATTCTGTAATGGCATGTCTGTTCCGATAAATCCCTTGAACCGGACCGCCTGTGCGGCCCGCGCCGATGATGGGGGGAGACGGCAGCGAGGGCAATCCGTCTCCTTGATACGAAAGGGAAATTGCCTGCACGCGTCAAACACCAGCCATACGGCGGGATGAAACCTGCGTTAGCTGGGAACCCTGATCAGCCAGCGCCGCGGAGTGCGCGAAAAAAAGACCGGAGCAATCCGGCGGCTTCTGTCTCCCGCACACCACCGATGATCTCGGGGCGCCGCATGCAGGCGGGATGGTCAATCACCCGGGGGCCGTGGGTGATTCCGCCGCCCTTTGGGTCATAGGCACCGAAAACCACGAGCCGGACGCGGAAATGCACGGCGGCGGCGGCGCACATCGGACAGGGCTCCAGCGTGACGACGAGCGTGCAATCCTCAAGGCGGGTCGTCCCGCGCGCCTGCGCAGCCCGTTTCATCGCCAGCAACTCGGCATGGGCCGAGGCATCGTGGGTCTGTTCCACTTCGTTACCGGCAATGGCCAGCGGAACACCGTTTCCATCGAGAACGACGGCCCCCACCGGCACTTCTCCGCGTGCGGCGGCGGAACAGGCCGCGATAAGCGCCGTTTCCATTGCAACACAAGGGGTTATCCCGCCGGGATTTCTCGTACAATCTTCGCTCATCACGTTCTGTTTCAACGCTTCATACTCGACGCCCTCTTTTCATGGCAAAAAAATGTCGGATTGCCACGGTTTTTCCTTGATTCCTCAACTTTCCATCTGTCACAGTGTGTTTCATCAGCCTGTAACAATTATTCAGCCGCCATACGGCGAAGTGAAGAAAAAATTACTTCAGGCCAACCGTTCGCCGGGCTCATGGGGAGACCGGCCTGTAAGCGGAAGAGAGGACGTCATGCAGAGTCTGACACTGGTTCTTGCCGCCGCAACACTCGGCTTCGCATTTGCCGCCTCCGATCATTTCACGTCAAAATTCGCGCCCGCGCCCGTCAAGGTCGAGCGGATGAGTCATACCACGCGATAAGACACGGTCTCCCGGTCACGCGGGCATATACGCCAGCCCGCGTTTATTCTAAGGGGAGCGCATGTCTTCGTTCGCTCCCCTCCCCCTTGTCGGCGTCACGCTCGATCAGGAACCGGGAGGCTCCGGTCAGTATTCCGCCTTCCCATGGTATGCGCTGCGCGCCAATTACATGGGAGCTGTGGTCAAGGCTGGTGGCCTGCCTGTTGCCCTGTCGCACGCGCCCTGTCTTGCCGAACAGGTCGTCGCCCGTCTAGACGCCCTCATCGTGACCGGCGGCGCGTTCGATATCGACCCGAAACTGTATGGGACGCCCCGCGCGGAAACCACCACCACGCTGAAGCCAGCCCGGACAGCCGCCGAGATGGCGCTCCTTGAAGCTGCGCTGAAGCGCAATATTCCGGTGCTTGGCATCTGCGGCGGCATGCAGCTCATGGCGGCCGCGCTGGAGGGAACGCTGATACAGGACATCTCGACCGAACAGCCCGACGCCCTTCCCCATGAGCAACCCAACCCGCGCGATCAGGCCGGGCATATCGTGCATATCGAACAGAATACGCTGCTCGGACAGATCGTTGGGCGTGGTACGATGGCCGTGAATTCCTCGCACCATCAGGCCGTGCGGACGCCGGGCCGCGCACGGGTCTCCGCCCGAGCGGAAGATGGTATCATCGAGGCGATAGAATACCCCTCCGCGCGCTTTTGCGTGGGGGTTCAGTGGCATCCGGAATTTCTCATCGATCCGGGTGACAGCGCGTTGTTTGCGGCCTTTATACAGGCCGCGCAGGATGAAACAGTGTCGGGAGACGGTGTGTGGTAAACGAAAAAACTGAAGATCGTGGCGACCGGATCGCCAAATGGCTGGCGCGCAGCGGCGTTGCCAGCCGCCGCGATATCGAGAGAATGATCGCAGAACGCCGCGTCAAGCTGAACGGTGCAGTGGTCGAACATCCGGCGACATTTGTCACTGCCACAGATGCAGTGTCGGTGGATGATAAACTGATCCATGGACCCGAGCACACACGGCTCTGGCGCTACCACAAGCCCGACGGACTGGTGACGACGCACCGTGATCCGGAAGGGCGTCCGACCGTGTTCGAAAAGATGCCTGAAGGCATGCCGCGTGTTGTCAGTGTCGGACGGCTCGACCTGAACAGCGAAGGCCTGCTGCTGCTGACCAATGACGGTGCACTGGCCCGAAGGCTCGAACTGCCTTCCAATGGTTGGTTGCGCCGTTATCGTGTGCGTGTGTTCGGTGCCGTGAACGAGCGGGAGCTGGCCGGACTGGCGAAGGGCTGCTCGATCGAGGGGGTGAAATACGGCCCGATCGAAGCCGCGCTGGACTCCCGCAAGGGCGACAATGCGTGGCTCACCGTTTCGCTGCGTGAAGGCAAGAACCGCGAAATCCGGCGCGTCATGGTCGCAATGAACCTCCATGTCAGCCGACTGATCCGCACATCCTATGGCCCCTTCCCGCTTGGTGAACTGAAGCCCGGCGAACTTGAGGAAATACCTGCCAAGGTGATGCGGACGCAGATCCCGCGTGACGTGGATATCGGGAGCAAGCGGCGCGCCTGATGCGGATCATCGCAGGGACGAGACGCGGAAAGGCGCTCGTCGCCCCCGAAGGCAAATCAACCCGTCCGACGGCTGACCGCGTCCGGCAGGCACTATTCGACATGCTGCTCCATGCGCCATGGGGTGGCCGCGACTGTCTCGAAGGCGCGCGCGTGCTGGACGGCTTCGCGGGCACCGGAGCGCTGGGACTGGAAGCGCTGTCTCGCGGGGCTGCATTCTGCACGTTCTTCGAGGTGGACCGTCCAGCACTTGCCACGCTGCGAGCGAACGTGAACGCGTGCCGAATGGGCGATGTGTCGCGCATTCATGGGTTCAGCGTGCTGAAGCCACCTCGCACGGACGCACCCTGCACGCTGGTGTTTCTCGACCCTCCCTATGGTCAATCCCTGCCCGCTCAGGCGTTATCCGCGCTCCGGGGCGCTGGATGGATCGCACCGGGAGCGCTGGTGGTGACGGAAACCGGTCGGGACGAAACCTGTCCTGTCGAGAACGTCGAAATCCTTTCGGACCGGGCGCATGGCGCTGCCAAACTGTGGGTCTGGCGAGCCGACTGATGGTGGAAACGCTGATCAGTCGGGCGGATTTCGAAAAGGACATCAAGAAAAGCCGGTTTCTGGCAATGGCAATGCCGGTCGAGACGGAAGAGGCTGCCCTGGCATTCATCCGGGAGGTTTCTTTCCCCGACGCTACACATAATTGCTGGGCGTGGAAGATCGGCGCGCGTTATCGGAGTGATGACGCGGGCGAACCCGGCGGCACGGCGGGTCGTCCAATCCTTCAGGTCATCGAGGCGCAGGGGCTGGACCGGGTGGCGGTGGTCGTCACGCGCTGGTTCGGTGGTGTGAAGCTTGGCGCGGGCGGACTGGTCCGTGCCTATGGCGGCACGGCGGCGGAATGTCTCCGACTTGCGCCCCGCGTGGAACTGGTGGAGCGTGTGCGACTAACGTTTCACTGCCCGTTCAGCGATCTGGCGCTGGTCGGGTCACGCCTGCCCGGACTGGATGCGGTCGTGGAAAGCGAAGAGTTCGATGCAACCGGGGCTGCCTATATCGTGGCCGTGCCGGTCGTGCACATGGAGGATGTCGTCACACGGCTGACCGACATGACCAGCGGACGCATCGTCGCGACAGAAGTGGAAGAGTAAGAGGCTGTTTCAACGGCTTTCCGCTGGCCATCCGACGCGCATTTTCTGCGCTCCGACAGCTCACGGACACTCCGCTTCTACTTAACCGAGACACACCGGTCGCGCCCCCAGGAGCATTCTCACTCAGCAGAAAGCTATTGAAACTTAACTCTCTGTTTTCGCCGGTCGCGTCAGCAGACGCATCATCGCGTCCTGCAAAGGTGTTTTCCCACTCACCACTTCCGTCACCGCATCGATGATCGGCACCGAGACGCCTTTTTCCCCCGCCAGTCGTGCCAGTGCCCCAGCCGTCGCCACCCCTTCCGCAACGCCTCCAAGGTCAGCGACCGTCTGTTCCAGTGTGGCGCCCTGCCCCAGCGCAAGCCCGACCCGGTAATTGCGCGACGAGCCGCCCGTGCAGGTCAGCATGAGGTCCCCGATGCCCGCCAGCCCGGCCATCGTCTCGGCGCGCCCTCCAAGGGCCTCGGCGAGACGCGTGATCTCGGCCAGTCCTCGCGTGACAAGCGCGGCGCGGGCATTCTCCCCAAGCCCCGCACCGATCGTCGCGCCGGACGCGATGGCGATGACATTCTTCGCGGCTGCGCCCAACTGCACACCAGCGACATCCAAGCTGTCATAAAGACGGAAACGCGGAGTCCCGAGACCGTCGGCAAGAGTGCGGGCCAGTCCGGGCTGTTCGGCCGCGATGACGGCAGCAGCGGGCAGTCCGGCGGCCACCTCATGAGCGAAGTTAGGGCCGGACAGAACCGCGCCTGTCAGGTCAGGGCGAATGTCGCGCAGGATATCGAGGGGAAAACGCAGACTGTCGGGCTCAACGCCCTTGCAGCAGAGCACGACGGGCGCCGCCGTCTCCAGACGCGCCAACACCGCCGCGAAATGTTTCATGGGCACAACCGACAGCACCATGTCGGCGTCCATCGAAAGACTGTCGGTTACGGTGACAGTGGATGGCAGCGGAAAACCGGGAAGACGCGGCATCGCGCCAGTGGGCAGCCGCGCAGCAGGATTCCGCGCCCACAACTGCACCTCGGCCCCGGATCGCGCCGCCTGAAGCGCCAGAGCAATACCCCACGATCCTGCGCCTATGACTGCAATTCGCTTCATTCCGGCACTATCCACTCCACAAGGGATTCCGTCTCCCCATGCCCCAGATGATGACACAACGTGGAAAGAATCGCTGTAGATTCCTCATCAAATCTGAAAGGCGGATTAGCGATCAGCAAACCGCAGCCATTCAGCTTTTCAGGATCAAGCGGCGGCCGCACAGTCAGTTCGAGGTTGAGCAGGTTTCGCTGTCCGGAATCCTTCAGCGCATTGAAGAATGCTCGGGGCGGTGCCCGATGCTTCACAGGATACCACACGGCGACAATGCAGCCGGGAAAACGCTGGCGTGCTTTTGCGACAGCCTGCACCAGATCGCCGAATTCGGACCGTTTCTCGAAAGGCGGGTCGATGAGAACCAGTCCCCGCTTCGCTGTTTTCGGCGGCAGAAGGGCGGTGATGGCCTCATAGGCGTCACGATGATGGACGGATACAGCCGGATTGTTGCGAAACAACCGCCTGAGATAGCGTTGGTCTTCCGGGTGCAATTCGCAGCACACCAGCGTATCAGCCGGACGCAGCATATGAGCAGCGAGGTCCGGCGATCCGGGATAGACCATACGCGCCCCATGCTCGCGCATGATCTGGCGGACAAGCGCCAGCCAGTCGGCGATGGGTGCAAGGTCCGGCGTTTCCGGTGGAAGATCGAGCAGTCGCCCGATTCCGTCACGCCATTCACCCGTCGCCTGCGCTTCCGGGCTGGAAAGGTCATACAGGCCGATGCCCGCGTGCGTATCGAGCACCGTGAACGGCGTGCTCTTGCGGCTGAGGGCGCGGATCAGTGCGTAGAGGAGGGCGTGCTTCATGACATCGGCGAAATTGCCGGCATGGTAGGCGTGTCGGTAGTTCATGTTTTTCCTTTTAATATCAATGACTTACCTGACACAAAATCTTTCACGCGCCTTTCACGCTGGAAATTAAGCGACTGAAAACAAAGCACTTTTATAAGGTGTCTGCACGCTGTTTTCACGTTGCCCTTTTCACGCTGGCTTGGCTTGCACGTTCATAGAAGGTCTTGAATGTCAATCCTTTACACTGTTTTCCGTCGTCCAGATTCGCCGAATTGGTGGGTTTCGTTCAGCTTGCCGGAAATCGGCCTGATACGTGAAAGCCTGCGGACAAAGGACAAAGCCACAGCAGATGAAAAGGCTGCTTCGGTCTATTACGGCTATAAGGCCAAGATCGAACACAGACTTCCTGTTAAGAATGATAATTTCCAGCACGTCATGCCGAAATTTCATGCGTTTCTGAAAGAACGTCTTGAACAGCGGAAACTGACCCTGACAAGATATACACAACACAAGAAATTTATTGATTCCTATTTTATGGAATACTTCCATAAGAAAACACCACAATTTCTGAATACGCATGAAATTAACAAGTTTATTGAATGGCGCTGCAATTACTGGATTACAGGACCGGGAAAAGAACAGACGCATAGGACCATTCATCGTGGAAATCGCGTCTTTCAAAGACGTATTCCAGCTAATCTGAAGGTCTATCCAACATCAAGCACACTTGAAGGCAACAATGCTGCAATGCACCAGTTAGTCCGATGGCTGCATGATAACGGATATATTCGCAATCTGATAACATGGGAAAGACCACCAGTTGCGACATCAGCACGTCCCGGCTTTAAGTCGGATGAAATCGCCCTGTATATGAATCAGGCGCAGAAGGACATTACAGCGGAAGACCTGAATATCAGGGAACGATATGACCGTGTTTTGATATGGGCATTTTCAGGGTTCATGATTAACACCGGCTTACGTCCCACCGAAGCCTTGCGGCTCCGCTGGAAAGACCTTGTGGGCTGGTCATGTGATGCCCTGTCAGACTTTAAAATTCTTGTCCACGCCAAAAAGAAGCACCGAACGGCTATTCCGTTTCCTGCGGCTGGTTCTGATTTAGCGACAATGTGGGACTTGTTCGATGGATATTTCGGCCATGTGCCAAGTCCTGACGATTTCATTTTTTGCAGCACATCACGGAAGAAGTCAGATTATACCAACGTGTTAATGAACAGGATTCTGAAAAAGACCGGATTGCAGACTGATTATCGTGGTGTCCGACGCAGTTCATACAGCTTCCGGCATTATTACATCACCAGTCAGCTTGAACGCGGTTTAGATGCCTACCTGATTGCAAAAGCATGTGGAACCAGCGTAGATCAGATCAGGAAGCATTACGACCACACATCGCTGGAACAATATAAAGACAAGCTGATACCCAAATCCATGCGGCTATGAAGTTAAATGCATCACACACAGGACCAAGGGGACCAAAAGGACCAAAAAAAGAAAACTAACTTCTTATATGTCCCCCCTATATATTTTTACTATAGAAGTTTTAAAAAAAAATGGTCCCCTTGGTCCTAACGCATCAAAAACCGCAGAAGGCTGCCATTTTTTCCGGGACCAGTTTTGGTCCTTTTTTGGTCTGGACGGGTGCGATTTTGGTCCCGTAAGGCATTGATTACTATTTCATTGACAAATCATAACGAAATATGGCATAAATAAATCATCAACGGTTGACTGACCAAATGCATCGACCCATTGATAACGCAACATAATAATTGATTTTTTATGGTATATAAATACCTGTAACGGGATTGATTGCCCGTTTTCATAATATTTTTATGTTCGTTATCTTGTGGTGTCATCTTTTGGTCGGGGTGACACCATTTTTTTTGGCAAATTCACCCGTTGCAATGCCAATCAATGAAAATACTAAAATATTATGAATAATCAAAAAATAATACCAATGTGGCATGAACGTGCTGCTGGTTGTAATGCATTTACGAAATGCACTTTTCCACTGATTAACATCACATCGTATCCGTTATATACGACAACCGAAATCACCGATGCCGCCACCGGTAAAAAACATGCCTTTGCTTCATTAACACCGGACACAAATCCTGCCAATCTGGCGGTTTATAACGATTTCGCCCGTGCGATTGCTGGTATATGCGTCCCTAATTTTGCCAAACGCGAATGGTCAATTTATATCAATACCGCACGTAAATGGAACGATTATTCCCGAAAAACTGATGCTGCCAACGTCATACATCGTGAATTAAAAAACCACCCGGATGGACAACCGGCAATGGATTTCATCGAATGGATGATGAACGATGCATCAATGTGGGACGTATCCGGTGGTGATGGATTCTGGCCCATGGGCGACCATGTGTTCATGAAAAATGGTGTCATTATGAAAAATACATATCGCAATGACGGTATCAATATACCAATAAACGAACCATTTACCGATGATGAAAAAACCATGTTATCCGATGTGATAAATGACATCATACGTATCAATTTATGCAACAAACGCGGCAATAAAAATTTCGATGAATTATGGGATATTATACATGACACCGCAAACGATGACGAATATGAATTCCGTTATGTGATACACAATATCGCCATGAATTATATGCGTCCGGGGTTTAATATTCGCACCAATCTGGCATTGTGTGGACAACCCGGCGGCATGGGAAAAAATTACCTTGAAAATCTGATGGTGCGGATGATTGGTCAATCATTATGCACATCACCATCCAATCCCACCGGCCCATATAACGAATGGGCCGACAATCACACGTTTATCGTTCTGAATGAATTACAAAATCAATCGAATAATGATGAATTTAATCAAAAAATAAAAACTACCACTATCGAAAATACCATTGCCATCACGCAAAAATATCGTGATCAACGCATGGTGTCCAACATGGCGAATTATTGGTTATTTTCGAATTCACTAACACCATATAAAACTGATTCCACTGATCGACGAACCATATTCATCCGCACGTTCAATGATGAATCAACGTCAATCACCGATGGACGTAAACGTGCCGCCGATGACATTACGTCGAAATACGATGATGATGATGTGGCACATGCGTTGGCGAAACTATGTCATTATATGGAAATCGACACGGACGTATTGAAATATCGACAAACGGAATTGGCAAAAAAGGTTATTGCTAATTCATTTTCACTTATCGAACAATTTCTTAAATCTGAAAATCTGGCTGATTATATATCAACCGATGCATCTAAAAAATCCGATAAAAACCAATATATAAAAATCAACGATCTGTTTAATGGATATAATGCATGGGCAAAATCGCTTGGATATGAACAAATCACAAAACCACACTTCAAATCGGAATTTTCTGCACATCCTGATTGGTTTAAGTTTTCCAATAAAAAATGGTGGGTTCTGGATGGATTCATTGATGCACGCGATGGATGTCCGGTGGATGTTGACCCGGACGAACATGACGATGACGAACGGGATGATGCACCAATCCCACCGGCACCCGTTTATAATGCCACGGTTGATGATTTAATTGATGCCGCCAATCCACGAACCGAACCAACGGCAACACCACCACAACATGACATTTCGGGTCACGTGCCATTCCTGACGGGTCATGAACTGGTCCATGATGTCGCGCGTAACCACACATATGCAACCGCTAAAAATACTGGCGCATCACATCGCATGGCGCGTGTCATTGCCCGTGAAAATGGGGGTGTGTGATGTCGGGTTATCAATTCACCATCGCACCGGCAACCCATGTCATCCGCATGAATAACCCCGAACAAACCCATGATGATTTCCGTGGGTTCATTCTGGAAATGGAAACACATCGCATCGTTTGGCATGACGACAAAAATGCCCCCGGTCATGTGTTGTGGTTGCCATGTCGTCTGAACGATTGCCCTGAAATGGGCTTTCCACGTGCGATGAACGCACTGGCACAACCCACCCATTTATTCGGGCTGGATTTCGATGATGCCGGGAACACAATCGCCAATATCACGACGGCACTGGATGCATTGGGATGTGATTATTATCTGCACACCACAATGTCTTATGTGCCCGGTGAAAAGGAAAAATGCCGTGCCGTTATCCATGTGACCGATTCCATTATGTCCAATGAAGAAAACAAAATGTTATATAATGCACTGGTCCCACATTTTGACCGTTTCGGGCTGGTGATGGATAAATCATGCACCAACATTGCCCGAAAATTTTATGTCCCCGGTTCTAACCGGGCGACGGGTATTGAATGTGAATCATGGGCGGTTCAGAACCGTGGACCGTTGGACAATGCATCATCATCACCGTTGATGGCGAACGAACACAAACGAATTGCCCGTGAAAATGTCCTGCGCCAAATGGAAAAATCCGCTAAAGCAAAAGCAATTCATGGAAAAATTATCAATCCACAACGTCCTTATTTTAATCATTCCGGTGATTATAACGTCGCTGACCCGAAAGAAGTGGCGGCATACATTGGCGCAGAATCCCAAGGTTCTGTGATGGCATCTTTCATCGCGCACATGGTTGGATATTGCGGCACCCGCTTTGGTGATAATGTGGTTGATGACAGGACACTTCTTGATGCGCTGACATCATGGACCGGAAAAACCAGCCATGATAATTTAATAAAAAACATACGGGATGCACGTCAAAAATATAAAAGATAATGAAATTATCAATAATATATTATTTTCTGTTTAGTTACTAAAAAAGGATTGATGATTGATTTCACTAGTCTTTTTTTATTGATGTTTTTGATTTTTATGACGAAAATTCAAGGTATAACCGGCGCAAAACATCACTAAGCAATAGACATCATTTAATCATTTCTATGCAGGGACTGTTTCCGGTCTGAAGGCCGACACACAGCTTATCAAATTTCTTCTTCTGGGAATAATATATTATTAAATCATTGACCCGGCGTACAGGCTTCTGGTGCCGTTCTTGGGATATGTAAGGGCATTACCTGAACACATAGGCACGGGCTATCCATGCACACCACACATATCGACCCGTCCTGCCCCGTAAGGGGGGATAGGGGTATTTTGAAAAAAGGAAATGACCAGCATCGGCGCAATAGGTAAGTTCACGACAAACGCTTTTTTTGACAATCGACCTTAAATGAACAGATAGAAGCCTGTAAGTATTTTAGATGGCAAGGTAATCAGTCATCATCCTTTGTGGGAAATTAGCCTGAATGGTTAGTCTATTCAGGCTGATTTTCTTTAATCAATACAATACCTAATCCTGAAAATTCATTTTTATACAACGATAATAGAAATAAATTATACAATTTTCTAAATTTTTCTATATTATCACATAATGCACCAAAATAATGTGATGAAAGTTCAGAAGAATCAAAAAATTTATAAATATTTGCTTCTTTACCATGAAAACATTTCCGCATACCATCATACATTGCATCAAAATATCTTCTTGTTTCTGTTGAAAGTAAACACCTTATTACATCTTCATTTTCTTTCATATATAAGCGACAATTAAATATTTCTTCCTTTGCAGATTCATCACCTTTTTTTACCAAATCAAGAAAATTTATACACATAAGGCTATTTTTTATTACAGGAATAATATATTCACATCTTTTGTTAAACATATCTAAGTTTAATTTTTTTTCTGATATTTCTTTATTTTCCTTTGCAAGAATAATATTTGATTCTGCTAAGTCTTTTGTCAGTTTTCTGTTTGCTATCAAGACGCAGGCCGTGATGATGGATGTGGCCGCCGTGACAATGGGCGTTCCGACGGCAACGAAAGTTTGCCACCCCGACACAGTTGCCGTCGGTATGTGGTCAAGCAGGGCAGTCAGATCAGAACCGGCAAGATGCACCACCACGTCAGACATAATCATTCCTATGTTAATCAATTCCACCAATCAGACCACATTACAGGACTGGATCAGCGTCACCAGTGCGCCTGAAATGCACGCTGTCAGACCTAAAAAGCACAGCTAAAAAATCTTTATCCGAAGGCGCTAAATCAGCCTGAAAATGTCCAGATTAAGAACACCCCTTGATCCGAATCGAAAAAAATGCCACTTTTAGAAGAAATAAAATGGGTCTATATGACGATTTTTCACAGTGTTTTCACGCTGAAAAAATAATACTGTGAAGTCAATGTCTTATACCTGTTCTATATCACGGTAGGCGTGTCGGTAGTTCATGCCGTTTCTTTTACACGGACCGCTCAGCTTGAACCATCATGTGGCTGCAAACACCGCATGGAATGATGCGGCCTGCCTGTTTCGACATCCTGCCAGACTGGCATCCCCAACCGCTGGTCATGGCGTGATGACGACGCGGCGCTCTCCGGTGTCACCGCTCCTCTCCCGCAATATTGCGCACGGAACGGTGATCGAGCGCATCGACGTATCGTGCATCGCATGACCATACTGGGGCACCTCTCTTTTCTCTCCCGAGAGTCCTTTTGGAAAGTGCTGTTCACCTTCAACCGCAAGCTTTCCGCGAAGCCGTTAAACGCCTGATTGGCTGCTTCCGGCGGTTTCATATTTCACCTCTGCCCACACTGAATTCTTCCGGTCTGGAAGAGGAATTTTCAAAAGGGCTCCAAGACGTGTCTGTAAAAAATCTGGAGTTACCGTTGTCCTCTGAAGTGCGTGTCTCTTCTCTTCAAAAGCCATTGCAGACGCAGCAACTTGCGGACTGGCACGTCTCCATGATCTCGGTCGGCGGAATCATAGGCGCGGGCCTGTTCGTCGGCACGTCCGCCACCATCGCGGCGGCTGGTCCGGCCGTCATTCTCTCCTATCTGGCGGCGGGACTGCTCGTCTGGATCGTCATGCTCCTTCTGGGAAAACTGGCGCTTCACCATGAGGGGCGCGGTTCTTTCATCTCACATGTGGCCACAGTTCTGGGACGCCACAGTGGCTTCGTCACCGGATGGAGTTATGCCTTCCTATGGGTGGTAACTGCGGGGGCACAGGCGGTCGCGGGCGGCATCATCATCGGGCATCTGCTTGATGTGCCTTCCACGCCGGGGGCTCTGGGACTGGTGGCGCTCGGGCTACTGTTGAACATGTTGCCGGTTCGCATATACGGGCTCAGCGAGGGCATCCTTTCGATTTTCAAACTGATCGCTCTGGCACTTTTCATAAGTGCTGGTGTGTTCTGGGCCATGACGACACCGGGAGCCGAGGCCCGTATTCACGACAACATGCTGGGCCACGGAGGATTTTTCCCGTTGGGGGTCTGGGCGATCCCCGCCGTCGTGCCGATGATTGTCCAGACATTCACCGGCTGCGAAATCGCGTTTGTCGCTTCCGTGGACAGCGAAGATGCCCGACGCAATGTACGCCGGACGGTGATGCGTCTGCCCTTCCTCATCCTGCTGTTTTATCTGGGATCGGTGCTTGTCATTCTGTCTCTCCGCCCCTGGACGGATATCATTCCGGGCCAGTCCCCCTTTGTGCTGGTCATGCATGATCTGCACATTCCGGGAACGGAAGGACTCGCCATAGCCGTGACGCTGATAGCGATCGTCTCCTGCCTGAACTCAGCGAAATATGTGGTCTCGCGCGTTCTGAGAGAACTGGCGACACTTGGCTGCGCCCCGGCGAAACTCCATCGCTCCACATCAAGTGGCGTTCCACTTCTTGCCGTTTCCATCACCGCCTTCACGGAAACACTCATCGTCCTGTCCGCGACATGGTCGCCATCCCGCGTTTATGCGGTGCTGCTCGGTTCATCCGGCACGATCATCATCTTCAGCTACTTCATGGCCTCTCTTGCCTGCCTGCACATCAGCAAACGGCAGGCTGGAGGTCGCAAGATATCGCTACTGGCCGGACTGTGTTCCGCAATACTGGCACTCCTGCTCGCAGTTCTTCCCGTGTTCGCCCAGACACGCCTGAATGCCGGGCTGGCCTACGCCCTTATCGCATTCATTGGACTGACAGGTCTCCTTTTCCTTCGCCGACAGGCGGTGCCGCCAACTCGCGGCCTTCCGACATAATGCTTTCGACAATACGCCCCACCTGATGGGTTGTTCGGGAAAGCTGCCGGGTGCGGTCATAGACCAGTGCAAGAGTGAGATGAGGCATGGCCGATCCGGAAAGCGGCACGAATGCGAGCTCCCCTTTTGTCACTTCTGACATGACATCCAGATAACTCAGGAAACAGATGCCAATCCCTTCAGCCACAAGCGACCGGATCATCTGAACATTGTTTGCCCGCGCGGCGACAACGGGTGTGGCGCGTCCCGCAGTCACCAGTTTTGCAAACACTGAGGAAAGGGCCAGCGGTTGTTCCGGAATGATCATCGGATAATCGACACATTGCGCCAGCCGCACCGAAGCATGTTGCGTGAGCGGATGTCCGGGCAGGCAGACGAAGCCCAGTGGGAAGGAAATGCGTCGCGCCACCACGACATCGCGCATGTCTTCAGGGTCAAGCACGAGAGCAAGATCCCCTTCCCCGGCAAGCAATCTTTCGTAGATCCGTCTGTTATCCTGAATGCTGACATTGAGCACCACGCCGGGGTGATGCTCCTTCATCCGGGCGACAAGCTGCGGCAGGAAGGCCCGTGCAAGAGCCTCCGGGGCCAGCAGATTGACCTGCCCCCGCCGTATGCCTTTCAGATCATCGATCTGGCGGCTGAGATCATCAAAATCCTTCATCCAGCGACGTGCGCAGGCGTAAAGCAGCTCCCCCGCTGCCGTCAGGCGCATTCCCGAGGGAAGGCGCTCGAAAAGCGGCGTCTGGATCTGTTGCTCACCCAGAAGGATGTGCCGGTTGATGGCCGATCCGGCAATCCGCAGTTCTTCCGCGGCCTTGCGGATGGATTGCTGGCGCGCGACAGCCAGAAAGTAGATGAGAAATTTTGAAAAGGGATTCATGCGTTCTCGTTTCGAGAATGAAAAACCATCAATTATGCTATATCTGAGATCGGCACACATGTGAAATGATCTTCTCCAGAATCAAAAATGTCCGGAGCAAGCTTTCCGGCTGCGTTCCCTGGAGGATCCATTGTGACGACCGCTGTCTGCTCCCGCACGACCGATCCCGCATCATTGCCCCGCCACATGACTTTCGATGCGGATGACTGGAACATTCTGGCCCGCTGCTGGTATCCGGTTGCCCTGATCCGCGAACTTGGCGAACAGCCTATGGGCGTGACCCTGCTGGATGCACCGCTGGTCATCTATCGCGCAGGGGACAGCGTTGTCGTCGCGGACGATCTCTGCCCCCATCGCGGCGTGCCCCTCAGCATGGGGAAAGGCGATGGCCGGAGCATCGCCTGCGCCTATCATGGCTTCCGCTTCGGCACGCAGGGTCATTGCGTCAAGGTTCCCGCACACCCCGATTCCGCCATTCCCTCGAAGCTGAACCTGCGGACGTATCCAGCCGTGGAACGCTATGGCCTCATCTGGACCTGTCTGCGGCCGAACGAGGAAACTCTCATTCCACCCATGCCGCACTGGGATGAGCCGGACTTTCAACAGATCAACTGCCCATCAATCGACATCGCGGGCTTTGCCGGACGGCAGGTTGAAGGGTTTATCGACGTCGCACATTTCGCGTTTGTTCACACGGATACCTTCGCGGACCCGGAAAATCCGGTCGTGCCACCCTACACGCCGAAAATGACGACTGACGGTTTCGAAGCGCAATATCGCAGCAGCGTCGGCAACTATCCGATCGGCAAGAGCGACCGGGGACGGCCCGGCTTCGAATGGCTGCGGCATTTCAGGATCCATGTTCCCTTTACGGCAACACTGGAAATCCATTTTCCGGATAACGGCCGTCTTGTCATCATGAACGCCGCGACACCCGTTTCCGCCCTGCAAACCCGCATGTTTGCACCCATGTGCCGCAACTTTGACAAGGACCTTCCGCTTCAGGACGTCTACGACTTCAATCTGCGCGTCTTCGAAGAAGACCGGGCGCTTGTCGAGGCGCAGAAGCCCGAAAACCTGCCTCTTGACCCAACGCTCGAAGCTCATGTGATGGCTGACCGAAGCTCGATCGCCTATCGTCGCGCCCTGCGCGGTATGGGGCTCAGCCAGTTCTTTACATCCTGAGAGAAGCTGGACATGTCACCACTTTTCCCGGTTCTGGTTCAGGAGGCTACACCAGAAGGCAGAGATTGCGTGCGCCTGCGCCTGACGGCTCTCGAAGGGCAGGATGCGCTACCTGCCTTTGAACCGGGTGCGCACATTGATGTCATGACGCCATCCGGACTGATCCGCCAGTATTCCCTGTGCGGATCGGCAGATGACCGGGAGGCCTATGAACTCTGCGTCAAACGCGAGAACAACTCGCGTGGCGGGTCTGAATCCCTGTGCAGTAAGGCTCAGCCCGGAATGGAGTTGCAGATTTCCCATCCACGCAACGCTTTTCCGCTTCCGGCTGCTCAGCGCTACATCCTGATCGGCGGCGGGATCGGCATTACCCCTCTCCTCTCCATGATGGGCCGACTGAAGCAGGGGGGTGCCGACTGGGAACTGCATTATTACGCACGCGAGCCGGAACACGCACCTTTCAGAGAGGCTCTTCTGAACGGCCCTGAGAGTGACCGCGTGCATCTGCATCAGAGCATCAGGAATGGCTATCCCGAAGCACTCAGCACTCCGTCACCCGATACCGTTATCATGCTGTGTGGACCAACAGGTTTCATGGATGCCGTTTTCGCGCAGGCCGTAGCGAACGGCTGGCAGACGGATCAGGTCAGGACGGAGCATTTCCGGCCGACAGAATCGTCCCATGACGAGGAAGATCGTCCCTTTGACGTCGTGCTGGCACGGTCCGGTCAGACCATTGCGGTCCCTGCTGGCCAAAGCATCGCATCGGCTCTTCTTGCTGCCGGAATCGACGTGTCCCTGTCATGCGAACAGGGAATGTGCGGCGCGTGCGTTGTCCCACTTCTGGCTGGGGAAGCGGATCATCGGGACATGATCCTGACGGAAGAAGAACAGGGCTGCAACATTGCGCTATGCTGTTCGAGAGCCCGCAGTCCGGTGTTGACAGTGGAGCTATAAGGCGTCCCCTACCCCCACGGCACCACCGCGCCTTCAACCCGCCTCACATCCACGCCGTAAACTTCCCGCACCATTGCATCGCTCAGCGCCTCCGCCGGAAGCGCGTAGCGGATCGCGCCTTCTTTCATCACCACAAGCCGGTCGCAGAAGCGGGTGGCAAGCATCAGGTCGTGGATCACCAGCACCACACAGCGCCCTTCTGCCGCGAGCGCACGGAACACACGCATGACGGAGAGTGCGTGCGCCGGATCGAGCGCGGCGACGGGTTCGTCGGCCAGCAGCACGGGTGCTTCCACGGCAAGGGCGCGAGCGAGCATCAGACGGGCGCGCTCGCCGCCGGAAAGGCGACTGGCGGGACGTGTGGCGAGGTCATCCAGACCGACCAGCCCCATGGCCATACTGACGGCGGGATGGTTCAGGGCCACATCCGGCGCCTCGGCGTAGGGCAGCCGTCCGAGGGAGGCAATCTCACGCACCGGCATCGGGGGAAACGGGGGAATGTCCTGCGGCATATAGGCGATGCGACGGGCGCGGCGAGACTGGTTCAGGTGCGTGAGATCGTCACCATCGCAGAACACAGCGCCTTCAGTGGGCGGCAGCAATCCGGCGAGCAGTTTCAGCAGCGTGGACTTTCCTGCGCCATTGGGACCGAGCAGGCCGGTAACGGTGCCGCTCTCGAAACCTGCCGACGCATGGTGAAGCAGCGTCGCGCCGCCGGTTGTGAAGGTCACGTCGCGTGTTTCAAGCATCACAACGCTCCCTGTTTGCGAAACAGGATGACACGATGAAAGAACACCGGAGCGCCGATCAGCGCCGTGACCACGCCAAGTTTGAGTTCCGCACGTCCGGCCAACATCCGCACGGCGAGGTCGGAGGCCAGCACCAGCGCCGCGCCTCCGAGGGCGGAGGGAATGAGCAGACGTGCGGGCCGGTGGCCGGTCAGCGGCCGCAGCAGGTGCGGCACCACCAGCCCGACAAAACCAATGGCTCCGGACACCGCCACGCAGGAACCGACAGCCAGCGCCGCCCCCGCGACGACGCGCATCTGCACACCACGCAGGCCGTGGAGGCGGAAACCGAGACTCTCGGCCACATCCTCGCCCATGGTGAGCGCATCGAGCGCGCGTCCGGTGCCCAGCATCAGGAAGCAGCCGATGACTACGCCGGGAAGCGCCAGCATCACGTCCGTCATGGTGCGATCGGTGAGCGATCCCATCAGCCAGCGCATGATCTCGAACGTGGCATAAGGGCTCGGGACAAGATTGAGAACAAGTGCCGTGAGGGCAGCGGTGAAACTGCTCAGGGCAGCACCCGCGAGCAGCAGAACCAGCGGCCCACCGCGTCCGACGAGCGCGACCAGCAACGTGGTGGCCGCAGCGGCTCCCAGCAGACCGCCCAGCGGCAAAAGGGCAGCGGCGATCTGGAACAGGCCGGTATAGAACACGCAGACCGCACCAAGCGCCGCGCCGCCCGAGACACCGAGAAGCCCGGGATCGGCCAGCGGATTGCGAAGATAACCTTGCAGCACAGCACCACACAGCCCCAGCGTGCCGCCGACCATGAGAGCAAGCAGCAGGCGTGGCAGGCGAAGCTGTCCGAGGATGACGGCTCCAACGGTGGGACGTCCGGCCACCCAGTCGCGGAAGGCGGCAAACACATCGATAGGGGCCTCACCCCATAACAGGGCTGCGATGGACAGGCTCGCGACCAGTGCGAACAGCAGCAGGATCAGACCTGCGGGGCGTGGAACCGTCATGGCGCGGCATCCTTTTTTACAAGCGTGTCGCGGGCGGATCGAAGGATGGCCAGCGCATCAAGCGTCTGCGGCAGACCGCACAGCCACAGGCGTGCGGGCACATCCACCACATGCGGCGGCGGAAACGTGGCCAGCAATGCCGGATTGGACAGCATGGCCTGAGCGAGGGAGCGACCCGGCCCGGAGAAATCGCGCACCAGCAGGTCGGGGTGATAGACCAGCAGCAGTTCCATGGCGACCTGCCCTCCCGTTGACGGCGTGCCGGCCAGTGTGGAGAAATTGCGCAGACCGGCATGGGCCAGCACGTCGTCGGCAAGGCTGCCCTTGTGCACGACAAAGCCGTTCGCTTCATAGACAACCGCGACGGGATCAGTCTCTCGCCGCTCCAGCGACAATTCCGCCAGTCTCGCATTGAATGCTGCAATGAGCTGCTCGCCCCGTTCCGGATGTCCGACAAGACGGGCGACCTGACGGATCTGTCTCGGAATGTCGGCCAGTGACGGCACGGGCGCCAGCGTCAGCACCTGTGCCCCGACTTCCTTCGCGGCCCTGATGGCGAGCCGGGCAGTGAAGCGTCCACCCAGCACGACATCCGGATGCGCAGCCAGAACGGTTTCCCCCGTGGCCTGCAGGACAGGCACGTCCCGCGCCTGTTCGCACAGCGCGGACTCCGTGCAGTCACGCGCGAGCGGGGACAAACCGATGATGTCGCTTCTGTCAGCAAGCAAAAGCGCAAGCTGGTCCGTGCACAGATTGAGCGAGGCGATCCGCGCCGCATGGGCCGGACCGGACAGAAGGAGCGCCACGACAAGCGCGAGGGCGGTTCGCAGAACGGACATGGCGTGCCGGTTGCTCCTTTTGCCTGATGATGGCGCGCGTTTCCCCGCGCCCTGAGAAAGTCAGTAGGTCAGGGTAAAGCCGCCATACCCTGCCCGGCCCTGCTGGAGATAGCCCACGGGGTTTTCATACTGCCGGTTGAGCAGGTTGTCGGCGCGGGCGAACACGGTCACATAGCGATTGATCTGATAGCTGGCCGCCACATCGATGGTCATGTAGCCGTGGCCTTTCGCACACGTCTCGCAATAGCTGTCGGTGGCGGAATAAACGGGGTAATCCCGCCATCCGCTGACATACAGAATGTTGCCGGACAGGGTGAGATCCTTGATCGGCTTCCATGTGGTGTTGAAATTGAACTTGTGCTGCGGACGACGCTGAAGCGGCTCGTTGTCACTCGTATCGCGCGCATGCGTCCATGTGTAGTTGAGATTGAACTCGAGATTATCGAGGGCTTTCCAGTTCAGGAACGCCTCGACGCCGAACATCCGGGCGCGTTCCACGTTTGCGTAGGAATAATCGGTCATCCCGCTGCTGTAGCTCACGGTGGACTGGATCAGGTTGTGGACATGGTTTTCATACCATGTGGCCCCGAAATGAAGGCGGTCATGAGCAAGCTTCTGCTCGACAGTCACGTCATAGCCGATGAGGCGCTCGGCACGGAGATTGGGGTTGGCACGCTCGTTATAATAGCTACCGTTGAGATTGCCGAAGAGCTGGTAAAGGGAAGGCCCGTGGAAACCGCTGCCCGCGCTGGCCTTGATGACGGTGCCCGTGCCCGGAATATGGATGGCGGGGGCCACACGCCATGTCACGTAATGGCCATAACGGGAATTGGAATCATAACGGATATTGGCAGCGCCGTAGAGGATCTGGTTCCAGTTGCCCTGATACTGGCCATATCCCGCCGTCGTATCCATGCTGGCGCGCGTGCTGTAGGGGGCGTCATTGGTGCCGGTGTCATCGCTCTGGCTGCTGTTGAACGTATCATGGAGATGTTCCGCGCCAATCAGGAGCGATCCGTATTTCTTCAGATCCAGCGTGCCGTGCCAGTCGATCTTGAGACGGTCGGAACGATAATAGGTGGGGTCGTAAAGGCGGGGTGTTCCATCCGTGTTGGTGCCGATATAGGTAAAGTTGCGCCAGTTGGTCATGTAGCCCAGACCGATGACCTGATCGAACAGTCCACCCCATGATGAAAGATGCGCAGTGCCCCGCACGATGGCCTGATTCTGGATCGAGCGCTCGCGTTCGCGTCCCGCATAACCCCATGCTTCGTCGAGCATTTCATACGAGCCGTAGGAGCGATAATTGCTCTGCATGAGATGGGCGGTCAGCCCCAGATCGAGATTATCCATCACATCATAGCCGAGACGGATGTTGGCGCTGCGGTTGTCGTCCGTATTGCCCCGCTCACGCTGTTCTTTCGTGATCGTTGCAAACGTGGCGGCATAGCGTTCCACGTAATTCGGGATGGAGTGGAATCCAACCTGTCGGTAATGCGACAACTCGACATTATAATGGAAACGGTCGGCGCTCCCGCGTGCGCCAAGCACCTGATTGAACGTGCCATAACCCCCGCCTTCCACGCGGACGAAAGGCTTGAAGCGTCCCTGCCCCTGAGCGGTGGTCATGTCGATGACACCCGCCATGGCATCCGCACCGTAAAGACCACTCTGCGGCCCACGGAGGATTTCGATCCGCCCCAACCCGTCGGTCATGTACTGGGCCGCATCGAAGGCTCCGGATGCCTGGCTGCCGTCATTGATATCCATGCCATCAAGCCGGACCTTCACCTCATTGGCGTTGGACCCACGCATGAAGATGGAGGTCGTGCCGCCCAAGCCGCCTGTCCGCACCACGTTAAGGCCCGGCTGGCGGATGAGGATATCCGTCAGAGAGCGTCTCTGCTGGGTGAGGATCTGCTTTTCGGTGATGATCGTCATGGCCGTGCCGATCTCATCGGCGGGGATGGCGCGGCGCGCGGCGCTGACGGTGATGTTCTCGGGCCATGTGTCGGTGTGTTCCGAGAGAACGGCAGGAACCGTCGGCATGTTCGCATTCCGGGCGGCAGAGGCAGACTGCGCGGCAGGGGCCGCATATTTGGCGGCCACCATCGGTTTCGCGGCGGAGGCAACAGGTTTTCCGGTAGTTGGTGCTGCCGTTTGAGAAGCAGCGCTCACTCCGGAAGACGCATGGGCGGAAGTCACGAAAACGGAAGAGAGCAGCGAGGCTCCCGTCAGCAGCAAGGCACGGAATGGCATCAGTAAAGCGCTCGTGGTTGTCAGCGTTGCCACGAGGAAAACATCGGTCCGTGCATCTGCACGATCCATCCGCTCAACCTGTCAGATCACCCCGTCCAACATGTCTCGTCCGCAACATCCGGCATGATGGCAGGTCTCCTGACTCACGGTTTAACCGGGTCAACTCATCCCTTCCCGGAACAGAATGTTCCAGTGGGCCGGCACATTGCCGGAAAGAGCAACCCACACCGCCTACAGTTGCGGGGGCAGTGCCGGATTCGGGCGGACCCTGACCGGCTTCCCTTTTCATCCCCGGATCGCGACTTTGCCGCAACCTACGGGAACCATCATGATGGGGTGATTTACAGGGCGACCCCGGCGTGTCAACACAATGGTGAGACCCGCGTGACACATCCGCATCAAGCGTGGCGCATACAACACAGGCGGCTTCAGGCTAAGGACAAACGGGCATGACAGGCGCATTGCTGATCGCGGCTCCGCGTTCGGGGGGCGGCAAAACGACTGTGACAAGCGCCCTGCTGGCGGCGTTCCGGCGGCGGGGCGTCCGCGTCGCTGGCGCCAAATGCGGACCCGACTACATCGATCCCGCCTTCCACGCCGCCGCGACTGGACGACCGTCCCTTTTGCTCGACAGCTGGGCCTTGTCGCCTACGCAGAACGCCCTGAACCTGAGGGAAAGCACCACCGACGCCGACCTGCTGGTGGTGGAAGCCGCAATGGGGCTGTTCGACGGGCTGGAAGAGCGTTCCGGCCTGACGGACGGGCGGCGGCGTGGCGCAGCCAGCGATCTTGCGGCCCGAAGCGGCATACCGGTTGTGCTCGTGCTCGATATTACCGGTCAGGCCCAGTCCGCTGCGGCCGTGGCGCTCGGTTTTTCATGCATGGACGCCAATGTCAGGCTGGCTGGTGTCATCCTGAACCGGGTAGCGGGAGAAAAGCACGAGCGCATGGCGCGTCATGCGCTGGAACGCGCCGGGATTGTCGTGTTCGGTGCGTTTCCGCGTGAGAGCGAACTCGCCATTCCCGAACGCCATCTCGGCCTCGTTCAGGCGACGGAACACCCTGCACTCTCCGCGCTGCTGGATCGGCTGGCCGATACGGCTGAACACTGCCTTGACCTCGATGCGCTGAATGACGCCGCAGCGCCCCTCCACTTTTCTCTGGGTGAAATCCCCCCTCTCCTCGCACCTCCGGGTCAGAAAATCGCGATTGCCCGTGATGAAGCATTCATGTTTTTCTATCCGCATCTTGCCGCTGCATGGCGCAATGCAGGGGCGGAACTCATTCCTTTCTCGCCGCTTGCCGATGAACCGCCTCCGCAGGACTGCGACGTGTGCTGGCTCACCGGCGGCTATCCGGAACTCCATGTCGGACGACTGGCAGCATGCGAAAGGTTTCTCTCAGGACTGAGAGAATTCGCACATCATCGTCCCGTCCACGGCGAATGCGGTGGCTATATGGTTCTGGGTGAATCCCTGACCGACGCTGAGGGAATAGCCCATCCGATGGCGGGACTACTCAGCCACAGCACGTCCTTTGCAAAACGACGACTGCATCTGGGATATCGCCGCGCCACTCTGGAGGCGGACGGCGTGCTTGGTTGCGCCGATACGGTCGTGCGCGGCCATGAATATCATCATTCCACCCTTGTAAAACCCGGTTCCGATCTGCCGCTCGCCCGTATGACGGACGGATACGGCGTGGATCTCGGTCCCGCAGGTGGACGGCGCGGACATGTGTCCGGCAGCTATTTTCATGCCATCGCGATGGAAAGCCGTTAAAAGATGGCCACCATCGCCCCATCAGGAGGAAGCGTCATGACCGCCACCGCAGATGAAGACCGCTATCGGGAAAAGATGGCGCACCGAAAAGCCATTCAGGACGAAGAAGTCGCCTCCAAAACGGAAGAACGCGGTCTCTTCGCGGTTCACACCGGCACGGGGAAGGGAAAATCGACCGCCGCTTTCGGTCTCGCCCTGCGCATGCTTGGACGCGGAAAGCGCATTGTGGTCGTGCAGTTCATCAAGGGTGCGTGGGACACGGGCGAACGTCACGCGCTGGAACGCTTTGGCGACATGGTGGAATGGCATGCGCTCGGTGAAGGGTTCACATGGGAGACGCAGGACCGGACACGCGACATCGCCTCCTGTGAACGGGCATGGGCTGTAGCGGAGCTGGCACTGAAGCGCGAGGACGTGGCGCTGGTCATTCTGGACGAACTGAACATCGCTCTCCGCTATGATTACATCGCGCCCGAACGGGTGCTGGCTTCCATCGCGGCTCGCCCGAAGATGCAGCATGTGTGGGTCACTGGCCGGAACGCGAAGCAGGCAGTGATCGAAGCCGCCGATCTGGTGACGGAAATGACGCTGGTGAAGCATCACTTCAAGGCCGGGGTCAAAGCACAGGAAGGCGTCGAGTTTTGACCGCCCGCGCCCTGATGATTCAGGGCACCGGCTCCAGCGTGGGAAAATCGGTGCTGGTCGCCGGTCTGGCCCGCGCCTTCACCAACCGCGGCCTGCGCGTGCGTCCGTTCAAGCCGCAGAACATGTCCAATAACGCTGCCGTCGTGGACGGTGGGGAAATCGGCCGCGCACAGGCGTTGCAGGCTCAGGCGTGCCGCGTACCTGCGACCGTGGATATGAATCCGGTCCTGCTCAAACCGCAGAGCGAAATCGGCGCGCAACTTGTTCTGCGCGGCATGGTGCAGGAGAATGTTTCTGCTCGGGGCTACCAGTTTCGCAAGGCAAGCCTGATGCCTGCCGTGCTGGAAAGTTTCGGGCAACTACGGCGCGATACTGATCTGGTTCTGGTCGAGGGCGCAGGCTCCGCATCGGAAGTGAACCTGCGCGAGCATGACATCGCCAATATGGGGTTCGCGGAAGCTGCAGATATCGATGTCGTTCTCGCGGGCGACATCGACCGGGGTGGCGTGATCGCGGCCCTTGTGGGCACAAAAACCGTTCTGGATGAAAAAGACAGCGCCCGGATAAAGGGGTTTCTCGTCAACCGGATGCGGGGAGATCTCTCCCTTTTTGCCGATGGCATGAGGGCGATTGCCCATCATACCGGCTGGGCGCCTCTCGGCCTGATCCCCCATTCCGACATCCCGCGCAGTTTCCCCGCCGAAGACGCCGCCGATCTGCGGGATCTGACACGCTCATCCGGAGCTGAGGGGTTCCGCATTGCCGTGCCCTGGCTCCCGCTTCTGTCCAATTTCGACGATCTCGATCCTCTGAAAGACATGGCGGGGGTTTCACTGATCTTTGTGCCCCCCGGACAGCCGCTCCCTGTCTGCGATCTGGTGATCCTTCCCGGTTCCAAATCGACCCGTTCCGATCTTACTGCCTTAAGACGGGAAGGATGGGACATTGACATTCTCGCCCATCATCGTCGCGGGGGGGCCGTGCTGGGTCTTTGCGGAGGCTATCAGATGCTGGGGCGACAGATTCTCGACCCATCGGGGATCGAAGGACCGGCAGGCAACAGCGACGGACTGGGTCTTCTCGACGTGGTGACCGTGCTCGAACATGAGAAAATTCTCCGTCCTGCCAGCGGTTTTCTGACCACGAACAATATGCCTGTCCACGGTTACGAAATGCATATGGGGCAAACGGACGGCGCGGATCGGGAGAGGCCTTTTGTCGTGCTTGATCAGGAACGTCCGGAAGGCGCCATTTCACAGGATGGACGGGTGTTCGGCACTTATCTGCATGGCATTCTGGACAACGCCCGAGCCCGCGCATCCATTCTCACCCTGTGCGGCATGGAGCGCGCTGCCCATTCCATCGGCATGGATCAGACCGTCCGGGTGGATAACGCATTGGATGCGTGGGCCACCCATCTCGCGCAGCATGTCGATCTGGATGCGCTGCTCGCTCTCGCTCGATAAAAATTCCTCAAAACGAATGGCTTTAACGTCGCTTTTTCAAAGCCATCATCGTCAGACCAACCAATACGCCAAACTGTATCCAGCACGCCCGGCGATAAAGACACAGCGCCGTCCGAATATCTGCCGCCGTGGCCTCCCGACGACCATCCCCTATCGGGTGATCGGGCACGACCACGCCTCCATAGGTGCGGGGGCCCGCCAGCGCGACACCCAGCGCTCCTGCCATCGCAGCTTCAGGCCAGCCCGCATTAGGTGAACGATGATGGTGGGAGTCACGCCACACAGTGAGCAGTGCGCCGCGCCAGTCCTTTCCACTCACGAAAGCCGCCAGAACAATCCACACCACCGCAAGACGTGAGGCAGGCAGATTGATAAGATCGTCCATTTTCGCAGCGACTTTCCCAAACGCTTCATATCGCTCGGAGCGATGACCGATCATGCTGTCTGCCGTATTCACGGCCTTGTAGAACACTGCTCCCGGCAGACCACCGACAGCACACCAGAACAGCGGCGCCACTACCCCGTCGGAAAAGTTTTCGGCCAGACTTTCAATGGCCGCGCGCGCCACGGCAGCCTCATCCAGCGTCGCAGGGTCACGCCCGACGATCTGGGAAACAGCCTGCCGGCCTTCCTCAAGCCCTCCCTGCTCCAGTCCGTCCGCCACAGCCTCGACATGCTGGTGCAGGGACCGCTGGGCCACGCAACTGCTCGCCACCAGTCCCATGACGACAGCCTGATGCCGCACCACACAGGTAAAGAGAACCGCGAGCAAGGTCGGCACGCCGGTTTCAACGATGAGAGCGCCTCCGCCCACCACGATCTTTCGGGTGCGCGAAGCCGTCGGATCGTTGAATCGCCGGTCCAGCCATGCCATGAGGGTGCCAATCCAGACGACGGGGTGGCTGATGCGACGAAACAGCGGCGCGGGATAGCCAAGCAGCCCTTCAATCGCCGCAGCGACGGCTGCCGTGGCGGGAGCAATCAGTGGAACAGTCATGCCTCCATCCTACCGCACTCCCGATATGACCGCGACCGTCCCGACCCGACTTCCTCCGCATGGCGGCAATCTGGCGGCCATCCGGGAGCGTTTCCCAGACGCTGTAACGCCATTGATCGACCTTTCGACAGGCATAAGCCCGTTTCCATACCCGTTCCAAATGTCTGACCCGACGCTCCTGACCCGGCTGCCGGAACCGGAGGCTGAGTATAATCTGCGCCGCATTGCCGCCGAAGCCTACGGCGCGACCGATGCCGACATGCTTGTCGCAACGCCGGGCACGCAGCTTGCCATTGGCACGCTGCCCCTTGTCCTCGGGCTGGAACGCGCCCGCATTCTCGGTCCTGCGTATACCGGTCACGCCGAAGCATGGAGCGCCTGTGGTCGGATCGTGGAGCCTGTGACCGACATCGGCGCCCTGTTCGATGCCCCACCCCGCACAGCCTGCGTGGTGATCAATCCCAACAATCCCGATGGCCGCCTTCTGGACGTTTCCCTTCTTTCCAATCTTGCAAAACAGTGCGCGAAGAAAGGCAACATCCTGATCGTCGATGAGGCTTTCGGAGACTGGAACGAGACTTCCATGATCCCTGCCCTGCCGCAGCCGGGGCTGATCGTCCTCCGCTCCTTCGGCAAAGCCTATGGGCTGGCTGGTCTTCGTCTGGGATTTGTTGTGGCGAACCGGGAATTTTCCGAAAAGCTCCGTAAGATACTGGGCTCATGGGCTGTCAGTGGTCCTGCGCTGGCATGCGGCGCACAGGCGCTGTCCGATCGCCGCTGGCACAAGGAGACCGGAGCGAAGCTGTTGCAGTCAACAGAACGTCTTCATACCCTCATCAAGAAGCAAAGATGGTCCATTGCGGGCGGAACGCGGCTGTTTACGCTGGTGAACGTGCCGAATGCCCACCAGGTCTGGGAAACTTTATGCCGGACCGGCATTGTAACACGGGCTTTTCATGAACGTCCTAACCAGCTCCGCTTCGGTCTGCCTTCTGATGAAAACCAGTGGAAAAAACTGGAAGAAAGCCTTCCCCTCTGCTCCTGAGCGGTATCGAAGACAGGCTCCTTATTCATCATCAAGACTCTCGATGACAGAGTTGCGGCGTGGCTGCCAAAGCCCACGGTGCAGAGCATCCTTCAGGCGCGAACGGACTGCGTTGTAAGCATCCGGATTGACGGTTTTCATGAAATCAACAATGTCCGGCTTATCCAGAATCGCCTCGAAACAGGCATCGAACAGAGGATCTAACCGCTGGGGCAGCATAGCCGCGCAGGCATGCAGTGCTTCCACACCCCGCGCAATCTCCGCCGCGCCCCGATAATCATGCTGCGTCATATCGTGCAACCAGCGTGGATTGGCGAGCCGTCCCCGCACGATACGCGCCACTTCACGGGCTGTTTCCCGCAGCACGGGCGCATCGGGACGGCTGGTGTCGCCGTGCAGGATATAAGGTTGCGAGCCCAGTGTACGGGCGGCGAGAGCAAGCCCTCCTTCATGCGCGGCACGATCGGAACCGTCGAGCAGATCCGTCTCCGCGTGGTCCTGCACATGCAGAAGAATGTCTGCCCGGGAAATAGCTTTTCGGAAATTTTCCGGGTCCGCCTCACCCTGGCGTGTGCCGCCATAAGCCGAGGAAGAGGCATCGATATAGGCGTGGCCAAGTTCAGACGATGTCTGCCAGTCGCCACTGGCCAGCATCGCGTCGATACCAGTGCCATAAACGCCGGGAGGAGGCCCGAACACACGCGGAGGCACGTCATCGCGCTCAGCCACCAAGGGATTCCATTCCGGGTCTTCCGCTCGCTCGGCCAGTGCCTGCACGGCCTGATCGAACAGAGCGATCTGTCCCGGAAAAGCATCGCGGAACAAACCGGAAATCCGTAACGTGACATCCACACGCGGACGATCGAGCACTGGCAGCGGCACGATCTCAAATCCGGTGATGCGTCCGCTATTCCCATCCCGTGTGGGCAGGACGCCCATCAGCAGAAACGCAAGCGCGAGGTCTTCGCCGCCGGTCCGCAATGTTGCCGATCCCCAGAGATCCAGCACGAGATGACGCAGTGGCTCTCCCTCATCCTGCTCATAACGGATCAGGATCAGATCAGCATTTTTTCGGGCCAGTTCGACCGCGCTGGCAGTCGGCAACATGCGCGGATCCACCGTGAAAAGATTGCGCCCCGTCGGCAATACATCGCACCGGCCCCGTGTGGGTGCCCCCGCCGGACCGGGCTCGATGAACCGACCATCCAGTGCCGTAATCAGCGCCCGCGCCTCCGCATCCGGGCAGGCGGCGACCAACGGAGCAACAAACGCGTCGAGGTGACCGGATGTTTCCGCGATAGCCCGTGTCAGCGCCGCACTATGTGGAGAAGGACGACCAAACACATGCAATCCACGGCGGACCTGAAGATCCTTCACATCGCAGAGATAGGCATCCAGACGGGCAAGGGCGTCCTGTTCGTCGGTTTCCCCAGATGCGACGCCGCTTTCCGCCAGCACACCGGCACGCTCCGCATGATCGAGGATCTCCCGGCGCAATAGCATACCCCGGCGACGATCCAGCCCGTCGGCTTCAGCATATTCATCGATCAGACGTTCGAGATCGGTGAGGCCGGGAGGCAGGATCGCCGTGTCCATGGGGGGTGTCAGATGCCCCACGATCACCGCACCGAGACGGCGTCTGGCGCAGGCTGCCTCGCCGGGATTATTGACGATGAACGGATAAATCACCGGCAACCCATCCAGAAGCACCGCTGGCGCGCAGCTTTCCGACAGCGCCGCAGTCTTGCCGGGAAGCCATTCCAGCGTGCCGTGAGTGCCAAGATGCACGATCACGTCAGTCTCTTTCCGCAACCACGCATAAAACGCGATATAGTCGTGGCACGGCGGCACGTCCGGATCATGATACTGAGTGCGACGATCCGCATGACGACCACGATCGGGCTGCACGGCGATCAGCACATTGCCGGCACGCCACATCCGCCAGCCGAACGCGGGGAACGTCGGCTCACCCCAAGCCTGCGTGATGCTTTCCCGAAAAGTCTCGGGGAGAGAAGAAAAATGCTGGACATAGGCTTCGCGGGACAGGACAGAAGATGCCGGTTCCTGCGTGAGGCAGCGGGCAAGCGCTGCACTTTCCGGCAAATTTTCACCGCCAAGCGTATATCCGTGTTCCTTCAGCAATTCGAGAATGGACGACGCGCTGGCAAATGTATCCAGCCCGACCGCATGGGCAGCCTGCCCTTCCGCTCCGGGATAATGGGAAAGAATGATGGCGACGCGCCGTTCGGACGGTGCAAGACGACCCAGTCGGACCCAGCCCAGAGCACGGGCCACAACTGCCCTGATACCCGGCTCGTAGGGCACATGACGCGGTGTTGCATTGCCCTCTCCGGTTTCCGATTTGAAGGAAATCGGAAATGTGCCGATTCGTCCGTCAAGTTCCGGCAACACGATCTGCATCGCCAGATCGGAGGGGGCCAGACCCCGGAAATCCTTGCGCCACGCGGCTTCCGTCCCGCCGGGTTGCAACAGTTGCAGCACCGGCCGTCCCGCCGCCTCCAGTGCCGAGGCGCCATCCGCATCCCGGGCCGAGAAAAATGTAGCGTTCAGCAGGATGTCCGGCTTCGTGTCATTCAGCCATGAAGCCAGCGCCAACGCCGCCTCTCCCTGACGGGGAGAGGCCACAGCGAGACAGTCGGTGCCGATACCCTGCCGTTCAAGTTCATCGGCAAGGGCGTCGATAGCGGCTGTATCACCCGCCTGCACATGCGCCCGATAGAACACCAGCGCCGCACGCGGACCCTGCTGGCGCGATGCGTGACGGGACACCAAAAACGGCGGGAGCGAAACCGGCTGCTCGTTGCCGTCTTCCCTGAGACCAGCAAGGGCTTCCATAAGCGCGAGCGCATTATCGATGTTTTCCGCGCCACCTTCACGGAAAAAGCCGTTTAATCGTTCCAGAATTTCGGAATCAACCGTCGAGAGTTCGGCAAGCTGCCTGTCCTGCCGCCCATCTCCGGCAATCAAGGCAAGCGGAATACGCTCCGCCCGACACACGCGGGACAGTTCCTCCACGCCGTAACGCCAGTATTCGATGCCGCCAAGAAGACGGACCACCACACAACGGGACTGCGTGACAGTCTGGTCGACATACAGGTCAACCGACATGGGGTGACGCAGCCGTCCCAACTGTGCGAGCCGGAGCGTGCCTGTTTCACCATTTTTTTCGACGGCCCGTTCCTGAGCCCGGCCCAGCGCCAGCAGATCGCTGTCCACGAAGGACAAAAACACGATATCTGCCGGACTGTGCTCAAGATCTTCCGCTGTGGCGTCTTCGTCGAGGCTACGCGTTTCCCGCAGAAGAAGATGCATTGCCGCTTATCCTCAGGGAGCGCCGAGTGCTGCGGCAATGGCAGCGCGGTTCAGTCTCTGCTGGCCGATGATGACCAGACGACCGCTGCCGCCATGAACCGGATCGAACTCATGACGAACCCGCGCGCCAACGGCCTGCACCCCGAGACGACGGTTTTTGCCCTTGATGGCGGCAAAGCCCTTCATGCGCAGAATGTCATGCTCACGGGCAGCGTGCGTCAGGCGAGACACACACTCATCCACGGAGTCATATTCAGGAAGATCAAGAACGAAACTCTCGAAATCATCATGCTCGTGATCGTCCGCGCCATCATGGTGCGATGGCCTCGTATCGAGATCATCCTCGGCCGCAGCACCAAGACCGAGCAGAATACGCGGATCGAGACGACCGTGATCGGCCTGAAGAATGCGAGCCTGCCCCCGCGTCTCGCCAGCGATCATCGCCTCGACGGCAGCAAGCTGCTTTTCATCCAGCAGGTCAGTCTTGTTCAGCACCACCAGATCGGCCGAGAGGAGCTGATCCTCGAACACTTCGGCCAGCGGATTGTCATGGTCCAGCGAGGGATCGGCGGCGCGCTGGGCGGCCACTGCCTCGGGGTCATCAGCGAAGCGACCATCCACCACGGCAGGTGCATCGACCACGGTGATCACGCCGTCCACCGTCAGGCGCGGGCGGATTGTCGGCCAGTTGAATGCCTTCAGGAGCGGTTTGGGCAACGCAAGCCCCGACGTCTCGATGACGATATGTTCCGGTGGCTCGGGACGATCGAGAAGGCGCTCGATGGTCGGCAGGAAATCATCCGCAACCGTGCAGCAGAGACAGCCATTGGCCAGTTCCACGATATCCTCGTCGCGGCAACCGGCGATGCCGCAGGCCCGCAGGGTGTCGCCATCAATGCCGAGAGAGCCGAACTCGTTGACGATCACGGCGATGCGCCGCCCGTCCACCTGTTCCAGCAGATGCCGGAGCAGCGTTGTCTTTCCCGCGCCAAGAAAGCCGGTGATGATGGTCGCGGCGATTTTTCCCTGAGCAGCCAAAGGTCTCATCCTTCCGAGGAAACGGTGACAGAGGTGGGAGGCAGACGCCCGAGCATGACGTCGCGCAATGAGGCGGGGCGCCTGGACGGCAGCACGTTCCCGGACTTCGACGCGGCATAGGCACCCGCGTAATTCAGAAGGTCAGCGGCGATGCCGGGGGACAATCGTCCCAGCAGCCATGACCATTTGCCCGGCATGCTGACTGCCGCCGTGCAACTATGGGAGCAGGCTGCAAGACACGCGACGCTTTCCACACGGACATGCGGAGTTTCTGTGCGGGCCATTTCTCCGCGCACGGCTTCATAGAGACGGGAACCCGTTGTTTCGGCTTCGGGGTCGTCCTGCCTGCCGCACGTGACACAGACGTAAAGCGTTGCGTCCATCCTGCCCTCCCTTGCCGACTCTGCCGTCGGGCATGTTACTATGGGGGCAAGAAGCGCGTACCTGTAGCACAGGGCCGCATGGTTCCGTTCAGTCTCCAGGCACCCCGCCAGAGGACAATCGGTCAGCCTCCGGACAGGCCGGAGCGATGGCAGGTTTCCTGACTCGTGGTTTGCCGGACCGAATGCTCCGGCAACATTGTCCCTAACCTTCCCGGAGCATGACTCCAGTGGCGGACCTGAGGCCCGGCGGGACGATGCGACCACCTACAGTTGCGGGGGCAGTGCCGGATTTGGGGCGGACCCTGACCGGCTTCCCTTTTCATTCTCCGGGGCACCGGAGAAACCATCGTGCTTGATCTTTCAATGGCAGGCGGCAAAAGCGGGGTCAACTGCCGCCGGATCATGACTGGTGGGCGGTCAGCGCCTCTTCGCAAAAGTAGAGGTCTGTACCGTGAGCCAATCATAGAACCTTCCGCTTTCATTTCCCCCGGCCCGGACGAAACGGGGATCAGGGCAACGTATTCCGGGCAGCATCCATAAGCCGTCGCATTTCCTGGATGACTGCGGGCAGTCCGTCGAAAATGGCCTGACCGATCAGGAAATGGCCGATATTGAGTTCCACGATCTGCGGGATGGCAGCGACAGGCGCGACATTCCCAAAGCTCAGCCCGTGCCCTGCGTGAACTTCCAGTCCCAGACTGGAAGCCTGCAAGGCTGCGGTTTTCAGTCGGGCAATCTCTCCGTCTGCTCCGAGGGCATAGGCCCCGGTATGCAGTTCCACCACAGCAGCCCCAACCGCCGCAGCCGCCGCGATCTGCTCTGCTACGGGATCGACAAACAGCGATACGCGAATGCCTTTATCCGTCAGCCTGCGCACCATCGGCGCAAGAGAGACAGCCTGACCGGCGACATTCAGGCCGCCTTCGGTCGTCACTTCCTCGCGCCGCTCCGGCACGATGCAGCAGGCATGTGGCTTCAGCCCACAGGCGAGGCCGACCATCTCCTCCGTCGCGGCCATTTCCATGTTGAGCGGCGCACGCAGGCTGGAACGCAGACGGATCAGGTCCTCGTCACGGATATGACGTCGATCCTCGCGCAGATGGGCGGTGATCCCGTCCGCCCCGGCTTTGACGGCGAGCAATGCGGCTTCCACGGGATCAGGCTGCACGCCACCGCGCGCATTGCGGATGGTGGCAACGTGATCAATGTTCACGCCAAGGCGCTGACGAAGACTCATACTAGGAATCCTTCCGTATATTTCTGGCGATTTCTGGACAGAATCCCCGCAAGCCGAAGAGCGGCGACAAGACTGCTCGATTCCGCGATCCCTTTGCCCGCGATATCGAAAGCAGTGCCATGATCGGGCGATGTACGCACAACCGGCAGGCCAAGCGTGACATTGACGCCATTGGCCATGTCCAGAGTCTTGATGGGGATCAGCGCCTGATCGTGATACATACATAGCGCTGCATCATATTTCGCACGCGCCGCATCCGTGAACATCGTGTCCGGCGGCAACGGACCATACACGTCGATCCCTTCGGCTTTCAGGCGCGTGATGGCGGGGATGATCATCTCGATCTCTTCGCGCCCCATCATGCCCCCTTCCCCGGCATGTGGATTCAGCCCGGCAACAGCAAGACGGGGACTGGCAATTCCAAAATCACGTTGCAGCGCCAGAGCCGTGGTGCGACCCGCCTCCACGATCATCTCCTCGTCGAGCCTGTCGAGCGCGTCCCGCAAGGACACGTGAATCGTGACCGGCACCACACGCAGCATCGGACTGGCGAGCATCATGATCTCACGTCCCGGAACAAGGCAGAGTTCAGCAAGAAACTCCGTATGACCGGGGTGGGGAAAGCCCGCGCGACGCAACACGGCCTTGCTGATCGGGTTGGTCACCACCCCACCGGCAGCCCCGGCAAGGGCAAGACCTACCGCGCGGGCAATGCTGTCGATCACGGTATGGCTGTTGGCGGAATCCGGTTCACCGGCACGAACGCTTGCAGGAAGCGCCAATGGCAGGACCGGCAACGCTTTCCTGAAAACAGATGCGGCCTGTTCAATGGTTTCGATCTCACGCACCGGCAGAGATGAGGGTAGACACCCCGGATCACCCAGCCATGCAAACACAGGGCCTTCCTCACGCAGAGCATTCCACGCGCCAGCCGTGATCTCCGGCCCTATCCCGGCGGGATCACCCATCGTGAGGGCAAGAGGCAGATCTCTCATCGGCCGAGCGCTTTGAGAACACGCACCCACGAGCGGGTGCCCTTATGAAAAGACGTAAGGCTGTATTTCTCATTTGGAGAATGGATGCGGTCATCATCAAGTCCGAAACCGATCAGCAGCGTGTCGAGACCCAGCGCTTCTTTGACCTCACCGACCACGGGAATGGAACCGCCACAACCGATGACCGTAGCAGTCGTCTCCCATTCGTTAGTGAGAGCATCCAGCGCTCTCCCGAGCTGCGGCATGTCAGCAGGAACCACGCTGGCGCGGGAGCCGCCATGTGCTGTGAACTCTGCCGTGCAGTCTTTTGGCAGTCGCGACCGGACATGCTCGCGAAAACTGCGACGGACAGCGTCGGGGTCCTGCTCGCCAACCAGACGGAAGGAAATCTTGGCGGATGCTTTCGCAGGCAGCACCGTCTTGAAACCATCTTCCTCATAGCCGCCTGAAATGCCGTTGATCTCGCAGCTTGGACGGCACCATGTCTGCTCAAGAGCGGTATAGCCGACCTCGCCTGCCGGCCAGCGGAGACCGACTGAGCCAAGCCCCATTTCATCGGATGGCCCGATACTGCGCCACTGTTCACGCACTCTGTCTGGGATATCCGGCACACCATCATAAAATCCGGCCAGCGTGACACGGCCTGTCGTGCCGTCACGAAGATCCGAGATAATATCACACAGAACCTGAATCGGGTTGCGCGCGGCATTCCCGAACATACCGGAGTGAAGATCCCGGTCGGCCCCGATGATGGTCACTTCCTCACCGACCATGCCGCGCAACATCGTTGTTATGGCAGGCGTTTTCGCATCCAGCATACCGGTATCGCAGATCAGCGCCAGATCGGCTTTCAGTTCTTCGGCATTGGCCTTGAGGAAGGGCAGCAAATTCATGCCGCCGGACTCTTCCTCACCCTCAATCACAAACGTGACGCCGACAGGCAGATTGCCATCTGCTTCGATCAGGGCGCGGCACGCCTCAATGAACGTCATGACCTGCCCCTTGTCGTCAGCGGCTCCACGGGCGCGGATTTCCTTTGCACCGTCCGGACCCGTCGCAAGCCGCGGCTCGAAAGGTGGCTTCTCCCATAAGGCGAGCGGATCAACGGGCTGCACATCGTAATGGCCGTAAAACAGCACATGCGGCGCGGCTGCCGGTCCCTCGCGACGAGCAACCACGATGGGGTGCCCCGGAGTCTCCCGCGTTGCAGCCCTAAATCCGAGAGATTTCAGCTCCGTTACCAGCCACTCAGCGGCGATGCGGCAATCTTGCGTATGGGCGGATTTGGTGGAAATGCTCGGAATACGCAGGAAAGCAAACAGCCGCTCAAGGCTTGCGTCGAGGTTCCGGTCAACCTGCTTCAGGGCGTCCTGTTCTGCGGGCATCGGCTCTGCGTCTCCCTTCCATTTCATCAGTCCAGAACATCATGGCACTCACCGAGCTTCCGTGGAATGACCTGAGTCCGCTCTCACTGGCAGGCAGATATCCGCGCCCTCTTCATGAACCGGCGCATCGTTTCGCAAACTACCTTCGCCACGCATAAAGAGGATAATTATCTCGCGGCTCTTCGCTCAGTGCAGCTCAGCCACCGATGCCTGCTTCCGGGCCTCACAATCCACGACAACGCGCAGAATGGCTTTTCGTCCCACCGGAATCGTGAAAGCTTCGATACCGTCCTCGTTGGGCGGAGGTTCCTCGTCCGTCGCCACACAAATCCACCCGGAATACGTAACGACGTCGTGTTGCACGCATCATGGGAAATTGTGTACGCGGCATTTTGCTGTGGACTGCCCCCTCGATTTAACGACAGGCCACGAAGTGCTGAACCGTCTCCTTGGTCCGCGCAGGCTCACCAACATGGGCCAGAGGAACACCCTGTACGGCAGGCATGGTCATGATCGTCACATCCACATCCGACCATGACAAGCGCCCGCCCTTGCGTTATTTGCGGGTGCCACTCTGTATTTTCAGTATCCAGAGCTGAGCGATATCTTTAGCGCCGTTTGTTCCGTCGACGGTGCGGAGGGTGGTGACGGCATCGGCAGTGCGACCGGCGTCCATCTGGGCCTCACCCAGATGCAGGCGGGCGATGTTCACGTCCCGCACACCCTTTGCAATTCCCTGCTGCATCAGGCCGACACCCTTGTCGGTCTCGCCGAACGTCACGTAATTGTAGCCCACCGTCAGAAGGGCATCGCCCGTCGGAGCCTTCAGCGCCGCCGCCTCGTCAGCCGCGATCGACGCCTTCTTCTTCTCCACCGTCGCCGCGATGAAATCCTTCAGCTTCGCCTGACGCGCAGCCCCCGGGTCCTTGCCCAGCACACCCGCCGCATAGCCCTGCGTCAGGATGTCCAGACCGGTTTTCGGCACGCCAGACTGCACGGCAATCTCGGCCGCATCGAGAAAATCCGACGCCTGCGTCAGGTTTCCCGCTGCCAGACGCACGCGATAGACATCGAGCTGCAACGCCGGTGGCAGGCTGTTGTTGGTCACCAGCGCATGCAGCAGCTGCGCCCAGTAATCGGGCTTCGGATAGTAGGTCGCCAGCAGCACGTAGCTGTGCATCTGACCCGCCGTGTCCTTCACCTGCGTCTGGCACGTCGCCAGCATCAGCAGGTCGTTCTCGGCCGGAACCTTCTTCGCTTTCAGCGTCTCTTCGACAAGCTGCTTCTGGATACGACCGGCGTTGGCGTAATCCTTCTGCAGATAATAGGACTGCACCAGATATTTCTCGATGGCCGCATTCGGGCCGATCTGCTTGAGATACCGCTCGAACCCGGTCACCGCGCGCGCATAATCCTTGGCGGTATAGGCGGTCGTCGCCTCCGCCTGCAGCATCTGCGCCTTCTGTTCCTTGCTGGTGCGCGGCGAGGCGATCACCTTGTCATACGCATCCGTCATCGTCGCCACATCGCCGGACTGCGCCGCGATCGCACCGCGCATCTGCTCGATGACGTAGGAATCATACGCCGTCTTGCCCGATACGGCATCGGCGGCCTTCACCGCCTCCATCGCCTTCGCATAGTTCTTCGCCGACAGGGCGGAATCCGCTGCCGCCAGCGGCTTGCTCACGGAGGGGCTCAGATCGTCGGCCGCACAGGCCACGCCCGTCAGGGCGGAGCTGAGCGACAGCCCCGCGACGAGGGAGAGCGCCAGAGGCAGACGGGAAAAACGCAACGCCATAACCATTCTCACTGTTCGTTCATGAACTGGTCCTGTCCGACGATACCGAGCTTTGTGATGCCCAGTCTCTGTGCGTCGGCGAGGACATGGGCGACGGTTCTGTAGTCGGCCAGTC
>NZ_WOSY01000014.1 GCF_011516755.1 Acetobacter conturbans | reverse complement strand
GAGCATACCGGCGCATCCATATATCCCCCCTGAAAACAGGGAGAAAACATCATGCATCGGACAAAAGTACAAGGCCCAGACCAGCAGGCGCTAACTGACTACACGCTCTAGTCCCTTAATCCGGTGACCAGCCTGCCCTGAGTCTGAAACGGATAATTTGTCAGTGTGCTGATTAGTATTGCGCGCGCTCAAACTTTGTGTAAGCGTTGCGATATCGGAATGTGACGATACTGCACCATCGTGCGGATTGGATGCGGCCGCGAAAGGAGCGGGTTTCATGTGGCACTCAGAGAGGCCATGCCGACTGAAACACGTGGCACAATACGAACGGTGAAATGATGCTGAAACCTCTTTGTGAAGAAAACGGAATTCCGGTTTATGGACTGTATGTTGATGGCCGGTGGGTAGCGTCCACACAAGGGAAACGGGCTCCTGACCATAACCCGGCCGACAATACCCTGATTGCCTATGTGCATCAGGCGACCGCTCCGGATGTGGAAGCTGCTCTGGAGAGTGCCCAACGAGCCTCGCGCGCTTGGGCTGATACGCGGGTGGGCACAAAGGAAGCGCTTTTTTTCTGTTTGCGTGATGTCATCATGACCCGCCGTACGGAAATCCAGCAGATTCTGATTAAGGAATCTGGATCGGCTTTCAAAAAAGCTCTCTGGGAAATCGACTATGTCATCGATCTCATCCAGACCATGGTAGGAGAAATTCGCCGTATCGCGGGTGAAACGATGCCCACCACGATTGAAGGTCGGGTTTCCATGTCGTTCCGCCAGCCTTTGGGCGTCGTGTTGGGTATCTGCCCGTTCAATTCGCCATTTCTGCTGACCATGAAAAAGGTTGTGCCTGCTGTGGCGGCAGGGAATGCCATCATCATAAAACCGTCGGAAGAAACACCGCTTTCCGGCCTCTTGATCGCCGACCTTTTTGAAGAGGCTGGGTTGCCTCCAGGGGTTTTGAACGTCATCAACGCGGCGGTGGCTGATATTGCGCCTGCTTTGACCGAAGATCCGCGCATTAAAGCGATTACTTTTACGGGATCAACCCGCACCGGCCGCCTTCTGGCCGAAGGGGCGGCCCGGGGGTTAAAGCGGATAACGTTGGAAATGGGGGGCAAAGGGCCGCTGGTTGTCCTTCGGGACGCGGATCTCGATGGGGCGGTGCGCGCGGCCACTTTCGGAGCGTTTTTGCACCAAGGGCAGGTCTGTATGGCGGGATCGCGCGTGATTGTGGATTCCTCCTTATATGACGAATTCTGCAAGCGGTTTGTCGAACGGACACGACAGGTGAAGGTAGGTTCTCCCGATCGGGAAGATACTGTTGTGGGACCTCTGATTCGAATTTCGCAATGTGCGTTCATAGCTGGACAGATTGAGGATGCCGTGTCCCAAGGCGCGGTTGTCCGGTGTGGGGGCGGCTATAACGGTTCGTATTTTGAGCCGACTGTCCTGACGGATGTAACGCCTGCCATGCGGATCTATCACGAGGAATCATTTGGGCCTGTGGTTTCGGTTCTGCGCGCCGAGGATACGGGCGACGCGCTCAGGCTGGCTAATGATACATCCTATGGTCTGTCCGCCGCCGTCATGACCGAAAACCTGAGTGACGCTTGGTATTTCGCGCAAAATATCGAGGCGGGTATGGTGCATATCAATGACTCGACAATTTCCGATGAGCCGCACGTGCCGTTTGGTGGTGTCAAGAACAGCGGTTTCGGTCGGGAAGGTGGGCGCTATTCCATAGAGGAAATGACCGAACTCAAATGGGTTACGTTTCAGACAGCGAAACCCTCTTTTCCGTTCTGAGCAAGACGGCGGTCTTGCTATGTCGGGCATGGCTGGTGCGGACCGGCTCCCTGTCTTTTTGGAGATGATGAAATGTCCGAAAGTGTTGTGTCTTCACAGGATGGAAAAAACAGTTCATTTCGTATCGAAACAGAAACGATATTCCCGATCCCGGAAAATATCCGGCGTGGTAACGCATGGTCACTTGCCACGGTCTGGCTGGGTGCTAACCAGACCATTCTGACCTTCATGACGGGGATGATCTATACCCAGCTATGCAACCTGTCGGTGGGGTGGGCCATTCTGGCCATTATGCTGGGTAATGTCGTGGGCGGCATTTTCATGGCGCTGCATGCGGCACAAGGGCCGCATCTGGGTATTCCGCAGATGCAGCAGACCCGTGGCCAGTTCGGGGTTTATGGGTCGCTTTTGGTCATTCTTATCGTCATTTTCATGTATATCGGTTTTGCCTCGACGCTTTTCGCTATCAGTCGGGATCAGTCGACTACGTTTTTTGGCCCGCTTTCCGGCTCTCCGGCGATTTATGCCTCGGCCTTCATGGTCTGGGTACTGTGTACAGTGGGTCATGCCCTGCTTGAACGTTTTATTGTGGCGTTCTCCTATATTGCGGGGATCGTGTTTGTACTGATCGGCGCGATTTACGTAATGAGTCCTTTCGGGGTGTTGAAAGTTCCTTTTTTCGTAACGCCCAGCGCGCATGATTTTCTTATGGCTATATCGGTCGGCGTTCTGTGGCAGGTAGCCTACGCGCCTTATGTGTCCGACTATTCGCGCTACCTGCCTGTCCGTACAGGGGAGAAAGAAGCATTTTACGGATGCCTTTCTGGCAGTACGATCGGTGCTGCCCTTCCCATGATCGTGGGCGCGTATGTAGCGGGCACCCTCTCCGGAGAAAATTATTATGAATCACTCAAGCATGTTTCGAGCATTCTTCCTGCTGTCATCTATATCGTGTTCTTCGCATCAACGATTGTCTCTGCAGCGATGCAGATCTATTGTGCCACGCTGTCTAGCCTGACGCTGCTGCATACCTTCGCTCCGGCATGGAAACCTTCCAAAAAAGCCCGGACCGTTGTAGCCGCGCTGCTGGTCAGTGTCTCCGCGTTGCTGACCATGAGCCTGAGTGGCGACGCATTGAACAATGTCAGTAACTTCCTGTTGCTACTGCTAGCTGTTTTGTCACCGTGGACTGCCATTAACCTGGTCGATTACTATCTGATACGGCATGGCCATTACGATATTCCCTCTCTCTACCGAAATGATGGTGGGATATACGGCTTTGTAAATGGTTCGGCTGTAAGCTGTTATGTCCTGGGTATTGTCGTGCAGGTACCTTTTGTATCCAACAGCCTCTATACCGGTGTGATTGCCAATCAGCTTGGTGGCATCGATATCTCCTGGATACTGGGTATTGTCGTGCCGGGCGTTCTTTACTGGATTTTGGCGCGCAGGAAAAAGCAGTGGGAATTACAGGCGGCCACCAGTCGCGTCTGAGTTCCAGTCTGTCGACCCGACTTCCTCCTTCTTTATTCCAGTGGTTCATGCTGCATGCGATGAACCGTCACACGCAGCATGAATGAAAGCGATAATGATGCCGGAATCAGAAACTGATATTGTGATTGTCGGTGCAGGTGCTTCCGGTTGTGTCGTGGCGGGTTATCTGGCGGAGCATACGGATGCCCGTATCACGGTGATTGAAGCCGGAGGTGCCGATACCGACCTATTGATTAAAATTCCCGCTGGTTACGCCAAGCTTTTGGAACATGACAGGCATTTATGGAAATACGATACCGTGCCCCAGTACGGTACATCGCGGCCATACCGTTCAGGCCGGGTCATGGGAGGAGGGTCGTCTGTCAATGCGCTCTGCTATGTGCGCGGGCAACCACGGGATTACGATGAATGGAATGAGGCTGTAGGAGGTGAGGAAGATTGGTCCTATGCCGAAATGCTCAGGCATTTTGTGGCGCAGGAATGCAGCGACACTTTCCACAATGCCTATCATGGCACCCACGGGGACATGAAAATAGAGCTGACACGGCATATCAATCCGTTAAACCAGTTATGCGTCAAGGCATTTCAGGAATATGGCCTGCCCTATAACGTCGATTATAATGGGGAAAGCCAGATTGGGGCTTCTCCAGTGCAGACGAACATCCATCAGGGGAGACGTTGCAGTGCGGTAGATGCCTATCTGCGCAGGCATTTGCAGTCAGGTCGGGTCAAGACAGTCACCGGGGCGACGGTCACAAGAGTAATGCTCCGGGATGGACAGGCTTATGGCATAGAATATCTCGTCGGTGTCCGTTCTCACAGATTGCTGGCCCGGCAGGTCATTCTGTCGGCTGGTGCCGTGCAGTCTCCCAAGATTCTGATGCATTCCGGGGTGGGACCGCAAGACGAACTGCGCAAAGTCGGTATCGAGGTGAAGGTCGATGCGCCTGATGTGGGTGCAAATCTGCAGGACCATCCGATATGCTGCGTGCGCACCTATATTCGGGATAAGCTGGGGTATCAGGATATCTGCGGTGGCATGGGTGCGGCGAAGGCGGCCTTGCGTTATCTGCTCACCCGCGACGGACCTATAGCGGGGAATGGGATTGAGACGGTATCCCACTGGAACCCGAATGATTTCACGGCCGATCCCACCGTGCAGTGTTACCATGTTCCTGTCATTTCTGAAGATGGCCTGATTCCGACGGGCAAGCGGCCGGGCGTGACATTGGAGGTCGTGCTGCTGCGTCCACGCAGCCGTGGCTGGGTGCGGCTGGCAGATGCAGATCCTTGTTCCATGCCGTTGATCAATCCCAATTTTATGGATGATGAGCAGGATCTGCGTGACGCGATCACGGCCATCCGTGCGGCGCGGATGGTCATGGCACAGGACTCGCTTGCGCAGGTCACGCAGGAGGAGCTTGCCCCCGGAGCCGCCATCCAGAGCGACGAGGAGATCGCGCAGTGGATACGCAAGGTTGTGAACACCATGTGGCATCCTGTTGGCACCTGCCGCATGGGTAAGGATGACAGGGCCGTGGTGGATGCGCGCCTACGGGTAAAAGGGGTTGAGAACCTGCGCGTGATTGATGCATCCATCATGCCCAACATTGTGAGTGCGAATACCAATGCGCCCTGCCAGGCGCTGGCGCGTAAGGGTGCGGTCATGTTCGCCGAGGACTATGCCCGTTGCAGATAAAAACGTGTGAGCAGGACAGGTAACAGGTGAACGACCCGGTGATGTGGGTATAGATTATCAATATTCCGATCTGTACGAAGTGGCGCTGGTCCGTAATCCAATCCGTGCTGGACGCGCTGTTCTGGCATGGGCCGGAAATCGTGCGCTATGGTGTGGGTGAAAACCTTTATGTGCTCAGGAAATTACGGTGTTTCGTCGAGTCAGGCTGGAGGGTCTCCGCCGCGCTGGGCGCGGCGACGGCATAGGGTGTGGGTGGATGGGAGCATGAGGGTTGCCAGCCTGAAGTTCCGCTATACAGGCAGCCGGATGGCAGATGCGGATATGGATAAACGATGGCGCGGAATCAGCGTATTCTTGCTGCCCATCTCTCCATCATGACGGGCAGGTCGAAAATAGCTCCCCGACCGTGCCGATGAAAACCGCCTGCGTTGAGTGCCACACCTATGGGCTGGTGGAACTGGCCGTTGTTTCCATCAGCCGGCGTGTCAGCAATCCGTCTGGAGCGCGGAGCGCATCAAGAATACGGAAATGATCCGCCTGCCTGACAGGGAGTAGTGTCGTCGGGCACTGGCGACTGGCCCGTAAGGCATGGAGGGCTGTAGCATCCTTGCCGAATACCGGCAGTTCGTGCGTGCCGAACGCAATGCAGAGTGATTTGGGCGAGGGGTCGTTCCGTAGTGGGGAAAAGCGTTCGATTTCCTGTTCGCTCAAATTCAGGGCAGCGTTCAGGTATGTCCTCTGCAAGGGGGCGAGGTCATAAATGCCTGAGATACACAGGCCAGCGGTAATCAAAGGATGATCGAGTAAAAGCGCTGCGAGTGTGCCGCCCGCCGACCAGCCGGACACTACATGAGGGCCGACCAAGCCATACGTGCCGCCATGCCGGGCCAGCCAGTCCAGCGCGCCTTCAAGTTCACCGACGATCCGGGTTAGGCTGGCCGTCGGGGCCAGCGTATGGGCGGGCATGGCAACCGACCAGCCATGTGCCAGCAGGCCTCCGGCCAAGCAGGCGAAGTCTTCAGGGCGGTTCCATTGCCAGTAACCCCCATGAATGAAAATCAGGCAGGGGGCACCTGTCTGGCCAGACGGATATAACGTCCAGCGATGGGCAGCACTGGAGCCCCATTGAATATCATAGCTTCTGTTCGCCAAGTTTACACGAAATGCTGCGGAATCCACACGCAGCCGGGCCATCCACTCCCGGCTGCCCGGCACGGCGGCGACATTGTCATAGGCCGCGTCCAGTGCTTTCTGGTCGGACCTGTTGCCGCCTGCTGGGGTCATGGACCGTATTCTCCTGCTTTACTGAACCCGGATGAGAGGGGGGACGAGCGGACTATCCGCCTCGAAAAGCTGTCCTGCCCGCAACGTAAAGGACGGAACCAGCATGGTATCGACGACCTCACGGCCACCGCTATTGTCCGTCATTTCAAAACGTCCGCTTTCAAGGCTGAGAACACTGATATCGGCTTCACGTCCGACCTGCAGAGAACCGATTGTGTCCGACATGCCGATCATTTTTGCCGGATTGGAGGTGACGGTGGCCATTACCTCATCAAGCGGCATGCCAAGGAAAAGCATTTTTGACATGGCGTTTGTCAGGCTGAAGGGCGCGCGCCCTGCGAAGGGATTGGCCTGACGGTCTTCGCTGTCCGTGATATCGGGCGCCGCGACGTTGTATCCGTGCAGGTCGGCCCCCAGCGTGTAGGGGCGGATTCCCGCGCGCATGACCTGTCTGGCCATCTCGAAGGAAAAATGCGAGCCGTGGCCGACATCAACCGTCACCCCCCGTTCAAGCGCGGCCCAGACAACGGGGTGGACTTCTCCTGTGTCCATGGAGATGAAACCGCCTGGATGGCGCGTGAAGGGGTGGGCCAGGATATCGCCTTCTTCCAGCAGGGGAACAAGTTCACGCACGACGTCGTCCGCGTTGATGTCCGGCGCGTCGTTGCGTGTCGGCCAAAGCTGGCCCAGATGGACATACAGCGGAATACCAGCCTGCCGGGCGATTTCCTTGCCGATCTTGACGACATCCAGGCCCCAGCGGGAAATGCCGCCGATTTCGGCATGACCCTTGATTCCGCGCACGATATCCGCGTTATCACGGGCAACGCGCACGCTATGTTCGATATTGGTTTGGCCCGGGCCGTAAAGTTCAGGGTAGAGATGCCCCTCAAGCCCCCCCACGAGATAGGCGGACAGAAAACACAGGACACGCGTGTTGGCTGGTTCGGCCACGAAATGACGGAACCCTCCCAGTGTCATGCAGCTTGGGCCGCCCTGATCGATAATAGTTGTGACGCCCGAGCGTACACCCACGAGATCGGGGTTGAGACCAAAACGCCCCGTGACATGCTGATAAATATGGCCGTGTGTATCGATAAGTCCCGGCGCAACGATCTGCCCGCGGACGTCTATTTCTTTTTGTGCTTTGATTTCCGGACCGAGGATCGGTGTCATATGCGAGATATGGCCGTTCACGACGGCGACATCCATCACTTCATTTCGTTTTGTAAGCGGATCAATAACTCGACCACCACGCAAGATCAGGTCAACATCCATTATGATGGTATCCTCTATGAAATTATTGATCAGCATACTGACTTATTGTTGCTGTGAGCAAGTGGAAAGGCATGTGCGAACACGGAAAAATCACACAACGCTCCGTGCGTTTGGCAGGGGGAACAAAGTTTGTTAATGTAACGGTATGAAAAACAAGTCGCCCCCTGATGTCGTCGCTGAGGATGCGGAACTGGACCCGATCTGGAGCAAGGCGATTCTGGAACGGCCAGGTTTTCTTATTCGCCGGTTGCACCAGATCCATGTTTCGCTTTTCATGGAAGAATGCAGCGGGTTTGACATTACTCCCGTGCAGTACAGCATTATGAGCATGGTCAGCCTGTACCCCGGCAAGGACCAGCATGAGCTTGGACAGGCCATCGGTGTTGACCGCGCGACCTTGGCCAACGTGGTGGCGCGTCTTGAAAAACGCGATGTCCTGCGGCGCGAGAACGCCACTCATGACCGACGTGTCAAACAGGTTTTTCTCACGCAGGTTGGACACGATATCCTGGAGCAGATGAGTGAACCGGCCCGCCGCGCACATGTCCGCACGATAGAGGCGCTCTCCGTGAAAAGCCGCGCAGAGTTTCTCTCCGCCATGAAAATTCTGACTGCTGCGGGCAATGTTCATAGCCGCGCGCCCGTAAAGTCCTGACGAAATCAGGATTTTACGGGCCATTGTGCTGCAGCTCGGCCCAGAAATCCTTCTTTTTCCAATGTGATGGCCAGTGAAAGAAGGTGCTCTTCCTGACCGGGGGCGGCAATCAACTGAACGCCAAGCGGCATCCCCGCCGTGTCGTCGTTCCCACTGTCATCGGCGCAGGAAGACGGCAATGGCGCGCTGAGGACTGGCACCCCTGCAAGGCTGAGCGGCTGGGTGAAGAGGCCCAAATTGGCGCGCGCGGGCACTTGCTGATTATCTATTGTCAGTATGGGATTGGCCTGTAACGGAGCCGGGCCGGGCGTTGCCGGTGCAATGAGAATATCATATGTCTTGAAAATATCGTGTATTTTCTCACGGAACCACGCGCGGAACCGATGGGCCTGCAGGACAGCGCCTGAAGGCAGCAGCGCGCCGGCCAACAGGCGGTCGCGTGTGGCCGGGTCGTAGGCGTGTGAGTGCGTACGCAGGCGCGGCAGGTGGAGGTTGCCTCCTTCGGCCGCAGTAATAAGAAAGGCCGCCGCCCGGGCGCGCGCGACTTCAGGCAGGTCGACAACGTCTTGTGACCCCAGACGATCCATAAGACGGCGGATGCCGACTTCAAGGTGTAAATCAAGGTTTTTCGCAAACCATCCACCCAGGCGCGCGACCCGCGGCCTGTCGATTTCAGCGCCAGAATTGGCCCCTGGATCGGGTGGCTGTTGTGTAGCGTCCATGGCGGTGAAGACAAGGCGCAGGTCCACGGCGCTTCGGGTGAACGGCCCGATCGTGTCGAGACTGGTGGAGAAAGGATAAACCCCGTCGAGGGGAAGGCGTCCATAGGTGGGCCGTAGCCCCCATACGCCACAAAGCGAGGCGGGAACCCGGATAGAGCCGTTTGTGTCTGACCCCAGGGAGAAGGGAAGTAATCCGGCTGCGACACTCGCGGCGGACCCGCCTGAAGATCCACCCGCCAGCCTGTCGGGGGCATGAGGGTTGGCGGTTCGTCCGTAATGGGCGTTTTCGGTCACAAAACCGTAGGCGAATTCGTCCATGTTCAGGGTTGCGACGGGTATAGCGCCAGCCTGGATCAGTCGGGTGACAATAGCCGCATCCTGCATGGCAGGTGCCGTATCCACCAGCGCCATAGACCCCGCGGTGGTGACCAGCCCTTCGAGATCGAAAAGATCCTTGACCCCGAACGGCACACCCGCGAGTAGCCCCGGTGTGCAGCCCTCATCAAGACGCGCGTCCTCGGCGGCAGCGGCGTCCAGGGCGCGTGTTTCAAGAACGCGCGTGACGGCGTTCAGTCCCTGGTCGCGCTGTGTGAGATCGTCCACGGTTGCACGTATGATGTCGTCTGCCCGAGCGCGCCCGGAAGCAACACTTTCGGCCAGTGCCTGCACGCCCAGCCTCATGGCACGTATCCGAACGCCGGAACGCAATGATCCGAAAGAGGAAAGGCATAAACGAGGTCGGAATACTGCTTTAGAATCCGCATATTTTCTATAATTCCAGGCAGGTGCTCCGGCGCGACGTCAAGATTGAGCTGACGGGCGAGACCCTGCACGTCCTCATGGGTTGGAAAGGGCTGGGGCGCGGTCATGAATCATGCTTCCAGATTGTGGCGGAGGTGGGAGTATTTACTGCGGTCTGCCGGGCTGATGTTGCTACGGATTTAGGCTGGCTGCGCCCTCGATTTTCTACAGGTCAAGCACCAACGTGTCCGAGGAGCGCACGCGGCTGACGCACAGCATGATGGTGCGGCGTTTGTTATGTTCGAGGGGTGTACGTACGCTGTCGCGGTGCAAAGGATCACCTTCGATTACGCGTGCTTCGCATGCGCCGCACAGACCTTCCTCGCATGAATATTCGAGGTTAATTCCTGCCTGTATCAGCGCTTCAAGTATCGACTGGTTTTTGCTTACGGCAATGGTCGTGCCTGTGCGTGCGAGCTTGACTGTAAAACCGTGGTCTGTTTGGGGGAACGCCCCAGTGCTGTCCGCTTCAAACCGTTCGATGTGTACTCTTTGCGGATCCCTGTCCCGGGTGAGGATTGCGAATTCTGTCAGCATGCGCTCGGGGCCGCAGCAGTAAAGATCTGCTGCGGGACCATGTCCGGCCATAACTGCGGCCATGGAGGTTGCGCGTCCGCCGCAGGAATGGATATGAATCCCTTCCTTGCCTGACAGTTCCGCATGCAGGAACGTTTCTTCCTGTGAGCGTGCCCAGTAATGCAGGCTGACGGTGCGCCCGATGGCCGAGAGCGTGTCGTACATGCACAGAAGGGCCGTAACCCCTATGCCCCCTGCCAGCAATACGGTGTCGGTGGCGCCTTCGCGTAAGCTGAAATTGTTCCTGGGTGCGCTGATTCGCACCAGATCGTCTACCGCAAGGTTGTCATACAACCACTGCGATGCCCCGCGGCCGTCCCGTAAGGCTTTAATCGCAATCCTGTAAGGGGCTGATGACAGCAGGGAATATTGCCTGCTTCGTCCGTCGGGCAGATGAACATCGATATGGGCGCCGGGCGTTGCTGGCGGTAGCGGCGCACCGTCTTCTGCCTGCAATGTCAACAGGCAGATATTCAGCCCGGCGTCCTGCCGGGCGGTGACGACGGCTAGCCGGGAGGAGACCGCAGATCCTTCAGAAGACACCGTACGTAATTCCCATGGTCTGGAGCCACTTACGGTATTTTTGACCCAGAAGGTCGCTGCGATGATGAAGTTCCTGGCGTAGATCTACGGGAATACGCTCGGGTCGTTGAGTGTCGACTATGCCCGCGTCCTGTTCATAGACGATGTCCTGCCTGCGCCGTACGTCCTCCACCGTGGGCTGCGGGTTGAAGTTCATGGCGCAGCAGATACGGACGATACTGGTCTGCTGATCGACCATCTGCGTAGTCAGGAACGTGCAGAATCTGTCATCTTCATTACCCTTGTGCTGATCCTCAGGGTTCTGGATGACAAGTCGTTTCTTGAAATAGGCCACAAGGGGGCGCAAGCATTTATAGGCGTAATAGGCAATGACAGGAATCTCGCGCGGATCGCCGTAAGGTTGCGTGACGCGAACCTCACTGGTTACCAGCCCTTCCTCGGTCAGTTCGACATCGTAAGGGGCGATGGGATCGGGATTATCGTAAATGCCGTTCACACCGGCATGAACGAATGGAAAATGGCTGGGGTCCATGAAGTTTTCGACCGCACGATAGCCGGAACGGAACGTGTAAGGGCCGCAATGGACCTTCTGGTAGCTAGTGTCCTCCCACTCCGGGAAAACGGGGATATCCTTTTCCGGAGTGCCAGTACTGACCCAGACAAAACCATATCGTTCCCGCACCGGATGAGTGATGGTGCGGGCCTTTTTCATCGGCTGCTCGTTGGGGGCCGCCGGAATGAGTACACAGTTGCCTTGATCATTGTAGCGCCAGCCATGATAAGGACAGACTACGGTATCGCGGTCGATGCAACCTTTGGAAAGGCGCGCTCCGCGATGGATACACAGGTCGTCCCAAGCGTGTACTTCCCCGGAGTCCGAGCGCCAGAGCACAAGGTCGCGTTCCATAAGAGTAACAGGGAGCAACCTGCCCTGTTCGAGCTCTGTTGAATAGGCAACCACGTGCCAGTCATTCAGCAGGGCGGAATCCGTGCATCCTTCCAATTCGTGCAGGATGGTTTTGACAGACATGAGATGTCTCCATGGCAGAGAGAGCAGCGGCGCACCGTTTCTATGTCAGTATACTGATTAGTTTTGTCTCGCAAGGCCATTCTGATACCGGAATGGATGGAGCGGAATTTTTCTCATGTCTTGTTCACAAAGGCTTTAAGACGCTGTTTCAAAAGCTCGCTGCTGGCGATCTGACGCGCGTTTTACGCACTCGGATGCTCACCATCCGCCTAGCCGCTTCGCTTCAGTGCTGAAAAACATACGCCAGTCGTGCGCACCCACATGGGTGGTCACACTCAGAAGAGAGCTTTTGAAACCGTTTCTTATCGATATCCAGCACGCCCTTGTCGCACCCACAGAGATGCTTACCTCAGGCCATTGGCGAGAATAAGGATGGCAAGAGATTGTTCATAAGACATGATATCTCTCATCCGGCCATCTCGCGTGTAAACCAGCCCAGTCGTTCAAGAGTGATGGCGTCGTCAGTGGATATCCAGCCGAGGTTGTGCATATCCGACACCATCCAGTCGAGTGCGTCATTCTTCTGTCTGCCTGTTCTAAAGACCATCGCATCGGGGGATGACGCGCCGGGCATGACGGCACGTGTGGCATCGAAGGACAGAGCAAGGCCACCTTCTGCCACAGGTGCGGCAAGCTGGTGGGCGATGTCATCGGCATTGGATGGGTCCATGCACATGGCTTGAGCCTCGCTGAGGGCTGCTCTGACAGCGTCGGAATCTATCGGCATTCCATTGTGTGTCCTGTCGTTCATAACCAGAATTTTTTCGACATGCTCAGGGCATATCGAAGACGAGCCCGCTACGATGAAGCCCAGTCCTTTGAGGAAAGCCTCTTCACCCCACGGAGGCCCAGCGCAGAAACCATCGATACTGCCGGCGGAGAGTGCATCAATGATACGGTCGGGTGGCATGATGGTCAGTTCGATATCATCTCGGACAGAAACCCCGATGGATGACAGATAGCGTGTGAGAATCAGGAGATGTGTGGAGTAGGCATGAACGACCGCCAGTCGGGGAGCACGACCGATCCGGGTGCGCCAGGTTCTGAAGGATTGCTGACCTGCCGGTCCGGCGCTCCAGTCATTGCCGAGTAAAGGGGCCCCACGCAGAACAATCATATTGCCGCCAAAGCTGACAGTCTGGACGGGTTTCAGGCCATTGCCTTTTCCTCGGCGTCCCAGGGCCGTCATCATGGCTAGGGGTGGAAAGATCAGTGCTGCATCAAGACCGTTCCACACAAGGCCATCCGCGACATTGGCCCATGAGGGGGAGGCGATGATTTCCACAGAGACGCCATGTCGTTCAAACAAACCGGCATTTCGTGCCACAACAACCGGGGCACTGTCGGCCAGTCTGAGAAGGCCGACACGAAGGAGGTGGCTCATCGGGAAGTACCCTTGCTGTGTGTGCGAATATATTCTGCGGCAATGTCCGGAATTCTGCGGGCGGTTTTCATGGCGCGTTTCCGAAGCCAGCGATAAGCTTCGCCTTCGCCGCAGCCTTCATTCTGCATGAATAGTCTTTTCGCCTGATTGATCGCCTGCTGTTCCGAGATCGTTCTTTGGGCGGCCCGGAGTTCGCTCTGCGTCTTCTGGAAACGCGCGTAGAGCGAGATTGCCGAGCGGAGAAGAGGTTTTACATCCCGGGGCGGTGTATCGACGACGTTGTAGGAGCAGATCCCGGCTTCGAAGGCTGCCTCCATGAGATGTTCGTCATCCTCATCGACGAATAAGGCCACGGGGTGTTCGAGGCCTGCGCCGGAAAGGGCGCGGACGCTGTCGAGGGCATCGCGGTCGGCGCGGGACATGTCGACGAGCACGATGTCGGGCATGTGCAGGCGGACAGCATCGATGAGAGGCAGGTCCGGGCCAGTGGTGATGACGATGAGGGATGCATCTGCGCGCAGCGTGGCTGACAGCGCCCCGGCCCGGTGAGGATTTTCATCGGCCAGAAGAACCCTGATCAGACCTTTTCGCTGCATAGGGGCGGGAGGCGCCGTTGTCATTGTCAGTAGACGTCACGCAGATAACGACCGGATCGCACCAGACTGGTCACGTATTCATCTGCATCTGTGATGGCCATATTGCCGTGGCGGCCCACGATGCGGCGCAAGGCAGCGTCAACATCACGGGCCATGCGCTGAGCATCTCCGCAGACATACAGGGCCGCTCCATCCTGAAGCCAGTTCCATAATTCCGCACCGGCTTCCTCCATTCTGTCCTGCACATAAATACGCTCAGGCTGGTCCCGTGAGAATGCTGTGTCGAGGCGCGTGAGGCAACCGGAAGCGCGAAGAGCTTCAAGTTCCTCACGATAATAATAGCCTTCCCGTTCATGCCGCTCTCCAAAAAATAGCCAGTTGAGACCAGCGGCTTTACTGGTCGCACGCTCCTGCAGAAAGGCTCGGAAAGGTGCAATCCCCGTGCCGGGCCCGATCATGATGACCGGAGTGGCGTTATTTTCAGGCAGATGGAAATGGGATGTCGGCTGGAGAAAGAGAGGAACCGCGCTTCCGGTTTCCAAACCGGCCAGCCAGCCGGAACAGACACCGGGCCATGGCTCTCGATTGACGCCCACTGTCAATTCCACCACGTCGGGACAGTGGCGGGGTGACGAAGCGATGGAGTAGAGCCGGGGCTGCATGCGACGGAAGAGGCCGGGGATTTCATCTGGCGAAACGTCAAGGCGGACATTCTTCAGGAGTTCGGGCAGAAAGCCACTTTCCTGTCGCCCAAGACGGGTCAGCATGGCGGGGAGGGGACGTGAGAGATCGAGATGACGCCTGAGTGCGTCTGCCAGCGACACCACGCCGTGTCCGCGTAGCGATACGGAAACGTCCGGCCCATGTTGCAAGGCCGTCAGCACCATCGCGACCACGGCTTCGTCGTTGCAAGGCCAGATCCCCAGCGCATCTCCAGGTCGCCATGTCAGGCCGGTTCCCGAAAGATCTAAGCCAATCTGTCGGGTATCCTTATCCGCCCCCATCGCAGAGAGCGATCTGTTAAGGCACAACCTCGCTATGGCGGGCGTGTCACGGGTGATGCCTGTTGTTTCTGGTGTGGCTACTTCGGCGGGTTGTGAGGCGGATGTGTCCTGACTGCCAAGAACCGTAAGCAGCCGGTGGCGCCAGACTTCGACGGTGTCTTCGTAATCAGGCTCGCATTCTGTCCGTTCAAGGAGTGCCGTCGCGCCCAGCTCTGCCAGACGGCTATCCAGAGCGCGCCCGAAACCACAGAAACTGGCATAGGAGGAGTCGCCCAGAGCGAGAACGACATACGAGCAGCCGGTGAGAAGCGAAGTGCGGGTGCGCAGAGCATCCCAGAAAGGCACGGCGCAATCCGGAGCATCACCATCGCCGAAAGTGGAGACTACAAAAATGGTCGGGCCGGTCCAGTGCTCGTCGCCTTTACACTGATCCAGACAAGCGCCTTCCACATCATGACCGGCTTCCCGGAGTTGCTTGGTAATGTCTCCGGCGAGTTCTTCGGCGCGACCCGTCTGGGAAGCCCAGAACAGTTTCAGTGGTGGCGCGGTTGCAGCATCGGTCCGAGCAGACTCTGGGTCGTGGTCTGAGGTCCGATTACGGGAGTAAAGACCAGCAAGAAGACCGTTGACGCGAGCCCTGACAAGGTCAGGTAAAGGAGCAGCGGCCGGGATGACCGGAACTTCGTGATTCGGCGGAGACAGGCGTAGCCCTTCCAGAAAACCGCTTAGCCACGAATGGGTTTCTTCCGAAAGAGGCTGTGGCTCCGGCTCGGCGAGACCCAGACAGGCGGCAATATGTGATGGCTTCATATCGTGGATATCCTCTCCTGTTGCCGGATCTCTTTCGACGGTTTGCGGCCCATCAACGCGTTCCATGGAGATGGCACAGAGCTTGAAACCTGGCTGAAGCGATATCGGATCGATTTCGTCGGAGGTGAGGGCGTTGACGGCGAGAAGTTCGCCGAAGCGGTCATTCCAGTGGAAGGGCGCGAAGCAGGTTCCCGGTAATATTCTGTTGGACAGGGTAGCCGGAAGAATGGCTTCTCCTCGACGCGACGTGAGCCGGACCCGGTCACCTGCGGCGATCCCCAGACGCGCGGCGTCGTCGGGGGCGATTTCGACGAACGGGCCGGGATTGAGGCGATTAAGACCCGGAACACGTCCTGTTTTGGTGAGGGTATGCCACTGGTGTTGCAGGCGACCACTGTTCAGGACGAACGGGAATTTATCGTCCGGCCACTCACGCGGACGCATCCACGGTCTGGGGAAGAAGATGCCGCGTCCGGTTTTTGTTGGAAAGATGGGTAGCCCACCCCGCTCCGGAAGATAGCGTATGGGATGACGCGCTGCGGTATCGCCCGGCGCACAGGGCCATTGCACCGGACCCTCGCGCAGGCGGGCGTGGCTGATCCCAGAAATATCGTAGCCTGTCACGGGGTTGGTAAATAGACTGATTTCTTCAAAGACTTCCGCAGCGGAGGAAAAAGAGAAGCCGCTCTCAAATCCCATGGCCCGGGCGACACGCGCAATGATCTCCCAGTCGGCCAGAGCCTCTCCGGGCGGAGGCACGGCCTGACGGGCCAGTGTCATGGTCCGGTCTGAGTTGACCTGCACTCCATCCGCTTCGGCCCAGAGTGCCCCCGGTAACAGGATGTCGGCTTTCGTCGCGGTTTCAGTGTCAGCATACGCATCCTGAACGATGACCAGTTCAGCAGTATTCAGTCCGGAAACGGCATTGGATCGATTGGCGATTGTTGCAACCGGATTGGAGCAGATGATCCAGCAGGCCCGGATTTCCTTCCGTGTCATTGCTTCGAACATCGCGATGGCTCCCGCGCCACCAGCCTCGCGAAGCGTTCCCGGAGGCAGGTTCCATTGCGTTTCGACGAAGGCACGGTCAGTTGCAACCATGGCGCTACGCTGTCCGGGGAGACCGGGGCCCATATAGCCCATCTCCCGACCGCCCATGGCATTGGGCTGGCCTGTCAGCGAGAACGGACCGCTTCCCGGACGACAGATCGCACCTGTGGCAAGATGAAGATTGCACAGGGTGTTCGTATTCCATGTGCCGGCGACACTTTGATTCAGGCCCATCGTCCACAGGCTCATCCAGTCGCCAGCCTCTGCGATCCAGAGCGCCGTTGTGAGAATGTCTTCCTCGCGCAGGGCGGTGATTTCAGCAACGCGGGCTGGCGTATAGTCCGCGAGGAAGGTTTCCATTTCCTTCCAGCCCGAAGTGGCCTGCTCGATAAAGCTTCTATCAATAGCGCCGTTCCGAACAAGCAGATGCAAAAGTCCGTTGAGCAGAGCGATATCCGTGCCGGGACGAATCTGTAGAAAAAGATCAGCTTTGTCGGCTGTGGCCGTCCGCCTCGGGTCGACGACGATAAGTCGTGCTCCTGTCTTTTTCCTGTCGAGTAAACGGAGAAAAAGAATCGGATGGCAGTCGGCCATATTGGCGCCGATAACGAAAAACAGATTTGTGCAGTCAAGATCTTCGTAACTTCCGGGTGGCGCATCCGCCCCAAGAGACAGTTTGTAGCCGGTGCCCGCTGCCGCCATGCAGAGGCGGGAATTGGACTCAATGTGCTGGGTGCGAATAAATCCCTTTGCCAGCTTGTTGGCGAGATACTGGGCCTCCAGCGACATCTGACCGGATACATAAAAAGAAATCGAATCCGGCCCGTGTGTGTCGAGGAGTGTGCGCAGGTGATTGGCGGTTTCCTGTATGGCCTGCTCAATGGTCGTCGGCATCGGCGCAACGTCACGCTTGGGTCGCAGGAAAGCACGACTCAGCCTTTCCGGGGCGGTGATCGGCTTGTCGCAGGAACTGCCTTTTGTGCACAGGCGTCCGGCATTCACCGGATGCGTAGTATCGCCGCGGACACGGGTAATGTGTCCGTTCGTGACCTCCATCACGATGCCGCATCCGACACCGCAATAAGGACAGACCGAACGGATTTCCTCACCTGCCATTGTCGAGGTTTACGCGGGGGTGAGAACCGGCACCGTTTCGCGGGCCCGGATCTCGACCTTGCCGTCTTTCAGGCGAGCATCCCACGTTCGCAGGCATTTGCCGTCATCCTCCAGGCAGACCCCGTCTGTCAGGCGAAAATGCTGTTTATAGAGAGGGGAGGCGACCACCAGTTGGCCTTTCAGATCACCCATCATGCCGCGCCCGATGACATTGGCGTTGGAAAAAGGATCATGATTATCAATGGCGAAAACCTGATCTGGCATGTTGGAATGGGCCGGGAGATAGAACAGGGCAATCTGGGCTCCATCGTGCCAGGCTACGACACCTGATTTTTCAACGAGGTCTCCGTGACTGCAAAGCGTCGTCCAGTCTTTTGGGCCAGCAGAAAGGGGGACTTCCGGCATGTTATCGGCCGGGCGGACCTGATCGCGTTCGGCGATGCTGCGGACGTTCGGATCAGGCCGGCTGTCGTTGACGAAAGTGCGGAAACGCTTGAGTTTATCGTGGTCGGAAAGGGCATCACGCCATTCGCAGTGATAAACATCGACGACATCCTGCATCTGGCGCTCCAGTTCCGCGCAGAGGCCCAGACTGTCATTGATGATGACGTCCTTCAGATAATCGAGGCCCCCATCAAGATTTTCCCGCCAGACGGATGTGCGCTGCAGGCGGTCAGCCGTGCGGATATAAAACATCAGGAAACGATCGATGTATTTTATGAGCGTTTCGGAATCGATATCGGTCGCGAAGAGTTCCGCGTGGCGGGGGCGCATACCACCATTCCCACAGACATACAGGTTCCAGCCGTTTTCCGTGGCGATGACGCCTACATCCTTACTCTGGGCCTCGGCGCATTCTCGTGTGCAGCCTGAGACAGCGAATTTCAGCTTGTGGGGAGAGCGTAGTCCCTTGTAGCGGTTCTCGAGATCGAGCGCCTTACGAACGCTGTCCTGAACGCCATAACGACACCACGTGCTGCCAACACAGGATTTCACGGTGCGGGTCGATTTTCCATAGGCGTGGCCGGTTTCGAACCCGGCGTCGAGCAGTTCGGTCCAGATACCGGGAAGCTGGTGGAGTTGCGCGCCGAACAGATCAATGCGCTGGCCACCGGTGATTTTTGTGTATAGATCGTATTTCTTTGCTACCTGACCAAGGACAATCAGTTTCTCCGGAGTGATTTCACCGCCTGCGATTCTGGGTACGACCGAATAGGTGCCGTTCTTCTGCATATTGGCCATGAACGTATCGTTCGTGTCCTGAAGCGGAATGTAGGCGGGGTCGGTAATGGGCTTGTTCCATGCCGAGGCCAGAATGGAGCCGACGGCGGGTTTGCAGATATCGCATCCGAGGCCGCTATTACCATAGCTGTCCATCAGCTTCTCAAAGGTCTTGATCCCGTGGACGCGCACGAGAGAGTAAAGTTCCTGTCTGGTATAGGAAAAATGCTCACAGAGACTGCGATCGACAGTAATGCCGCGGGCTTCAAGCTCGCTTTCAAAGACACTTTTCAGCAGGGCGGAGCACCCCCCGCAGCCGGTACTGGCTTTGGTGAGTGATTTAAGCGCACCAAGATCGCCGCAGCCGTCATCGATGGCGCAGCAGATCGCTCCTTTGGTCACGTTATGGCAGGAGCAGACTGTCGCGGTGTCTGGGAGTGAGTCCGCTCCGAGCAGTTCTGTGCCTTCACCACGTGGCAAGATGAGTGCTGCCGGGTCGGCAGGGGGGCGGATGGCATTCTGTACGTATTGCAGGATAGTGTCGTAGTAGGAATTGTCGCCGACCAGAACAGCACCTGTCACGCGCGTGCCATCGGCGGAGAGGACGAGGCGTCTGTAGGAGCCTTCAGCTTCGCCAATGAAACGGTAGCTCGTGGAGCCGGGAGCGGCACCGTGGGCATCGCCGATCGAGCCGACATCGACGCCGAGCAGTTTGAGCCGGGTGGACATGTCCGCGCCCGTAAAAGCAGCGTCCTCTCCTGCGAGAACGGCGGCGATCGTGCGTGCCATGGTATAGCCGGGTGCGACGAGACCGAACACGCGGTCGCACCACGCTGCACATTCACCGATGGCGAAGATATCCGGATCGGACGTGCGGCACTGATCGTCAATCGCGATACCGCCACGTGCACCGAGAGCGAGGCCGCAATCGCGCGCCAGACGATCATGCGGACGGATGCCAGCCGAGAAAACGACAAGGTCGGTTTCAAGCGAGGTGCCGTCAGCGAAGTTCAGGCGATGGCGGTGTGTCTCGCCCGGCACGATTTCCTGTGTCGCGTGGGAGGTCAGCACAGTAATGCCCAGATCCTCGATGCGTCGGCGCAAAGCGTTTCCGCCTTCATCATCAAGTTGCACGGGCATGAGGCGCGGGGCGAATTCAACCACGCTGACATTCAGACCGAGAACGCGGAGAGCATTGGCAGCTTCTAGTCCGAGCAGGCCGCCACCGATCACCACCCCATCGGACACTCCTTCCGCTGCACTACGGATCATGTCGAGATCATCAAGCGTGCGGTAGACAAGACCTGCGCTGCCGGTATTGCCCGGGACGGGAGGAACGAATGGCGTCGATCCGGTTGCGATAATCAGTGATTCATACGGAAACTCTCCGGCTTCACTATTGATCATTCGGTTTTCACGGTCGATTTTCGTGATGCGGTCGCCCAGATGCAGGGTCATGCCGTGAGCGGTATGGAAATCTTCTTCATGCAGACGCAGAGCCAGCGCGTCCTGCCCGGTCATGTATTCTGTAAGATGGACGCGGTCGTAGGCGTGATGCAGTTCATCGCCAAATACATGGATACGGTGCGTCTCATGCAGCCCCTGCGTCACCAGTTGCTCGGCGCAGTAATGGCCAACCATGCCATTCCCGACGATGATGATGTTTTTTTCGGTGGTCATGGTGTGCATCTCCGTTTCCGAGCCGGTCTCAGAACTTAAATTCCATAGTCTGCATGTAGAAAACACCGCCACGGGCACCTGCACGGCGCATTCCCTGTGATGCCGCGAAACCGGCGATATCATGGGTCCATGTCCAGTGCGGTGCAAAGTTCCACGCTATCTGGGTTTGCGGAATGGTTCCGATATAACCACCGGAAAGGCCGTTTCGCCATGAGTAAATCTTGCCGGTTCCGTAAACGGCATCCTGAGTGCTCTGGCGCCAGAAGAACGGAACATGCAGTTTCATGTGCAAGTTTGCCAGAGGCGATGCTTCGATCACCGGTCCGATGCCCACCAGATTTTGCGACGTCAGCTGGAGCGTAACATCATTATAGTATGGCAGTGGGAAATATGGTGTGGCGAATGTCCCGACTGCGCCGTCCTTGCTCTTGTAGGAGCCGCCAGAGAACATATCAGCCTGAATGCCGATGGACGGCTTTCCCGGCATATTGGCAGGATTCCAGGAGGCGACGCCGTTGACGGCATAGGCTCTTACGGCGCGTGTGGGACCGGCATTTTTCGCGGGACGGAATTCACCGCCCTGAAAGACGCCTGTCAGGCTCATATTGAATGGACCGGCGTTTCCCCAGATCCGGGAGCCGATATTGTCCCGGCGGGTCGATCCGGCTTCCGTGCCCCCGGTTTTTGTTGTGGGGATAGCTGCGGGAGAGCCGTTGAAAAGATAACCGATGAAGAAAAGGTCAGCAAAAATCTGACTTTTCTTGCCCATGAATGTAAAGGCCGGAAGTGCTGTTGAACTGTAGGCGCCATACATGCGGGCGTTATAATTCGTGCCGTCGGAAAAAACGTCTGTTGGCAGCTTGTTGGTCTGCATGAAGTCGAACAGGTCGAGGCGAAACGATTTCCAGACGGCGTATCCGCGAAAACCGTCCCATGTCTGCTGAACATTTGGTATATCACGGGCGGACTGCATGGAAACGGGGGCGTCGAGAAAGACCTGCCGACCGCCTATAACGCCCATTTTTGCGCCAAGGAGATGTCCTTTGACTTCGAGGATACCCTGCTGGAGATCAAGACGCTCACGCTGCACGCCCGTCTGGTAGCCGTAATAATTACTGCCGCCGGCATTGCCATAGAGAAATTCGGCATAGGCGCGGACATGCTGCCCAATATGCAGGTCTGCACCATACTGATTACGCAGGAGCACGCGATTGGCGTTGGTCTTGCCCGCCGTGCCCATCATCGGTTTGTTTTCGAAGATATAGCGCAGGCGTTCTTCACCGCTGATCGAAAGCCAGATATCGCCTTTGTCGGTCAGACGAATATATTTGAGCCGATTGAACCAGTCATTCCGGCGCATTTCCGGCGGTGTATTGACGATGTCGCTCCAGTCTTCAGCCCATCGGGCCTGACCAAAGCCGCCGACCGTGCCGAATCCGGCGGCCGCACCTTTGCCTGCATTGAAGACACCCCAGTCCGTGGCGTGCGGCGGTGTGCTTTTAATGGGGCCGTGAATAACTGCCACATGTTTGATCGTCGCCCGTTCCGGTGGTGTCACCGCCTGTTGGGGATAAGTCTGGGCAGCACAGGCAAACCTTGGGAGCAGAACACTGGCAACCACACCACTGGCAATGGCGGTTGTGCGGGGTAACCGACGTGCCGGGTGGCGTGGGAGAGAGCGTGAGCGGAGAGCGGTCATCGGGCATGGCTTTCGGAAAAACGACAGCAGGATCGAACGGGTTTGCATCGGGGGATACGGTTCAGATGATTGCTGAGGTTTGGCCCGTAAGGTGAGGTGGGCGTTCGGCATGTGTCCAGCGGCGACGGCAGAGCAGCACACAGCCGAGGGCGGCGAAGGAAATCAGGGAGAAGGCGAGAAATCCCGGGCCATAGGAGCCGGTGGTCTGTCTGGCGGCACCGAGGGACGAGGCGAGATAGAAGCCGCCGACACCCCCGCTCATGCCGACAAGTCCGGTCAGGATACCAACTTGTTCAGGAAATCGGGTCGGTACGAGCTGGAACACGGCTCCGTTGCCCAGTCCGAGGACAAGCATCCCGAAAAAGAAAGCGGGAAAAGCGAGCCATATTGTGGGAAGTCCGAGACCGATCAGGGCGAAAAGGAGTCCTGCCAGTGCGTAGAGCACTGTGAGGGCGCGAGCGCCTCCAATCCGGTCGGCGAGTGCGCCGCCGAGGGGCCGAACGAAGGAGCCGACAAAGACCACGAAGGCGGTGCAGGTTCCGGCAATGGCGGGAGCGAGGCCGTACTGGTCGTTGAAATAGATGGTCAGGAACGAGGCGAGGCCAACAAATCCTCCAAAGGTGACGCCGTAGAAGAACATCAGCGCCCAGCAATCGGTGGAGCGAAGTAACGGCAGCCAGGAGGCGAGACCTGCGCTGGCAGGACGGTTTGCGGGTTCGCGCGCCAGAAACAGAAAGGCGATCAGCACGCAGGTGAGCGGAATGGTTGCGAGACCAAGGACGTTGAGCCAGCCGAACAGCACGGCGAGGCCGGGCGCGAAGAGGGCTGCGAGGGCCGTTCCGGAGTTGCCCGCCCCCGCAATACCCAGAGCCGTGCCCTGATATTGTGGCGGATACCAGGCCGATGCGAGAGGGAGGGCTATGGCAAAGGAAGCGCCTGCAACGCCTAGAACAAGCGCGACGCCAAACATGGCTGCGTAAGTATGCGGGGCGAGGAGCCAGGTCAGGGCCAGTCCGGCGATAACCAGAATCTGGGCGCCGATCGCGACACGGCGGGGACCAAACCGGTCGACCAGCGCCCCCGCGACGACGCGGAAGGCTGCGCCGGCAAGGACCGGTGTTGCGACGAGCAGCCCTTTCTGGCCAGCATTCAGATGCAGGGCATGCGAAATGGAGATGCCGAGCGGTCCCAGCAATACCCAGACCATGAATGAGACATCAAAATACAGGAATGCGGCGAGAAGTGTCGGCGCGTGTCCAGCCTTGAGAAAACCCTTGTCCACAGTACGATCCCTAATGACGCAGGCTGTGACCGTGCATCATTGCCCTCCAAGGGCTGGCGGATCACCGTTGATCCACCCAGTGTCATGCTGCCTTTTTCCAGGCGTCTTAATGTTCCGTCAGCGCTGGCGGATACATCTTTTCATATCGGATATTCTTTACACTCAGGAATGGTCCGGTGTCAAAACGAAAATCGAGAGATGCTTCTCCTGGCCTGTAACAGGTTCCCTTGCGCTCAGATGCTTATGTGATTGCAAAGCTTCACGGAGAATTCAGGATTTCAGCCTGATCGAGAACTGTCTACATATTCCTCTCGGAGCGCGCGATCCGGGATCGGCTGGACGATTCAGGCGAGAGCGGTCAACGACATTCGACGTAGTTAATGTCCGCAGACCGTGATGTTTTTCCCCAAACAATTTTATACCATCGAGTTGGTATTCGTTTTATCGGTTTCGTCACAAACACAGTGGCACGGAAGTCTCTATCTTCAGTCATTATCGAACTGGGCGCCCCATTTGGTGTAAAGTACGACCAGCTTGTTCAGGCCGTCATCCGCACCTGTGACAGCAGCCTTCACCGCCGTATTGAACACCGCGATCCTGCCCCGGTCAGCCACGCAGTCAATCGCGGACATGGCACCGAAAGTATTCAGAAAAGCACGGTGGTTCAGAGGTCGCAGATCACTGTTGGTGGCAGCAGTGATGTCTCGCGGGACGTGCTGTTCAAGTCTGGCATATCATCGCGTATTGGCGCTTTGTGCCGGATGAGTGGCTGGGTCGGGCGCAATTGTAAGATCAATAATGGTGTGGACCTTCTCGTTGCTTCGGATGGATCTGTGAGAAACGGTCCATGCGGCATGAGGAACGAGACAGTAGCGCACGTCAGGATGTGGGGTTGTGCCATCCTCCTCCGAGAGCCCGCACGAGGTCGATCGCGGCCACGAGGCGGCGTGTGTTCACTGTGATCATATCCTCGCGTGCCTGTAGTTCAGCTGTCTGGGCGATGACTACCTGAAGGTAGTCAACCGCTCCTTCGCGATACTGGATGGTGGCCAGATGATCGGTTCGTTCAGCGGCCGATACCGCTTCTTCCTGCCGGGAGGAGGCATCCGCCAGATGGTTCAGCAGCGAGAGCTGATCTTCGACTTCACGAAATGCGTTGAGCGCGGTCTGCTGGTAATTCGCGGCAGATTCGGCATACTGGCCATGCATGACTGCCAGATCGGCAAATCTCCGCCCACCGTCAAAAACGGCCAGTGTGGCCAAAGCCGGTCCCAGGGCCCAGACACCTGTGCCTGCCGATAACAGGGCACCGGTTGTGGTTGCGGATCCTCCCGTCGCGCTGAGCGTGATATTCGGGAAAAAAGCTGCTCTTGCCACACCGATGCGTGCATTTGCCGCCATCATATGCCGTTCGGCCGCCGCAACATCCGGCCGACGCTCCAGAAGATGGGAGGGCGTCATGATGGGAATGACCGGGGCCGATGGAAAATCCCCTGATGGTTCGATGGAGAATACAGAGGGTTGCTCACCAATCAGCACCGCGATAGCGTTTTCGAGCAGGGCCCGGTTCGCCACCTGCTGCTCCAGCCGGGACTGCGTTGAGGCGAGTTGCGTCTTCGCGCGCCCTACATCCAGTTCGTTTGCCGCACCGCCAGTGAAGCGTTTCGTCGTCAGATCAAGAGCCGCGGCATAAGCCTCGACAGTCTTTCTCAGGAGGCTGATGCTGGCATCCAGCCCTCGCAACTGGAAATAATCCTCCCCGAGTTCAGCCTCGAGGCTGAGACGGACCGCGCCGAGATCGGCTGCGCTCGCCTGCGCATCGGCTCGTGCTGCCGCCACGAGATTACGAATGCGTCCCCATAGATCGGGTTCCCATGAAACGATACCGCCTGCCGCATAATCCCGATAATTGTAGTAGGTTCCAGCTGTTGTAAATAAAGTCCGTTCCCGCTGCACACTCGCGGTGGTGTCGATTTCAGGGAAAAACTCGGCGCGCGCACGCCGGACGAGCGCCCGGGCCTGATCGTATCGTGCGACAGCAGCGGCCAGTTGCGGGCTGCCATGCTCGATCCGTTCTTCCAGACGGTCCAGCCCGGCATCAGCCATGACCGACCACCAGGCGCCGCGCCCGGTGGCGTCATCAGGTTTCACCGGTGTCCAGGGACCGGCTTCTTTGAACGTAGCCGGTAAGGGAGGCAACGTCGGTTTCCGATAGTCGGGGGCCAGATTACATCCGCACAGTAAAAATAAGGAAAATATAGAAATATACACTATGGAAACAGATGATTTTAGAAACGTGACTAATGGTGGGCCGACACCTGTTTTCCATGCCTGAATGTTTGAAAACCCGCGCCGCCCCCCATCTTGCGGGGCGGGTTCGCCAACGGGGAGGCGGCTAGGAAGCATGCCCGTTCTCCCGGGGCTTGACCTCGTCCCCGTCACGGATGTCATCCATAGGATTGTTGATGACCAGACTTTGCGGTGTCAGGCCGGTTACTTCCAGTTCCGTGCCGAAATCGGTCAGGATCGAAACATGCTGGATTCTGACATGATTGCTGCCGTCCACCATCGCCACGGTTGTTCCATCCTGCCGAAACAGGAGGCTGCTGGCCGGAATACGTACGGATGGCGCAGCCATCTCTCCATGACCATGAAATGTAAACGAGATCTGTGCGTAAGCTCCGGGTTTGAGAAGATTGTCCGTATTGTCATAGATCAGTTGCACCAGCATGGAGCCCGACTGTGAATCGACAGCATCCGAAGAGTGAAACAGGCGGGCTTCAAACGTCCGCCCCTGATAGTCGGGGACCGTGAAATGAGTGACCAGTCCGTCACGCATTCGTGCTGCGTAAGCCTGAGGTATCCTGACATACAGACGAAGCCGCGTTACATCCGATACGGTGAAAAGCGGCTGGGTGGTCGACGTGCCAGCGACGATCAGCGCGCCAATATCAGTGGCACGGCTGGTCACGACCCCCGAAAACGGTGCCACGATGTGTTTGAAGCCGGAGAGTGTCTCCAGCCGCCCGACCTCCGCCGCCGCTTCATGGCGTGTCGCCTCGCCAGCGGCCAGATTTCCGCGCCGCTCGTCCGTCTCCTGCTGTGATACAGCGTTCTGCGCATTAAGACGGTCCCATCGTCTGGATGTAATGCGCGCCAGATCGCGCTGGGCCGTCCGCGTCCCAAGCGCTGCTCTTGCGGCAGCCAGTTGCAGGTCGACATCGGGTGTATCGATTTCCGCCAGAAGCTGACCTTCCTGCACCTTTTCCCCAATATCGACGTACCAGCGTTTCAGGTAACCACTGGTCCGCGCATAGACGGGCGCGCTGTACCACGCCTGGAGCATGCCCGGCAGAATCAGGGTATCAACCGCACTGCCTCCCGGATGCACAACAGTGACCGTGGGAACCGAAGCGGCGACGTTGCCGGAATGAAGCTGATGACGGCTGTGAATGCGGGAGATCGTTCCCGCCACGAGAATCGTCCCAAAAACGATGATCGCGGCAATGATGATCCACCCGGATCCGGGTCTGTGTCCGGCATGCGATGGATGGGGATCAGGCATGGACATGAGCTTCCCCCGCTGCACGACGACCCCGCCGGTCGTAGATGACGGCGAACAGGGTGGGTACGAAGAACAGGGAGGCGCAGGTTGCGAACATCAGCCCACCGATGACGGCGCGTCCGAGCGGTGCGTTCTGTTCCCCGCCCTCCCCAAGACCGAGCGCCATCGGCAGCATGCCGATAATCATTGCCAGAGCCGTCATCAGGACGGGCCGCAGTCGGGTGCTGCCCGCGACCAGAGCCGCCCGGGTCGCGTCGCCATGCTCCGCGAGCTGTTCCCGGCAGAAACTGATGACAAGAATGGAATTCGCTGTTGCGACCCCCATGCACATGATCGCACCCGTCAGGGCCGGAACGGAGAGCGGGGTCTCCGTTGCAAACAGCATCCAGCATATTCCTGCCAGCGCCGCTGGCAGAGCAAGGATGATGATGCACGGATCTGTCCAGCTCTGGAAATTGATGACGATTAGCAGATAGATCAGCACGATTGCCCCCAGCAGGCCAAAACCCAGACCTGAAAAGGCGGTCGTCATGGCCTCATACTGACCACGGAGAGCGACGGTGACCGTCTCCGGGCGTTCGTGCTCCAGCCGTCGTAGGGCGGTCTGCACATCTGCCGCAATCGCTCCGAGATCGCGCCCGTCTCCTGCTGCGAAGATGTCGATCAGCGGACGGATATTGTATTGCGTTTCGACAGGCGAGGTCGTGCCCCGCGTAATCGTGCCAAGCGCGCCCAGCACCTGAAGCTGCGTGGTCGACAGGCCCGTCACTGGCAGGCCGGTGATATCCTGGAGAGAACTGATCCGGTATTCCGGCATCTGCACTGCAATCGGATACGTGACCATGCTCTGCGGATCCAGCCAGTAGAGCGGAGCGGTCTGCGAGGTGCCCGCGATTGCGGTCGCAATGCTGGCCGTAACGTCATTCTCCAGCAGTCCGAGCTGATTAATCCGGGTTCGGTCCGCGTCGAAGCGGAATTCGGGATAGTGAGCCGGCTGCTGGATGCGGGCATCGACGAGACCGTCGATCCTGCGTATCTCGCGTAATATCCGTTCCGCAAACTGCCGCGTTTCACCCGGACGTGATCCACTGACCTGAATGTCGATAGGGGCGGGTGCCCCAAAGTTGAGAATCTGGCTGGTGATGTCCGAGGGAAGGAAGGCAAAGGCCGCTTCCGGGAACAGTCTCGGCAACGTGGTCCGGAGGGCGTGAATGTAGCGCTCCGTCGGATGATGATTTTCCCTGAGTGCGACGATGATGTCGCCGTCCTGCGGCCCGATCGTGCCGGACGCGTTGTAGGCCGTGTTGATCGCGCTTGTCGGCAGGCCGATATTATCGGCGACCGATTCAAGCTCTTCCGGCGGAATCCGCAGGCGGATCTGCTTTTCAATCCGCTGGAATAACGCCGAGGTTTCCTCAATCCGCATGCCGATCGGGCCGCGCACATGGAGCGTCATCGCGCCCGCATCCACCTGTGGGAAGAAATTCTGGCCAAGAAAGGGAAGAAGTCCAAGGCTTAGGAAAGCGAAGCCCGTAAAGCAGCAGACGAACAGGATGCGATGTTGCAGCACGGCTTCCAGCAAGGTGCCATAGCGGGTCCGCATGGCCTCAAAGTGTCGTTCGAAATTCTGCTGGAAAATTATAAAGATATTCCTCTTGCGTTCGTCTTCCTGATCGGAATTCTTCCGTAGGAGGAACATAGCCATGGTCGGGACAAGCGTGCGCGACAGGACGAAGGACATGACCATCGCAAAAATCACGGACAGCGCCATGGGCACAAAGAGGAAGCCCGATACGCCGGGCAGATAGAACATCGGGATGAACACGACGCAGATACACACCAGCGAGAGAAAAGCCGGAACGATGATCTCGCCTGAGCCGTCTATGATCGCGGCATCGACGTTCTTGCCCAGTTCCAGATGACGTTCGATATTCTCGATTGTGACCGTCGCCTCGTCCACCAGGATACCGACGGCCAGTGCAAGACCGCCCAGCGTCATGACGTTCAGCGTTTCGCCGAGCGTTGAAAGGGCGGCGATCGCACCTAGAACCGACAGCGGGATGGAGGTCGCCACGATAAGGGTGGAGCGCCAGGAGCCTAGAAACAGTAGGATCATCAGACTGGTCAGGGCGGCCGCGATCGCGCCTTCCCGCAACACGCCGTTCACGGCGGCTTTCACGAAAAGCGACTGATCGTTCACCGGTTTGATCTGGAGTTGTTTCGGCAATCCTCGTGTTGCGTCGGGCAGCATTGCCTTGATCCCCGCGACAATGGAGATGGTGGACGTTGCGCCGGATTTGAGGACGGTCAGAAGGGCTGACCGCTGGCCATCGACATGAACGACATTCTGCTGTGGCGCCGAACCATCCCGCACATGAGCGACATCACGAACGCGGACCACCGCGCCGTTCACCGTGCGAACGGGCAGCATGTTCAGTTGTTCGACCGAAACGGGAGCATTGTTCAGCCTGAAATCATACTGGTATTCACCGATTTTCACGAAACCGGCTGGCGTGATCTGTGTCTGGCTGGTCAGGGCATTCCCGACGTCGAGCGCCGATACGCCGCGTGACTGAAGCTGTCGCGGGTCAAGATCCAGCTGGATTTGTCGCACGCGACCACCATAAGGATACGGGATCGCGGCTCCGGGGACCGTCACCAGCCGATTACGGATGAAATTGAAGCCATAATCGTAAAGCTGCTGTTCGGTCAGTCCGTTTCCCGACAGAGCGAGCTGAATGATGGGTACGGTCGAAGCACTGTAATTCAGGATAAGCGGTGGTGTCGTGCCGATCGGAAGCTGGCGAAGGATTGTCTGGGCGATGGCCGTGACCTGCGCATTGGCAATGCGGACATCGGTGCCGGGCTGGAAGAAAATTTTCGTGACCCCAATTCCTGTCAGCGATTGCCCTTCGATATGCTCGATATCGTTCACTGTTGTTGTCAGCACCCGCTGGAACGGAAGTTCGATGCGTCCCGACATGTCTTGCGGTGACAGGTTGGTATAGGTCCAGGCCACGGCAATCACGGGAATGCCGATATTCGGAAAAATATCCTTCGGCGTCCGGATCGCTGACAGCACTCCGGCAATGGCGATCAGGATCGCCATCACGACGAATGTATAGGGACGCGCAAGCGCCAGACGGACAATCGCGTTCATGTCGGCCGACTACGACACGGAATATCGGAGATGAGGGTGATCGCGTGGACCAGCCCATCTTGCGCCGGTATCTTTTCAATGGCTGACGCCATGAAGCCACGAGAGCCCCCGATGACAAGCCCTACCGTCATGCTCACATTCTCTCACCCCGCTTCTGGTCGACCCGGTATCGTCGTCAGCGTTTGATGCTCAACGCACCATGGGGCCAATTGGTCAGTGTCTTTTTGCTCAAACAGATTGTTGAGCAGGTAACTCCGTTGGCTAGGCTGAGTTGATTTCCGAATAAAACCGGATTCACTGTGGTGGGTCAGGATCAGGTAATTCATTGAGTTGAAACGAAATCGGTGATTCACAGCCCTTTGTCTGGAGAAGAGTCTGGCTCAGGCATGGGCTTTTTCCCGTCATATGATCGGAGAACTAAAAAGCGGACTGAACTCGAAGCTCCACGCTCTTTGCGATGATCGGGGACGGTCTGCCCGCTTTCATCTGACGGTTGGACAGATCATTGATTTCAAGGGAAGTTCTGTCCGGCTGACCGACCTTTGAGCCGAAACACGCGAAATCCTTCGGTGTCGGGGTTATGGCGGCGAGAGGATCAGGGAACTCCTTTCCCAACGGCACATCACAGCCTTTTTACAGCAGGCATCTGTATCAAAAGTGCCCTCACGTCGAAAACAGGTTTGCAGAACTGAAATACTGGGGACGTGGCGTAACCCGTTACGACTTAAGCGCTCACACGTTCATGTTTGTGATCCAGCTCATAGTAAACGGCCTTTATCTATCGTAAGGGATGGCTGCCTTTCGCAGGCATAGGCTGTCATTGAGCAGGAACGGGCAGGCCCTGCATCTGGCGGACACGATCAGCGGGGAAGTGGAGAGCCACGAAGGCGATCTGGGTAAGAGAAACCGTGACAGCGAGATTCTGATCCTTGGTTCTGTTCTCGCGGTCTATCTGACTCTGGGCGGGCTCTATGAAAGCGTTTTCCATCTGCTGAGTATTTCCTTTGCGGGGATTGGTGCTGTGAGGGCACTCGATCTGTCCGGACTGCCGTTCTCGGACATGGCTGTGAGCGCCATGTTGCGGCTGACCGGGTCTCGCTGAAGAACGCCATCCTGCTGGTGGATTTTGCCATCCATGCCGAGCGGGAGCGGGGACTGTCCTCGAAGGATGCCATCTGCGAAGCCTGTCTGCTGCGGCTGCGACCTATCGTCATAACCACCTTTGCTGCCGCCATCGGTGTGCTGCCGCTCGTGCTGATGGGCGGTTACGGCATGGAACTGCATCAGCCGCTCGGCATAGCCCTGATTGGAGGGCTGTCAGTCAGTCAGGGCCAGACCATGTTCACAACACCCGCACTTTATCTGCTCGTGGCGTCAATGGCAGGACGGTTGCGTAAGCTACGCAGAACTGCGCAACGGGAAGCACAAAAAACAGATCCCGATATATCTTGACATACGATATATCGGGACTTATATCGGCAATCATGAAACACAGAAACAGACACGAAGGCGGTCACGACCGTCAGGTTTTCTCTCCCGAAGGTCTCTCAGGCTTCTCTGGGTCCGACCATCACCATGGTCGGGGCGGCGGACGACGCGGGGGCCGCAACAGGCTCTTCGACTATGGCGAGATGCGCCTCCTGGTCCTCAGCCTGATTTCCGAAAAGCCAACCTATGGCTATGAACTGATCAAGACCATCGAGGAAAAATTTGGTGGCAGTTACACGCCAAGCCCCGGCGTGATCTATCCGACGCTCACCTGGCTGGATGAGGCGGGTTATATCCGACCGGCTGAGGAAGAAGGCCGCAAGAGCTATCACATGACGCCCGAAGGCGAGGTATTCCTGACCACGAACCGTGCTGGGCTGGATGAGATCCTCTCCCGTGCCGCGACGTCTCAACCCGAAGGACGGGGCGGACGTCGGAATATCCCGGTGCCTGTGATGCGCGCGATGGAAAATCTCAAGACCTCGCTGCGCCTCCGCCTGCGCAATGGCGGTCTTGACGCACAGGCCGAAGAGAAGATTGCAGCCCTGCTGGACGAGGCGGCCCGCGCGGTCGGGCAGGTCTGAATCCGGCAACCGAACAGGTGCCTGCAAGCATAGTTCCGTGCTGGATGACAAAATCTCGGCTGCTCCCGACCTTCAGGAGGAATTCCGCATGAAAACTCTCAGTTCTTTCTTTGGTCGCAGTGACGCGCCCGAAATCCGTCGTGTCCGCCACGAACTGCACCGACGCAGTCTGGATGTAGCGGCGGTGGAGCGCCTGACGCCACATATGATCCGCGTGACCCTTACGGGCGCGGAACTGTCCGGTTTTGTCAGCGCCTCCCCTGATGATCACATCAAGATTTTCATTCCCGGTCTGGACGGCTCACTGGTGCGCCGGGACTACACGCCTCGTCGCTATGATCCGAAGACGGGAACGCTGGTTCTGGATTTCGTGAACCACCATGGCGGTCCTGCTGCTGCATGGGCGCGGGCTGCCAAAGTGGGCGACCGGCTGGATATAGGCGGCCCCAAGGGCTCCCAGATCATCTCCGGTGAGGTGGCTCACTGGCTATTGATCGGTGACGAAACTGCCCTGCCAGCCATCGGACGCCGTGTGGAAGAACTTCCCGCACAGGCGCTCGTCACAACCGTGGTGGCCGTGCCGGGTGCAGGGGACGAACAGGTGTTCGCGACGTCCGCGAAGCATGACGCGCACTGGGTCCATCGTTCCATGAATGAGGCCGATCAGGCGCAGGGCATTATTGGCACGCTCGCCGGTCTGGAGATACCGGAGCATACGTTCGTCTGGGTGGGCGCCGAGGCCCGCGTGGCGAAGGCGGTGCGTCAATATCTGCTTGATGAACGCAGCGTTCCAGCCCCGTGGATCAAGGCGTCCGGTTACTGGGTCAAGGGGCAGGCGGACGCGTCCGTCAAGGACGTCGACGCGCAGCATTGACCGGAGGCGTGAGCAGCGGGGATACCGTCTGTTCTTCCTTCTCGTCAGTGATGACGTGACCCGTTTCTGACAGTGTAGGACACCCCTAGTGCAGCCTTCCTCCACGGCAGAGATCGTTTCTGCCTATTCTCCGACGACCCGCCTTCTCGTTTTCATCGGCCTCATCCTGACCATGATCATGGGGGCGCTCGATCAGAGCATTGTCTCGACCGCGCTGCCTACCATCGTGAGCGATCTTGGCGGTCTGGCGCACATGTCTTGGGTGGTCACAGCATTCATGCTGACCTCGACCATCGCCACCCCCCTGTATGGCAAGCTGTCCGATATGTTCGGCAGGAGGCCGCTGCTTGCATTCAGCATCGGTGCTTTCCTGTTCGCCTCGCTCCTGTGCGGGATGGCCCAGAGCATGTGGGAACTGATCCTCTTTCGGGGGCTTCAGGGTATCGGGGCAGGCGGGCTGATGACGCTGTCGCAGACAGTGATCGGCGATATGGTGACACCGCAGCAGCGGGGGCGTTATCAGGGCCTTTTCACGGGTGCTTTTGCGGTCAGCAGCGTGACGGGACCGTTCCTGGGCGGTGTGCTGACAAGTGCCCTGTCATGGCGGTGGGTGTTTCTCGTCAATCTGCCGGTCGGGCTTTTTGCCCTTGCGTTGATCATGCTGAGTCTGCCAGCAGGCGGGGCCGAGGCGAAACCCCGGATCGACTACTGGGGCGCAGCGCTTCTCAGCGTGGCGACGGCCGGTTTCCTGCTTCTGTTCAATTCGGTCGGCACATCCCTGGCCTGGACATCCCCGCTGACGTTCCTTCTGCTTGGCGCCAGTATGGCCGTTTTCCTGCTGTTCATCCGGCAGGAGCGGCACGCGCCGGAGCCTCTGATCAGTCTTGGCCTTTTGCGGATTGCGGATTTTTCCGTGTGCGTTGCAGCAACGGGCATCATGTCGTTTGCCATGATGGGGTCGATGATTTTCCTGCCTCTGTATTACCAGCTTGTTCTTGAAGAGACCCCGGCGACTTCTGGTCTGATGATGCTGCCGCAGGTTGGCACGATGATGATCAGCTCGGTGCTGGGCGGGTATATCTCGTCAAAAACGCAGCGTTATGAGCTTCTGCTGGTCATAGGCGTGGGCATCGAGTTTTCGGCGCTGACAATGATCGCGCTCTGCGCGCATCACGGCGCACCCGCCTTGTACTTTCTTGTCAGTCTGGGGTGCCTCGGGATGGGAATGGGTATCGCCATGCCCAACGCCACAGTGATCATCCAGAACTCTGTGCCGGCGCACATGCTGGGCATCGCCACGGCGATGATGTCCTTCATCCGCTCGCTGGGCGGGTCGCTCGGGGTGGCGCTCTCCGGGGGCGTGATGGCGCTGACATTGCAGAACGGCCTGCGTGCGCTGCCGGAGAAGATCGACGTGTCCACGTTGCTGGAACAGGGAATGATTGCCGTGCAGAGACTTTCGCCTACCATGCACGGAGAGGTCACCGAGGCTTACAAGGGCGCGATCAGCGCCAGCCTGAGTGTGAGCAGTAGTTTCATGTTCCTCGCCTTCCTGATGATCGTGGGCCTGATGATACGAAAGTCACGCTCAGGAAAGGCAGGGTGAAGGGTCTTCGCCGGGGAAAGTTTGAATACTCATTATTCAGAATTTCTCTGGAGTATTCTCCTATGCACATCAAACGTGTTGCATGACTTCTCTCTGTGAATACGGGAGGGTCCCATTGCGACCTGCATGCTGGTGATTCACTGGTATGGCATGGGATTTTTGCCAAGGGCATATCAAGTTTTAATGGGTTTTTCTGCCTTACCGCAGGTTTGAGGCCACCGTATAGTATTTGTTGGTCGGATTGGACGTGCTGAACTGTGCTCAAAGTTCTTTCCAAACCAATTATATAAGCACTCGGAAGCAGATGAGGGAGCATACGATCACAGGGTAAATGCGAGATGGATGTCATCTCTACGTTCGTAGCGGACGGTGAGACGCCGGAAACGTGAGATCCATGCGAAGGTGCATTCGACGACCCAGCGATGCTTTCCGAGATGAGTGCTGCTTTCGATGCCTTTTCAGGCGATCCTGTGCCTGATCCCGCGACTGGAAGCATGCCAGCCAGCAGCGTCGATAGTCATGGCCCTTGTCGGCGTGGAGCTTTCCGGGAACGGTGGCGCGGTCGTCCTTTCTTCTCCCGGATGGAAGGCCGCGCATCCAGGAGGGGCTCAAACATCCGGCTGTCATGGACATTGGCACCGGACAGAAGGGCAGTCAGCGGAATACCCTGTCGCTCCGTGACGCTTCGTGCCCGGTCTTCCACGATATGTGGGGTTTGGGTCTATCGTTCACTCCCCTTTTGGCCTGAGTGGACGCGCTGTCCATGCAGGCCCGGCTTCAGTCCAGTCAACCGCCCTTGATGCAGGCGGGGCAGTCACTCACGATGCAAACCGTCCAACACTCCGGTCCTCTGGCAGTCCCGCAGACGCCGCCAGTAATCCACGCCCGAGCCGCATCCCTTTTCGCGCGGCAGCATCTCCCTTGGAATGCCCGTCAGAAGAACGAATAGTATCCCCGTCAACGTCGAGCGGTCGGAAACACGCGGGCGCCTGCCTTTCAGGCGCACAGGAATCGCAAGCAGGTGCGGTTCAATAACCGCCCATAATTCAGCGGAAATAAGAGGTGAGGCCATGAAGCCTCATCCTTCCTTCAAGACCAGAGTCCAACGGAGGGCAAAGGCGTTTTAAACCGCCAGAGCTGTTCTCTAGAACCGCAACCATCCCTGATGGCCCGGGAGGAGGGTGTGAGTGCCGGCAGGTCGCAGCTCTGTTGAGCCCGCGCCTTCCTCCGAAGTGCAACGCGCAACAGACTGCAACCAGAGGTTACTCAATAACTCAGCGTTTTCCTTGACAAAAGGAGCCCGTCAGGCAACAGCAAGGCCTCCCATGCCTGCTTGGCAGTCCTTACTCTGTATCCCCCCGGCAGGGATGGCCGCCACTCGAAATACCCGGTGATCAGAAAGCCTGTATGTCCGGCAACCGCTCCGTCTTTCGCTCCATATTCCATAATGTCGGTGTACTGACGCTCGGACGTATCCTCAGCGCGCTGTGCAGCTTCGTGCATGTGGCTTTTGCCGTGCGGGCTCTGGGGCTGGCGGATTTCGGCCTGCTTATCCTCATCCATTCTCTCGCCATGACAGGCTCGACCCTGTCCCGGTTGCAGACCTGGCAGACACTGATCCGTTTCGGCAGTGACGCCTTCTTCAGCCGGAACGTAACGCAACTGAGGAACGTCGCATCCTTTTGCATCCGGCTGGATGCTCTGTCGGCGGTGGCGGCGTTGGTGTTCAGTCTTGTCGCGGTGCAGATCTACGCAGCCAGCACGCACTGGTCAGCGCATGAACGCATGCTGGCCGATCTTTATGCGTGTATTGCCCCGTTCATGTACACGGGCTGGTGCCACGGTATTCTCCGCATGGCCGGACGGTTTCATCTCGTGCCCATCACGGACGGTTTCACCGCGCTCGCCAAGATGATCGGCGTCCTGATCGCCTATGCCCTCCACCTTTCCCTCGGCTGGTTCCTGATCATCTGGGCCATCGCCATCCTGTTCGATTACGCGCTCTATACCGGCTTTGCCCTCTCCATTCTCAAAAGCCGTTGTGATTTCAGTTACTTCCGCGCTTTCCGCGACTGGCGATGGTTTGAAGCAGGGATGTGGTCCTTCACCAGAGACGTCAGCGCCAACCAGACACTGGCTGGCGTCTCGACCCATCTGGCGACTCTTCTTGTGGGGAAAGGGCTGGGGTCTGCCGAAGCCGCAGTGTTCCGCGTCTGTCGCCAGATTGCGTCGGGGATTGTGACACCCGCGCAGCTGATTTCACCGGTCCTTTATCCCGAACTGGTGAAGATGCGGGATCGTCAGGACTGGGCTGGCTTGAAAAAAGTCACACTGCGCATCTTCGCGATTCTTATCGCCATATCCTCCGTGCTTCTTCTTCTGACCGGCACGGTCGGCTCCAGAATTTTCCGTTATCTGCTGGACGTGCATGTTCCCCACACGTCGTTCTACATCACGGTCATGCTGCTGGCGGCGATCTTCAGCCTCCTTATCGTGCCGCTGGAGCCATTGCTGATCGTGGTTGGTCACCTCCGGCTTCTGGTGAAGGCGCGGATCCTTGTGACACTTCTTTATTTTCCGGCGCTCTATCTGCTCACGCTGCACTTTCACCTGACGGGCGCGTGCATCGCTACGGCAGGGGCCAGTGTGTCAATCTTTCTCGCCTGCCTTGTCGGTACGCTCCTCTTCGCCCGCAATATCCGTGCTCAGAAGGGCGTGGATCCTTCAGGACAGACCGGCGCGGATGGCGCGGCTGATCAGTCGTAACCGGCGGACAAAAGCAGGCGCTGAGTGGAGGCGGAGCAACATGGCCAGCAGGTTCGGCAGAATAACCTTCACCAGAAAATAAAGCACCATGTTGGTTCCATAGAGGAGCCGGGACCGTGATAGGGGCTTTTCCAGCCAGATCCTGTTGCGGATTGAACAGAAAACCCGGCGTTCCTCTGTGGCGGGGTCAAGCCAGGGATGAATGACGTCCTTGTTCGATCGCCAGGAGAGGTCGATATCATGAAGCTGACTCTTCGGAGAAAGCCAGATATGGCCACCAGAAGCTGGAATCTGCGCCGAAAAGGCATAATCATCGAAATACAGGTGATAATGACGGGGGGGCAGCGCAATGCGGTCGAGCCATGACCGTGCGAACCACAGGCCGCCATAGGCTGCCACCCCCAGTTGAATGCAGCCCTGTTCAACCCGGGCACGTCGTTTTCCGCCGTTCCAGAGATGAGCCAGATTGAAATCGAAGAAGGCATTGGGTTCGACCCAGTGCAGGGTCTTTCGTGCCAGCACCTTGCGATACTGGTTTTTATCCACGCGCATGCTCATCATGGCGTTGCTTTCGTCCGCGCCAAGTTGACGCCATTTGTCGAGCAGAATTGTGAGAGCGCTGGCTTCGGGAACCGTGTCGTCATCCAGAACCCAGAGAAAGCGCATATCGCGAAGCCCGGCGGCGTAGGCTAGGCCGGCATGAAATCCGCCTGCGGAGCCTTCGTTGTCCGCAAGGGTCACAATGTGCAGAACATCCGCGCCCAGTTCACGCCGGAGGGCCGCCAGCGCCGTCTTCGATGTGGCTGGTGTGCCATTATCAACAACGACTGCCCGGCACGCACCACAACGAAGGGCTGCTTTCACCACTTCGGCAAGCAGATAGACACGTTCCCCATAGGTGACGGTTACGACGCAGGTGGGATTTTCCAGCATGAAGGACATCAGGTGCTCTCGTGACCTCAATCAATGAACCGGCCAATATGATTCGCGTCAGTGTGCGGTTATTTTTGCACGAAACGTGTGGTGCAACTTAGGGGGCAAAGATCCATGCCTTTCAGGTTCGCCCTTCGCGCCTCGCAAAAACGGCCATCGTCCTGTCACGGCAGTCCAGAAGTTCCTTGTCTCGTGCATCATGCCGCATGTGCCAGTGAGGGTTCTGCAATCCCTGTTCTGTAAGAGGCCTTATGAGACCTTTCTGCGCAAGCATTCTGTACCATCGCAGGAAGTCCGTCCCGCCTGCCAGCCATCCCCGACGGATCAGTGTGTGGCGGATTTCTGGTGACAGCCGGTCTGCCATTATTTTCAGGCGCTGAATGGGTGGATATTTGGGAGGCAGTGGATAGATCCATGTGGGGTTTCCACTCCGCCACGCATCCGCGACAAGAGAGGCGCTGTCGGCTGTCACGACAAGCCGTCCTTTCTTTTGCAGGATCTTGTGCAACGGGTCACGATTAATGACCTGTGGTGAAAAAATATAGCGTTTTTCAAGAAGGTCCACGAGGGTATCAGGCGTTCGGGGGCCGGGAACCACATGCAGGCTTTGCCCGGTGCCGCCCGCAAGTCGTTCCGCCCGGTTCAGCAAATCCGTGAGGTCATGCGGGGTGAAACTGAAATGTCGGGTGGGGCCCCCAAGAAGAACCGAGACCGTACCGTGTTCCGCTCCCGAAAGAGGCTTCACGACAGTATGCGCTGCATCAGCCCCGTTAAGGGGCATCTGAAGCTGCATGACGTTCGGTTCGGAGGGAAAATCATCCTGCGGCATCAGAATGATCAGATCCAGTTGCGAAGGCGGCACGAGCCGCGGGCGGCCAAGCTGCACGAGGGCAGGGCGGTCACCAAAGATTTTCTTCAGTTGAATGGCCTGTGCCAGCCCGCGACCAAAGGAAAGGATCAGGGCCGGTTCGACCTCCGGCAGCGTATCCCCAATCGTCAGGTTCCAGTGAAGACCGCATGCCTGCGCCAGTGCTTCACACTGACGCATTTCTCCCTTGCGACCCGTATCGACGATAAGGATACCAGAAGGGTGTGTTCTCTCTTTCCACTCTTCCTGAACGGCAAGATTCACGAACAGATGCGCCTCGTTCTGTCATCTTTGCCGAAAGAATCAGGGATCGGCGCACGGCCTGTCTCTGGACTATAGATAGACAATATTTTTCACCGCCGGGACATGGTGCCATATGAGCGAACTATAGAGCTGCTGATAGGCATTTTCCATCACATGATCTGGGCAGATCTCGGCCTCGCGCTGGCGGGTGCGCGGGCAGGACTGCCAGTGGATGACGCGGGCCGAGGGCGGAATCATGGCGGGAATCCGGCTCGCGGAGGCATGGCTGAACAGACGTCCTGCCGATCCCGAGGAAAATGTGCACATCATTTCAGGAGGTTCCACGACGACTTCCGGGTCGGTGCACGCATCCAGAAGTCTGCGCAGGAGGGTATCGGCATCACTGACGGTGCCAGCGCGCTCCGAGATCAGGGAGCGCAGCCACAAGGCCAGAAAAGGGGCTTTAGGCACTGCGCCGAAAACGGAACTGATGGCTGCGAATGGAGGCACCGGTCTCTTGCCATGCGCGACGCGCTGGTGGCGCAGACGCCGGGTCAGTCCGGTCAGGACTCTTTCGGGAAAGGCGAATGCGTTGCGGCGTGGGAATATGAAACGCGATCCGAAAAAGACCTGCCGGGTCATCCCCTCAGGCAGTGGCCCGACCATCAGGGTTTCCGGCGCAAGATAGATTCCCCCAAGCTGGTAGATGAGGGCTGCGTGAACGATGCATTCCCGGACAGTCCGGTCTGCGGAAAGCCGGTAGAGGTGGGGGAGGGAGGCAATGTCGAGTTCAGCCCCCACCTGCCTCAGATATTTTTCTACATCCAGCGCCCGGAGTGTCACCGACGCCAGAGAGCGCAGGAACGCAATCTGGGGTGTTTCGGGAAGCGGACTGGCATGATGAAGGAAGACGTTTGTCATGCCCACCCGCGTGGCGGAGGCAATCGCAAACGCATGCGACCATGAAATTGTCTGGCCCAGTGTGATGAAATGGGCGACAGGCGGAATGGACAGGGGCTCAGGCATTGGTCACGGCTTCCATTCTGGAGTTGCCGGCACGCAGTCCGAGGCGCAACCCGTCATGACGGGGGAGCCGGGCCGGAATGTTGTCAGGGACGACGGGTTTCGGGCGTAGCCAGCAGATACAGCCGGCATCCTGAAATGTACCTTCGGCGGTGATGCGTCGGCGGGTGAGTTCGATCCGCCAGTAATCTCTTTCATTTGCAATCGTGAAAGCATTCCACCCGGCCTCGGATTCTTCCTTTTCCGAGCGCAGGGAGGCGGAAGGAGAACCGATGAGCGGAATGGTCGTCCCCGGAACGGTATGTGTCGCTGCGCAATGGGCGTGCCCGTGCAGCACCAGTTCAGCACCGGCGCTTTGCAGCACCTCGGCGACACGTCGCCAGCCCAGAAGGGATTTTCTCCAGGCCACCATGCCCGGAATGACGGGATGATGGATCAGCACGATGCGGCACGAATCCCGTGTGGCTTCGAGTACGCGCTGCAATCTCTCAAGCTGTCCGGTCCCCACCCTGCCGCACGCCATGAAAGGGGGGCTGGCGATCGCGCTGCATACACCGATGATGGCGAGATGCCCCACCTGTCTGACAAACGGAAAATCATTGATATGCGGCGCTGACCATCGGGACCACGCGGCGAGCGCCTGCGACCGCGCGCCCCAACTCATCGCATCGTGATTGCCCGGCACCACAACAGTGGGGGCTGGCATCTTTTGCAACCAGGCGGCACCGTTTGCGAATTCCTTTGGAAGACCGAAATTTGTCAGGTCTCCGGTGTCGGCAATGATGTCCGGTGCGAAACCGGCGAGATCGGTCACAACCGCGTCAGCGGTTTCCCGGCGGTAGAAACGGGCGCGGCGGCGACGCCATGACATGACGCTCAGCCCCCGCTTTCCCAACATTGCATGCGGAGGGATGTGAAACTCAGGAGGCAGGTGTACATCTGAAAGATGAGCAAAGCGCTGGCTATGCAAGAGAGAGTTCGTCATCAGCGTCACATCTCCTGACCAGTTTCCATCTGGCGAAGCCAACCAGCAGCTCCGGAAACAACGCATCGCGCTGTATGGATTCCAATGTGGACCGCGCTTCGTGAAGGGAGCATGGCTGTAGCTCTTACAGAGACGCGACCGGGTCTATTAAGTTTCTTCCAGCCGTTTGGTTGCGGCCTGCGTGGCTGTCGAATTCGCTCAACCATGAGCCATCTGCGCATGCATAGCGATATCGAAATCATAAGCCTATGGAGGGCAAACATATGTAAGGAAAACTTCACATCCACTACATGTTACGCCACGCTGGCATCTGGAAAATTCAAAAAACTGACATAAAAATAAAGTTGCTTTGAAAATTTATTACGGCACAATGTTGTGCTTCATACGGCAACCACTGGAATCAGTATTATATGCTGAAGGTCACGTTTCCGTTCATCGCTCAGGCCCATCAGACTCTTCATTCGCTTCCCATAGCCCTTGAAATGGCAACCCGTAATCGGGATGTCGATGTGCATCTGGCCTGCATGACGGAAAAACATCTCGATTATGTCCGTTCTCTCGCCAGCTTCTATCCGGCCGCCTCCGTTACCTACGAACTGTTGCAGATGCCCGCATTCCTGCGGCGGAGGATCGAAACCAGCGGTCCGGGACCGCTGGAGAAAATTGCAGCGCTTTTCCTGAATCGTTCGTATTTTTCGAACTTTCAGAGCATCGTCGTGCCTGAACGCACATCCCTGTATCTGAAGCGTATGGGCGTCAGAACGCCGCGCTTTATATGGACCCGCCACGGAGCAGGCGACCGGGCAGTCGGTTTTGCCAAAGATACGCGTCTGTTCGACTTTATTACCCTGTCAGGGAGAAAGGTCGAGGAACGTCTGCTCCGTCAGGGTGCAATTACACCGGGACATTATCACCTGGGCACTTATGCGAAGTTCGATATCGTCAGGCGCATGCACCGCAGCGCGCGTCCACTCTTTGCCGACTCACGCCCGGTTGTCCTCTACAATCCACATTTCTCTTCACGATTGTCATCATGGCCCGCTTTCGGGGAACGTATTCTTGAGTATTTTGCTCGGCAGGATCGCTATAATCTGATTTTCGCGCCGCACCTCCGTCTCTTTGATCGTCACAAGGGCACGGGCGAGGCGCTGGTCAGGCGTTTTTTTGGGCATCCTCACATCATCATTGATCCGGGCAGTTCTCGCAGTGTCGATATGACTTACACGATGGCTGCCGATCTCTATCTGGGGGACGTCAGCAGTCAGGTGGCTGAATTCCTGATCCGTCCCCGTCCGTGCGTATTTCTCAATGCCCATGACGCCCAGTGGGAAAACGACTGCAATTACGGCTTCTGGCACCTTGGGGACGTCATTGATGATCCCGCCCGGCTTGCCGATGCTTTGGAGCAGGCCTTCGAACGGCATGAGAGCTTCGTGCCGCGGCAGAAAGCCTATTTCACGGAGACGTTTGAACTCTCGGACGATGAGCCCACGGCCCCGGCTGCCGCAGACGCAATGGTGAATTTTCTCAGGCGCAGTGCCTGAATTCCTCCGTCAGGAGCGGCGGTGGCGCTCGACGATCTGCTCTACCCGCGCAACAATAGCCCCGCCGGTTTCGTCAAACTGCGCGGCACCGAAACGGTCCAGAACCCGCCGCCGCGCCTGCCGCCCCATGAACACAAGACGTTCCGGGGCTGCAAGCAGGTCCGCAAGTGCGGCAGCAAGTGCCTGCGGATCGCGGGGAGGCACGATCCATCCTGTGTCGGGAGTGATGGTAAACGGCAGTTCCCCCGCCTCTGAGGCAATGACGGGCAGCCCGGCGAGCATGGCTTCATGCGCGGCAAGGCACAGTCCTTCCCATAGAGAGGGCTGCACATAAGCGTTGAGGCTGGTGAGGAACGTGCGGGTATCGCTGACATAGCCCACGAGGCGTACCGGCAGGTTGTCGCGTGCTATGAGGGTTTCCAGTCTGGCCTGCTCCTCACCGGCCCCCGCGATCAGCAACTCGAAAGGGGGAAAGCCGGGAGACTGGCACAGCAGAGCAAGAGCCGCACACAGAATGTCGTACCCTTTGACCGGGTGCAGGCGTCCCAGTGTGCCGATCCGTATGGGCTGTTCCACTTCCCACGGCTTTGCCATGGGGAAATCGGGGGAGGCGCGGAAAATTGGCCAGCGGGTGAGCTGTTCCGGCGGGATGCCCAGCGTTTCCCGTGTCTGTTCTTCGACGCAGCATGAATCAGCGATCCACAGGCTGGTGCGATGGCGCATAAGGCGCATGAGGCGGGCGTTCATCGGTTTCAGTCGTGCCGAGTGCTGCCAGCTAATCACGGGACAGTGTCGGCGCAGGCCGATGATCTGCCCCATTAGCGTTGCACGGGTGAGCGAGGTCCATATGACATCGGGAGCGAAGGCGCGCGTGGCGCCATCGAGCCAGCGCAAGGCGGTCAGATGATCGTGCTTTCCCCCTTCACGCACATGCACCCGCAATCCAGCCTGTTCCATCGGGGCAATGGCGCGGCCATCCCTGCGGGAAAGAGCGAAGATCTCCACATGGTGGCCCCGGTCGCGCATCACCTGTGTCACGGCGGGAACCGGCAGTGCGGCTCCTCCTCCTTCGACCGAGTTGATGACATATGCGATCTTCATCGTGTGCTCTCCGGCCTCATTCGTGCCGTAACCCGGCGTGACAGGCCGCTGTGGCCATCGCGATGACCGTTCGTCTTATATTGCAGTCAGGCGCAGGAAATAGTTCATCCGCTTATGACCGCGAAAACCGGTGCCGTAAATCCACGGCAAGCCGCGCGGGAGCATTGCGAAGGATGCGCTTGGTGTCGATCAGCGTGACGTGTCCGGCGGCGGAGAGCGTATGCAGTCCTTGTGTAAAGGGGGCTGCCGAGGTGGGGGGCGTCAGGCGTGGTCCAGTCTGGAAGACGGGCTCGCTGGTCAGGGGAAGGGTGGTGGTCAACAACTGTAGCGCCCCTCCATAGGTCTCCGTGCAATCCTGCATGGGCAGCGTGACGATGCCGTCTTCCATAAGTGGTGTGCCCCCCATGCGGCTGCCCTCTCGCCCACGTCGGATGGGTAAAGCGCCGACATCCTGCCATTCTCCCGTCAGGGTGTCGGCGCGTGCGAGGCGAAGCGCAGCTATCCGGTCGGCTTGCGGCTCGGAAGGGGAATAGAACATCCACCATGCCCCGTCCGTGAAAACGGGCGTGGCGTCGATTGCCGCATGAGGGAAGTGGAAAGCAGGGACGGGTTCCCATTCCCATGGAAAGCTCTTCGCCCGATAAAGCGTCAGGCGTCCGGAGCGATAGGCTTCCGGGAGCATCCATGTTTCACCCTCCGCTTCGAATACAAAAGGGTAGGAAAGATGCCAGGGCTCAGAAAGAACCGTTCGTTGGTCGTGGAGTTCAAAAGCCTCATTCAGAATGAGCACGTCGATGACGCCTTTTCGCGTCCGGTAGTCATAGGTTTCCACAAAGACATGCAGCCGCCCGTCTCGCCACAGGCCGAAAGGATCGGCCATGAAACAGAAAGACGTCGGGTTGGGCAGCCAGCGAATGGAGAATGGCTCCAGCGATCCCGTATCCCGTATCTGGCTCATGGACGCGTTCACGATGCCTGTCCGCCAGATATCAGTCTTGAAAATGCTCATCGTCTGCTCTGCTCGCCACTGGTCGGTCCGGCCGGGAAAGCATGACTATAAAGTGCCTTCAAGGTCATGTCGCGAGTGGGCATGAAACCTGACGGAGATGAGGCTGGCGAATGGGGTTCAGGAAGGATCAGGCACTATTTCACGCTCAGTGATTGAGGGCAGGCTCCTGTGGACGGCAGAGGACCACGAAATGTGCGCCTGCTTTCCTTCTTGTTCTGGCAAGGGCGTCTTCAGCGGAATGTGTCCGGGGATTCAATCATGATGAACATCCCGGGCCGTGCGGCAGGCGGCCAGATCCCATGCGGCACATCCGACGGATTTAAAGAACACCGGCTTTTCACGGGAAGGAGCTGTGCACACGGCTGCGGCGAGCGGCTGGACATGCTCCCAGTTCACATGTGCCTGTATGAAATCCCCGGCTTCGGCTGGTGCGCCGACCACGTCATCGACATAGAGTTCACTGCCATCGACAAGAGTGGGGCCGAACTCGATCATATCGGGTCGGAATGCCCCGACGGCAATAACAGTGCAGTCTGAAGGCGGCAGGGTATTGTAAAGAATCTCGGTGCTGGAGGTGACGCCAAGGATGACGTCGCACGCATGGGTTTCTTCAGTCTGGGGGCGTAGGTCGAGTGAAAATTCGTTGTGTTTCTTGCAGAACTCCCGCGATTTCTCTTCAGTGCGGCCGACGACCATGACCGTGGTGCCGGGGTATAACGCACTGAGCGCTTCGCAGTGCGCCACCGCCTGAATTCCGGTTCCGAACATGAGCACTTTTTGGGGTGATCGGCGATGAAGCAGTGTCAGTCCGAGCATGCTGATTGCCGCCGTGCGTCGTTTGGTGACCGTGGGGCCATCAAGAGAAAACAGCAGACGTCCAGTGATCGCATCGGCGCACATGACACATCCCTGAATCACAGGGAGTGAGTTGCGTCCATTGTCCGGGCAAATGGTCAGCATTTTTGTGACCATGACATCGGAACTAGCCGCAGGCATGGTCATCAGAAGGGAATTCTGGTCGGGCGATGTTACGATCGTTCGTTCCGGGCAGATAATCTTTCCCGCCGCATAATCGAGCAGCGCTGTGCGAAGCGATGCGACAAGTTCCGGAAATGGAAGCATTCGGGCGGTTTCGGCTGGATCATAGCTTCTCATGTCGCTCTCCTGTCATTCTGCGCGTCCACTGGAATATTTCCCCTCTAAGGTAGCAGAAAGTTTTCGAGCAGATAGGCTATTGTGACAATCGCTGCGCCTGCCGCAAGTCCGCACAGAGTAAAGTATCGATTGATGGAAAAGGCCATTTTTGTAGCGGAAACATTCAAATATTTTGAGCCAATAATCGAAATTGCAGAAACAGGGGAAGCAGATACAGCAAATGCCCAAGCATAACACAAGGCGAATGCCAGAGAGAAAGGATGAGCCGAACCTAAGGGGGAATTCCCCAGCACTGAAGCAATGGTGATCATGACAATGGAATGGGGGATCAACAGTGCTCCGGCAACGGGGATCAGCAGCAGGCTTCCCAGTATAACGACAAGATCTGGAATGGACGTGTTCAGGAAAGCGCTGGTTATGCTGGCTGCCTGAAGGAAAAAGGAAGCAGCATTCCCAATGATGTTTGCGGAAAGAAAGATCGTGGTTTCAGAGGCCATTGTTGCGGAGGCGGTAGCCAGTGCATCCAGAGTGCCGGTTTTCGTGGTGTTCAGGTTGTTCGGTTCCGCCAATGCCCAGAGAACTGCGGACATGGGAAGAATAAGGCAGCCAGCGACAAGAAAACTGACATGAAACAGTTGATGCACCATAGCGGTTACGAATATCAACGCGATGATGCCGGTGAGTGTAAGGGTAACAGCTTTTCTGTTTTCGGGAGAGGTAGTTTTTGTTATTGTTCCTTTACTGAGTTCTGCTGGCTCTGACAAAACGAGGGCAGCCGAAAGCAGCATGGCGACAATGAACGTCAGTATAAGAAATGTTGTGGCATTCAGTGCAGGCAAAGAAGTCGTGATAATGGCAAAGCCCAGCCCCATCGGGTTCCATGCTGTGCACAGGACAGTTCCCTGGATGGCGGCAAGAACGATTTTATTTTCGTCAATTGCCGTTTTTCCATGCTGTCGAGAACTATGGCCGACTGCCATATCGGAAAAAATCCCGATTGTTCCTATATTAAAAAGAACGGAAAGAAATTCGGAACCAAAGACAATGCCTGCGATCCGCAGGCGGTGAGGGAGATTAAAAAGTTCTGTAGTTGCTTTTGCGATGACGGGTGAATGTCTCACCTGTCGGCGGATCAGCCCAAGGGAGACGAGGAAGGCTGAAAACTCCGTGCCCTGAACGGTCGATTTCCACAAAATGGATCGGGAATGATCTGAAAGAAGCAGTAAAATAGTGGATATAAAAATTGCACCAAAGAAGAAAATACGGGCAATTCTGTTTATTGAGGGAAGTCTTATAGCCGCGATAGATATCGCGGATATTACCGATATGCCAAGTGCAATCTGAGATAAGATTTTTTCATGTTCAACAAAATTTCCAATGATTATCGTCGTAATCATGGAGGCAGACAGTAATCCAGCCACAAGTGGCAGGAGAGAAATGCTGTATCGACTGCCCGTAGTGAATAATTTATCGGGTGAGAAGTCAGAAATTCTTTTCAACGTGTCAGACCTGTGCCTCTACAGGCTTTCCAATAAAAGCTACCCTCCACTCTTCTTGGAGTGGAGGGTAATCGTATCCGGAAGATATCAGAAGTCTGCCTTGATGGATCCGAATGCTGTGCGCGGCATGCCGAGAAGCATCGACTGATAGCTGTAACCACTTGCTGCGTTCAACGGGTTGCCGTTTTCACCCATTGTAGCGATGTAGGTCTGATTGGTGATGTTGTTGAGGTTGAAAGCGACTGTCAGCCCCTTCACGAAGCCACCGAGGCGGCCTCCTTTGTCAGACGGACGCTTGACGTGCCACTGCAAGCCAAGATTGGCCAGCCAGTAACCTGGTGCATGGATCTGACCGGAGTAATCGTAATTTCTGTGACCGACGAAATTGCCTTCAATGTAGAAGCTCAGGCTGCGCCAGTCGTAAGCAAGATTAGCCTTATACATGAAGCGCGGGTAGTTAACGACCTGCTGCCCTTTCGTGTGGTACACCGTTCCCTGCTGAGTAATATTATCGTCATAAACAGCGTGGTTATAGCTAACGCTATTAGAAATTGACAGATTGTGGATGGGGCGGATCACATACTGGGCGTCCACACCGTTCATGGTCACGCTGCCGACATTTTCAACGGAAGAAACCGGGTTGATAACGGAGCCGGAGGTGATCTGCTGAAGACGATTGTAGAAATTGGTGCGGTAAGCATAAACGGATGCGTCCATCAGACGATCGGAATAACGATATCCGATTGCATAGGTCCAGTCTTTTTCAGGGCGAATGGATCCACGGCTGGCATTGTAGGCAGCTTGAGTGACCGCGAAAGGAGATGCTGACAGCTTGAAGCCTGATTCCATGTAGTTACGAGCATTTTCAGAAATATCGATGAAAATCTCATGGTTTTTCAGGAAGTGGTAGTCGGCGCCAATATGCGGCAGAAATGCCTTGGCGGTCGTCAGCCCTTCACCCGAAGCGATGTCTCCAATCGTGTTGCCGTAATAGGCCGTGCTGAGATAGCCATTTCCGACATGCTGCGTTGACAGCAGTGATTTGAAGCCGAAATGCAGGGCAAGATTCTGAATGGGGCGATAGGTATCGTTGACGAAGGCAGTAAATGTATTCGAGTTGTAGTTCTGGTTGAAAATTTCGGCGAACGGATTGGACTGATGGTGCAGCGCGTTAACAAGATTGCCTACAACCTGACCGTTAGCAACATTAGGCTCTTCATAAGCATACATTGATGACTGATAAGAGTTGTTTTCGTACCAGACGCCGAGCCCAATATGATTGCGGGCAATGTCATATGTCAGTTTTGACAGGATGCCGAACCGGCGGAAGGACGGCTGCTTCATGATCTCACTGAGAGGAGACCCGTTGGGTGAAGCAAAGTAAGGGGACGTCCAGCCGGTTTGCTGCATGTCAGCATGACCATAGGCAGTCGTGGTCCACTTCAGTCGATCGGTCAGAGTAAGATCTGACTTCAGATAACCGAGGAAACCGTGCTCGTTGGTCGGGCCATCATAATACGATGCATCTTCGGGATCAGACAGCTTGGAATAGCCTGCGGGGTAGATGCCTTTGGCCGCATTGACTGCGGTAAGATAGCCGCTGGCTTTCCCGTTATAGTAGTTGTCTACCTTGTTTCCCAGTTTCTGGAGAATTTCGGGCGACATATCCTGATATTCATAAGAATGCATATCATAATAGTTGAAATAGGCAGAGAGGCTGCTCTTTTCAGCAATCGGCTGGATGAGCTTGGCTGTCGCCTGCTGCGAAAACTGCTCTCCGTAACCTTTCCACTTCTGCTGGTCGTTCCGAACATAGGAAACGTAGAAGCGCGTTCCCGACGAATTCAGGTCTCCGCTGTCGATCCGGACATAGGTGTGATAGTTCGAGTAGCTGCCAAAACCCTGCTGAATGGATGCGCCGAGCTTGTGGGCCGGATCAATCGTCCGGTAGGCGAGGGAGCCACCCAGATTATTACTGGCAGCCACTTCTTCCGCACCCGCTGACTGGGAAACGTCAATGCCCGCCACGTTTTCCGGAGCCGTAGCGATGGTGGGGTTCACACCATTGTAGTTACGGTAAGTGATCTCACCAAGCGGCATGTCATCGAGCGTCACACCCAGATCTGACTGGGAGAAGCCGTGCATGAAAATCTGGGTTGACCAGGTCGAGGTGCCCTGTGAGTCGGCGGACTGAAAGTTTATGCCCGGAGACTGGTTGAGTGCAGCCAGCGGGTTCATGCCGGGCGCCAGTCGTTCAATCGCGGCACGCGAGACGAGGATATGCGCGGGCGGACTGCGGCGCCGCACTGACACGGAGAGAGCCTCTTCGCCTTTAGCCTGCATGGGACCAGCTGCACGCTTGCGATGAGCGACGGGTGCGCTGCTTTTGGTCTGTGTTGACGGTGTTACTGCCGAGCCTTTTCCTGCGGTTCTGGCGGCAGCCTCCGACGAGGCGCCGGTTTCATAGGAAAGTATCGTCGTAACAAGAAGAGAAAACGTAAAGGCAACTTTCTTTTTCATTGCGCGATTAGCCTTTCCGATGACGCAAGCGGAACGCAGTTAAACCTGATTCGATCCGTGTAATGCCGTATAGCTATCATTCTCATTATGGCATCGCAACAAACAAAGCGAAAAATACGGGCGTGTTTGCGAGGCTGTTTTTAAAGAGAAGAATAGGAAGAGTTATTGAAACAGAAATAACTTATGGGAATATGAAATGACAGAAGATGTCGTTCTGATTCCGCTATGATGTTACGTGTGTTGCTTCTGTGTCACACTTTGTTAGCTGGCAATGAGCACGCGGTGATGCTCGACCTTACGCGCTTCGAGAAGCCGTCGTCTGGAGATCTTCCATTTCGTCCACAAGGTCTCTCTGTGTTTGAAAGATATGGGTATGGACGAACTGCCGAAGGGTTTCGACGTCACGCTTCAGCCACAGATTGAAAAGCGTGCGATGTTCCTTCGCAGCGCGTTTGTGATGAGACGGCGGCTCCAGATGGAGGAGAACATACCGTTCGGCGATTACATGCAGTCGTTCCAGTATGCTGTAGGACAGCGTGCCGGTGCCCGGTCTCATGAGCGCCAGATGAAAGGCGCGGTTGCAATCTCCCCAATTCTCAGAGGGAGATTTCCATGCTTCTTCAAGATTCTGCAGGGCTTTCCGGGCAGAATCCTGATCCGCGTGATTCGCCCTGATGCTTCCATCCACGGTCGCTTCCGGTTCGAGGCGAAGGCGCAGAGTAAACACTTCGGCCGCTTCTTCACGGGTCAGCGACGTGACCATGAAGCCGCGATTGACCTGCGAACTGACCAGACCATCCTGTTCAAGGCGCGCAAGGGCTTCTCTCAATGGGATCTTGCTGATTCCAAGGCGCCCGGCGAGGACGTCCTGACGAATGGTCTCATGACCCTGAAACTCACCTCTGATGATGCGCTCGCGCAGGAGGTGATACAGGCGATCTGCAATCGTCCGGACCTGCAATCGTCCATCTCTGCCGGTGCCTGCGGTTACATCCCACCGGAAGTCGGGCAGTTCAGGCAACCTGGAATCCCTTCCAGAATACATCTTCCTGGTCGATCCAGATGGTGTTGAAACCCGTGGCGATTGCGGAGCCGGTGATGAGGGGAATGATTGCTGGAATATCTCCCACCGTGGTTTCCTCCTCCGTGCGGGCTGTGAACGTGCTGCCGATATAGCTGCGGTGTATAAACGGCTGGCCTTTTTTCACAATATCCCGACTTCGGAGGTGGGCTAGTCGAGCGGAGGTGCCCGTTCCACAGGGGCTTCGGTCAATCGCCGAATCGCCGTAGAAAACAGCGTTTTTCCCTTCTTTTGACGGGTCCGAGCCCGGTTCCGCCCAGAGAACATGACTGACACCGGCAATGGTGGGATCATTTGGATGCACGGGCGTATAGATTTTTCTGACAGCTTCTCTCACGAGCAGGCTGAGTTCCAGAATGCGTTTCGCCCCCAGTTCCGCCAGCGAGCGATAAGATCCCTGTGGTTCCACGATCGCATAAAAATTGCCGCCATAAGCCACGTCGACCGTGAGGGGGCCAAAGCCGGGAATGTCAATCGCAATGCCTGTGCGGGCCACCCATGCCGGGACATTGCGGATCGTCACGGAGGTGACGCGCGATCCTTCGGTTTCATAGGTGATGTCGATGAGGCCAGCAGGCACTTCCAGCTTGAGTTGTCCCGGCACACGCGGCTGGAGCAGTCCGTTTTCCAGCCCGAATGTGACAAGGCCGATCGTCCCGTGTCCGCACATGGGAAGGCAGCCGCTGGTCTCGATGAACAGAATGCCGGCATCCGTATCATCGCGTGTCGGAGGGTAGAAAAAGCCGCCGCTCATCATGCTGTGGCCTCGCGGTTCGAAGCACAGCCCCGTTCTGATCCAGTCGAAGCGCCGCAGGAAATCCTGACGGCGTTCGCTCATCGTGCTGCCCTGAAGGAGGGGCGCGCCGCCCGCTACAAGACGAACCGGATTGCCGGCGGTATGCCCGTCAATGCAGAAAAAAGTGTTGCGCATAACGGGCTCCTCCGTGGGGGATTCAGAAGGTGGTGAGGTGTAGTTTCAGTTGGCTGAAGGCCGTGTCTGCGCTGCCTTTTCCACCATCTCCGTGATTTCCTTGCGGCGCGCGCCTTCGAGTGGCATCCGCGGCATCCGGACACGCTCGCAACCACGTCCCATGATCTGTTCCGCCAGTTTGATCGACTGGACGAGATCATGTTCCGCATCGAGATGCAGAAGCGGCATGAACCAGCGATAGATTGTCAGCGCGCGTTCCAGATCTCCACGGGCGAGTGCCTCCACGAGTTCGACGGATTCCTGCGGGAAGGCGCTTGTCAGTCCGGAAATCCAGCCTTTCGCACCAAGAGTCAGTCCCTCGAACGCCACGTCATCAAGTCCGGCCATGATGACGTACCGATCGCCGAAGCGGTTATGGACATCGGTGTAGCGGCGGGTGTCGGAGGAGCTTTCCTTGATCGCGGTAATATTTTCCACCGGGGCAAGGCTTTCCAGCACGTCCATGCCGATATTCACCCGATACGCTGTCGGGTTGTTGTACAGCATGATCGGAAGATCCGTGACGGCGGCAACCGCTTTCAGATGCGCGACAAGTTCGTTCTTCTTGGGCACATAGACCATGGCCGGGAGCAGCATCAGGGCATCGGCACCGATGCGTGTCGCTTCCTTCGCAAAACGAACGGCGCGTGGCGTGGTCAGTTCGGACACACCCACCATGACCGGCACACGGCCTCGTGCCGTTTCACAGGCGGCTTCGAGAACCTTAATTTTTTCATCGGGTTCCAGGGAATTGTTCTCGCCACAGGTGCCGAGCATGGTCAGACCGTGCACGCCGTCCTTGATGAGATTGTCTATTACTGTCTGAGTGGCATTCAGATCAACAGACAGATCTTCTGCAAACTGCGTGGTAACTGCGGGAAAGACTCCATCCCAACGCATGATGACCTCCTGACATTTGATTTTGATATCGTTTCGTATACGATACACGAAACGATATTCCAAGGACATGGCTCTGTGAAGAGTGAGGCAGAAAAAGGAATGTCAGTGCTGGTGATCGGCGGCGGTATCGTCGGGTTGTGCTGTGCGTGGGATCTCCTGCGCCGGGGCGCCAGCGTCACCCTTGTCGATGATGGCACGCCTGTGCATTCCGCTTCATGGGGTAACGCCGGGCATATCGCGGTGGAGCAGGTCACTCCGCTTGCTTCGCGTTCCGTTCTTCTTTCTGCCCCTGCACGTCTTTTTCCCATTACAGGCGGTCCGCTTGATCTGGTCTGGAAGCAGCCGGGTTCATGGCTGCCGTGGTTTGTGTCCTATCTTTCTTTCTGCACCAGCCGATCGGAAAAAGCGGGGCAGGCTGCTCTGCAGGGGCTGCTTGCCGACGCTCTTGACGCATGGCGGCATCTGCTCGCCGGTCTGAATGCGAATGACCTTCTGAGGGTCGATGGCCATTACATGGTCTGGGGGCAGCCGTCGGATGCAACGCGGCGCAAAATGCACAAGGCTCTCGCGGTGCCGACAGGCACAGCGACCCGACGTCCGATGACGCTTGCGGAGTGTGAGGAAGTGCAGACGACGTATGGATACCTGCCCGCGCTGGGCATCAAATTTTCAGGCCCCGGACGTCTTTCTCCGCCCGGAAAAGTTCTTGATGTCCTTCGAGATGCCTTGCGGGCACATGGCCAGATCGTGACTGGTCGCGTGCTGCGTGTCTCCTCCGCAGATGGGCGTGCAGGCGTACATCTTGATGACGGTCGCGTCCTCGAAGCGGATCGTGTGCTCGTGGCTGCAGGTGCCCGGTCCAGTGAAATCCTGCCTGAATATACGCGTTACCTGATCGCAGAGCGCGGCTATCATATTGAGTGGGACCATGGTGGCGTTCCATCGGCTCCGCCGGTTGTGTTCAGCGACCATTCCACCATTGTGTCCTGTATGGGCGACAGGATGCGCGCCTCGACATTCGTTGAGTTCGGAAAATGGGATACGCCACCAGACATCTCAAAATGGGAACATCTGGAAACCTTCGTCCGGTCAGCCGGTTTTCCCATCAGATCCGGATTTTCCCGCTGGATGGGTGCGCGGCCGACGACGCCTGATTACCTTCCAATGCTAGGACCAGTTCCGCATCGCCCCGGTGTCTTCGCAGCGTTTGGCCACCAGCATCTGGGGCTGACGCTGGCGGCGGTAACGGCTTCTGCGATGGCCTCCCTGATCATGGGCCAGGCTATCGGGCGCGATCTCCGTCCTTTCGAGCCGGCACGCTTCCGGACTCGACAATCGCATGCCTGACAAAAGATTTTCTCCAAGAAGGATAGCCTGATGACCCATGTGCACATGACAGGAGACTGCCTGATCGGATGGCAGGACATTCATCATGAGGGCGGCTTCAGGGCTTTCGACCCGACCCGGTGCGCAGAACTTGAACCGAGCTTTTCCAGCGCGACAATGGAAGACGTGGACAGGGCCTGCCATCTCGCTGCGGAGGCGTTCGTGTCCTGCCGCCTTGTGCCTCGCGAGCAGCGGGCGGTCTTTCTGGAAATGATCGCGACCGCTCTGGAAGATGCGACAGAAACCATCGTGCAGCGCGCCATGCAGGAGACGGCTCTCCCACAGGGGCGCCTGACGGGCGAAATGGGGCGGACCACAGGGCAACTCCGCATGTTCGCCGCAATTGTCCGCTCGGGCGAGGCTACCGATCCCAAGTGGGATAAGGCGCTCCCGGATCGCAAACCCATGCCGAGACCGGAATTACGGCAGCATAAGGTCGGCGTGGGGCCTGTGGCAGTGTTCTGTGCCAGCAATTTTCCACTCGCCTTCTCGGTTGCAGGCGGTGACACGGCTTCGGCTCTGGCTGCTGGCTGCCCGGTCGTCTGTCGCGCCCATCCTGCGCATCCGGGAACGGCGGAACTGGTTGGTCGCTGCATCCGTAAGGCTGCTCTGCAATGCGGGATGCCGGAAGGTATTTTCTCGCTGGTGGGCGGCGAAGCGCATGAAGTCGGTGCGTGGCTTGCGGAACATTCTGCCATTCAGTCCGTAGCGTTTACGGGGTCCTGTCAGGGTGGAACGGCGCTGGCAGCCATTGGTGCGCAGCGTCCGGACCCGATTCCGGTTTTTGCTGAGATGGGAAGCATCAATCCGGTTTTCCTGATGCCGGAAGCCATGAAAAAAGGAGCGGCTCAACTCGGTGAGGCATTCGTCACCTCCCTTACGGCGGGTGTCGGTCAGTTCTGCACCAATCCGGGCCTGCTTGTCGGGCTGGACGGTGTGGACATGGACATCTTCGCCAAGGCCGCCGCCTCGGCTCTTGCGGCGCAGAATGAGGGAGTCATGCTGACGCGCGGCATGGCCGACAGCTACCGCGGGAAAGTGAAGCGGCTGATGGCGACCGATGGTGTCGACTTGGTCGCCCTCAGTAGCGGTAATGGAGAAACCACGCGGGCCAGAGGCGCTTTTTTCCGAACCACCCTGTCCGTGTTCCTGCAGAACCGGCATCTGCAGGACGAGGTGTTCGGTCCGTGCTCCCTGCTGGTGACCTGTTCCTCTGCCGAGGACATTCTGTCCCTCTCCCGCCATCTGGAAGGACAGTTGACTGTCACATTTCATATGGAAGCAGAGGACATGGCACTGGCGCAGAGGTTGCTACCGACCATTGAACGCAAGGCTGGCCGTATTCTGGTCAATGGCTGGCCAACAGGTGTCGAGGTCTGCGCGGCCATGGTGCATGGCGGTCCGTTCCCGGCCACGACGGACGGGCGGTTTACCTCCGTGGGTGGGGATGCAATCGACCGGTTCCTGCGTCCCGTCTGCTACCAGAACTTCCCCGCTGAATTGCTGCCCGACGACATCAGGGACTGAACCGGGGAACGGAACTTCCCTGCACCCGCCTTCTTTTTCGGAGATCCGACACGATGGCTGAAACGGGCTCTTTCAAACGCTCATTGTCTCTTCTGGATCTGACGCTGCTGGGATTTGGCGCCATCTTCGGGTCGGGCTGGCTGTTCGCCGCATCGCATGTCGCGGCGATGGCTGGTCCGGCGGGTATACTGGCGTGGCTCGGCGGGGGGATCGCCGTCTTCTTTCTCGGTCTGGTCTATTGCGAACTGGCGGCGGCGCTGCCGGAGGCGGGAGGGATCGTCCGGTATCCGGCGCGTACGCATGGTCCGCTGCTCGGTGCGTTGCTGGGGTTTGTAACGCTGCTGGCCTATTCGAGCCTCACCTCGCTCGAAATCATCGCGGCTCGCCAGTATCTCGGTTCATGGGTTCCGGGGCTGACACGGAATGGTGCCGGTGATCCGACCCTCATGGGCTGGCTGCTTCAGTTCGTTGTGCTGACGCTGATGATGAAACTGAACATGTCGAAGATAACTGTTTTCGCTTTGTTCAATAATATCATTACAATTTTCAAGTTTCTTGTGCCTGCGCTCGTGATCGTCTTCCTGCTGGCCTATGTTCATCCAGCCAATTATACGAGCCACGGGTTTGCGCCTTTTGGAATGGGGCGGCTTGAAACAGCCATTTCCACAGGCGGCGTGATTTTCGCCTATCTCGGTCTTACCCCGATCATTGCCGTCGCCGGAGAAGCAAAGTCTCCTCAGCGGACCATTCCGCTGGCGCTGATCTTTTCCGTGCTGATGGCAGCAGCCGTCTATGTGCTGTTGCAGGGCGCTTTTATCGGTGCGGTTCCTCCTGCCATGCTGGAGGAAGGCTGGGCGCAGGTTGGACGGACGCTTTCCCTTCCATTCCATGATCTGGCCGTGGTGCTGGGGCTGGGATGGCTTGCTAAGGCGGTCATTGTCGATGCTGTGGTGTCGCCTTCAGGGACCGGTAATATCTACATGGGCGCTTCGGCCCGTATTCTGTACGCGTGGGCGCGGACGGGCACGCTCAGTCGCTGGTTTCTCAAGCTGGATCCGGAATCCGGCACGCCGCGTAGGGCGGTTTTCGTGACCTTCCTCATGACGATCTTCTGGACATTGCCGTTCCCGTCATGGGATGCGCTGATCGGGGTCGTGTCTTCCGCTCTTGTCATGAGTTATGCGTTTGCGCCTGTGGCCGCCGGTGCGCTGCGAAACTGTGCTCCGGACATCAGTCGCCCGTTTCGCGTGCCGTTCTTCTCTTTCGCCTCCCCATTCGCGTTCATGCTGGCAACACTGATCATCTACTGGACTGGAAAGGCGATTCTGACGGGTCTCCTGTCCGTGCAACTGATCTTTCTTTTTCTCGCTGCCGGGGCTTATGCCTTTTCTCAGGGCACCAGCATCTGGAAAGAATTGCGTCATTGCTGGTGGGTGATCGGTTATTTTGTCGGGTTGCTGGTTCTCGCTTGGTGCGGCTCGTTCGGAGGCGCCAGTCTGCTTCCTGCTCCCTATGATGATATCGCCACAGCACTGTTTTCGCTGGTGATTTATTTCTGGGGTGTGAGGCAGTTCTGCGAGATGGAGGATCTCACACAGGAGGAGCACATCATTCTGGAGGCTCAGGCTGGAGCGATTTCGGGCACTGTAGGTCTGACCTGACAGTAAGGTCATTCAGAAAAGGAATGACCTTATGGAATAAAAACGATTTGCAATCGGAACGAGTGAGGAAACAATCCGATCCCGGATCATGGTAAAAAAGCCTGAGACGGGAGCGTGTTTGTAATGACAAATGTTACCCAGGATCGTCTGAGTCATGGGCTGTGGGCGCAGACGGCCATCCCTTCTCCTGCCATGCAGTCCCTGGAAAATGACTCGCGTGTGGATGTCGCGGTTATCGGAGCCGGATATACCGGGCTGTCAGCGGCGCTCTATCTTGCCTCCACCGGTCGCGATGTTGCTGTACTGGAGGCGAATGAACCCGGTTTTGGCGGCTCGGGCCGGAATGTCGGTCTGGTCAATGCCGGGTTGTGGATGAAGCCGAAGGACGTTATTGGCGCGCTTGGCAATATTCATGGGCAGCGTATTCTTACGATGCTGGGGGAAGGGCCTCAGCTTGTCTTCGATCTGGTGCGTCATTACGGACTGGACTGCGAGGCGACACCCACTGGCACCCTGCACTGCGCGCCTGACAAAGCCGGCCTGAAGGAACTTCAGGATCGTGAAAAGCAGTGGCAGGCTCTTGGGGCTCCGGTTCGCCTTCTGAATGCGGAAGAGACGCGGAGGCAGACAGGAAGCAAGCTCTATCGAGGAGCGCTGCTTGACGAACGTGCGGGCATTATCCAGCCACTGTCCTATGCCCGTGGACTGGCGTCCATCGCTCAACTGGCCGGAGCGACTCTCTATGGTGATGCCGCCGTGACGAATGCGGTGCGGGAGAATGGTTTCTGGCGGTTGCAAACGAGCAAAGCCACGGTGACTGCAAAATGGCTTCTGGTGGCGACCAATGCCTATACCGTTTCGCCCTGGTCCGCGATTCGTGAGGAACTCATCCATCTCCCCTATTTCAATATCGCCACCCGCCCTCTTTCGGATGCGGAAGTAGCGGAAATCATGCCGGATCGTCAGGGGTGCTGGGATACGAAGGAAGTTCTGACATCGTTCCGGCTTGATAAGGGCAATCGCCTGATTATTGGGAGTGTCGGTGCGCTGGGACAGCCTTGCGAGCGACAGGTGCATGAAGCATGGGCACGCCGTTCCCTCACCAGCATTTACCCGCAGCTTCAGAATATCCGTTTTGAATCGGCATGGTATGGCATGATCGGTATGACATCTGATTCCGTTCCGCGATTGCATCGGCTGGGTGATCAGGCCATTGCTGTCAGCGGTTATAATGGGCGTGGCATTTCTCCGGGGACGGTGTTCGGGCGCTGTCTTGCCCGCTATATTTGTGGCGAAATATCTGACGGCGACATGCCCCTTCCGTTCACGGCTCTGGAAACGCCTCTTTTTCGTCGTGAGCGGGAACTGATGTATTCACTGGGCTCCACGCTTGTACATGCCGTCGGGGCACGCATCTCTCACAATTATCACTGATTTTTCAGGAAGGATCACAATCCATGTCCAGCATCAGGGACGAAGTCACTTCAATCATGGAAACGCTGGGCGTGTCGGCGGAGTTGTATCAGGGCGGAACACTGTCTGTCAGAACGCCGGTCACGGGAGAGATCGTCGCCAGTGTCCGCGTGACGAGTGCTGAGGAAGCCTCAGCCGCTATCGGTCGTGCCGCGACGGCCTTCAGGACATGGCGGCTGGTTCCGGGACCGCGTCGCGGTGAACTCGTGCGTCTCCTTGGTAATGTGCTCCGGGAAAATAAGGATCTTCTTGGTCGTCTGGTCTCTCTTGAAGTCGGAAAAATTCCGTCCGAAGGACTGGGCGAAGTTCAGGAAATGATCGATATCTGCGACTTCGCGGTCGGGCTGTCGCGGCAGCTCTGTGGGCAGGTCATACAGTCCGAGCGGCCTGAGCATCGGCTCATGGAGCAGTGGCATCCGCTTGGCGTCGTGGGGATTATTTCGGCGTTCAATTTTCCTGTTGCCGTCTGGTCGTGGAATGCAGCGCTCGCCCTCATCTGTGGCGACAGCATCGTGTGGAAGCCTTCGGAAAAGACGCCGCTGACAGCTCTTGCGACGATAGCACTTTTCAAAAAGGCTATTGCAGAATTTGGTGAGGTGCCGGAAGGATTAAGCGAACTGATCATCGGTGAAGCGGAAATCGGAAAACTTCTTTCAGAAGACGAAAGAGTTCCTGTGGTATCGGCGACCGGTTCTACGCGGATGGGGCGTGCCGTTGCTGAAGTCGTCGCGCGTCGTTTTGGGCGGTCCATTCTGGAACTGGGTGGCAACAACGCCTCCATTGTCGCGCCGTCCGCTGACCTTGAGATGACGCTCAGGGCGGTTGCATTCGGCGCCATGGGAACAGCTGGTCAGCGATGCACGACGCTTCGTCGTCTCATTGTGCATAGTTCCGTCTATGATCAGCTCATTCCCAGACTCCGTCAGGTGTATGCTGCCATTCAGATTGGCAACCCTCTGGAAGAGGGGTCGCTTGTCGGGCCGCTGGTCGATGGCGCGGCGTTCACTGCCATGCAAAGCAGTCTTGAAGCCGCAAGAAAGGCTGGCGGCACCGTGCATGGAGGAGAGCGCGTTCTGGTGAACGGCGAAGAGTCTTTCTATGTCCGCCCGGCGCTGGTGGAGATGCCATCGCAGATGGGTCCTGTTCTTGAGGAAACGTTTGCTCCTATACTGTATGTTCTGAAGTATGAGACGCCTGCGGAAGCGATTGCGCTGCAGAATAACGTTGCACAGGGGCTTTCCTCGTCTCTCTTCAGCAACGATCTGAGAGAGGTTGAGGTCTATCTGTCGGCTGCCGGGTCAGATTGCGGTATTGCGAATGTGAATATCGGGACGTCTGGTGCAGAAATCGGCGGTGCATTCGGCGGCGAGAAAGAAACGGGCGGAGGCCGTGAATCCGGTTCCGATGCCTGGAAAGGGTACATGCGCCGTCAGACCAACACGATCAATTACGGTCTTTCCCTGCCGCTCGCACAGGGCGTCAAGTTCGACGTCGGTTCCTGAAAGAGGGGAGGGGAGTGTTTGAAACGCTCTCCTCCCACTCTGTCAGCCATGCCCGAAAATGGGCAAGCGGGCCGTAATGAGTCCGATGGCATGGCCAGACAAGATAATAAGCCTCATCGTCCTGCGTATCGAGGGCATCGCCGATCTGGACAAGGCTACCGGATTCAAGGGCGTCATGGACCATGATTTCCGGCAGAAGACCAATTCCGGTTCCGGTAAGTGCAATCTGGAAGATTATGAAATACTGGTCGCACAGCATTCCATGGACATTCAGGGCATCTACCCCCTGACCGTTGAACCATCGTTCCCATGCGTTAGGGCGCGAGACGAGATGTAGAAGGGGGGCATTGAGAAGATCCGATGCTTCGCTGAAGTCATAGGAACTGGCGAGCGATGGAGCACAGACGGGTATTGTCCGCTCGCGGGCGATCAGTTGTCTCTCCGTTCCCGGCCAGTCGGGGATGCCGAAACACACGGCCGCATCGAAGATTTCCGTACTAAAATCGAAAGAAGAGGTTCGGGTGAAGAGATTGACCGTGATCTCTGGATACTTCTTTATAAAATCTCCAAGACGTGAACCCAGCCACATTCCTCCAAACGTTGGGGGAGCGGCGAGATTTAAGGTGCCTCCACCGGGCGCCGCGCGCAGGCCCAGAGTAGCGGTCGCAATCTTGCGGAGAGCCTCCCTGATCTCGCGGGCATAGGCTTCGCCTGCCACGGTCAGTCGGACGGTCTGTTTTTCTCTTACGAAAAGTGGAGCGCCCAGCTGTTCTTCCAGCAGGCGGATCTGTCGGCTTATGACACTTTGAGTTAGATGCAACTCCAGAGCGGCTGCTGTGAAATTCTGGTGTCGCGCTGCGGCTTCGAAAGCGCAAAGGAGGGACACCGAGGGCAGAAACCGCCTTGCATAAGCCATAAAAGTCCAGTGCCCTGATTATTTCTCTCGTGCGGATTTAAAAGGAAGTGATGCGGACAGGAAAGGTAGATCACGGATCTGCACAGTTTTATTTCTTATTTTTCAAGTAGAAACATGTGTGAAAGCAGCTTTGGGTGTAAGGTGCTTGTGCGTTAGTTCTTGAAAATAAATAATTTTTTTAGAGCCTTTATCGGGTGTGCTGCTACGGTCATCTCTGTTCCAGAGGAACGGAGTGGGGCAGGTGCCATAATTGCACAATAATACACGTCCACCCGCGGAGTTTTTTTGAGCGGCGTGTTGATTGTTACGATTCCGTATGGTTTAGTTGAAAGGCAGTGATGCGAAGAGATTCGTAACGGGAAATGTGAGTGGAAGCTGTTGGCATGAAGCTTTGGTTGGCGTCGGAATGCGGTGCGTATGTGACGTGCTTATCCTCATCCGAAAGGATGTGGGGACGCCAGTGATCACTTTCTGCCGTAAAGTTTAAGTGAGGATGCATGAAATTCTCACTATGCGGGTGCCGGAAAGTAGATGTAAGCTTTCCCTCTGTGTTTTGCACGAACAAATCAGGTTTTTTCGAGAGGCGGGTTGCCTCTGGTGTACTTCGTAAACGATATGGATTTGATCATGGTCGGTGAAGAGGCAGCCTGTTTGAGAACTGAGAAAAGCGCGCGGTTCGGCCGTGGGTGTGCAATATCGTCTGTTGATTCCTCGCCTGCGGTTGGATGTCGCACTGTAGCAAGTGCTGTTTTGTGAAATTGTCTCTGTCCAATGCATTATTGCTTAAAGGCAATGGTTGCGTCCTGCAGAATAGCACGAAGGGGCTGTCTTAATGCTTGACTATGCGCAGCAGCGCCGGAGGCCGGCGCAGCAGGCGGTTGGCATAGGTGGTGTAGCGGCCATAGCGGTGGCGCTTGGTGTGATTTACGTGACGTGGGTGG
>NZ_WOSY01000013.1 GCF_011516755.1 Acetobacter conturbans | reverse complement strand
AGCGTCAGGCGCCGCAACCGGGGCAGAAGCAGGCGCCTCAGACGCAGCCGAACTACCCGAATCCTGCGCAAATACCGTCACAGGTGCCGCAGTGCTCAGTAAAACCGCCAGAAATGGCGCAACAACCTTGCCGGTAATGCTCGAACGGGCTTTGAGCCAGGTCATTCTCGTATCCTTAACCTTGAAGATCAACAGACAGTTGCGATTGAAGCGTGGAACTCGGTCAGTTGTCATTCAGACTGAACGAGATCGTATAAGTGTGCTGAAGCTCCTTGACCGGAACTCCGTTCGACGTCGCCGGCGCATACCGGGCCTTGCGGACATATTCGAGCGCGGCACGCGCGAAATCCTGTCCTCCCCTGACGCTCTTCACCGAGCAGTTGCTGGTCACGCCCGTGGACTCAACGTCACAGACCACCGTCACCTGACCCTCGCGCCCTTCATCCTGCGCTTCATCCGGGTAGTTCAGCTCGACATGGTTCACGGGACGCGAACCGGCGAGATGATCCGGAACCGGAGGACCCGGCGGGGCGGAGGACGGCGCCGCGGCCGGGCGCGTCGTCGGCGGCATCGGCTTGGGCGGACGCTCGTGCGTCACCTTCTGAACCACCGGCTTGGGCGGAGGCGGAATCTTCACCTTCGGCGGCGGAATGTAGGGCGGCGGCGGTGACGTCAGTTCCGGCGGGGGTGGCGGCGGCGGCGGGGGCGGCTTCACCGGGCGGATCACAACCGCCTTCATCGGTGCGTGGCTCACAGGCGCAGGCTCCTTGTCCACCCACGTCACGTAAATCACACCAAGCGCCACCGCTATGGCCGCTACACCACCTATGCCAACCGCCTGCTGCGCCGGCCTCCGGCGCTGCTGCGCATAGTCAAGCATTACAAAGACAACTCCCTGACAGCGATTTCTCTCTGTGCTGCACTCTCGGCTCCAGACTGCATGAACAGTTTCTTTCTCACACCATCATCTGCGGCAGATCATGACGCACAGTCACGAGATCACAAGCCATATTGCGGACAAAATATCGCAATTGTTCTTGAACATCTCTCAATTTTTATAAATACATCTCGAAAGCTTCAAGAGACCCTTCACGACACCTTATCATCCACCCCACATCGTTTGCTCTCCAAAACATCCAAGGAGGAGCGACCTCTGAATACGACATGATTAATGATAGCATCATTCATCACGATACCGAAATAAAATAAACTTATGCATCAGGCAATCCGCTGCCGGAACAATTTCGCTTTCAAAATATGTAAGGCGCAAGCTGTGCGCCAACCACCCTGTTCCTCACGAAATAAAACGTTTATTTACAGACGCTTATTAATTTCTCTCGTGCGCCTTTTCAAAGGCGAGCCGTCCCGCTGACTCCAGCACCACGTCCGCCTGCGGCGTATGAATCCGCCCACACAGAACATTTCGATAATGCCGCTCAAGCGGATTATTCTGATTGAGACCCGGATTTCCCGTCACTTCCACGGCCCGCGCCACGGCAGCGATAGCGTTTTCAGTCATGAGACGCTTGATCTGGCTGGCTTCAGAGAGAGTGGTCTTCTCCGTTCCTTCCAGACTCAGGCCCCGTTCGAGCAACGCCTGATTGGTCAGCAGCAAGCCATCGATCTCCCCAATGACCGCGTGAAAACGTGGCAGGCTTGAAAGAGGACGCCCCAGAGCTGTGGGAACCCTTGCCTCGAGAAACGTGACGAGCCAGTCGCGAGCGGCCCGCGCGACCGCATCATAAAGAGCAGAGACCACAACCGTATGCCATATCGCCAGTGCGGGCGTTTCCGGGTTACCTGCTGACTGCGCAATAAAGCCTATCAGATATCGTTCCGGAACCTCAACATCCTCGAAAACGATCGTGTCGCTGCCTGTCGCCCGCATGCCAAGCTGGTGCCAGCTTTTTTCGATCCGCACTCCCGGCAGGTTCAACGGCACAAGAATCTGCCCGATGCGCGGATCTTCCTCCTCGGTCGCGCCCCACACCACGCCCCAGTGCAGCGCAGAGGAACCAGTCGAGAAAATCTTGCGTCCGGACAGAAGCCATCGATCCCCAACGCGCCGCACCCGCGTTGCCGGAACTCCGCCTCTGGAAGGCGTCCCCAGTTCCGGCTCAACACGAAGCGCATTGATGATCGCGCCGGACTCTACGATGGAGGTCAGAACCTCATCGCGCACCTCATCAGACCATGTGCGGGACGCGACGATCCCGGCGGTCTGCAGATACTGCATGGCGAGAATCAGGGCAGTGGAGGGGTCACCTTCGGCGACACGGGCGACAACCTCCGTTATGCGACGCAACCCGGCTCCCTCACCCCCCTTCTTACGGGGCACCGCGAGAGACAGCAGCCCAGCAGCCCTCAGCTCTTCAAGATTATCGAGACAGATCTCGCCACGGCGGTCGTATTCCCCAGCCCGTTCCGCGAACCGCTTGACCAGTCGTTCGATGATCTCGGTTTCCGGAGCGTGACGCTCGATCGTGGGTGATCCGTCCATGGCGAAATCTCACTTATTTTTTCATGGCGCCGCGAAATGCGGTTCGAACGCCCCGGCCAGAGGCTCCGTCGTCGTCAACAGCCCGGCCGCACGGTAGGTATCCAGCACCGTTTGTTCCGCCTGAATAACTTCAGGGGTCACGGCCACAGGACTTGCGATCAGCTTCTCCGCAACCACTGTCGCAACATTAAACGGAATACCGGTCTGTTGCGCAAGAATCCTTGCGTAATCGGTCGGATGCTGGATACCCCATGTATAAGCCTGCGCAATCCGGCGATAAAAATCACCAAGCAGCTCACGCTTTTTCACAAGAGCATCATTATTCGCGACAAAAAAACTGTTGTTCGGCATCAGACCAGCCGCATCGGCAATTATATGACCATGGCCTGTCACCACCTCAAGAGAGACATAGGGCTCCCACGTCGCCCACGCATCCACACGACCGGTATCAAGCGCCGCCTTTGCCTGAACTGGCAAGAGAAAGCTGATTTTGGGAGCCGGAGCCGGAATAGCGCCTGTCGCCAGAAGGCGCAGAAGCAGAAGATGCCCGATGGACCCCCTGCCTGTGGCGACCCGACGCCCCGAAAGCTGCGCTGGCGAAACAATAGAAGACCCTTCCGGGACCACGATGGCCGTCGCTTTTCCACCCGCTTTCGGTGGGATCACGTAGGCCGCTTTGATAGGCAAGCCCGCTCCCCACGCAAACATGAACGGCCCGTCTCCGGCGATTCCGGTATCCACGGCGCCTGCCCCCAAAGCCTGAAGCAGGGGCGCCGCCGCTTCGAATTCCACCCAGTGAATATGATAGGGGATATTCCGGTCAGCGCCGGAAGCCGCCATGATCGCCTTCTGCTGCCCCTTCTGGTCAGCAACGATGAGTTCATCCTGGGCGCGCGCCGTTCTGCTCCCTCCGCTCAGAGCGACAAGAAGTGCCAGGAACATCCAGACGGCCCGACGGCCCCATATCATCTTATGAATCATCCCCATAAAGAACGACTTTTTCTCGTTGATTTCAATAAATATGCACAAATATATCGCCTAAATATAATTCATACGTCATTTCATCGTATTTAAGGGATAGTCGCCTAAAGCCAGAGCCACAACACTGGAGTCAGAGGCCATGTCCGGCGCTACCCTGCATACCCAGCATCAACCACTCCTGCGATCCGACAGTGCAGAGACGGATGCGACCCTCCCCCGCCCAAACCCGACCAGGTTCTCGCTGCCACGCTGGCTACCCAGCCTCTCGCGCTATCTTTCTCCCCTGATCGCGCTGCTCACCTGGCAGGCCGCCTGCTCTTTCGGCCTTCTCTCCACCCGTCTGGTCGCCTCTCCCCTCCAGATTGCCCATACCGGCTGGAGTTTGCTGCAAGACGGCTCCCTGATGACCAATCTTGAGGTCTCGCTTCTGCGCGCCGCCTCCGGACTGTCCCTCGCGTTGCTTGCCGGCACAATACTGGCGCTGATCTCCGGCCTGTCAAAACTGGGCGAGGATATCGTCGATGCCCCGCTTCAGATCCTCCGGACACTCCCGGTTCTGGCCCTCGTGCCCCTGTTCATCCTCTGGTTCGGTATCGGAGAAGCCCCGAAAATCCTGCTCGTTGCGCTGGGTTCAACGTTTCCCGTCTATCTGAACCTGCACAAGGGCATCCGGTCCATTGATCCCAAGCTGCTGGAAATGGCCCGCACCTTGCGCCTGTCCCGCCTCCAGACCATCCGCGATGTCATCCTGCCCGGCGCGCTGCCGGATCTTCTCGTCGGCATCCGCTTCGCCGTTGGCATCTCATGGCTGATGCTGGTTGTCGCGGAACAGGTCAACGCCGACAACGGGATCGGGCACATGATGATGGATGCTCAGGATTTCCTGAGAACCGACATCATCTTCGTCGGGCTGGCCGTGTATGGCCTGTTCGGCCTCGTCTCCGATCAGTTCGTCCGCTTCCTTGAGCACCGTGCGCTGATCTGGCAACCGGCGCAGCGACAGGGAGGCCGCACCTGATGAACGTCGTCACGCCCCTGCGCCCGCACACGGCAGATCATGACGTGCCGGCAGTCAGCATCCGTGGGCTGAGCCGCCGGTTTGGTGATGGTCCACGCATCCTTGACCGACTTGATCTGGACATCCGGGAGGGAGAGTTCGTCGCTCTTCTGGGGCGGAGCGGATCGGGGAAATCAACCCTGTTACGCACTCTTGCCGGGCTGGACCCGGTCACGGAAGGTTCTGTCTCGCGACCGAAAGATGTCTCGGTCGTCTTTCAGGAAAGTCGGCTTCTGCCCTGGAAGCGGGTATGGAAGAACATCGTGCTGGGTCAGCCCGACGCCACACGCGAACACGCGCTGCGCGTTCTGGAAGAGGTCGGTCTCAGCCACCGTCTGGATGCGTGGCCCCTCACCTTGTCCGGCGGAGAATCCCAGCGCGCCGCTCTGGCGCGGGCACTCGTGAGGGAGCCGCTTTTTCTGATGCTGGACGAACCTTTCGCGGCACTGGATGCGCTGACCCGACTGCGCATGCAGACCCTTGTTTCCGATCTCTGGCAGCGGCACCGCAGCGCCGTCCTGCTGGTCACCCACGATGTCGACGAAGCCCTGTTACTGGCTGACCGCGCTGTCGTTCTGGAAGAAGGGCGCATCAGCCTTGATCTGCCGATTTCCCTGCCCAGACCCCGCCGCCATGCCGATCCCCAGTTTGAACGGCTGAGAGGAACACTTCTGCGGGCGCTTGGCGTCCACGACAACTGAAAACCCGAGGGGACAGAACCGACTTTATGCGGCTTCTCTCACTGTCTGATCCTCACTGGCGGGGGCGGTCATCATGCGACACTCTTTCGGCTGATGCGATCTCCGCCGCCTTGGCCGCCACACGACTGTCCTGTTCACGAATCAGCCAGTAGACAACACCCAGCGCCAGAACGGCCGCAGAAAAGGCCATCATCTCCACCGGCTTGACCTCGTTGAGATCAAGAATGATGAACTTGCGAGACACTGCCAGTAGGGCAATCAGGACGATGGTCCGGACGCGCACCACATCCCTGTTGTGAGTGAGGCTGATCCGCAGGGAACTCTTGAATTCGAGAGCGATGATGACCGTAAAGATATTGCCGAAAACACTCTGGAACGCGGGCGCGTTATTCGCATTGATCTGACCAAACCATACCAGCCCCCAGACCTCTCGGGTCAGGTTCCACGTTGCGACAGCCGTGATGACCATGATCAGAGCCGTCAGAATCAGCATGATCAGCAGCTCGAAACTCTCGTAGAGGTTCATCTCCCGAAAGCTGCGACCGAGCCGGAGGGCTTCACGGGAGAAGGGATCGTGATGTTCCCGCTCGTTCTTCAGGTCTTCCATAATCAGTCTTCCATTCCCGCTGGCCATCCGGTCATTTTCAGCAACATATTTCGTTCAGAAGACTCACTGACCGACGACGAAATTCTTCGTGTCTTTCGCAGTGTTCGATCCCCATTTTCCAACTGTATGCGTGGTGTTTTTCCCCCAGCGTCCAATATTCTTCCCTGTCTTGCTGCCCCAGTGGCCTACTTTCGTGCCCGTCTTGCTGCCCCAGTTTTTTGTGTCATGCGCGGCATCGACAGTGCCATTGCGCACAGTCTTCCAGCTTTTGTCAGCCGTCTGACACAGTCCGGAAGTGCAGGAATCGGAATCAGCCGCCATGGCGGGGACTGCTGAAACCATCAGCACACCTGCCACGAGAAAGGCCTGAAATTTATTCATCCGCTTTTCCTTACTCTATAATATCACACTGCGATTACGAAACCGCACTGCGGGTCCTAAACGAGACACCCTCAGATTCAAGGGGCCACCAAAAGGCGTCTGTCCCTCAATTTCTTCAATACACTCCCCACCCCGACGAAAACGGGAGGCAATCCCCGATGACGTGTTTCTGCCGCCATGCAGAAAAACAGTCTACCTGAACAGTTTATCTTTTCAGGTAGACTTGTCATATGATAGGCAACGCATCATGGCTGCCGCATCAAACGATCCGTCCCCTCCCCTTGCTTCAGGTCTCGCACAGGATCTGCGCACCACTCTGGGCAAGCTGAAGCGCCGCCTGCGCGAGCAAACGCATGGGAGCGATCTGACACCGTCCCAGGTTTCCGTGCTGCTGCAACTGGAAAAGGATGGTCCTGCAACGACATCGAATCTGGCTCGAACGCAAGGCATGCGTCCGCAATCGATGGCGCCTATTATCGCTGCGCTGACACAGGCCGCGTTAGTGAGAGGTGAGCCAGACCCCACGGACGGGCGGCAGACGTTGCTGTCACTGACGGAAACCTGCCGCAAGCAGGTCGCGGACGGACGCGCCGCGCGTCAGGACTGGCTGACGCGCGCGCTCCAGTCGCGATTTTCCCCGCAGGAACAAGAGCAAATCGCCACGGCCGTCGCACTGCTCAGGCGACTTGTCGAAGAATGATCTGAGCCTGCTGGTTCGTTCCGCCCGGTCGCCAGCTTCGAAAGGAATTCTCATGGCACTGACTATGATCGACCCCAATACGGCCCTCATCGTCGTCGACTTGCAGAAAGGCATAGTTGAGTCGCCGCCTACAGAGACCGTCAGAGGTGTCGTGGAAACGACCTGCAACCTCCTCATCAGGACCTTTCGTGAAAGGGCACTCCCCGTCGTGCTCGTCAACGTGGCCGGGCGCGCGCCGGGACGCACGGAAACGGCTTCACGCATCAGCGGTGATTTCCCCGAAGACTTCACCGATTTCATCCCCGAGCTGGACCCGCAACCCGGCGACATCATCGTCACGAAGCGGACATGGGGAGCCTTCGCCAGCACTGATCTGGAAGCACGACTGAAGGCACGAGGCGTCACGCAGGTCGTGATCACCGGCGTGGCGACCGGCACCGGCGTCGAGGCGACGGCACGGCAAGCCTATGAAGCAGGTTTCAACGTCACGCTCGCAGTCGATGCTATGACCGATCCCCGTCCTGACGCACATGATTACAGTGTCCGCCACGTCTTTCCCCGCCTCGGGGAGACCGGCATGAGCGCGGACATCATCACCCTTCTGCCATCAAGGGGTGCCGCCTGACATGCTCTGGCTCTTTCTCCTCTCCTACTTTTTCGGCGGCATTTTTCTGGCGAACGCTGTCCCTCATCTCGTCAGCGGCATGATGGGCAGACCGTTCCAGAGCCCGTTCGCCTCGCCGCCGGGACAGGGACTGTCGTCATCGACCGTCAATGTGCTGTGGGGCTTCCTCAACCTCCTCATTGGCTACACGCTCGTCTGTCAGGTGGGCAGTTTTACGCTCACGGATACGAGTAACGCGGCAGCGCTCGGGGCGGGATTTCTTCTTATCTCTCTTTTTGCAGGCAGGCATTTCGGCCGATTCAACGGCGGCAACACCCCGGACCGGATGTGAAGCCCCGGCGCATCCCAGACATCTTCCGGGCGCTCCGAAACACCAACTATCGGATCTGGGCCGGGGGTGCTTTCGTCTCCAATGTCGGCACGTGGGTACAGCGCACCGCTCAGGACTGGCTGGTCCTGACCCAACTCACACATCATGACGCCTCCGCCGTCGGGCTGGTCATGGCCCTGCAGTTCGGTCCGCAAATGCTCCTGCTGCCGTGGACCGGTTTCGCCGCTGATCATTTCAACCAGCGCCGGCTGCTGATGATCACACAGGCAGCAATGGGCATGCTGGCTCTGGCGCTGGGCATCCTGACGGTCACCGGCATCGTCCGGCTCTGGGAGGTGTGCATCTTTGCCTTTCTGTTCGGGAGCGCCGCAGCCTTCGATGCGCCTGTTCGCCAGACCTTCGTGGCGGAGCTGGTTGGAGACAAAGATCTGCACAACGCGGTTGCGCTCAACTCCACCTCGTTCAACGCCGCGCGCATGATCGGCCCCGCTGTCGCCGGTCTGGTGATTGCCGCAATCGGCACAGGATGGGCTTTTCTGATCAATGGCGCTTCCTTCATGGCGGTGCTGCTTTCCCTTGCTTCATTGCGGACCGGCTCCCTTCATCCGAACGCACGGGCACAGCGGACAAAGGGCAGCTTTACCGAAGGGTTCCGCTACGCATGGGGGCGAGCGGATCTCAGGTCGATCCTGATCATGCTGTTTCTGATCGGAACGTTCGGGCTGAATTTCCCGATCTTCATCTCGACCATGGCAGTCACCGTCTTTCATACTGATGCGCGGGGCTATGGCCTTCTGTCGTCCATCATGGCGGTCGGCACGATGACAGGGGCATTTCTCGGGGCTGGCCGCGAAAAACCGCGCTTCGACCTGCTGCTGAGTGGCGCGGCTGTTTTCGGATTTGGCTGCATAATGGCCGCCGTCGCACCGAGCTACTGGTTCTTTGCCGCCGCCCTTGTCGTCATCGGCGTGGCGGTACTGACCTTCACCAACACGACGAACAGTCTGATCCAGCTTTCCACGCCCCCCGAGATGCGCGGGCGCGTGATGGCGCTGCGTGTCGGCGTTGCATTGGGCGGCACACCGCTCGGAGCGCCAATTGTGGGCTGGGTGGCGGATACATTCGGGCCACGCTGGGCGCTCGGCATTGGAGCGGCATCGGGACTGATATCAGCGCTGGTGGCATTTTTCGCGTTGCCCCCACGCAGGTCGCAGCGATCCCGCAGAGAGTGATACGGCTGTTCCCGATTAGGATTAGTTATCCCTCCCCGCCCCCCCTGATCTTGCCCCTGCCTATCCTTGAGCATGGCCCGTCTGGAGTGGAGCTGAGCGCACAGCAACCCTATGTTTGCGGCGTCATTTTCACTCCGTCCTGACCCTGACGCCGGAGCGCGTTGCCTCAGTTTGAACCGAACCAGAGCAGGGTTCCGGGCAGGCCGTTAATCTAACCTTAACAACGATCTGATAATGGCGACGGAACAGATCACACTTTCAACTGCGCGCGGCCAATCCTCACTCCGGAAAACGCGCGACACCCTATGACCCATGAAAGTGAACACCGCACATGCCTGTTCGGCTGCCGTGTTGTTCCAGTTCCGGAGTAGCCGAATTCCCAATGATCGTTGCGTGTCACCCATGACATCCAGACGCTCCATTATACGAGATCGAGATGCAGGCGTCGCCATTCTGGTAGCCCTCTCGGTTTTGCCGTGTCTTATCGCCGTTGCCATCGGTGTGGACTACGGACGGTCCGTTCAGAAACAGAACCAGCTGGAGGGTCTTGCGGACGCCGCGACGCTCATGGCGGTGAGTCCAGGCCGGATCACCGCAAGCGAACAGCAGGCCGTGAGCGATACAGAGGGAACCTTTGCCGCCACCGCACAACCGATCGACGGGGTCACCATCCAGTCAACGTCGGCGACCGTCGCCACAACGGATAGCAGCACGGCGACGACGAAACGTGTGGTGACACTCACATGGACAGCCAGTGTGCCCACAATAATGGGTCGCCTTGTCGGGATTCCGACCATAACGGTGAGTGGAACGAGTCAGGCCACCGGCTCCGTGGCGGCGAATATTGATTTTTACGTCATGGTGGATACATCGCCATCAATGGCTTTTCCCGCCACGTCCGACGGCATGAATGCGATGCTCAGCGCCACGCAGGGGCAGGACAGCGGGGCTGGCTGCGCATTTGCCTGTCATCAGACGAGCACGTCTTCCACCAGCCCCGGTCATACGACTCTCAATCCTTCCACGGGCAAGTATCTCGACAACTATCAGGTCGCGGTAAATCTCGGCATTACACTCCGGCTGGATGTCATCCAGTCCGCCGTCAGCGACCTCATCACCACAGTGAGCGAAAGCGGAGGTCAGAATGCTGCGGCCTACCGGATGGCCATCTCGACTTTTGATTATGGATTCAGGTCTTTTTCATCCGTAACCAGTGACACGACCACGCTGAATCAGGCTGCCAGCCAGATCACCCTTCTGCCAGTCTGCACAAACAATCACCGTATATGCGGAACAGCAGACTCGGACATGGACACAAATTTCACGCAGGCGTTCGAGGGCGAGAATGACAGTCTTCCTGCCACATCCGGCGGTGGCACAAACAATGAGGGAGATACACCTCAGGCCGTCCTGTTTCTCCTGACGGATGGAATGCGTGATGAAAACGCCTCAGGCAAGCGAACACTGGGGGTCATTCCCTCCGCCTTGTGTGAGGACCTGAAAACAAACCGCAATATTCGGATTGCCATCCTCTATACTCAGTATATCCCGGATGATCTGCAAAGCGATGCGTGGTCAGTGGCAAATGTCATGCCATTCCTGTCGCCAACCGACACGATCGGAGAGGCGCTGGAAGCCTGCGCCTCTCCCGGACTGTTTTACGAAGTGACGACAAACGATAACGTATCAGCAGCGCTTCAGACACTTTTCCAGCGCACACTCAGCACAGCACATCTTACAAAATAGATTTTCTGTCACAGGATTTTATAGATCGACCGGAATTAACCGGAAATCCGGCAAGAATAGAGGAAAGACGAGCGGGACGATGACGGCGCAACCGACAGGTCTGTACGCGTTACCCGATGAAACACGGCCTTCCTGCCCTACAAAATTGACGATCTGATTTCGGGACCGGACGACCGATGCCTCTCCAACACCTGTTTCCGACTATGATTGACAAAATCCCGAAGCAGTCTGTCAGTTGCTTTGGGAGGTTTTCCGTTGACGCTTAAGGGGCTGTTTCAAAAGCTCTCTGGTGCGATCCGATACTCACGGCCAGCATGACTGTTTCGCTTCAGTGCTCAAAAACCGACACCGGTCGCGCTCAGCAGAGAACTTTTGAAACAGCCTCTACGAACTCGACTTTGAAAACCGGGTTAAGTTGGAAAAATTAAGTTCTTAGAGCCCTTTTGGAAAGTGCTGTTCGCCTTCAAACGCAAGCTTTCCGCAAGGCCGTTAAGTGTCAGATTGGCTGTTCCCGACCGGTTTCATATTTCACCTCTGCGCCACACGGGGGCTTCCGGTCCGGAACAGCACTTTCCAAAAGGGCTCTCGACCAATTCCTCCTTATGGACCGCATTACCACGTCCACACATGGGGAGGATTCACGCCGCCACGTCGGCCAGAAGCACCACCGCCGAGGCTACCGCAATGACGGTCATCTGGGTCACATCAGTCAGAGACATGGCATCACCGCTGTCGAGGACGTCTGTGCCGATACGAACGGCACCCGACACCACAAGCAGATAAAGAGCGCGACCATCCGTGGTACGGTAGGCTGCCCCTTCGCCCGTAGGAAGCTCGGCATGCAGTAGGCGCGCCCGCGCACAGAGCGTGACCGGCGCGCCATCCCTGACGCTTTCCACTTCTTCCGGATCATCTTCCGGAAAGCCGGACGCGATAATCCTGAAGCTTCCGTCTTCGAGTTGTGGGAACGCACTTCGGCTTTCCTGCGCAGGCAGCGTCCCCTCGATGTCGGGGAGTAACCAGAACTGAATAAAGGATGCGCCTGCACGCCCCGCAGTCCACTGAAGCGTCTTACAGCCTGCACCCGTACTCATCAGGTGCAGGCCGCCCGCGCTCACATCTTCTTTCTCAAAACCATCGATTTCCGCAACCAATGTTCCGGATTGCATCCAGGTGAGTATATCGATCCCGGCTTCGGGGCCGATCTCGTAACACTTCGCCGGAGGGAGTGTGACTAGATTGAGGACACGCAGGCATCCTGCATGTGTCTGGATCGGATCCTTATAGTCAGCAAAAGCAAAATGGCACCGAACGGTCAGACCGCCAGAATGTGCAACGCCCAGCGTGTCCGAACGTCGGATCATCATCATGTCTCGTCCTCACGTATGCTTTCGGTCATGGCGGGTGTCCGGATAAAAATCCTGCCATCCTCCCCCGACGGCACGATAGAGATTGGTGACCGCCACCGAGACATGCGCTGTCGCATCCACAAGCGCGCTCTGGGATGACAGCAGCGCGTTCTGCAAAGTGAGAACATTCAGAAAGTCTGAAGATCCCTGAACATATTGCATCTTCGCCGTCTCCACGGCGATTTCATTTTCGTGCACGGCTTCGGACAGTTCATCATGCCGTCTCTGCGCGGCTGTGAAATCAGCCATCGCGTCGTCAATCTCCTGCCACGCCTTCAGGACAGTCCGCTGGAACATCGTCGCAGCTTCCTGCTGCTGTGACTTGCGAAGATGCAGTTGCCCCGTCAGACGTCCCCCCTCGAAAATCGGCAGGGTCGCCGTTGGCCCGAAACCATACTGGCGGGAAGCCCAGGAGCCCAGACCACTGAACTGCAGGGCCTGAATATCGAGGCTCCCGGACAGGGTGACGCGCGGAAAGAAATCCGCGATTGCAACGCCAATGCTCGCCGTTGCCGCATGGAGGCGATCGGCGGCCATTCTGATATCGGGACGACGTTCGGCCAGTTCGGAGGGAAGCCCGAGGGGAACCGTTGCAGGAGCCACCGGAATCTCGCGCGGCTTTCCAAGTTCGGCATCCAAAGCACCGGGCTCGCGCGCCACGAGAAAACTCAGGGCATTCAGCAAATGCGTGACCTGAGCCTCAAGTGGTGCGAGGCGCGCATTGAACGTGTGCAACTGACCCGTCGCTTCGGCCACATCAAGGCGCGTTGCGGCACCCTGCTGGAAACGCAGCGTGGTCAGATTGACGCTGTTCCGCGCAATTTGGATATTATGCTCAAGAATGCCAAGCTGGGTCTGGGTCGCGCGCAGATCAATATAATCCTGCGCGGTCTCCGCCATCAGGGAGACGAGCGTGTCACGGCGCATTTCCTCGCTCGCATGCACCGCCGCCGTCGCGGCTTCCACCTGCCGACGAACGTGCCCCCAGAAATCAACTTCCCAAGACGCGTTCATGCCATACTGCGGGAGATTGAATGACGGGTTGCCGACGCTTCCCGGCAACGCTGTCGGCCCAAATCCCTGGGTTCCCGATGCCACGGACCCGGCCATCTGCTGTTCCATCGTCCCCAGCAGCCCCAGCACACCATTCGTGCTGGCGCGCTCACGGGCGTAAGACGCATTGGCTTCCATATGCGGCATCTGGGCGGCACTCGCGATCCGCCGCTCCGCCTGACTTTGCATCAGACGCAAACCTGCGACTTTCAGGTCAAGACTGGAGGATGCGACCTCAGTCTCGAGACGGGTAAGTTCCGGATCATTGAACAGCTTCCACCACGCCGGATCCACCGTCGCGGTTGTAACGCGGCTCTCCGCAGGAGGCTGGGTGGATCGCCATGTGGACGGCGCCTTGACCTGAGGCTTGTGGAAATCAGGCCCGACGGCGCAGCCTGCGAGTGCCAAGCAGGAAAAACCCGAAAGGAGAAGACGTCTCATGGCGTTACTGCCAGATATAACGGGTGTCATTGGCATGGGCGCCTTCAGGCTTTGAAGAAGTATCGATATTAGCTTCGACCGACATGCCGACACGTATTTTCCCGGCCAGAGACTGACCGGGATCCAAAGTGATCTTGACTGGAATACGCTGGACAACCTTGGTGAAATTGCCGGTTGCGTTGTCCGGCTGGATGGGGGCAAACGCCACACCTGTCGCGGGCGCCAGCGAGTCCACATGCGCCTGCAGGGGATGACCGGGAAACGTATCGACCCAGATGGTCGCGCGCTGTCCCGTCTGAACACTGGTCAGCTGCGTTTCCTGAAAGTTGGCGAGCACATAAGCTTCGTGTGTCGGAACCACTGCGAGAATCCCTGTGCCGGGATGCACGTAATTACCCACGCGCACGCCGCGCTCACCCACGACGCCGTCAATCGGAGCAGGGATCGTGCAGTAGGAGAGATTCAGTTCAGCCTGCTTTTCATCCCCCTGCGCGCGCAGCAGGAGACCGCGTGCACGTTCAGACTGCCCCTTGAGCACCGCGACCTGACGGATTGCAGCATCCACACCCGCCCTATCGCGGGCGATGGCAGCTTCGGCTTCCCTTTCATGCGCGTCAGAAGCCTGTTTCTGTTCGATCGTGCCCGCACCTCCCGAGGACAGATTACGATAACGAACCGCATTCTGCCGGGCAAAGAGCAGACTGGCCTCATCCGCCTGCACAGCCGCTCGCGTCCCCGCAATCACGGAATCCTGCCGGGCCAGTTCCCCGTCCAGATTGGCGACATCACCTTCGGCGGCCAGCACATTGCCCTTCGCCACGAGAAGAGCGGCCCGATAATCATCGTCCTCGATATGGGCAAGCTCTTCTCCGGCACGCACTGCCTGATTGTCCTGCGCAATCACTCGATCGACACGTCCCGCCACCTTTGGGGCCACCGTGGGGAAATCGGCTGTGATATAAGCATCGTTCGTGTACTGGTTGACGACATCGCCATTGATCAGGTGAGTGCCCCCCCAGGCAACGAGCGCAAGCACGCCCGCAGCACATCCGGCATAAAGCAGTGGTTTCTTGTAAATCATGATCCGTGATTCCGGGTTAGCGGGCTGGAGTATTCGGGGCAGGCGCCCGTGGTGGATAGACGCGGTGCGGCAGGATGAGATTGAGCGCGGCGTAGCCGACACAGACCCAGATCAGCACGTAATAGATGTCGTTCAGCGCCAGTACGAGCGACTGTTCATGCACATAGGTATGGAAGACCTGAAGCGAATTACGCGCGACATGGGCGCTGTCGGGCGACGTGCCGGAAAGCTGCTGGCTGATCGGGTCGCCCATCCCCTGCAAGGCGAGGCCATGTGTACCATGATGATCGAGCAGCATGGTGGAATGATACTGCTCGCGACGACGGCTGAGAGTGGAAAACAGCGCGAAAGCCACGGCATTGGCCAGTCCCTTGAGCATGTTCACCATACCGGAAATGAAGGGACCATCCGCCGGCCCCATGGCCAGCGTGGCCAGCATGAGTGTCGGGATGACGGTCATCGGCTGCCCGAAAATTTGCAGGATCTGGATCGGATAGAAATTGTCGCGCACCCAGTCGGAGGTAAGCCATGTGCCCAACCAGGCGGCAGCGGCCAGACAGAGCATTCCACCCGCCAGCACATAGCGGCAGTCCACCTTCCGGCTATTGCAGAGGGCCGCGATCAGCGGAAGCATGAGAAGCTGCGGCAGCGCAACCACCAGAGAGACCGGTGCCGCCTGAATGGGCCGATAGCCACGCACGCCTTGCAGGTAGGTCGCCGGAATGTCGCTCATCAGGGCGCAGATCGCGAGAATACCTACAAGCGAGACCAGTGCTGCCTGAATGTTGCGGGATCGCCAGTACTGGATGCGAAAATACGGGCTGGGGTGAAACGCCTCGTTGATGACGAACACCACGAATGCGGCCCCGCCCCACAGGGTCAGGTCTGTAATGACCGGCGAACGGAACCAGTCCAGCCGGTCGCCCTGATACAGCACGATGACCAGCGAGCAGATCGCGGGCACCCCCACGATCAGGCCGAGCCAGTTGAACTTTTCGAAGCGCTCGAAATGCATGGGGTCTCGCGGCAGTCCATAAGCCATCAGGCCGATCGACAGCATGGCGAGCGGAATGATTTCCCAATAGAGCCAGTGCCAGCCGGCATGTTCGAACCAGAATGCTTCCAGCGGCAGACCAAGATTGGGGCCGAACGTCGCACTCATGGCATAACCACCGATGCCGAAAACCCGGATCGGAGGCGGCAGGTATTTCAACATGACAGTCATCAGAACAGGCGGCAGGCAACCAGCCGCGAGCCCCTGAAAGCCGCGCAGAATGCACAGGGACGTCACATCCGGCATGAACGGTGCCGGAATCGCCAGCAAGGCCATGATCGCCGTCATGAAAATGGAAAAGCGATAAATGGAAAACGTCATGTAGAACCACGGCGTGAACGCCATTGCCGCGATATTGAAAGCCTCGTAGATGGCGACCAGCCACGTGCCTTCATCGTGACCAATGTGCATCGCACCACGGATATCGGTCAGTCCGATTTCCGTGACATGCTCGTTGAAGCCGGCAACATGCACGGCCAGCAGCATGCCAAGGCAGCCGATGACCGTCCGCAACCCGAAGGCCGGAATATACGAAGGTCGCGGCGGCGAGGCGTGGATGACGGGCTCGCCAGCCACGGGTGCAGAAGCGACGTTGTTCATGGCGCGACATCATCCTGACGCGGAAGAGGTGGACAACCCCTATTTCCAGCAGACAACGACTTCGATTTGCGGAAGAGAAATTTCTGGTGATTGCATCAGGCAACGTCTATTCGTGGAAGGATGAAAGGCTACGATCTCGATCTTCTGCGTTACCTGCATGTGCTGATCGAGGAGGAAAGCGTTTCCCTCGCGGCCCGTCGCCTGAAGGTCAGCGAGCCCGCCATGAGCCGTAAGCTGGCCAAGCTGCGCAAAACTTTTGCCGATCCAATTCTTGTCCAGTCGGGAAGGCGGATGAGTGCCTCTGCTTTTGCCGTCGGGATTGTGGGGCGCGTTCAGGAACTGATCCGCGAGGCGGACGCTCTCATCGAAACACGCGCTCTGGCCAATCTGGTCAACATGACGCCGACCTTCACGATCCGCGCCAACGACCTCGTTGTCGCTTCGCTGGCCCTTCCCTTACTACAGGCGCTCAAGAAGGAATGTCCCGGGTGCGAGGTGATCTGGGCTCCGGAGATCGAGGCGGCGGCCTCCGATCCGCTTCGAGATGGAAGCGTTGACCTCTATATCGGGGCCACCGAACTAATGAAGCCCGAAATCCGGCGACAAACCCTCTTGCGGGACCATATGCAGGGCCTTGTCCGCAAAGGCCACCCGATCCTTGCCGAACCGATTACACCCGAAAATATGGTGCGTTACGATTATATCAGTGTGTCGCGACGTGGCCTTGCCCAAGGTCCGATCGACTGGATGTTACGAAGCCAGCATGGTCTGACACGCAAAATCGCGATGGTGGTTCCGAACTATCATTCCATGATAGAAAGCATGAAGGATACGGACCTTATTCTGCCGCTGCCGGGGATCGTGATCGACCATATCTCACGCGACGCCCTGGGCCTTACAGCGTTCGAATTTCCGCTTTCCCTTCCCAGCGTCGAAGCTTTTCAGGCATGGCACCCACGACGGGACATGGACCCCGTGCACCGGTGGCTTCGGGAGACGCTCTTTCGCGTGTCCCGAAAGGTTTTTGGAAAATCCTGTCCCTGAATTGCTCAGGCGCGTGAACATGCGGCCTTTATCCGGGTGCAAAACAGAAAAGGCCAAACAGGCCACCTATGATACCCTCGCCGAAATACTCGTGGTCTTACGAGCAGGTATAAGCAGGGTCGAGGGCCCGATCTGACGGAACTTTCATGGCCATCCACCACATGAGAGGCACGACAAGACCGGTCGTGCCTCCGACCTGTCCGGCTCAGGCTTCCTCTTGGGCCGCCTTGGCTGCTGCCCGCGCGGCGAGCTTTTCTTCCTCGGTCCACACTTTGCGCTCGCGTACTTTCGGCGGCTTGATTTTCTTGGCGGGCCCACCACCCAGCACAGGTGCGCGCATGGTCGAGTTCCGCGCCTCTTCCGAATGCCACTCGTGATCTGCATGAACATTCAGGGTGCGGCCGATTTCCCGCTCCACGTCGTGCAGCCAGGCCCGCTGCTCGGCATCGCAGAGCGTGATGGCGAAACCGCTGCGCCCTGCGCGACCGGTACGGCCGATGCGGTGGACATAACTTTCCGGCAGGCTCGGCAGGTCATGGTTGAAAACATGCGTTACCGTGTCAACGTCGATACCACGCGCTGCGATATCCGTTGCGACCAGCACCTGCACGCTTCCTTCACGGAAGGCGTTCAACGCCCGCTCCCGCTGGCCCTGTGACCTGTTGCCATGCAGGGCTTCGGCCGTGATGCCCGCTTCGGTGAGGAAGGCGCAGACTTCGTTGGCAATGTTCTTCTGTAACGTGAAGACGACGGCCTGACCGATCCCCGGCGTCTGCAACTGTGCCAGCAGGGCTGCTTTCTTGTCGGCTGCATCTAGGAACATGACCGACTGCTCAATCCGGTCGACGGTGGTCGAAGGCGGGGCGATTTCGACCTTCGCCGGATCGCGCAGGAGGCTCTCGACCAGCGCAGCGATGGATTTCGGCATCGTTGCGGAAAACAGCACTGTATGCCGATCCTGCGGCAACGTCGCGACGATGCGTTCAATCGGCTTCGCGAAGCCCATATCGAGCATCTGGTCAGCCTCATCCAGCACGAGTGCTTCAAGCTGGGATAGATCGCACAGGCCCTGGTCGATCAGATCCAGCAAACGCCCCGGCGCGGCCACGATGATGTCCACACCATCCTTGAGCGCATTGACCTGATGGAACTGACTGACACCACCGAAGATCGTCATCACCCGGGGCTGGGGGTGCAGATGCCGCGCAAAGCTTTCGAAGCCATCGGCGATCTGAGAGACTAGTTCGCGCGTGGGTGCGAGGACCAGCACACGTGCACCGCCCTTGGGTGCCGAACGGGGAGATGCAGCAAGGCGATGCAGCAGTGGCAGCGCGAAGGAAGCGGTCTTGCCCGTGCCGGTCTGAGCCATACCCAGCAGGTCGCGGCCCTCCAGAAGCATCGGGATTGACTGAGCCTGAATGGGCGTAGGATGAGCATACCCTGCCTCGGTCAGTGCGCGGAGCAGGGCCGGTGCCAGTGAGAGATCGTCGAAAGTCATGGACATGGTCAAGCGGCGCCTCCGGCGCTGAGTATGATTGCGCCTAATCGGGCTTCGCGGGTTCAGAACGCGGCCTTTTACGGGTGATGCCGCACTGCGTCAACGAGGAGATCAGGTGGCCCTCGACGGTTCTAAAAACCCCTCTCTCTGATGTTTAAGCCGTGATTCCATTCTCTCGTGACGTTTTCGGGAGGGATTGAGATCGGGCAGTCCGGTTTCTTTGATGTTGAGTATCGTCTGGCGCGCCGGAGCGGGTTAGGCGACCAGCTTGAGGCTTTTTCCCGAACCGTGGATTTTGAAGTCTTCCGGCTGGATCTGGACAAGATTCTGTCGGATTTGGATGGCAGCAAAGGCAGCAGGCCACCGTTTGACCCCATGCTGATGTTCAGGGTTCTGGTAATCTAGACGACCGACAGACTGTCCGATGAACGGACCGAATATCTTATCCATGACCGGCTGTCCTTCATGCGCTTCCTGAGACTGGGTCTGGCAAGCCCCACGGCAGCGTAATACCATGACGGAGAAGGCTAACCTCAAGGCTGCTAAAGGCCCGGAAGACTGGAAGAAGAAGTCCGCAAAATTGTGGTACAAGAACGGGGATGCACGTTGGACGCTGCATTTCACCAAGACAAAACCGCATGCCGATGGAGCAATGCCAGCCGTGGATCTCGCCATTCGCCACACTGGAATGAAGACCGGCCTCGCCAATCTCGTCAACAATATTAGGCGTCTGCTCTTCCTCGCCCGCATCCAAGCCGTATAGCCCAAGATATGACAGGCGGAAAGACTGACCTTTAGCACAGAACGCGCTCCATCAAACTCTCAAAGCAGGGGCGAAGGCGTTTGTTCAGGCTTCAATAAACGATACCAAGGCTATTGATAGAACCGTCCAACGGCATCAAGACTTCTCTCCGTCGCACCGCTCGCAGCCACCATCATCCGCCTCAACTAACGACATACCCTAGTATACGCTATGATATAGAAAGTTTTTTTATTCTGTAGCATATTTGCCGGTAGGTTATTCCAAGCATTTTTGCTGCTCTTGATTTATTTCCTCTATTTATCTTCAACGCATTTAAGATTTCCTCTTTTGAATGTGACAGAACGGATTCATACGGTCGTATCGACGGATTACTGCGAACTTCCTGACGTTCGTTGCGATTTTGATCAATCTGTAGAAATGCCTCCGAATCACCCTTTAATAACAAATGAATATCCCGCATTTTCAGTATGCATTTTGTTGACAGAAGGACCGTACGCTCCAGAAAACTGGAAAGTTGTCTTATTTCACCGGGCCAGTTCTGTTCAGTAAGATAATGAACTGCATCTGGCGAAAGACTGATACTGCGATCATGTCGTTGATTAAACTGATTCAGAAAATATTCCACCAACAGAGGAATATCCTCCTTTCGGTGCACAAGAGAAGGTAGTCGCACTGGGATAATATTCAGATGGTAAAATAAATCGTACCGAAAAGCCTTCTCTTCAGTGAGACGCTGAAGATCCTGCGTTGATGTAGCGACAACCCGTATATTGATCGGAATTCTGGAACGGCTCCCAATACGATTGATTGACGCAGCTTCAATAGAACGGATTAGTTTTCCTTGTATATTCAGGGAAAGTTCATCAATATTATCAAAAAGAATTGTACCTGTATTGGCCTGCTCTAAAAGACCTATATGCTTTTCTCTGGCGCCCTGAAAGGCACCACGTTCATATCCGAAAAACTCCATATCAAAAGTAGATTGGACAATAGCGGCACAATTGATTTTGATGAACGGATGCTCGCGACGTGAACTCGCCAGATGCAGTGCCCGCGCGAAAAGTTCTTTTCCTGTTCCCGAGCGACCCAAAATCAGCACTGGAGACGGACTATCAGAGACACGTTCCAGTGCGCTGATTGCCTGTAGCAATGCAGGAGAATGTCCGACAATGCCATAACGGATCGTCGCGCTCTCCAGCGCCTGCACCAGAAGGACATTTTGCTGCTGGAGAGCTTGATTCTGTTCTTCTACCGCAGCTTTTAACTGAAGAAGCTGGCTTATAAGACTTGAAACAATCTGAAGAATTGTAATATCATCAGCCAGTTCGCGATTCCGATGGCGCAGACGGTGACAGGCTATAACACCTGCCTCGTTGCGAAATCCACCGATCGGCATCACGATAAATGCAACCTTTTCCTGAGGCAGGTGAGCACGTGAAACGGCACGGCCCAGAAACAGTGGATCATCATCAATGTCCTGAACGACAATAAGTTGCCGGTTTCGCAGAACGGTCCCGGTAACCCCCTCCCCCAACTCATAGACCCCGCGAGCAATTTCTTCGGGTGTGAGACCATAAGCATACCGAATTGCGAACCGCCCTTTTTCATCAGGCAGGACAACGCGCCCACGATTGAGGCCAAGCAGCTCAGAAAGTAGATGTAGAATCTCACGAATGACTACGTCCAGTTCCAGCCCTCGCCCTACAAGCGCCATGACACTTTTGAGCAGAAGCATTTCCTGGGAACGCCAAAATCCAAGAGTCAGGTCATTGTCAGACGCAGATGCCAAAGAGCTTCATTCCTTTCGCAATGGTGTGGATTGGACCAATATATTTCATAAGAAGGCAACATGAATATTGATATTATTCAACTGTTTTTTATTGCCGCAGAGGATTTTGGGACCATTCCGTAAATCAAGCACCCCGTCATTTACACGGGTCTCTCAATGCTCCTATCAATCTCGTGGCAGATTATATGCCATTCGGTTTGCAGCATATAAGGTCCGCCTTGATCTGTGGCACCCTCTGCTTATCGCCCTTTATAAAGCTGTCATACGGTGACTCACAGAAGAAAAATTCAGAATTCAAACGTCAAGGTTTGCATGTAAAATAGCCCGGATTTTGCACCTGCCTGCCGCATCCCCCGAGAAAGAGCCAGTCCCTCAAGATCGTGCGTCCATGTCCAGTGGCGACGGAAACTCCATGCAATCTGCGCTTGCGGTGCTACACCGATAAAACCACCATGCAGATTATTCCGAAAACTATAGGTCTTATTGACGCCATACACGGCATCGCTTGTGCTTTCCCGCCAGAAAAAGGGCACATGTATCCGCATATGCACAGTCCCTTTTGCTGCCTGAACGATGGGTCCTACCCCTATCAAATTCTGGCTGGTCAGTGACAGCGTGCTATCATTGTAGGGAGGTGCTGCAACATACGGAGCCCCAAACGTCCCTACTGATCCATTGGTTTTGGAATAATTACCGCCTGAGAAAATATCAGCCTGCATGCCCGCCACTGGCGCTCCCCACAGACCTGTTTCACTGTATGTCACACTCGCATTCGCGGCATATGCATGAACCGGGCGGGTGGCGCCACTGTTTGCGGGACGAAACGTGCCTCCCTGATAGATACCATCCAGATTCAGGGTCAGCGGTCCGGCTTTACCCCACACCCTAGCCCCAAAAGAATCCCGACGGGTAGAGCCGGCCTGCACCTGTCCAATAGCCGCTTTCGGAAGCGCTGCGTTTGCACCACTGTAGAGATATCCAAGATAAAAAACATCTACAAACATCTGTCCGGCCTTACCGAGGAACTGGAATTTCGGGAGCGCCGTCGAACTGTATGCTCCGAAAAGTCGCCCTCCGTAATTGACGCCGTTTCCAAAAATCCCCACCGGTTCCACGTTGGTCTGGGCAAAATCAAAAAGATCGAGCCTGGTCCGTTTCCAGATCGCGTAGCCTCGCACTCCGTTCCATGTCTGCTGTACGTTAGGGAGATCACGAACGGATTGCATGGATTGTGGAGCATCAAGAAAGAGCTGCCGCCCAGCAATGACGCCTGTATCAGCTCCGAGGATACGTCCATGGACTTCGATCAGTCCCTGCTGCAGGTCAAGACGCTCCCGCTGAAGCCCCGTCTGATATCCGTAAGTGTTTGAGCCACCCGCCTCCGCATTCAGCAATTGCACATAGACCCGCACATGTTGGCCCATGTGCAGATCAGCGCCATACTGATTTCGCAGCAATACACGACTGGCATTTGTGACATGAGCCGTGCCCAAAAGCGGCTGTGTCTCGAAAATATATCGCAATCGGCTCTCGCCGCTCAGGCTGAGCCAGATTGTGCCATCATCAGTCAGGCTGATGTGCTTTAAAGTGTTGAACCAGTCCTGTTTTCGTTTGGCTGGGGTTTGTCTGACGAGAAAACTCCAGTCCTCCGCCCAGCGCGCCTGTCCATAGGGTGCCACAGGTCCGAAGCCTGATGCTGCGCCATTACCGGCATTAAACACTCCCCAGTGGCGCAGATTACCTGACTGTCGTGCAGTGATATCATTTGCGTCGACCTTTAAAGGCGGCACCAACCGTACAGAATCACGGGAGGTTATTTTGGTTTTTGTTATATATTTATGAGAAATTTCGTCACGCTTCGAAGCAGCATCAGCCGGTGATAGTAAAAAACCCATGGAAAGAGCAACGAACGATGGCATAGCCAAAGGCCACGCAGAAGGCAAAAAACCGCGCATGGCAAAACACCTTATTACGATATCGTAACGATATAGAGGAAGAGAAAGTATAGCCGCGCGTGGAGCGCGGCTATTGATCAGTATGCTTTGTATGGCAGGAATTTTCCTGAGATTGTGACATTCACACGATCTCCGGCTGGATCAGCTTCGCGCCCAATATTCATGCGAAAATCTATCGCGCTCATGATCCCGTCCCCGAATTCTTCATGAATGAGAGCTTTTATCGCAGGGCCGTAGACACTCAGCATCTCGTACCAACGATACAGCAGTGGATCACTGGGAGCTCCCCCATCAAATGTGCCTTTGTAAGGTACAGCGCAGAGCCAGGGACCAGCACTCACGTCCAGCTCGAAAATTTCGACAATTTTCGTGGCTTCGTCGGGAGAAAAGACCATCTGCCCCAGGCATGCAGCCGTCACCCATTCTTTGCTGCGACCAATTTTCAGAGCCACATCGGCCCAGTTCATATTCTTCCCGACCTTGGCAATAACAATAGCCTCGGTGACATCTTCACGACATGTATACATGATGATTTCTTTCCTTGATTAAGAGAACTATGCGACAGATTTCGTGACCAGCGCAGACCGCCGGACAAGAAAATCCACCAGATGGTTGCGTAAGTCGTAAAAACCTTCCTCGTGATGCATGGTCTCGCGTGTGCGTGACCGCGGCAGAGGATTTTTTACGATTTCAGCAATACGCGCGCCGGGGCCATTACTCATCAGGACAATACGGTCCGCGAGAAAAATGGCTTCGTCCACATCATGTGTAATCATGAACACGGTCTGGTGCGTCCGTGCGCAGACACCGAGAAGTTCCTCCTGAATCAGGCCACGTGTCAGCGCATCCAGAGCCCCGAACGGTTCATCCATCAGCAGCAGGCTGGGCTCGACCGAGAAAGCGCGGGCGATCCCGACGCGCTGGCGCATGCCGCCTGAGAGTTCGGATGGCTTCTTGTGCAAAGCGGCTCCAAGACCCACCATGTTGAGATACTGTTCTGCCTCCTCTTTTATTTTCGCACGAGAATATTTGGGATGGCGGGAACGTACGGCAAACTCCACGTTTTGCAGAGCCGTAAACCATGGAAGAAGCGCATGCCCCTGAAAGACGACGCCCCGCTCCAGAGATGGGCCGGTAATCTCATGACCGTTCATGATCACAACACCAGAACTGGCTTTTTCAAGGCCAGCCAGAATGTTCAGGATGGAGCTTTTTCCGCATCCGGAATGCCCGATCACACAGACAAATTCACCTTGTGCAATGGTGAAAGAGACATCTGCAAACACGGCCGGAATACCGGGTTTGTAGCGCTTCATGAGTTGTGAGACCTCGATGAAGCGCGTCACGGCGTGCTCATTCGACATAGGTCAGTCTCCGCTGGATGAAGCCAAAGAGAAGGTCAAGGACCATACCCGTGATCCCGATCATCAGGACAGCAAGAAGGACGTTGGCGATGGACAGGTTATTCCACTGATTCCACACGAAGTATCCGATCCCTGACCCGCCCACCAACATTTCCGCTGCAACGATGGCGAGCCACGCAATTCCGAGCCCCACACGCATTCCCGTAATGATGGTCGGTGCTGCTGCGGGAAGAAGAACCAGAAAAATCTGACGCCACCAGACAACCTCGAGCGTTTTTGCCACATTGAGCCAGTCACGGCGGACAGCAGCGACACCAAATGCCGTGTTGATAAGGACGGGCCACAGCGAACAGATGAAGATCACAAAGATCCCGCACTCTTCTGCGTTGCGGATCGTGTAGAGGGCGATAGGCATCCAGGCGAGCGGAGAAATAGGCCGAAGGATCTGGATAAACGGATCAAGCGCGCGTCGTATGAGTGGCGATAAACCGATGATGAAGCCGCCCGGCACGGCCACGAGAACAGCAAGACCGTAGCCCAGTGCCACGCGCAGGAGGGATGCCCCGAGTTGCCAGCCTATTCCACGATCATTGGGCCCACGATCATGGAATGGCTCTCGGAGCTGAATCCACGCCGCATCCAAAAACTGCTTTGGAGTTGGAAAGCCTTCCGAATGAGAAGCTGCGTTCGGACCATGTCCCATCAATGCCTGATATTCTGCATTGCCGTCCGGAATTCCGTAGGGGGAATGCGATGCGGCGGGGAATGTGGCGATATACCATCCTGCCAGAAGCAGAACACATAGGAAGGCCGTCAGCCCCCACGCGCGGAGCGTTTCGGAGAAACTGTTCACAGAGCCTGCCCTCCGGCACGAGGAAATGTTTGACCGAGAACAGAAAATTCTGGAAAGCCACCGGCAACGGGATCTTGCAGTCCTGAAAGAGGTCCCACCACACGTGCCTGCTGCACGACATCGTCAAACAGGTAAATCTCGCGAGCCAGTTTCAGGGCATCTGTCGGGCGCTGCAGATATCCCCAGCGCCGGAGCTGGGACTCAATCCACATGGCCATGGAATAATAGGGATAAGGACTGTAGCCAGCACGGTGCGGGTTATCCTGAACGACGCCCAGGCCATCGGCATAGTGCCCTGTCAGGCTCTGACGAATGACGATTTCCGGCTGGTTGAGGTAAGCAGGCTGTGCCATGATTCTTGCTGCTTCAAGCCGGTTCTCCGGCGCATTCATCCATGCTGCCGCACGGATCATGGCACGTTGCAGGGCTGAATAGGTATTCGGATAGGCATCGATAAAAGGTTGGGTCATGCCAAAGGCGCAGCATGGATGGCCATCCCAGATTTGCGCCGTCAAAGTCTGAATGAAGCCAATCTGTTCATAGACAGCACGTTGATTGAACGGGTCCGGTCCCAGAAACCCGTCGATATTCCCGGCTCTCAGATTGGCCACCATGTCCGGAGGAGACGTGATGCGCAGGGTTACATCATGATCCGGGTCAAGACCATAATGTGCCAGATAATCCCGCAACAGAAGGTTATGCATTGAATATTCAAAGGGAATGGCGAATGTCATGCCCTTCCAGTCACGCGGATCACGACGATTATGATGCTTCAAAGCAAGCGTAATCGCCTGTCCGTTGATGTTCTGCATCGTGATGGCACGCACTGGCTGTGCGGCACTTCCAAGCCCGAGTGACAGGGAGATTGGCATGGGTGCGAGCAGTTGTGATGCGTCCAGTTCACCATTCAGCAGACGGTCACGGACCAGAGCCCATCCAGCGATTTTCTGAAGGTGGACGTTCAGACCCTCCTCCTGAAAAAAGCCTTTTGCAACAGCCATGATAAGGGGGGCCGCACAGCTGATCGGCACAAAACCTACCTTCAGTTCGGCTTTTTCGACCGGGACCACTGAGTTAGCATGCGCGGTCCCACTGATACCCGCGGCAGCAAGTCCGCCAAGAAATCCCCTACGACCCAGGCCTGATGAAAAGTGCATGATACCGCAGGAGCATGCTGTGAATGGTTCTGTCTCCGCGTCACAGCGTAATGCAGATTCTGCCGTCTTTGATGAGAAAAATCTTTTCATGACATGGCCTCCAGAAAGGCGATGACGTGTTCGCCGTCACACTGCCGCATGGCCAGACGCTTTGGGCTGTCTTCAACAACTTCCCAGCTTCGCTCCGGATCTGGTAGACCACGCAGTTCCAACGGAAGAGCGCGACTTTTAAGTCGCAATGGTGGTATTTCGTGGACATAACCTGCGTGCTCAAGACCCAGAATGGCATGGGCTATCGCATCGGCCTGAGCACCGATCGGACCGATATACCGGCAGGGACGTCCACCGACACTGATACAGTCACCAAGAGCGAAGATTGCCGGATCACTTGTCCGGAGCGTGTTTTCATCGACAATGATGCCACAATCCGTCTTCAGCCCCGCCATCGCGGGCAGGCGCAGATCAGTGCGCAGGCCAACAGCCGAAATCGCAAGATCGGCTATTATGTCGTCATTATTTTGAAGCCTGACTGAAACACTTCCCTCATCGTTTTTCCGTACACCGATGACCTGTGTGTCGTTTCGCAGGGTAATGCCACTCTGCACAATGCGGCTGGCCAGAAGAGATCCGGCTTTGCCGGGAAGAAGCGTGTCCATAGGCCAGGGACCACGACTAAGGAGAGTCACGGAATGTCCGGCACGCGCTGCGTCTTCTGCAAGTTCGCAGCCCACCGGTCCTGCACCGATCACGGCAATCGTGCGAGGAGTATCGCCTAAAGTCGCTTTCAGCCTGAGCCATGCAGGAAGATTATTGACGCGCCAGACCAAATCGGCCGGAAGTTCCGGCAGCACAATCGGCTGTGCACCATAAGCAAAGACAAGCGCGCGATATCGTACTGTGCCACTGGTGGTGCGAACCCGGCGCGCCATCGGATCAAGACCTGTGACGAAAGCTCCTGCCATAAGGCGAATGCCATAACGTGCGGCAACATCACACCCTTTTCCACGATTCAGGCGCGCTTCGTCCAGCCCTCGGGAAAGAGCGACCGACAGTTCCGGCTTGGCATAGATATCCCCACTGCAGCCGGTTACTAGTGTGACGGGACAGTCCGGATCAAGCACCTTGAGGCGCTGGGCCACGGACCACCCGGCCGTCCCCCCACCGATGACAACAACTCCGTCCTGCCCACGAACGAACGAAGACTGGTCATCCCCATTGCTGGCATATTGTCCCGGTTGTGGCGGTATATAAGGTTCGAAATCCAGCTTCGTGACACCGCAGAGCGGGCAGGCCCAGTCTTCCGGAATATCATGGAAAAGCGTTCCCGGAAGAAGACCACTATCGGGATCTCCGAGAGCCTCGTCATAAATCAGCCCGCAGACGCGGCAGATATACTGCCGGAATGTTTCTTCTCCCTGCCCTGTCATGCCGGTAATTCCTCAGCGGACAGACGCGCCATCTCCGCGCGCAGATGCTTGATGGCGGGCGTCACAATCGCCACGAAATGGGCTTCACGCACCCGGCGCTGAGGCCCGGCGCTGCTCAGATATCCGCGCGCACCCTGATGCAGCAGGGCGGACTGTGTCGCTCTCAGGGAAAGTTCCGAGCCATGAGCACGGAGATCCAGAGTATCGAGGAAATAATCTTTCCCCTGCTCATGTGTCCGTTCCGCCAGAGCCATGGCACGTCCGACGAGTGCATCCAGTTCTGCCTGCAACGCCTCCGGGCGGTCTTCAAGGTAGCGATTGACATGACCAAGCTGGCCTTCAACCTCCCAGATCGAGTCAATCGCCCCCTGAATGACCCCCGCAGCCATCCCGACCTGTAGGAGAATGAAAGGGGCCTTTATTTCAGCGATAAGCGGTCGTGCAGGACAGGCAATCACATCCTGATCAGGCAGAAAATATCTGTCGAGACGGATGCTCCAGGTGCTTGTCCCTTCCATGCCTGAGAAATGAGGGCATGCACGAAGCGTGACACGATCATCAAGTCTGAGCAGGAACAGGATCTCGCGGGTTTCCTCTTCCTGCCCGTCCTGAAGAGCGGCCATGGCCCCGCAATACTGACCATAGGCGATATGGCTGACCCAGGGCAGCGTTCCGCTGATCTCGTATCCACCGTCTACCGGATGTGCGGAAAGAGCCATCCGCTCGATACCGGCGAGCGCTTTCATCGGATTGGAGAGTGCCGTCCCACCAAACGTTTTGCCTGCGCTGTGGGTCGCCAGCAGATCGGTATTCAGTGCCGCATCCGGAGCATGTTCGAGGTAGAGCCCGCAAACCATGTGGCACCACATCAGAAATCCGGTTGCCCCGCAGACCCGGCTGACCTCGGTCATGGCTTTGATCGCCGTACCGATATGGCCGCCGGACCGGGCGAGATGGGCATCCAGCGCCCCCACCTCGCCCAACTGCGCCAGGATATCGAGAGGATAATATCCGTGCTGGTCGATATCGACCACTTTTGCAGCCAGCGGACCTTCTGCGATCGCTCGCACCCGTGGCAGCAGAGTGGTTTCGTCATGTCGGGACGCCGTCATGTCTTGTCGATCGGTAGTTTCAGGCATGAGAAATGTCCCTGCTGCGTAAAGTGCTTTCAGAACCTGATCAGTCCTTGAGAGACACCGTCATCGGGACCGGATTGCGCAGTGTGTTGGCAACAGGCGAGAAGTAGTTCGCGTGAGCAACGATGGCCTCAAGCTCCTCGCGGGACGCATCGCCTTCCACGTCGACTTTCACGCGGATATCCTGAAACCCCATCTCTTCCGGCTTGCGCTCGGCGCCACCAGCACCCCATGCGGCCGAATTGCCGATATCGCCTTCCAGCCAGAGTTCGAGCTTCGTCAGCTTGACCTTGCGATAGGTGGCGACGGCAGTGATGCCGACTGCGAGGCATCCTCCCAGTGCGGAGAGAACAATTTCACCGGGTGCCGGTGCTGTATCCTGACCAAACAGATGCGGCGGCTCGTCCACCACGACCGGGGTATGATTGCCGACATAACTCAGCGTACGATACTGCCCTTCGCAGACAGTGTGGACCTTGTTGGTACCACGCCGATCTGGATTACTGCGTCCTGCATCAGCAAAGTTCAGAAGTCCATCTCTGTCGATAGGACGAAGGTGGGCGGAAACGGTATTATGGTCCGACATGGGAATGTGTCTCACGTTCTGGAACGACCCTGATTGGTCATGAACCCAGCTTCAGTGAGTGCAATATCGATAGCAAATGTTTTTGATTTAAAATTTTATCATGTTGATATTAAAGGAATATTCTACAAATTTTCCATCGAAATCCATTAAGGAATGTCGAGATTGTTTAAATTGTCAAGATTGTTCATCATTCACCCGTCAAGCTGACATTCAGACTCGAGAGTGAGCGCTTCAGGATTGGAAAAGCTTTGCAGAGGAATATCCGTCTGACCGGCGGCAGGTTCCGTGGAAACGTGGCCACACGTTCGATCATCCGACGTTGTGCCATGACTTGCACCTGAAGCCCCGAGGTGAGGCCTCGACGTCGACCCGTCGGTAGCCCCTCCCCTCTCATCGGCAGATCGAACCATATCGTCAGAGACGCCACACTTCTTCAGTGCGGCATTGCAGGAAGGTCTGTTCGTCGTGCGGCAGGTCGTGTCCGGCTTGCTCATCCAGACCAGCGACCATTGCTAATCCGCCACGTAAATCCGGCCGCCGACTTTCCTGAAATAGAGCCATTTCTGGCAGGAAGATCAGGCTTTGGTCCATTGTGTCACTGCGTCTTTTGCAAAGTCTCGATAAGAGCGTGGAGGATGCCCCAGCAATTGTGCAAAACGGGCGACCTCCGCAGGGGATGCGACTGCTCCGTCCTGCTGATAGCGATTGAACATCAGACGCAGGTCATATGCGTGCCAGGCTGGTAAAAAACTGTTGAGCCTCTCCTCAAAACCTTTCAGATCATTACCTGCGTATCGGATAGGCCGACCCAAAACCTCGCTCCACAGATGGGCCAGGATGTCTCCCGTCAGGGAATCTGGCCCTACAAGCTCATAGGTTTCCCGAACAAGCGGTGTGGCGGAGTGTTCGCGTCGAAGCAGTTCGAGCGCCGCCACTTCCCCGATATCCCGCACATCGACCATTGAAATGCCTTTGTCTCCGATCGGCATTCCATACACGCCACCTCCAAGCAGAGCGTCTTTCTGCCGCAGATCATTCTGGATAAAATAGGCCGGTCTGAGGACGGTGACTGGCAAATCCAGCGCCGCGATCATCTGCTCCACCGCATACTTTCCAAAGAAATGTGGCACATCTGTATAGTGTTCGGCTTTGAACACCGACAGATAGACAATGCCTTTGACGCCAGCTTCCCGTGCGGCGTTCAGGGCCAGCATCGTCTGTGTCAGTTCATCGGGAACATTCGGAGCCAGAAGGAAAAGCGTGCTGACACCGCTCAAAGCGTTCCGGAAAGATGTAACATCTCCCAGATCTCCGTTAACGCTCTCAATACCCTCCGGGAAACGAGCCTTCTCGGGAGAGCGTGTCAGGGCCCGGATCTCTGTCCCGTGCCCTTGCAGCGAGGATAACACATGTGAGCCGATTGTACCGGTACTGCCCGTGACCAGAATTGCCATCTCGAACACTCCTCAAAACGGCATAGGAAATGATGCCGTTGAAATGCAAGGTAGTCGTTCCATTTTTCATTAGAAGAGCCCAATATCGAAACAGACTGTCTCCGGAATGGAACATTTTTATGGATCTTCAGGCCTTGGCGGATTTCAATCTTGTGGCTGCTTATGGCGGGTTCGGGAAAGCCAGTCGTGCCTCGGGCAGAGCCAAGGCAACGTTATCGCGCCGGGTGGCAGAGCTTGAACAGACTCTGGGTGTCCGGCTGATTGAACGAGGATCACGCCTCCTTCGACTGACAGAAGAAGGCCAGACACTGCACCAGAGGACCACAGGCCCCCTGTCAGAGATTGTGGAAGCCGGAGAAGCCCTTGTCTCGGGGGCGCCTATCCCACGCGGGCGCCTGCGCATCAGTGCTCCGGTTGTGTTCGCACATGTGGCTCTAAGTCGCATTGCCGCGGATTTTGCCCGCACCTATCCCGAAGTCCAGCTCGAGATCATTGCCGAAGATCGAAAGGTGGATCCGATTGAAGAAGGATATGATCTGGTGATCCGGATTGATCCCTCTGAGGATGAACATCTTGTCGGACGATGTTTTCTCAAGGACGAACGACTACTGGTAACTGCGCCTGGCATGAAATGTCCCTGGCCCCAGGAACCGGGTGAGACATCTATGCAGGCTGTTCTGCTGACGACAACACCTCCGACAGTCCAATGGAGACTGACCTGTGGCTCAGGCAGGGATTATCTGATTCATCCCCGGCCTTCCCTGCGTTTTTCTTCACTCCTCATGATCAGGGACGCCGTGCTGGCAGGCGCCGGAGCAGCGCTGCTGCCAAGACTTCTCGTCTCAGACGATCTTACAAGTGGCAGACTGGTCCAGTGGGCCACCCATGTCGGACCGGATGTCGAGATCTGGGCGCTGCATAGTTCCCGACGCCTGACAGGAGCGAAAGTCCGAGCCTTCGTTGGTATGATGGAAGCAGCCTTTCCTGAGAAAAACTCTCCACGGCCGACAGGTTAGAGCAGCTCCACTGAACCCTGAATCACTGGGGGGACGCTGAAGGCGCATTGTGATTCACCGTTTCTGGTGATGGAGACGGTGATGACGCAAGCGTTTGGTGACGATCTTCGGTTGCTGGTTCTTAAGGCAGGAACTGCGGGCGCGTCGGCCCCTCGCGGGTGCCTGCAATGTGACGCCTCCCTGTGCGATATATTGAGATCTATCGATATAATGTTCTGAACATTTTGATACACATAAAGCAATCCTGCCCCTACACTGTTCCAGTAACGTTATGAAATGGGGGCGCGTAATGAAGTCACTCAAGGTACTCGCAGTGGCTCTCGGCCTTGCCTGTGCGACGGCCGCGCATGCGGACGATACGGTTCGCATCATGGCTCCGGTATGGACAGGATTCGCACCCGTCGTGGTCGCTCAGGAGCTCGGATATTTCAGGGATGCCCATCTTTCCGTGGATCTGAAATTCTCTGATGAACGGTCCGATGTCATGGCTGCGATGGCGCACGGCTCCATCGAACTCGAAATGCGTGCCCTCAATGAATATCAGGGGCGACCACGTGACGAGAACACGCCGGGCATCATCATCGGTTCCATTGACCGTAGCCTCGGTGGAGATGGCGTCATCGTTGATGGCTCCATTCATGACGTGACCGATCTCAAGGGCAAGACTGTTGCCTCCGAGAGCAATATTCCCGGACGTCTTCTACTCCAGATGGAGTTGCACAAGCACGGCATGACATTGGCCGACCTCAAAATGAAGGAAATCCTGACATCCGACAGTGTCGCGGTGTTCGCGGACCCGAGCATCGCGGCGGTCGTGACGTATCAGCCGTTCCTGCAACAGATAATGACCATATCGTCCTCTCGCCAGCCGAAGGAACTCGTCTCGTCGGCGGACTATCCTGACTATATCGTGGATGTGATTGTGGCCCGCAATGATGATCTGAAGGCTAATCCCGATAAGTACAAACGCTTCCTGACCTGCATTTACAAGGCCGTGGCGTATTACAAGTCCAATCCAGACGATTTCGCGAAGCTCGCTGCTCCTCACTTCGATCTTTCAGCGGATGAATTCAAAAAAAGTGTCGTGGGCAGCCTGGAATATACGGATCTGGCGCAGTCCAAAACCTATATGGGCACTCCCGGAAAGCCGGGGAAGATGGTGGACATTTTCAACACCCTCATGGGTCTCAACATCGAAAATGGGGCGGCGTCTGTCCATCTCGATGCGGCACGGTCCATCGACAGCAGCCTGATTGCGGCGATTTCCATCCCATGACCGTGCCCGCTTCTCCCACACGTCGAAAACGGAGCAGCCTGCTCTGCTTCCGCCAGCAGGTTCCGCATAGTGCAAGCCTGCTGGCTGCCCTGCTGGGAGCGGCGGTCTTCCTCGGCGGATGGCAGTTACTGGTGGAGCTGCGTGTGGTGGCACCAGTCTTCCTGCCCCCACCGCTCAAAGTGGCGCAGACCTTTATCCACATGTCCGTCGATGGTTCGATGCTGCCCAACACGCTGGTGTCCATCCGGCGCGTCTGGCTTGCCTTTCTCATCTCTGCACTTCTGGCCGTGCCGCTCGGTATCCTGATGAGTGGTTACCGCATCATCGGGGCCACGTTTGAGCCGATGATCGACTTCATCCGCTACCTTCCCGTTCCGGCACTGGTGCCGCTGGCCATCATCTGGTTCGGAGTGGGGGAAACAACCAAGATATTCCTTCTGTGGCTGGGCACCTTCTTTCAGCTCGTCCTGATGGTCGCAGCCGACATGAAGCGTATTCCAAACGAATATTTCGAAACGGCCTATACTCTGGGCGCACGTCCGCGACAGACGCTCCTGCCGGTGGCTCTCCCTGCCATGTTGCCACAGCTCATGGACAGCATGCGCATCAGCCTCGGCTGGTGCTGGACCTATGTCATCATCGCGGAAATCGTGGCTTCCGATAGCGGCCTTGGTTTTGTCATCTGGACCGCGCGGCGCTTCATGAAAACCGATCAGGTCATGGCAGGCGTCATCATGATCGGTCTGATCGGTCTCGTGACCGACCAGTGTCTGCGCCTGCTGCACCGCAAGCTCTTCAGGTATCAGTGAACATGGAACAGCTCTCTTCCTATCTGCAGTTCCACGACGTCACCAAATTTTTCGGCGATGTCCCGGTCGTGCAGCAGCCGTTCAATCTGGCTGTGCCCGCCGGTCAGTTCGTGGTTTTCCTTGGTCCTTCAGGGTGCGGCAAGACCACACTCATGCGCATGATCGGTGGTCTCGACACGCCGAGCAGCGGGGAGATCCTGCTGCAGGGCATGCCCGTTGGCGCGCCGGACATCCGGCGTGGGATGGTGTTTCAGTCCTATTCCTCATTCCCATGGCTGACGGTCCGTAAAAATATCGAATTTGGCATGAGATTCCGCAGGGACCTCTCTGCGGCCCAGAAAAAAGAACGGGCGGAGTATTTCCTCAAGCTGGTCGGACTGACCGATTTCGCCAAAAGCTACCCTTCGCGCATTTCTGGCGGTATGCGCCAGCGTGTGGCCATCGCCCGCACGCTCGCCGCCGATCCGGATGTGTTGCTGATGGATGAACCCTTTGGGGCGCTGGATGCCAATCTGCGCGAGGACCTTCAGTTCGAGCTAAGGAAAATCCAGAAGAATTCTGGAAAGACCACGATTTTTGTTACACACGATGTCGAGGAAGCCGTATTCCTTGCCGACCGGATCATCGTCTTCGGACCCCGTCCTGCGCGTGTCATTGCTGATGTGGATGTCATCTCCCTGATCGGCTCCGAAAGAAACGAAAACGTGCGTGACAGTGAACGCTTTTTTCATCTGCGCACCGAAATCCTACATCTCCTGCGCGGACGTGATGCGAAAAAGTCCGCTGCTGCATGATGGATTTTTCGAATCAGTCCGTCTTTATCACGGGTGCGAGCCGGGGGATCGGCCTAGGGGTGGCGCAGGCTTTCGCCCGCGCTGGCGCGTTACTGACGCTGCTCGCCGATGACGACGCGATCCATGATGTCGCCGCGTCCCTCAATGCCCGTGGCGTGGTGGCCGATATTGGTGATCCTTCCGCCCTCGCGGACTGTCTGCTCGGGCATGGCCCCATCGATGTGCTGGTCAATAACGCCGGGCTTGAGCGCCTGACACCGCTGGACAATCTGGACAGCGAAACCGTCGCGGTGTTCGAGCGGATCATCCACACCAATGTCGTCGGCACCTACCATGTCACCCGGCTGGCCCGTCCCCTCATGCGGGCAGGCGGGGCCATCATCAACACGGCATCCATCTGGGGCCGTGTGGCAGAGCCACTGTTCGGCGCCTATGTCGCGTCCAAACATGCGATCATCGGTCTTACGAAAACCTGGGCACTTGAGCTTGGTGCGCAGGGTATCCGTGTCAATGCCGTGGCGCCCGGCTGGGTGCGCACGGAGGCCGCCATGCGCTCTCTGGCGACGATGGCCGGGCGCACGGGCGAAACCGAGACCGACTGCCTGAACACAATCATGGAAGGGCAGGCGCTCCCCGGTCTCATGGAAGCTGCCGATGTGGCCGACACCTATCTGTTTCTTGCCTCTCCGCTTGCCGCAAGCATCACTGGCCAGACGATCCAGGTCGATCGTGGCGAATATCCCCTGTAGGTCCCGATGAACGCACATCCATCACGCCAGCATATTCTGGTGACGGGCGCATCCTCCGGTATCGGTCTCGCCATTGCACGGGCCTGGCAGGAAGCCGGTGCTTCCGTGATCGGGCTGGATCGCAATGCCCCCGCGGCGGGGCTGCAAGGTCTTGAGGTCGATCTCGCCGATGCGCAGGCCATTCAGGGCGGCGTCACGGAAGCGGCCCATCGTCTGGGGCAGCGGGTGGACGTTCTGGTGAACTGCGCGGGCATCATGATCGAAGAAACGCTGGATGCCCTGACATGTGACGCCCTCGATCTCACGCTGGCCGTCAATGTGCGCGCTCCGTTTCTGGTGACCCGGAGTGCCCTGCCTTTCATGGGTGAGGGCGGCTGCATCCTCAATATCGCATCCGAGCTGGCCTATCTCGGACGCGCTGGAGCCTCCGCCTATTGCGCGACCAAGGGGGCAATCCTGTCCATGACGCGCTCCTGGGCGCGCGAACTCGCTCCCCGCATTCGGGTGAACGCCATCGCGCCGGGTCCGATTGACACACCGTTGCTGAATTTCGCGGAGCAAGATCCTCTCAAGCAGAATCAGGATCTCTCCAATCCGATGGGGCGCATCGGGCGCCCTGACGAAATAGCGCGGGTCGCCCTTTTCCTCGCGTCTGCGGACGCATCCTTCATCACCGGCCAGTGCCTTAACGTGGATGGCGGCGCCGCCATGCACTGACCTGCTTTCCGTCTGGAGGCTTCAGTTCATCATGTCCAAAACCGTTCAACTCGCCGAACTCGCGTGGCCTGACTTCGCGGCCCGTATAGCCGAAAATCCAGTGGTGTTTCTGCCACTCGGCGCCACGGAGCAGCACGGCCCTCATCTGCCTCTGAATGTCGACCAGATCCTTCCCACGGCCGTCGCCCAGCGTGTGGCCAAGAAGGTGGGAGGGCTGGTCGCCCCTACCCTGCCCTATGGTTACAAGTCGCAACCGCGCTCAGGCGGCGGCGAGCATTTTCCCGGCACCATCGGGCTGGATGCCCATACACTGACACTTGTGATCCGCGACATTGTCTGTCGGCTGGCCCATCACGGTGTCCGGCGGATCGTGCTGGTCAATGGCCATTTCGAAAACGCGTGGCCAGCCGTCGAAGGTCTTGATCTCGCCATGCGCGACATCCGGCGCGACGGGATCGAGGGGGTGACCGCCATGCGCCTCGAATACTGGGATTTTGTCGAACGCGCGACATTGGATCGCCTGTTTCCCGCAGGGTTCCCCGGCACGGAACTCGAACACGCGAGCCTGCTGGAAACCTCCCTCATGCTGCTTCTGCGGGCTGATCTGGTGGATATGGGCAAAACCCCGGATGACGGGCCAGCCACATTCCCCCCCTATGACCGCTGGCCGTTGCGGGCCGATTTCGTTCCGCCTTCGGGCGTTCTGGCCCGGGCGCAGGGTTCGACCGCCGAGAAAGGCCAGTGGCTGATGGATGACCATACACGCCTGCTGGCCGACGCCATTCGCAAGGAATTCGGACTATGACGAGCCACGGCGAAACCCACATTACCGATGCAAGCCAGGTGCCGCGCTTTGCTGGCGTGCCGACCTTCATGCGCCTGCCACTGGCCAGCGGGCCGGAGGGCTATGATGCCGTCTTCACCGGCATTCCCTATGACGGCGGCACAACCAACCGCTCCGGCGCGCGCCACGGTCCGCGTGAACTGCGTAACGCCTCATCGCTGATGCGTCAGGTCAATGCCAACGGTATCGCGCCCTATAGCGTGCTGAACGTCGCCGATATCGGGGATTGTCCAGTCAATCCCTTCAACGTGACGGATTGCCTCGACATGATCACCGCGCATTATGCCGGAATTGCCGCCGCAGGAGCGGTGCCCATCACAGCGGGCGGCGACCATCTGGTCAGCCTGCCCATCCTGCGCGGGCTTGCGGCGGATCGTCCCGTGGGGCTGATCCATTTCGACAGTCATACCGACACGGGTGATACATATTTCGGCAAGAACCGCTACACGCACGGCACGCCTTTTCGTCGCGCGGTGGAAGAGGGACTGATCGACAGCAGTCGCACGCTCCAGATCGGACTGCGGGGCTCGCTTTACTCTCCGACAGATTACGATTTTGCCCGCAACGCCGGATTTCGTCTCATCCTCATGGATGAAGCCATGGATCTGGGGCCGGACGGTGTGGTCCGCGCCATCCGGGAACGCGTGGGCGATGGCCCGGTGTATGTCTCGTTCGACATCGATTGCCTCGATCCTTCTGTAGCGCCCGGCACGGGCACGCCCGAAGCGGGTGGGTTCCTGATGCGTGAAGCTCAGAAAATGGTCCGGGGCCTCAACGGCCTCAACATCATCGGCTGTGACGTCGTGGAAGTTTCACCACCTTTCGATGCGGGCGGCATCACGTCGCTGGCGGGTGCGACAATGATGTTTGAACTGCTTTGCGCCATTGCGGCCGGGAGGATGGTATGAACAACGGTTATGATGGCGGTCGCCTCGATCTGCCTTTTGTGGGTATCTGCAGCTTTGGAAAATACCCGATCCAGACGGACTGGTCGGCAATCGAGGCGGATGTCGCCATTCTCGGAGCCCCCTTCGACTGCGGCACACAGTGGCGGAGCGGCACGCGCTTTGGTCCCCGCAGCATCCGCGAGGCCTCCACACTCTTCGCCTTCGGTCATGCTGGCGCCTATGATCATGAAGACGACCGGGTCTATCTCGACGGATCGGGAGGACGGATTGTCGATGTTGGTGACGCCGACATCGTGCATACCGATACTGAACGCAGTCATGCGAATATCGAAAAGGGCGTGCGCGCGATTCTGGCGGCGGGTGCGTTGCCCGTGGTGCTGGGCGGCGATCATTCGATCAACATCCCGTGCATCCGGGCATTCGACGATCAGCCTCCCATGCACCTTATCCAGATCGACGCACATCTCGATTTCGTGGATGAGCGACAGGGTGTCCGGCACGGTCACGGCAATCCGATGCGGCGTGCCGCCGAACAGCCTTATATCACCGGCATGACACAGATCGGCATCCGCAACGTTTCTTCGACGGCCCGCGAAGGCTATGCGGATGCCCGGGAGTTCGGTTCGGATATCCTCAGTGTAAGGCAGGTGCGCAAGCTCGGACTGGAAGCCCTGCTCGAACGCATTCCTTCTGGTGTGAACTATTATCTTTCCATCGACATCGATGCGTTCGATCCGTCCATCGCACCGGGGACAGGCACGCCGAGCCACGGTGGTTTCCAGTATTATGAAATACTGGAACTGCTCGCGGCTCTGGCAGCCCGCGGCCGTGTTGCGGGGATCGATCTGGTCGAGGTTGCGCCGGATTATGATCTTGCCAAGATAACCCCGATCCTCGCGGCTCAATTGCTGCTTAATTTTATCGGACGTATCCTGTATTTCAGGAAACATGAATCCTAAGAAATATCAGCCTGCTACCCAGCCCATGACGGGTTCCAAAAAACAGGATGTCAGCCCTCCGAAAAGGCAACCTGTTGCGGGAGCCACACGAATCCGCCGGTTCGACAATATCGATCTCCGCCTGCTGCGTGTGTTTGCAACACTTGCGGAAACGGGCAGCTTCGCGGCGGCGCAGATCGTCCTGAATCTCAGCCAGTCGACATTGAGCACTCATCTGGCCGCGCTGGAGCAGCGGCTGGGCGGGGCTTTGTGTCTTCGTGGTCGCAAGGGGTTTCGTCTGACACCTCTGGGAGAGGAGACGATCGAGGCCATTCAGGACTTGTTTGAAAGCATAGAAACCTTTCAATCAAGAATCAGTCAGGCTCCGGCCGAACTGGGCGGCAGGCTTCGCATCGGCACGATTGGCGGGATCATCAACAGTCCGCATATGGCTCTTCAGCATGTGCTGGCCCGCGTGATCGATCAAATTCCCAATGTTTATATCGATTTGCGTCTGGGTGTACCGCAGGATCTGGAGCTTCAGGTGGCTGAGGGAACCCGGGACGTCGTGATCGGACCTTTCGCCCGCCATGCTCCCGGCGTGCATTACGTCGAACTCTGCGAAGAGCCTCACGGGCTGTATTGCGGTAACCTGCATCCGTTCTTTGAAATGAAGGATGCGAATATTTCGAAAGACATGATTGATCAGGCCCGATTTTCTGTCCGGGCATACCGGAAGCTCGAAGATCTTCAGCGTATTCGGCATCCACGTGCAAGCGGCAGCATTGTGCATATGGAAGCACAACTGATGATGATCCTCTCGGGCAGTTTTATTGGATTTCTGCCGGAGCAATCGGCTCTTCCTTATGTAAAAAACAATCAAATGCGCGCCATAAAGCAGTCTATTTACAATTTTTCATCCCAGCATTATGTCGCATTTAGAAATATAGATAAGAATAATCGTATAATAAATGTTTTTGTCAATGAAATAATAAATACATATAAATCAACAATATCAGAAGTAGGGTAAAGTTTTTTCTTTGATAATTGATATATATCTGATTATTGGATTGCCTGTTTAGACTTCACGAGTTCAGGCAATGCCAGAAAGAATGACGACACACGGTGGCAGCGCGGACGCCGGGGAGCGGTTTCACGGGTATTTTCAGCCTGTGGCCGTGCGTGTACAGACCCAGTTGCGCGGCGAGCATCCATACCAGCGGGTAAAGGCACGTGTGAAGGCGCTCCCCTCGCTGTAACCAAGGAGAAAAGCAGTCTGCGCCACCGAATGTTCGTCTTCCCGCAGATATTTTACCGCGTGATGCCGCCGCACGTCCTCAACCAGCAGCCTGTAAGTGAAGCCTGCGTCAACCAGACGCCGCTGGAACGTCCAGTAAGGACATCCGAGGCGCTCGGCAACCTGCGAGATGGAGGGATACCCATGGGGCAGAAGATCAAAGATGATCCGCCGGACCTGCATCAAGAAATCCTGATTCAGTGACTGTTTGGTCGCCTCTATCTGAAGCAGCCCGTCCTTGATGGCACTGAACAGAAGACTGTCTGCTGCTGGCATGGGCGTGGACAGGATATCCGAAGAAAACAGGATAGCGTTAGTAGCCTGTCCAAAAAACACCGGGCAACCAAAAGCCTTTTCATGCTCATCAGTGCATGATGGGGCTTTGTGCCGGAACGATACGCTCATCGGCATCCAGTCCGGACCACGAGCTTCCCTTATAATATTGCAGAATACGGCCAGTGAAAGCTCCGCGTCATGCCGATGGTCATGGATCAGCGGATCCACCACGTCATATTCCAGCCGGCACAATGCTCCTTCTTTCTGATGACGTACGATGCTGTTGTCCTGATGAATGGGAAAGAATGAGGCCAGATTGTCCAGCGCCTCTCCCAACACGGAAGAGGAAAGAGCTGCATACCCCAGCATCCCCAATCGACGGGGAGCGAACTGATGCCCGAACCACAGGCCGAAATTCTTTGCACCAGTCTCGCTCGCCGCATAATCCAGCGCACGACAGTATGTATCAAGAAGAACCGTGTCGGATGGAGCGTTCCTGAGTCCGCCCTCCAGTCCACACCGACTGAACACGTGCACAGGCTGAGCGCCCAGTCGCGCAATGAAATCATCAAGGCCATACACCACGGATGCCAGCACCGTTGTCGAGACAACGGATGAACCGGAGCGTCCCTGAACTGGCATGTGCATCATTCCGACGGGACTTCTCATCATTTTGGGGTCGGAACAGTCCGTCCGACCATCGGATCGGGTGTAGAAAAGAAACAGGATGAATAGGCAATCCTCTTCCTGTCAATTCATTTCTTACACGAAACACAATCGTTGCCGGATGTCATGAGATTGTGCCCGTCTGTCATTATCCCCCTTCCCTCCCGCACCTAGCATGTGTCGACAAGGCCACGCCAAAGCTGGCCCTTTTATGCGACAGTGGGAGAAAGATCATGGCCGATCCTTACCTGGCCGGCTTCGGAAACAAGGCGGATGTCCTCGCTGCCTCGGAAGAATTCTGGAACCCTCATAAGACGCGGTTCTGGCAGGACGTCGATGTTCCCCTCGTTATCGGACGCCGCGAAGGCTATGTGCTGACCGATCTGGACGGCCACGAACTGATCGATGTCCATCTAAACGGCGGCACCTACAATCTTGGTCACCGCAATCCCGATCTCATCGCAGCCCTTACAGAGGGGCTGAAGTATTTCGACATCGGCAACCATCACTTCCCGTCTCCGTCGCGCACGGCGCTGGCCATGAAGCTGCTCCAGCTCTCAGGCAAGCCTTTCGAACGTGTGGCCTACGCCACAAGCGGAAGTGAGGCGATCGACCTCGCCATCAAGAGCGCCCGTTACGCCACGAAACGCCGCCGCATCATCTCCATCAGCAAGGCCTATCATGGGCATACCGGCCTTGCCGTGGCCACTGGCGATGAGCGATTCAGCAAGTTGTTCCTTGCGGATCGCCCTGAAGAATTCGTGCAGGTGCCGTTCAACGATCGCGACGCCATGTACGCAGCACTAACAGCGGAACCAGCCGCTGCGGTGATCATGGAAACCATTCCCGCCACTTATGGTTTTCCTTTGCCCGCACCAGGATATCTCGCAGAAATTCGCCGCATGTGCGACGAAACAGGCACGCTCTACATCGCCGATGAGGTGCAGACCGGTCTGATGCGTTCAGGCGCGCTCTGGGCCATTTCCCGTCAGGATGTACGCCCTGATCTCCTCGTCACGTCCAAGGGACTGGGAGGGGGCATCTACCCCTTCGGTGCCCTGTTGATGACGAAACAGGCCAGTGGCTGGCTGGAGGAGGACGGGTTTGCCCACATGTCCACATTCTCCGGCTCGGAAGTGGGCTGTCATGTCGCCAGCGCCGTGCTCGACCTGACGACCAGCGCCGAAACCGTCGCCAATGTCCACGCCATCATCGCACAGTTCGCGGCGGGTCTTGCGGAAATCCGAAAACGCCAGTCAGACTGGTTTGTCGGCATCCGGCAGGAAGGCCTCATCATTGGTCTTGAATTCGCCGCTGCCGAAGGTGCGAAACCCGTCATGCGTGAACTGTACAAGCGCGGCGTGTGGGCCATCTTCTCCACGCTCGACCCGCGCGTGCTCCAGTTCAAACCCGGTCTCCTGCTCCAGTCCGGACAGGTGGACGACATCCTGCAACGGCTGGATGACGCCATCGCCGCCAGCTCGCCTTTCTGAGAGGAGAATGCCCCATGACCGCACGTGCCTGGCAGCAGACCTCGTGGAACTGGCATGAAAATGTCGCCTCCTTCCTTCCGCTCTATGGCATTGATCCCGCCTCAGACTGGTCTTTGCTCAGCTTTTCGGAAAATGCCGTCTACAGGATCGATACGCCGCAAGGAGAGATTTTCATCCTTCGGCTGCATCGGCCGTATTATCGGAGTGTCAGCGATATCCGCTCGGAAATCACTTTCATCGAACGACTGCGCAAAGACGATGTGCTGCACACACCAGCAATTCTCACCACGCAGGCAGGAGATACACTGAGCTGCACAGGGAACGGAGAGCGGGAACAGCACGCTGTCCTTTTCGCATATCAGGCGGGCCGGATGCCCCCCGAAGACCGTTTGCCCGAGGAGTTTCATGAGCTGGGGCGTATCTCCGCTCAACTCCACGACTACACGTCCACCCATGCTGAGCTGAATAACCTGCAGCGACCTGTCTGGGATGTGGATATCGCGATTGGCGAACAGGCCATGTGGGGCTGCTGGCGTCATACCTGCAATATGACACAGAAGCAGACAGCTCTTCTTGATGCCGCCGACCGCAAAGTTCGGACGGAACTTGAGCATTACGGGCAGCCACTCAGGCGGTGGGGGCTTCTGCACGGTGACATGCGACTGACCAATATCCTGCGCAATGGAGACGAAACCTTCATCATCGATTTCGATGACTGCGGTTTTGGCTGGCACATGTACGAGTTAGCCTGCGCCTGCACATTCATGGAATGCTGCGAGGGCATCGAAGCCATCACCACATCCTGGCTACGCGGCTACCAGCAACTGCGGCCCCTCTCTAATGCGGACATCAGGATCGTGCCGACGCTCCTGATGTTACGTCGGCTTCTGATGGTCGGGTGGTTCACCACACATCAACACTCCGCTGAAGCCCGCGCGCTTGAGCCGGGCTTTCTTGAGCAGTCTCTTATCATGGCAAAGGATTATCTCGAGGGCACGTTTCTATCCTGCCTGACTCGTGAAACGGAAGATGCCTGATGTCGTCATCGCACGCCCATATAATTTCGATATCGAAATATAAATACACCTCAATAAAAGAATTAATGGAGAATCCTCAATCCTCCTGTTTGCATGAAGGAAGATCGTGATGAAGGACACTGCAACGCCTCCCCCATCCGCAACGCCACCCCCATCCGCAACGCCACCCACCGGCCTGCGGGGAAATCTTGGCGTAACGTCTATCGTCATGATGGTCGTGGCCGCCGCCGCGCCCCTGACCGTCATGGCGGCAAATAGCCCCCTCATCATCGCCATGGGCAACGGCATTGCAGCCCCTCTGGACGCTGCGATTGCAACGCTCATCATGTACCTGTTCACCGCCGGTTTCGTCTTCATGTCGCGCTACGTAACGAACGCGGGCGCTTTCTATGCCTACATCCAGAAAGGGCTGGGGCGGCAGGTGGGACTTGCCTCCGCCACCATGGCGGCGGCCTCCTACACATTCATCGTCATCGCACTGGAAGCCTATATCGGCTATACGCTGAGCGAACTTCTGCGCAATGCTTTCGCGATTTCGATCCCCTGGTGGCTGCTTTCCATCGTGGTCGTGATGGTAGTCGGTTTTCTAGGCTATCGACACATCGAGATGAGTTCACGCTTTCTCGGTCTGGCACTCGTTCTGGAAGTGGGTGTCGTCCTGTTGGCCGATCTCGTGATCGTAGCGACAAAAGGCGCATCCGCGCTGCCCATTGCCCCTTTCACGATCCATGCCGCCCTGTCCGGTTCCCCCGGGCTGGGCGTCATGTTCGCCATCTACTGCTTCATCGGCTTTGAATCGACTGTCATTTTCCGCGAGGAAGCGCACAACCCCGATGTCACCATTCCACGCGCTACCTATGCGGCGGTATTCGGCGTGGGCCTCTTCTATGTCATCTCGATGTGGTGCGAGGTTGGTGGTTTCGGGCTGGACAACGTCGTCCGCATGGCCAACGAACACACTGGCGACATGTATCTCATCCTCATCCGCTCCTATATGGGCAAGGTGAGCGAAGACATTGTCAATGTGCTTCTGGTTACAAGCCTTTTCGCCTGCATCCTTGCACTCCACAACGTGGTAGTGCGTTACCAGTACATCATGTCCCGCTACGGCGTGTTGCCAGTTTCAATCTCCAGTGTGCACGGCAATCATTCGTCCCCACACGTTTCATCACTCGTGCAGACCTCCACGTCGCTTCTGGGGCTGCTCATCCTGCTTGCGCTCGGCCTTGATCCGGTCACCCAGATCTACGCCTGGGGGGCAACAGCCGGCACGCTGGGCTACATGGCCATTCTGTCCATGACCTGTGTATCCGTTCTTGTGTTCTTCAATGTCCGCAACAAAGGAGTGGGTAACCTGTGGCACACACTCTTCGCTCCGATCGGTGGCCTGATTGGCTTGCTGACCTGCCTGTGGATCGCGATTGCAAACCTCCCCGCCCTGATCGGAGGTGACAACGCTTCTGTCGCAGCCTGGGCCATCGGCTTTCTGGTCATCGTGACGTTCGCGACGGGTTATGTCCTCGCAAGTCACATGAAGATCAAATACCCTACACGTTTTGAAGCTCTCAAGGAACTTGCCTGACAGCAACATCTACGATCGTGCGCCTTATAGTGTATCAGAGTGGGTTATACATATAGAACCACAGAGATATCCAGGCGCACGATCGGTTAACCGACTTGCGCTTGCGTTTGAAAATGTGACTTGATTCACTGACAGTCTGAGGTTCAGCTACTTCCAGCCACGAGGCCCATCCATCATCAGGGCGAAGACGCCCCTTGCACCCAAGAGATTGCAACGTGTCCTGTGTAGGTCATACTCTTTCGGAGCATCATGCCAGGGCAGACCATTGCGATTGATGAAAATAATCCCGTTCAACACACGACGATCATCAAGCCGAGACTTGCCGCAGTTCTTCGGAAAACAAGCCTCCAGCCGGACCATCTGCTCGTCCGTCAACCAATACAGATCACTCATTTTCAGTTTCCTCACGGAGCCTGAATCAAAATCCCACCAAAAATCAATGGATCATGACCACGGAGTGGACTAAGCGGAGCGCATTTTAGGTGGATTTGCGGTGAATACCCTTGCGTCCGCTAGCGCAAAACCATCCGACGCGCTACCACCGAGCCAAAGAGCGGGATCCCCGAAGCAGAGCCTCTTCTGGATGAAACCGATTCGAACGCGTTCATCGCTGACAAGGCTTATGACGCAGACCCACTCATCGAAAAGCTTGAAAAACAGGAAAGCATTCCTGTCGTTTCGCCAAAAAAGAACTATTTTCAATCCAAAGAAAATCAGTTTCTTCCTTTGCAGAAAAACAAACATCATCGAACGATTCTGCGCCAGACTGAAACAGTTCCGAGGCATCTCGATACCCTCCCACAAGCTGGCATCAACACTCCTCTCTGCCGTAGTACGTAACCACCATCATCAGCCACAACTGACGAGACGTTTCTAAATTCTCAACATGTATCAGTTCGGCGATAGACCGTGGGGGCCATTCCGGTCATCCGCGTAAAAGCGGAACTGAAGGCGCTGACCGACTGATATCCAATCCGCTCCGCGATTTCGACAACGGTTTCATCCGATGCCTTCAGCGCCGATTTCGCAATATTCATACGCCAGTTCATGAGATATGTAATTGGAGCAACACCCACACGTTGCATGAAATCTCTGGCGAATGCCGATCGGGACATCCCCACTTCGCGCGCAAGCATCTGGACCGTCCAGGATTTGTCAGCATGCGCGTGGATCAGGCGCAACGCGGCCCCAATCCGGGGGTCTTCCAGTCCCGCCAGCAATCCAGACTGATTGTCGGTAGAATACTGGCCACGATAGCGCAGAACTTCAACAAGCATGATTTCCAGCAGACGTTCAAGAACCAGAGAGCGACCGGGGCGATCCGCTTCTGCTTCTTCTCCCAATAGCTTGAGAACAGAACCAATGCGCCGGGCCTCAACATCCTCCCCCCGGATGTGGACCACGCGGGAAAACAGACTGTCACGCATTTCATTGCTCGGATGACCGAACACGAAAGCGCCGGTGATCAGACGCGTCACGACAGGCGCGGGCGTGCTGCACAACTCATGCGACGGTTCTGAAATTAAGGATCTGAAATCCGTCGGATGCGCCTCACCTTCAGAGCGCATCACCCATGTTGAAGGAAAAGGCAGAAGTAGAAAATCGCCAGCTTCGACGTCTATTATAGTGCCATCCCCGTACTGGCCTGTCGCGGAGCCCTGAAGGATCTGTCCGAAACAGATGAGATCTGCCGATGGAAATCTGATTGCCCACGGTGTGTGGAGTTCCAGCACACGCCATGTCAGCACCTGCGGTCTTAAAGCGGCAATCGTTTGGGAGAGGGGATCCATCTGGACGCCTGATAAAGATTCTGGGACGCTCGATTATCCACGATCCAGAATCTGAATGCTAGGCTCTATTCGGCACTGTGAGGAAAAATGGGTCGAACGACCCTGCCATACTCCACGGTTATCTGTGCCGTATAAGGGAACGATCATTATGTGCGTTATCGTTGTCGGAACAATCCGCTCTACCGAATCAACTCTTGTCCCGGGAATGCTCTGAAGGGGCGTCTCATATAAGCTGCCAACCGGAGCGACGCAGACACAGTACCGGCCAAGCAGACTCACAATCCGCTTATTATGGTTCGTTCGATGATTCTCATGAACCCGCGCGGTGTGCAGGCACCCGTGCCCCAGCCCTGAGAACCAGGTTGCGTTTCGCAGGAAAGGTTTTCTGAAAACCTCCTCCGCTCCACAAATTCGGTCCGAAATAACTTTGAGTGTCTGAATGTCGAATTTCTGTGCCGCAAATGGCGTCGTGAGGCAGGTAACGGCCTCCAGAAGGCTTCCGCCTAGATAAATGTCCGAGAAGCACCGCTCAATCTACCCCATCAAAATAGAGAGTTGATTTGGAAACTGAAGCACGTGCTGCGGCGCGCGGGAAACTCGGAAGGCCGGATCGTGCCCTCCCACTTTTATCGCGGAACATCGCTGTTGTGGGAGGAGGCCCAGGTGGTCTCGTGTCCGCGATGCTTCTGGCTCATGCCGGGGCAGATGTTACTGTGTTTGAACGACATGCCTGCGTGGGCGGACGGTCATCGGCCATCGACGCTGAAACAGACGCTGGCCGCTTCCGATTTGATGTAGGGCCGACCTTCTTCCTCTATCCGCAAATCCTGAAGGATATTTTCTCCCGGTGCGGCTTATACATGGAAGACACCATCACGCTAAAGCGATTGGAGGAACATTATGACCTCGCATTTGAAAAAGGCCCTACGCTGCGCCTGAATTCCTGTATTGAGGCACTCGAACGAGAAGTTTCCCGGATTGATCCGCACGACGCACGCAACGTGCGACAGTTCGTCGCTGACAACCGCAAGAAATTCCGGAAATTCGTTCCTATCCTGCGGCGGCCTTTCAATTCGGTGCTTGATCTGTTGCGGCCCGATATGCTGCGCGCACTTCCCATGCTGCGACCGATGTCTTCAGTGGACAAGGATCTTGCTAGGTATTTCAAAAACCCGAAAACCCACCTCGCATTTTCTTTCCAAAGCAAATATCTTGGCATGTCGCCCTACAGATGCCCGAGCCTTTTCACAATCCTGAGCTTCATGGAACATGAATACGGCATCTATCACCCCGTCGGCGGGACGGCTGCCGTGATGGAGGCACTGCGCAACGCTGCGGAAGGACTGGGGGCGACAATCCGCCTGAATACGCCCATCCGTGAAATTCTGACTGAAAACGGATGCGCTGTCGGGGTCCAGACAGATGAAGGGCCACAGAAGGCTGATGCAGTCGTCGTCAACGCGGATTTCGCGCAGGCGATGAACCGCCTGATCCCGGACCGCAAACGCAAGCGATGGACCAACCGTGTTCTGGAACGGAAAAAATACTCCTGCTCAACATTCATGATGTATCTCGGCATTGAGGGCACCCTGCCGAACCACGGGCATCACACGATCTTTCTGGCTGAGGACTACGACCGCAACTTCGCCGAGATCGAGGCCGGGACGTCTCTTTCTGAAGCAGCCTCTCTCTACGTGCAGAATGCGTGCGTCACTGATCCGGGGCAGGCTCCGGACGGGCACTCGACTCTCTATGTCCTGATGCCAGTCGGACACCTGCGCGATGGCGGTCTGGAATGGACGGACGAGACCCGGGCAGAAGCGCGGAAGCTTGTCATGGCTCGGTTGGAAAAGGCTGGTTTTACGGACATCGAGGAACGTATCCGTTTCGAAAAGATTGTGACACCGGCAGACTGGGAAGACACTTACGCCGTTCACAAAGGTGCTGTGTTCAACCTTGCCCACAACCTCGGCCAGATGTTGCATCGCCGCCCTCATAACTGCTTCGAGGACGTCAAAAATGTCTATCTGGTGGGCGGCGGCACCCATCCCGGCAGTGGCTTACCCGTCATTTTCGAAGGCGCGCGGATTAGCAGCGACCTTCTGATCCGCGATTTCACGCCTGAACGCCCTCGTTCGCTCAACAAGTTCTTCCGGAAAACCCCCGCCCATGCCCTCTCCTGAAAAGAAAGCATCTGTCATTGTCATCGGATCCGGTCTGGGAGGGCTGGCGTCAGCCTGTACTCTGGCAGCACGCGGGCATCATGTGACAGTTATCGAGGCCAATGACTGGCTGGGCGGCAAGGCAGCGGAATGGCGTGAAGGCGGGTACCGGTTCGATATGGGACCCACCATCCTGACCATTCCCCGTGTGCTGAAACGCATTTTCCAGGAAGCCGGTGCGGACATGCACGCGAGGCTGGATCTCCGTCGCCTTGATCCACAGTGGCGCTGTTTTTTTGAAGATGGCAATCAGATCGATCTGCAGCAGGATGTTGAAAACATGGTGCAGGTTCTGGAAGAACTCTGCACTGGGGATGGGGAGGGGTATCGTGATCTGATTGCCGCCAGTCGCAATCTGCATGACATATCGGAGAAGTTCTTCTTCTGGAAATCAGTCGGAGGGATCGAAGACACTCTTGATCTTGGCTCAAGCTTCACACTGCGCACGCTCCGGGACGTCCTGCGACTGAGAATGGATTCGACGTTTGCGAAGGAAATCCGTAAACGCATCCAGAACCCTCAGGCCGCGCAAATGCTTGATCACCTCACGCAATATGTCGGTTCCAATCCCTTCGCGGCTCCTGCCGTCCTGCTCGGCATCGCCCATATGCAGATGCATGACGGTATCTGGTATCCCATGGGCGGAACACGAGCCGTCCCCGAAGCACTGGTGCAACTCGCCACAGAACTGGGCGTGGCATTCCGTACAAAAACGCGCGTTCGCAAAATCCTGATGAAAAACCAAAGGGCATGCGGAATCGAGACGCAAACAGGTGAACATCTGGCAGCCGATGCCGTCATATCGAACATGGACAGTGTGCGTACGATGCGTGAGCTTCTGCATGATGTTCCGACGAAAAAATTCGAGCAGAAATGGGGACGACGCAAGCCGGCCTGCTCAGGCGTTGTGCTCTATCTTGGTCTTGACCGGGCCTATGAGCATCTCGCCCATCACGATTTCGTCTTCTCCCGTGATCCTGAGGACGAGTTTGATAGCATCTACAACAAGGGCATCCCCGCACCCGACCCGACATGCTATCTCGCGGCCCCCTCAAAAACAGATCCGAGTGTCGCTCCTCCGGGCGGTGAGGCACTTTATGTTCTGGTTCACACACCATGGATTCACGCTGGTCAGAACTGGCAGGATCTTTTCCCTCACTACCGACAAGTTATTCTCGACAAGCTCAAACGATGCGGTGGCATGCCGGATCTGGAAGACCGCATCCGTGTCGAACATCACCTCACGCCGCAGGATATTCATGAGCGATACTCTCCACTGAGAGGTGCCATCTACGGGCTGGCCAGTCACGGTCGGATCAATGGGGCCTTCAAACCCGCAAACCGGTCGAAAGAGGTCGCCGGGCTCTATCTGGCTGGTGGGGCCACCCATCCCGGAGCGGGCATGCCGATGGCTTTGATGTCGGGTTGGATAGCGGCTGACTGTCTGGATCAGGATCTGAAAACATCCGGACAGTTATGAACTCGCCCGTTACGCGCCACCCTGTCATTGCCGCACTGGTCTTGCGTGCAATGCGGCGTGGTATCGTGCGCCATTTTAATGCCGTGCGCCTTTCCGGGGATCAGTCGGTGCTCCAGTTTCGTGGTCCCCTGATTATCTGCTCCAACCACCCCGGCTGGTGGGATCCCGCCGTTTTTGCTTTTCTCCAGCATCGGTTATTCAGACACTGTCATGGCTATGGCCCCATAGATGCGGACGCTCTCCGCCGATATCCTCTGTTGGAAAAAGCGGGCCTGATACCGGTAGATATCACCGACACCCGCTCTCTTCAGCGATTTTTCCGCACCGCACAACAGATGCTGAAACAAGGGAATATACTCTGGGTCACTCCTCAAGGCCATTTCGCTGATCCCCGCACGCGCCCACTCAACCTGCAAAGCGGAGTGGCCCACCTGCTCAGGCACGTTTCGAATGCCCGCGTCATTACACTGGCAATCGAATATCCGTTCTGGAAAGAAAGCCGCCCCGAACTTCTCCTCAGGTTTGGCAGCTTTGTGGCTCATGAGGACAGTAAAAATATTGGCGAGATCATGTCCCGTCTGGAAATAGACCTTACGGAAACCATGGACGCCTTGGCTCATGATGCGTGTGCTCAGGATGCGTCCCGGTTTACAGTGTTGACAACGGGTCGGGCAGGGATCGGCGGTCTCTACGATCTCTTGCGTCGCGTGTGGCAACGGCATCAGGGGCAGCGTTTCACCCCCCGGCATGACGCATGAGAAAGTCTGTGGATAGGCTGGTCTTCGCCGCAGCACTTCTGCCGCTAGCACTGACCGTCAGCAATTTCTTTCGTCTCCGCCCGTCACCTGCGAAAGGACCACGGGCAGCTCTTTCCGTGCTGATCCCGGCTCGAAATGAGGCAAACACCATCCGTGGTGCTATCGAAGCCGTTCTAAAAAGTCATGACATCACAATCGAACTTCTCGTGTTCGATGATCACTCCACCGATGGCACGATGGAAATCCTGCGTTCCTGTCACGACCCCCGGCTACGCATCCTGTCATCCGCCGCACTCCCGAAAGGCTGGTGTGGTAAGACGCATGCCTGCGCCCAACTTGCTGCCGCAGCACAACATGATCTCATGCTGTTCGTCGATGCCGACGTCCGCCTGAATCCGGACGCGCTCAACCGTCTGTGTCGCCTGATGGCGGCACATCCCAATGTAGCGCTTCTGAGCGGTGTTCCACGACAGATCACGGCGACATTCCTTGAATGGCTATTGCTGCCCTTCATTCATGTCCTGCTGCTCGGGTATCTTCCGATGTGGCTGGATAGCGGAAGGAGACCCGCTTTTGCCGCAGCCTGCGGGCAGCTGATCATGGTTCGTCGGGAGGCCTATCACGTCAGCGGCGGCCATACCGGGATCAAAGCCCGGCTGCATGACGGACTGGCGCTGGCTCGACAGTTCCGGCGTTCAGGCCAGAAAACAATGCTGTTCGACGCCTCGACCATCGCATCCTGCAGGATGTACCAAAATGCTTCGGAAGTCTGGAACGGGCTTCTGAAAAACGCTAGCGAGGGCATTGCAACTCCGAAAGGCCTTCCAATCTGGACGGTTCTGATCGGTGCTGGGCAGGTGCTGCCCTTCCTCATGCGATGGACGCCCCTGTCTCTCGCAGCAATGGCCATGACACTCCTGACACGAAGCCTGATTGCGCTTCGTTTTCGGCAGGGATGGAAAACAGTCCTGCTGAGTCCGGTGGGTGCAGCCACCCTTCTTATCCTGCAATGGCAGGCCCTGCTGGGGCATTGTCTCGGTCATGCGCCGCAATGGCGTGGACGCTCTTACCCCCGGAGAACCTCGTGATAAAAATGTCTCTTGCCGTCGCTAGCCTGCTGATGGCTGCTCCCAGCCTCGCCCATGCCGCTACACTTGGAATCACGGTCACGAACATCCCTGACGCCACGGGCACGATCCGCATCGCCGTCTGCACGAAGCACGAATTTCTCTCACCGATGTGCGCGTATCATGAGGTCGTGCCGTCACATCCTGGTCAGGTCCATGTCAGCATTCAGGACATCCCATCGGGCATCTACGCCGTGCAGGTATTTCAGGACCGCAACGACAATGAAAAACTCGACAAAAATTTCTTTGGTATTCCGCAGGAGCCACTCGGTTTTTCAAGGAACCCAGCCATGCATTTCGGGCCACCCGGCTTTGCTGACAGCGCCTTTTCGTTAAGCAATCAGAACAGTGAAATCTCGCTGGCATTGAAAACGAAATAAGACGTTGGGCTCTATGGTATGTCCGATCCTATCCTGCCGATGAAGGACAAAGTCAGCCTGCTTCGGCAGGCTTCCCCAAAATGGCAGATGGTTCCCATGAGAGAGCGTTTGCGCATGGTGCGGCGCTTCCGATCCCGTCTCCGGTGTCAGATGCTTTCGTTGCCCGGCCTTTTCCCGAACCGTCCAGTACCCGAGACCCTGACCGCAGAATGGCTGCCTCTGCTCGCCGCCAGCACGTTCCTGCTTCGCAAGGCCCGGAAAATCCTCGCTCCCCGGCGCTGCGGGGTGTTCGGACGTCCCCTCTGGCTTCCCGGCGTGACATCGGTCGTAGAACGCCGCCCATTCGGGGCAGTTCTCATTCTGGCACCAGGAAATTACCCTCTGATGCTACCGGGTATTCAGGCCCTTCAGGCGCTGGTAGCCGGCAATGCGGTCGCTCTAAAGCCAGCGTCAGGCGGAGAGGCCGCTGCCCACCTCCTCCAGACCCTGCTCAGGCAGGCCGGCTGTCCCGACGGGCTTTTCATCGTCCTTTCTGTCGATGATGGTCCAGACGCCGTCGCTGCTGGCTTTGACCTGATCATCCTGACAGGCTCCGCTCAAACCGGGAGGACGGTTCTCCGGCAGGCCGCCGCGACACTCACTCCGACCATCATGGAACTGTCCGGCGTGGACGCCGTGTTCGTCCTGCCTGACGCCGATCTCAGTCTCGTCGTGCAGTCACTGGCCTACGGGGCACGTTTGAATAACGGGGCGACCTGCATCGCCCCTCATCGTGTCTTCATCCATCACACGCAACGGGCAACACTTCTCACCGGGTTGCGAACCGCACTGGCAAAAAAGAAACCGCTGGCACTCGCTCCCCGCACACAGGAAAGTATCAGTGACCTGAAAGCGATCATCACAATCGCAGGCGGCACAGCGGAAACCATAGGGAACGTCACCCTGTTTAGCGAAACGGAAACTCTGCAACATCTTCTGGACGTGGATATCTTCGCACCATGGCTGGCGGTGACAGGCGTGGAGAGTATGGAAGAAGCCCTCACGCTCAACCAAACCTCGTCCTATGCTCTGGGAGCCAGTATTTTTGGTCCTGAAGAGGATGCCAGATTATTGGCTAGGCGCCTTCCGGTGGGTTCGATCTGCATCAATGATCTGATCATTCCAACCGCCGACCCGCGACTGCCTTTTGCCGGTGCTCACAGTAGTGGGTATGGCACAACCCGTGGCCCGGAAGGACTCCTCGCCGTGACGCGGCCAGTCGTTACGTCGTCACGACGTTTGTTTCTGTAAGTTTTGCAACGAGGAGAATTCTATCAATGGTTATGATGGTTTCTGATTAGGTCAGAACTGACGCCTTTTCTCTCTGCGGCGAGAGTTTGATGGAGAGTATTCCGGTGCTGCAGGACTGATTGTAGACCTCTCATGTCGTATCTCATCTGACGGCAGGTCCGGGAGACTTCAGGGCAGCGGATGTTCTGCTGGCCGATCTTCCCGCTGAAACACGCGAAATTCTCGGTGACCGGGGCTCTGACCGCGACAGGATCAGGCAACCCCTTGCTGAGCAAAACATCACAGCCTTTATGCCACCGAGAAAAACCGCCCATCAAAGCCTTTTTTACAGATGGCATCTGTATCAAAACAGCCACCACGGCGAAAACATGTTTGCAAAACTCAACGATAAAAGAAGGGGTCGCGACCCGCTATGATCGCTGCACCCATCCCTTCATGTCTATCATCAGCCTCGCAATTATTCTTAGGCAGGATCAGGAATTATTCAGCAGTCGGCGATCCAGTTTCCGTGAAATCCCAGCGGAACGTGGTGATCGAGGCGAATTCTTGCGACTGGCTCGCCGTCGAACTTCTGGGCATCAAGGATCACCAGTTCGCTGGCGTTTCTGCGGGGATCATACCAGACGGCCAGAACCCATCCATGATCCTCGGTCTCTCCGTCGGGATGTGGAACAAAGACCGGCTCGCCGGGAGTCATGTCATAGTCCGGTGAGAGATGCTGGAACCGGGTAACATTCCCCTCGTAGTCATGCTTCACAAGGCAATTGAAACCACGTGTCTCCGGCCTGAGGTCATGCGCGCCGGCCATATAGCCGTAACGGTGCTTCTGCCCCATGATCGTTTCATTGGGACGCACGAACTCGGCACTAAAATCACCGATGCGGTGATGTTCAACCGTTCCCTCGTGCGGATTGATAACGAATCGCCAGAGCTGCGGATTCTCGAAAGCGGCAGGGCCGGGAACGAGCGGGAACGGGTAAAAATCCTCGGGATTGAATGTCTTTAGGGCACCACTGACAGGCGTTGCGCTAGCATCAACGATTGTCTTGTCCCCGTCCTGATAGGCATTCAGGAAGTGTCCAATCATATAAGGTGAATTTTCCGGCTCGATCCAGAGCGCTTCGCCTGTTTTACGATGGACGAACAGAATTCGTGCATCTGTTCCCGCCGCTGGATCAATAAACCAGGAGCTCTTGCCTTGTGGAATGCGATCCTCGGCATAAGGGCGCCAGCTGATCATCCCGAAAAAGAAAATAAAGTGCTCTGCCGTGAAGATGACATCGTGGTTCCACGGTGTGAAACTCATGGGTATTGCGAATTTGGACGTGACTGCGCCGTGGATATCCGCAGTGAAACAGGTCAGAGACCTCTTCTCATTATCCAGGGAGTAGAAAATCCACTCTTTTGTCGCCGGATCAAAGTGTGGGTGTGCCGTCAGCATGCCGGACACCTGCCCGTCAAAGTCGAACGTTCCCAGGGTCTTCAAGGTGACCGGATCGATTTCCCAGTAATGACCTTCCGCCTCATGCATCGCCAGCAGGTGCGTGCCGAGGCGAATGACGTTGATACCCGCGACTGTTTTAATCTCAGGCGCGCCTTCAGGAAGCGGCTTTTGCGGTGCTTCCGACCGGCCATAGATGCCGTTGTAAAGTTGCCGCCCAGCGCTGCGTTCGACTTTCAGCCCTTCGGTTTCAACCCAGCAGTTACGATAACTTGCCCGACCGTTTTCGATCCGAAAGGCATGAACCATGCCATCGCCGTCAAACCAGTGAAAACGGTTCGGATCGTCGAGAAGGAACTCCGCACTCGGTGCTGAGCGGTAAAGTGTTCCCGTCAGTTCAAGCGGAATGGTGCCCAGAACGTCGACGTTTTCGATCGTACATTCATTTCTGAGTGGCTCGTACGGTCCTTGCAGGAACGGATTTGTTATTTTCATCAACTATCTCCCTGGGATTTTCAACCAAACGGCCACCACGTCGGCAGATCGACGACCTGAAGAGGGGCGTTTGCCTTACACTTCCGGGTTTTCGTGGCGGGAGCCCCTTATTCCAAAAGCGTACACAACCGTACATAAAACGCTTTTGCGCCAATAGCAACGATAGACATACCGAACCGTACGGTTATAAGGAGATGATATGAGAGTTCGTACGGAAGCCAGACGCGAAGCCATCCTGAAGATTGCCGGATGCATGTTCCTCCAGCAGGGCTACGCCAGCACATCGATGGCAGCCGTCGCGGCGGAGCTGGGAGGATCAAAATCGACCCTCTATGGCTATTTTCCATCCAAGGAAGAATTGTTCACAGCGTTTGTTATCGATGCCGGAGAAGACGCCTTTGCGGCCCTTCATGATATTCCGGTGTCCTTTGATGATTTTGATAAAACGCTTACTTTATTAGGGCGTCGATACCTTCAGCTCCTGCTCTCACCGCGCATTATTGCCATTTGTCGTCTGGTGATTGCCGAAAGCACGCGTTTCCCTGAACTCGGGCTGCTCTTTTTTGAAAATGGTCCCAAACGAGTTGTCGGACGTATCGCCGGAGTACTGGAAGCCGGGGTGAGCGCTGACGTTCTGGTTCCGTTGAACCCCCTGAATGCGGCGTTACAATTTAAAGCGCTTTGTGAGGCCGGAATCTATGAAAAACTTCTGTGGGGACTGGAGGAAAGTGTTGCACCCGAAATCATGGAAGCGAAGGTGGAAAGTGCAGTTGAAATGTTTCTCGCACGATATGGACCATCCTCGCAGAAGAGATAGGCAACACTGCGTCGATGTTTGAGATGATATTTCGCCATCTTAAATAATGTGAAATTGAAAAAGACTATTTCAAATACAAATCTTCCACCCTTAAAGAAAAAGGTTCACGGCATGAGTTATACGTCAAATATGCGCCGGCTGTTCATGCACGTTGGAATCCTCGCTGCCATATCACAGACTTTACCCGGAGTGGCAGCGGCCCAAAGCCGCCATCAAAACAGCGAGCAGCGGGTTGATGCTCTGCTCGCACGGATGTCGCTGGATGAGAAAATCCAGCTTGTGCATGGCGGCGGGATGGGCAGTTCCCCGATCGGGGGCGGGGGATATATCAAAGGTATTCCCCGCCTTGGTATTCCGGACATCAATTACGTAGATTCTGATGCTGGCATTAATGTTCAGGGCAAACACGCAACGCCTCTGCCAAGTCCGCTTGCTCTCGCTGCCAGCTGGGATGTGAACATCGCGCGGGACTACGGTGTTCTGGTTGCTCATGAACTCAAAACGCTCGGCTTCAATTCCGGCCTGGGCAACGGCATCAATCTGGCACGTGAGCCGCGCAACGGAAGGACCTTCGAGTATATGGGAGAGGATCCCATCCTCGCGGGAATACTGTTTGCTGCACGCACGCAAGGTGCACAATCACAGAACATTCTCACAGTGATGAAGCATTTTGCTGCGAACGATCAGGAGACAAACCGCTTCACTTCGGATTCCATAATTGATGAGCGCACGCTGCGTGAACTTTATCTGCGCGGATTTGAGCTGGCCGTCGATAAAGCGAATCCCGCCGTCGTAATGTGCGCCTACAATCTGGTGAATGGCGAAAAGTCCTGTGAAAACCGTCATCTCCTGACGGATATCCTCAAAGGTGACTGGGGCTTTCAGGGGTATGTTCAGTCAGACTGGATTGCGGCGATCACGAACACCCGGCGTGCGGCGAACGCTGGTACCGATGAAGAAGAGCCGGGGTCTGCGGACGACAGTCTGCCGGGACCAGCAGGTCTGCACACGTTTTTCAATCAACGGCTGAAAGAGGCTGTCCGGAATGGGCAGGTGTCAGAGGCCAGACTGGACGATATGGTTCGTCGCAAGCTACGCTCTCTTGATCGGGCGGGGCTCATCAACATCCCGACTTCACCTGTAGGCAAGATCGACACCGCTGCTGGCGACATTCTGGCACGGCGCGTAGAGCAGAACGCCATCGTTCTGCTGAAAAACGATCCTTCAGGGGCGGACAGTCACCCGACATTGCCTCTGGTTCCATCGTCGATGCAGACTGTGGTGGTGATCGGCGGTCATGCTGATGCAGGCGTCATCAGCGGTGGCGGTTCAGCGGGGGTGCCTGCACGTGATGGCAATGCCGTGACCTGTGGAACGCCCGGCGCGGTCGATCCCTTCATCCATCAGTTCAGTCTCTGTGCGACTTGGTACAAATCTTCCCCACTGGAGGCGATCCGTGCGCGGCTCCCCGGCAAGACCGTCCGCTATCTGGACGGTAAGGATGCCGCTGCGGCAGCTTTGGCGGCGGCTCAGGCGAATGTTGCGATTATCTTTGCCACGCAGTTCACGACAGAACAGGTGGATCTGCCGCGCCTTTCGTTGCCCGATGACAAGAGCGATCCCGCCAATCAGTCTTATGACCAGAACAACCTGATTTCCACCGTCGCGGCCAGAGCCAGACGGACTATTGTCGTTCTGGAGCAGGGTACGGCCGTAACGATGCCCTGGCTTAACCATGTGCAGTCTGTTCTGGTGGCCTGGTATCCCGGTGTGCAGGGCGGACCCGCAATCGCTGACGTGCTGTTCGGTGAGGTGAACCCCTCAGGAAAGCTGCCGCTGAGCTTCCCCAAGCGTGAGGACGATCTGCCACAAAAGACTATTCCAACCACGGCCCTTCGGATCCCGTACACTGAAGGCCTCAAAATGGGATATCGCTGGTATGACAGCCAGAAGATTGAACCTCTGTTCCCTTTTGGTTACGGGCTTTCCTACACGCATTTTTCGTATTCAGGATTGCAGGCAAAACGCCTGCAATCTGGGGATGTGTCGGTTCAGTTCAGGCTGACGAATGACGGTGATCGTCGCGGCAAGGAAACAGCGCAGGTCTATTCCGCTCTCCCCGCAAACACCGGCGAGCCGCCACGACGTCTGGTGGCGTGGGAGAAAGTGGATCTCGCACCCACCGAGGCCCGTGAAATCACGCTGACGATCCCCGCCGCGCGCTTTGCTGTCTGGGCAGGTCGCTGGCAGATTCCCGGAGGAACAGCGCACATCGAGGTTGGTGGCTCGTCGCGAGATCCTCACATGCTCGAAGTGCCTCTGCGGTTTATGTCTGCAAATCTGGGCGTTGCACTGCACGAGAATGGAGATGAGCAGTGTTTTGGCTGCCGTTTGTGACCGCCCACAAGAGTCTCCGTTCCACAGTTATCGCACCGCCGACAATGTCTGTCACAAACTGGGCACCTACGGATGTCAGCACTCATGACGGGGCCCGTGTATCTCCACGCTGTTCCAGGCCACATAATTCTGAACACGGGAGGTTGAACGGCCGGAATTGAGCCGTTCACCTCGGGATACGTTTCATCAAAACAGATGAAGATAAAGTCCATGCAGGCAGTATAAAAAACTCTCTGCGTTACTGATAGAACTATTCGAATGATCTCGGATCGTCTCTTAGAAGTGTTTCATGTTGCCCCAATGAGAACGATGCAATCAATTTCTATTTGATACATTTATCTACAACATTTTTTTCAAAAATGAAAAATAACCTCTCAAAGTGATTTTCCAGCTTTCTCCACGACGGGCTCGGATACATACTTCCCGTCCAAACCACGATTTCGCCCTCTTCAGAAAGATGCTTACGTGCAGTGTCCGACATGTCCGATCACGCCCTGCCTGCGCCGCATCTGCTGGTAGTAGAAGATGATCCGGGAATTCGGAATCTTCTTCTGCGCTACTTCTCCCATGCAGGATATCTTGTGAGTACTGCCGTTACTCTTACGGAAGTGCGTCATTACATAGAAAATAGTGAAATCAGCATCATCCTGCTCGATCTGATGCTCCCACAAGAAAGTGGATATGAGGTCTGTCGGTATATCCATCAGACTACGAATGCTCCGATCATCATGGTCACGGCTCTGGCGGAAATTCAGGACAAAATCGCAGGACTTAATCTGGGGGCAGATGATTATATCAGCAAGCCTTTCGATCTGGCAGAACTCGAAGCGCGTGTCCGCGCGGTCCTGAGGCGTGGGGATCGGCCGCGAAAGCCTTCTTCATTGCCGGACGAATACGTCTTCGGCCCCTGGAAATTCGTCCCTGCCAAAAGGGCGCTTTACAGGGCATCGGGTGTTCGACTGACTCTCAGCGGAGCCGAGACAGATCTGATGCTCGTTTTCTGGCAGCATCAGAATACACTTCTCACAAGACCGGACATCATCAATCTGATCCATGGGAACCCTACAGCCCTGGAAGAGCGATCCATCGATCTTCTCGTCAGTCGGTTGCGCCGGAAGCTCGCGGAAGGCGGCCGCCAGCTCGAATTGATCCGGACCGTGCGCGGAGACGGCTACATTTTTGACCCGCGGGTATGCATTCCATGACTTCTTTTCCTCCTCTGGCAGCACTCCGACGCGTGTTTCCCCAGACGATCTTCGGGCAGATGGTCGCCATCCTGGTGACCAGTCTTCTCCTGACGTTCTGCTTCGTCGTCCTGTTGCTTCGGGCAGTCCGTCCGGCCCTTCCGCCACTGCCCGTCGGCCCCTGGCCAGACACCCTCGCCATCGAAACCGCCATAAGATCGCTGCGGGCCATTCCCGTTTCTGTCCGCCAACAGGCAGCAGAGGGCATGTCGGCGGCAGGCTTCCATTTTCAGCTGAACAAGGCCTTTCCGTGCACACCGCAGCCAACAGACCATGAGACCGGACTCGTTCACCGCATTCTGATGCACGATTTTCCTGATGATGCCCACTCCCTGAGTGTCGTGAAATGCGCCTCCGGGGACAGGATATCCACAAATATCATCTTCCCGAGAGATGGTATTCACGTCTCGGTGATTTCAAATTTCAATTTCCACGACGTCATTCATATGACGCTCCCGATTACGGTTCCGTTCCTTTCCCTTCTGGTCATGACGGCCGCCCTGTCGCTCTGGAGTGTGTGGCGGGTCAATCGCCCCCTCTCGGTTCTCGCCCGTAAGGCAGACACCCTCGGATATGACACGACGTCTCCTCCTCTCGAAGAACAGGGACCGCGCGAAGTCCGGCGTGTCATCCGCGCTTTCAACCGCATGCAAAGCCGGATCCGCCTTGCCGCGGAAGAGCGCACCCGCATGCTGATGTCGATCAGCCATGACCTGCGCACCCCACTGACACGCCTGTCCATGCGCGTGGAACTGGGGGGCGAGGATGCCGCCCCTTCCGTGATGCGAAACGACCTCTCGCTGATGAAACAGATGCTCAACGGCGCGCTTGCCTTTCTTAACGGGCAGCGGGAGACGGAGCCTTTCGAGACAGTCGAACTCCGCTCCCTTCTGGAGAGCCTTTGCGAAGAATTTTCCTCCGTGGGGAAACAGGTTTCCTATGAAGGGGAACAGGAAATTACGTGTTTTTGTCAGCCTGTCTCGATTTCACGTGCCGTCAATAACCTCATAGAAAACGGTTTGAAATACGGGAAAACCGTAAAAGTGAACGCATGGTCCGAAACTGACGAGGCCATTATCGAAGTGCAGGATGCTGGTCCGGGCATTCCTGACAATATGCGACTTGAGATGCTCCAGCCTTTCGCGCGCATGGACCGCGCCAGAAGCGTCGATGGCAGTCTGGGGCTGGGCCTTTCCATCGTGCAGGACATTATGGCCCGACATCACGGCATCGTCAGTTTCCATGACGCGACTCCCACGGGCCTGATCGTCCGACTGACACTGCCTGCAAACGCTCCTCGCTCAAAAGGTCGGCGCGCCACATGATCACGACATTCCGGCACAGCACGTCGCCTTCATTCGGTCGCAAAAAGCGGAATCGGTCTCTTATGTTTTTCCTTAAACCGCCTGTTCAGTCTCCGCTCACCGACCGGCGCAACCCATCCCTGCGCCCCCCGTCCGGTCTGCGCTTCATCGTTGCCGCGCTCACGATCGGAACAGCACTCTCGCCGTTCGTGCCGGTGGATTGCACTGCATTCGCGGCGGCGCCAGCCGCTCAAAGTGCCACTCCCGTCGGTGTGGCGACCGTCACGAAAGGGGACATGCCCTTTATCCTGAGCGAACTGGGAACCATTATTCCCCTCGCGACCGTCACGGTCCAGACCCGTATCGAGGGTTATCTGACACAGGTTCTCTTTACGGAAGGGCAGGACGTGAAGGAGGGGGACCTTCTCGCCGTCATCGATCCCCGTCCTTACGAAGCCCTGCTCACGCAGTATGAGGGACAACTGGCGGCTGACATAGCTCAACTCGAAGAAGCGCGGATGGACGACGTGCGCTACCAGAAGCTTCTCAAACACGACAGTATCGAGGCCCAGACGGCTCAGGATCAGCGCTATAAAGTCCAGCAACTTGTCGGAACCGTCAAATCCGATCAGGGACTGGTCAAGACCTACAAGCTGGACATCGAATACTGCCATATCCGCGCTCCCGTCAGTGGACGGATCGGCATCCGCGCCGTGGACAGGGGGAATTACGTCACGGCCGGTCAGACTGGGGGGCTTGCCATCCTCACGCAGATGAAGCCGATCTCGGTCATTTTCACCGTTCCGCAGGACAGGCTCGGACTGATCTGGAAGAGACTTCGCCAGGTCAAGGAACTGCCGGTGGAGGCATGGGACAGTTCGGATAGTGAGAAACTCGCAACCGGCAAGGTCAGCAGCCTGGACAGCGAGGTTGATACATCCACCGGCACGATCCGCCTCCGCGCCCTCTTCGACAATACGGATGAGGATCTTTTCCCGAACCAGTTCGTAAACGCCCATCTGCTGGTCGATACGGAAAAAAACGTCGTTCAGGCACCAGCGAGCGCGATCCAGACAGGCCCCGACGGGTCGTTCGTCTATGTCGTGCAGCCTGACAGCACGGTAAAGGCGGTGGTCGTCAGGACGGGCATCAGCCAGAACAACATCATTGTCGTCACGTCGGGCATCAGTGAAGGACAGCGTGTCGTCATTTCCGGCGTCGACCGCCTCCATGACGGGGCCAGGGTCTCCATTCCCACCGCCCCCCCCTCATCCGCCCCATGAACTTCTCACGCCTGTTCATCCAGCGCCCCGTCGCCACAACGCTGCTGATGCTCGCCCTGCTGCTGGCGGGTATGATCGGTTATCGTTTTCTGCCGATCTCCGCACTGCCTGAAGTCGATTATCCCACAATCGTCGTCCGCACGTTCTATCCGGGGGCGAGCGCCGATGTGATGATGACCTCCGTCACGGCGCCCCTTGAGGATGAGATGGGCGAGATGGCGGGGCTCGACCAGATGACCTCGCAATCCTCGGGGGGGTCTTCTGTCGTCACCCTGCGCTTCGGTCTGACGACATCGCTCGATGTTGCGGAACAGGAGGTGCAGGAAGCCATCAATGCGGCGAATTCGCTGCTCCCAACAGCGCTCCCCGCACCCCCGATCTATTCCAAGGTCAATCCCGCCGACACGCCTATCCTGATCCTCGGCATCACATCCAACACGATGCCACTGACGGAAGTCGAGGACTATGTCGCGACACGCCTGCAACAGAAGATCAGTGAAATTTCCGGCGTCGGCGAAGTCTCCCTCTCGGGTGGCAACAAGAAGGCCTATCGCGTTCGGGTGAACGTCCAGAAGGCAACGACTTACGGGCTTGATCTCGACACGCTGCGCACGACGATCGGCAACGTCAACGTCAACGCACCGACCGGCACGTTCAACGGTTCCCAGCAGGCCAGAACGATCCGCGTCAACAGCCAGATCGCCAGCACCGACCAGCTCATGAAACAGGTGATTGGCTGGTCGAGCGCCAATAACGGTCCCATCCGCCTGAGGGATATCGCCACAGTCATCGAAGGGCCGGAAGACACCCAGCTTGCCGGTTGGGCCAATGACAAGCCCGCCATCATCCTCAACATCCGACGCCAGCCAGCGGCCAATATTCTCAGCACGGTCGACGCCATCAAAGCCGCGCTCCCGCGTCTGGAACAGGATATGCCAGCCGGCATTCACATCACACTCCTGACCGACCGGACCACGACGATCCGCGCCTCGGTCGTCGATGTCGAATTCGAACTGGCCTTGGCGCTGACTCTCGTCGTCGCGGTCATCTTCGTCTTCCTTCATGACCCGGCGGCCACGCTCGTCCCCGCGCTTTCTGTTCCGCTCTCGATTGTTGGCACCCTGGCGGCCATGCAGCTGATGGGATTTTCACTCGACAACCTCTCGCTGATGTCGCTGACGATCGCGACAGGTTTCGTGGTTGATGATGCCATCGTCATGATCGAGAACATCGCGCGTTATGTGGAAATGGGGCGGGATCGCATGACAGCCGCCCTTGAGGGTGCCGGGGAAATCGGCTTCACGATCATTTCGCTCACGGTCTCCCTCATCGCTGTTCTGATCCCCCTGCTTTTCATGAGTGATGTGATCGGGCGTCTGTTCTACGAATTCGCCGTGACGCTGGCCGTAACGATCATGATCTCCGCCGTCGTTTCCCTGACGCTTGTGCCCATGATGTGCGCGCGCGTGCTACGGGACGCAGCCCACCAATCCGCGAAACCGCGATGGGCGCGCAAGGCCGATCAGATGATGGCGTCACTGATCGCGTTTTATGACCGCTGCCTCGTCCACGTGTTGCGACATCAGACACTCACACTGATGGTGTTTCTCGGCACTGTGGCGCTGACCGGCATTCTGATCGCAGTCATCCCCAAGGGGCTGTTCCCCGAGCAGGACACTGGCGTTCTTCAGGGCGTCTCGGTCATGGATGCCTCGATTTCCTTTGACGCGATGGCAGACCTCCAGAAGAAGCTCGGCGCTGCAATCCTGAAAGACCCCGATGTCACCAGCCTGTCTTCCTATATCGGCGTGGATGGAGACAACACGACACTGAACCGTGGCCGGTTCCAGATCAACCTGCGTGATCACGATAAAAGAAGCCTGTCCGCGACGCAGATCGCCCGGAATATCTTACGCGAAACGCAGGATATTCCGGGCGCGCAGCTTTATCTGCAACCCGTCCAGGACCTGACGTTGAACACGAGCGTCTCGGCCACGCAGTACCAGTTCCTGATCGAGGATTCCGACTCAGCAAGGCTCGCCACCTGGTCGTCGCGTCTCGTGGCAGAAATGAAGAAATCATCCGCCCTCACGGATGTCGCCTCCGACCTGCAGGCGCAGGGCGTGGCGGAAGATATCACGCTGGACAGGGCAACCGGCGCCCGGTTCGCCATCACGCCGCAGACCGTTGACAACGTGCTCTATGATTCCTTCGGCCAGCGGCAGGTTTCGACGATCTACACACAATCCAACCAGTATCGCGTAATCCTCGAAGCCATTCCTCAACTGCAGCAGTCTCCGGACTCCTTCGGCAAGATCTACATGGCTGGCAGCGCGACAACGGGCGCCAGTACGTCCGGTCCGACGCGCGCCCCTACGTCCGGCCTCGTTCCACTTTCGGCAGTCACGAAGATGACGCCCTCCTTCGCGCCGCTCATGATCACGCATGTTGCTCAGTTTCCGGCGGCAACCATCTCCTTCAACGTTGCCCCCGGCCAGTCGCTCGGCGCGGCCGTCTCGGCGATCGACAAGGCACGCACAACACTCAGGATGGCGGCCACCGTCCAGACATCGTTTATCGGCACAGCGGACGTGTTCGAAAACAGCATGAGTAACGAGGCATGGCTTGTCCTCGCGGCGCTGGTGGCGGTCTATATCGTGCTCGGCATTCTTTATGAGAGCTTCATCCATCCGCTCACCATCTTGTCCACGCTCCCTTCGGCCGCCATCGGAGCGCTGCTGGTCCTGTGGATGACGGGTAGTGGACTGGATATCATGGGTGTGATCGGCATCGTGCTGCTGATCGGCATCGTCAAGAAAAACGCAATCATGATGATCGATTTCGCGCTGGAAGCCGAACGGATAGAAGGTCTGTCGCCCGTTGCGTCCATAACGAAGGCGGCCCACCTTCGCTTTCGGCCCATTCTCATGACAACGCTGGCCGCCATGCTTGGCGCCTTCCCGATGGTCATCGGATCGGGCGTCGGATCGGAGCTTAGACGCCCGCTCGGCTACGCGATTGTAGGCGGACTGATGGTCAGCCAGCTTCTCACCCTGTTCACGACGCCGGTCATCTATCTGTTCATGGAACGCACGCGGATGCGCATCGCGTCCTGGCGCCATCCTGCTCCCGATGAAGGGACCGTCTGATGTCCATCGTCGCCCTGTGCATCCGGCGACCGATCGGCACCACGCTTGCCGTGCTTGGCCTCATGATTGCCGGGATGATCGGCTACTCACTCCTCCCGATCGCCGATCTGCCCAATGTCGATCTGCCCGTCATCCAGGTCCAGGCACAGCAGGCCGGTGGCACGCCGGAAGAAATCGCCAGCACGATTGCCGAGCCTCTGGAGCAGCATCTGGGCACGATTTCAGGGCTCACGGAAATGACCTCGCAGTCCGTCCTCGGGCAGGTCAATATTTCGCTTCAGTTCGAGACGTCACGTGACGTCAACAGCGCGGCGCGCGATGTGCAGGCCGCGATTCATGCGGCGCGGGCCGACCTGCCGACCACCCTGCGGCAGGACCCGGTCTATCATGAAGCCAACACCGCCGGGATGCCCATTCTCATTCTGGCCCTGACCTCCAGAACCAGAAGTCCCGCCCAGATCTACGATGCCGCAACCAACGTTCTGGAACAGCATCTTTCCCAGATCAGCGGCGTGGGACAGGTCGAACTTGGCGGTGGCGCGCTCCCTGCCGTTCGGGTCGAGATGAACCCGCTCAAAATCTTCAAATACGGCATCGGGTTCGAGGATATCCGGGCCGCCCTTGCCGCGGCCAACGCCAACACACCCAAAGGCTTTCTCACGCGGGGCAACCAGCGCATCATCCTGAAGACGAACGATCAGGTGCGAAACGCGAAGGATCTCAAGGGTCTTATTGTAGCCTACCGCAGCAACCGACCGGTCAGGCTCGAGGATATCGCGGATGTCAGCGATGGGGTCGAAGATGTCGAGAACGGCGGTTTCTACAATGGAGAACGCGCTGTCCTCGTCATCATCTTTCCGCGAACGGGCGCCAACATCGTCCAGACCATCGACCAGATCAAGGCCCAGTTCCCGCTTCTGACGGCAGCACTTCCCGCGGATGTGGAACTGCATGTCGGCATGGATCGCTCCTTCACCATCCGCGCGGCCCTGAGCGATACAAAAAACACGCTCCTGCTCTCCGTTCTGCTCGTCGTCGCCGTCGTTCTGATATTTCTGCGTTCGCCGCGAACGACCCTTGTACCAGCGGTCGTAATCCCGGCGTCCCTGATCACGACCTTCGGCGTCATGGAACTGCTTCACTACTCGCTGGACAATCTTTCCCTGATGGCCCTGACGATCTCGACGGGGTTTGTCGTTGATGACGCCATCGTCGTCATCGAAAACATCAGCCGCCACATGGAAAGAGGCGAAACACGCGCTGTCGCTGTCCTCGCTGGAGCACAGGAAGTCGCCTTCACGGTGCTGTCGGTTTCCGTCTCCCTGGTGGCGGTCTTCTTCCCAATCCTGATGCTGGGAGGACTGATCGGGAACGTCCTGCACGAATTCGCCGTCACGATCTCGGTGACGGTCATTGTCTCCATGGGACTTTCCCTGACGCTGACCCCCATGATGTGCTCGCGCGTGCTCCGTGAGTCGGACATCCGGCATACGGACACGTCGAAAGGCGGCATCTGGTCTCGCGTTTCCGCCGTGCTCGAACGGGCCTTCAACGGGTTGCAGCACGCTTATGAAAGATCGCTGCTCGTCGCACTCCGCCACCGGAAAACCGTCATTCTGTCCCTGCCAGTGACCATCGCCATCATGGTCGTGCTGTTCGTCCGGATGCCAAAAGGCCTACTGCCCACCACCGACAGCGGCACGATGATGGCCCATCTGACGGCGGATCAGGCCATCTCGTTCCAGGCGATGATGCAGAAGATCACCGGCGTCCAGAAAAGCATTCTTGCCAACAAGGACGTGGTCAGCGTGACCGGTTTCGTCGGCGGACGAACCGCCGCGAACCAGTCGAACATGTTCATCGAGCTGAAAGACAAGACCCAGCGCAGCTCCACGGTTCTGCAAACTATGAGCGACCTGCGCCGCCGGACCAGTGATGTTGCCGGCGCGCAGTTCATCGCCATGCTCCCCAGTCTGCTGCCATCGGGCGCCCGCATGAGCAACGGCGCCTATCAGTATTCACTCCAGAGCAGCGACGCGACCACGCTCTATGACTGGATGCCGCGCCTGCAGGCCGCCCTGCAACGCCATCACGAACTGGCCGACATTTCGACTGACATCCAGCGTGGTGGCCTTGCGAGCGACGTCGACATCAACCGTGATCTCGCCGGACGGACGGCGCTGACAGCACAGCTCGTCACCAACGCGCTCTACGACGCCTTCGGTCAGCGTGCGGCGTCCGTCATCTATAATCCGCTCAACCAGTATCGTGTCGTGATGAATGTCCAGTCGCGCTACTGGGCGGATTCCGACATGCTGCGGCGCGTCTGGGTCAGTGTTTCGGGCGGCACTGCGAGCGGCAGCACCCAGAGCAACACGATCCGCATGTCTTCCGCGACCACTTCCACCGAAACGACCAGTGCTTCGACAAACAGCGCGTCATTCAAGAATTCGATACAGAACAGCCTCGCTGGCGGTAATGGCGCGTCCAGCGGGTCCGCCGTCTCGTCAACGAGCGAAACGCTTGTTCCCCTCTCGGCCGTTTCGAATATCAAGGACGGCATCACGTCCCTGACCGTCAACCATCAGGGACAGGCTCTGGCCGCCACGCTTTCGTTCAACCTCTCTGCCGGTGCATCCATGTCGGATGCGGTCCGGATCATCAACGAGGAGATGGTGAAGTTGAAGGTGCCTTCCACCATTCATGGCAGCTTCGCAGGCACTGCCGCGCAATTCCAGACATCCACCAGTTCGGAACCGCTGCTTATCATCGCCGCGCTGGCCGCGGTGTATATGGTTCTGGGCATTCTCTATGAAAGCTTCGTCCATCCGCTGACAATTCTCTCGACACTCCCCTCCGCGGGTGTCGGCGCACTCCTCGCCCTGTATTTTTTCGGTCAGGAATTCGATGTCATCGCCCTGATCGGGCTGATCCTGCTCATCGGTATCGTCAAGAAGAACGCCATCATGCTCGTGGACTTCGCCATCAATGCGGAGCGCCACGACAACCTGTCCGCCGAAGAGGCCATCCATACAGCCTGTCTTCTGCGTTTCCGGCCCATCCTCATGACGACGATCGCCGCCGCGATGGGTGCTCTGCCGCTGGTCATCGGAAGCGGATACGGCTCGGAGTTGCGGCGCCCGCTTGGGATCGCCATCGTGGGTGGCCTGCTCTTCAGCCAGATCCTGACGCTTTATACGACCCCGGTGATCTATCTCTTTCTCGATCATTTCGGCCAGTGGATGCGGCGTGCGCGCCAGCCATTCTTCCTGATCCTGTCACGGATCTTTTATCCGGTCAGTTCCAGATCGTGATGCGTATGTTTCAGGACTCTCTCATGACGCGACGTTTCCGCATTCCGTCTCTCTGCGCCCGCTTCGGTCTGATGGCATTCACTGCGCTGGCTCTTTCGGGTTGCCTGATGGTGGGCCCGAACTACAAGCGCCCGAAAGCCATTGTCTCCGCCGGCTTCAAGGAGTTGCAACCCGCTGCCGGGTGGACCGCTGCCAATCCACAGATGGCGAGCTGGCCCAAAGGCGAATGGTGGCGCGCCTATAACGATCCCATTCTGAACCAGCTTGAAGCGCAGGTTGCCCTGAGCAACCAGAACATCAAAGAATATGAAGCCAACTACCGCAAGGCCCGGGCTGCGGTCACTGCGGCGCGAGCAAGCCTGTATCCAAGTCTTGCAGGCAGCGTAAGCTTTGCACGGAACAGTCAGGGCGGCACGGCAAGTTCTACCTCGGGAACGCAGTATAGCGGTTCGACACGAAACACCTATGCCGCCCAGGTCTCCGCTGACTGGGACCTTGATCTGTGGGGCAAGATCAGACGCCAAATTCAGGAACAGGTTGCCGCAGCCCAGATCAGCGCCGCCGATGTCGCCAATGCGCGTCTCTCCTATCAGTCCGAACTGGCTCAGGATTATTTTTCTCTCCGTTATGAGGAGTCCCTGAAAACTCTCCTGGAACAGTCCATGGGTCTTTATGAGCATGCTCTGGCGATCGTTCGGAACCAGCATTTTGGCGGCACCGCGAGCGGCATTGACGAGTATCAGGCGACGAACACCCTTCAGGAGGCTCAGGCCAACGCAACCGCGACAGATGTGAACCGCGCCGAATACGAACACGCCATCGCGGTCCTGATTGGGAAAGCCCCTGCCGACTTCTCGCTCGAACGCTCGAAAATGCCTGCAACAATACCGGGCGTGCCTGTCACGCTACCGGCCACCCTCCTCCAGAGACGACCCGATATCGCAGCGGCCGAGCGGCAGATGGAGGAATATAACGCGGAAATCGGCGCCGCCATTGCCGCGTTCTACCCTGACGTGTCACTGTCAGCGGCGTATGGCTACAGCGGCACACCTGTACAATCACTGGTTCAGGTTGCAAACCGGATCTGGTCGCTCGGAGCCTCTGCAAGCGAAACCCTGTTCGAAGGGGGTGCCCGCACAGCCGCCGTTCAGGAGGCCAACGCGGATTATGACGCTGCGGTCGCCAATTATCGGCAGGTCGTGCTCGCCGCGCTCCAGGATACGGAAGACCAGCTTTCCACGCTCCGCATTCTGCAACAGCAGGGCGACCAGCAGCAGGCCGCGGTGATCTCGGCGTTAAAGGCGGCCGAAATCGCGATGAATGAATATCGTTTTGGAACGGCAATTTATACGACCGTCATTACCAGCCAGCAGACGGCCCTGAGCGATCAGGAATCTGCCCTCCAGATTCAGGAAAATCGTCTTCTGGCCAGCGTCAAACTGATTGCCGATCTTGGAGGTGGCTGGAGCGCACAGGCCCTTCCCAGCAAATCGTCCCTGCAACTGGATAATCCGCTCGTGCCAGCTTTCCTGGAGAGGAAATAGGCGTTCCTGCAGAAAAGGAGGATCTGGTTGTAATTACACCGCACCCGCGATGAGAGTGGTGTGCGGATCAGTAACGACATCCCATTTTCGTCGGAGGTCGTTCCTCGTCTTGGGCATGATCTGCATAAGGCCCATTGCGCCCATGGGTGATGCGGCTGCATTTCGTTCTGGGTGCAAGTAAGATCGAGGACAAAGACCTGCGTGCAAGAGCATGTGCGATTGCCGCAACGCGCCTCCCCTCGCTTCGTTCAGCCGGAATTCAAGGGCCGATGGAGGCCCCTGTTGAGGTCGCATGAGTTGGAAACTTCTTCCTGATGAACGTCTGCTTTTGAAGAGGCAGTCCGATTGTTCAGGCTGGCGCCACAGGATTGTAAACGACGAGGATCAAGTCAGGGCGACCATCCACGCCGAAAGTTGAAACTTCGAAGCTCTGCGGACCATGAAGCGGATGATACATGATCTTGGCGGCATGTTCGGACGCATACACCGTCTCATCCTGCCACATCGCGCTGAACTCCGGACTTGAAACACAGAGTTCCCTCACCAAGGGTTCGATGGCTGTTGCAGCGCCTGCCCGGGCGGAATCGACCCGGAATGCGCTGACAATAAATCGCGCGGTATTTTCCCAGTCTGGATGCAGTTGCCTCGTGCGGGGATCAAGAAAAGTCAGACGGAGAATATTGCGCTGTTCCGGTGGCAGCAACGCAAAATCCGTCATGAGTTCCGTGGCTGCCCTGTTCCAAGCCACCATGTCCCAGGTGGCACTTCTGATGAAGCCAGGGCTGGGATCAAGAGCATCCAGAACACGCTGAAGACGGGGCGTAACATCCAGACTGTGTCGGTAACAGGGTTGTGGAGGACGGCCCAGTCCAAGCAGGAAAAGATTTTCACGCTCTGCATCCGTCAGCAACAAGGCGCTCGCAATCCGTTCCAGCGCTGCGGAGGATGGTGTTCCGCCACGCCCCTGCTCAAGCCAGATGTACCAGGTCACGCTGATATTGGCGCGCTGCGCGACTTCTTCCCGTCTAAGACCCGGTGTTCGCCGCCGTGTGGACGAAAAACCAAGAGCCGCAGGATCAAGCCTGAGGCGCGCTTTGCGAAGGGCGACGCCCAGAGCGTTCTCGTTCGGGAACTGCGTGCTCATCCTGTTAAGCCTTATACTACGATAACCTCACACCTTTACCACCGTAGAGAAGGGCGGCTCATCCTGTCTTTCCACAAGCGCGCTGCACAGACCGCTGTGGCACTTCAGATTTCAAAGCGTCGAAAAGGCGAAAAAATGTCCATGAGTCCAGCATCACCCCTGCGGATCGCAATTCTCGGCGGGGGCCGGCTCGGGAGCGCGTTCGCCTTTCATCTCGTCCGGAACGCCCATCATGATGTGACAGTCATTGCCAGGCCTGACTCTGTCCGGCTGGCGCAATTGCAGCGTGACGGGGGGATCGTCACAACGGACGGCGAGCGGGCCTCAACCACCGTCACCGACAGGTTTGATGAGACCGTGCCCTACGATCTCGTTACGGTTCCGGCACCTCACACCGTGCAGCTTCTGCCATCCCTGCGGCGCAGTGCTGCAAGGGCGATCCAGTTCATGCTCATGACCTTCGACCCTGAGCATCTTCAGCAGGCTGTGGGTGTGGAGCGGGCGGCTCTGGGCATGCCGTTCCTTCAATCCACTATGGATACGCAGGGCAGGATCAAGGTCACGATGGGGGGCGCCAGCCGACAGACGCTGACGAGTGATCCATACCTGGCGTCAATCTTCAAAGCGGCAGATCTGCCAACGCGGTATGAAGACAGGATGGCGCTCTGGCTGCGCTGTCATGTGCCTCTTGGCGTGGCGTTCGAGAGTATTGCTGTTGCCGGAGAGCGTCGTGGTGGTGGAGCACCCTGGCGCCGTGCATGCGCTGGGCCTCCGGGCCTGTTTCGGACTGATCCGCAGTCAGGGTTATGAACTCTACCCGCGCGGAAAAGTCAGGCTTGAGCGGCTGCCGGTTCCTGTCGTGGCGGCTATGCTATGGGGTCTGTCTCGTGTCATGGCTTTTCGCGTTCTCCTCGCGACAGGCGAAGCCGAATGCTGCGCCCTGATCGAAGAGATGCTGGTCGTTACCGGCGATCCTGCGGTGCAGGTAAACTGCGACGCAATCCGCGCGATGAAACCATCAGCATAACAGATATCATTTTGCCTCCTCCGGTCAGATCGGGCAAACCCCGCTGGCACATTGCAGATGCGCCCAGTCGACCACCTCCCTGACATCATCATCATCATCCTGAATCATCGCAGTAATAGCGGCAAAGCGTCCGGCTGACACTTCTTCTTCCGGCAAATATTCATAGCCAAGATCAGAATCTGCCCGGCTCGGCAACACCGCACAGCAGCGCACATGCGGCTGGTGCGTTGCCACCATGGTCCGGAACCCGTCGAGATCATGCCGATCGGTGTAGATCTTGAGCGTGTAGGACACCTGATTGCCCTGTTCCGCTCCGATCCAGTATTTCTCCAGCAGTTCCAGCCAGCGATACTGCTCTTCCGGGGTAGCCTCAGGCGCGGTGACCACGCGGTCCCCCATGCCGAGACGCTGGATCAGCGGCACGGTCGGGAAACCCACGATGCTCATGCCGGGGAAACTGCGGAGCGAGCGCACCGGATACCCCTTGCGCTCATAAGCCGGGAGCAGCGGATCAGTCCCCGCTTCCCATGTGCCATCTTCGCGGCGCACCCCTTTGAACTGCACCCAGCGCAGATACTGCCGTCGTGCCGGAAGATGTGCACCTTCAGTCAGACCGAACAGCTTGGAGGTAGTGCCAGCCGGTTTGACGGTCGTGACCGTGACCGGCTTGGCTGTGTCGGTTTCCTGCGCATAGGCATTCGCCTCCCCCTTCGCGATGCTCGATAGTTCCTGCACTGCACGCCAGAAAGACGCAGCGCGTTCCTCGTCCAGCAGATCGCGGAAGTCGAGGCCGAAACGCACCCATGCCCATTCATGCAGCCCGGTCGGACCAATGCCGATCCGATTGGTCCGACGGACCTCCTCGCCATACAGCGCGTCCATACGGTTGGCTCGTAGAAGCAGCCGCACACCCAGACGCACGGAATCCCGCACGCGGGCATCCCAGACTTCAGCGATTTCTTCCGGCACAGAACCGGGCGCCACATCATCAAGGGCAACCGGGCAGGCCAGTAGCGGTGCGAAGTCGCCAATCACGCAATAACCACCCGTCACGTGCAGGGTGATTTCTCCACACGGATTGGTCGTGACCGGGAAGCGCGCCCTGGCAGCACGTCCTGCGAGATCTGCCAGCAGAGCGGCAGCCTCCGTCGCATGATAGCGCGCAGAGCGGAAATCCCGCCCATCCGCATGGACCGCCTTCTGTCGGGCGCTGCCGGTGCGGCTATCCTCCAGCCTATCACCATTGATGAAGCCCGGTTCACCATTGATCCACGCACAACGGGTCGCCTCAGCGAACACGGCGCGGGCGTGATCGGCCAGCGAGCCTGTCTGTGCGGGATCATTCACACAATCCCAGAACTCGCGATCGACCATGACGGAGTGGTTGGCCGTCCACAGGCCGCCCTCTTCCTTGGCACGAATGAAGCGCAGCACCTCGGTATCGCGCCAGGATTTGGTCGCCATGCGCGCGGCACGGCGGGCACCGCCGACCTGAACCTCGACGGACAGGTAATGATCCACACGGAGCGCCTGCTCCCAGAGCGGCATGGCATTCTCGCGTGCGGCCTCGATCACATGTTGGCGGACGTTCAGCAGTCCCCGCAGCAGCGAGACAGGACCAGAGGCTGGCCGGCCCTGCATGCCGGCAATCGGACTTCCGGCGCAGCGAATGGCGCTGAAATCCAGCACCAGCATCCGGTCCTTCTCGCCACGAAAGGCCATGGCTTCGATCGTCTCGACGGCCTTGCCCCAGCCTTCCCGGCTGTCCTCAATGACGTGGACGATGGCACCCGTCTGATCCGGTGCTGCGGTCAGAACGACCTCATCCAGAAACGCCCGAACCTGAGAGTCCATGTCGGCATCGAATGTTTCCAGCGCCGTGCCCCAGGGCACGATCTGCATGTCGAGGCCAAAGCGCAGCAGCCCTGCACGCTCACGTGGATAATCCGGATGATCGGGCGACAGAACGAAATGCAGATCGGGAGCCTGTGCCCAGTCGACGACACAGAGTTCATCGTCATAGGCACGGCCGACACCGGAGCCGTTCAGCAGCAGGTAGAACTTGGCAAAGGAGCAGATCGCCGTCGCGCAGTTGGTGAACATCTCCATGTTCCGCCCCGGCTGCCCGCTATCGCCGTGCTGGAGGTGACGACCCGAAGTGAGCAATGCACCGGTCGCGATGGCATTGCGCAACTGCATGATCTCACGCTCATCGACCGCTTCCAGCAGACCGGCATTGCCTTCCGCCACCCGATCGGCAACCCGGCCGAAATCTTCATGATCGGCGGGACGAAACACGGTGCGACGGCCCACCGCCTCCCCTATGCCTCGATCAAGCGCACGAGCCGGTAGAGGCCGGGTGCCGAAGGCGCCTTCGAACGGATGACGCACGGCGATCCGTCCGCCCTGCCCGCTACCAAACAGCGAGAAATCTCCGTCCATGCACCGGCTCCATCGTTTAGGCGAGCGTAGCCCATAACGGACAGAATATCGCTCATATTGTGGTCGTACAGGCATCATGACACCATATCTTGTGCCATGCACGGGTAAAGTTGTGGCTCGGAAGGCATCATCCGCTGAGAGCCAGGACTTTCCTCATGCGACTCAGGCTGCTTTTTTGTCTCGCCCGTCTGGAGCAGAGTCGGGACACTGGCCGCGCGCCGACGGTGTCGCCGCCGAACTGCCCGAAACCTCCTCACCAACCGGCCGGTTCCCTATTTTCTACGGCGATCGGATTTCACGTCTCTTGCAGCGTTGCCTGTCTCCGTTTCTCCTCGGGCGAGGCCATACCCGACCTAAAGCATTTCCACCGCACTCAGGTTCAGAAGAAATAATCTAATTCATTGTTTTCAGATCATATTTACCCGTTTAAATGATTTTATTTGAGCGGGATCTGCTCGAGTCACTGGTGATATGGATGTCCTGAGCAGTCTGTTCACGGCAGCCATGGAGAAGGAAACGTTCTCTATCCCGGACTTCGTAATTTCTCTGGTTATCCGGACCGATCAGGGAAAGCGAACGGCTTGTAAATATTGTCGCTACAGACAACGGAGATTTCACCGCACGATAGTTTTCTGCATCATTTACATCCCCTGCTGCTGCATATTGCGCGATGTAAGGATAGGCGTTTCCGCCCTCATTGGGCGATGTAAGGAAGATTTACGTCACCTTCCGAAAGCGGACCACATACCCCTCCACCAGAACGCCATTCTGTAAGTAAAAAACGCCTGCTACCACACGCTTATTATATCGGCGCTGGCTGCATGGGACTCCGAAAAATGGGTCTCAACGAATAGTAACACCACGATGGGATGTCTGACTCACGGTCGGTCAGTCCTGATGGATGTAGAACTCGACGGGCACGGTCAGTGTGATGGGATCACCCTCGACGCTGTCTGGCGGAACAGGCAGTGGCTGGGCACGACGTGGAAGGGCTATGGCTTCCTGATCAAGCAATACATGCCCGGAACTGCTGGCCAATGTGACCGAGAGCACATGGCCCTTACGGTCCATGGAGAAGGTCACGGTCGGCACACCTTTCTGATGATCGGCCATGGCCTCGGACGGGTAACGCTTGAACTTCTCCAACTGCGCGAGCAACGCACCTTGCCAGCTCACCGGGTCATGCGAGGCATGTGACGATGAGGAGCCCGGAGCGGGAGCGGCCTGTGTCGGAGCTGGGGGCGCCTCCGTTGATGGCGGGGCTGTGGTCGCCTCGGCGGGTGGGGTCTTGTCAGGCACACGCTGTTTCAGATGCGGCACGGGCTTGTGTTTCTTCACAGCCTTGAGCGGCTTTTCCGGTTTTGGGACTGGAACCGGCGGATTGGGCGCGGGGGACGGCGGTGCGGAAATCTTTGGCGGCTCCTCCGGTGCGGGGTCAGAGGCGGAGAGTGTCTGCTGCGGTCCGGGCGACACATCTGTCGGCGGTATCGGCGCAGACACCGGTTCGGGTGCCATGTCGATGGCGATTGCAGCGGATGGCGGTTCGGGGACCGCCATCACGGGCGGTGGCAGACGCATGATCCACCAGATTGCGCCACCACTCACGGTCAGCACAGCCAGAAAGGACAGGCCCCAGCGTAGGGTATCCGCACGTTGCGCGAGACGCAGCCGTCCCCGCTGCCAGTCCTCAAAGGAAGACGGGACGTGATCTTCCATAGAGCCGGGCACGCTCACTGTCCCCACGATATCCGCCGAACTGTTCACGGTGTATTTCCAGGGCCGGAGCTGACTGCTGGCACTGAAGCACCGGCAGGAATGGTGGCGCCTCCCCCTTCACTACCCTCCTCCTGTCCCTGCAAATTGACCAGAGCGACCTTGAGGTAACCAGCCGAACGCAGCTTATCCATCACACCCATCAGCGTGCCGTAATCGACCCTCCTGTCGGCGCGGAGGAATATGCGTTCGTCCTTGTTGCCCTTTGTCGCAGCCATAAGCGCGGACGGAAGCGTATCGGCTGCAATGTCGTCCTCTCCCAGCGCCAGACCATGATCGGCCTTTACCGTCAGGAACACCGGATCATCGGGACGCGGTGTCGGTTTTTCGGTCGAGGATGGCAGATCGACCGGCACGTTCACCGTAGTAAGCGGTGCCGTGACCATGAAGATCACCAACAGGACCAGCATCACGTCGATAAACGGTGTGACGTTGATCTCATGGGCTTCGTGCGGGCTCTCGTCAGTGTGGCGGATGCGGATCATGGCCGATTACTCCCCGGCAACACAGGAACCGATACGCACGATCTGCCCGCTGCCTGTCAGGGCCTGAGCCCGTCCCAGATCGCGGGAGACCAGACGCATGACCAGCGCCGTCAGGTCCGCCACCTGCGCTCGGCACGAGGCTGACTGGCGGGCGAGATGGTTGTAGATCACCACAGCAGGAATCGCAGCCACCAGTCCAAGTGCTGTGGCCAGAAGGGCTTCGGCAATGCCGGGCGCAACGACCGCAAGGCTGGTCGCCTTGGTGGCAGCAATGCCTGTGAAGGACGTCATGATTCCCCACACCGTGCCAAACAGGCCAATAAAGGGTGACGTCGCGCCGATGGTGGCCAGCAGACCCGTGCCACGCATCAAACGTCGTCCCTCAGCAGCTTCAAGACGTTCAAGATGCAGGACGATACGCTCCTTGAGACCGTCGCGATCATCGGGAATATCCCGCGAACGCTCACGTTCGGTCTCGGCCGCCATGACCAGCATGTGGGCAATCCCGCCATCGCGGGTGTCCACCTTTCCCCGGTCGAGGCAGCCAGCACTTTCCAGATTCCGTTCCGCTCGGGAAAGACGGCGCCTTACACTGAAGAACTCCACTGATTTGGCCAGGAAGATCGCCCAGGTCAGCAGGGACGCCAGCGTCAGAAGCATCATCACGCATCGCACGACGTGACCAGCATTCAGGAACATATCCCACGGAGAAAACGAAACGGTCATAACAGACTTCCTTTGAATATCAGTCGGGCTGTCTGCCGGAACCTGGCAGCAGGCTGACAACTGCAAGAAGGGGATGCGGGTTCAGCATCACCCTTGCCAGAGGGACCAGCAGGCCGGCCCACCAGCCCAGAACGAACGCCACGGCACAGGCCGTCAGCGACAGCAGACTGGCCCACAGCAGAAATCCGAACCCGCCCCCCTCGTTCCAGATGGCCAGACCCAGAGTCACAACCAGCAACAGCCCCGCCAGCAGCCGCACCTGTGTCACCCGGCGGGGCAGCAGTTCAGCCGTGCCTGTCACACGGCGGTGTGGAAACTGCGTCAGTGCCAGCAGCGCAAAGGCGAGGAACAGCAACAGTCCAAGGAACGTGCAGAACAGGAAAGCCGACATCATGCTGTTTCCGATGCCACCGGGCGGCTGCCAACGGCCCCGTTCTGCATCCGGCGGGACAGTTTTACTGCTGTCAGCAAAGCCAGAGCCCCACCAGCCAGCAACACCCCGTCCATGCCGGCTACCGGCCAGAGATAACGATGAAACAGGGTGTGCAATGGATGATCGCCCGTCGTTATCCAGTTCAGAACCACCGCCGTGAGAGCGAGGGCAGAAATCGCGGCACTCTGCCCGATCCACACCCGGCGGGGCCACATCCAGCCATGCAGGAACGCCGCGATCCAGACGAGGTAGAACGCCCAGACCTCCAGCGCTGCACGCTCCAGACCGAAGACCTGCGCACCGGGTGGCAGCAGACGATTGGCGATGAAGAACGCCAGCGTTGCGAGGATAATTCCGGTCACGGAACCAGCTGTCAGCCCTTCCACCAGACGGAAGCCGAAATTCTCACCCTGTTTCTTTCGTCGTGACTCCAGCCAGAACAGGAAACCGGTTGCGATCAACACGCAGCTCCCCAGTCCCAGCACAAAATACAGCCAGCGCAGGACCCAGTGATGAAACTCAATGAGGTGCACCCCACTCAGAAATCGCTGTGCCCGCATGATCGGAGTCAGGCGAGGCGACCGCGAGAGGAGTTCGCCTGTCGGGCCGTCGAACGCTACGACATCTCTGTCAACGACGACCTGCCTTTCGTTTCCACGAAAGAAAGCAATCCGGCTCGTCGTCATACCGGGATTGGCCACCAAAACCAGATGGGGCTCGTCTCCGCCCCATAACGACCGTGCCCGCATGGCTGTCTCATCCAGCGAAACGACCGGCGCTCCGGGATTCCCATGTTTTACGGACAGAAATGAAAGACCATTTGAATCAAAAAAATAAGCACGCGTGTTCGGATAAACGGCGCTCACACCGGCTGGGAAATAGGTTGCCCCCAAAATGACCAGTCCGGAAAATGTCAGAACGATGTGAAAGGGCAAGCCGAACACACCAGAAATATTATGGAGATCCAGCAACAGCCGTCGTGGGTTCGCGCGTGGCCGAAAAGTGAAGAAGTCCACAAATATCTTGCGATGAATGATAACGCCGGTAACGCACAGGACGAGCATGGCCATAGAGGCCAACCCCACCACACATTCACCTAAATTCATCAGTTCAGTGTTGAGAGTATAGTGAAATGGAAAAATAAATCCGGTCGCACCTAACGTTCCAGCGTCCGGCAACTCACGCCCCGTCACAGGATCAATGTCACGGATGATCGTTTTTTTTCTGGTCCCATAGTGCGTGTGAAACACCGCGTCTCGATCACTCGGCAAGGTCACGTTCCAAAACGCTGCTTTCGCCGAGATCGCTTCCTCAAGCGAAGAACGAAAACTCTCAAGCGGCAATGTGCTGACAGCAGGAGCCAGACGAGTAGCCGGTTTCATCCACAGATCGATCTCACTATCGAAAACTGAAAGTGTACCCATCCAGAATATTGCAAAAAGAATGCTTCCCAGCACCACGCCTGCCCACGTGTGCAGCCAGCCCATGGAGCGACGAAAATCTTGCTTCATACTCAGCCCCCATGCCCGACAAAGGCGGTAAGTCCATAACCGGAGGCAATGAGCAGCGAGAGCACCGCGACAGGCCGCCACAAGGCACGTGCCGCAAAGACCCAGAGAATAAGACAGAGGTAAAACGCAAAAACGAGAATGATCCCGAGTGTGACGGCGTCTGCACGTGGCATGCCCAAAGTCACAAGCAGAAGGCAGAAAATGGCCATAGCCGAGGATGAGGCAAAATATCCTCCGCCGGTAGCAAGAAGGATCCGGCCAATCACTTTGAATCCTGAACTGGACATCAGAAATCCGCCATTACCGCGAAACGGACCGTTCTTGGTGCACTTAACGAAAGATAATTATACCCGCCCGAATTCCAGTAACGTTCGTTTGTTACGTTATCGACATTGAGAAGCAACGTGATCTTGCCGTCTTTCGACGCAGGATTTTTCAACCCGTAGCGGGCTCCCATATCCAACCTTACCCATGCGGGTATACTTCTGCGATTGGCGCCAGTTTCGATATATTCCGAATGTGTGTACATAATGTCGGCTGTGACTGAAAGACGCTTAATAAACGGCACATCGTAATCCAGTCCCATATTGAAATTGACGGGAGAGGTATTAGCAGCACGCTGGCCGTCAGTGGCGCCACCTTGAGTATGCGTGAGGATCGGGTCCAGAAGCATCAGCCCACCCGTGGCACGCAGCCCATGCACGATTTCTCCGGCAATATTGAGTTCCAGCCCGCGATTACGCTGACTGCCATTAACGGACATTGTGTTGGTGTTGACGTCCGTAACCGTACTAGGTTGCGATATCTGGAATACGTCAAATGTTACAATGAATTTTTTCAAGTCTGCTTTTACGCCAACCTCGTACTGGGTTGATTTGTAGGGTGCAAAAATCTCTCCCGAATTAGCATAAGTTGAGGCAACAGTGGTCCCCTGCTGGAGGCCCTGAATCCAGTTGCCGTAAATCGAGACATTCTTCAGGGGCTTGAATACCGCGAGCACCGCGGGACTGATCGCCGTCCTGTCATAGATGCCGGTTTTTGTCCCCACGTGGTCCGAACCGGTATTAGCGCTTTGAACGCGCTGTACCCGCAAACCAGCCGTTACCTGAATACGCTTATCCAGTGCCGAAATCGTGTCGACGAATGCGAGACTTGACAATGTCGAGACACTTGTCGTCCCAACACTGCCTGGAACAGAGATCTTATTTCCGGATGAGTACGCAGCCACTCCATTGTAAACATTCAAATTATATGCGGGAAGGGCTGTATTAACCCCAAATACTCGCCCAAAATCAAGATCAAGGCGGTTGGCCGAGAATGCCAGTTCTTGCGTGACTGGACCGCTGACAACTTTGCCACGCACTCCGACCTCAGCCGTCAGATAACGGGCACGTTGTGCAACCCCGACGGGCGTTGCGCCTTTTGAATTACCCGCCCGATCATTGACGACGATCTGCTGGAAATACGCGCCCCTGACGTTGTAATCATGAACACCGACACTACCATATGCAGTAAAATTTCGAAAAAGATCGAATTCGCCACGAAAAACACCGAACAGATCTTCTCCGCGCACATAAGTGCCGGGCAGATTAAAATTCCTCTTCGCCCGACCCGCATCCGGAACGGGAATACCAGACGCAAGCTGAAAAAATGGTAGAACGCCGTCAATATCGCGATACTGATAGCCAAAATCAGTCGATAACCGGAACCGGTGAAGGCGTAAATCGACCCCTGCTCCCACCAACGCCGTTTTCATGTCGTTATAGGGAATTGCGGTCGGACCGGAACGAATCATGCCATTGATGCGGACGCCAAGCTGTTTTTCTTTACCAAAGCGTCGGCCGACATCGGCGTGACCTCCAAACTGGGCGTTTGAGGTGTAGTCCGCTTCGATTTTTGAGATTGGTTTGTCGTGCGCGCGCTTGGGCACGATATTGACGACCCCTCCGATCGCCCCACCGGGAGACATGCCATTGAGTAGCGCGGCAGGACCACGGAGAACCTCCACCCGTTCAGCCAGTTCGGATACAGTGCCGCCAAGAGGCATCATTCCGTAAAGCCCACCATAGGAGATATCCACGTTATCGACGTTGAAACCGCGTATCTGCAGCCTCTCCACGCCAGCGGTCCCCGTCGCGAACCCGGCTCTGACGGATGGGTCATCCTTTAATGCGTCACGAATACTTCTGATCTGACGCTCTTCTATAAATTCCTCAGTATAACTCGTCTGATTGAACGGCGTGTCCATCACATCGCGGTTGCCGAGCATCCCGAGCTGGCCACCACGCGCAATCTCGCCACCAGGAAGGGTTGGTGGCAGGTTGCCGATCATAGCGGTGGAGGGAATGGCCGCCCGGTAAGTTCCTCCCACCCGCACCGGCCCAAGCGTGATGGTGGAGGACGGTTCCACTATCGAAATACGACGACCTGAGCGCGAAAACGTATAGCCACTGCCCGCCAGAATACGGGAAAGGGCCTCATCTGCCGTCATGGTGCCGGACACGGCATTCCCACGTAGTCCTTTGACCTTGGTCATGTCGTAGAAGACCTGCAACCCGGCCTTGCGGCTCAGGGCAAGCAGAGAACTATTGAGGTCACCTTCGGGAATATTTACCGAGATTGTCGGTTGAGCTTCAGCACGAGTGGCAGGCAGGTCCTGCGCACGCGCCGGGATATCAGAAACGAGAAGACCCGCAAACGCCAGCGTCGTTCCAGACATCAGTCCACAAAGAGCTGTTGTGTAGTTTCTGCCACGCCCTGCCGATCGGCGTGCCTTTTCAAAGTTCATCCTCTTCCCACTCCACGAGGCCTTCCCGGCGTAGCCGCGAATGAATTGCATTTGCTTCATGGAGTAGGACGTCTGAGCGTGAGGGACTCAGTAAGGTTTTTTCATCTCCTTCATTCTTTTTTATTTATCTCTTAATTTACAATATGTTATCGAATCAGAAACTGCAGCAGTCACCAAGGCCATTTTTCTGCTCAGCTCATTGAAACAAAGGCACACATCAATAAATCACTGTGACCAGACCACCTACAGAGATCGTCTTTAGGTGGAGCTCCTGGCTGATCGTCGTCAGGGCGCTCTCAACATCCGCACAGGCGAACACGCCACTTACTCGCCGGTTGACCAGACTACGCTTCGCCAGCACTATCCGGCCGTGCCGATAGCGATTTAGGCGGTCAATGACGCCGGAAAGGGGCTCATTATCAAAGACAATCTGACCAGTACGCCATGCTGTCAGTATTGCAGTGGGTACCTCATGGGGCCCACCCAGACCATCGCGGTCGTAATGCACTTTCTGCCCTTCTGAAACGATAACTGATCGTAACCGGCTGCTGCGATCCTGCGCGGTGACACGCACATTGTGCTCGGTCACGGTCGTGTCCACATCGGAACCCTCTCGCGCGACCATGAACTGTGTGCCCAGCGCGGTTGAGGTGCCACCCGCTGCTTCCACGACAAAAGGCCTGTGCTCATCCCCTGTCACCGGTGCAACAGTGAAATAAGCTTCTCCGCCTATGAGTAGGACGCGACGTTCATTTGCCGAGTAACGGATGCTCAGAGCCGCATGACTGTCCAGCTCGGCGATGCTGCCATCATCGAGCTGGACAGTGCGAATTTCGCCTCTCCCCGTCGTGTAATCGGCAAACCAGCGGGCAGGCTCGACCCAACCCGCGCCAATGCCAAGACCCAACACAAATAACCCGGCCATACCTGCGGCAGTCACGTGCGTAGAAGCTCGGCGATGGTGCGCTTTTTTCTCTCGACCGCCAACGTCGAGATCCGACCACAGACCGGACGCTCTCCGAAAAGCTGCATCATGCAAAGACGACGCAGATCGCCACGTGTCAAAAGCCTGCTGCTCTTCGAGCGTCAGTTTACTGCCACCGCGACGAATAACCCATTCCGCAGCTTCAGCATCGATCCTGTCCTGCTGGTCATCAGTGGTGTCTGTCATAAGCCCGGCTTTCTGATCGCGATGGGGCAACTACAGATAAGACGTCCGAACATCACGAAAACAGTAAAGAAAAAGACAGGGATCAGCGCGGCAGTCGCGACAGAAGATGGCGAAGCGCCGCCGCAAGATGCTTCTGCACCGTACTTTCCGATACTGCGAGTTGTGTGGCCACGGCGCGATAATTCAAACCGGTTACCCGATTGAGCACGAATATCCGCCGCGTGAGGTGCGGCAATTCATCAAGGAGAGCGGCGATCTGGCGGATCCTTTCCCTCGCCGCCATAACGTCTTCCGCAGAGGGGCGGTCATCAACTATGTGCGCAAGATCATCGACAGGGACGCTGGACGTCTTGCGGCGACGCACTGACCGCACATGGTCGATCACAAGATTACGAAGTGTGCTGTAGAGGAACGCACGACAGGCTTCCGCCGGAAGGGCCTCGCCATGCTCCATGAAACGGATGAAGGTCTCCTGTACGAAATCAGCGGCGAGATCACGGTCGTTCAACTGCCTGCCGACATAGTCAGCCAGTTCACGCCGGTGGCTCGAAAACAGCCTGCTGATTCGTGTTCTGTCCACTCTTCGTGGTCATCCAATCTGGTGATACCGATCAGGCGGGTAGCATAGTTAAGAACTATTCGCAAATTAGACATGCCTAGGTGTTTAGTTTCGGGATTTGATGGTGCATTATTTTCACGCGAGTGGAAGGAAGCATTAAGAAGTGGTCCCCATTTTTCGGACAGGTGGCTAAGCTATCCCCCGACCTGAGCGAGGACGGGTTTTATGGGGAAGGTTACGCGGAAACGGTATTCGGGTGAATTCAAGTCTCGTG
>NZ_WOSY01000012.1 GCF_011516755.1 Acetobacter conturbans | reverse complement strand
GGCCTTCCCGGCCCGGAAGAAGATCCCTGATCTGCTCCCACTGACTGTCACTCAGAGCATACCGGCGCATCCATATATCCCCCCTGAAAACAGGGAGAAAACATCATGCATTGGACAAAAGTACAAGGCCCAGACCAGCAGGCGCTAACTGACTACACGCCCTAGTCATGGGAAACAGCGAAGAACCGGCTTTTCTCATGATGCAAGCATGATCAGGTGCCCGTCGTACCCTGGCGGGCAGGAGCGAAAAAATACTTGCGCGTTGCAGTCTGGCATCGGCATCCTCATCTCATGCGTATGACATGCGCATAAGGAGTCGGATTATGCCCAGCCGCACCAACCTCGGCGTTTCATATGACCGGAGCGCGCCCCGCCGCCCGGTCAACCTGTCGCTCAACACCGATCTGTTGGCGCAGATCCGGGAAGTGACGCCGAATCTTTCGGCCACGGTCGAGACCCTGCTGGGCGACTACCTGCAATCCGCGCGCCAGCGACGCGAGGACGAACAGCGCAAGCTCGACGGCGTGATCGACGCGGTGAACGATCTGCACGCGCGGCACGGCTTCCTAAGCGACGAATTCTCGACGCTCTGATCCGATGCCGCAATTCGCGATCTACCGGAACCCCGGCCGGAACCGGGACATCCCGTTCGTCGTCCAGATCCAGAGCACCCGCCTGGAGCGCAGCGTGGGCCGTGTCATCATGCCGCTTGTCAGATGGTCCGGCAGTGCCCCGCCGGACCATCCGCTGACGCCGCACCTCGAAATCGAGGGAGAGAACGTCTTCGCCAACCCGTTCGACCTGGCGACCGTCCCCGCCGCGCGGCTTGGAGCCGCCGTCGGCGTTCTGGCCGAACGCGATCAGGACACGATTATCAGGGCGCTGGACGAACTGGTCAGCAGAGCGTGAAGAACACGGAGTTTTCGCTGCCGCCTCATAGCAGCTATAAAAAATTTCGAATTTATACCCATCAAGAATACATGAAAGAAAATCAAATGATGTTTTTAGTTTTCAGAAAAAATATAATATAAATTTAGCTAAGAATAGGAAGAGACTATTTTTTCAAGATTAAGAATGCACAGATGCCAACAACCGAATACCCTCCCCTTTCGAATTGGCAAGACTTTGAGAGTCTAGCCGCTGATCTTTTCACTGCGATTTACGGGCGATCGTTTCATAAATGGGGACGGAGTGGCCAGCGCCAGAAGGGACTAGATGTCTTCGGTAAAGATAAATTGGGGCAAGCAATTGCTGTCCAATGTAAATTACATGGATATGGCAAAAAAATTACAAACAAAGATATTGATACCACGCTTGAAAAGCTCAAAAAATTTGAACATCAACTTGATGAAATCTATATTTTGACTACGGCACACGATGATGTTGGCATCCAGAATTATATTCAGCATATCAACACTGATAGACGATGTGGCAAGCTTTGTGTGGTTCATATTTGGGGATGGGAAACAATTTCTCAGAAGATCGCATTATATCCGACGATACAAAGAAAATATTATTCTCATTGGATTAAAAAGACATCCATGTGTAGCTGGATAATTATTTCAATATCTATAATAATCGCCGTTATTTTTGCTACCCATACGGTTCATTCAGACTGGATTAAACAAGATAAATTCGCTAACCAAAAACAGGAAAGAGGAGATAACCTTCGAAATATTACTAAGTCCATATCAAAATTACAGAAAATCTATGAACAATGCTTGATGTCTCTAGATGCTACTCCATTTTCTTTCAGCCGAACTATTACTCGTCACTGCGTAGAACCAGCGCGTGACCAGATGGAAATTATTCACGCAGAGATTACAAATCTTACGCCACAGGCTTCTCTGGAAGCATGGGGTGACGTACATAATATGGAAATAGTGATGGATGACGACATACGACAAGGTGCACTTGCTGCCCAAATGACGGTTTTCTTCGAAGATGAATTTATACGCGACATGAAACTCAGGTGTCATCCAAAATCATTAGATGACGGGCTTAAAAAATCACTTCGAGAATCAGTAGAAAATACAGCAAAAATACAGCTTAATTACTACTTTATACTTCGTGATTTTATACTTCCACGCCTTGATTCCGCTGAAGCAATCATTCTTGCGCATGCACGGGAAAATAACAGCCAACCAATTCCTTCTGATCTCGCCGATCGAGCAAAAAAATTTGGAGAACTTTTTGATCAACAACGTCACGACCAGATTCCGCCATATACCTATCCGCTTATAATTGAAGCCACCAAAAAAATGAGCGCACGTACCATTCATATTGGTCAGAGCGAAGTTGATGCCGAGTTAGAAGATTTGCGGATAAATAGCGTTCTATTAGAGGCCACTCAAAAATCGTTTCAAGGTCGACCTAAGGATATAGAAGATTTAATCGCCTGTGGAGTAATGAAACCAAACGCAATGAACCTCGTGAAAGGCGGCTGAATCAATAAATATACGCCTCGCAATAAAATACTCTCTTTACCTTATTGTTCTGTTTTCCCTAAAAATAATTCAAAAGCCAATTTCGGTGCACCTGCTTTTCCCGGTCACAATCCAAGCCCCCGTTTCCGCGCAAAAGACCAGTCGATCCCCCCATCACCGCGCATGATGCCCGACACTTCCCGCCCTCGCTGCTTTTCCAGCGACGGCGACCACGGCACCAATTCAAAGCCCAGCCCGTCGTCGATCATGGCGAACCGACCGGACGCCAGATTGAAACGCTGGCGATAGGAGCCAGTGACGGGATCACCCTCGCCGCTCTGCCGGAACGGTATCCCCGACTTCCCGGTGAGGTTCCGTCCTACCATCTCCAATTCACGCTGGCGTAGCGCGGCGAGCAGATTCCGCGCGTATCGAATACTCCCGCCGTCGCGGCTGGCCAGCCCCTGTTCCATCAGACGATCCGTGCGCTTTTCCATCGCCTCTTTGACATCGGCGCCGAACCCGGTGGACGCGAGGGCAAGAGGCTCCCGCGCGATGGCCTGCCGGTCGAGCCAGGTGGCACCCTCCGCCGTCACCTGCCGCTCCAGCGTGACGTCCGAGCGCACGGCCAGCGCGACACGGTCCCGCCCCCGTTTGTCGGTAAAACGCCGCAGTTCGACGATGGAGCCGACCGCTCCGTCACCAGCGGCTTCAAGGTCCGGCAGACGGACATGATGCGTGCGCCCATCAATTCCGTCGACGACGGCATAAGCCGTGCCACGCAGTTCGTCATCGAGGCCACGATCGACCAGTCGTCCAATGACAGGATCGGTGGTGTCCTCACCCGCCAGCACCCAGGAGGACGCGGCACGATCGATCTTCTGCTCCGCCAGACCTCGGTGGATCCGCTTGATAATGTCATTGCGCTCGCTGATCTCCCGCAGCGTGGCTTCCGCACTCTCGTCCATCCGCCAGCGATCCGGTCCGACCTGATGCGCCAGCCCCATGGTTTCCAGACGGCGCAGGCGACCAAGCTTCACGGTGGCGAAGGCGTCTGGCGTTTCTCCCGGCGCGCGCCCGAGAGCGATGACGCCATCCTGCCCCGCGTCTCTCTGAAGCTGCCGGTCAAGCTGGGTCCAGCGGTCGGCGTTCACCTGACGCTCGACCGCCTTGTGAATATCATGATCGGTGCGTGGCCCGAGTTCCAGCGTCACCAGATTCTGAGCACGGGCGCGCATTCCCACGCGGATATAATCGCGTGCGATCACCAGATCGGACCCATCCTCCGCCACCCCCCGGACGATGACATGCAGATGGGGATGTGCTGTGTTCCAGTGATCGACGGCAACCCAGCCCAGTTTCGTGCCGAGATCGGCTTCCATCTGCCCCATCAGATCCCGTGCGAAAGCCCGCAGATCCGACATCTCCGGCGCGTCCTCCGGGGAGACGATGAAACGGAAATGATGCCGATCGCCATCGCAGCGTTCCGAGAAGTCCGAGGCCCGTATGTCGTCGCTGTCCCTGCCGAACAGGCGCGCGTCCTCCCCGTCCCGCGTTACCCCCTCCCGACGAAGATAGCGAAGATGCGCCGACAGAGGCGTCGCGCGCGGGGCATGCCGCACGACGCGTGCCTTGATGACGACACCCCGCGAGCGGTTGGTCAACAGGCGATTGGCGGCATGGACGGCTGCCCTGCCGCGCCCGAAACTGGAACGACGCCCGGCACTGATTTTCCCCGCGCGGGAAACCCTGCCACCGGCCCGCTGCACGGACGCCAGCACCTGCGTCACGAAAGGCCGCGCCTGCCGGGCGTGGGTGGAGCGGATGCGCCCTGGCCGGACCCGGAAGTCCTCGTCCCTGTTCATGAAAAATGTCCCGCACCGCGCGAAAGATCGCGTTGGATCAATGAGATGCCCCCTCGACGCGAGGTGAGGGAAATCCACGCACCTCGCGAGAAGATTTCAAAAACCCCGGAAAACCACCAGCCCAACCGAGCCGCGATGTGCGGCCTTTTATCCAGCCCTCCCTTTTCTGTTGGCTTTCCGGGGTTCTCACGCTTCACTGGACCTGATCCGATCCTCGCAGCGGGACCATGTCGGACCTCTCCCCGGCATGCCCCGCGAAGAGGCTCTCGGGAGCAGCAACATGACGTGAAGTGGTGGTCCGAAATGCATCGGGCTGGCCTGAAACGAAGAGCGCGGCCGTCACCCAGGAGCGAGTTGGAAAGGACAAAAAGGAAACGGGCAGATGAATGTCAGACGATGGGTTTTTCATCAGTCGTGTGACGAATTCCACGTAGGAAATCGTCTTACCTGGCAGAGGCCGACCGGTCGCCAGATACTCGTCATACCGACCGGGGCCAGCGTTATAGGCAGCAAGAAAACCCGCATCGCCATAGCGGTCGTGCAGCCATCGCAGATAGGCTGCCCCGGCCGCGATGTTGTCGCGCGGATCGAAGGGATCAGCCCCCAGATTGAGCGTGCGCCGGACATCCCGCCAGGTGCTGGGCATGAGTTGCATCAGACCCATCGCGCCGACGCCGGAGACCGCATATGGATCGCCAGCACTTTCAGCCCGAAGGACCGCCCGCACCCACGTCGCCGGGATCGCGTTCCATTCCGCCGCCTGCCGCACAAGGTCATCGAAATCCTGCGCCCGAACAATGGCCGGCGAGAGTGCCAGCGCGAGCACGGCCAGCATGCGGCCGGGCAGGAAAAACCGGGTATTCATTCCCGGCCTCCCTGACGTTTTGTGGAGCGATTCCAGACCAGTTGCCATTCACGTCCACCGCGCCCCGCCTGGAACAGCGTAGCGCGGACAGGCTGCATGAAAGTGGGATCGTCCAGGACAACGGATACGTATTCGCTGGCGCGCTCTCCGGTCCGTTTCCATCCCGCGCCCAGTTCTGGCCCAGCGTCTCCATCACCGAGATGGACGCGATAATCGGGTGCATGCTCGGCGCCATTAGTTTCCGCCGGCACGAAGGTCAGTTCGGCGTCCAGTGACAGGGTGCGCACACGCCCGGCAAAACCATCGGCGGTGCGCGTGAAAAATCCGATCTGGCTCATGAGAAAAATCCTTGCGGAAGTATAAGAATTTGACGACGACGTGACCGTCATTGGATGGGGGGCTCGCTCTCTTTTGCGGGCATCATTGGCGGTCCCAGAAGCGGCCGCTCCCGCACCGGATCGCGCAGATCCGTGAGGGGATCGAAATGCGGAGACGGTTGCTCCGCCTCACCCGTGCGAATGTGAACCGGCACGGCACGCCCGATGACGGTATCCATCGACAGAACGCCGAAATACCGCCCGTCCAGACTGGTTGGCACAGCGGCGTTCATGACGAACACCTGCCCCGGTTCGAGACGTTGGCAGCCCTGCCAGAGCGGCAGCTTGCGGCCCCGATGATCGACGGTCTTCGCGTCACCAACAGGTTTGCCGTCGATGGTGAGGTGGACGCCGATGCGACAGACACTCTGCCCTACCAGTGCTGCCACAGGCTTGAGCAACGGCACGCCGAACGACAGGTAGCCGCGTGTCGCCAGCAGCGTCGCCTCGCGCTCGGGCAAGCGGAGCGCGACAATGTCGCCGACACGGACCGGCACGGTGGGCTGGAGGCGATACAGCCCGATCGGCACGCTGGCCGTCTCGTTCCAGACCCAGCGCGGGGCGGGATGAAACGCCAGCGAGGCACCCACGCCGAGCACAGCGAAATACGTGGTGAAGAACCAGGCGCGCCGGGTCATGACATGGCCCTCCTACGCAGCCATGCCTGGTGCCGCTCGCACGTGTAGGGACGTGGCTCCTGGGCCGCCGTGAGCCGGTGATGCAGATGCCGCCAGTGATCGGGACAGGTGGCGGCAGGATCGATCCCCAGCGCCTCCACGCCGTCGATCGCCTCCAGCACCCGACGCACCTTTGGCCAGCCGCTCTGGCGCAGCAGGCTCTCGCCACCGGGACGCACGAAGGGCACCGTCTGGCAGGCTTCCTGAGCGCCCACGGCCCGCACGATGTCGATGCAGGACACCACGGTCCCGAAATCATTGGCAGCCCAGCGGATGAACGCGAACACGCTGCCCGGCGTGAAGCTCATCAGCCTGCGCCGACGATCGAGAATGCGATCCTCGACGGGATGCCCAAACCGGATCCAGTGCTCGATGCGCTTCTCGATCCAGGTCAGTTCGACCGTGGTCAGCACAGCGTCGTCCGACCGGAAATGGAAGCCGGTCATGGAACACCGACCAGGCGATCAGTGACCGCTTCCCGAGCCTTTTTTGCGTACCCCGACCGGGCTACCGGAAGGGGGGCGGAAAAACCAAAATCCCCTACATAATAAGTTATTATATTAGTTATATAAGTTACGGGGCTGATTCCGCTTTTGAAAACAACGCACTGCGACGTTTTCTGCACCGTCAGCAACGGTATTTCCGCACCGTGACCAATGGTATGTTCCGCATCCTGACCAACGGTAGGATTCACACGGTTATCCACAGAACCGGTGGATGATACCGTTGGGGAGATACGCAGGACTGGCTGTTTTCCGCTATAAATGACCTTGCAGTCATAACCTGGGACGATCTGGCGGCGGGCAATGCCGGCGACATCGATCACGAAATTCCGCCAAGGAGAGAGGGTGCCGGACCGGGCATGAAGATCACGAAGATCGAAACGCCACCCGTCTTTCTGCCGACCGGCATGTCGGCGCGCCAGACGATAAAGCCACCGCTCCAGGCCGCCATAAAGGCGGAAATAGGCGGGATCGACGCTCAGGACATGGGAGCGATCACAGGCCATCTCCATGAACCAGTCCGGCAGGGTCAGGGCCACCCCATCCTCACGGGAAATCCGGACGTCACTGATCCAAGCGCACGGCTTCTCGCGCCACTCCGGCCCCTGCCGCAGGCTAGTGGTGACGCGCGTTTCCGCCAGACGCGCGAGGGCGCCATAAAGCCGGCGATACTGATGGGCGCCGTCAGCCCATCCCAGATCCTGGAACAGCCGCCAAGGCGTGAAGCGCACATGACGCGACACCCACAAATCGTGGTTGAGGGCATCGACAATCTGCCCGGTCAGCCAGAGCAGGATATCGGCGTCCCGGATCGTCGCCATGCCCAGAGGAGCCGAGGCTTCGACAACGATCTCCATCTGATGCGAGCGATAGCGAAGAGGCTCAAGGCGCGCCATGTGCCCCAGTGCGAAGAACGGGCGTCCCATCAGATCGCGAATGTCGCGGGGCCGTGCCGACCCCGTGACCATGAAGCGGCGGTCGGGCTGACGCCAGCTATCGGCGGCCGGCATCATCGTCCGGCACTCCGCTGCGCCTTGCGGGCCTTCGCCTGCAAGCGGATGATATAGGCGCGGGGATCGGACGGCATCGGGATGCCGCCACCATCCCCGGTGGACAGCCGGACGTTCAGGTCGGCCCAGGCGCAGAGGTCTTCCACGGCATAGACGATCCGGCCACCAAGCTGGCGGTAGAGCGGACCGGTACCGCAACTCCGGTGCTTTTCGAGGGTGCGAATGGACAGGCCAACGAAATTGGCCGCGTCCGGAGTGCGCAGATAGCGCGGTGGCAGTGTCGGCTGGACACGCATGGGGTCTTTCTCCCGGTGGATCGGGCCGCTGGCGGGATGTCGCGGCTCATGGGAGGACGCTGCCGGAGAATGAGCTGTGGGGAGGGATGACAAAGTTCAGGCCGCCCAAATGTCACCCCCCTGCTTCAGCCCCTGAAGGAGAGCGATATGGCCGCCGTTCAGATAGAAACCGGCACCGTCGAGATCGCGGTAAAAGGCGCGGTGCCATGAGCTGGCGTGCCATTCCCTGTTCGAGAGCCGGAGAATGTCGTCACCGTAAAGACCAGCGGCGATCCGCTTCGCCGTCACCCCCATGCGCCGTCCTTCCGCGATGCAGAGCATGCGGATCTGGCGCAGTTTCTGCTGGGGACTCAGGCGCAGGTTGGAGGGAAGAGGACCGGGCGTCTGGCCGGCAAGCAGGCGGCCGACGCGCGCAACGCTGGCCAGACGGGTCGTGAGATGTCCGTCGTCGATGATGAACCAGGTTCCCGGCGCATCGAGCTGTCGATCGACGACAATGACAAGGCGCAGCGGGCCTGCTGCGCTATCCAGCACGAGGTGAATGTCATCGGGACCATCATATCGTGCCCGCGCGTAGGGCGCGAGACGGGACAGGATGTCACCCCCGTCGCCACGCACGGCCACCTCCGGCGCGATGTCCGGATCCCAGAACGCGGGGGCGAGCCAAGCTGGGAGATCAGGGTCGACAGGGAAAACGCAACCCCCAGCGACGGGCGAAGGCGCGCCAGACCTCGGCGTCAACCTCTCCCATCGTCATGGTTGCTGCATGATCGCGCCGGTAGGCCGGGTTGTGCCGCAGCCATTCCTGGGCGAGACTGGCAGGGTCGAGCCCGGCGTAGGCGCGACGAAGGGGTGCTGCATCCCACGGCCGGATTGTCGGCACGCCCCCTCCCCCGATATGTCATGGATTCGACCCAGTATCCGGTGCAGGGCCGAAGCGGGTAGTCCCGAGGACTCAGGGAGGTGATCCCGAAAATATCCGGTGGGCTCGTGATTATTTCTATATCGGGGGAAGATTGACGCCAGACGGGCCGAAAACGTCGGTTTCCACGACATCACGTGATGCTCATAGCGCATCACAGGAAAAGGCGCTTGGCGTTCCGTGTATTATAATACGTAGCGTGATAATACACAAATCGTTTCTATCCTGCGGATGGACATCCGAGGACTTTTCGGCGCGAACGTGAGGCGCCTGCGACGCGCCGCCGGTCTCAGCCAGGAAGCCCTGGCAGAGCAGATGGGCGTGGACCGCGCCTATATCAGCTGGATCGAGACCGGACGCCAGAATGTGACGCTTCTCTCACTATGGCATGCGTCACAGGCACTGGGCGTGCGGCCCGCCGCGCTGCTGGACGAAAGCCACGCTGTCGCTACAGAAGCGGCACCGGCCGACGGAAAGTCATAACCGGCCTGGCGATGAAAAAAGCCCCTCCGGCGAACCGGAGGGGCCTGGGGTGGTCAGTCCCCGTTGCGCGGGCGCTGACGGCTCCAGACCAGGTTGTAGCCGCCACCTTCCTCTTCGAACAGGCTGGCGAAGATCGGACCGGGAAGGGTCGGATCGTCCAGCTTCACGCTGAGATATTCGCGCCAGTCGGTAGTATGCTTGATCCAGGCGGCCCCGGCTTCCAGTTTTCCGATCTGGACCCGGAAATTGGGAACATTGTCGCTGGCCCGGTTGGTTTCGGGCACGAAGCGGATACCCCGGATTTTCTGTGTCAGGGTGACGATCTCGCCTTCATACCCCTCGCCGACCTTCTTGAATGAACCGATGATCATTGTCCTGTCTCCTGGCTTGTATCGGGCCGTGACCACCGTCGCCTCGATGGCCATCGTCAGCCCGGAGACGACCGGCGGCGCACCTGCTCGCAGGCCAAAGCAACGCGGAGGACGGCGGCACGGAACTTTCTTGCTCCGCGCGGAATGACGGCGCAGCCAGCAGGGGAAGAAAGTTGCGGGACGCCGTTGCGCCATAGCAGGGCGAGGCGAAGCCGGTCTTCGGGCAGATCGGCCATATCGAGAGGCCATGGTGTGCGGCACCGTCAGCCTTATGTGGGGACAGGGCAGTCCGTCGTGCTTCATGACTGGGGCGTGGGTCTGATGGGGACGTCTCCCTGCCTCGCGGGACAATCCGGGGCAGTCACCAGTCCACGTATCGAACAGCGGGCCTGTGACAGAGATCACACCCATACCGATGCTGGAAAACCATGATGGACGCGGCAGGCACATACCTCACCACATGAATGGACGTATCTCAGCGTGACGCTGGACAATCCTACCTCGCATCCACCGGTCCGTGCTCAGCCCTTTCGATGGAGGAAGTGCGTAAATGCGACACATGGAGTCAGGCGTAATCGTCCCATGTGGACTGCCCCCCGGCCCCTCCGGTGCGCCGGAGGAGCGATCTTTCAGGCGGGCTGGATGGCGTATAGCCGCGTCCATGCGGCCCCACCGACGCACAGCGCCCCAAATGTCGCGAAGATATACGAGGGAATGGCACCCATATCGCCCAGACCGCTGAAACCCAGCGTCATGCCAAATCCAGCCAGCGCGGCTGGCAAAGCAAGCAGGAGCGAGACCGTAACCCGCAGGACGGGATCGTGCGAGGAGACGAGGATCGCCTGACCGAGCACCAGAACCATGATTCCGGCGGCGATACCAGCAAGGATGGCATGAGAGCCGGACATCATGGCGTGGTCATAAAATGTGGTGCAGACCATTGCCGCCACAAACAGGGGAGCGGCATAGACCGCACAGAGAAACAGCAGCCAGCACAGGAAACCGATACCGGCGACGCCAAGGACAATTCCGAGACCGAGCAGCATGGATCGCATCCTTTCCGTGGAATGGAATATCTCACACATGCCGGGACGGTTCCGATATATCCAGGGAATAGAAGCCAGTTTCCCGACATCGTTTTCACGATCGGGACAACGCGCGGAGCGCGCCAGACAATCCTGACCGAGGCGCCCCTGTCGGTGCCTTCCGCTCGCGCCGGGAACGCGGCGCGTTGACTTGGCAGCGTTGGGATTGGATCAAAGGGCACCGGTCCAGCACCCTGTTTCACTGAACCTTGCGAGCCGGCGTGCCGGCGAGCGCCGCACGCGCGGGCAGCGTGTCCCCACCGCCGGTCCCGAAGGACCGGCGCAATTTTCTGGTCGCCCGGTCAGCGTGTAGAAAGAAAGGGGCGGCTTACGCCGCCGCCCTCCCTGCCCCGTGCCAAGCCAGCCGACGGGTCGCCGTGGCCGCGTGCTCCGGGTCCAGTTCCATGCCCAGCCAGTCGCGTCCAAGATGCTGCGCCGCCACCAGCGACGAACCCGAACCCGCGAACGGGTCCAGCACTAGGCCACTCACCGGGCAGAAGGCTTCCACCAGGGGAAGCAAGGCCGCCACCGGCTTTTGCGTCGGGTGCAGTATTGCCCGAATAGGGCATATCGAGCACGTCGGGGATAGGTTTTGCCGGGGGCGTTACATTCCCCTTGGCCAGAAGATAGGCGCTTTCGTGTTCATACCGGAGAAACCGGGAAGAGGACGAATAGGACTTGCGAAAGACGATATGCCCGACCATGCGGAACCCCGCCGCCTTCCAGGCATCGGCGAATAAATCTATCCGGTTCCAGCCATAGAACGAAACGGCGAACCCGCCCCATTTCAGAACACGGTGCATCTGGTTGAAGGCAGGACGGAGCCAGCGTGCATTGTCGTCGTTGCGAACCTTCCGCCCATCCCTGCCCTGATAGTTCACCAGGTAGGGCGGGTCTGTCAGGATGAAATCCACCGCATTACGGGGCAGTGCCCGCATAAGCTGCACGCTGTCGCCATTAAGGATCGTGTTGCGGAAATCGGTCGCCGTGTTGGTGTTGCCGGTCATGGTCTTTGCCCTTTGTTCCGCGAGGAACAGCCCCCGCTGTTTCTCTGCCTCGCGGCGAGCAGCGGGGTAGCAACGGCAAGGGCGACCGGTGGGGAGGGGTATCTCCTGATCTGCACGAAGCGTAGCGCAGGAAGATCGGGGACACCCCATCGGGCGGCGTCAGCTCACTGACGCGAACCCTTGCCGGCACGAGGGCAGCGCCATTAGCTTTTTTCTGTTGTGAATCAGTCGTCCGGTCACAATCGGAATTGTCGGACAGGCTTCCCTGCTTCACTGTGCTGACATTGGAATCATCACCAGACCATTGGACTCGCCATGAGGACATCCGACCTGATCGATCAGATTGCCCAGTCGACCGACCGCTCCAGGACCGAGGTCAGGGAGGTTCTGGATGCCCTGCTGGATGGCATTCTTGCCGCCGCGAAGAAGGGCGAGGACGTGACACTGACCGGCTTCGGAAAATTCTCCGTCCGCCAGTTCGCCGCCCGCCAGGGCCGTAATCCGGCGACCGGCGAGAGCATCGAAATCCCAGCGTCGCGTAAGCTGGCCTTCTCGGCCGGAAAGGGCGCGAAAGACGCGCTGGCGCTGCCGAAGATCCCCACGAAAAAAACTGCTGCAAAAACCCCAGTAGCCAAGAAGATGGCAGTGAAGGCAGCTACACCAAAGACGGCTGGCCGCAAGCGGGCGTGACAAAGCCCACACATCTCGTCCTGACCGGATAGACGTGTCATAATACAGGCCCTGCACAGATCAGGGTGTGGGATCCGATGAAGAAGATTGGTTTTCTCTCGTTTGGACACTGGACGCCGTCGCCGCAATCGCAGGCACGTTCGGCGATCGACGTCCTGCTGCAATCCATCGACCTCGCCGTGGCGGCCGAGGAACTGGGCGCGGACGGGGCCTATTTCCGCGTTCATCACTTCGCACGGCAGCTTGCCTCGCCCTTCCCGCTGCTCGCGGCCGTGGGAGCGAAGACCAGCCGCATCGAGATCGGCACCGCCGTGATCGACATGCGGTATGAAAACCCGTTCTACATGGTCGAGGATGCAAGTTCGGCCGATCTGATCGCTGGCGGACGGCTACAACTGGGCATCAGTCGTGGATCCCCCGAGCAGGTGATCGATGGGTGGCGGCATTTCGGCTACCAGCCGGCCGAGGGACGGACAGACGCCGATATGGGGCGACAGCACGCCGAGGTGTTTCTCGAACTGCTTAAGGGAGAAGGGTTCGCCCGTCCCAGTCCACGCCCAATGTTTCCCAACCCGCCGGGCCTGCTACGGCTGGAGCCGTTCTCCGAAGGACTGCGGGAGCGGATCTGGTGGGGTTCAGGCTCGGATGCAACCGCCATCTGGGCCGCGAAGATGGGGATGAACCTTCAAAGCTCGACGCTGAAGGACGACGAGACCGGCGAGCCGTTTCATGTCCAGCAGGCCCGGCAGATCCGGGCTTATCGCGCGGCATGGAAGGACGCTGGGCATGCCCACCCCCCGCGTGTCTCGGTCAGCCGCAGCATCTTCGCGCTGGTGAATGATATGGATCGCGCGTATTTCGGCGGCCAGGAGGACGCCGACCATGTCGGTATGCTCGATGCAACGACGCGCGCAATCTTTGGGCGCAGCTACGCCGCCGAGCCGGACGTGCTGATTGAGCAGCTTCGTAGGGATGAAGCGATCGCCGAGTCCGACACGCTCCTGTTGACCGTGCCGAACCAGCTTGGCGTTACGTATAACGTCCATGTCATCGAGGCGATCCTTACCTACGTTGCTCCCGCGCTGGGCTGGCGCTGAACGCGAAAGACTTCCTACATGGAAGGAAAATCCAATCACAGTCAGTCACGGCACCCTTGGCCGGGAAGACGGACAGTCTGGCTCCCAAACGCGTCCAGACAGCATAGTCATTTAATTATGCTGTCTGATCCACCCAATGATTACCTTTTAAAAGTTCAGCTTTTCTGACTACATTTCCATCTAAAAAGTGATAGGAGGTTATGGTATCCAGCGTTTGATACAGATATGATCTAAGGAAACACACTCTCTTTTGTTGGGAAAAATCCCATACCCAACGCTACAAGTATTGTTCAGGAAAAATGAGTATAAATACACCAAAAGAACTCATGAAGGAAATAAAAATTCATCCGGAGAATTTTTATTTTATACATTATTCATGCCAAAACCTAAATGATGAAAATGCGTCTCTTTCTCCAAGAATTACATCGATCGTAGTATCACATTATAGTACGGGACAGACCGTAAGCTTCTCGACCCATTCGGTGGCGGAAACGCTCGGTATTTCTAGAGATAGTGTAATCGAAAAATTCGATGAAATTGAAAAAGAACCATTAAAAGAATTTTACGATTTTGTTCGAGATAGGAGAGATAAATATTGGATACACTGGAATATGAGAAATTCTACTTATGGGTTTGAACATATCGAACATAGATATCGAGTTTTAGGCGGCACAAATGCCCCTGTTATTCCTGTTGAAAGAAGAATAAACTTAAATGACATTTTTGCCTCTTATTATGGATCTAATTACGCGAGCCATCCAAAACTCACAAACTTAATGGAGTTAAATGGAGGAATACACAGAGATTTTTTGGGAGGAGCAGAAGAAGTACAAGCATTTGCAAATAAAGAATTTCTACGGATGCACAAATCTACTTTATGTAAAGTTGGTGCGTTTCATTCATTTTTACGAAAATTCACCCAAGGAAAATTAAAAACAAAATCCAAAGGGTGGGGGATTTTTCTCGATGGCTTATTCGATGGACGAGTAGCTAAAGGAATAGCCTTTGTTACAGGCATAATAGGCGTTCCCGGGGCAATTATAGGATTTTGGGAACCAATTAAAAATTGGGATACATTGGATATTGAATTCAGTAAAATAAGAACTATCTGTGCCAATTTTTGATGCGATGCATCATGATATACTATTCACTCAGAAATTATTCTTTATATATCTTTCTATCGTAGATGATGCCTCGTTTGCTACATCACACAGCCAATTCAACCTCGCTGTGGTCAAACCAACCTTGGCGGATTACGTGGTTTCGGACCCCCTCAGGGTTCGAGGTATAGGCAACCAGGCAGAGCGACTGCTCCGCTCGACTGCAGGTGACGTAGAATAAACGGCGGGTAGACGCAATTGTGGTGTCCTCCCCCGCGCCACTGAACAACTTCTCATATTTGAATAAGAAACCCCTTGCCTCCGTATCATCCATGATCACGAGCACACGGGGGAATTCCAGTCCCTTCACCCCCTGATGCGTGTCGAACGTTGCCTGATGTGTGACATACTCAACGTATGAACGAATTTGGTCAAACGGCACTCTGAGGAACTGCTCGATCGCTTCGTCCCTTGCTGAGCGATCATCCTCCTCATTTTCTTCCGAAGGAAGCTTGGAAGTTTCCTTTCCAATACTGGAGTACAGAGCTTCAGGAATTTCGAAAAGGCCGCTACTTGCAATTTCTTGGAGCAAGTCGCCGAAAGTGGCGTTGTTCGCCTTCCCTTTCTCCTGTAACGCCGCCACGGCAGCATGAACCATAGACAGATGGGCTGCTTCATCCACAACTGTACGCAACACCTTCGCGCTAAGAAGCGGCGACAATGTTCGCACGATGCGCGCAATTGTAAACTTGTCTTCTCTCGCGTCGATGAGCGGTAGGATTTTACCAGAAAATAGGCTCAGTATTGGCAAAGACCCATCAAGTAGTCCGGTTCGGAATGGATTGAAAGTTTGTAAAGAGCTGAATAGTTCGTCAAATCCCAGACGGCGGGCAGCCATTCGGTGTTCAAGGATCAGATCCTTTGAGCCGCCTTTCTCAATCCATTTCTCGTCGCCCGTTGCGCTAGCCATCGCTGCGCGTATGCGCGCTTCCACTGCTGGCTTGTTTGGTGTGGCCGCCGGCAGAATGAACATGCGCACAGAGCCTTCGATAGCTCTGCTACACGGCACTTGCTCCTGACGATCTGTGGCCTGCCGAATTTTATTGAGGAGCCGGATCACTCGTCGCGGACAACGGAAATTAAGTTTCTTGACAGGCTTTATCCAGTCTGGAGGTAGTTCCTCTCCAAGCTTGGCTTTTCCATCCCCATAAATGCGTTGCATCATGTCGCCCAGGAGCCCTAATGCAATACGTGTTGGATGAGTCGCCTGAAGAGCGAAAAGAGCATCGACGATGTGTCGATTAGTATCCTGACTTTCATCGACAAGAATAAAAGGATAGCCATCCTTCAGAATGTCTTGCATCGCCGGTTTAGTGCGGATGAAATCACTACTTATCTCCAGCACCTCAGCGTGACTCAGAGAATCCTGCCCCCGATTATCTGTGTCGGGGCTGTAAACAAATCGGGTTATCGTATCAAGACGCATCAGCCGACTGGTCTTCGCCGCAATGTCGGCCTGTCGATCGATCGAAGCCTGTGACCCAGCGCGTCCCCTTGCTTCTTTGGCTCGTAAATCGTCGATATCAGCCGCCAGTGCGTGCCTGAGCCAATCACGAATATCGTGGTTGAAACCTTCTATCACTGACCATGCAAAAGCGTGAATGGTTGAAACGGCGATAATCGGATCGAATTGAGTGCGGCGGATAATCTCATCGCGTGCGGCCTTGGTGTAGGTTATGACTGCGACACGCCGATTATGCAAACGGAGTTCATGTGCAAGGTTAAGTCGTATATAGTCGAGCGCCTTGACAAGAGATCGTGTTTTTCCAGAACCTGCGCCGGCAAATAGAAAGAAACTCTTGGGTTCAGTCAGACTGAGGCAACCGACAATCTCGTCATCAACGTGATTATCAAGCGAATCTATGCCTGCTGGGACAATAGTGCTCATGCTGCTACCGCTGCAGCCGTAGCTGCCGTAGCTGCCGCCTTCGGTGCCAGGTCGTTTTCTTTGCGCTTAAGTTGCTCAATAAGCCACTTAAGTCCGTAATCAATATAAGTAGGCACTATCAACCTATCGACATCATCCGAATAAAGAAGTTCCAGAGCAAAGTCAGCCTTGTCACCACTTCCAATAGCTTTACGAACTTTTTCGGTTAGGTCGGTGAGGTCGGTCGCACCGTCAACACAACGTCGGAAGCTTCCCGCGATTCCAGTTCCCGCACGCCCCTTAAAGAAGTCGGTATTCTGATAAAATAACGCGTCTTCAAAGGTATACGCCAACGCTTCGCTTGTCACGCCTTTGAAGGTGACCGTGGTAGGCAGTTGATAGGCTGCGCGAACAGCGAAGCCACTAGCGTAGACAGTCTCCTTTTTACCTTCCGGTAAATCTAGAAGCGTATCAACATCCACGATTTTTGGCACCCAGGAGCGTAGCGTTTCGTTACGAGCCTCTTGTTTGCTGGAACGCGCTACGGGGACGGCGACATTGCTAGTCGCATCTTTTGCATCCAAATCGGTGACGATCAGCGTCGAAAGACCTAAATACTCAATGAGCTTTCTCAAGCGGTGCGCATGACTCCCACCGATTTCTAACCAAGAGATATAGCATCTGCGCAGATAGTCGTAAGCCTCTCTTTCTTCTACAAAGTGGGGAACAAGGATGCGCTCCGCAGAGCCTTCAATCAGGACTGCGCCATCAGCGAAGAAAAGATCGCAATGCGTTGCCTTAAGATACCTGCTGACAAATTTGCCCGTTTGGTCGCCCGGCCCAAAAACGGCACTCAGATTGACTACGCATGCCGTCGGCACAGCAGTCTTGGTCATTACCGGCAAACGACGAAAATACCGCAGCGACGAAAATTCGCTCGCGTGGGCCACGTGACTTGAATGAGTACTGACCACCAACTGCGTGGTTAGGCCTCCATCTTCCTTTAGATCCTTATGGTTTCTCAGCACTCTGTAAGCGTGCTTGATGAATACTTGCTGCACTTGTGCATGCAGATGAGCCTCAGGTTCTTCTACCAAAACCAGGTGAAGCGGGGGGGGGAGCGGTCAGCGTCGCACTTTCGCCACTGGAAGCCTTGCCCTCCTTCATCCAGCCGTCACGAAAGCCCATCAGGGCGAAAACCATCGATACTAGATTCTGGTAACCCAGACCGTTCGAATCTTCCGGCAACCGAAGAACCGTACCTCCCGTAGATGCCACGACGTACTGCACAGCTGACGCGTGGTTCAAACCGTCCTGAATACGGAAGTTCGTAGCAATAGTAAGCTTCGGGTCTGTAACACCGGGATATCCGAGTCCTTCAAGCTCTCCGAGGGCCTTTTCGAAACAGTGGGTCAGGCGAGCATCAAAAACCCCACGAGCATTTTCGAGCGCGTAGAGCGCCTCTATGTCGGAAACAGCTGGGGTATCCTGCGGATCTAGGTGCCTATCGTAATAAGTCCGTAGCTGAGTTGAGAGTTTTCTGCTCATACGGCCGTCGACTTGGGCACCAGTCGCCTCTCCATCGCGAGACGATCTAGACGCTGATATTTGCCCAAAGCCACGCTGGGCACTAATCTCATCAATCTGTATCAAACCATCGAGTGGATTTCCGTCAACGGGTTCGCTCGCTGCGGCAATATCCTGAGGTCTTGCTACACCATCGACCGGATCCACCAGTTTGGTTGGATCGAGGAGATAAGCACGGACTTTGAAATGGCGCCCCATGCGGCGATCTAGGTAATCGATCAGATTTTGCGGCCATAAGCTTACACTCTTGCTGGCGCTGCCGGCAATCTGAGCAGCCTTCAGTGTTTCAGCAGATTTGATACGGGCCTTGAGAAAATCGGCCTGGAGAGCGGAAGGGTCCTCAGGTTCAAATCTCAGCCGGACGCCAAGAAGGCCCCCTCTCCATTCGAGCGTGGGGATGAGCTTCTGCACATAGTGAAATTCACCACTTGGCACCGCTAACCAAATATCAAGGAACGGAACAACCTCAGTCAGAGAAGGATCAGGCAGTTCAGCACTTACCGCAAGTGCCGCTTCCCAACAAGCCCCAGCGTCGTTTATGGCCTTCCAGTTACAGAGCGTGAAATCGTTAATCGAAAATAATCGCTGATCTAATAAAAAGCGACGCAGTGCGGTCATAGCAGAAGTCTTACCGCTATTATTAGCTCCAACGAAAATCGTTTTATCTTTTGCGAAGTCCACACGAACTGAGAATAGTTTGCGGAAATTGCCGATCTCGATCTGATGGATATGCATTGTCTTCTCCCCGCAGCACGGTAGAGGTCGCGAGGCAGAAAATCAATTACAGCACCGAACACACGCTAATTAGTCATAGAGGCATTGAGTGGTCCTTACGCGCAAAGAAGCTTCTCTCTGCGCGAGCGAGCACAATCAGCAGATCGCGCCGCCTCGGTACCCTAACCCGCAGGACGCAACAGCCGTTCCCGGCCAGCGCCTTCAAAGGCGAGGAGGCGGAGACGTCTCACTCATCCGTACTACTGGAAGAACGGCATTCCCGCATCGTGCATGATCCACCCTGCCCCTTCGTGACGCCGCAGTAAGCAAGTATTTGTACGACGCGCCTGTATCAGGGACTACCCATAACTACGATTCCGTACGCTGGAGCACTCAGGATTACGCTTTCGCACATTGCGTATTTCCATTGAAATAACAGTCATCTGTCCAGATCGTGTGCCTGTTTTCCTTGCCTTACGGTCGGAAGAGAGCAACGATGACGGACAGACCTAGCCAGTCCATTGCCCCGGCGTATCGGCCACCCGAGCCCGAGTTGCGGCTCGTCCTGCGCCCCAACACTCCTGACCCGCGCCTGATAGCGCTGGTCCGCCTCATGGCCCGTCGCGCGGCGCGGGACTGGTTCCGGTCGCAGCAACAGGAGCAGCGCCGCCGCTCCGGACCGTAAGGGATACCTCACCATGAAGGTCGCGCTCTACGCCCGCTATTCCTCCGACAACCAGCGCGACGCCTCGATCGCCGACCAACTTCGCGTCTGCCGCACCCACGCGGAGAAACAGGGCTGGAGCATCGTCGAGGAGTATACCGACCACGCGATCTCTGGCGCCTCCCTGATGCGGCCTGGTATCCAGGCGCTGATCGCTGATACGCAGCGCGGACGGTTCCAGATCGTGCTGGCCGAGGCGATGGACCGCCTGTCCCGCGACCAGGAAGACATCGCCGGCGTCTTCAAGCGCATGAACTATGCCGGTGTGCGGATCGTCACCCTTTCCGAGGGAGAGGTGTCGCATCTGCATGTCGGCCTCAAGGGCACGATGAACGCCCTGTTTCTGAAAGACCTGGCCGAGAAGACGCATCGCGGCCTGCGAGGCCGGGTCGAACAGGGCAAGTCCGGCGGTGGCAATGCCTACGGCTATGATGTCGTGCGCAGACTCGACGCCAATGGGGAGCCGATCCGGGGCGACCGCACCATCAATCCAGCGGAAGCCGACGTGGTCCGTCGCATCTTCCGCGACTTCGCGGCCGGACTGGGACCGCGCGCGATCGTCTTCCGCCTCAATGACGAAGGTATCCCAGCACCGGGCAGTGGTGCGTGGGGCTTCTCGACCATCAATGGCAACCGGCTACGCGGCACCGGTATTCTCAACAACGAGATGTATGTAGGCAGGCTGGTGTGGAACCGCCAGCGCTTCATCAAGGATCCCGACACCGGCAAGCGTCAGGCCCGTCCCAATCCGGACTCCGACTGGGTGATCCAGGAGGTGCCGGAACTGCGGATCGTCGACCAGGAACTATGGGACGCGGTCAAGGCACGACAGGCCAGCGTCAGTGCCAGCCGCGACACACGCGACACCTCATCCCCTGACCATTTCCGCGAGAAACGGCGTCCCCGCTATCTGTTCTCCGGCCTGAGCAAATGCGGCTGCTGTGGTGGCGGCTATTCCATGATCTCCGGCACCCTGCTGGGCTGCTCGACGGCGCGCAACAAGGGCACCTGCCACAACCGCACCAATACGCGCCGCGAAGAACTGGAGCGGCGCGTCCTCGACGCCCTGCGTCACCATCTCATGGACCCCGACCTGTTCGCCGAATTCTGCACGGCCTTCACCACCGAGATGAACCGGCTGCGCATGGAAGCATCGGCCGACATCGGCGCAGCGGAATCAGAACTGAAGCGGGTCGAGCGCGACATCCAGCGGCTGATGGATCTCTACCTCTCGGAAGGCATCTCGATCGAGAGGGTCAAGGAGCGCGGATCGAAGCTCGAAGCCCGCAAGGCGGAACTGACAGAGTTCCTCGCGACAGCCGAGGCACCCCCGCCCCTGCTCCATCCCCAGATGGCGGAATTCTACCACCGGCAGCTCGCGCGCCTGCATGACATGCTGCATTCCGAGCTGGACGAGAAACGCCAGGAGGCGGCCGAGGTGATCCGCTCGCTGATCGAGGAGATCATCCTGACGCCATCCGACAAGGGGCTACAGATCGACGTCCGGGGCGATCTGGCTGGCATTCTGACGATGGCGTCGGGTAGCGGACAAACAAAAACCCCAGCCCGTTTCCGGACTGGGGTTCATGATGCGTTCACATCGCAAGTTCAGATGGTTGCGGGGGCCTGCTTCCCCTGCTGTCATAAGCCGACTTTCCTTCTTGCTGCTGACGTCATTTGCAACATCGAGAATGCCCATCAGTTCGCCGCGTAATGTAATATGAACTTCTCCTCGCTTCTCGCCTGGCGTGAAAACAATCCCTCCTATAAGGGAGCGCAAAGCTTCGGTTGCTTCCTTTCCGCCGTCCGGATCGTCCAGCGCCTCGGTGAACCGCTCGACGTTCCGCCGATAGTGACTGGCAATATCCGGATGCACATTGGGAACATCCGGCGGGGCCTCACCCAGGCGAGCCACTATGTCCGCCTTCTGACCCTCAAGGCTGGCCAGTCGTGCCTTCATCGAAGACTGATACATCCCGTCCTCGATTGCCGACATGATTCCGGCAATAGCTCGCTCGATCTTGCCCAAGGCCTTACGATCAGCAGCACTCTGCACATGCCAGGTCTGGTTAAGACGCTTTACTTCCTTTGCAAAAGCCTGAACGGCCTCGGAAGACACCAGACGCTCTTGTAGCCCAGAAAGAACCCGAGCCTCGACCTTTTCACGCACGATCGTCCGGTTATTATCGCAGGTGCCCCGGCGAGAGTGGTTCAAACACCCAAACCGGCCATTTACGATGATCCCAATCTTTCCACCGCAACACCCGCATGAGAGCAACCCTGACAGGAGCGACATCGGCCGGTTTGCCTGGTGCAACCGCCGCGCTCGGCCTTCCCGCGTATTCGCAGGGCACGGACCGATTTTGGCGGCAATCTCCCTCTGTCGCGCCCGCACGGCTTGCCACAGATCGTCAGGGACTATCCTGAGTTCCGGCACTTCGGTCCTGATCCACAGGTGTTCTGGATTGGGCCGGGAAACGCGTTTTTCGGTGATGGGGTCCTTGATGAAACGTTGCCGATTCCACACCAGTACTCCCGCATATAATTCGTTATTCAAAATGCCGGTTCCACGCGACACATGCCCCCGGATGGTCGTGTCACTCCAGGCGCGCCCTTTCGGACCAGGAACCCGTTCCCCATTTAATTCCACGGCAATGGACCGGGGGCTTTGCCCGGCGGCGAAAGCTCGAAAAATACGACAAACGACTTCAGATTCCTCAGTTATAATTTCCCGATCACCCCGGACTGGCTCGCAGTTAGCGTCGAGCTTTTTTATTGCCCGATAGCCGTAGCACAGACCTCCTCCAGACTTGCCTTTCATCACCCGGCCCAAGAGACCACGGTGTGTGTTCCGGGCAATAGTTTTGATGTACAGAGCATTCATCGTTCCCTTGAGACCAACATGGAGTTCGTTGATTTCCCCCTCCACCAAAGTAATGATGGCGATACCCTCAAAGGAAAGACGCTTGAATAGTGTCGCGACGTCCGCCTGGTCGCGCGAGATACGATCCAGCGCCTCAGCCAGTACAACGTCGAACACTCCAGCCTGCGCATCGCGCAGGAGGGCCTGAATGCCAGGCCGTAAGGCCATTCCCGAACCAGAAATAGCAGCATCATGATAACTACCGACCACCGCCCACTTCTCACGCATCGCGTGTTCCTCGCACAGCCGGAACTGATCTTCGATTGAACTGGCGCTTTGTTTATCAGTCGAATACCGCGCATAGTATACTACACGTGTCATTCTAGCAGTCTCCTTCCAGCGTTTCCTTGATTTTCTGTGAATTATCAGACGAAGAGCAGTTATCATTTGCCGCCCGATATGACGCGAAATATTCACGGGCCATTCTCCTGCCTATAAGATTGGCCACGGCAAAGACCGCTGCTTGAGCAGCTTTCTCGACACCTTCCGGTGTCAGATTGTCATTCGCGGCAGCCTGCTTTCCCCTGTCTGGAGCGCATGACGCCACTATTGCACACCGGACTTTGGGAGTTGCCGAAAGGCCCGCTACCTCAATTTCATATGCCACGAAAAAGTGATCGAAAATTCTTAATATTTTTTGTCTTTATTTTCAGCATATTGCGCGTTTTTTCGCGACTATTGGGTGCTATGGAACACCCCATCGAAGAATCGAAATTTAGAGCAAACTCCGAACCTCTGAAGAGACGGGCCAGCCGTCATGGGCTGACCCGTGTCACCGGATAAACGCTATCCGCTAATGTCTCTTTTTTCTTTCGGTAATTCATTCTTAAACAGGAATGAATTATGCATTTTTTGCCCGCTCAATAGCCTGACGAACCCGCTCTGTCTGCGCAGACACATTGCAGACCTCGTCGATATGGATCACCTCTACAGGTGCGACCCCCATGTAGCGCATCAGACGCTCCTCAATGCCCACCCGGAATTTCTCAGCATTTTCAGAGACCGACTGCCCTGCACTTGTTACGGTCCCGGCGACCTCAATGTAGACTGTTGGGTGTCCTTTGAAATACAGACCGAAGTCGGCAAATCCTCTGTTTCCCAGTTCTCGAATGGGTGGCTGAACCATAATAGTGAGGCCGCTCTCCTTTTCTTCCAGCAAGCGCCGATAAACAGCCAGTTCCACAATGGAGCCGATCCGGTAGTTATTGACGCGCACCTGCTCCTGCCAGGCAGGGAGATCCCGGTAATACGCTGCCACACGCTGACGAAAGGTGCGCCATAAGGCCTTGTCGCGGTTATATCGGGCAACCAGTTCGTGGCCTCCATCACAGAATTCCAGCATCTGCGGCGTCGGCGTCACCAGCAGATCATGAGAAAGCTACGCGTAACGCTCAATGTCGTTCGGGCGGAAAAAACCAGTGAACATCCAGGCTGGAAGAGCATTATTAAAACGATCATTGTTCGGTAAAGAGGGTGTCATTTGAAGTGTCCGTAAGGTGGACGCACGTTCCCCATTGCTCAGCGAGCATTCTGAGAAGATGCGTGTATTATGAAAAGGGAAAGTTAAGCTGTAGCGATCGTGCTACTCATTCGCAGCATGGATTGCAGTCATTGCGGGAAGCGGCATCACCACCCAGCACCCTATTGGCAACCAGCCTGACCTTGTGGCCAACCATGCGCGTCAGAATGACCACGCCTTCCATGACACTGTCATCCACGTTACCGGCAAGTGACTCACTGACGGCAAAATCAAGCAGCCGGTGCAGGGCGACAATTTGCATGAGGTCCACCTCGGTGGCGGACGAAATCGTAGTGCGATCAGACATTGTTTTCTCTCGTTCAAAGCATGAAGGAACGAGACGCCCCACCCCAATCCTCACTCCCCAACGATACAGGGAACAAAATCCTCTGGGGAATTTGGGGTCGTGCGCCTCACAACGCCCAGCCCGAAAAAATGACACCGTCACCCCCGTCATCAGGGCGCACCGCAGGTGCAAGAGACCCGAAATCAGAAAAAAAGAGCGGCTTTGATTTTTGCTTCGCAAAAATGCCGCGATAGAACGAAAAAAACTTAGCGATTTCATATGCATACGGAGTGTGCATATGAAATTGAGGTAGCGTGCCCACACACGCCCCAAAACCGGGACACACCGGGAAAAGGAAAAATGGCTGTTTTCTGCCGTTTTCCATGCATCATGACATCAATGACGGCTTGCGTGACACCTGTCATGACGGCAGATATGACAGGTTCTGACAGTGTCACCGAACGCATGACACGGTCCGAGATGGTGTCATGACGCCGTCATTCCGGCCTCTCGGAGAGCACCGACGGTGCGATAGAAATGACATCACAGTGACACCTTACATGACGGTGTCATCTCGGACGAGATAGACCCTCCCTCCCGATTTTATTTGCACCAAAGGCGATGGAAGAATTCTGTTGACGCCGCTCTTTGGATTGAATACCAATACTGCATGAACAACGATGGCGCACACAAAACAGATCTGTCAGCAGTCACGACCATCTCGGCAGGCCACCCGTTCAGAGGACGGATTGACCCTGTTGAAGGGGTTGAAACGGCTGTCGTGCAGATGCGGGACACGTCCTCTTCGGGCGTGGACTGGACGTCCTGCGTGCGCACCGAAGTGGCCGGACGACGTGAGCCGGACTGGTTGCGTTCGGGGGATATTCTCTTCCCCGCCCGGGGCAATGTGTCACAGGCGGTTCTGATTGATGAGCACATCGGCAGCCTTCAGGCCGTCGCTGCTCCGCACTTCTTTCTTCTACGTGTGAAGCGGTCCGACATGCTGCCAGCCTACCTTGCATGGTGGCTCAATCAGGAACCGGCGCAGCGCCATCTGGAGCAGAACGCCCAGAGTTCCACTCTTGTGCGCAACATCGGCCGCCCGGTGCTGGAGAGCGTGCCAGTGGTACTGCCGTCTCTCCACCAGCAACACCAGATTGCCGGTCTGGCCAGTGCCATGCAGCAGGAAGAAGCCCTCCTGCGCCGCCTGCACCAGACCAACCAACAGATCATGACAGGCCTTGCCAGAAACCTTCTGGCGGCCTGAAACTTCCCCATCATTTGAAACAGGACCCGATTTCGTGACCGAGCAGATTACCCAGGACACCATTAACAAGGCGCTATGGAGCGCCTGCGACACTTTCCGGGGCACTGTCAGCGCCGATACCTACAAGGATTACGTGCTGACCCTGCTGTTCCTGAAATACATCTCCGATGTGTGGCAGGACCATTATGACCGCTACAAAGCAGAGTATGGTGATAACCCGGACCTGATTGCCGCTATGTTGCAGCAGGAGCGGTTTGTGCTGCCCACGGGCGCGGATTTCTACACCCTGTATAAAGAACGCAACACGCCGGGAAATGGTGAGCGGATTGATAAAGCCCTGCATGCCATTGAGGAAGCCAACGGCACCAAACTGAAGGACGCGGGCAAGAGCGTCTTTCAGGACATCAGCTTCAATTCCGACCGTCTGGGTGACGAGAAGCAGAAGAACACCATTCTGCGCCACCTGCTGGAAGACTTCGCCAAACCCACCCTGAACCTGCGCCCCTCCCGCGTGGGCGATCTGGACGTGATCGGGAACGGCTATGAGTTCCTGATCAAGAACTTTGCCGCCAGTGGTGGCCAGAAGGCCGGTGAGTTCTATACCCCGCCGGAAGTCAGTGAACTGCTGGCCCGCCTGCTGGCCCCCCAACCCGGCGAAACGATCTGTGACCCAACCTGCGGCTCCGCTTCCCTGCTAATGAAGTGCGGACGGCAGGTGGCGCAGAACCACAAGGGCAGCAAGGACTACGCCCTGTACGGGCAGGAAGCCATTGGCTCCACATGGTCCCTCGCCAAAATGAACATGTTCCTGCATGGCGAAGACAACCACCGCATTGAATGGGGCGACACCATCCGCAACCCCAAGCTGCTGGATGGCAAGGGCCACCTGATGCAGTTTGACGTGGTGACGGCCAACCCGCCCTTCAGCCTCGACAAATGGGGACATGACGAAGCGGAGCATGACCCGTTCCATCGCTTTGCGCGCGGTGTGCCACCCAAAACCAAGGGCGATTACGCCTTTATCCTGCACATGATCAGCACCCTGAAGGCCAGAACGGGCCGCATGGGGGTGGTGGTGCCGCATGGCGTGCTGTTCCGGGGCAGTTCGGAAGGCAAGATCCGCCAGAAGCTGATCGAGGAAAACCTGCTGGATGCCGTGATCGGCCTGCCGGAAAAGCTGTTCTTCGGCACGGGCATCCCCGCTGCCATTCTGATTTTCCGCAAGGACCGCAAGACAAAGGACGTTCTGTTCATTGATGCCAGCCGGGAGTTCAAGGCAGGCAAGAACCAGAATGCGCTGAGTGAAGACAACATCACGAAGATTGTGGACACCTACCGCGCCCGCAAGACCGTGGATAAATACGCCCATATCGCCACGCCGGATGAGATTAAAGAGAACGACTACAACCTGAACATTCCACGCTACGTCGATACGTTTGAGGAAGAAGTGGAAATCGACCTCAACGCTGTGCGGAAAGAACGCGCCGGGATCAAGGCGGAACTGGCGACGCTGGAAGCGCAGATGGACGTTTATCTGAAGGAGCTGGGTTATGCTTCCTGAGGGGTGGCGGCTATCGTGTCTAGGAGATGCTTGCTCCGGCGCTCTCCAAACTGGCCCTTTCGGTAGCCAACTTCATGCACATGAGTATACCGATCATGGCTACGCGGTACTTATGCCAAAAGATCTGATCCATTATCGCGCCAATATTGAGACTGCAGCAAAAATTTCTAGAGAGAAATCCACTGAATTGAAGCGCCATCATCTTATGGTGGGCGACATACTATTTAGTCGACGAGGAGATGTCGCACGTTTGGCGTTAATAGATGAACGCTCGGAAGGCTCTTTATGTGGCACGGGATGCTTGCGCGCACGCCCTTCATCAAAAGCTTTTTCGGAATTTCTATTCTTTTTTCTTCAATTACCCACAATAAAATCATGGCTAGAACATAATGCCGTTGGGCAGACCATGCCCAACATGAACACCGAGATATTATATGAGCTTCCTTTGATCCTCCCCCCCCTCCCCGAACAGAAGAAGATCGCGGCGATCCTCTCGACGTGGGATCGTGCGATTGAGGGTTTGGGCCAGCTTCTGGCCAACAGCCAGCAGCAGAAAAAAGCCCTCATGCAGCAGCTCCTCACAGGCAAAAAGCGCCTGCCGGGGTTCGAGGGGGAGTGGGTATGGAAACGCTCTAAAGAAATATTCAAAAGTGTTTCAATCAAGAATAATCCAACAGCCTGTGAACTACTTTCTGTTACCCAAGATCAGGGTGTCGTTCCACGTTCATCATTAGAGCGGCGCGTTGTCATGCCAGACGGCAGTGTGCAAGGATATAAATTAGTAAACCCAGGAAATTTCATAATAAGTTTGCGATCATTTCAAGGTGGATTAGAATATTCTTATTATCGAGGATTAGTCAGTCCAGCATATACAGTTATTGATAATAAAATTGAAATAGAAAACGAATTTTATAAGTTCTACTTCAAATCTTATGATTTTATCGGCCACCTTGCCGTAGCAACAATAGGCATTCGTGACGGCAAGCAGATTAGTTATGAAGACTTCTCCTTCATTAAACTTCCATATCCTCCCCTCCTCGAACAACAAGCCATCGCTGCTGTCCTGGCTACAGCAGACAAGGAAATCACCGCCTTTGAATCCGATCTCACACGCCTGCGTCAGGAGAAAAAAGCCCTGATGCAGCAGCTTCTCACCGGCAAACGCCGCGTGACAGTCGATTAAGCCCTTTCAGTTCGCAGGATATTTGAAAACGATGGCCCCCGCTCCGAAATTTCAGGAAGAATACAGCGCCAAACTGCCCGCATTGGCCCTGCTCAGCACCCTCGGCTGGCGGTTTGTGCCGCCGTCACAGGCACTGGCCTTGCGGGGCGGCAAACAGAATGCGGTGGTGCTCGACACGCTCCTGCGGGCGGAATTGAAAAAGCGGCGCTTTACGTTTGAAGGACAGGACCACGCCCTGTCCGATCAGGCTATTGAGCGGCTTGTCTCTCACGTCACGCACCCGGATTTTGTCTCCGGCCTGCGGGACGCCAATGACAAGATGACAACGCATCTGCTGTTCGGCATCGCCATCACCGAGTTCATTAACGGGCGCAAGGCCAACCCGACCATCGCCCTCATCGATTGGCAGAACCCGGAAAACAATAGCTTCACTTTTACCGAAGAATTCAGCGTCCTGCGCACGGACCAGACGCAAACGCGCAGGCCGGACATTGTATGTTTCGTCAACGGTATTCCGCTGGCGGTGATTGAGGCCAAGCGCCCTGATGGTCAGCCCGGCAAAGGCCCGACCGTGGACGCCGGAATTTCCCAGAGCCTGCGCAATCAGCGCAAAGATGAAATCCCGTACCTGTTCGCTTACAGCCAGCTTCTGCTGTCCATCACCGGGCATGACGGCCGCTATGGCACCTGCGGCACCCCGAAGAAATTCTGGGCGACCTGGAAGGAAGAGGACATCTCGTCCGGCCGTATGACTGATCTGAAGAACACGGCGCTGTCTGCCACGCAGAAGGACGCACTGTTTGCCGAGCGCAAGGCGTCCGACCGCGTGTGGTTCGAAGACTGGGCGTCCCGTCCGCTGGAAGTCACGGATCAGGACCGGCTGCTGATCGGCCTGCTCTCACCCGAACGGTTGCTGGACATGGCGCGATACTTCACGCTGGTCGACCGCAAGGCAGGCAAGATCGTGGCCCGGTATCAGCAGGTATTTGGCATCAAACGCCTGCTGGAACGCATCCGAACCCGCCGGAGTGATGGCGGCCGTGAGGGTGGTGTGATCTGGCACACCACAGGGTCGGGCAAGTCCTTCACCATGGTATTCCTCAGCCGGGCGCTGATTCTGGATGATGACCTCAGGCAATGTCGCATTCTGGTGGTGACGGACCGCAAGGATCTGGAGCGCCAGCTCAGCACCACCTTCTCCACCGGTGGGGAGCTGGCAGACAAGAAGGACAAGGCGGAAGCGCTCGCCACGTCAGGCCGCCGTCTGGCGCAGCAGATCGGGCATGGGCAGGAGCGGATTATCTTCTCTCTCATCAACAAGTTCCACACCGCCACGGGCTATGCGGAATGCCACAATGACAGTGCAGATATTATTGTGCTGGTGGATGAAGGCCATCGCAGTCAGGGCGGTGAGAACCATGCCCGCATGAAGCACGCTTTGCCCAATGCGGCCTTCATTGCCTTTACTGGCACGCCGCTGCTCAAAGGAAGCGAGACCACCAGCCGGTTCGGCAAGATCATCCATTCCTATACCATGCAGCAGGCGGTCTCGGACGGCACGGTGACACCTCTGCTGTATGAGGAGCGCAAGCCCGATCTGGAGGTGAATGACCGCGCCATTGATGCGTGGTTCGAGCGCATTACGCAGGGGCTGACGGAAGAGCAGGTCACGGACCTCAAGAAGCGCTTTGCCCGCGCCAATCAGGTGTACAAGGCTGATGACCGCATCCGGCTGATTGCCATGGATTTGGCCACGCATTTTGACAACAACATTGATAAAAACCTCAAGGGCATGCTGGCCTGTGACAGCAAGCTCTCCGCCATCCGCTACAAGCAGTATCTCGATGAGGTCGGGTTGTTTGAGAGCGCCGTGGTGATGAGCCCGCCCGACACGCGCGAGGGCCATTCCGAGGTTGATGACCGCAAACAGCCGGAGATCCAGAAATGGTGGGCCGAACATGTCGGCAGTGAGAGCGAGGAAGATTACACGCGGGACGTGATCGAGCGGTTCGAGAAAGACCCGGACCTCAAGCTGATCATTGTGGTGGACAAGCTGCTGACAGGCTTTGATGAGCCGAAGAATGCGGTGCTGTATATCGACAAGCCGCTGAAGCAGCACAATCTGCTTCAGGCCATTGCGCGTGTGAATCGCCTGCATGACCAGAAGAAACATGGGCTACTGATCGACTATCGCGGCATTCTGGCGGAGCTGGACACCACGCTGGCGCGGTATGACGAACTCGCCGCCGAAAATGTTGGTGGGTATGACCCGAAGGACATTGCCGGTCTGTATAGCCAGATGAGCACGGAATACCGGGAACTCCCTGCCCTGCATAAAGCGCTCTGGGCCATTTTTGAGGGCGTGAAGAACCGGAGCGATATTCAGCAGCTTCGCATGGTCCTGATCCCGCGCATGGTGGAGGAGCATGGCCAGATGGTGGACGTGAACCTCAAGCGGCGGGATGATTTCTATGAAGCGCTGACGAAGTTTGCCGCCTGCCTGAAGGTGGCCTTGCAATCCGTGGCGTTCTTTGAAGATACCAGCTTCACGGAGAAAGACCGCACCATCTACAAGGAGACGCTGAAGCAGATGAGCAGCCTGCGCCAGATGGTGATGCAAGACACGGGCGAGACGGTGGATTTTGACCAGTATGCCGAACAGGTCAAGAAGCTGCTGGACCGGCATGTAGCGGGCGTGCGTGTCCATGAGTCCGAAGGGCTCTATGCGGTGGGTAGGATGGGCCAGAAACCGGATGAGACACCGGAGAACTGGACCGAGGAAAAAACCCGCAACGAGACCGATCTGATCCGCACCCGCGTGACGAAGATGATCGACCACGAGATGCAGGATGATCCTTATGCGAAAGAAGCGTTCTCCGCCCTGCTGCGCAAGGTGATCGAAGATGCGGAAAGCCTGTTCGACCATCCCCTCAAACAGTTCATGCTGTTTCAGGAATTTGCGGAACAGGTTGCGGAACGGAAACTGGAGAACATCCCGTCTGTTTTTGACGGGCATCGCCATGCGCAGGCCTATTATGGCGTGTTTCTGAAGACTCTGGCGGCCATCTTCAACCATAAGCAGACGGACGAAGAAAAACAGCGCTGGATTGATCTGGCGTTTGAAGTCGACACCATTGTGGACAAGGCCGTGCGGGAGAACTCGCTCAGCCGCCCGGATATGGAAAAAGCCGTGCGCAAGGAACTGCTTCCCCTCCTGTTCAGCACGGGCCAGAAAGCGGGCTTTGGCGTGGACAAGGCGCAGGAGATCATTGAGCAGGTCATTCAGATCATGCGGGCTGGGCCTGCTGACGCGCTACATAGCTGACCATGGCTGAACGGGTTCTGACCTATGACGGGGAGCAGATCCGGGTAGAGCTTCTGCCCCGCGCGCGACCTGGCACGATACTCCGCATCAAGGTGCATCCCGACCTCACGGTGCAGGCTGTTGTTCCGGAAGGCACATCTGACGCGGATCTGGAGCGGGCGTTACAACAGAAAACCCGCTGGATCTGGCAGAAGCTGCGGGACTTCAAGACTGTTCAGGCCCATGCCACGCCGCGTGAGTATGTCAGCGGGGAGAGCCACTTCTATCTGGGACGGCGGCATCTGCTGAAAGTGCATCACCACCCTGAAGCGCCTGAAACCGTGCGCATGCTGCGCGGGAGGCTGGAGGTCTCCGTACGGGAGCGCCATGCCCTGCGAGTACAGAAGCTTCTGGAAATCTGGTATTTTACACGGGCGCAGCAGGTCTTCTGCCATCGCCTGACTGCACTCCTCCCCACAACGCTGTGGGTCACGACCCCTCCTGCTCTGAAGATTCAGGTAATGCAGACCCAGTGGGGCAACTGCTCACCGGGCGGTACCGTCACGCTGAATCCGCATCTGGTGAAAGCCCCGCGTGACTGCATCGATTACGTGATCCTGCATGAGATGTGTCATCTGAAGGAGCACAATCACGGAACTGCGTTCTGGACACTTCTGGGACGCATCATGCCAGACTGGGAGAGGCATAAAGCCCGGCTGGACGAAATGGCGGAGATGGCGCTCTCCTACTGACACGACAGCTATGGGGGGAAGCGGATAGTCTGTTATCGGGAGGGGATGACCGAAAGCAGCCATTCACAGCACTCACGTGAATGGCTGCTACACGACCAAATCACGACATTCTGCGCTCGACCACAGATGGCCGTTTATAACTGAACCGGTCATTCTAACTCAGCAAGGGAACTCTGGAAGCTCACCGCTTTCCACGCTAAATTCGACGCCGATTAATGATTTTAACTGGGGCCGAGCATTGTTTCAAACCGAATTGAGCATCGTCGACAGAAAGCGCTTGATAGCCTTATGCCGGACTGCAGTCGCAAATTTCAACGCTGGAGATTGGCAGACACTTGGCGCCCACACGGGCCAAATGAATATAATAACTGGTCACGAGCGGTTGCTGCGAAGCCTAAGCTTCAACGACCCGGACTATCCAGGCAATGCCCATGCCGTAATGTTCAAACTGGTCGAAATCGACACAGCAAATCTCAGCGTCATCGCAGACTATATCGCCAGCATCTACGGGGAGGATGGCGAAAGCATATCGACCGCAGCGGGTCGTAGCCGCTCGATCATCTTCACCCCTAGCGTGTTCGAGGCTCCCGAAGGCGGGGTCGAGGCAGATCTCATCGCCGTGATGACCCCATTTGCACCGCAGTTCGAGGCCGTCTTCGACGCAATCCGGAACGCGGCCTTGGCTGCGGGCTTTCGGACGCTGCGCGCGAAAGATATTTGGCAGCATTCGGCGGTGATCCAAGACGTTTTCAGCCTTATTTTCAAGGCGCATATCGTCGTTTGCGATTTCACCGGCAAAAACCCCAATGTGTTTTATGAAGCGGGTATTGCTCATACGTTGGGGAAGCACGTCGTACCTATCACACAGTCGGCCGCCGACATCCCATTCGATCTACAGCACCATCGCTATCAATCATATTTGAACAACGCCGAAGGGCGTAGCGATCTCCAGAGCGCGCTTTCCGTGCGGTTCCGATCGTTGCGATTGAGCAGATAAGATGGCTTCGCCGATCCCAATCCTTTGCCGCAATAATGCTGGGACAGGATTCCTGCTTACTGATGTAAAGGATGTATGGTTGGTGACATGCGTCCACCTCTTGAGTGGGCTGAAAGAGACGCCATTAATCGATACCATATTCACAGGCGCGGAGATGCGCATCGTGCAGACGTCAAGTGTGATACCGCTGTTTTTAAACGATCAACGGCGCTTTTCCGTTGTGATCAACGAAACGACGGGGAACTTGGTCGATGCCATAGCCATAAAGCTCAAGCCGCACGAAATTACGAGTCTCACGAGTTTTGGTATGTTCGAGATTGGGTCAATCAAAACGACAGAGGTAGGAGAAACCGTCACCGCCAGCGGATTCCCCGACTTGGGAAAAAAGTTGGGGAGCGGTATCAACACTTTCGATCCGATTGTTGTTCAGTATCAAGTCGATAAGGTCCAGGGCCTGAGCATCCGACTCTCAACGCTTGGCGCTGAGGGTCTATCGGGTGGTCCAGTAGTCGGCGAATCAGGGCTGGTCGGTATTATGCATGGAGATGTCGGCGACAGCACCGCTATGACGAACGCGTTAGTGATCTCTCTGGACGTGGTTGGCGAACAACTCCTCCGGTGATGGCCCAACATGCGTGCCGCGCCTACCGGAGCGTGGCCCGTTCTCGCTCAGGGCCTGCGCGCATCGGAAGATCGATTCTGCGGCTGTAATGCAAAGCCGGGAGGCCGGACTCGCTGTCTGTGATCGTCACGGGTGCGCTATCGAAAATCACGGTGGCTACCCGCTGCGAGACAAAATTTTCCGGGGCGATCACAGCCTCGACATGGATCATCGGGATGCGGGCGCCAGTCAGACCGTTGGCCATCTCGTTGAGAGCGGCCACTTGGGTCGACTTCGCCAAACCTTTTCCCTGAAAGGCCTCCGCCACGGCGTATCCGACGTTGAAGCAAGGGTGACCTTCGATCATGTCGCTATGGGCGAACATGACCAATGTGCTCAGCGTCCTTCCCTCGACGCGCATGTAGTTGAAACGTGCCCGGCCGTTGGGTTCGTCGCACGCGAACATGAGGGTAGGATCGATGCGCCCTGGTTCGACAGGAATCTGCCCGCACTCGAACGCATGCTGAAACAGCCTAAGTGCATTTGTCGGATCCGTCATCCTCGCCATTGTTTCGATTTCCAATTCTTTTGTTGGCATAGCGTCCCAGTATTGGCGCGCCACTCCACTAATTATATTATTGTTTTCAATCACTCTGTCACGAAGAAGAATTTCTTATTGTATTGCAAGGCTCAGTATCTCCGCGCCCTTGAGACGGACGCAACCCGATGCGGAAGGTCAACAAAATCCCAAGCTCGGTCGGTTCACGATGCATTAGCGAATGTCGGCTTTCCGGAAACTGTCCTTACCGCCTGAATGTCCGGTACTAGGCGAAAGCAGCTGATCCGCTTAGCATAAGGCACGCAGACAGGCGGCTTCGCAGGTGGAAGTAACCTGCCTGCCTGGCATGGACTACCTCTCCTTCTCTGACGAGAAGGAGAGGCGTTTCAAAAAATTATCTGTTTTGAACTTTTACCCAGAAGCGTTCTGTTGCTGATCGCCGTGGCTCCCATCCCGCCTCCTTAAGGCTGTTAGGCAGATCTTTTTCCGATGTAGTCGGTAAGGCCTTCAAGACTTCGGCGATTGTTGTCCGCCCCCGTCCTGCGAGATAGGTATCGAGACTTACAACCATCGGTGCCAGCGTTGAGGACGAGGGCATCGGAGTTTCTTTGATGAGGATGCCTTCCTCCTTCTCAAGATGCTCTGCAACCCGGTGTAAACCGAGGAACTTCACCCCGGCCAGCCGGTCTTCGGCATAGAACCCCGACCCTGCCGCATCGGCAAACATGTCCCAAATCCTCTCCACCACCAACGCTGGAAGATGCTGGAGCATGGTATGCCGATTAATCGGCTCCCACCGGAGAAGTTCATCCGGCTCCCCGACAATCACTTCGATCCTATCTGTGGCGACATTGAACCGGATCCGGCTCTTCATCCGGGTACGGATTTCGTCTCGCATTTCCTGCTCATCTCTCATGATGAATAGTCTCTCATTGGTTTCCACGTTTCGTTCTGAACGGATCGGAGAAACCAGTTGAGGCGGCCCTGTTGGCCATGGCGTGGCGTAGACACGCATGATCGCCCGCCCCTCTTTCGAAGGTCGAGACGCATGTAAGTGTCTGATAAGCCAGTATTTCATGGCGATCAGACGTCGATGATGAGTGAATTATGATGGAAGTGGTTGCGGGGACCTGCAACCAAAGAAAACTGCTGCTTGTCGGCGGGTTCGTTGAACGTCTGGCAGCATAGCTAAATGACCGAGAAAGAGGAAGCTTTTTCGCGTGTCCCCATTACCCCTTCAAAAGACCATCCCCGATAGGCCAGAATAATTGTCAGGCCGCTTTCCCAGCGATCACTCGAACAGCCGAAAGCCCCATCGATCGGCAGGTCGATAACTGAGGCAACCCGCTGCGTGTGCGGGCCCATGGTGACAGCGGCCCTTATTTAAGAGCGCTTACCTTGCCTCACCTCCTATTTAAACCAAATGGCTATTGCTTAAATAACGGCACGACGCCATAGTCGGCTCATGTCCGAACCCGCGCGCAACCCTCGGTTAGGCCGCGTCGTCGAAACGCCGGTTGCAGGCGAGACGGTGCGTGCCTTCGTCCCTCCCCCTTTACCGCCTGAGCCATCGATCGACGTGCTGGCTCTACTGGAACGGCTGAGTCTGGCGGAGCGCGCATTAGGGCGTCTGGATGGCATCACCATGCTGCTGCCGCGCCAGGAGCTGTTCCTCTATATGTATGTGCGCAAGGAAGCTGTCCTCTCGTCCCAGATCGAGGGAACGCAATCGACCCTGACGGACCTGCTCCGCTTCGAAACCGAGGCGCAGGCTGGTCAGCCGATCGACGACATCCGTGAAGTCTCCAATTACGTCGACGCCATGATGTATGGACTGAAGCGGTTGGAGGACCTGCCGCTGTCCCTACGCCTGATCCGTGAGATGCACGCGCGATTGCTCCAAAGCGGGCGCGGCGGCACGAAAAATCCCGGCGAATTCCGGCGCACTCAAAACTGGATCGGCGGCACACGTCCCGGCAACGCCTTGTTCGTGCCACCACCACCGACCGAGATGAATGCCTGCCTTGATGCGCTGGAGCGTTTCATGCATGAGGACGGCTCGCGTCTGCCCGCACTCATCAAGGCCGGTCTGCTGCATGTTCAGTTCGAGACCATCCACCCGTTCCTCGATGGCAACGGCAGGATCGGCCGCCTGCTGGTCACGCTGTATCTTTGCGTCAACGGCGTGCTGCGCACGCCGCTGCTTTATCTGAGCCTCTATCTCAAAACTCATCGCGCCGACTATTATCGTCTACTTCAGGAAGTGCGCGAACATGGCGCGTGGGAAGCCTGGCTCGACTTCTTCCTGACGGGTGTCGCGGACACCGCCAATCAGGCGTTCGATGCGGCCACCCGGATCGTCGAACTGTTCAAGCAAGACCGCGAGCGCATCACGGTGGAGAGCGACCGGACCGGCTCGGCGCTGCGCATCCATGATCTGTTTCAGCAGAACCCGTATCTAACGGCCAACCAGCTCGTTCACCAGACGGGCCTGTCGGCGCCCACGGTCAATGCGGCGCTCGCTGATCTGGAACGGTTTGGTATCGTCGAAGAAGTCACTGGCCGCAAACGGGGCCGTGTGTTCAGTTATCGGGGGTATCTCGCCATCCTGAGCGAAGGCACCGACCCGCTCCCCCCTACCGTGTGATGAAAGGAATCCTGTGCGGACCCTTTCTCCGAGCGTTTGACCAACCCCCCTCAGGCTATGCGCCGAAATGCCAGCGCCACGTAACATTGTGCCGTTTAAAGACAGCTACGGAGGGAGAGCGGACTGTCTGAAACGGGATAAAAGTCTCGCAAACCACACGTTCACCAGAACTATTGGCACACCGAGCAGGCGAAAAACTCTTGTTTGGCACGGATTTGGGCTGCGTATCCGACGTAATTCGTCGCGAAATGGTTGAATCGAGACTATAATAATGATGGAAGGCGTAAGGACGGCCGGTCGCCATCCTTGGCTCCACGGATCCAAGAGATTCGATCACGGAACCCGACGAAGCGACACCGGGGATGCCCACCCCGAATTCTCGAATGATGTAGTATTGTGCTCGTTGCCGCAGATGTAATTTTCTTTCATCCGGATTTTGCACACGGTAAACAGTTTATGATCGGACAAAGATGTTGCGCATTCCTCTTTCGACAAAGCTCTCTCTGCATTGCATAGAGTGGTTACTCAATGCTGGCGCCGCCCGAACAATGCGGGGATTTGGAGAATCGTCTTGAGGTACGATTGGAAACGCATCGACCGCTGCCAGTTAGCGTCAATGTGATGAGGGATTGTTGATGCGTTTCACTGCCGAGGAACTGCTCTCTTATCTTCTTGAAACGACACCGTGCTCAACCTTTCAGGCCCCACGTGATTCGCGTGGCCTATACGGCCTCGTCGATCACCATGGCGATCTTCGTTATATTGGATCGACAAGTTCGACTGATCAGACCCTCTATGAGCGGATCCACCGGCGCCATCGCACCGGTTCCGAAGGGATGAGCCACTACTTCTCGCAGATGTACAACACCGGCCGGATGTGGCGCGATCGCAAGAATCCGATCACAAAGACCGATGGCGATATTGCCAAGACGCTGCGCAACGAATTTATCGTCGATCATTGCCGCGCAGTATGGCTGCAGTTGCCCGACACGCTGGACATCGCCGCGCTGGAGGCTGAGGTGCTTTCTTTGGCACCTAGTCATGCTATTTCTTGGAACCGGCGTGGAATGCTGCCTTACGATGAGCCGGTTCACTTGGTGGAAGCTACGCTGTCCCGCCTTCGGTGGGGGACACGTGAGCGTGATGCCATCGAACGACAGCGCGAGCGTTTTCTTGCAACGGTGACCGATCGTGTGGCAGCCCCTATCTTGACGACAGCGACTGCCGGACAGATCCATGTCACACCGTTTCCGAGAGGACCATTCCGCTTCTTTGCGCTGGACGTCGAGACTGCGACCCACGATCGCGGCAGCATCTGCCAAATCGGCATTGCTTGCGTGCGTCCCGATAATTCTATCGAAATTTGGGCTACCTATGTCGATCCGAAAGTGGACCGGTGGGTGTTCACCTATCTGCACGGGATCAGTGCGCGCATGGTGCGAGGCGCTCCAACTTTTTCTGACGTGCTGCCTGTCCTGAGGGATGCGCTGAAAGGTGCGACTGTCTATCAGCACTCAAGTTTTGATCGCAGTGCGATTGCGGCCGCCTGTGGGAAATGCGGACAGCCTGTTCCCGAGTGGAACTGGCGTGACAGCGTTCACGTCGCCCGCGCTGCTTGGCCGGAACTGAAGGGCAATGACGGTCATGGCTTGGCAAGCCTCAAGCAGCATCTCGGCCTCGTGTTCGAGCATCATCATGCAGGTGAGGATGCTCGCGCAGCAGCAGAGGTGGTCTTGCGAGCCGAGGAAGTTCGACCTGCCTTTGTGCAACGGCCGACGCAGGCAAAACAGATACAGAGCGTTAATTCAGGAGATTTAGACCTGAGAGAGGACCGCGGGAACTTGGGAACTAAGGTGCTCAGGACGGTGATCGCCCAGACGTCTCAAACTCCCGCCCCGCACAAGCACCTTTCTCACCACATCGGCACGACCGAACTCACTCAGGGTAATATCGACAATAACCACATCTACCTGAATAGCTTCTTCGACAAATTCCCCGCCGACGTGATTGGTGGATCAAACCGTGCCTCTGCTGCCTTGCGTGAGATTGCCGTCGACTGGGGAGATGATGCGGTAGTCACAACCGACCTTGACGGCACCAAGCGGTTTTTTCGCAAAAGGGGGTGGATTCGTAAATTCTTCGAGCAGGAAAGTGCACAAGCCGGAGACATCGTAGTTATAGAGGAGATTGAGCCCTATCGGTACCGCGTCGTTCTGAAGAGACGTCTTTCTTAGGAAGGATCATCTGTCGTGACAAATCGATGTCGAGCTAAAATGAGACCTTAGATGGCATAAAATGCTCTGAATGTGGTTCGTCTGGCTAGGCTCAGAATACAAAACCAGAACATGACGGCACGCCACTAAAACTTACTTTGATGCCCGATAGGAGTGATGTGTCTCCGACTGATGACTCAATCTATAGCTTTATCTTTTATATATAGCATATTGACGTTGCGAATGATCGGCTACCGGAGCAGCACGCCCCAGTAGTCTTTTTCATTCCAACGACGTGTGGCAAGCTGACGGTGGGAGACCAAACGCCACCCCACCTGTGGCCATTCCAGACACCACTAACCACTTCTCCCGTCAACATTGCCCAGTTCTGTCAAAAGCAGCCCAAACTGCTCGAGAAGCTTCGGATTTTTAGTATAGCTGCACCCTTCGGCAATATCAGTCGCCGGATCACCGTTGAGTGCAATCTTTACCCTTGCGCTCTGTAGCAAGAAGCTGCTGCGATACTTGAGGTTCGCGCCCACTGCCCCCGCAACAGACTGTTTAATGAGGTCAAGTGCCGGCTCTAGCTTGCCTAGTGCAAGTTTCACCTGCGACAGATTGTGCGTGAGCCAGATATATCCGCTTTCGTCATTAATTTTTTCGAGTACGGTTTCTGCCTCGATATAGCGACCGAGCTTGAAGAGCGTTTCCCCCCATTTACGCCGTTGGTAGCTGTCCGGTGCCTTCAAGGCTTCATAGGCTTCGAGCGCACTTGCGAGACGGCTCTGCTCTTGTTCAACACTCGCCGCATGGAACATGATCTCCGCATAGCTGCCGCGACTTTGATCGTCATCAAGCATCAGAGGTGTCGGGTCAGGCAAACGTTTCAGGACGGTCCCAACTCGCTCGGGCGCGTGCCAGACCAACGCGCGTACGAAGCTCGCGACCGAATGGTAGCCTTGGGGCACGCCGACCGAGGCGGCATATAACGCTTCTGACAAGAACAATTCCTCATGCTTATCGATAAGGTCGCCCGCCCAAGTCTGCCTCGCGCCGTTCAGGGTGTCACCCAACGCCATAAGTAATGAGGATGAGACGCCCCCGTCACCCTGTTTCGCTGCAATTATATCCATCGCATATGCACGTGCTTTGTCGTGATCTAAGGCTGTGCGGCCTAGCGACCGGATGAGTTGCAATTTGGCGTCATTCAAGGGGTATTCGGCGACAATTTCCTCAAATAGCTGCTTGGCCTTGTCACTACGTCCGACAAAACGAAGTGTCTTCGCGAGATGATGCTTGATCTCGGCGCGCTGGCGCGGACTGAGATCGGACATTCCTGCGAGATGATCGTAGGCGGGAAGAATGTTCGACGCCCATTCCTTCGCCGAACGTGAACCAAATCTCTGTCTTAGATAGCGATTTTTTGCCTCGATCGTCTCCAGCACGACCAGAATTTCGACCTCGTGATCTAGAGCGCTCAGGGAACCGAGGCGCTTTGCTTCATCCACAGGATCGGGAAGCATGTCGATCTGAGCCGCACTGCCTACCCAAATCATGGCCAATGCGTACAAGAAAGCAGGACGGCGATCCCCTCTCTCGACATTCTTGGCTATTTTCCTGCGAAGCTGGGAGGCAATCATTTGCAAGCCGTGCCCGTCGTCGCGAATGTGTCGTAGAATAAAGTTCTCGAGACGCCGATCGATTTCCCGAGACTTTTCAACCGTAAGCCAGTTCTGCGATTGCAGCGCGGCGAAGACGATGTCGTGTATTCGGATCGATGAAAAACTTTCCGGTGCCATGAGTCCATGGCGCTCGAATGCCTTGAGGCGCAATGTACCGACGACATACTTGAAGAAGGCACGATCGCAGTGGCTTTGACCTGCCCATAGGAAAAGGCAAAGCTCTTCCATCAAAACAGATCGCAGACGACCCAGGATACGATCGGCAAGCCGAACCTCGCCATCCGACAGCTTTGCCACGTTAGCGCAGTCCCCAGCCAGTTCGTCCCAAGGCTCATTCTCACGGGCAGCCATGTTCAGCATCACAAGACTGAGCGGATGCCCGCCAATCGTGCGCCATATTTTTCGAAACGCTCTATCTGTTGGCTGGGTGAGGACGTCCTTACCCAACAACTCCCGTGCCTTTCGTTCCTCCATCGTCGGCATTGGAAAGGCTCCGGGAGAGGCAGTTTGCCTAGTGATCAGAATACGAGAGTCCGGCCCGCACAATGTGGCAAGTTGGTCGACAGCGAGAGTTCCCCTAGCGTCGTCGAGTACAAGGAAGGTCTTATTCTTACGCAGGAGCGCGCTGACGTTACGTTCTGCACCGCCGCGTCGAACTGGAACCGAGGAAAGCTGCTCGATCCCGTCAATATCGCGGCCACTCACCCAAAAGCGATATTCGAACTGATTCTCGTGCCGCTTGAGGCACGCGGCAGCAGCTTGCGACTTTCCTATGCCACCGATACCGCATATCTCGACACATACGTCAGTGGCCAAACGCCGGTCCAATTCCATGTCGACGTTCTCATTCGCGACATACAGCGCGTTAAGAGGGGGTGCTCGCAGTGATGCGGGATGATCGTCGCGAATCTCATCCAAAACGAAAAGATGTTGAGCCAGCGCGTCGATCGTGTCGTCCCGCAACATCAATGTATCGATAATGGTTTCGGCGATGGACCGGCTGTCCATCACGTGGAGGCGACGTTCGCCCATACGCACATGCTGGAGCGCCTCGTTCACCATCCGCTCGATCGCGCCCGTTTCCGCGCGTTGGGAACTCAGGAGGTAGATATCTTCTGCGCACGGCGCCAACTCAAGGGCGTGATTGAGGTCTCCCCACGGCTTGCTCATCGCCCCGGACAAATAACCCTTCTGGATCGAAGCCTCGACGACGACGGTGCCGTCCTCGGTCGTGGCGTCCAATGCACCACCAACAGGGCTGCCACCAACCGACGATCCCCGCTGTATGAGCGTGACGTCGAGCAGTTGCTCCACGAGGACAACGGCAAAGCGCTCAAATATCGAGCCCGGCCCCAAAACCGCTAGTGAATCAATCACGCGCTGGATAAGCAGACTGCGGGTCTGCGGGTTCACGATGAAGGCTCCGGCATTAAGGGATGTCGCAAATTCAAGCTGACCTGAATTCTACAGCTGCACCGACTATCATAGCAATGGTTCAATCAACTGCCAGATGTCGTGAGCGACGCGCGCCACCGGCCGGTTCCCGTCGACGATTCGACAGCGTTCCGTATCCAAGCGGGCTGCAGCGAGAAGCCCATTCCGGATAGCGAAGAAGTCCCTATCCGCCTCCGCCGGATCAAGCGCGGCGTCGTTTCTGCAACTCAGTCGAGTTTGAGCGACATCGACAGGCAGGTCCAGAACAATCGTGATGTCTGGCATGGTCGCTCCAACCACGATGTCACGAACGGATCGGAACATCTCCTCGATATCGATATCTGACACCGCGACCTGAAACGCGTAAGTCGAATCGATAAAGCGATCGGATACCACCCAATGCCCGGCAAGGAGGGCTGGCCGAATCACACTACGTACATGATCGAACCTAGCCGCGCTTACCAGCAAGAGCTGCTCCGTCGGCGAAAGACAACGTTGTCCACGCGTCAGGATCACTCTGATCTCCGCGCCCAGCTGCCCGCCATCCGGTTCCTTTGTCTGTAGCACTGTTCGGCCGGTGGCCCTAAGATGTTCGACCAACAATCGGACCTGCTCGGTCTTTCCGCTACCATCGATCCCCTCAATACTGACAAACGGCACGTACGCACTTCCCTGTTCTATGAATGTAAGGCTATGAATACCATGAAGCGCTCCAGCACGGTTGCGTTCATATCCGCTGGCATGCTCTCGCCCAAAAAGCGGGACCATGCATTGGCTCGGCGGCAGTTGTACCTGAATTATGGCGCGCTGTCTTTGGCTACCAAACTCGAGCTAGCGGGCCATGATGTCTCTCTGCTCCACGGGGAGCATCGTTCTCCCGAGGACGTATTCCGACAGTTGCAGGAGTCCGGTCGATTTCCGTCGATCTACCCGCTGATGGTTTCGATTCCTAGCTTTTACGCCCTGCCTTGGGCCCAGACGTTTTGCAAACTCGCCAAAGCTTTTGACCCTTACTGCCGGATCGTAGTCGGAGGCCGTTGGGTTGTCGGCCCAGACCCGAATTGGTTTCGTGGTCTGTTGCCGGAAGCCGACGCAGTTGCTCCTGGCCTCAGCGAAAGCGTCATCGAGCAGCTTCTGACGGAACGCCCTGTGCTCTCTCGCATCGCGGAACCGACGCCGGGTTTCACGCTCAACCATCGCCTAGTGGACGGCTTTCGTAAGTATCAGCCAAGCATTGAGGCGTCGCGCGGCTGCGGCATGGGCTGCGTGTTCTGCGAAGAGCGTGACATCCAGGTGGAAAAACTCGGCGAGGGCGCTGCGTTGGCAACATCGATGGCTCTTGTTCGCGAGCAATATGAAGGCGAGGAAATCCGCCCTTACCTGCAGTCCTCAATGTTCCTGCCGAATGCCCGTTGGGCGGCAGGTTTCGCAGATGAGATGCACCGCCGCGGCCTTGATATCTCATGGCGCACCGAAACTCGGGTCGACGTAATGACTCCCCAAACCCTTAAGCACCTCGCTCGAGCGGGGCTGCGGGTCATCGACCTCGGGCTAGAGACCGCCTCTCCGCGCCAAATCCTGGCGATGAAGAAGGCTTGCAATCCCAGCCGCTACCTCTCCGCCGCTTCCGATCTCTTGACTGCTTGCCGCGATAACGGCGTGAAAGCCAAGGTCAACGTTCTACTCTATGCCGGTGAAACCCGCGAAACCCTCGAAGAGACGACCGCTTGGCTCGAAGGCCGCCGCGATGCGATCGCAGGGGTTTCAGTCGGCCCAGTGCTCGCTTACGGGCCGCCCAAGACGGCCGACGTTTTAATCCAAGAGTGGTGCAGGCTCGGCGCCCGGCCAATCGATAAACGTGCTGCGGCCACGTCTGGCATCACCGCTATGCATCTGAGCCCGGACTTCCCCGCGGAAGAAGCGGAGGCGGCAAGCCTTGCCCTTACCCGCCATTTCATGGACCAAGATGCATATTTCGCGCTGAAGAGCTTCTCTTATTACCCGCGCGATTACGATCGTGAGGATTTTGACCGCGACGTGTCGGCTTCCGATCCGTCCTTGCTGCCTTTTTCCGTCAGAGACACGTCGACACCCGAGGTCATGCCTTCCAACAAATTCGATACCGCATTTCAAGACTAAGGATAACCAATGACTATCAAGATGATCAAAGATCCGATCCACGGTTCGATCGAGTTCGAAGGAGAGGCCTAACTTCAGCTCAAGGCCGTGCTGTCGGATCCTTATTTTCAGCGGCTACGCCGCGTGAAGCAGCTAGGTTTCGCTGACTATGTATTCCCGTCCGCCACCCATTCCCGATTTGGTCATTCATTAGGTGTTTATGCGGTAGCCAAGCGCTTACTATCGGTCGTCGAGCCTGAAGTCAGAAATGGCGAATGGTCGGAAAAAGGCCACGCATGTCTAGCTGCGGCTCTTCTGCACGACATCGGCCACGGAATGTTCAGCCATGCGTTCGAAAACGCAATAAAACTATACGTAACGCGCAATGGTGAGCCGGAGGACAGCCCGCTCACGGCTGCGGTGAACCACGAGAAGATCAGCCCCCGGATCATCAAGAATACATCTATTGGTCGCATGCTCGAGAACATGGGCGGTGCGGATTTCCCCGAGATGGTGGCGAACATGATCGCTAAGAATGACAAGCAGTGCATATACACATCACTGGTGTCGGGCCAGCTCGATGCGGATCGACTGGATTACGCGAAGCGTGACCCTTACTTCTCCGGCGTCTCCTCGGTCAGCATCGACCTCGACTGGCTCATGCGGAATTTCCAAGTCGGGGACGGCCCTAACGGCCGCTTCCTTTACGTGAATAGCAAGGCCTACATCTCGCTCGAACAGTTCACCGTCACGCTGTTTCAGTTGTATCCGACCCTCTATCTGCATAAGCGGACCCGGGGCGTCGAATACATGTTTTCGCTGTTGATGAGCCGGGTCTTTGAACACATCGCCGCCGGAGACGAACAGCGGGCCGGTCTGACGCATAACCATGCTCTGGTTCGCTTCTTTCAAAACCCGGACAATCTTGAAAACGCGCTTTTGTTGGACGACAGCTTATTCTGGGGAACTCTACATCTCTTCCAGGAAGCCAACGACCCCAATATTAAGACGGTTGCCAATCGTATCGCTTCCCGAAATTTCTATCCAATGCACGACGTCTGGAAGCTTACAGAGGAGGTCGCTGCCGACAATACGGTGATAAAGGAGCTCAACGCTGGACGACGGATGGAAATACTCAACGAGGTTTGCGTGCAGGTCGTAAACGATCTGCGGGAGAAAAAGGATATTTGGGCGGAGGCTTGCTACTACGACACGTATCCCCGACATCTTTACAAGCCGAGCACCACCGAAGGCGGTCATCCTCAGCAAATCAACGTCGAGGTCGGAGGCAAGATAATGGATATCGCCTCGATCTCGCCGATCGTCGCCAGCGCAGCACGCTTCAGCATCCATCGCATCTTCTATGACGATGCCAAGGATGGGCTTGGCACCCGGCTGGAGTCGGCAATTCGTGACAGAGTGAAGGTCAAGCTGGACGAACAGTTGAAGAATGGTGTCCACGGCTGATCCACTGGAGACTGGGCGGAACACCGCTCGGTCTCACACCCCAAACGCCACGCCGAGTTCACTTACAGCATGACCGTCAGCAGGTTGATGGTGGGCCTAAACTTGCTCGAGCTAGCCCATAGGATTTGGACGGTCGGAAGCGCTGGGCTGCGAGGACCGCGACAGCGCATTGAAGACGTTTATCGACTGGGCTAGGATCCCCTGCCATATCTAATCGAGTGTAAGGGGCGTTGCGTTGGCGGCGATTTCGAGTGGGTCGGCTCCGTCTCGACGATCGCCACTCCCGTCATCTAAATGGTTATCCTCGGCCCGCGTGCAAGAGTCATCATTCCGATATCGAAGCGACATCGTCCGGTGTGATACCGTTGAAGAAAAACCGAAGGATGTAGCGGTCAAACGCCGTCAAAGTTTCGACCCTGAGAGCTACTTCGAGCCCGTTGCGGCGAAAAAGGTTCAACGCGCTCTTGAGGTCGAGATCCGCATGTGAAAAGTCTATAAAATGTGCCATGTGCAGCTTACGTGAGATCATCCGCGGAAGGCCATATTCTTCCAGATTGTGTACTGCTGGTGGCAAAAATGCGTGACTAACCTTGCCAATGAAGCCGCCGATATCGACAGATGAGTTGACGATCATTTTATGAAGCTCATTGATGTCGCTCAGAAGAGCCGAGAGCTTGAACGTGATCGTCCTCTCCAACTGGAAAAAGCCTTCGATATCAATTCCAGAGCCAGAGAGTTGCCGTAACATCGTCGGTATATCGGTTGTCCAGTTCGACGCTAGGGCCTTAACCACCGCTACCACCCGCTTGAAAGGGGCATCCCATCCAGAAGGCTTAAGAGCAATTACTTTGTAGAGCATCCGATCCCAGTCAGAAGGATTGCTCGAGTTTAGATAGCCGAACCCCTTCCAATCTTCGGGATTATTTTTCATATCGCCGGCGATCTGCAGCAAGAAATCTGCGTCGCTATCTTGCAGTAGGTTATCTCTCTTGATCCGCGCGAAGTTTTCAACTCCAACAATATCGGACATCTGAAGCTTATACTCGATAATCTTTTCGATCTGGCGCTCATTCAAACTTTCGCGGTCTTGGGTTTCGTCTAGACCACCGAGGACCGTGTCAGGAAACTCGATCTTAAGCTGCGTATCTTCATCCTTTGGTGGTGAGTCCAAAAGGTAGATATGGCCTACAAAATGCTTGAACATGCGGCCACCTCGGCCAATTATGTTCTTGTATGTGAAATCTGTCAGGTTATTCCGCCCGAGTTTACTCTTCCATATTACGACGTTTTGCGCAGATGTGTTCACGCCCTCAATGATCGAAGATGTTGAAACGATGCTGTCGAAGCCTTTCTCATGCTCGAAAAGCACGACTTGAAGCTGGCTGAGACACCTATGCATCCGTCCATTGTGCATGCCGACGCCGCGCTCCACGAGGTCGGCCAATACCCAGCTCTCTTGATAATTCTCACGAAGCCACCGAGCAAAATGGTTCGTATGAACTCGGTCGACTTTGCTCATTCGGTCCACAACGAGATCGGCAATCCTCTTGATCTCTGCGTATGTTCCGGCATAGACGAGAGACTTCTCATTTCGCGGCGATATAATTGACAGAAGTGCCTCGGATTTCTTTTGCGCATCGGCCCCGATTTCTTTGTAAACCTCATGTTTCTCAAGGAATACGGTGTTAAAATCGAGAAGTTCCAGAAACTCCATGTCGCGTGTGAAGACGTTATCTGCCAGCTTTTTGATGTTCGGGGCCAGATAATAGCGCTGTTCAGCCCGGCGAGATAACTGGACAATAGCCTTGATGAGTGACGGAGCCCGCTCCTTGTCGTGGACGATACTTGCCTTGTAGAACTCATCAATGACCAAAAGATCGATTTTTTTGAGTTTATTGATGTAGCCGAATGCTCGCTCCTGCGGGAAGATCAGAATATTCCGTGCTTCGAGAGGAACGTCAGGGGCAGTGATAATGCCATAATCGCGCGAGAATTTTTTGTACACGCGACGGCGAGTTTCATCCATCAACGCAATCGTGGGGACAATGATCACTACCGTGTCTGGTCGCTTGGCCGCGATAAATGCGTCTATTATGAAGCTCTTTCCGAAACTCGTTGGTGCACTCACAGCAACACTTTTGCCGCCGAGAAGCTTCGACAAAACCGTGGACTGCTCACGATGCAATGTCGCGGTTCGGTTGCCGACATCCACAGCGAACGCCTCATGTACGAATTTCTGATCCCATGACGCATTCTCAAGCTGCAGATACGGGAAGAGCCCCGCAGATCGAACCAGTTGATTCAAGACCTGAGGATATGGCGTTTTGCTACGATCTAGATCGCCTAACAGCTTTATCAGCATATTGCGCGCGGCTAGGTCATTACCGCCTTCGATGAGGTCATTGACCTGGGAGCATGCCGCAAACAGCTCCATCACGCCGCCCCCTTGTAGAAAGAGACTGCTCCCAAGAAGGTGTCGACAATTGCCTTCTTATCTGGAACCGGGAAAAGAATCAGATGGAATTGAATGTCGCCATATTTATGGACCTTGGAAGACTCGGATATCTGCTTCGAGAAGTAGGCCTCAGCTCTCTCTTTGTGATAAGCGCAGATCGCCTTCCGATACGCCTCGGAAAGTTCACCACATTTCGCCGTCTCGGCACATTGATGAATAATGAGGATCGGAACGTGGATCTTCGGTTTTAGATGATCGATCGACACCTGGCTGCTTAGTGCCGCCTTGATTTTTGTCCGCAGCGCCTCAGCCAAAATCAGTTGGTCAAGATCGGACACATTGGTGATGATGGCGTTTTCTTTTTTTAACTTGCCTGTGTTTAGGCTTGCGTAAACTGAATTTACCACCGCGTCCAAGCGTGCATCAGCAATGGAATTATAAAATTTCGCTTCGCCGAACCACAGAGTGAAGTCCTGGCCATCTTCGCTGACCACGATATGGACGCTATCGGCACCCTTGGCATTGTCCTGTACATTCTGTTTGTAGAATATCTTGGGTACGACCGGCAGCGCTTTGTAATGATTTTTCATGATTCCATAGAGAAAAACCTCAGCGATTTCACTCCCCTGGCCGACCCCATCCTTGTCAGTAAGCCTAAGATTTCGGGCTGCTGCCACCAAGCCCGAATGGCTCTGATCAGCCAGTGCCAATCGCTCCCTCTCAGAGAGAGCAGTTTGAGCGATGTTGTCCCAAAGATAACTTTGAAATCGGCTGCTGAGCCATTTTCCATCCTCGAAGTCGTTCACCAAGCTCAGGACGCGCTTGTTTAGCAGAATCTTCAACTGGGTGACATTCGTGATCTTCGATAGTGACTCATCGATAAGCGTCTCGAAGGCAATATTGATCATGCGGCATGCCGCCTTTGCCAAGACTGAAAGCAGGCTATGGATCGTAATCCCAAAAACTCGCCCGCTCTCTGCATGAAAAAAATGCCTTCTTCCCACTGCCCTCTTTTGGATTCCCAAGAAAAGAACCGAGTGTCAAGCTTGCTGGGTACAGCGATCAGGATAGTTCTTGTCACGAATGTCGCCCGAGTGGTCGAGGGTATGCGTCAAAAAAGAACAAAAACGGAACACGGCATAGGTCAAGACTACCGACGTTGGTGAGGCCCCGCTTAAAATCTGGCCGCCGACACCGCCTACGGCGATGCGCCGAAGCTGGCGTGGTTGGTCGACGAACGCGGTAGCGAGCCGCATATCCCGGTGCCCTCAGCCTGCGCCCCTACCCTTTTCTCCTCCGCCCCGGTACGCCGGAACTCGCCCATTTACGCCTGCGTACGAAGCAGTTGGCTGCGGGTGTCATGGACCCCGATTTGAACCTACCGACGTTAAACGCTTGAAATGATGGGGAATTTGATAGGCGTGTGGTGTGGGCTGCAAAAAAAACCCGCCAAGTCAGTGACTTAGCGGGGTTTTAGATGTGTTTCTGGTTGCGGGGATAGGATTTGAACCTATGACCTTCAGGTTATGAGAAAGATTTATTAGCCTACGCACCACCACGCCCCGGCCGACAAAACGACGCCTGACCACGCAAACCCACTGATTTTACTTGAGGAATTTTCTCTACACGCTACGCAGTTCTTGTCCCGGTTACGCCCGGATACCCACTCATCTGTTTCCTATGTGTTTCCTGCAGCGGAGGCAAGAATGGCCAAAATCGGCAAGAAAACCGTGTCTGCCGCAGCGCCTGCGGCGAAAGACTATTTCCTGTGGGACGACAACATCCCGGCGTTTGCCGTTCGTGTCTGGCCCTCGGGACGCAAGGTCTACGTCATCCACTACCGTTCCGGCGGTCGGATGCGACGATACACGATCGGCCAGCATGGGAGTCCCTGGACAGCCGATCTCGCCCGCGAAGAAGCGATCAAGGTTCTCGCACGGGTCCATAGCGGAGAAAATCCCGCCGATAAACGCGCAGACGAACGCAAGGCGATAACCGCCAAAGACTTCGCCATGCGCTTTCTGGACGAATATGTCTGTGTCCACCTGAAACCCACGACACAGGCTGAATACAGGCGATCAGTGGAACTGTTCATCGTCCCCAAATTCGGGGCCTGGCGTATGGCAGACATCTCGCGCGCCGATATTGCGGAATTCCACGGAGACTTCCGCAATATACCTTATCAGGCCAATCGTACCCTCGGCGTCCTGTCAAAAATGTTTAGTCTCGCCGACCTATGGGGCATCCGCCAGGACGGCATCAATCCATGCCGTGGCGTGCGGCGCTATAAGGAGGAAAAACGTGAAAGATTTCTGACCGGAGAGGAATATGCCCGTCTCGGGAACAGCCTCGATAACGCAACGGATATGCCCGAAGCGGCCTTTGCCATCCGGCTTCTCACTCTGACCGGCTGCCGCCTGCGTGAAATCCAGACATTGCAGTGGGCGCATGTTTTTCTCGACCAGGCCGAGCTACGTCTCCCGGACAGCAAGACGGGCGCCAAAATCGTCCAGATAGGTCATGCGGCCGTAGAAATTCTGAAATCGATACCTCGCCTCGACGACAACCCATATGTCATTACAGGGTACAAGCAAGGCAGCTATCTGACCGATTTGCAGAGGCCGTGGCGACGTATTCGCAAGACCGCCGGACTGGGTAGCGTTCGCATCCACGATCTACGCCACTCGTTCGCTTCAGACGCATTGGAGATGGGCGCGGATCTCACGATGATCGGTCGCATGCTCGGGCATAGCGACATCAAGACAACAGCCCGCTACGCACATTTGAAACGAGAAAACGTCAAACTTTCGACAGATAAGGTATCGGAGAGGATATCGTCCGCGCTTCTTGCACAGGCCAAGGCATAAACTTCCCAGAACCCCATACCTCGATGACTTCATGCGCGCCGTTAAATCATGACAATTCACAAGACAGGAAAACTACATGCACCTTTAAATAGTTTTCTTTTTTTATGTTCTGCAACATTCCATATTCAAGTTTTATGGTCGTTGCGCATTCAAGGATAGTACGCTCTGCACTGTGTCGAGCCATGTAGCCGCCGTGACGTCCACCCATGCGACAAGTTTATGGATGCGGTCATATTCCTGTTGAATAGATCGCCTGAAAATTGGCTCATGATGCGCAATACGATTGCGAAGATCACGGATTTTAAAAAGACTATCATGGCACTCCGCCCGGAGTTCCTGAATGGTCTTCCGGGGATCAGCGTGCGGGAAAGCGGATCGGAAGTGAGCGTTCCATATGGCGCCGTCATGACCGCGAGTCATTACCTTCTCCCAAAACACAAACTTCAATTCCGCGACAATCTTTCCCGAAGTTGGCAGCTTACGAAGCTCTATAAGATTTCGTCTCGGACTATATCCGTGAGGAGGGTTGCGCAGACTGATTTCGAAACCTTTTTCCCACGGCCAGTTAGCCCCATAGGTCAATTCAATGGCTGAAACGACTGAATTGCGAATGCTCACTTCACATATTTGAAGCGGGACAAAGAAGGCGGCAGAAAGCTTCAAATTCCAGAGGTACAATTCCAGCGCAGCCTCCTTGTCACCGTCTTTCTCCGCCAGGTAGGTCGCAAATCGAGGAGCCGACAAAACCCTGGGGAGGCTATGAATCTGAGCATGTGTGAATGGCAATTCAGTCGTCCTCGCCCGATGCAGGCCTGCTTTTGTCGTTGACTTGCGCGTTGGAATGGGCGTACTTAGAGCCCAAAGGCGCGTGAGGTCGCGGGGTAACACCACCCTCATCGTCGTACGATATCAAGGGAAAAGCTCGCTTCTGGCGGGCTTTTCTCGTTTTATCACGCAGCATCACTCACCGTCGAGGCTGGCGGCGTTTCGATCGCCTGGGCCGCCAACTCTGCAGCCCAATAATCCCGACACGCTTCGATTTCACCAAATCCTCCCACTTCCATCAGGCGATCGATAAATCGCGCGTAAAGGCCGTCTTGTACCAACCCCTGATTACGCATCCACTCAACAGATGTATTAGGGTTAGGCAACAGCACATAGTGGAATTCACCTGATGGCCCAGGCTTGGATTGTATCATCCATAATTCCCGCAATCGCTTCATGCGTCTACGCCACGTATCAACCGCTCGTTCTCCTTGGAAACCAGCCTCCGCCGCGAACGTCGCAGGATTCTCAACAGTTACAAAGGGAGTATCAGGAGACCTAGCCCAAAGACAGAACAACGTGTGCCCGGCAGGACTTCCTTTGGACTGGACGTCGATCGCCTGCATGACAATCGGTAAAGTCCGAGGAACGGTGGTAAAACCATCATTCGTTTTCCGATGCCACAGGAATACGTCCGGCACCCCAGGGAAATGCAACGCCATCTGCTGCCGCGCCCGTTCGGCCATCTTCATTCGCTTCGCCGTTGCTTGCCTACCATTTGCCATCGTCAGTTCCGTCCAGCCTTTGCGTTGAGCGAACATTCCTCCATAAATTGGGTCGCCACAATGATAGATTGAGCTCGCTAGATGGCATTACTGAAGCAGATGAATGCCGCATACAGTTACGTTAAATGAGTTAAATATCGAATTTCAATTCGATGAAATGCGTTATATCACGCATAAAATTAGTAAATACCTTTCAAAAGCAACGTACTATCATGGGTCGCGCGTGCTCATGTGTTCCTGTGCTACGGTGCTCCACTGTGCTCCCGGTTCTCCTGGGTTTAAAAAGGGGTCACTAAGAAGCATCCAGATCAAAAAATATCACCTCCGATATCTGAAATGAACACGATGATAGGCTTGCTAATCAGCTCACAGCTCAAGCGTATGCCACCTGCCCGCATAATTTATGCGGGATATGCGTTGCTACTCAGCCAGAAAACTCATCGACCATCACCTCTTGCGGACTTTAATTTTATCGGGCACAAAAGAGATGAGAAAAATTAAAGAGGCCATTCATGCATGCCACCCGCATTTACCGTGAGCCAAACGAGATCGTTGACCGTCTTTCCAGGTTCGGTATCACTGCTGAAGAGATAATTCCTGTTATCGAGGCCGTGGTTGCCGCATGGAACGACGTTGTCTCTGTTGACGCACGCACAGCCGCAGGAACCCAAGCATATCTTGCTGGTGTTCGCCATCTGCGCTTTCTCTTCCTGCCAAAAGGGTGGACTATTGACAGAAAAGGCGGCGTTGAATCTGTGCTTCACGCAGAATCTGGCATACGTATTGTCTACCAGACGGTCGACCAAGCGTGCGTAGGTATTCGTGGTCCTAAAGCGATTAATGGAAAAGGCCCAGCGGCCAAGTCAGCAATCGAGAGAAGTCAGGGCATTCTTTTTCAGGAGGAAGATCTGCCTGAGGTAGCCCCCGAAAAAATCACCGCTCTCAATTCCAGCATGTGGTTCCTCTGCGTATCGGTCCGTGATGACGATGAAGATGATGTTCGAGCGGAACTGTCTCTTCCGGCGGCAATCGAAGAAAGAAATTTCAAAGGATTTCTTGAGCGTATCTTCATCGTTAAAAGTGGCGACTGGAAGACGCGTAACCCAGGAGCTATCCTGCCCGAAGATGAAGACGTCTACGATTTCTCGATCGCACGAAAGTAATGATGCAATTCAATCCTGCTCGCTTGGAACTGGCAATGGACCGGCGGCGGTTTACTGCGCGCGCGCTCGCTGAACTCGCAGACGTGACGGTAGTCAGCCTGTCACAGATCAAAACGGGTAAGCAATTACCTCAGGAAACAACGATCCGCCGCATTGCGGACGCTTTAGAGTATCCTCCTGAATTTTTCTACGGAAATGACTTCGACACACTTCCTGCCGAGGCGGTCAGTTTCCGAAGCCTCTCGTCAGTCACTCAGAGGGAACGCAATGCGGCTATCGCTGCGGGCGGCATCGCTTATCTGGTATCCGACTGGCTGCATTCAAAGTACACCCTACCCAAGGCAAATTTTGTTGATGCCAGTCCCGAACGTGATCCGGCAACCGCTGCACGCGCTTTGCGTCAAACTTGGAGTCTTGGTGAAAAGCCAATATCGAATCTGATCAAACTCCTTGAATCGAAAGGTATTCGTGTATTCTCGCTTGCAGAAAACACGAAAAATGTTGATGCGTTTTCATGCTGGAGGAACGACGAGCCATTTATATTCCTTAATACCTTTAAGACAACGGAACGCAGTCGCTTTGATGCTGCCCACGAGCTTGGTCACTTAGTACTGCACAAACATGGTGGATCAAATCAGGGACTTCAGGCTGAAGCTGAGGCAAATGCATTCGCCAGTTCGTTCCTTATGCCACTCGCCGACGTAATCTCGGAAATGCCGCGCGCGCACTCGCTTAAGCAAATCCTTCACGGCAAGAAACGTTGGGGCGTATCCGCAGCAGCACTCACCTACCGACTTCACAAAATCGGTCTAATCACTGACTGGCAATACAGAACGTTCAACATCCAACTCCGATCAGCTTTCAAAAATAGTGAGCCGGATAGCATGGCTCGTGAGACATCAACGCTCTGGAAAATGGTCCTTGAAGATCTTTGGGGACAAAAGCTTACACGTGCAGATATTGCGAAAGAGCTGAACATACCGCACGGAGAGCTTGAAAATCTGCTCTTCGGTCTAACTGCTTCTTCAGATCACCCTCCCAGCAAAAATTCTAATGTAAAGCTTTCCCTTGTTTGAACAGATAACGTCGGAGCAAGGCGCGAGATTTGTCTCCGCTTTTAGCTGACGGAAGTCAGGGGGATCTTAAACATGGCGATGATCACCATTTCCCTGCCCGATCCCATGAAGGAATGGGTGGAAGAACAGGTTCGGACGGGACGCTATAGCAATACGAGTGAGTATATTCGCGACCTGATCCAACGGGATCAGGATGAGCAAGCCATGCATAAACAGATTCAGGCCCATATTACAGCCGGGCTCTGCAGTGGTGTCAGTACGCGGGATATGGAGCAAACCCTTGATGAGGCCCGTGCTGCGGCAGGAACGACGGCGACCAACATTTAGGACAATCATAATTCGCCGACGAGGACATCTGCGACAGGCCATATTTGGCTCACTGACTGCTGCCCGCGTTTCGGGTCTTCTGCACAGAAAGCAGCAACCGGACACGACGCTGCTTCTGGAACGCCCGGTCCGTCTCCATGAACCGTCCCACCATGAGCGGCACGAGGCGAGCCGGGTCGGACGCCCCTTCCCGACTGTTGACCGCCTCGGAAGACAGGAGTTCGGCATACAGCGTCAGATCCCGGTATATTTCGGCCGGAAACTCGACCGTAAGCTTGACCGGGCGGCTGTCAGGAATGGCGGCAATGCGCAGTTTCGTCATGGGCTATCTGTTCCCTTCGATAATACGGGGCTGAGGACCATGTCCCGGCTGACGACAACCGTGAAAGGCAATCCCGGCCGGTCGGTGAGCGTTGGCTGCACGTTCAGGCTTCGGTCGATCAGCCGGTTACCGACCATACTGAACCCATTGGACGCTCCACTGCGGACGGCCTGAAACAGGTTATTCTCACCCCACGAAGTCCCTGCCTCGGAACCAACACTGAGCAGCGTGGTCACCAGTGCCGCCCTGAACAGCTGACCCCAATGATGATCGACCTGATCCTGCAGACCGGTCTGACCGATCGCATCTGCTCCCGGCAGGCGGCCAAGAACAACGCTGTCACCGCCCGACCGGATCAGACGTGTCCAGATGATCTGGGTGCGCTCCTGTCCGAACGAAACGCTGCTGTTGTAACTTCCAAACAGTGTGCTGCCCTGCGGGATCAGGAGATAGCGCCCCGTTGGGCTATCGTAGACGTTCTGGGTCACATGCCCGATGAGCTGGCCGGGCAGATCGGAACTGATTTTCGTGTTCAGGGCACCAGCAATGACCGTGCCAGCCTGGATCACGTACGGAGAAACCGGAAGCGCCAGACGATCTGGGCTGACTGTCACGCGATCCGGCTCTCCTGCCAGAAAGGCCCGGTTCGTCGCCTGTGGATCATTCGTCGTGCTATGCGATTCTGACGGATTCACGCCCGCTGCCGGTGCCGTCGCCGGACCGCCCTGACGTTCCCCTTCCCGCACCTGAACAAACAGCTTGCTGGAAATGGCTGCTTCGACTTCCTGCTCGGCCCGGTGATCGCCCATACCGGAAACCGGTCCCGCCTTCCCTTCCCGCTGCGCTTTCAGGATGGATGGCCCGAGATCACCCGGCAGGGCCGGTCCGAGTTTCGGCACACCTGTGTAATCCCTGGGCAAACCGTCAAGACCATCAGCCGAAGGACGGACATCCGTGTCCTGTGATGCGTTCGGCTGGGTCTGTCGTGAGGAGTTTTGCAAGGCGTACCCCAGCGCAATACCGACCCCCAGCATGGCGGCTCCACCCAGTCCCCAGATGACAGGACGGGACAGACGCATCACGCGCGGCGGCGCTGCGCGCAGACGCAGATCGGCTGGCGAGACAGACGGCGCCGATGCTACTGCGGCGCCCTCGCCTCCAGTTCCCTGTTCGGCCGCTGTCACGACCGCCGCCCGTCTGTGCGCACAATCCGCACGCGCTGCTCGGAGTTCTTGTCCCCCAGCCGCAACTCGGCGGCGGCAAACAGCCGGTCGACGATCATCCAGTTCTGCCGGACCCGGTAATTGACCAGTTCCGGGCCACCGTCCGGCCCCAGCACGAACAGGGGCGGCAGTTCCCCCTGCCCGATGCCGGACGGAAAGGCGATGTAGACCTTGTGCCCGTCATCGAACGCCCGCAGCGGCATCCAGGGCGGTGTCCCGCCTTTCACCGGCTGCACGGCATAGCGGAAATTCAGGGCGTTCAGCTTCAACCCGACATCGACGGGCATGGCGTCATCGGCGTCGCTGTCCTGCCGGTGCAGGGCAATCAGGTCGTCCTCGGGATACTCCCACGACACGGACGCCATATAGGTGGCAGGCGTGGAACGCAGCTCCGCCAGATAGGTCCGGCGGTCGGTGTTGACGATCAGATTGGTGGTCAGATCCGGGCGGGTCGGCTTGACCAGGATATGGATGCGCTTTGTGGCCCCTGCCCCACTTTCGGTATCGCCGACAATCCAGCGCACGGTATCACCGGCGGCAACGGGACCGGTGCCGACCAGCTTCTCGCCCTGCTGGAGCATGATGTCGGTGATCTCGCCAGGCGAGGTGTAGACCTGATAGAGCGCGCCCGGACTGTAGGGATAAACCTGCACGGCGTTGATGAACCCCGCGCGGGTCGGCTGGATACGTGCGGCGAGATTGGCCTGCGTGACGCGAACCGTCGGGTCAGTTGCATCTGGCGCCGCATGGTATGAACGCCGCGATGGCAACGGTTTGAGCTGCCCCGGCAAGGGAAGCGGTTTCGGGACTTCGACCACCTGCACCGGTTTCGGCGGATCAGGCAGCCGGGTTGCCTGAGCGGCATCATCATAGCGGATGGCCGGCGGATGATAACGCGATGTGCAGCCAGAGAGAACGGTCAGTAGCGGTATAGAGCAGAGAAGGGCACGCCTCATTGTCCAAGCTCCTTCGACCAGTTGATGGCTGAGACGTAAATGCCGAGCGGATTTTTCCGCAGATGATCGGCATCGCGGGGCGTGCGCAGCACGACCGGGACGATGGCGGTCCAGCGCTCCGTGCCTGCAAAGGCGCCGTCGCGGTAATGGCGCTCGGTCCACGCCACCCGGAAGCTGGCGGTCGACGCCCGGATCACCGAGGAGACATCGACCTCCACCTGCTCGTGCCCGATGCGCGAGAACGGATCGTTCAGGCGGGCATAATCGTTGAGCGCCTGCGCGCCGGATGTGGTGGTGAAATCATAGGCGCGCAGCCAGTCCTGCCGGACCACCACGGCATCAGAGGACAGGGACCGGACGTCCTGCACGAATTGGGCCAGATACCAGGCAATCTGCGGATCGGCGGGGCGGTATCCTGCGGTCGCGGGGGCCACGACCTGCGCCTCGCCCAGATGATCGACCTGCACCACCCAGGGAACAATCGTGCCGCGCGCGGACTGCCAGATCAGCCCGATCCCCAGACCGGCGGAGAGGACCAGCGAACCAAACGCCATGAACCGCCAGTTGCGGGCCTGCACACGGGCGGACCCGATCCGCTCGTCCCAGAGCTGGGCCGCTTTCTGATAGGGGGTGACCGGCGCCGGCGTCGTGCCGTAGCGCACCGTGGAGCGACGGAACATCGCCATCATTCTTTCTCCGAAAGATCGATCGAGGAGGATCCGCCGCCGCCATCAGCGGAGCGGATGACATGGGCGGCCTCGGCGGCATGGGTCGCGGCCTGACGGCGCTTCATGCTGCGCGCCCAGCGCGGTGGTTCACTGCTGGACGAGGAGGCGTCACCGGCAGATGCTCCACTCCCGGCAGCACCCTCGCCCGTTGTGCGACCACCGGTCGCGGTGAACGCCGCCTTGCTGCCCGAGGAAAAACTGTCCTTCATCGCGCTGGCCGCACCAGCCGCTTTGCTCTTCACCGCCCCTGCGGCAGCGGAACCCGCCGCGCGGCCCATGCCGCCAATACCGGATGCGACGCCACTCATGCCGCCGGCCCCGGCGGAGCCCAGCGTGTAGGCGGTGGACGCCGCACCCGCGACAGCGGCTCCTCCCCGTGCCGCTGCGGCCGTGGCCGCCAGTGCGGCACCACCACCGGAAACAGCGGCACCCACACCGGCTACGGCCGCAGCCCCCATGCCACCCACCGCCATGCCGGTGCCGACAGCAGCACCAGCCCCCAGTTGCGGCGCACCGGCAATCAGACCGTTGGCAAGGCTGCCGCCATAAATGGCCAGACCCACAATGGCGAGGGACGCGAGAACAACGGACAGCGCCTGCCCGATGGTCGGCTGGGTGTCGCCATAGGACGTGGTGAACTGCGCGAACAGGGTGGCCGCAATCCCGCTGATCACGGCCAGCACCATGATCTTCACGCCAGACGACACGACATTGCCCATCACCTTCTCGGCCAGAAAGGCCGTGCGGTTGAACAGGGCAAACGGGATCAGGATAAAACCGGCGAGCGTGGTCAGCTTGAACTCGATCAGCGCCACGAACAGCTGCACGGCCAGAATGAAGAACGCCGCCAGCACGATCAGCCACGACAGGCAGAGCACGAGGATCTGCACGAAATTCGTAAAGAAGGCGACCGGCCCGAGAAGATTGTGCACCGCGTCAAGAAGCGGCTGTGCGGCCTCGAACCCGGTGGAGGCCAGACGCCCAGGTCGCAGGAAATCGGCCAGTGCGAGCGTCCCGCCCCCGGCCTTGAGGCCGAGGGCGGCGAAACTGTCGAACACCGTTTTGGACAGGCTGTCGAAATTGTTGATCAGGAACGAGAAGAACCCGATATACAGCGTCTTCTTCACCAGACGCTGGATGATGTCCTCGTCCGCCGCCCAGGCCCAGAACAATCCCGCCAGCACGATATCCAGCACCGAGAGCGTTCCCGCCAGCGAGATCACGTTCCCCTTCACCAGACCAAACCCGGAATCAATCGTTGAGGTGAAGGTGTTCAGAAAAGTGTCGATGACGCCGACATCATTTGTGGACATGACCGTCAGTTCCCGCTGCTGCCGAACATGGTGATCGCGGTGGGCGTGTAGCTATCATGCTGCGAAAAATGCTGGTATTGCGCCTGACCTTCTGCCTCTGCCGCAGCCTCCCGTGCCTGCTGGAGCTGGGTGGCGCGCCCATTGGCGGAGAGGACGGCAATGACGTCCGAGAGCTGACGGGACTGGAGAGCCAGAAGCTGATTGCCCGCCTGTGCGGCCTGTAATGCGCCCGCCGAACTCTGGCTGGCCGAGACGAGCTGGGACATGGACGCGCTGTCGCTGCTGATATTCCCCACGGCCTGGGCCTGCATTTTCAGCGCGTCCTCGAACCCGCCCACTGCGTTCTGCCAGCGGGTCTGCGCCTGACTGAACAGGGCGCTGTCGGACATGGACGACGAGATCGACGTGTACGCCTGCTGATACTGCTGCTCGACCGCCGTCACGCTGTAGGCGATGTTCTGCGCCTGGTTCAGCAAGGATGTCGTCTGGGCAATCGTCGATTGCAGTGTCGTCAGGGTGGAGAGCGGCAGGGTCGCGAGGTTCTTCGCCTGGTTGACCAGCATCTGCGCCTGATTGGCGAGCGACGTGATCTGGTTATCGATCTGCTGTAACGCCCGTGCGGCCTGAAGCACGTTCTCGCCGAAATTGGCGCTGTCGAAGACGGCCCATTGCGCGTGGGCCGGAACGATGGAGATCAGGAATAGCCCTGCCATTCCAAGAACGATCGGAAAGCGCCTCATGACAGACCTCCCTCGCGCAGGAGATCCGCCGCCCATGTGACGCCGCGCGCCTCGAACCAGGCCGGCAGGAACCCTTCCTGACCATGCTCGGCCAGGACAGCATCGATCAGTTTGTGATCGTCCTTGCCCGATGCCGCGCACAGGGCCAGCGCCACCGGACCGAGCCCGAGTTCGAACAGGCGGTTGCCGCGCTGGGTCTGGCAGTAATATTCCCGTTTGGACGCGGCGCGCGCGATGATGGAAATCTGGCGCTCGTTCAGCCCGAAATCACGGTAGATCGACGCGATCTGCGGCTCGATGGCGCGCTCGTTGGGCAGGAAGATCCGGGTCGGGCAGCTTTCCACCACGGCCGGCGCGATTTTGCTATTCGCGATGTCCGACAACGACTGGGTGGCAAACACGACGGATGCGTTCTTCTTGCGAAGCGTCTTGAGCCACTCACGCAGTTGTCCGGCAAAATCTCCATCGTCCAGAACCAGCCAGCCCTCATCGATGACCAGCATTGAGGGCCGCCCGTCCAGACGCTCCTCAATGCGATGGAACAGATAGGAGAGCACGGCGGACGCTGCACCGGAACCGATCAGCCCCTCGGTCTCGAACACCACGACATCCGCGTCACCGAGACGCTCCGCATCCGCGTCCAGCAGACGGCCATAGGGACCGCCGAGACAATACGGCGCCAGTGCCTGTTTGAGGGCATTGGACTGGAGCAATGCCACCAGTCCGGACAGGGTGCGTTCGTGAACCGGTGACGAGGCAAGGGAGTTCAGGGCTGACCAGAGGTGAGATTTGACCTCAGGGGAAATGCTGACGCCTTCGCGGACAAGGATCTGCGCCAGCCATTCGGCCGCCCAGGCCCGTTCGGCGGACTCATCAATGGTGGCCAGAGGCTGGAGGGAAACGCCGCCGCTGGTTACTGGACCACCGTCTTCCCCACTACCCTGCTCATCCGTCAGGCCGCCCCCAAGATCGTGCCAGTCCCCGCCCATGGCCAGGGTGGCCGCGCGCAGCGAGCCACCGAAATCAAAGGCAAAGACCTGCGCACCCTCATAGCGCTGGAACTGCAGCACCATCAGTGCCAGCAGCACGGATTTGCCCGCCCCCGTCGGTCCCGCGATCAGCGTGTGACCGACGTCGCCGACATGCAGGCAGAACCGGAACGGTGTGGCCCCTGCCGTCTTGCCGTAAAACAGCGGGGCCGCACGGAAATGGCTGTCCTGCTCCGGTCCGGCCCAGATGGCAGACAGCGGAACCATATGGGCCAGGTTCAGCGTCGAGACCGGCGGCTGGCGCACATTGGCGTAAACGTGGCCGGGTAACGAGCCGAGCCACGCTTCCACGGCGTTGAGGCTTTCCGTCATGCAGGTAAAGTCCCGGCCCTGGATGATCTTTTCCACCAGCCGGAGTTTTTCCGCCGCGATGCTGGCGCTGCCGTCCCAGACCGTCACGGTCGCGGTGATATAAGCCTGACCCACATCGTCCGAGCCAAGGGACTGGAGCGCGAGATCCGCGTCCGCCGCCTTGTTCGCGGCATCATTGTCCACCAGGACCGACGCCTCATTGGTCATAACTTCACGCACGATGGCGGCAATACTCTTGCGTTTGGCGAACCATTGCCGCCTGATACGGGTGAGCACTTTCGTCGCATCCGTCTTGTCCAGAAGAATGGCACGGGTGGACCACCGATACGGGATGGCCAGCCGGTTCAGATCATCCAGAATTCCGGGAAAAGTCCGGCTGGGGAAACCCGTGATGGTCAGGGTTTTGAGGAACGCATCGCCGAGTTTCGGCTCCAGCCCTCCCGACAGCGGCTGGTCCACCAGCAGGGCATCGAGATGCATCGGGATTTCCGGCACCCGCACGCGCTGGTTCCGGGTGGAAATGGTGGAATGCAGATAGGTGAGCGTCTGCGCGTCATTGAGCCATGCGGCCTCGGGCATGAATCCGTCGAGCAGGGACAGAAGCCGGTCGGTGCGGTCGATGAACCCGCGCAGCACGCCATGCGGATCGGGACCATCGCGCTCCATGCCCTCATAGAGAAAGCGCTCGGCACGACCGGAGGATTCCGCAGGCGGCAGCCAGACGAGGGTGAGAAAATACCGGCTCTCGAAATGCGCGCCTTCGTCCTCGAACTGTTCGCGACGTTCGAGATCGACCATCTGGCTGGCCGGGTCGGGAAAGTCGCTCTCGGGGTAGATCGTGGCTGGCACGCGCTGCGCCTCGACGAACACCGCCCAGCCGGAGCCCAGACGGCGCAGGGCATTGTTGAGCCGTCCGGTCACCCCGACCAGTTCGGCGGGTGTGGCGCTGTCGAGGTCGGGTCCGCGTATTCTGGCAGTACGCTGGAAACTGCCGTCCTTGTTCAGGACGACGCCCTTTTCCACCAGTGCCGCCCAGGGCAGGAAGTCCGACAGGACGGCCGCCCGGCTGCGATATTCACCAAGGGACATCATCGCCCTGCCCTCCTCACGCGCGCAGCCAGGCGGGATAGCGGAGATGCCGCCGTCCCACCTCGATGAAGAACGGATCGCGTTTCGCACCCCACACCGCGAGGCCATGCCCGACCATCCAGAACGCGGCGCCGATCAGCCACAGACGCAGGCCCAGGGCTATAGCGGCGGCCAGCGTGCCGTTGGCGATGGCCACGGCCCGTGGCGCCCCGCCCAGCAGGATCGGATCGGTGAGCGAGCGATGCACCGGGACGTAAAACCCCGGCACAGCTTCGGCCTCGGGATCGAACAGAGCCATCAGATCAGTGCCCCGCCCGAGAAGGAGAAGAACGACAGGAAGAAGCTCGATGCGGCAAAAGCGATGGACAGCCCAAAGACGATCTGGATCAGTTTTCTGAACCCTCCGCTCGTTTCGCCAAACGCCAGGGTCAGGCCAGTCACGGTGATGATGATCACCGAGATGATCTTCGCCACCGGTCCCTGCACGGATTCCAGGATCTCGTTGAGCGGTGTCTCCCACGGCATACTCGATCCCGAGGCCCAGGCGGACGACGCGAAGAACAGCGGCAGGAGTGCGGCGGCACCAAACAGGCGCAGCCGGAACAGGAGATCGACACGCGCGTCGGCGCGCACGGAAACAGTCTGCATCATGATGACTCTCCTTTGGTGAACAAGGATGTTTCTGGATTGGAAGAGGCGACCGGACGGACGCGATAATCACCCGTACCGGGATCGAGCCCGTCGATTTCGGCCAGTTCGGACAATCGGCGCTGTGTTCCCCGGCCCGACAGCACGGCAATCACGTCGATGGTTTCCGCGATCAGGGCTCGTGGGACTGTGACCACGACTTCCTGGATCAGCTGCTCCATGCGGCGCAGGGCACCGATCGCGGTGCCGGCATGCAGCGTGCCCACGCCGCCCGGGTGCCCGGTGCCCCAGGCCTTGAGCAGGTCGAGGGCTTCGGGGCCACGCACCTCGCCAATCGGAATACGGTCCGGCCGCAGGCGCAGGGCCGAACGGACCAGTTCTGACAGGGTGACAATACCATCGCGGGTGCGCAGCGAAATGAGGTTCGGGGCCGCGCATTGCAGCTCGCGCGTGTCCTCGATCAGCACGACGCGATCATTAGTTTTCGCGACCTCGGCCAGAAGCGCATTGACCAGCGTGGTCTTGCCGGTCGAGGTGCCACCGGCGACGAGAATGTTTTTCCGGGTGGAAATGGCCTGCCGGAGATAATCCGCCTGCCCGGTGGTCATGATCCCGGCGGCGACATAATCCTCAAGCGTGAAGATCGCGACGGCGGGTTTACGGATCGCAAAGCTGGGGGCGGTCACAACCGGTGGCAGCAATCCCTCGAAACGCTCACCGGTTGGCAGTTCGGCCGAAACGCGGGGTGAACCCTCATGCACCTCCGCGCCGACATGGTGCGCGACCAGCCGCACGATCCGCTCGGCATCGGCCGGTGTGACGTGCTGGCCTGTATCGGCGAGCCCCTCGGACAGACGGTCGATCCACAGCCGCCCGTCCGGGTTGAGCATGACTTCAATGACGGCCGGATCAGCCAGGTGGGCGGCAATCGCCGGCCCCATCGCCGTGCGCAGCATCGAGATGCCACGTGTTCTGCCCGGCGTCGATGAAGAAAGAGGAGACATGACGGTGCCCGCATTATTTCGGTAAAGGACGAAGCGTCCTTGCCAGCGGGATGTATTAGGAGAGGCATATCCAGACCGATTTCAACATCCGTTTTCTGGACAGCGAAACCGGGCGCAACAGGGCGTAGAATTGTCGATTTGACCCGGCCAACTCTCCCTTTTCCCGGGCAATCCTGCTCCGGACATACACCATGTTTTTAAGGAGCCGCCGGATATGCCGCTCGCGTCCGAAAAACCGATTCACGGGCAACGGCTCTGAACCTTCAGGACGGCGGCTCTTCCCGACCGAGATCCTGATGCAGGCGATGCCCGGTGCTCAGGTGCCGGGCCAGGGTCTCGATGAACTGCTCGTAGCGCGCACTGGCCTGTGCACGAGCAGCCGCTGCGGTCGGCTCCGGCAATGGCGGTGTCGTCAGCAACCAGAAGCGGATGAACAGCGCCAGTGTTTCAACGTTGATTCCGATATCGCGCTCCATGCGCCCCATGCGCCGGTCAAGGCGCTCCAGCCGACGGTTCAACGCGCCTTCCCCTTTTCCGTCCTCGGGAGACAGAAAGGCCGCAAGGGCTGTCTCAACCAGCATGGATTGCGATTGTCGGCGACGGGTTGCCAGATCGCCCAGGATCTCGGCCAGAGACGGGTCGAGATAGACCGTGATCTGCTGCTTTCTGCGCGGGCGTTTCATGGTCCTTCCAGCTCCATGCCGTCATCCCGGTCCATGGCCGCCAGCCGTGCCATTTTCTGCAAATCCTCGAATTCGCGCCTGGCGCGGACAGAGGCATTATCCGGGTCGGGACCGGGTTCCGTCCTCTCCTGCTCCTCATTCGTCCGGGAGCGCTTCTGTGCCTGGGCGGCGTCGAATTCGTGCGCCTGCTTCTGTCCCGCACCCATAGGGTCGTCCTGCGCCCTGTCCGCCTGAGCGGACTCATCCTCAGGTGGAATCTGCTCAGGCGCGGGCCGTCCGCTCCAGTCATCCGGGCGGGCGGCATCGGAAACCGGACGCGGTGCCGGCGGCGGAAGGATACGCTCCTGCAGGCGTGGATCGGTATAATACCGTGCCTTGCGCGCCCGCACCGGCGGCGTGCCCGCAGCCATGACGACTTCCTCGGTCGGTGGGAGCTGCATGATCTCGCCCGGTGTCAAAAGGGGGCGCGCACTTTCCTGCCGCGAGACCATCAGATGCCCCAGCCAGGGTGACAGGCGATGTCCGGCATAGTTCTTCTGCGCCCGCACCTCGGTCGCGGTCCCGAGAGCATCCGATACCCGGCGCGCGGTCCGCTCATCGTTGGTCGCGAAACACACACGCACATGGCAGTTGTCGAGGATCGAATTGTTCTGCCCGTATGCCTTCTCGATCTGGTTGAGGCTTTGCGCGATCAGGAAGGCCTTGATGCCGTAGCCCGCCATGAAGGCCAGCGCGCTTTCGAAGAAGTCGAGACGACCAAGAGCTGGAAATTCGTCCAGCATGAGTAAAAGACGATGGCTCTTCTTCTGCCCCAGCAGGTCTTCCGTGAGGCGACGACCGATCTGGTTGAGTACAAGCCGGATCAGAGGCTTGGTGCGGCTGATGTCCGAGGGCGGCACGCTGAGATAGAGCGAGGTGGGCCTGCCGTCGCGCACGATATCGGAAATCCGCCATGTGCAGCGCGAGGTCACTTTCGCCACGACCGGATCGCGATACAGACCGAGAAAAGACATGGCCGTGGACAAAACACCGGAACGCTCGTTGGGAGATTTGTTGAGCAGCTCGCGCGCGGCGCTGGCCACAACCGGATGCGGTCCCTCCTTTCCCAGATGCTTCGTGCACATCATCGCCCGCAATGTTGTTTCAATCGGGCGCTTCGGGTCGGAAAGAAGGTTGCCAACGCCGGACAGTGTCTTATCGGGCTCCGCATAAAGAACGTGCAGGATCGCTCCGACCAGCAGGGAGTGACTGGTTTTTTCCCAATGACTGCGGCGCTCCAGCGAACCTTCGGGGTCGACCAGCACGTCGGCGATATTCTGGGCGTCCCGCACCTCCCATTCCCCGCGCCGGATTTCCAGCAGGGGATTGTAGGCATCGGACTGCGGATTGGTCGGATCGAACAGCAGGACGCGACTGAATGTGCCCCGAAACCCTGCCGTCTCACGCCAGTTCTCGCCCTTGATGTCATGCACGATGACCGAGCCCGGCCATGTCAGGAGCGTGGGAATGACGAGACCTACACCCTTACCTGACCGTGTGGGGGCAAAACACAGGACATGTTCGGGACCGTTATGCCGAAGATAGGTCTTGCGGTGACAGCCGAGCACGACGCCGTCGGGGTCAAGCAGCCCGGATTTTTCCAGATCCTCCGCGTTCGCCCAGCGCGCGCTGCCATAGGTGGCAGCCCGCCTGACCTCGCGGGCGCGACGCACCGACATGGCCACGGCGACAAGAAACGCCAGCACACCCCCTGATCCGGCAATCCACCCGCCCCGCGCGAAAACCTGCGGCGCATAAGCATCGAACTCGTACCACCACCAGAAAACGAGCGGTGGCGCATAGACGGGCCAATAGTGGCACAGAGTGAACCACGGCCTGCCGAGTTCGGGCTGAAACTCCAGTTTCCATGCAACCCATTCGGTGGCGACCCACCATGACAGGACAACCAGCGCCAGCACGACGAGAAGCTGTCCCCAGAGGATACGTGAACCCGACATCGCTTTTTCTCCCGGTTTCCAATCGAAAGAAAAGGACAATCAGGACCGAAATCCATGGTGTACGTCGCGAGTGCGCAAACCGGCGCAACGGGGCGTAAAAATGTCGGCAACCCTATGCCGGTTGCAGGAAAATGATGTTCCTCGCCGATGTTCCGCAGAGGCCGTTAATATCTGTAACACGCTTGTGACTGCCGCCCGTCGAGGAACCACCGGTTTCTTCTTAAAATTCAGATAGCAGGCGCATCTAACTTTATATGACGATCGAGATCCGCCACCTGCGGTCTGCTCTCACGGCCGCTGAACACAAAAGCTTTCGCAAGGCTTCCGCCACATCCGGTGTGCGGGCGGCCGCCATCTCGAAGGATATCCGATTACTGGAGGAGGTGATCGGATGCGCTCTCTTTACCCGCACAAGAGCAGGTGTACGGCCCACCCTTCATGGCATCGATTTCCTGCAGGTCGCACGGCAGATCGTCCAGGACGTGGACATGCTGACCAATCGCCCCGGCACCGGGCCGCAACGGACCGAGCGGCGGTTGACCATTGGCTACTATACCTCGGTTTCGACGGGAAACCTCCGCGCGACACTCGGCGATTTCCAGCGCAGGCATCCGGGCGTGCCCTGGAAATTCGTGGGAGGAAGTCGCGCATCCCTGTTGCAGAAAGTCGAGACCGCACAGATCGACATCGCCATTGTGACTGCTGGTGGCCTCGAATGGCGGGACGCGCTGCTCCGGTTGTGGTCGGAACGTTGCGTTGCCGCCTTGCGGGCTGACCATAGCCTCGCCGCACTCCCCGTACTGGAATGGAGCCTGCTGCGGCATGAGCGTTTCCTGACCAGCACCCAGGATCCCGGACCGGAAATTACGGATATCATCCGTCAGCATCTCTCTGTCGACGTACGCTCACCCAACATCGTGAGCCACGATATGGAAACCCAGTTTCTCAAACCGTTCGTGGCGGAGAACGGCAGCGTGATGATTGATTATGAAAGCGCGACCGGAGATGGTCTGACCAATATTGTCTACCGGCAGGTGCTCAACGGCCGCCAGCCTGCCGCACTCCAATTTGTAGCGTGCTGGCGGGAGGACAACCCCAATCCGTCCCTCGCCCGCTTTCTTCATCTTCTTCGGGAGCGTTATCCGGATATATCCTGAAAAACGGCAACCAGCAGGAACGAGCGACCACGCCCCCGGATCTTGCCGATCACATCGCGAATATTGCAGCGCGAGGTCACGAAACCTGCATACCCCTGCACCACGAATTTGACATGGGATACCCCACGGATGTTGCAGGGCTAAACCCACGTTTCTTGCAGATGCTCTGCCCCACGAGTTTGTCATGGGGAAGATAATCAAGCCATTGAATCTAAAAGGGGAAATTCGCCGTAGTTTCGGGTGGTAAAATTTTACCAATTATAAGAGATATTTCCATATACTCGCCGCGCTTGTCCATAATAGCATTGATTTGTACTGCATGACCCGACGTACCGCTCGTTGGTCAGATTCGACATCGCCAAAGAAATTTTCAGGCCAGAAAGGGAAGGTAATATATTGGAGAAATCGTAATGTGCGCCCACGTCAAAAAGCGTGTGAGCCGGAACCTTGAAAGAATTTGCTGTGTCAGCATATGTAAATCCAATATATCGTATCCCAAAATTCACACCTAATCCATGAAATACATCGCGCGGAAGCGTATAATCAACAAACATATTAACCATGTTGCGTGGATATGCATTTAAATATTTCCCTTGCAAGGGAACCTTTCCCAATGAATTACCATATATATCATACCTATTTACGGTATTATTACTTCTTGTATATCGCATATCATTAAAGCTATAAGATGCTGTTATTCGTAGATCTTTTGTTACATTTGCATGCGCGGAAAGCTCCACCCCCTTGGAGGTCGCAGTACCGCCATCTATTTCCTTACCAACGACATCTGGAGAGCTTTCCAAAACATGATTTTCTTTTATATGATACGCAGCGGCGGTTAAGAATACATTTGTATGTGGTATGATATATTTTAGTCCAGCCTCTAACTGATTACCTGTTAGCGGTTGCGCAGCCGACCCATCCGCTAATATGCTTCCATACTGTGGGTTAAACGATTTTGAAAAACTAAAATATGGGGTCAAACCAAAATCAAGATTATAGGTAAAGCCCGCTCGCCATGTAAAAGCATGCGAATTTTGGTTAATGGGTGAGGCCAAAGGCTCCAAAGCGATATTGCCCAATGTTACAGACTGACGTGAATATGTCGAATGATAGTCATAGTCATACCAATCTTCTCGGCCCCCAGCTGTAATCGTTAGTTTTTTAATTTTTATTTGATCTTGAAAATACACTCCTACCTGGTCCAATTTACTTGGATAAGTATACGATGCAAGAGTATCTGTACTGCCCGCGCTATAATCTGGATGCGACGATACAATTGGATCCCAGATATTGATCGTCATTGCTTTGCGATCATAGGTAAGCCCCCATTCTTCATCAATATGACGATAATCAACACCAATCAAAAGCGTTTGTGATACAGGCCCGGTATTAAAATTCGCGATCAGTCGGGAATCAAGAGCAACTGTTTTTTCTATTTGAGATGTATTTCCACCCAAATTCCCTTTCCAACCATATATCGAATAAGTTTGTCCATCAGTGGCTAGACCAGATCCAAATGTATCGTTGAAAAATCTACGGCTATTATCGTATGAAAAATTCTGTTGAAATTCTAGGTATTTATTGAATTTATGAAAAAACTGATATTCAAATTTAGCTTCTTTGTTCCCAGAGATATTATATTGTGGATCACCTAAAAATCTACTCCGGGGAATATATCCATTTTTTCCGGACAAAAGAGAACCATACAGCGGGTAATAGTTCCCGCTCCCATCTCCAGGCGTATACATATACATTCCAAGTAACGTAAGGCTTGTCTTATTATCGATATCCCATTTAATTGAAGGAAGGACGCCAACTCGATGGTAATCGATATGATCAGTTTGTGTGCCTTGAGTTACGCCAATAGCAGCAATGCGATACTTAAGATTACCCGATTTTGTTATTTTATCGCTCAAATCAATTGTTGATTCGTAGCGCCCCCAATTCCCAAAACCGAGAGTGACGTTATGTAATGGAGTGTCAGTAGGTTTTTTTAATTGCATTGATATAAGCCCTCCAGCCCCACTCTGACCATACATAACCGACGACGGACCATTCAGTGCCTCCACACGATCAAGGAAAGCAGGTTCACCTGAGGCCTGAGTATTGGAAAGTAGTCCATCGACGTACTGTGTTGATGCAAACCCTCTCTGAGTAAAATCTCCTCCTCCTTGAGACCTCACCGATCCACTACCCCAAGAAGCAGTGCCCGTTGATTCGCTATAAATTCCGGGCATATAACGAAGCACTTCCTGAACTGTCTGGGATTGCTGATCGACCATTTGATCCTTGGTGATCACGTAAATCGAGTTCGGTATTTCTGTTAAAGGAGTATCTGTTTTCGTTGAAGCTGACGAATACTTAGCAACATAGCCAACCCCGGCTCCGATAGCGGCTTCATGCGTATTAACTAACCCACCAACTTTGACAGGACCGAGTGTGATGTTGGCTGCCTTAGACGCCGGAATAATCTGAAAAGCCCTCTCTCCGACAGGCTGATATGACAAACCACTCCCCTGCAGAAGCCGCGCCAACGCTTCGCTCGACGTAAACTGTCCGTGCAGTCCGGGTGTCTTGTGTCCAGTCAGTGTCGGCGTCTGGGACGTCACCTGAATATGAGACTGTGCGCTGAACGACACCAGCGCATCCGACAGCGAACCGGCGGAAATGCTGAAACTGGATTTTGGCTGGGCCTGTGTTGTCTGCGCCCGCGCACCCGTTGGGATAAAAGAGGTCAACGCGGTCGTGGTGGCGAGCATCAGGACGGATGCAGCGATAGGTCTCCTCAGAAACTGTGGCGAAGGCATGGGTGTGGCTCTTCCTGTCATCTGCATTTTTGAATGCAAGTCATTTGCATCCGAAGGTCATGGTAGTGAGATGCACGGGAGGCTCGTTTTTTAGGAAGATTTTTGCTTTTTTTTACGATTTATGAATCAGCGCCGCCTACAGGACTGTTTCACAAAGGTTTTCAGGCAGACGCGCTGCGCAACTTTTCCAATTGACCGACGATGCGCGCGCCCCTCACGCAGGCGGGTCACATATCGGAACACCGGTTGTCAGAATTCAGAGTGGGTCTCCCACCGATAATGGCTCTACAAAAATGAGTGCGACGCCGGGCTGTCTCTCGTGACGGCTGCTGCATGACGAGGGAGCCAGACTCCCTTCACCGTCCGGTCACAAGGGCAAACCACGGTGTAACGGACACAACCTTCCCGCCATAGGGATGCACGATCAGTTGCAGGGAGGTTTCAGGATGCCGCAGATCATAGGAGCCACTGACCTTTCTCGCCGCCAGCGTGTCATGGGCAATGATGATACGTGTCTGTGTCCACGGCTGAAGAGCTGCCGCCATCTCGGCGATGGTGTTACCCTGCGCCACCAGCATGCCGTCACGCCATAGCCCCATGGTTTCAGGCGACTGGGTGTCGACAGTCACCTGACCGCCTTTCACGTCGACCCGCTCCCCCGCATGAAGGTCACGATCAAGGCTGATGCCTCCCTGTGCGAACACATGCACGGCCCCTTCCCGCACGGCCACGGACGTTTCCTCGCCATCCGTCCGGGCGTCGAACATGGTGCCGATATCGGTTGTGGTGACAGGTCCGGCAACCACGGAAAACGGTCTGCTGGTGTCATGATGCACCACAAACCAGGCTTCACCGCGCAGCAGATCGATCCGGCGCGCGTGGGCCGTCATATGCACTGTCAAAGCGGACCGTGGCGCAAGGATGACCTCACTGCCGTCAGCCAGACGAATGGCCTGCGTTGTCCCGGCCTGCGTGTAATGATCGGCCCGCAAACGCAGGGTCAGGTCAGGCACCAGCACAAAAGCCGCCACGCAGGCCGCCATGGCAGCCCCTGCGAATGCGACCGTCCGCATCCTTCGCGAGCCCCTCCGGTCATTGGCAGGACGACCCCACCAGCGGCGTGCGCTGTTCCGTTCCCGTCGCTCGGGAGGTGCCGAGGCCAGAACGCCCAGCGTTTCGTTGATCTCCGCCCACGCCTGCCGGTGCAGCGGACTTTCGTGCAACCACGCCTCGAACTGCTGGCGCAGTTCCGGGTCATCCGGCTCTTCTCGAAGATAGACATACCAGCCCGCCGCCACCTCATCGGGATTACGGGACTCAGTCACACAGCGTCCTCCAACCGGGCGTACCTGACGGCTTCGTTCCGGGGCAGGAAAGATGAACCGATGGACGCGCGGCAAGCTGGATCGGAAAGTCATACCGATAAGATGCGCGGCATCCCCGGTTTTTCATAAAATAATTCAAATGCACCGAGGCCTACTGCCCTTCCTTGCGTATCCGGTTGCAGATTGCCAGCCCCTCGGTAATCAGGCCATGGACCATCGGGATGGACACGCCGAGCATGGCGGCGACTTCCCGCAATTTCATTCCTTCAAAATGATACATGCGGATGGCATCGGCCTGCCGCGCTGGCAGCGCATCCAGTGCGTCGATCACGCGCGTCATGGTTTCACGCGCGGCCACTGTTTCTTCGGGTGAGGCCGCATCGTCGGCAACGGTCGCAGTGACGACATCGAAATCCGTATCGCTGATGCGCTCGATTTTGGCGCGGCGCAAACGGGTCATCAGCAGGTTGCGAACGATGGTGCGGAGGTAATTGCCGGGCGACGAAATGGCGTGTGCAGGCTGCCGCGCGAATAGCACCCACGCGTCCTGTACGACGTCTTCCGCCAGCACACTGTCCCCTGACAACCGCCGTGCGTAGGACAGGAGACCCGAACGGTGCGCTTCATACAGATCGGAAGACAGAGGTTTGGGCTTCAAAGACGCTGGTTCCCGGTGCCACCGCGATGTCGGCATTGCGAAATTAAGAAGGATTCGCAACTTTTCTGGCACAAGGTCCGGCGTTCCGCAAGATTTTGCAGGCGCGTGCCGCTTGCAGGAAAGAGCGGCCGAGACAGACGACAAGACCTTCCGCCCTAGAGGCAGGCCTGTTTTCTGCGGGTAAGACGCAAGTCCCTCAAAAAGCGCATATCACGTGTCTGTCAGAAATTGTCTTTATTGCTGAAAAAACGGGATCGCCAAGCATCCTTACTATCAGAGGGGAAACTCCCCGCGTTCATTCCGGACGCCGTCGGCAGTTGCGTGTTCCGGCCACGCAGGGAGAGTCCATATGCAGTGCGGTTGCCCACTTTTCCGCCCACGAGTTGCGAGTCAGTGTTATTCCCATCCCGCACGGAATAGTCATGCCGGGACGTCGGGAGCCCCGCTGCTTCCATGACCACGCGCACCCTCCGCCGCTGGTTCGTCGTCCACAAATGGACGAGCCTCATTTGCACGCTGTTCCTGCTGATCGTGTGCGTGACCGGCCTGCCGATGCTGTTTTCCGAGCAGATCTTCGATACTTTCGTCGGCGACGATGATCCGCCGTACGAGGTGCTGCCGCCGGGCACTCCTAACGCCAGTCTCGACGTGATCGTGGGCAAGGCGGGGGCGCTCTGGCCGGGCCAGATCATCACGCAGGTGAGCCCGGACGATGACGAACCCGCTGTGCTGGTGTCGATGGCGCCAAGCTGGCAGGCGCTGAAGGACGACGAGAACTATCCGGACCGGCATTCTGGCCACTGGATCAAGTTCGACGCCCGCACGGCAAAAGTGCTGGAGCAGTCCCGCCCGGCCACGGCGCCCAAAGAGCCGCGCACCTGGACCGGGATCATTCTGGGCACCTGCACGCGGCTGCATATGAACCTGTTTGCCGGACTTCCGGGCGCGCTGTTCATGGGCGCGATGGGCGGCGTCTTTGTCGCCTCGCTGGTTTCAGGCGTCGCCCTCTATGGCCGGTTCATGAAACGGCTGCCATTCGGCTCTGTCCGGCGGGATCGCGCCGTGCGCCTGACCTGGCTCGATCTGCACAATCTGCTGGGGGCTGCGACACTGGTCTGGGCGCTGGTGGTGGGCTTTACCGGGCTGGTCAATGAACTCCAGACGCCGCTCTTCGGTTTGTGGCGCGTGACGGACGTGCGCCAGATCCTCAGGCCCTACGCCAGCCTGCCGGTGCCGTCTCAGGATCATCTGTCCTCCGTGCAGGCAGCGTTCGACACGGCGGCCAGAGCGGCACCTGGCAACGAGGTGACGGGCCTGTCCTTCCCCGGCTCTCCGTTCGGCAGCCCTGTGCATTACGTGCTGTGGACACGGGGCGCGACACCGCTGCGCGCCCATCTGTTTACCCCGGTTCTGGTCGATGCCCGCACGGGTGACCTGACCGGGGCGTATCCCATGCCGTGGTATCTGCGCTTCCTCGAAATCTCGCGCCCCCTGCATTTCGGCGATTACGGCGGCATGCCGCTGCGCATTCTCTGGGCGCTCCTTGATGTCGTGGTGATCGGGGTGCTGGTCAGCGGCCTCGTACTGTGGGCCGGTAAGCGGAAAATCGCCACGGATGCCCGGTTGCGGGCTCTTGGTTACGATCCGGACGAGGCGGACGAGCTTCCCGCGCTGGCGGAGGCGACCCGATGAACGCCGTTTCTCCCGAAATCCCCATGCCATCTCCTCCTGTTTCAGTATCACGTCCGACGGTTGCGGTCTGGCCGTGGCCGATCGCGCTGGGGTTGCTCACCACTTTCGGCCTGCTGTCGGCGCTGCTCGGCCAGCACGGGATCTGGCTGGCCCTGTCCTGGGCCTCGCTTTCCCTTCCCCTCATCGTGACGGTGATCTGCCTCCTGCGGGCATGGTCGCGACCGTCTGTCAAAGGAGGTCGCTCATGACCCCGATTTCGTTCTCTCCCTGGGACATGTTCCTCAATGCCGGTCCCGTGGTCCGCTGCGTGATGATCCTGCTGGCCGTGGCCAGTCTGCTGACCTGGACCATCTTTATTGCCAAATCGGTCGAACTGGTCCGCGTACGCCTGAAACTGCAGAAAGCCGAAAAGGCTCTGGAAAACGCCAACACACTCGACCTTGGCGAGGAAGGCACCCGCCAGAACGGGGTCGCCCACACGCTGGTCATGGCGGCCGAGACCGAACGGAAACGCTCGCAGGACATTCCCGACGACACGGACGGCCTCAAGGAGCGCATCGTGCTGCACCTTGAGCGTCTGGAAGCCGCCGAGGGTCGTCGCCTGATGCGCGGCACGGGCGTACTGGCCACGATTGGCGCGACGTCACCCTTTATCGGATTGTTCGGGACCGTGTGGGGCATCATGACGTCTTTCACCGGCATTGCAGCCAGCAAGGCGACCAGCCTTGCCGTCGTGGCGCCCGGCATTGCCGAGGCGCTTCTCGCGACGGCGCTTGGATTGGTTGCCGCCATTCCGGCCGTGGTGATCTACAACCATCTGGCCCGCCAGTCCGCCTCGTGTCGTGCTCAGGTCGCCGATCTGACGGCGCTGGTCATGCGTCTGGTCTCGCGTGACCTGGGCCGCATGCAAGCGCTGACCGCCAGCGGACAGGTGGTGCGGCTGGGTAAATCGCGCGATGCCCGCTCGGTTGCCGGGGAGTAAGCGGCATGATCCGCATCCGCCATACCGATGAGAGCCCGCACGAAGCGCATGAGATCAATGTCACGCCGTTCATCGACGTGATGCTGGTCCTGCTGGTGATCTTCATGGTCACGGCTCCGCTGACCACGGTGAACGTGCCGGTCGATCTTCCGTCCTCGACCGAGAAGCCGACCCCGCGTCCGGATGATCCGGTGTTCCTCACGGTGAAGGCCGATCACGGCCTGGCGCTCGGCGAGGACGATGTGACCATGGACGGTCTGGCCGGAGCCCTCGCGACCGCCAGCAAGGGCAACAGGGACGAACGCATCTTTCTGCGGGCCGACAAAACGGTCGATTACGGCACGCTGATGGGGGTGATGGATAAGCTCCGTTCTGCCGGATACCTCAAGGTGGCGCTGGTCAATCTGCAGGGCCAGGAGGAAGGCAGCGAAGCGGGAACTTCTGCGGTTCCTGCTGGCGGACCAACGCCGTGAACAGCACGGCAGACATCGCGGATACGGCTGAAAATTACGCAGCCCCCTCGTTTGCGGACTGGCAGCGGGGCCAGCTTCGCATGGCCCGACGGGATGAGGCCCTGCGCTGGGGCCTCTCCTTTCTCGCCGTGCTGGCAGTCAGTGGTAGCGCAGTCTGGTGGATCATGCGCTTACCTCCGCCGGTCCTGGCGGTCCCCGAACCTCCACCGGCCGCGATCGCCATCGATATGGCGCCCGAACCGGTCTCCACGCCCACGCCACCTACCGACGCACCCATCGGCCCGAAACAGACCCTGTCCGTCCCCGATCCGACGCCGGTCGATCCACCCAAGATCACGGCTCCCCCGTCTCCCGCCCCGAACCCGCCAGTCCCGGTGCCCAAACCGGAAAAGCTGCCGAAGATCGTCAAGAAACATAAGGCCGTTCCGAACCTGAAAAAGCCGGTCCCGGACAAGACGCCGCCCGCAGAGGCTACGACCGCGCCGCCTTCCTCGGAAGCGCCACCCGCGCCAGCCCAGGCGGCTCCGGCCCCCGGCGCATCCTCGTCAAAGGCCTCGCATGATCCGGTCACCTGGCAGGGTGCGCTGCTGGCACAGCTCGAAAAATTCAAGCGCTACCCGTCGGACGCCATGGCGGATCGTCAGGAAGGCGTGCCGACGGTGACCTTCTCCATGGACCGCAAAGGTCATGTGCTGTCGGTCACGCTGGCCAGCAGTTCCGGCCACCCGCTGCTCGATCAGGAAGCGATCGCCCTGCCAAGGCGTGCCCAGCCGCTGCCCGTCCCGCCGGACAGCGTGGCGGGCGATCCCATCACCCTGACCGTGCCGGTCGAGTTTTACATCCACACCGGTGGAAACTGAGGTTTCCGCTCTTTCTTTTCTCTGATCGTGACAGGATCATTGCCATGCTTGCGTTTTCCGAACATCGCCGTTCTCCACCTGACGTTCATCAGATCCGTCCGGGCATGGGCGCCAGCCACAGACAGGTCCGGCAACTGGAGGAGCGCTGCCGCAAGTCCGGGCTGAAGATGACCGATCTGCGCCGTGTGCTGCTGCACGGCATCCTCGAAGCCGGGGCGGATGCGACGGCGGTGGAGATCTGGAAAGCGCTTCTGGCGATGATGAAAACCCATGCGCCCAGTCAGGGGTCGATTCAGCGCAATCTCAATCTGCTGGTCGAGCGGGATGTCCTGCACCGCGCTGTCGGTCCGGACCGCGTGTGGCGTTACCGTGTGACGCCCGAGCGGATGGAAACGTCGTCCGCCATCACCTTTGTGAATGCCGCAACGGGGCGGAACATTCCGTTCAGCTCTCCGGAAATTGCCGCCCTGCTGCACCGGGCAGCGGCGGAATATGGCCTCGCCATCCGCAGTGCGGCCATCACGGTGGCGCCAGAGAGTGACGAGCAGGGCGCGTAAGGACATCATTTTTCCTCTCGATGTTGAAAAAACGCGTCCGTCATTCGTCTTATAGACAGAGCCCTCCCGCAGGGACGGGACATTCCTCTTGAACTTCATCGCCTGGTTTGTCCGTCACCCGGTGGCGACAACGCTGCTGCTGGTGTCGGCCGTGCTGTCGGGCCTGATGGCGTTGCCCCATCTGCCAGTCTCCGATCTGCCCGATGTCGATCTGCCGGTGATCTCGGTTTCTGCGTCCAATGCGGGTGGCTCGCCAGAAGTGATGGCCCGTACCGTGGCGGCCCCACTGGAGCGGCATCTCGGCAATATTGCCGGGGTGACGCAGATGGAATCCACCTCCACGCGGGGCGAGACTTCTATTTCTCTGGGCTTCGAACTGGGGCGAGATCTGAACGGGGCCGCGCGTGACGTGGAATCTGCGATCAGGGCCTCTCGTCGGGATCTGCCGACCACGCCCGGTTCTGACCCGCAATATCACCGTGCCAATCCCAACGCGACGCCGGTGCTGATCCTGGCCGTGACGCCGGGCCTGCAGTCCATGCCCCGATTGTATGATCTGGTGAACAGCACCCTGCGGCCAATGCTGTTGCAGGTGCAGGGTGTGGGGGATGTCAAACTGCTGGGGAGTTCCGCCCCGGCGGTGCGGGTGGCGATGAATCCGCTGATGTTCTTCAAATACGGCATGGGCTTTGAGGATCTGCGTGCCGCCCTGGCCTCGGCCAATGCCCATACACCCAAGGGCGTCATTGATGCGGGCGGACAGCGTTACCAGTTGTCCGTCAATGATCAGGCGGAACATGCTGCCTCCTATCGGGATATGGTGATCGCCTACAAGAACAGTCGTCCGATCCGGCTGAGTGACGTCGCCACCGTCACCGACAGCATGCAGGACGTGAATGCCGCTGCGTTCTTTGACGGGAAACCGGCGCTGACGCTGATGGTGCGTGCCCAGCCTGGCGCCAATCTGGTCGGCATTGTGGATGCGGTGAAGGCACGCCTGCCGCAACTACGCAGCCTGATGCCGCCGGGGGCTGATATTGCGGTAGCGCGCGATGGTTCGGCGGTCATTCGGTCCTCGCTGCATCACACCCTGATAACCCTGCTGGCCTCCTGTGTGCTGGCTCTCGGTGTGGTGGGAGTGTTCCTGCGCTCATGGACGGCGTCTATCGCGGCGGCCATCATCGTGCCGTGCTGCCTGATGGCCAGCCTCGGGCCGATGCAGCTGGCCGGGTTCGGGCTGGATAATCTCTCGCTCATGGCGCTGACGGTGGTCACGGGACTGGTGGTCGATGACGCCATCGTGGTGATCGAGAACATCATCCGCATGCGCGAACGTGGGCTTTCGATTGACGAAGCCGCTATCGCCGGGGCCAGTGAGGTGGCGTTCACGCTGCTGTCGATCACGGTGTCCGTGCTGGCGGTGTTCCTGCCGATCGGGCTGGCCTCGGGTCTGACGGGGCGGCTGTTCCGCGAGTTTGCGGGCACCGTCGGGATTGCCGTGACAGTCTCGCTGATCCTGTCCTGTATGGCGACACCCTGTCTGACGGCGATCTGCATGCGGTTTTCTGAAAACCGATGGACGGGTCAGCTCGAAACCGGAACTGCTGCTCTTCTGTTTCATGAGAAGCAGCGCGGCAGCGTCTATCGCCGGACGTTAGAGTGTTGCCTGCGCCACCCCGGCAGGACCGCTCTGCTGCTTCCATTGACTCTGCTTGTGACGGGTGTCCTGTTCATCCGCATGCCCAAGATCGTGTTCCCGCGTCAGGATATCGGCATTGTCTCGGGCGGATCGCGGGGTAATGGCAGTTCGCTGGCCCAGACCAAGGCCCGGCTGGAGCACTTCAGCCGCGTGCTGCTCGCTGATCCTGCCGTCACGCATGTGGTCGCCTATCTGGACACCTCCGAGGGTTCCAGCCACGGCATGGTGTTCGCCACGTTGCGGGATATGTCGACCGGTCGGGATCCGGGCAGTGTGATTGCCGCGCGTGTGGCGGCCAGGATGGGCAAGGATATCCATGCCGAATACCACGCCCAGGCGCCGGGCAACCTGATGATGCGGGTGGGGTCGAACAGCAGCGGGGTCAGCTACATTCTCCGGAGTGAGAACGATCGTCTGCTGGGGCCAGCCACGCGAACGCTGGCAAAAGCCCTGCGGCACCATTCTGAATTTTCCGATGTGGACCCCGACGTTGATCCGCCCGGACAGAGCGTCACGCTGACTATTGATCGCGATACCGCCGCTCGCGTGGGTGTCACGCCACAGGTGATTGGCAATACTTTATCGGACGCCCTGGGCCAGACCACGGCCTCGGTCGTCTACACGATGCACGGGCAATACAATGTGGTGCTGACCGTGGAGGACCGCTTCCAGCGCGATCCGGACATCCTGAAACAGTTCTGGATCAGCCCGTCAGGAGGATCGGCGTCCGGCAGTTCGGCGTCGAACACCATCCGGGTCGTGACGTCGGCGGCGGCCAGCACCACAACGTCGACCAGTGCGGCAGCGTTCAGAAACCAGATCGCCAATTCTCTGGCAGGTGGCGCGAATGCCTCCACCGGGTCAGCGGTAGCGACCGGGGCGGAGACGCTGGTGCCGCTCTCGGTGGTGGCCCGGATCACGCCCAGCCTTGATCCGGTGGCGGTGACGCATCTGGGCTATGCCAGCTCCGCTTCTCTGGCACTGGAACTGGCGCCCGGTGTCAGTCTGTCGCAGGCACAGGCGGTCATCGAGCAGGAGTGGCAAAAGCTGCATCTGCCGGATGCGCTCAGCGGTGAGTTGCAGAGCGACGAGGGCGATCTGGGCAAGAGCACCCACGACAGCGAGATCCTGATCCTTGGCGCTGTGCTTGCCGTCTATCTGACACTGGGGATGCTCTACGAGAACGCCCTGCATCCGCTGACCATTCTCTCCACCATTCCGTCAGCGGGGATCGGGGCGGTGATGGCACTGGACCTGTTCGGGATGCCGTTCTCGGGCATGGCCGTGATCGCCATGCTGCTACTCACCGGCATTTCGCTCAAGAACGCCATCCTGCTGGTGGACTTTGCCATTCATGCCGAGCGGCGACGCGGGATGACGCCACAGGACGCTATCCGCGAGGCCTGTCTGCTGCGGCTGCGGCCCATCCTCATGACCACGTTTGCCGCAGCCCTCGGCGCGCTGCCGCTCGTGCTGATGGGCGGCTACGGCATGGAACTGCGCCAGCCGCTCGGCATCGCACTCATCGGTGGGCTGCTGGTCAGTCAGGCCCAGACCATGTTCACAACGCCGGCGCTCTACCTGCTCGTGGCAAAGGGACCTGCCCGACTGCGACGTCTGAAAACGCGACGGGTCGGGATCACCTGAATCGGGCCTTCCCATTCCTGAAAACACGTTGCCTCAGATTTCCAGACCAAGATCACGTCGCCTCCCGAACGACCAGTCAACGCCGCCGTCACCACGCGCGATGCCCGAGACCTCCCGCCCCCGCTGCTTTTCCAGTGACGGTGTCCAGGGCACAAGCTGAAAACCAAGCCCGTCATCGATCATGGCCATGCGACCGGACGCCAGAGCGAAACGCTGCCGATAGGTTCCGGCCACATATTCGCCCGCTCCGGACGGCTGATGGGAAAGCCCCCGCTCCGCTTCCAGGCGCGTGGCCAGTTCGCCGATTTCCTTCTGGCGCAAAGTGCCAATCATCCCGCGCGAATAGTTGACCTTCTCCCCCTCGCGACGGGCCAGTCCCTGATCGACAAGGTAGTCATTCCGCCGCTGGAGCGCGTCACGCACCTCTGCGCCAAAGCCGCCGTCGCCCAGCGCTACTGGATCACGAGCGACAAGCTGACGATCCAGCCAGGTTGCACCCCGTGCCTGCACCTGCTCTTCGACGGAGATATCCGACCGGACAGCGAGCGTCGCCCTGTCTCGCCCGCTGGCATCCTGAAAACGGCGCAATTCGACCAGACCTCCGGAAGGCGCGTCGCCGGTCGCTTCCAGCGCCGGCAAATGGACATGGTGCGTCCGCCCGTCCACCCCGTCGATGATGGCATAGGCACTCCCCTTCAGCTCGTCATCAAGCCCGCGCGCGACCAGCCGGCCGATCACCGGCTCGGCCAGATCTTCCCCGGCCAGCACCCATGACGACGAGGCCCGTTCAATCCCCTGTTCGCTCAGGCCGCGATGGATACGTTTGATGATATCGTTGCGTTGCCCCATCTCACGCAGCGTCGCCTCGGCGGTCTCGTCGAGCCGCCACTGTCCGCCTCCGACTTCATGCGCCAGTCCCATGCGTTCAAGACGGCGGAGGCGTCCGACCTTCATGACCGCGAAAATGTCGGGCTGACGATCTGGAGAAGGCGCGAGGTCGATGATTCCCCGCGCGTCTGCGTCCTGCTGCAACTGCCGATCGAGCTGCGTCCAGCGCTCCGCCTCGACCTGCCGCTCCACGCTTCTGCGGATTTCATTCTCGTTACGCGGCCCGAGTTCAAGCGTGACGAGATTCTGGGCACGGGCTCGAAGCCCTTCACGGATATAATCCCGCGAGATGACCAGATCCTCGCCCTCCTGATCCTTGCCACGAACGATGACATGGACATGGGGTTTGTCGGTGTTCCAATGACTGACCGCCACCCAGTCCAGACGTGTGCCGAAGTCCTGTTCTGCCTGCGCCATCAGTTCCCGCGTGAAGGTTTTCAGATCCGCCATTTCCGTCGCGTCCTCCGGTCCGACGATGAACCGGAAATGATGCCGGTCGTCCTGACAGCGCTCGGCAAATTCACGCGGCGGCACATGGTCGCGCCCGGCCCCGAACAGCCGGGCCTTCTCGCCGTCCTGCGTCACCCCCTCACGCTGGAGATAGGACAGATGAGCACGCAGCGAGGTCCGTCCCCCATGCCGGACCACCCTCGCCTTGACGACCGCAAGCCGCGTCCGTCGCGACAGGAGCCGGTTGGCGCGCATCGCGGCACCGCGGCCGCGTCCGAATGTCGAGGGACCGCGGCCTCCTCCGGCGCCCCCAGGTTTCCCCATCCCTCCGGCGCGGCTGGTCGCCGCCAGCACACGCCCGATGAACGACCGTCCCTGACGGGCACGGGTCGAGCGGATGCGACCGGGCCGGACCCGGAAATCATCATCCCGCGCCATGATGACCCGCACCTTGTGCCAACCCATTGAAAACACGAAGATCACTCAGGCCGACACCTTGGTCCAGCAAAATGACCTTGTAAAAAACCCTGAAAAACCGCCCACCCCAACCATGCCGCACCTTGCGGCTTTTATCTTGCACTAAGCTCCCAAGGCTTCTTTCCTCCCGAAATCCCCGTTTCCCCGAAAGATCGACAGGTCGCATCACCCGGTCCCGCATGCGCTTTCTCATGGCAGCAGCTCTCCCGCGACCGGCACGAACAAGGCCTTCGATGTGAGGGACGCCGTATCCGAAACACGCAGGCGGTCGACGGAGGACTGCCATCGGACATGGCCTGCGAACAGCGTATCTTCGGGCTGAACACGTGCATCGGACACGTCGCCGTCCTGCAACGCGTCTACAAAGGACATGTGCCGATCCAGCAGCCGCACGACAGACGCCACATAATCCCGTGTCTCATGCGGCAGCGGGCGGCCTGTTGACAGATGGGCCTCATAGCGTCCGGGGCCGGCATTATAGGCTGCGAGAAACCCCGCATCACCGTACCGGTCATGCAGCAGACGAAGGTAGGTCGCCCCGGCAAGAACATTGTCATGCGGATCAAACGGATCGGCTCCGAGATTGAGATCACGCCGCAGTTCCTGCCATGTCGCCGGCATGATCTGCATGAGTCCCATGGCGCCCTTTGCGGACATGGCATGAGGATCGCCGCCGCTTTCGACCTGCAGCACGCCGTGGATCCACTCAGGCGGCAAAGCGACCTGCCGTGCGGCCTCCCTGATCAAACCATCAATCGGCTGCGCATGTGAGGAACAGGGCGCGAGCACCAGCACGAGCCCGATCCCCGCAGACCAGAGGCAGAAAAGGACAGGCCGGACAAGCGCCCTTCCATCACCGTGCCGTTGTCGGAAACGTGCAGGTGGTCGCATCATTCCCGCGCTCCCTGACGTTTCGTCGGGCGGCTCCATACGAGTTGCCAGACACGCCCACCCCGACCGGACTGGAACAGGGTCGCGCGCATGGCGTGTGTGAGTGACGGGTCATCCAGCACGACGACGACATATTCGCCGGCCCGCTCGCCCGTGCGCGTCCAGGCTGCCCCGACTTCCGGCCCATCGGTGCTGTCACCGAGATGGATCCGATAATCGGGTGCGTTTCCGCCATCGGATGCCTCGATGCGCACCAGCGTCAGTTCGGCATCCAGCGAGAGCGTGCGCAGGCGTCCCGAGAAACCTTCTGCCGTGCGCGTAAAGAGTCCGATCTGAGCCATGTCAGTGATCCCCGGAAAAGAAGTAGGAAGACGGCGCAGCAGCGCGCGGGAAACCTCCCGGTAGCCAGAGTGGCGTCGCGCGCCCGATCACACTGGTGGCGGGGAGGGGGCCGAAATACCGGCCATCCAGACTGCGGGGCTCGGCAGCATTCATGACGAAGACCTCGCGGCTCCCGAGCTGATGGCATCCCCGCCAGACAGGCAGGAGGCGACCACGATGATCGACACGCAGAGCCTCACCGATGTTGTGGCCATCGACCGTGACGTGCGTGACGGTGCGACAAACGGTCTGCCCGCTTACCGCCGCGACGGGCTTGAGCAACGGCACGCCGCGCGGAAGGTAGCCGCCACGTGCCAGCATGAGTGCCTGTGCCTCTGGCAGACGCAGCGCCACAAGATCTCCGACATGCACCGCGCTGTCCGGTTGCAGACGATAGAGGCCCACCGGCACGCTGGCCGTGGCGTTCCAGAGCAAGCGTGGCGCCGGATGGAAAGCCATCGACAGGCCCATGCCCAGAGCGGAAAAAACCGTGGAAAAGAACCAGCCCCTGCGTGTCATGATACGGCCCTCCCGTGTCGCCACGCGTCATGACAGGCACTCATGGAGCGCGGCTTCGCATGTTTTTCGTGCAGGCTGTGTGCAAGCTGTCGCCAGTAATCCGGTTCGACCTGCACCAGATTGATGCGGCGCCGTTCCAGCGCTTCAATGCTGCGGAGAACGGTCCGGACCTGTGGCCAGCCGGCGCAATGCAGCAGCCGTTCAGCACCGGTCGGAACGAAGGCTAGCCGCTCGCGTGGTTCACCGGCCTGTGACGCCCGCACGATGTCGATACAGCAGGCCGCCGCGCCATCATCGGTCTGCGTCCAGCGCATCAATGCAAAGACAGCGCCCGGGGCGAAATACAGACGGCGGCGATAACGGTCGAGACGCTGCATTTCCAGAGGATGGCCAAAGCGCAGCCATTGTTCGATACGCTTCTCCAGCCAGGTGAGTTCGAGAGGCGTCATCACCTCACGGTGGGCATGGTTCATGCGCGGTCTCCTCCGCATAAGAGCGGAACGGGAGCCTGACGATTGTCGGCACTCGCGCCCCTGACAGACGCAACCCAACAGGCGACAGAACGGCGTCCGGCATGACGCTGCCCGCAGGAGCGCCCTGCTTCCATCGCAAAACTGTCGGCAGATGTCGGCCCGAAGCGGGCGATTTTTGTGGTAATCGAGAACTCACGCGCGCGCCCTGGCGCAGTGTACAAGTACTGAATAGTTATAATATTTAGTACTCTTAGAGAGTCATATTTTCCCGTTTTATTGTAATAACTTATGAAGAAGTCCCATTCCCGATAGGCCGGGGATTCGATTCCTGATAGGCCGAATGGCATCACGAGTCCTCCACGTGGTTATCCACACCATCCTGTGGATAAGATTCAGGGACGGTATCGGGGGAGAAACGGAGCACCGGTGTGGTCCCGGCTTCCAGTCGCAGCCGGTAGCCGGGCAGGCTGTCAGCGGTGACGAGGCGGCGGATCTCGAAGAGGAAGCGCGGATAGGGAGAGCGCGAGGCCGATTTCTCGTGCAGGTGTCGCAGATCGAAAGCCCAGCCGTCCTTCTGGCGTCCGGCATGCCGCCGGACCAGCAGATACAGCCAGCGCTCGAAACCACCCGTCAGGGTAAAATAGCGCGGGTCGAGGTCCAGAACTGCGCGCCGGATGACGGCATCGCACAGCCACTGGGGCAGGATCAGGTCGAGTTCGCCGCGCCGTTCCTGCCATGCGACGACCCACGAAAACCCCTGCACGCCGTCACGGGTCTGGCGCAGCGACGTTGTGACACACGTACCGGCCAGCCGCTCCAGCCCGGCCCGAAGCCGGTCATAGCGGGTAGCGGTTTCCCCCCGTCCGAGAAAGCGCAGGACTTCGCGGATGCTGCCCCGGACATGAGGTGACACCGGACGGCCCCGCCGCCGCGCCACCACCAGTGTCGAGACAGCCCAGATCAGGATGTCCGCATCCCAGATCGTGGCCATAGGACTGCCGTCCTGCCCTGCAACCTGCATGGTGACGCGCCCCATGCGAAAGCTGACCGGCACGTGACGGGGCGACTTGCTCAGGCTGAAAAACGGCCAGGACATCAGATCGATCAGCAGGCAGGGCGAGAGCACCTGGCGTAAAGGAGGGGCGTTCATGCGCGCCTCCCCTGTCTCCGGCTGCCGAGCACGCGGGCAATCTCGTACGATGTCTCGGACGTGGACCGGCAGGCGACGTTGTCGATCCAGTGCCTGATGTCGTCGACATGGTAGAGAACGCGCCCACCCATCTTGCGGAATACGGGACCGCCACCACGACACCTGTAGCGTTCAAGCGTGCGCGGCGAGATATTGAGCTTGTGGGCAGCCTGTGGCGTGGTAAGCAGCTGCTCGTGCAGAAAACTGTCCTGACGCGGATATGGCGGCGTCATGCTGGCCTCCGTCGGTTCGGGCGTTACAGGGCGCAGCGTGGACGGGTATTGTCGGGTCGGGGACGCACGAAAAACGCGCCTTCTTATGGAGCGCACGGTCCGGTCCCTGTATCGGGCTATGTGTCGTTCCGGATATTCGAAGCGGGCATCGGGTGCTTTCGCGCAAAACTGGCATCATGTTTTGAGACGAAAACGAACCGGTCGCAGCAGGGAGAAATACTCCCGCCCTTCTGTCATGCGCCGGGCCATTTTCAGCAGGCGTCCCACACGGGACCGCTGGGAAGAGGTATCCCACTGGCGTGCGTTCATACTGCGCACAGACGGATCGAGAACGCGGCCAATCTCGCGCTGGGACGCCCCTGCTGTTTGTCCGGCATAAGCGCAGATGGCGTCGGCGGTCTGCCACGCACGGTATCGTGAGAGAGAAAGCTTTCGTGGCAGGCGGGGAACATTGGTTCCTGTAAGCCGTTTCAGGAAACGCCGCAGCTCTGCAATACGGATTTCCTCACCACCATCCAGGGGGATCAGTGCCGCTGCACGACATCGGGCCGCCGGGCTGCGTATCTGCAGGTGCTGACAATCGTCGCTGTCGTGCAACACGAATGCGACGATGCCGGATCCCTGTTCCGGTGACAGTGATCCCATGAGAAGACGATCGGGGATGGACCGGACGTGAAAACCTTCAGGCGCTTCGATAAGGATTGTTACGCCCGGATAGGCGTCAGCACTCCAGAGAGCAGGCTGAACCCAGGCTGGGATGTCCGGATCTGCCGGAACAGGATAACCCCCAGTGCCGGGCGAAATCGCCGATCCGCTCGTAGCGCATACGGAGATCCTTCAGCGTTTCAAGCTGGCGGTGCAGATGGTGATATTCCGCGATATACTCGGGAATATGCCGAAGCAACTCCTGCGCCAGTCCGGGGCCATCAAGCAGGCGCAGATGTTCGCGGAACCGTTGATCATGCCACTCGGGATGCTGGTCCATGTCGGAATTCTCCCATTCACGGACAGAACTACCGGGATAGCGAGGTATCGACATAGGTGCGCAAAACAGGGCACTGGCCCGTCTGTACGATGCAGAACCGATATGTATTCCACCGCCTGAAACGATGCCCACGTTCATCCGGACGGCCACGACGGTGCGGACCATGGAAAAACGCCTGCACATAGAAGGGAATTCCGACCGAAGATGCGTCGCATCGCAAAAAAGGGCAGTGCGGTCACGCGTCGATCCATGATGACATATCTGTGATCGAAGCGGTGACGATGATGCTATGGGCTGATCGAAAGGACGATGCAGAAAAATGAAGCCCCCGTCAGACGGGAGCCTCGGTGTCGCGTCGTGCCAGTGCCTCTTTGAGTTCGCGCTCGATCTGCGTCCGCTCGCGGCGGCTCAGATGAAAGCTGGTCAGTTCAGCGCGCAGCGCGTGGATCTGGTCGTGTAACGTGGTCATCGTCCTGCTCCTTTCCTTTCTCGAAGACAGGACGGACGGCTCATGCCGGGTGGACCGGGTCAGGGATCCCCGCAGGCGACCGGCCTGCCGGCGCGCGGGGGTGCCGATTTTGTCCGGTGCGCCCGGCACGGGTGTGCCGGAGGAAATTGGGGGGGACCGCGCGTCCTTGAGGCGGTTCGCCTCGCGCATGGTACGATGGGAAGGCTGAGGGAAAGCCCTGTCCTCTCTTCCCGGCCCACGGAAACATGGAACGAGGCCCGCGCTCCTTTATGGCCCAGGCCCCGAAAGACCCCGCCCGGCAATCCGGACGGGGTTATCCCGGTGGGACGTTCAGTCCCCGTTCCGGCTCCGGGGACGCGTCCAGATGAGGGTGTATCCGTCGTCCTCCTCTTCGGTGAACAGGTTGGCGAAAATGGGGGCCGAGAAGGACGGATCGTCGAGCTTCAGGCTCAGGTAGCTGCGGCCTTCGGTGGAGCGCTTGCTCCAGGCGGCTCCGATTTCCACGCGTCCGACATAGACGCGATAATTCGGGGCATTGTCGTTGGCCCGGTTGATTTCGGGCACCAGCCGGACATTGCGGGTCTGGAGTGCGAGGGTGACGATTTCGCCTTCGAAGCCTTCGCCCACCTTCTTGAAGGAACCGATGTTAGCCATTGTCGTGTCTCCATGCTGTTATCGGGCCGCGACCACCGTGGCCTCGATGGCGATCGACCAGCCGGAGGCGAGCGGCAGAGCACCCCTCGGGGCCGAAGCGCAGCGGAGGGCGGCAGGACCGGCACTTTCTTGCCTCGCGAGGAATGACGGCGCAGCCGGCAGGGGAAGAAAGTTCCGGGACGCCGTTGCGACTGGCCGATCGAGGCGCAGCCGTCTTCCGGCCAGATCCGCCATCAACCAGAGGCCATGGTGTGCCGGCACCGTCAGCCCCCGGAGACATTACGGCTGACACTCCCTGTTCCACATGGTGGGCCGGTCGATGAGGCGGAAACCGTTCTCCCCGCACATCCGCACTCCATAATCCTGTGTGCCCGTCGATATCCGCCAGCCCACACGACGCCCCTCACCGCATGCCGTCAGTCGGTTACGTAGGAACATGGGAGGGATAGAAAGCGCACCGTGAGGGTGATGCTCTGCATTGATGCACCGATCCGGCATTCCCGGCTCCCATCCCTATCCTGTCCGGTTCCACCAATGAGGAGGGCTACATCGTCCCATCATTCCGCTTCAGCGCTCGGGGCGTCACGGGGACTGAGCACCCCATCGTTCCTCCACTCCGGCTCACCGGGTGGGGTCTTTCGGGGCTGAAAAGCCAGTATCCATAAGAGCGGGTTTCAGCGTTGGACTGAGTGCCCTCACCTTCGTGTCGTTTTCGTGAAGTTGACGCATATCAACGACAATAATCGTCATGGAGCAGCGTATGGTCGCAGGATTCTCCATTCGCCAGATCGACCGGACCGCACCAGACCCTGAAAGAAGCAACGCGTCATGAGATACGCCCACAGCAATTTCGAAGCCTTCGTATGCCCCGAAAAACCGGTCGGGATCGACTCCCGCTCGGCATGGATTGTCGGCGGCGGTCTGGGCGGCATGGCGGCCGCGGCCTTCCTGATCCGCGACGCGCGGATGACGCCTTCGCGCATCACCATCCTCGAAGCCTCCGATCTCAACGGTGGCGCGCTGGATGGTGCAGGCAATGCGGAGACCGGCTGGCTGATCCGTGGTGGCCGGGAAATGGAAGAGCAGTTCCAGTGCCTGTGGGATCTGTATCGTTCGATTCCCTCTCTGGAAGTGCCAGACGCCTCGGTGCTCGACGAGTTCTATCGCCTCAATCGGGTCGATCCCAGCAGCAGTCCGGTTCGGGCGATGTGCGGACATGGGCAGCCTTTGCCGGGCCGCGATCTGCTGAAACTGACGGGCAAGGCGCGGCACGAGATCATTGCGCTTATTTTGGCGGAGGAAGACACACTCGACGGCAAGACGATCAGCGATGTCCTCTCCCATGACTTCATGGAATCGAATTTCTGGCTGTTCTGGCGCTCGATGTTCGCCTTCGAGACATGGCACAGCGCAATCGAGATGAAGCGTTATCTGGCTCGCTTCGTGCATCAGATCCTCGGGTTGAAGGATCTGCATACGCTGAAATTCACGAAATATAATCAGCAGGAATCGCTGAGCAAGCCGCTGGCGACATGGCTTGCCGATCAGGGCGTCGTGTTTCGGCATGGTGTGCAGGTGACCAACGTACGCGTCGATACGTTGGAGGGAAAGAAAGTCGCAAGCCGCATCGACTGGCTGGAAAACGGGCGGCCGGGCGGTATCGACGTCAGCACGAACGATCTGGTTTTCGTCACCAATGGCTCCATGGTGGAAAACTCCCGCTGGGGCGATCATCACACACCCGCGCCGATCGATACGACGATCGCGGAAGGAAGTATCTGGCAGTTGTGGCGCAACATCGCGGAGCAGGATCCGGCTTTCGGACGGCCTGATGTGTTCTGCGGTGACACGACGAAATCCCGCTGGGAGTCCGCGACCCTCACCACGTTGAGCGCGCGCATTCCCGATCTTGTGCATAAGGTCACCGGGCGTGATCCGTTCTCCGGTCGCACGGTGACGGGTGGACCGATCACCATTCAGGATTCCGCCTGGCTGATGAGCTGGGTTGTCAGCCGCCAGCCGCACTTCAAGGGCCAGCCGGCAGAGCAGATGGTGGTGTGGTTGTACGGTCTGTTCAGCGATGTGCCGGGCAACTACGTGAAGAAGCCCATGCAGGACTGCACGGGCGAGGAGATCACGCAGGAATGGCTGTTCCACATGGGCGTGCCTGCGGATCAGATTGACGACATGGCAGCGACAGGCGCCATCACGCGCCCCTGCATGATGCCGTTCATCACAGCCCAGTTCATGACGCGTTCGGCAGGTGACCGCCCGAAGGTGGTGCCCGATGGCAGCGTCAACCTTGCCTTTCTCGGCCAGTTCGCCGAGACGCCCCGCGATACGGTGTTCACGACGGAGTATTCGGTCCGCACGGCGATGGAGGCCGTCTATACGCTGCTCAACGTCGATCGCGCCGTGCCGGAGGTGTTTGGCAGCGTCTATGATGTCCGGATGCTGTTGCAGGCGGCGGCAGAATTGCGGGACGGAAAGAAAGTGCCAGCGTCCGGGCTGCTGCGTCATCTGACGGACGGAACGGAAGTGGATAACCTGCTGGAGCGTTACGGGCTGATCTGAAGAAATCAGCGCAAGGTCATGGCGCTCAAACGCCTGGCTCCTTGCGGAACCTCCAGACCGGAATGCCCATCTGCTTTGCCTTGTCGGCGAGATTGTCCTGGATGCCCGATCCTGGAAATACCATGACACCGACGGGCAGAACTTTCAGCAGGGCGTCATTGCGCCGGAACGGGGCGGCCTTGCCATGCCGGTTCCAGTCCGGCTTGAAGGCGATCTGCGCGACCTCGCGATGATCAGCCCAGCGGGAAGCAATGAATTCCGCACCCTTGGGCGAACCACCATGCAGCAGCACCATTTCGGGATGCTTGTCCCGCACCTTGTCGAGACGGTTCCAGATCAGATGGTGGTCCTCGTAATCGAGACCGCCCGTGACCACGATTTTCGGGCCGGCAGGCACCAGCAGTTCAGTCTCAGCCTTCCGGCGGGCATTAAGGAAATCGCGGCTGTCGATCATGGAGGCCGTCAGGGTGCTTCGGCTGACCAGAGAACCGGAGCGCGGCCGCCACGGTGACATGGTGAGGCGTTCGAACTGTTCGCAGGCAAGATCACGAAAAATCTCGTAAGCATTACGTCGCTCCAGCAGGGTCAGGCCCTCGGCGATGAGGCGCTCCAGTTCCACCGAACGGATCTCGCTGCCATCCTGCTCCTGCTGACTGCGCTTCTGCGCCGCCTCGTTGCGGTCGAGATCGCGCTCCACCTGCCCGACCATGCGGTGAAAGACATTGACTGTGGACCAGAGCAGTGGTTCGAGATCGGGCTCCAGCCGCGTGTCGGTCAACGTAGCGGACAGGGCATCGAAGATATCGGCGACCGCGCCCCCCATCTGGGTGGCATCGGGCAAGGGCTTCGGGTCCGGCTCGTCCTCAAAGGGACGGTGGCCGTAAAGCTGGAGTTCCGCCAGCACATAGGCGGTGGACGATGCGGCGTGTGCGGGTTCGAAATCGTCCTGTGTACGGGTCATGGGTCTGTCCTCCGGTCTCGGCCGCGCCCCTCGCGGCCTTTCCGGGGGCGGATAGCGGCAGACGAAGGCCGGGCCGGAACCGCGCATCGCGCGGCCGGAACGCAGTGGAGGATGGCAGGAAGACGGCTATTTTGCTTCGCGATGCAAAGCGCGGACGCAGTCCCGCGCGGCGGAAAATAGCCGGCTCCGCCATTGCAGGCCCGGCCTGGCTGACGCCCGCTCCCCTCCAGGAAAGGCGGCGGGCGCGCCCCATCCGGAAACGGGACAACCCCGCGCCACACCGGAAAAAAGATGACCCTCACACCCCCTTCCCGGCCCGCCTCAGTGCGCGACGGGTTGCAGAAACCGCGCCACATCCTGCGGGGCAAGCTGGGGATGCAGGATCGCCCGCATCGCTCCACGCCCAAGAGTGCGGAGATCATCGTTGAAATCCGCCAGATGGGGTGACAGCACGAGGCATTCGATCCCAGCCTCCTGCGTCCGGGCCAGCAGGGTCGTCACCGCATGGTCCCCGGCGAGATCGTCATCGCGCAGCACATAGAGACGGCGCAGCGTGGGCGAAAATGCCATGGCGGCGAGATGCGCCGAGGACAGGCAGGCCGCCAGCGCCAGATCGGGCATGACCTCCCGGAGCGAGAGCACCGTTTCGATCCCCTCGCCTGCCGCCAGCACGTCGTTGATCGTGCCAAAACGCACAGCGTTGCCGAGCAGGTCGCCCATCGCCCGACGGGGCATTTCGACAGGCGCCTTGCCACGTCCGTCGCGCGCCAGCCAGGTGCGATGCACGCCGGTCACGCGACCTTCGACATCGGTGACAGCAGCGATCATCGCGGGCCAGGTCTCGTTCAGGCTGTCGGCATCGGCGCGATAATAGCACTCCGGGTGGAAACGCAGAGCGGCCAAAGGGGAAGAGCGCGTCAGATCGCGTCCCCGCAGGTAGATACCCGCGACACCGGACAAGGGTCGACTGGCATCCCACAGGCGGCGGGCGGCGTCCGTGCTGCTGCCTCCCGTCTCGGGTCGGTGCGACGGGGCCGTTCGCAGGCGATCCGCCGCCCGGTCAGGTTCAGGCTGCGGCAGGGCCAGAAAGCTACGCGCCTCATCAGCGACGTCGCGGAAATCCAGCAGTCCGAGGCTTTCACGAATGATGTCGAGCAGGTCGCCGTGCTGCCCCGTCGCCCCGTCCGTCCACTTGCCTGCGCAGCCTCGCCCGTCAGGGCCACCATGCAGACGCACATAGAGTGACCGTCCCGGTGTGTTCTGGACGTCGCCGACCAGCCAGTAATTGCCATGCCGCCGACCGGCCGAGAGGTAATGGCGACAGACCGCCTCGGCGTTCTCGGCCAGCCTGCGAGCCAAATCACTGGCGTTCCAGGCTTGCTGTCCCGTCATTGCACCCTCCCGGCGGGCTTGATGCCGCCATGATTCCCCCGTAACCGCAGAACCAGCGGGTTCCGGCCCGAACAATAAAGAAGGTGCCACCATGAAGATTGCCGATCTGGTCGATCATATCGCCACCACCACCGAGGCCAGCAAGACCGACACCCGCAAGGTGCTGGACGCGCTGATCGAGGCCATGACCGCCGCCGCGAAAGCTGGCGATGAAATCACCCTGCCGAATTTCGGCAAGTTCAAGGTGAAAGAAGTCGCCGCCCGTGAAGGCCGCAACCCGGCGACGGGTGCGACCATCCAGATCGCGGCCTCGCGCAAGCTGGCCTTCACACCGGCCAAGGCCCTGAAAGACAGCCTGAACGACTGACCTGCCGACAGGCAGAAGGCGGCGGACCTCGTCCGCCGCCCCTTCTCCATGATGCCTGTTGTTCATCACCGGCGCGCTCATCCGGCTTTCTCCATCAGTTTGCGTGCCCTGCCTTCCAGATCCAGCCGCGTGTCCTGATTAGTTTTCGTGCGCGCCAGCGCGGTGATGCCCTGTACGAAATCGAACACGCTCTCGGGCTTGCGTCCTTCCTCGTTCAGGACGGTCTCGATGATGTTCGTGGTTTCCGGTT
>NZ_WOSY01000011.1 GCF_011516755.1 Acetobacter conturbans | reverse complement strand
TCAAACAGTTCAGGGGTATCGCAACCCGTTACGACAAGCTGAAATCAACCTTCCTCGCAGCCGTCCAACTCGTTGCAACCATCATCAGAATTAACTGACGACACGCCCTAGGGTCAGGACCTGTTATCGAATCAGGTCGACTAACTTACTGTCGCGTCGTCGTATGAGGCTTTCTCTGGGCTTAAGCGTAATCGCGTCGGGCCCGGTTTGGGCCCAAAATCGCTATTACTATGCCAAGAATTTAAGAAGTTTAGTATCTTAAGTCTTTGAAAAAGACTTGGTGTCCCGTACGGGATTCGAACCCGTGTTGCCGCCGTGAAAGGGCAGTGTCCTAGGCCTCTAGACGAACGGGACAGAGGCGAGGGCGTAGTTAGGGGAGGGACGCCGGAGCGTCAAGCCGCTCCGTGAAAGAAAAATGCTTTCGCGTAAAAAATATCAGCTCTGGGTGCTGACACGCGCGCCAGGACCAAAGGCTGAGCTTGTAATATGTAGGGCAGAGGCGGGGACGGACCTCTTGATCAGGGCATCAGCAAGGGTGCGGCAGCGGAGCAGTCCCAGCTCAACAGCGTGCGTCTGGTCGTCTGGGCTGAGGGAAACGGTCTCTCCACTGCAATGAAGAAAAAGCGATCCTGTTCCACGCGAAGACACCAGCTTGGCAAGGGTGCCGTCCTGATTGGGAGCGAACTGATCCGATCCCACCTGAAAACTGACCAGCATCCCGTCGTGCTGGGAAAGGTCGTAGTCAGGACGAAGTGCGCCCGGTAACGCCGCATCTGATGGCACGACGACACCTGCAATAGTCGGCGGCGGCGGCGGTCCCGCCGGGATTTCCGGCAGGGGCTGTGTAACCTCGGTGGCCGCTACCGGTGCATCACCCCGGAAATCCGGCATGGCGATTTCTGGCTCATCCGGTGTGGTTTTCGTTTTGGTGGCCGACGATGCGGAAGCCGTGGTCTTGCCGGAGGGAGGGGGCGAATCTGCGGCATCGAGGATGGCGCCCATCCCGCCTGCCGGGACAGCTGTCGTCGTCGTGGCCAGGGTAGCGGGCGTGCCAGAGGGAGCCGCTGCACTGGCGGGCGGCGGCGTGGGTTTGGCGACGTCCACCTTGCTGGCGGGTGGCGGTGGAATGTCCGGCATCAGGGTGCCGTTCTGCGCCGCAGTGCGCTGGGTCAGATTGCGGGAAGTGACCAGATCGCTGGTGATTGACTGACGCAGCTCCGGGGACGGAAAAGCCGGAGGCGTCGTGGGTGTAAGCCCGATCTTGGGATAAGGGGCGAACTGACCCGGGGCCGGCGGCCGCTGCTGCGCGATGAGGCCGCCCTCATGCTGATGATACCAGTCCACGGTTGTGTCGACTAAATCGCGATGCTGACAGCCCGCGAGAAACGCACAGAAAACAGGCAGCGTAATCCGGAGAACGCTGCGGCGCGGGGGCGGGGAAAGCGGGGCGATTGTCATTCTGTCGATCTTAAAGGTTTCGGGTTTCTCTGGCGAGGGCCGACGCTGTCGTCGCGGCAGGTTGGTCGAGTGTTTCCTCTTGGCATTGCCAGCAGGGCGGAGCAGGATAATAAGGATGACATCATATCACCCAACCAAGGAGGCCGGCCTGATGGGCGCTACTCGCATCATGGACGACGTCACGAAAGGGCGCATCAGACTCGACGACGAGGATCCTAATGGTCCCGACATTCCGCCCCCCGAGGGGCCGGAGCAGAACGAGCCTGACGACAACAAGACGCTCTCCTCGCCGGTCAACGAGCTGGAAACCCGTCTTTTCGATCAGCGCAAAGTTCTGATCTTTGGCGGAATCAACGACAAGATCGCACGCGATGTGACCGGACGCCTTCTGGCTCTGGCTGGCGCGTCAGACAAGCCGATCGACGTTTATGTCAATTCGCCGGGTGGTCACGTCGAAAGCGGCGATACCATTCACGACATGATTCGGTTCGTGGATGCCATGGCGCCGGTCAACATGATCGGCACAGGGTGGGTCGCTTCCGCCGGGGCACTCATTTTCGCAGCCGGTCACAAGGACCGTCGATTCTGCCTGCCGAACACGCGCTTCCTCCTGCATCAGCCGATGGGCGGCGTGCGCGGGCCAGCAACGGATATCGACATTGAGGCCCGTGAGATCGTGAAGATGCGCGAGCGTCTCAACCGTCTCTTCGCGCGCGAAACCGGCCAGTCCTATGAAAAGATCTGCAAGGACACGGACCGTAACTACTGGATGTCCGCTGAAGAAGGGATTTCCTACGGACTCGTGACGCGGATCATTTCCAAGCCATCCGATATCCACTAACGGCGTACCATTCCACGTCGATTGCGTGGAACGACATCCATCACCAGCATGGCCTTGCATCCTCGATGCGGGGCCATGTTCCAATATGGGTACGTGGACCATGACCGTGCTTGCCGATATTTACACCAGGCTTCCCGACAGCATTGATGATTTGCCGCCACCGCCCAGCGCAGAGGCGGTGAAAGAGGCGGATTACCGCTCCCGTCACTGGAGTTCTTCCATACCGGGGCCGCTGAAACCGGGTTCGCCCGAACATAAGCGCGCCATCGCGGCGATGTTCCGGGAGACATTCAATCCTTATCGTCCGTCCGTCATTGACTGGCCGAAGCTTGAGCCCGATGCGTTAAAGCGTGTCACGTCATTACCGATCTGGGACATCGCCGTGCAGACGGAGGGGAAGGCGCGACTACGGATGGCCGCCTATGCGCGCGTGGTCGACGATCCAGACATGAAAGACGCTATTTCCCGCAATGCGTGGGAAGAGAACCGCCATAAGGAAGTCCTGAGTAAACTCGTGGAGGCCTATGGCATCCCGATGGCGCCCGAGCCAGCGTATGTGGAGCCAAAGGACGTCGAGTGGGCTTATCTGGTGACGGGCTTCTCCGAATGCGTGGACAGTTTTTTTGCCTTCGGGATGTTCAAGGTGGCGCGCGTGTCCGGCTTTTTCCCGGCGGCGCTGACCGAAACCTTCGAACCCGTGATGCAGGAAGAATGCCGTCATATTCTGCTCTTCGCCAACTGGCTGGCCTGGTATCGCGCGGTCATGCCTGCATGGAAGCGTCCGTGGTTTGAACTGAAGGTTCTCGCCGTCTGGGCATTCCTGATTTACGAGCGGCTCGGGCTTGCCCGGACGGTGGATGCCGACGGACAGGAGCACACGCAGGACAATAACTTCACGGTCAACGGCACAAAAGAGATGACCAGTCAGGACATCACGCTGGCCGATTTCGTGCAGATATGCCTGACGGAAAATGCGCGACGTTTTTCAGGCTATGATCCGCGTCTTCTGCGTCCGAGGCTGGCCCCCAACATCGCAAGGGCACTTCTCTTCGGCCTGCGCCTGTTCGGAAAGAAACCGGATCGGGCGGCTCAAGAAATTGCAGTCGCGGCCTGAGTATATCTATTGAATGATGGCACGGCAGTGATGTTTCCGATTTTGTGCGGGAACGTCACTGCCTATAAGTGCGATCGTCGTTTGCTGAAGCGTGCGTGCGGGACGCTGATTGCAGATGGTCTCACCGCATCTGACGGTGTCTGAGCACCCGTTTCATCCCTCGAAACATCCTACTGACAAACACGCCTACCGCGCCTGAGGCAAGTTTAATGCCAGCGCAGCCGCGGTTGCGACATCGTGCCGCAGGCGGACGATGGCCTTCCCATTGGCATCCAGCGGATGCACCCGGTTGGTCAGGATCAGTATGAACGCGGCACTGTCGGGATCCATCCACAACGAAGTTCCCGTATAGCCGGTATGGCCGAATGACCCGACGGGAAAGATGTCGCCTCGTGGTGTGGAATAATGGGTCGCGATATCCCAGCCCAGTCCGCGCACGTCAGACGTGCCGGGAGATTGTGGGCTTGTCATGAGGCGAACTGTCTCGGTCCGAAGCGGATAGAGGCTCGAACGTCCGGCCCTTCGATCAAGGAAGCTGGCGGCATAAAGCGTCATGTCGTCCGCATCGGAAAACAGTCCGGCATGACCGGCGACACCGCCCATCCGATGCGCTGTTGGATCATGCACCACGCCACGTAACGGCACATGGGCGTCATCATATTGTGTCGGCGCAATTATCGGCCGCAGGAGCGGGGAGGGCAGGAAGCCGGAATGCTTCATCCCGATGGGCGTCAGAATATGACGTTCAGCATAGATGTTGAGAGGCAGGTCGCTCAGATGTTCCACGAGCAGCCCGAGCACGATGAAGTTGATGTCGCTGTAAACGAAATGCACACCTGTCGGCCCGGTGGGGACTGCCGCCATCGCTCTGCGGAAAGCCTCTTCCTTGCCTGACCATGGGGTGGACAGATCAAGGTCAGGCGCAAGCCCTGAATAGTGAGTCAGAAGTTGCCTGATGGTGATTGCCTGTTTCCCATTTTGGGCGAATTCCGGCAGATAGTGGGAAACGGGATCGTCGAGTTCCAGTCGGCCCTGCTCCCAGAACTGCATGATCGCCGGAGCCGTCACGGTCGCCTTGGTGAGGGAGGCCATGTCGAACCGTGTGTCCCATGTCATCGGTTCCGTAGCCGGAACCAGCGCACGTTGCCCGAAAACAGCACGATGCAGAACGATGTCACCCTGACCGATGGCTGCGACGACGCCGGGAATCTCGTGGCGCGCGACGGCTTCAGAAAGCAGATGATCGACCTTGGTGAAACGGGTGTCCGACGTCTCTTTTGCACAACCGGGAAGAGCGAGCGGCAGGGGTATCATGGCTCCCGGAAGGCATTTAAGAAACATCCGTCTCATCATGGTTTTTCTCTCAGGCTGAAAATTGTTCCGTGATGATGCGTTCCGAAAGGGATTGTCCCGGATCGAACAGTAAGGTGACGGATCTCTCGCGGTTCTCTCTCACCGTGACGCTCACCACGTTCCTTACTTCCGTGAAATCAGCCACGGCAGCGACCGGCCGTTTTTCTGTTTCCAGAATAAAAAATGTGACGACCGCCGTTGAAGGGAGGAGGGCTCCCCGCCAGCGTCGGGGGCGGAATGCGCTGATGGGGGTGAGCGGAAGAAGATTGCCGGAAAGGGGCACGATGGGACCGTGTGCCGAAAGGTTGTAAGCCGTTGATCCGGCGGGTGTGGCGACCAGCACGCCATCACAGATCAGTTCGGGCATCCGTTCACGACCATCGATTTCGATTCGGATTTTCGCTGCCTGTCGCGTTTCCCGGAACAGAAAGACATCATTCAGTGCATCCGCTTCCTGCACGGAGCCATCCGTGCACACGGCGGTCATTTGCAGGGGATGTAACTTCGCGCTCTGGGTCTGAATGAGCCGGTTGGGAAGGTCATCCTCGTCCAGGGGGTTCATCAGGAACCCGACCGATCCGCAGTTCATTCCATATACCGGAATATTCCGGTCCATGACCTGCCGCAGGGTTTCCAGCATGAAACCATCGCCCCCCAGACATACAATGACTTCAGCTTCATCAAGCTCGCAGTTCCCGTAACGCCGGGTAAGTCTCTGCTTTTCTTCACGGGCGTTGGCTGTGTCAGCCGCCACGAAAGAAATATTGGTGGGCAGTGAGGCAAAAGACCAGCGGGAATCCGGTGTGTCGTTGTTCATGATGCTGTTTCTGATGCGACCCGATGAAGAAGAGACTGACGAAAGCGAAGACCATTCATGGGTGAAGAGCCTACAGGTCAGGCGGCACGCCGTCACGGGGAGGATGATGGATATTCAGACGCCAGATGATGTCTGCCACCTTCTTTGTGGCCTGTTTGCACAGTCGGATGGGGAACCCGGCAAAATCTGCCGCATGTTAACCGCAGAGTAAGGCCCACTCGGCAGGATCAGCCTTCAAGTCAACCAGAGTTGAAGCGAAACACGTGCGAATCTCTTTCAAGCGATTTTCTGGAGTCCCATGCTGTTCAACCTTTTTTCCGGAAAATAAGAAGTGAAAGCGATATTCTCGAGCCTCAAGACGCTGGGGTTGCCGCGTCTGGTCGCACTGGGCGCAGTCGGTCTGGGTATGATGGGGATGTTGACGGTCTTCGCTTTCCACGGCGGCCAGCATGCCTCGGCACTCCTTTATCGCGATCTGGATCTGCGGGAAGCCGCCCAGATGGCGGACGATCTCGAAAAAGCGCATATTTCTCACTCTGTTTCTGATCAGGGTGACACCATTTATGTCGCCCCCGATCAGGTTGCTGCGGCACGGCTTCTGCTGGCGCGTGACTCCCTGCCTTCAGGGGGCTCCGTGGGATATGAGATTTTCGATCACGCCAATACTTTGACCACGACAGAATTTGAGCAGCACATTGACGAGACGCGCGCTCTGGAAGGCGAGTTGGAGCGCTCGATCCGTCTTATTCACGGCGTCAAGAATGCGCGTGTTCACCTCGTGTTGCCACATCGGGAAATGTTTTCCTCAGATCAGCAGCCTGCGCAGGCGAGCGTGCTTCTGACGATGGGTGGCAGTCGGCTGGACAAGGAAAGTGTGCAGGCGGTCCTCAATCTCGTATCGGCTGCCACCCCGGGTTTGTCGCCTCAAAATATTTCCATCATCGACAGCCGGGGAAATGTGCTCGCACGCCCAGGTGAGCGAGACAGTGCGACGGCTTTGGCCCAGACGATTGATGAACAGCGGCAGGCGATGGAGGGGCGACTTTCTCAGACTGTTGAATCGATGCTGATGCCGACTCTCGGTGTTGGGCATGTGCGGGCGGAGGCGTCTGTGCTGATGAACCTTGATAGGGTTCATGAGACGCAGGAGAGCTACGATCCGGATCAACAGGTTCTCCGTTCCCAACAGACGACGAATGATAAATCCGCCAATACGGAAGGGCAGCAGAGTACTACTGTCGCCAATAACCTGCCCAACGCCAATGCTGGCCAGCAGCACAATGGCAGTCAGGAAGACCGTCGTGAGGAAACTGATAATTATGAAATAGGAAAGCGTGTCCGGACGGTCGTTCAGGATCAGCCACGCGTTTCCCATATCAGTCTTGCGGTCATGGTGGACGGCAAGACGACGAAGGGAGCAGACGGCAAGGAGGAATGGGCGCCTCTCGACAAGGCGGAACTCGAGCGGATTACCACGCTTGCCAAGACCGCGATCGGCTTTGATGAAAAACGTGGTGATACAGTCAATGTTGTTTCCATGCGTTTTGCATCAGATGCAGGTGAAGCGCTTCCCGCTCATGCGACATGGATGGGGCTGCCTGTGGAAAAAAGCGACATCACGCAGTTGCTCCGTACCCTTGCGCCTGGTCTTTTCATCTTCCTTGCTCTTCTGTTTTTTGCAAAACCCCTTCTAAAGAAAGGCTCTTCAGAAACGGAAGGCACGGATGCTCTGGCTCTGGCCGATGCTGGCGGGAACAATGCAGGCCGGGCAGCTATTCCGCTGACCGAGCAGGGAGCGCTTGGTCAAGCCTCTGGCTTGGGCACGCAACTGGCTCTTGAGGGGCCAAAAGAGGATCTTCCGGATTTCATGAATCTTTCTGGAATTGAAGGAAGATTGAAGGCCTCTGCTATCCGTCACGTCCGGGAACTTGCAGCCAAGGATCCCGAGGAAAGTCTCGCTATTATCAGAAGCTGGCTTATGCCGCAGCATGAGGGATGACCATGTTGGCGAAAACAAGCGTTACGAGTGGAGCTCAGAAGGCTGCCATTCTGCTCCTTGCCATGGGAGAAGAAAGCGGAACTCAGCTTCTTTCGACATTACAGGAAAACGAAATCCGCGAGATTTCATCCGCGATGGCCAAGATGGGTGTGGTGTCGGCAGAAGCAGTGGAAACGGTATGTGCCGAGTTTTCCAGTTCTTTTGCCTCAGCTGATACTCTCATCGGCTCGTATGAGACCACTGAAAGACTTTTGCGAAAAGCTTTTCCCAGTGATCGCGTCAATCTCATCATGGAAGAGATTCGCGGGCCAGCCGGGCGCACCTTGTGGGACAAGCTGGACAACGTTCCGGAAAACGTTCTGGCCAACTACCTTCGGAATGAATATCCGCAGACAGTGGCGGTAATTTTGAGCCGTTTACAGTCTTCACAAACGGCTCGTGTTCTCGCTTTATTGCCGGAAGATTTTTCCGTCGATGTCATGATGCGAATGCTGCACATGGATAATGTACAGCATGATGTGATTGACAGTCTGGAAACCACACTTCGGTCTGAGTTCATGGCAAGTCTTGCAAGATCGTCCAAGAGAGACAGTCATGAGTTGCTGGCCGAGATCTTCAATAATTTCGATAGACGAGTTGAAGGTCAGTTCATGAACGCGCTTGAAAAGCGTAATCTTGAAGATGCCGAACACGTCAAAGCACTCATGTTTACGTTTGATGACCTGCGTCGTCTGCCGCAGGAAGCTATCATGCGTCTTATGCGGGATATTGACCGAGAAAAGCTTCCTTTGGCGTTGAAGGGCTCTTCCGAAGATGTCCGGACTTTGTTTCTTTCTGCCATGACTGCGCGGGCTGGGAAGATGCTGCAGGATGAAATTTCTGCTCTGGGACCCGTTCGGATTAAGGATGTTGATGTTGCCCAGGCTGAAATCGTTTCTACTGCTAAAGCATTGGCCAATCAGGGTGAGATCGATCTGAATCCAGGATCGGAAACCAATGAGATGCTCGCATGACCACAGAAACGATTTCCACAAAACAAGATGTTTTGGGAATGTTGTTCTCTGAAGATTTTTCTCTGAATGAAATTGAGACGGAGAATGAAGAATGCGTAGAGGCAAACACTGAAGAAAAAGAGAGTAAAGAGTTTCTGCCGTTGCCAGTCACATACACATCTGAGCAGGTGACTGAGATGGTCGACGCCGCAGTGAAACAAGCGATAGAGAAGACACGAAGTGAGGTTGAGGAGGAGAAAAAGGAGCAGTTTGATCAAAGTTTTCAGGAAAAACTTAGTATACTTGAAGATTCATTTCTGGAAATAAATAAAAACATAAACAATGAAGTTGCTTCATATGCGCAGAAAGCATCGAATTCAATAATATCTTCTGTTGTGGCTGCTTTTCCTCAGTGGTCGGATGTGTATGATCCATTAAAGGCATCTAAGATATTGACTGTTGTTTCAGAATGTTTCTCGGAAGAATTCAGGGTGAGTATCAAATCTCACCCGGATAATTTTGTGAGTTTTGAAAGTGGTGAGTCCACGGATGTCAATGCTTTTGATCGTAAATTAGGTTTTGAGAAAGACCCTTCAATGAATAGGTCTGATTTTGAGATACAATGGAAAAATGGTTCAGTATCAAGAGATATTAATAAAATAGTTCGCGATATACTGTCTTCTATGGAAATATCTCACCTGCATTCGTAAGTAATAAGGAGTTTTTATGTCGGAAGAAACTGTTTCAGGCGATTTTCTGAATCTCGAGAATGCGGCGCCAGTTGCTGACAACGACCCTCCGCATGCATTGGAGGCGGTTTACGATATTCCGGTTACGGTCAGTGCTGTTCTTGGTCACGCAACAATGCAAGTCAGTCAGTTGTTGAAACTGGGGCGAGGGGCCGTTGTCGAACTCGATAAGAAAGTGGGTGAAGCAATCGATATTTATGTGAATAACAGACTGATTGCTCGGGGCGAAGTGGTAATGGTCGATGAGAGTCGTCTTGGTGTTACCATGACGGAAATAATAAAATCAGAAAAAGCCAACTGAGGTAAATTCTGTGCGCATTTTGATTGTTGGTTCTCTTTCGGGCGAACTCGGAAAAGCAGCAAAAATTGTACTTGCGCGTGGCGTCTCGATCGATCATGCTGAAACAGGCAAGGAAGCTGTAAGCAAAATATGTTTGAATGGCGATTACAGATTTATTTTTTGCTCTGTAATTGAAGATATATCAAGCCTGATCAAAAGAATGGAAAGCGAGCGTATCGCGGTTCCTGTTGTTGCCTGTGGGCCCGAAGATCCGGAAATGGCTGCTCATGCAATTTCCTGTGGCGCTGAGGATTATATCCCACTTCCTCCTGATCCTGATATTATTGCTGGGTTTCTCGAAAATGCCAGTCAAGAGAAGTCCACCTTTCTGACTATTGATCCCGTCATGAAGACATTCATGGCGGATGTCGAAAAAATTGCTGCCTCTGATGCTTCAGTGTTGATTACAGGAGAATCTGGAACAGGAAAAGAAGTCCTTTCAAAGTACATTCACGTTAAATCTAAAAGAGCTTCTGCGCCATTTGTTGCTCTTAATTGTGCGGCGTTGCCAGAAACTCTGGTTGAATCAGAGTTGTTTGGCCACGAACGCGGAGCTTTCAGCGGAGCCGCAACCCGGAGAGTGGGTCGATTTGAGGCTGCTAATCATGGTACACTTTTGCTAGACGAAATCAGTGAAATGGATATCCGTTTACAGGCAAAGTTACTGAGAGCGATCCAGGAGCGTGAAATAGATCGTTTGGGTGGAAATTCTCCTGTGCCTGTGGATGTCAGAATCATAGCGACATCTAATAGAAATTTGCCAAGTGAGGTGGAAACTGGTGGGTTCAGGCAAGATCTTTATTTTAGACTGAATGTTATTTCTCTGAGTATTCCTCCGTTACGTCAGAGGCAAAATGACATCCCATTACTTGCTAAATATTTTTCTGATCATTACAGTAAAGTGAATGGCCTGAAGCCGCGCCGTTTATCCTCTGAGGCTGTCGAAAAGCTACAAAAATATAATTGGCCAGGGAATGTTCGTGAGCTTGAAAATGCAATTCATCGCGCTGTAATCATTTCTTCCCATGAGGAAATAGACGAAAACTGTTTTATTTTTGCGGATTCTAATATTCCTTCAGTCGAGCCAGATAGTCCAACATGTTCCTGGGTTGGGCATAGAATGGACGAAATGGAACAGGCTTTTATTATAGATACATTGGTTCATACGGATGGAAACCGTACACACGCGGCTTCCATGCTTGGTATTTCCATTCGTGCATTACGTAATAAATTGAAGGAATATGCTGAGCACGGAGTATCCGTGCCGCCTCCTAATAGCGGAATGGCAGGATTATCATGAGTAAATATAAAAATCCTATTGCAGGTTTAAACATAAACGTGAATTCCTTTTTGAATTCAATGCGTTCTTTTAAATTAGATGATTTGAAAACGTTTGGGTGGCGGCGGCTTCTGCCCGGCAGTGATGTTGGTCTGGCTGTGGGCGTCGCAGTATTATTATCGATACTTGTCGTTCCGCTGCCCACGATGTTTCTGGATGTGGGACTCGCTCTATCGATTACCATATCTGTTTTGATTCTTATGGTTTCTCTATTTTTGAAGAGACCTTTGGATTTTACGTCTTTCCCAACTTTGCTGCTTCTGACGACACTGCTTCGTCTTGCCTTGGAAGTTGCCACTACACGTTTGATTCTTGGCCACGGCAATGAAGGTGTTTATGCCGCTGGACATGTGGTGGCAGCATTTGGCGGCTTCCTGATGGGTGGCGACGTTGTCATCGGGGGAATTCTATTTTCCATTCTTCTTGTTGTTAACTTCATGGTGATCACAAAAGGATCAGGACGCATCGCGGAAGTTGCGGCCAGGTTCTCTCTTGATGCCATGCCCGGCAAGCAGATGGCTATTGATGCTGAACTTGCGTCAGGTGCCATTTCCGATAAAGCGGCAAGAAAAAAACGAAGAGAACTGGAAGAAGAAAGCGGTTTTTACGGGTCGATGGACGGCGCGGCGAAATTCGTGCGCGGAGATGCGATAGCCGGCCTTATCATTACTGCGATTAATATTGTTGGTGGCTTGGCTATCGGCGTTGTGCGCCACGGTATGCCTTTGAGTGAAGCTGCATCTTCATTCACTACATTGACGATCGGTGACGGTCTCGTTTCACAGATTCCTGCCTTACTGGTGTCCACCGCAGCGGGCATCGTTGTAACCAAAGGGGGAACCGAGGGAGCAGCTGACGCAACGCTTGTTCGACAGTTGGCTGGTGGCCCCAAGCCTTTGGCGCTGGCATCTGGTATCGCAGCGGTCATGGCGCTTATGCCAGGACTGCCGATGCTGCCATTTCTTGGATTGGCAGGTGTCTGTGGTGGTCTGGCGTGGGCCCGACATATCAAGCCATTACCAGCGGAAGATGAGGGCGAGACTGCCGTTGCGCAGGTTCCTGCGCCTAATGCTGAACCTCCCATCACAGATTCACTCCGGATTGACATGATCCGGCTGGAGCTTGGTTTTGCCTTGTTGGGGCTGGCCAGCGGAGAAACGCCTCAGTTAACGGAACAGATCAAAATACTGAGGCGTACCATCGCCAGTGAAATGGGCTTTATACTTCCGCCTGTACGTATTCAGGACAACCTGCAGCTTCCTGCTGAGAAGTATGTTGTGAGAATTAAAGAAATAGAGGTGGGGTCAGGCGAAGTGCGGCCTAACCGACTGCTGGTTATGAATCCGAATGGGGGATTGCCTGCTTTGCAGGGGGAGGTTACCCAGGAGCCTGCATTTGGCCTGCAAGCGATGTGGGTCGATCCCTCATTGCGGGAAGAAGCGACGTTTGCGAATTATACCGTCGTTGATCCTGCAAGCGTTATGGTGACGCATTTAAGCGAGCTGGTGCGAGAAAATCTTTCGGAACTCCTTACATATTCCGAAACGCAGAAACTTCTGGATGATTTGCCCAGAGACCAGCAGAAGCTTGTGTCTGATATGGTTCCATCCCAGATCAGTCTCGGTGCCATACAAAGGGTGCTTCAGGCCCTGATTTCCGAACGCATTTCCATTCGTGATCTGACAACTATTCTTGAGAGTATTCAGGAAGCGTGCGGGCAGGGGCTTAGAGCTGTACCGCAGATTGTGGCTCATGTCAGAATAAGGCTGTGCAGACAGATTAGTGCTTCTGTCGTGGGGCCGAATGGGTACATCCCCATTGTTTCATTGAGCCCTGCATGGGAAAGCGTATTTCTGGATAGCATGGTCGGGCCGCCGGAAGATCGGCAACTGGCAATGGCACCGACCAAATTGAATGAATTCATAGCCAAGCTGAAAATAATCTTTGATCAGGTGGCCAATCTCAATGAAACGCCTGTCCTGGTGGTGGGTGGAGGTATTCGTGAAGGTGTGCACGCTATTATGGAGCGTTTGCGACCCTCGACTATTGTGCTGGCTCAGGGAGAAATTGCTCCGAGAGTCAAAATTCGGACGGTTGCTGTCATTCAGTAGAGTTGACAGATCGAAGAGTAATTTTTCCACGCTCCTCACGGAGCACGGAGCACGGAGCACGGAGCACGGAGCACGGAGCACGGAGCACGGAGCACGGAGCACGGAGCACGGAGCACGGAGCACGGAGCACGGAGCACGGAGCACGGAATAACGGTGTCGGAAGGAGAGGGGTTTTTCATCCCCCAAAACATCGAGGCGATCGGCAGGAATTTACCTGAACGGATCCGGCTCGTAATCGACGCCCACCAGATACAGCCCTTCGGACGGCGCCGTCGGTCCGCCAGCGCGCCGGTCCTTTGCTTCCAGTGCTACGCGAATCTGTTCAGGTTGCCACCGGCCGCAGCCGACAAGCTGCAAGGTCCCCACTAGGTTTCGCACCTGATGATGCAGGAAAGAACGTGCTTCCACGTCGAACACAATCAGTTCACCATCCCGCTTAATATCCAGCCGGTCCAAAGTCCTCATCGGGCTTCTGGCCTGACAGGCCGAGGCCCTGAAGGTGGAGAAATCATGGTGCCCAAGTAGCAATTCCGCCGCTACGCGCATGGCCTGAACATCCAGCGGGAATCTCACATGCCAGACACGGTTCGCTTCAATCCCCGGGCGGGAGGGGCGATTCAGGAGTCGATATCGATACCGGCGACGGATTGCGGAAAACCGGGCGTTCCATGAGGGATCAACCGATGCTGCATCCAGCACGACAACAGGGTGGCTCTTCAGATGGTAGGATAACCCATCCCGGACCGCACGCGTGTTCAGAGGCAGATCGGCTGGAAAATCGAGATGCGCCACCTGACCTGTCGCGTGGACACGCGCATCCGTTCGGCCTGCCGTTATGCTGGGAACAGGGCGTCCGCCAGCCAGACGGGCGGCGGCGGATTCCAGCAACGCCTGTACTGACAGGCCATTTTCCTGCTTCTGCCAGCCGACGAGCCCGGTGCCGTCATATTCAATTTTCACCGCCCATCGCTGCCGGTCGGCTGGAGCGTGGTCGCGGGGTAATGGAGATAGAGGAGTGCTCATGAACCGAGACGGGTGCCTGCACTGATGGGCTGACCGCGCAGGAACGACTCTGCGTTCATCATTCCACGCCCCGGGCGCTGGATCTGGCGGATGCTCAGGACTGTGTCATCGCCGCAGGCAACAACAAGGGTGTCGTTCAAGACCGTGCCGGCCGCGCCTGGACGTTTTGCCTCAATCTCTACGGCACCGATTTTGAGCGTTACACCGTCCAGCGTCGTGAAGGCTCCCGGCCAAGGGGTTAAGGCCCGAACCTGTCGGTCGATCATTTCGGCAGGCTGGGTCCAGTCGATCCGGCCATCTTCCTTGGTCAGGCGGCTGGCATAGGTGACGCCGTCTTCCGGTTGCGACATGGGAGGAGGATTCTCGGCCAGAACCTCCACAACCATTCTGGCCCCGAGTGCTGCGAGTTCGTCATGCAGCGTCGTGGCGGTCGTGACGGCTGTAATGGGAACGGGAACGGAGGCAAGCATGGCCCCCGTGTCGAGACCGACATCCATCTGCATGATGGTGACGCCGCTTTTCGTGTCTCCGGCGAGGATGGCACTCTGAATAGGCGATGCGCCACGCCACCGGGGAAGCAGGCTGGCGTGAATGTTCAGGCAACCCCGTGTGGGGGCGTCCAGCATCGCTTTCGGCAGGATCAGTCCATAGGCGGCGACAATGGCGACATCGAGTCTCTGGGCGGCGAACCACTCCAGTTCGTCCTGAGCATTGCGCAGTTTTTCGGGGTGCTTGACAGGAATCCCCAGCGTCTCTGCCATATGCTGCACAGGGGAGGGCCGGAGGGCTTTGCCGCGTCCCGCCGGGCGGGGAGGCTGGGTGTAGACCACGACGATCTCGTGCCCAGCATCACGGAGCGCACAGAGGGCCGGGACGGCGAAATCGGGCGTGCCCATGAAGGCCAGACGCATCGGCCAGTTCTCCAGTGATCAGAATACGGCAGGAATAGAACGAGTGTCTGATAAATGTTCCGGTGGAGAATTTCGCTCACCAACAACCGGAACCGAAGGTGGTCTTCAGTGCCGTTTCAGTTTCTGCTCTTTCGACAGGCGGCGCATGATCATGTTGCGGCGCAGTGTGGACAGGTGGTCCACGAACAGCACGCCGTCGAGATGGTCGATCTCGTGCTGGATGCAGGTTGCCAGAAGCCCGTCGACCTCACGCTCGCAGGTCTTGCCCTCGACATTCGTCCAGCGGACGCGCACGGCTTCGGGGCGCACCACTTCCGCATATTGATTGGGAAGGGAAAGGCAGCCTTCCTCGCGCGGAGTCATGACTTCGCTTTCAGTCAGGATCTCGGGATTGATCAGAATGATGGGCTGACGATCCTCGTCCTCGCCCAGATCGACGAGGACATAACGCTGGCTGATGCCCACCTGCGGGGCTGCGAGCCCGATGCCGGGGGCGGCATACATGGCGGAAAACATTCCCGGCAGTGAGGCTTTCAGCGCGGCCATGTCCTCAGGACGCACGGCCCGCGCCTGCTGACGCAGCACGGCATGCGGCGCGATAAGGATCTGGGTGGGCGCGGCATTCGCCCCGGCGAGGGAATAATCGACGTCGTTCATGCAGGACGATGTAGCCGCGCAATGCTGTTTTTTCCAGCCCCACATGCAGGGAAGAACGCCTGAAACGCAGTTTGGCGGACAACGCCATACAGGCCGACCAAGGTTTCATGTGTTCTGGAGACAAAAGGGGATGTTTCTTCCCCCCACCAGTCCACAGATCAGGAGACTTACCAGCTTTTGGGATCGTGCATGGCTGCGTCTGCCGGATCGTAGACCAGAGACAGGCGGTCAGCACCCGAGCCGCCATACCGGCAGACCACCTGAATGCTCGATACTTTGCCGGAGGCGTCCGCGATCGTCGGGATGGGCAGGCAGAGGTACCACAGCCTGCCATGCAAACCACCTGCTTCGCTGACGGAAAAGGCGCGCGGAGCGGAAACCGGCAGCGTGCCGTCGCGTCGCTGAGGGTGGTAATGCAGCGTTATGAGGCCCGTCGCGTCCGGATAATATTCCAGGCCGCATTCGCTGATGAATTTTGCCAGCGTCGGCTCGCGCAGCAAGGTCTGGTCCGGTTCTTCCTGCGCGCAGAGTTTCTGTTTCGCCTGCTCATCATGGGCGCATCCGGCCACCAGCAGAACAGTGGCGAGACTGACAACAGTGGTCAGGCGGCTCATGGTGCGGCGTTCAGACACGCTCATCATCCTCAAGCGGAGGCGAGAGCTTGTCGCCGACAGCGAGCAGCATCGCCGTCAGAGGGGATGCGAGAATAAGGCCCGGGGCACCGAAGATTCCACCGAAGAATGTCTGCGAAAGGACCGTGATGCCGGGTGGCATCTGCACGGCCCGGCGCTGGATCAGGGGCGCCATCACGTTGCCTTCGAAGAACTGCACGATGGTGTAGAGCGCCGCGACCATGGCGGTTTCGCGCAGGCCGAGAGACAGGGCGAGCAGCATGGCGGGGACAGCGCCGAGGATCGCGCCGATATAGGGAATGAAGTTACAGAGCGCGGCGAGGAAGCCGAGGCTGAGCGCCAGCGGGACGCCGATCATCCAGAGCCCGACGCCGGAGAGGATGCCCACCACGGCCATGTCGAGCGCCTGTCCGGCGACCCATGCCCACAGGGTGTCCGCCGCGACCAGCATGACCGCACGTCCTTCTCCCCTCCAGTGACGGGGCACCAGACGGAGCATGCCGTTGGCATAGAGGGCAGGCGAGGCCGCGAAATAGAGCCCGGCGATGATGACCACGGCCATCGTGCCGAGCACGCCGAATGCCGAGCCCAGAAAGCCTGTCATCGATCCAGCGATGCGGGACCCGAGCGACATCAGGCCACCGCTTTCGGTCCCGCTGCGGGCATGGCCACCGAGAGAGGCCGGGAGGTAGTCAAGAAGAACACGTCCCTGGGGCCAGGTTGCGATCTGATTGCGCAGCGCCAGCACCTGCGTCGTCAGGGCGTCCCGCAACTGGGCGGCCTGTGCGACGATATCCGACCCGCTGGTCCAGAAGACCCCGACGAAAAGTGCCACCATAGCCATGCAGACAATCGCCAGCGTCGCGCCATAGGGCAGGTGGGTCCAGCGCCGCAGCATCCGGGCAAGACCATGCAGCACCACGGCGAACAGGGTGGCGGCGAACACCACCATGATCACATCCCCGACCAGCCAGACGGCGAGCATCACCGCGGCAATCAGCAGGGTGAGACGCAGTATCCGGGCGATACTGTCTAGCGGGGGATCTTGCGGAGGAGGGGCGTGGTGTTCGTGAGCGGGCAGATCGGTGGTCATGAAAATCGGTCACCTGAAAAAACGGTGGGGGAGCGCCGTGCAACCGCACCCGATTCAGGTCGTAGGACGCCTGTCTGTTTTTTCCAAGAGCAAGCGCTCGTGTTCCGCTCCGAAGGGAGACGCTCTACCACATGCATACCCTTATGGAAGAATGTCGTGGCGACCGTATCTGAACATTGGATGACGGTCATAAAAAAGGGACGGAAGCCAATGGCTCCCGTCCCCTTTAATCCTTTCGGATGAGGCTTGCCGTTCAGAAAATCTGGCGGAACAGCACGTAGAGGCAGCCCGAGATTGCCATAGCGGCAGGAAGGGTTGTCACCCAGGCCAGCGCCATGGAGCGAAGCGTGGACCACTGCAGGCCGGAGCCGTTGGCTTTCATGGCCCCTGCGACGCCGCTGGACAGAATGTGCGTCGTGGAAACCGGAAGACCATACTGCTCGGCGAGCGTAATGGTGGTCATGGCCACCACTTCGGCGGAGGCACCTTCAGCGTAGGTCAGGTGCGTCTTGCCGATCTTTTCGCCAACCGTGACGACAATGCGCTTCCAGCCAACCATCGTGCCCAAGCCGAGGGCAATGGCGACTGAGACCTTCACCCAGATCGGGATGAAGCGTGTGCCGGCATACAGGCTCGACTGGAAGGACTTCAGGGACTTTTTCTCGTCCGCATTGAAGCTGGCGCCTTCACCCATCACGCGGATGGCGTCGGCGACGAGATACATGTCGGTTCGAACGTTCGGCACTGCGGCAGCCGGAACCGATTTCATCGAGCCATAGGTGCGGACCGACGTAGAGATATCGCTGCTGAGAGTCGCCAGTGCGCTGTAGACCTCAGGCGTGGAAACGGAGCGGGTGCGGAGAGCTTCCCCGACCACATTGCGGGCTTTCAGGTCATCGGCAGGCGCCGGAATATCGGCCGCATGAGCCTGGAAGATCTGATGTGCCTGATCGGCCGTCTGGATGAAGGCCGGCATGGCGCTTTCCGGCATGGCGCGGTTCAGCGCATAGGCGGTCGGCGCGGCACCGATCAGGATCAGCATGATGAGACCCATGCCTTTCTGGCCGTCATTGCCGCCGTGCGAGAAGGAGACGCCTGTGCAGGTGAAGATCAGCAGGCCGCGGATCCACCACGGTGGCGGCTGGTGGCCCTTAGGTGCGTCATAGAGCGCCCGGTTCTTGACCAGCAGCTTCAGCGTCAAGAGCATTAGAGCTGCCATGACGAACCCACAGACCGGGCTGAAGAGAAGGGCTGAGAAGACCTTGCGGACCTGCTCCCAGTTGACGCCCTGGGTCGCGGCTCCGGCAGGTGCCATGAACTGGTTGGCGAGGCCGACGCCCATGATCGAGCCGACAAGGGCGTGTGAGGAGCTGTTCGGAATACCGAATGCCCATGTCACGAGGTTCCACACGATGGCGGCGATCAGCAGGGCGAAGATCATGGCGTAACCAGCGGAACTGCCTGCCTGAAGAATCAGCTCAACCGGCAGCAGCGTGACGATGCCGTAGGCGACCGCGCCAGCGGATGTGGCGACGCCGAGGAAGTTCCAGAAGCCTGACCACACGACTGCGAACAGCGGCGGCAGGCTGTGTGTGTAGATGACCGTAGCGACAGCATTCGCCGTATCGTGAAAGCCGTTCACGAATTCAAAGGCGAGGGCGATGATGAGAGCAACGCCTAGAAGAACGAAAGTTCCGGTGGCGAGAGGCCCCGCATTCGCCGCGTGCATGTCACTCAGAATGCTGGACGCAGCAAAGACGAGGGCGCCGATAAGCACGGCGAAGAAAAGGAAGACATGAAGCGGTTTATTGCCGCCTTCAAGCTCCGGGCGGGAAAGCGGCGGTGTCTCTGCCACGGAGTTCAGGGTCGCCTGGGACATCATCTATCCATACATACTTAGTTAACCTGCCAGCGGTTTACGGTATGGGATGGCCAAAAGCGACGAATCAAGGGTTACGGTTTTATGACGCCTCCCTTTGAAGGGGAGCGACCGATTTACTGAACGTTGGCGACATTGAGAATTTTCTCAGACGGCTCACAGGAAACTTCAGCGGGGGGAAACCCATCCGTTACCCGTGGAATCGCCCAGCGAGCCACCGCCAGTCGGGCCGGTGTCCTGATAGGCTGAACCGAACTTTGAAAGATCCGCCCCTGTCACGGCATCACGGGTCACATGCTGGGCATGCTCCGGGTCGGGACCGTGGGTGAGATCCATCGAAGGCGCATCCTGATAGCCCGGCGGCAGTTTGCGATGTCCCTTGACGTGAAGATTTTCGTGCCGTCCCGACGCCTGTCCGGCAGTGCTGGAATCCTCACGCGTCGGATCGCCCGACATCATTTCCGCTCCGGCCAGCGCACCGCTTTCCTGGGCGTGGGCATGCGTCGGGGCCGTCATTCCTGCCGTTATCATCAGGGCAAGCAGCGCTGTAGCCGGAAAAACAGCGGTGAAGCGGGTAGAAGCAAACATCGAAATCATCTCTCAGGGCGGGAGCATGCGCTGTTGGGCGGATACCCATCGTCAGGGTCAAGCACCCATTCTATAGTCAGCGGGTTCCATGTTACAACCGCAACGACTGCCGGGCGGTTTCTTCGTCTCAGCATGTCACAGGGCAGGCCGCAATCCCTTGGGCGGAATCCCCTGAGCGAGAGGCGTGATGACAGCCGATCTGTTCGATCTTCCGGAAGCGCATTCACCCGAGGCCGCCGAACCGATCCACCTTGATGAAGGGGCGGTTATTTTCCCCGGTATGGCGTTGCCGCAGGCTCCGGCCCTGCTGGATGCGACTCGTTCAATCGTCCGACAGGCCCCGTTCCGGCATCTCGTGACCCCCGGAGGCCACCGTATGTCGGTCGGCATGACGGCTTGCGGGGACTATGGCTGGACTTCGGATCGCTCGGGATACCGTTATACCCGCACGCAGCCGGACAGCGCACAACCCTGGCCACCGATGCCCGATGTCTTCAGGGCGCTTGTGCTGGCAGCCACCGAACGAGCCGGGTTCGATCGCCCCCCGCTCCAGTCGGGACTGATCAATCTTTATCGCCACGGCACACGTCTTTCCCTGCATCAGGATCGGGACGAGGATGCGCCCGACAGTCCCATCGTGTCCGTGTCTCTGGGTGTGGCCGCCACGTTTCTGTGGGGCGGCCTGACACGGGAGGCCCCCGTCCGGCGCTTCCGGCTGTCTCACGGCGATGTCGTGGTGTGGGGCGGCCCCTCGCGTTTCGTCTTTCACGGCATTGCGCCATTGCCGCGTATGACGCATCCGGCGACCGGTGAGTGTCGCGTCAACCTCACCTTCCGGAATGTCATGAGTGAGGCGAACGCCGCTCTCAGGGAGCGTTGAGTTTCAGGGCCGGTTGTAGTGTGGTTTTTTCTTCATGTTGATGAACAGCTGAATGGCTCCGGCGTCGTCAAACCCCGAAGGCGCAGGGCCTCTGATGCCCGCTCCGTCGATGCGGGTGGGGGAGACGCGGGATGACAGTCCGCAGTCCGACAGGGCGCGCGCAACAGCAAGGCCGACAAGACGGTCTCTGCTGTAGATATAATATTCCGCGACGCCGCCGGCGGAGAAAACCTGTGAGCGCCGAACCTGCTTGTTTATGGCTTCAAGTGTCGCCTGCATCTGGTCTCCGAAGTAACCCGCCTCCGCATCTCCGGCGATGGTCAGAATCTCGAAGTCGCGGCCTGCTCCGGTCAGGCCGTTCTGGAGGCAGATACGCGTCCGGTCGTCGATGTCTCTCCAGACGGCATTCGCCTGAATCTGTGTGGCGCGCGCTTCGGCTTGCGCTGCCTCCCTTTGTGCCGTCAGCACGGCAATCTGTTCGCTCTGGATTTGAAGCGTCCTGAAAAGGGCTGACCGGTCGAGACCATATAAAATGCCAGCAGCCACGCATCCGGCAAAAGCACCCGCCACGCAGGCGATAATCAGACTCCAGAGCGGGGATATGCCGCGCATGTCTCTTCTCGCATAGCGGGGTGCAGGCCACGCGTTTTCAGGTTTTCCAAATTCAAACATCAGGTGCGGGGCGCCATACGGAAGGGAAGTGGGTGACGGTCTCAGGGAGCGGAATCATCGATAGACGCATCATTCCGGCGGGCAGCCCATAATGTTCATCCACTCATCTTCCTTATGCTGTGGTCTGCGGGCGGTCTGACCTCGCGAAGAAGGGGAAAGTCCGGCGCAGAGATATCAGCGGTGAAGGAGGAGGTGAATAGAGTGTGCACTGGAAATCAGCGGTTCCGGTTCGCTATCGTCCTGTTGTCACAGAAGATTCCCGTCGCAGGCAGCCTTCTCATTGTCTGATGTCGCTGTTGTCGCCAAATACACCATCACCCGGCATACTTCCTCCTCCTTGATCTAACGGGAGCCTCTTCATGAGTGCCTATGACAGCGTGCATCGTCTCTTCGGCCGCATTTCCTCGCTGGAAGATGCCGGCGGCATTCTTTCATGGGACCGTGACACCATGATGCCTGTCGGCGCTGCCGGTCGTCGCGCCACCGTCATGGCGACACTCAGCGGCCTCCAGCATGAAATGCTGACCAAACCCGAAGTGGCCGATCAGCTGAACCGGGCGGACGCGGAGGGCGACCCGTGGCGGCAGGCGAACCTGGACGAGATGATCCGCCTCCATGCGCGAGCCGTCGCGGTGCCGGGGGATCTGGTGGAGGCGCTTTCCAGAGCCGGGTCGGAAGCGGAAATGGTCTGGCGGCAGGCGAGAAAGGACAGCGACTTCAAGGCTCTGCTGCCAGCTCTCCAGACGGTGCTCGATCTGACACGCGAAAGCGCCGCCGCCGTGGGCGAGGCGCTGAATCTGTCACCCTATGACGCGCTGCTCGACGGGTTCGACCCGGGCATGACGCAGGCGACGATCACGCCGATTTTCGACACGCTGGCGCGTGAGCTTCCGTCCCTCATCAGGGATGTTCTGGCCGCGCAGGCCGCCCGCCCGCCTGTGGGGCAGGTCGGCCAGTCCCCGTTCCCCATCCCGGCGCAGGAACAACTCGGTCTGCGAATGATGCGGCGTGTGGGGTTCGACATGACGCGCGGGCGGCTGGACGTGAGCGCCCACCCGTTCTGTGGCGGCGCGACCAGCGATGTCCGCATCACCACCCGTTATGAGGAGAATGACTTTCTCCCGGCCTTCCTCGGCGTCATGCATGAAACAGGTCATGCGCTGTATGAGCAGGGCCTCCCGCAAGACTGGATGGGGCAACCCGTCGGACGCGCACGCGGCATGACCATGCATGAAAGCCAGTCGCTGCTGCTGGAGATGCAGGTCACGCGGTCCCGTGCTTTTGCCGAATTCGCAGCGCCCGTCATGGCGGAGGCGTTTGGATCGAACGACTCATGGGGGGCGGAAAATCTCTATCGGCACATGACCCGTGTCGAGCCGGGTTTCATTCGCGTGGATGCGGATGAGGTAACGTATCCGGCCCACATCCTCACCCGTTACGAACTGGAAGTGGCGATGATCGATGGAAAGCTGGCGCTGAAAGATCTGCCTGATGCTTTCAATGGACGTATTCGCGATCTGCTGGGTCTGGAGGTTCCGGATGACCGGCGCGGTTGTCTTCAGGATATTCACTGGCCGCTTGGTCTGTGGGGCTATTTCCCGTGCTACGCGCTGGGTGCGCTGACGGCGGCGCAACTGTTCGCGGCAGCGCGCGCGGCTGTGCCTGATCTGGATAACGGGATCGCGAAGGGCGATTTCACGTCGTTGCTGGGCTGGCTTCGCAAGGCGGTTCACGAACGGGCCAGCAGCGTCTCGACGGAAACCATCGTCAGGGAAGCGACCGGCAGCAATCTGGGTGCGGAAGCCTATCTCGCGCATGTCCGGCGGCGCTATATCGACGATGCCGGGTGAGGAGCGAGACAAAATATTAAGGTCAGTCTTGTTCTGATCGGCGTGTCAGGGGCTTGCGGGAAGGAGTGGGGCCTCTCATTTTGCACTTCAGGCCAATCTCCGCCATAATCTGCACCCCGCTTCACAGCGGTCCCTTCCACCTCAGCTTTACAGAAACATGCCGGACGGCCTGCGCCCCGGCACAAGCATCGACAGGAATCGACCATGAGTGTCACGCTCAGCCCTTCTGCATCCCTTCGGACAGCCAGTTCAGCGGCTGCGAACTGGTCGCCGGAGAGCTGGCGGTCATTTCCCATCAAGCAGGTGCCGACTTATCCGGATGACGCGGCCCTGAAGGCCGTCGAAGCGCGTCTGCACCGCTATCCTCCGCTGGTTTTCGCCGGAGAAGCCCGGCGTCTGCGCGAGCATCTGGCTCTGGCCGCCTCGGGAAAGGCGTTCGTGCTGCAGGGCGGCAACTGTGCCGAGAGCTTCTCGGAGTTCTCCGCCGACTTCGTCCGCGACACATTCCGCGTTCTGCTTCAGATGGCGGTGGTCCTGACCTTCGGCGCGAAAGTGCCTGTGGTGAAGATCGGCCGCATCGCCGGACAGTATGCCAAGCCGCGTTCGTCGGACACGGAAACGATCGATGGTGTTTCGCTGCCGTCCTACCGGGGCGACATCATCAACGGACCCGCTTTCACCGCAGCGGATCGCATTCCTGATCCCGTGCGGATGGAAACGGCCTACTTCCAGTCCGCCAGCGTGCTGAACCTGTTGCGTGCGTTCTCGCGGGGCGGTTACGCCAATCTGCATCGCGTCAATCGCTGGAATCTCGGCTTTGTCGAGCGCTCTCCGCTTGCCGAACGCTACCGGGCCCTTGCCGAGCGTATCGACGAGACGCTGGCGTTCATGGGTGCCTGCGGGATCAACTCCGTGACTGCGCCGCAGATCGACGAGACGGAGTTCTACACCTCCCACGAGGCACTTCTGCTTCAGTATGAGCAGGCGTTCACCCGTGTCGATTCCACGTCCGGCGAATGGTACGACTGTTCGGCTCACTTCCTGTGGATCGGTGATCGCACCCGTCAGCCGGAGGGTGCTCATGTCGAATTCCTTCGAGGCGTGCGCAACCCGATCGGCATCAAGGTCGGACCGACGACGCAGATCGATGCGCTGGAAAACCTGCTCGAAATCCTCAACCCCGCGGATGAAGCGGGTCGTATCACCCTGATCTCCCGCATGGGCGCGACAAAGGTTCAGGATCACCTGCCGTCGCTGGTCCGGGCCGTGAAGGGAACGGGTCGCACCGTGACGTGGATGTCCGATCCCATGCACGGCAACACGATTTCCACGGCGACCAACGTGAAGACCCGGTCGTTCGAGGCGATCCTGACGGAAGTGCAGGGGTTCTTCGATATCCTGACGGCCGAGGGTGTGGTGCCGGGTGGCGTTCACATGGAAATGACGGGGCAGGACGTGACCGAGTGTGTCGGTGGCGCACATCAGCTCACCGAGCACGATCTCGGGGCGCGGTATGAGACGTTCTGTGATCCGCGTCTCAATGCCGAGCAGTCGCTCGAACTGGCGTTTCTCATTGCCGAGGAACTCAATTCGCGCGCCCGCAGTCTGAAAAAGGCTCTCTGAACTTCATCGGAGCCTTTTGTGGCGAAGGTCCCTACCTTCGTCACAAAACGGTGCGTTCCACTCCGATGAGGCCTTTCATGTGGGGGAATGGGGTTGTCGCATGCCCCTCACTCCGGTCACATGCGACATTGCATTTTCTCGCGGTGCCTAGCGAAAGGGCTGGTCGTGGTATCTACTCCCTCTCAGAGTAACCCCTCGTCGTATTCGGAAACCGCATCGGCAGCAGGGGTGGAATCGTCGTTTTGCGCTGCCCCCGTCGATGACGCGGCGATCAGGGCGCGCACAGACAGTTATTTCAACCGCACCAAGGCCATAGTCACCCGCTTTGGGGATTGTGTGGTCACCTATGCCGTTTTCGTCCGCAGACCGGTGCTGTCGGCGACGGCCATGGTCGAGCAATGGCTGAAAAACATCGCCCACGAACGCGGGATCGAGATCCTCGTCGAGCCGGTGTTCCCGGAAGGCGAATGGGTGGGAGCGGGTGAGCCCCTGCTCTATATCACCGGGTTCTTCTCCCATCTCGTCGATCTTGAAACGCTCGTGCTGCAGAAAATCGGCTCGTGCTGCGTGGCGGCTCACCGCGCCTACCAGATGGCCATTTCATTGCCCAAGGCGCAGTTTCTCGCCATGGAGGCGCGCCATTGCGCCGGTTATGAAATGCAGGAACTGATGGTGTACGGCGCATCCGTCGGCAGCCGGACGGCCCGGAAGGAAGGGGCTGTCGGGTTTGTCGGCTGCGCGAACGATGCGACAGCCGCTTTTTTCGGCCAGACTCATGGTTTCGGAACGATGCCGCATGCCCTGATCGGCTATGCCGGTTCCACGCTGCGTGCGGCCGAAATGTTCCATGAGGTCTATCCCGACAAGGATCTGACAGTGCTTGTGGATTATTACGGGCGTGAGATTACGGACGGACTGGCCGTTTGCAGGCGGTTCAAGGATCTCGCAGAGGCGGGCCGTGTGGGCCTGCGTCTCGATACGCATGGCGGACGTTTTCTCGAGGGGCTTGATCCTCAGGAATCCTACGCGGTGCTGGATCGTTATGTCCCGGATGCGCTCCGGCGCTATCGGTCGGAAAGCGAACTGCGCAATCTGATCGGAACCGGCGTTTCCGCCGCAGCGATCTGGCGGATGCGGGAAGTGCTGGATCAGGCTGGGTTCGAGAAGGTGAAGATTGTTGTATCGTCCGGCTTTGGTGTCACCAAATGCGCCAGCATGGCGGACGCCAGCGCGCCGATCGATGTGGTGGGTACGGGTTCGTTCATTCCCAAGCTCTGGAATGAAACCTACGCCACGGCTGACATCGTGACGTATGACGGATCGGAAAGCGTCAAGGTGGGACGCGAGTTCCTGCTTCCTTCCTTTCGCCGGGCGGAAGAAAACCGCCGCAATCTGATGCATCGGGACGACCGGCCACGCGGCTGAGGTCATGTCCACAAACAGCCGTTACAGACAGGAGTTTCTTGCATGATCGATGATGAGGACAATGCTGCCGAAGCACAGGAGGCCACGCAGCCGACCGGGTGGGTCGTACGTCTGCTCGACCTGTCCGGTGGTGCTGAAGATAACATCATCGAAGATATCAAGGGTTTCCCGGATCTGGAACATGCCAGCGCTTTCGCGCGGGCTTATGTGCGCGACAATATCGAGATCTGTCGGGCAGCGGGCGCATCCTCACGCGAGACGCTCGATACATGGTTTGCCTTCGGTGAAAACGCCGAGATTCTCGATGCGCCAGATGGCTGGAAAGCCTCAACCGAGCTCAACGATTTTATTGAATATCCCGCAACACCTGAAGAACGCGACTGGCGCAGTCTTGATCCAAGACACAACGCCTCTTCCATGGAAGAAGAGTAAGGCGAGGGACAAGACGCCCTCCGCCTCCTTCATGTCAGTGTGAGCGACCGTGGTTCTCTCAGCCGGGAGCCGAAATCGGGTTGGGATGTTCAAGAATATCCAGAACGGCCGCGCTGGTTTCCTCGATTGAGCGGCGGGTGATGTCGATGATCGGCCATCCGTGGCGCCCGCAGAGCCGTTTGGCCCAGAGCAGCTCGCTCCGCACCTCGTCCGGATCAATGTAGCTTGTCTGACGCAGGGATACGCCCCCTGTGTGGTGCTTGGTCGGGACCATGGTGTTCAGACGTGTCCGGCGGATTTCAATAAGGGCTTCCGGGGCGATCGTCAGGCCGATGACGGGGACTTTCAACTCGAACAATTCCGGCGGCAACGGTGTGTCCGGCACGAGCGGCACGTTGGCGGCCTTGATGCCCTTGTTGGCAAGATAGAAGCAAGTCGGGGTTTTCGAGGCGCGGGAAACACCCACGAGCACGACATCTGCATCCTTCAGTTCCCGGGTCTGCTGCCCATCGTCATGCTCGATGACATAATGCATGGCGTCGATGCGACGGAAATAATTGGCATCCATGATGTACTGGGCACCAGCTTTCCCGTCCGCCGCCTGTGTCCCCGTCACGCTCTCCAGAAAGACCAAGGTGTTGTCCATGACATCCAGCAACTGGGCGCCGACCCGAGTGCAACCATCTTCAAGATCTTTTTGAAGGCCGGAATCTGCCAGGGAGGAGAGGACCGGGCCGGGTTCCTGAGCAATGCCCATCATCACCCGCCGCAACTGCGTGTGGCTGCGTACGAGATTCCAGTGACGGATCTGAAATTCGACGTCGGGAAAATGGGGTCCGCAGGCTTTTGCAAGGGAGTCCAGAGTCTGCCCGATCCCGCCCGAGACCAGATGAAGATAGATGCTGCGTTTTGTCATGTCTGGACCTGTGTGAAAGAGGCATGTTCCATCAGTCTTTTGTAAAACATCGGAACTGACCATCCGGTTTCCGGGAGTATTTCAATATCCGGAGAACAGGGAGAATAATAAAAATGGGGTGTCCCGAAGGAACACCCCATTTGCTACGTCCAACTGTCGGAACAGTTTTATGAAGTAGCCTTTTCCTTCCGGGCGGCAAGTGTAGCCTGCGCTGCGGCCAGACGGGCCACAGGCACACGGAACGGCGAGCAGGACACGTAATCCAGACCGACGCTTTCAAAGAAGGCGATGGAGTCCGGATCGCCGCCATGTTCGCCACAGACGCCGAGCTTCAGGTTCGGCTTTGTCTTGCGACCACCTTCCACACCCATGCGGACCAGTGCGCCGACGCCTTCGCGGTCGATGGACACGAACGGGTCTTTCGGCAGGAGCCCGTGATCCACATAGTAAGGGAGGAACGAACCGGCATCGTCACGGGAGAGGCCGAGCGTCGTCTGCGTCAGGTCGTTGGTGCCAAACGAGAAGAAGTCCGCAACCTCAGCAATCTGACCCGCCGTGATTGCCGCACGCGGCAGTTCGATCATGGTGCCGATCAGATATTCGAGGGTGGTGCCCTGTTCTTTGAAGACGGTCACGACTTCGGCTTCAGCCGTCTTGCGCGTGACCTCCAGCTCCGTCTTCATGCCCACAAGTGGAATCATGATTTCCGGCACGATGGCTTTTCCGGTCTCCTTCGAGACGGCGATCGCCGCTTCGATGATGGCCCGAACCTGCATCGCATAGATCTCCGGGTAGGAGATTCCGAGGCGGCACCCACGATGACCGAGCATGGGATTGGCTTCAGAGAGAGCCGAACGACGTGCGCGGAGGGCTTCGACAGGCTGACCCATTGCCTTGGCGACTTCCTCAAGCTCGGCCTCACCATGCGGCAGGAACTCGTGCAGCGGTGGGTCAAGCAGACGGATCGTGACGGGCAGGCCGCTCATGATACGGAAGATTTTGGTGAAATCGTCCCGCTGGAAGGGCAGGAGCGCCGCGATGGCCGTCTTCCGGGTCTCGGTATCGTCCGCCATGATCATCTGACGCACGAAACCGATACGATCCGGGCCGAAGAACATATGCTCCGTCCGGCTCAGACCGACTCCCTCGGCACCGAAGCGGCGGGCCGTCTCGGCATCTTCAGGTGTTTCGGCATTGGCGCGGACGCGAAGACGACGGACATCGTCGGCCCAGCCCATCAGGGTACCGAAATCGCCCGAGAGAGTGGGGGGGATGGTCGAAACCTTGCCGACATAGACAGCACCGTTGCCGCCATCGAGCGTGATCCAGTCACCACCCTTCAGCGTCACATTGCCTGCCGTCATCGTCTGGGCTTTGTAGTCGACCGTGATGCCACCGGCACCCGCCACACAGACACGTCCCATGCCACGCGCCACGACCGCCGCGTGCGAGGTCATGCCACCGCGGGTTGTCAGAACACCCCGGGCCGCATGCATGCCGTGCACGTCTTCAGGTGACGTTTCGATCCGGACGAGGATTACATCCTCTCCCTTTGCGGCACGGTCCTCGACTTCTTCGGCGGAGAACACGATCACGCCTGTGGCAGCACCCGGAGAGGCGGGCAGGCCACGCGTGAAGAGATTCTTTTCCGCTTTCGGATCAAGCGTCGGATGCAGGAGCTGGTCGAGGGAAGCAGGCGGAACGCGCTGGATGGCTTCGTCCTGCGTGATCAGACCCTCACGCGCCATATCGATGGCGATCTTGAGGGCCGCCGCTGCCGTGCGCTTACCGGAACGGGTTTGCAACATGTAGAGCGTGTTGCTCTGCACAGTGAACTCGATGTCCTGCATGTCGCGGTAATGCTTTTCGAGGATATCACGCACACGCATGAGTTCCTCATAAGCTGCCGGCAGAACCTTCTCCATGGGAGACTGGTCAGGAGACGCGCGACCGGCGGCCATTGGCTGTGGCGTGCGGATACCCGCCACCACGTCTTCGCCCTGCGCGTTGACCAGATATTCGCCGTAGAAAATGTTTTCGCCAGTGGACGGATCGCGTGTGAAACAGACACCGGTTGCACAGTCATCGCCCATGTTGCCGAAGACCATCGCCTGTACATTGACGGCGGTGCCCCAACTGGCCGGAATCTCGTGCAGTTTACGATAGGTATTGGCGCGTGGATTCATCCACGAACCGAATACGGCGCTGATCGCCCCCCACAGTTGCTCCTGCGGATCATTCGGAAACGGCTTGCCGGTCTCTTTCTGAACGACTTCCTTGTAGTCTCTGACGATCTCGCGCCAGTCGGAGGCCGTGATGGCTGTGTCGTCGGTGACGCCAAGCCCGTGCTTGGCCTGTTCCAGAAGGTCTTCGAAGCGATGGTGCGGAACGCCCATCACCACGGAGCCATACATCTGGATGAAACGGCGATAGCTGTCCCACGCGAAACGCTCGTCCTTGGACGAGGCGGCAAGACCTTCCACCGTTTCGTCGTTGAGGCCGAGATTGAGGACGGTGTCCATCATGCCCGGCATGGAGACCCGTGCGCCCGAGCGGACGGACACAAGCAGGGGCGCATTGGAATCGCCAAAGACGAGACCAACGGATTTTTCGATACGATGCAGCGCTCCAGCCACCTGCTGAGCAAGATCGGCCGGATAGTTATTACTGTTCTCGTAATAAGCCGAGCACACTTCGGTGGTGATGGTGAACCCCGGAGGCACTGGCAGTCCGATCGAAGCCATTTCCGCCAGATTGGCACCTTTGCCACCCAGCAGATTGCGCAATCCGGCACCGCCTTCGTTCAGGCCGCCACCGAAGTTGTATACCCATTTCGTCATGACCAACGCTCTCCGAGCGCGGCGATCCCAGCCCACATTTCTTCCCGGGAAAAGCAGGCCTGAATTCGGTCCGCGGGGAATTATGTTATTATAGTTGTTGATCCATTCCCGGGATCAGCATCATGGCAGGGAATGGATGTTTCGGCAATTCGCTTTAAGTTAATATTCCGGAATTTGGAGATGCCTTACCGCATGTTCCGGCGGCCTCACGCCGGAGGCAATTCCGCCAGTTCCCGCCAGCCCGCCTCATCCACCGTGTCGATGCCCAGTTCCTGCGCCTTGCGCGCCTTGGACCCCGCTTCAGCACCCAGAACCACCAGATCCGTCTTCTTCGAAACACTGTCAGTGACTTTCGCCCCCAACCGCTCCGCCGTAGCTTTCGCTTCCGGGCGTGTCATAGTGGTCAGCGAACCCGTGAACACGATGACCTTTCCCGAGAGCCGCCCCCCCGCCTCAACGATTTCGTCCTCGATCGTCAAATAGGACAGAAGATCGTCGAGTGTCGCCTGATTGTGGGGTTCCGCGAAAAAGCCGACAATTTCATCGGCGATGGCCATGCCGATACCGGTGATTTCGCCCAGTTCCTGCCGTGCTTCGGACCCTACGATCCGGGCTGCCTCCATGCGTTCCCGCAAGACAGTGAAAGATCCGTAATGCCGGGCCAGAAGTTTCGCGTTGTTTTCGCCCACCCGTCTGATGCCGAGCGCATAGATGAAACGGGGAAGGCTGATTGTGCGCTTTGCCTCAATGGCCTTTGTCAGCTTTCGCGCCGAGGTCGCACCCCAGCCTTCGCGCTTTGCGATCTCTGCCTCATGCTCGGGGAGGCGGAATATGTCGCAGGGTGCCTGCACCAGTCCGATTTCATGGAATTCGGTGATGCTCTTCTCACCCAGCCCATCAATGTCGAAAGCGGTGCGTGAGACAAAGTGTATCAGCCGCTCGACGACCTGTGCCGGGCAGGTGAGGCCGCCTGTGCAGCGGGTGACGGCTTCACCGGGAATCCGCTCCACGGAGGCCCCGCAGGCAGGGCAGTGGCTCGGCATGGCGAAGGGGGCGTGCCGTTCACGACCGTCTTCCGGTATGACGGCCACGACCTGCGGGATGACATCGCCAGCCCGCTGGATCTGCACCAGATCCCCGACGCGAATGTCCTTGCGCTCAATCTCATCCTGATTGTGCAGCGTTGCGCGGGAGACGATCACCCCGCCGACATTCACCGGCTCCAGATTTGCCACTGGCGTCAGGGCCCCCGTCCGTCCGACCTGCACTTCGATCGACACAAGGCGCGTCACGGCCTGTTCCGCTGGGAACTTCCAGGCAGTAGCCCAGCGCGGAGCGCGTCCGGCGAAACCCAGACGTTCCTGTAGGGTCAGATCATCAATCTTGTAGACTACACCATCGATGTCATAAGGCAGTTCGGCACGTTCCCGGGCCATTTTTTCGAAGAATGGCTCAGCCTCCGCTGTTCCGGACAGGCGCGTGGAGAGCGGATTGACCGTAAAGCCCCATTCGCGGAGTTGCTCCAGATAGGCCCAGTGTGTCGGGGCGGCAGGCTGTGACGAGAAGCCCATCGCATAAGCGAACAGCGCCAGAGGACGCCGCGCCGTGACCTTCGGATCGAGTTGCCTGAGCGAACCGGCGGCGGCATTGCGCGGATTGGCAAATATTTTGCCTCCTGCGGCCTCTTGCGTGGCATTGATAGCGAGAAATTCCTGCTTGCCGAGGAAGACTTCTCCCCGGATTTCGATCAGGTCCGGCGCGCCCGTTTTCAGACGGAGTGGCAGATTTTTCAGGGTTTTCAGGTTGGCGGTGACATCCTCACCCTCTGTCCCGTCCCCGCGCGTGGTGCCGCGTACGAAGCGTCCGTTCTCGTAGGTCAGGCTGATCGAGAGACCGTCGATCTTCGGTTCGGCGACAAAAGTGAGTGCGGCAGTCTGCTCGTCATCAAGGCCAAGGAAGCGCACGGCACGCCGCACAAACTCCTCGAATTCGGTCTGATCGAACACGTTGTCGAGCGACAGCATCGGAGCGAGATGTCTGTGCTTTTTGAAATTTCCCTCGGGAGCAGCACCAACCTGAAAGCGGGGGCTGTCCATGCGGATCATCTGGGGAAAACGGTTCTCGATCTCTTCATTGCGCCGCCGCAGGGCATCGAACGCGGCATCCGAAACTTCGGGTGCGTCTTCTGTGTGGTAAGCATGGTTCAGCCGAGCGATGAGGGCGGACAGACGTGCGAGTTCCGCCTGAGCCTGCGGGCCATCCAGTTGCTCGACCGGAATATGCTCCGTTTCCATTATTTTTTCTCCAGCAGGCTCTCGGCAGCGGCGCGCGCCGCATCCGTTACCACGTCACCGGCCAGCATCCGGGCGATTTCCTCCCTCCTGGCGGGAGCGGGAAGGGGAGCCGCGCTGGTCTGTGTCTGTCCGTTCTTCACCAGCTTACCGATGCGGAGATGATGATCTGCCGCCGCCGCCACCTGCGGGGAATGGGTCACTGCCAGAATCTGCATGTCCTGAGCCAGCCTGTGGAGGCGCTCGCCAATCGCCGCCGCCGTGGCGCCACCCACGCCGGAATCGATTTCATCGAACACCAGCGTGCCGATTGGTGACCGGCCTGCCAGCACAAGCCGGATGGCCAGCATGAGCCGCGACAGTTCGCCGCCCGATGCGACCTTGCCCAGTGGGCCGGGTGGCTGGCCGGGATTGGCGGCCAGCAGGAAGGTGACCTGTTCCAGTCCAGCCGGGCTCCACTGTTCTTCGGAAAGCGGTGAGAATTCGGCGACAAACCGGGCGCGTTCGAGCTTGAGAGGCTTCAGTTCGGCCATGATGGCCGTTTCCAGTTTGCGGGCTGCTTTGGCGCGCTGTGCGGACAGATCTTCACCCGCCGCGACGTACGCCTGTTTCGCTTCGACAGCCGCGATTTCGAGCGCTTCAAGCCGGGCTGTGCCGGTTTCGAGGGCATCCAGACGCGCTGACAGGCGTTGCAGAAGATCGGGCAGATCGGAAACAGATGTTTCGAATTTGCGGGCTGCGGCCCTCAGTGCGAACAGGCGTTCCTCCACCTGCTCCAGCAGGCGCGGGTCGGCTTCCTGATCCGCCACCAGTCGTGTCAGCAGGGACTCGGCGTCCGCGAGAGCTGCTTCCGCATTGTCCAGCGCCTGAAGGGCTTCCTGCGCGCCAGCCTGCTGCTGACCAAACTCCGTATCGGCATCGTCGGTGTCGCGACCGGGTGGGGGGAGCAGCCTGTGGAGGGCGCGACTGGCGGCGCGAAGCGCGGCGGCGGGTCCGGAATTACGACGGTCCCGTGGGGTCAGTTCCGACAGGGCCGCGGCGACGGCTTCGCTACGGCGTTCGTTGCGCTGGAGCGCCTGACGCTGTGTGGCGAGAGCCGTTTCCTCATCGGACTGCGGTGCCAGTGAAGACAGTTCCTCAATGGTGTGACGCAGCCATTCTTCCTCGCGGGCGGCGGAGGCAATGTCCTTGCGGGCGATTTCCAGCGTCTGGCAGGCTTCCCGCCATGCTTTATAAAGAGAGGTCGTTTTGCTCCTGAGTGTGACGGGGACGCCGAAAGCATCAAGCAGATCACGGTGCGTGGTCGGGTCGGCGAGACCCATCTGCTCGTGCTGCCCTTGAATCTCGACCAGCATTGCGGCGATGCGGCGCAGGAGGCCGACGCCGATCGGCTGGTCGTTCACCCATGCCCGGGACCGGCCATCGGCTCCGATCGTGCGACGCAGGATCAGCGCCTCGTCGGTGTCGGCGGAAATATCCTGTTCGGAAAGGAGTTCCCTGACCGGATGTTTTCCCGGAACCTCAAAACTGGCCGTAACCCGGGCTTCGCTCGCGCCTGCCCGGATGAGACGTGCATTGGCGCGCTCCCCCAGAGCCAGCCCCAGGCTGTCGAGAAGAATGGATTTACCTGCACCGGTTTCACCGGTGAGGGCCGTCAGGCCGGGATGAAAGGAAAGCTCCAGAGTTTCGATCAGGACAACGTCGCGTATGGAAAGAAAACTCAGCATGACGGACATTCGCTCCGTTCTGTCTTCCGGCAGTCTCCGGTCCTGCTCAGCCTGATAGGGGGACTGGCAATTGTGAAAAACGGCAGGCGCTGACCGTGCCTGTGAATTGCTACGATCGAAAGCCTGCCGTTCTTCTGCATGGATGCATCAGTGAGAAGAGTTGCGTGCGCCTCTCTCCGAAGCAGGAACTCCGGGGTGAGCAAGATTGCTGGTCAGCGTCGAGCCATCATCGTTCGTGCCGTTGGAAAGCTGGCTGGCCGAAACCGGCGCAACAGGCGCGGCGGACAGGGACGGTGGCGCGTCAGCACGCCCGATGCCGTGAGCTGCCGACTGGGCCGGGCTTGCTGTCGAGACAGCCGGGGAGGCAATCAGTTTGCCCGGCACGGGCGTCCTGTTCGAAAGAAGGTGATATTCTTTCAGGTTGCTATAGGCGTAACGATACCATTTGCTGTCCGGATAGTTATACGCCAGCACACCACTGGTGCGGCGTGCTTCATCCGTCAGGCCAAGGTTGAGATAGACTTCGACCAGACGGTCCAGTGCTTCAGCCACATGGTTCGTGGTCTGGAAGTCCTGCACCACGCGCTGATAGCGGCCAACTGCGGCCTGATACGCTCGCTGCTGCTGATAATAGCGTCCGACCAGCATCTCCTTGCCTGCGAGATGGTCGCGGCAGAGGTCGATCTTCAGCTGGGCGTCACGTGCGTATTTTGTCTGCGGAAAGCGGGCGATGACGTCTTCAAGCCGTGACATCGCTTCGGCGGTCATCTGCTGGTCGCGCGAGACGTCGCCGATCTGCTCATAATAGCAGAGCGCCATCAGGTAGAAGGCGTAAGCCGCGTCCGGGCTTGTCGGATGGAGTTCGATGAAGCGATCGAGCTGTTGCGCGGCTTCAGGATATTTATTCTGAAGATAGTAGGCGTAACCCGCCATCAGCTGGGAGTTCGCCGTATATCCGGAATAGGGATAGTTCTGCTGCAGCGTTTCGAACTGCATCGCGGAAACACTGTAACGCTGGGTGCGGAGCGCATCGATACCGTTGTTATACAGCGTGTCGGCGGATGCGATCGTCTGCGAGGGTTTTTCCTGCGGAGTGGTCTTGAAGAGCGAGCATCCCGACAGAAGCAGAACGGAACTGTACGCGGTAAGGGACACCAGCCTCGACGACACTCTGGGGCGGATGCGCGAGATTGGCTGCTGCGGCACGTATCAACTCACTGTCTGTCGTGTTCGTTTTACTGGCCGCGTTATAGCACGGAATAAATCGACGGAAAGATGTTCTGTCCGTTCCATGACCCTTCGGACATCATTCACGCCCGAACACTGAAAGCGCGATCATGCCGCCTGACGGGATGAGGCGATGCCACTTGCGGGGGGAAGTTCCCGCCAGGCCGAGATGTCAGCCATCAGAGTCCGCAGCAACATATTGTTAAGATGATGACCTGACTTGTGCCCGACAAACCGGCCGCGGAGATGCGCGCCGACCAGAAAGAGATCGCCAACCGCGTCCAGAAGCTTGTGGCGGACGAACTCATCGCGTGCGCGAAGGCCTGTCGGGTTCAGCACTTTTTCTTCGTCGACGACGATCGCATTCTCCAGCGAACCGCCAAGCGCCAGTCCGGCCGCTCTCAGGGCGTCGATTTCCTGTCGGTTGGTGAAGGTGCGGCAGAATGAGACTTCCTTGCGGAAGGCGGCTTCATCAAGCGTGATTCCCAGACTCTGCCGCCCGATGGCACGGGCAGGGAAGTCGATGGTCATCGAAAGAGACAGCTCGTTTCTGGCATTAGGCAGAAGTTCAGCGAAGACGCTGCCTTCCTGCACGCGCACAGGCTTCAGAATCTCGATTTCCCGGCGGGGCTGCTCCAGTTTGACCCGGCCCGCACAATCCAGAAGGAAAAGGAAATCCGCAGATGAGCCGTCCAGAACAGGCACTTCCGGCCCATCCAGAAAAATACGGGCATTGTCGATGCCCTTGCCTGAGAGGGCCGCCATCAGATGCTCAATGGTTGCTACACGGTTGCGGTGGTCGTCTTTACTGCCAATGACCGTGCTGAGGCGTGTTTCCACGACGTGATCGTAACGGGCCGGAATGGGTGTTCCCGCAATATCGATTCGGTGAAAGACGACGCCGGTGCTGGCTGGGGCGGGTTCTATCCGCAAGGTGATATTGCGACCGGTGTGCAGCCCAACGCCTGCGCATGTAATGGGAAACCGCAGAGTGGTCTGAAGAGCTGTCACCGTCGGTGTCGATTTTGATGATCTCGGGAAGGAAGCAATATCCTGAAGCATTGACGAAAATCCTTCGTCTTCCCTTTCGAGTAGAGCGACGGGATCAGGACTGAAGCTTTCCATTGATATTCTCTCGACCTGACTGATGGTTCTTTGAACCTGATTTTGTCAGTTAAAATACCCGATGACCTTCAGGGTTCCAGTCAATGTTTATTGCGTCCTATTACCAGTGACATTTAAGCCACAGCTGGCCGGAGAACGGATTTCTTCAGACGAAGAAAAACCGGAGCCCTAGAGCTCCGGTTTTCTGTAACGCCGGGTAACGCGGTTGTTTCAGGACTGGCGGCGCATGAATGCCGGAATATCCAGTCCACCGTCATCGGCCTGGGTCGGACGGACGGTGGGGCCTTCCTGTTCGGGACGCGGTGCAGGCGTCACCTGAGGCGCGGGCTCTTGCTGGCGCGGCTCGCTCGGACGACGGAGAACGCCGGTCATCAGGCCGAAAAGACTGCGGGACGGCGGCGGCTCGGGAGCGCGGGGCGCAGCAGGGCGATGCGTGGCCGTGAACAGCCCGTCCCGTGGCGATGCTCCACGACCGGCGGCCTCGCCTGTTGCGTTGTGAGACTGCGCAGGTGTGACGTTCGGGCTGAAGTTTGGTGCAGGCCGCTGCGGCTGGCCAACGGGATGAGAGGCCGGGTTTGCTGCCGAAGCGTGCGCCTGCTGAGCGTTCCCAAACATGGGAGGTTGCTGGGCGCCCGTCGCATTCGCCTGCTGGGGAGCCATTTCGGGCTGCGCTTGCGGTTCCTCGACGACCTCGTTTTTCGAGGACGGCATGTCGATGCCGGTCGCCACGACGGAAACGCGGATCTTGCCGTTCAGGTCCGGATCGATGGCCGAACCGAAGATGATGTTCGCATCCTCGGCCACTTCCTCGCGAATGCGGTTGGCGGCCTGATCGACCTCGAACAGGGTGAGGTCATCGCCGCCCGTGATGTTGATCAGCAGCCCGCGTGCGCCAGCCATGGACGTGTCTTCCAGCAGCGGGTTCGAAATCGCGGCTTCTGCGGCCAGACGTGCACGATCTTCGCCTTCGGCTTCGCCCGTGCCCATCATCGCCTTGCCCATCTCGGCCATGACCGTGCGGATATCGGCGAAATCGAGGTTGACGAGGCCCGGCGCCACCATGAGGTCGGTGACACCACGAACGCCCATGTAAAGGACGTTGTCGGCCATTTTGAACGCGTCCTTGTAGGTCGTGCGTTCATTGGCCATGCGGAAAAGATTTTGATTCGGAATGACGATCAGCGTGTCGACATACTGCTGAAGCTCGGTGATTCCCTCTTCTGCGGCCTTGGCGCGACGGGGGCCTTCGAAGCTGAAGGGCTTCGTGACCACGCCGACCGTCAGGATGCCGCGCTCGCGGGCCATACGCGCAACGATCGGAGCCGCGCCCGTGCCTGTTCCACCACCCATTCCCGCCGTCACGAAGACCATGTGCGAGCCTTCGAGTTGGCGTGACAGTTCGTCCGCCGCCTCTTCCGCCGCCGCGCGCCCGATTTCCGGCTTTGCACCAGCACCCAGACCCTGCGTCAGGTGCGGGCCAAGCTGGATGCGGCGATCCGCGCGGCTGCTGGAAAGCTGCTGCGCATCGGTGTTTGCGACAACGAACTCAACACCCTTCAGATCGGCAAGAATCATGTTGTCGACAGCGTTCGTGCCGCCACCCCCGACGCCGATCACTGTAATCTTCGGTGTGAAATCTGAATGGTTTTGCGGCGGGACGGTGAGGTTAAGAGTCATTTACGCTTCCTTGGACGAGACAGGCGCGGAAGAGCCGCCATGGTATATCGCGCGACTCGGGCTGTGAATGAAAATTTATCCAACACTATAAACATATTGATAATGCCGTGTCAGACGCGATCCCGAATGAAAGAGACAAGACGGCTTAAAAAGCCGGTCGGACGTTCCTCGGTGAATTCTATGTCCCCAAAAGGGCGTTCAGCCGAAGCCGCCCATGTCAGCAGACCAACGGTCGTTGCAAAACTGGCTGCGGCACATTCTTCGGGCAGTCCGCTGACATTATGCGGGCGCCCAAGGCGAACATGACGGTTCAGGATACGGGCTGCGACGGAGCCGACGCCATCCAGCAATGAGCCACCACCGGAGAGGATGACCCGTCCGTCCGCGAGATGACCCAGTCCGGCACTGTCCAGACGATCCCTGACGAGTTCAAACGTTTCCTCGATCCGGGGACGGATGATGTCACCCAGAACGGCGCGGGGAATGGCTTCGAAGCTCGGCATGTCGCTGCCCTGTCGTTCAATCCGTATGGTGACGCCGTCATCGTCAGCCGACAGGTCCGCGTGGCCGTGCATCGTCTTCAGGCGTTCAGCATTGTCTGTAGACGTCCCCAGACCCCGCGCAATATCCCGCGTAACATGTTCACCGCCGATGCCGATCTGGGCCGTGTGAAGCAACTGTCCGTCTGCGAAAACGGCCAGTGACGTGGTGCCGCCACCCATTTCGATCACCGTCGTGCCGACCTGTCGCTGGTCGGCATTGGTGACGGCCAGACCGGACGCCAGCGGGGCGGAAACGAGTGCGTCGAGCTTCAGTTCAGCCCGCCCCAGCAGCGCGTCGAGAGTCCGGAGGGCCGTCGACGAAGAATCGATGACATGCAGACGGGCGCGCAACTGTTCGCAGAGATGTCCCCGTGGATCGGTCACACCGTCGGTCTCGTCCACGGCGAAATCGAGCGGGAGTGTGTGAATGACCGCCCGTCCTTCGGACTGCGCCTTCATGCGTCCTTCCGTGACGATGCGACGGATGTCCGCATCCGTGATTTCCCGGCCACCGATAGGCCAGTGGACATTGAACAGGCGACTCTCGGGCTGTCCGCAGGACAGGTTCACCACCACCTTGTCGAGTGACCGTTCCGCTTCGCGTTCCGCATTCCCGACAACATGCCGGATGATGGCTTCGGCTGCTTTCAGATCGACAATCGCGCCGCTTTTCACGCCACTGGAGCGGAGCCACCCATGACCCAGCACACGGAGCGTGCCGTTCGGTTCGCCCTTACCGATCAGGCAGGTGATCTTCGTCGAGCCGATGTCGAGCACGCCCACCAGTCCGCTCCGCCAGGCGCGCGGTTCCGGTCGTCCATCGGAAGCGTTCAGCAGGCTGCCTCCCGGTTCATGGGGCTTCTGCCGCTCACTGCCCCGGAGCCGTCCCGTTTTCGCTGTGCCTGAAGACGGGGAGGACTGCCCGGAAACGATCAGATCGTTCATGATGGAAGGACTCCCTCGTTGTTGTCGGCGTGTTCGTTCTCATGCTTCTGGGACGGAGCGCGCGGGCTGCTCACAGGTGCGTCGCCATGAGGCATCGCTGCATGGTCATGTCCTTCCGCCGTGCCTCCCGACTTCTTCATCGGCTCGGCCTTCTGGGCACCCTTTGTTTCGTGAGAAGCAGGTGAGGGCGTCGCTTCGGAGGGGGCCGGGGCATCGGTTGTCGGGGGAGCGGCAGGCGCGGGCTTTTCCCTTATGGTCAGCCGGTCGGGCAATCGCAGGTCGATGATTTCAACGGGGCGGTCCAGCAGGCCGAAACGCTTCTGGAGCTCTTCGAGGCGCGTCAGGGCCTGTGGTTCGGCGGCTTCTGGCAGATACACGGAAGCGCCGTCCTTCAGGGTCAGGGTCCAGCGACGGCCCCCTACCAGTGTCGCGGCCGTCATGTGGGCCTCCACATCCGGCGTTTTGGCCATGGCATCCAGAAGTTCTGCCGCGCCGTGCTCGGCTCCTTCGCCCACAACAAGTGGAAGCTGCATGAATGCTTTCGCATCCTTGCTGGTTATCCCTTTGTCCGGCACCGGATTACCCTCACGGTCGATGAGAATGAACTGTCCTTTGTGCTGCCAGACCGCGAAAGGCGGCCGTTCGGTCAGACGCACGATAATCACGCCGGAAAAACGCCGCTCGACACTGGCATCTTCAACGAAAGGCAGGGCGTTCAGACGGTCGCGAGCTGCTTTTACATCGAAACCGAGCATCGGATCGCCGACGGAAATACCAAGGGCTTCGTGAATGGCATCCAGACTGGTGAGATTCTCACCTTCGATCCGGATGGTGGTGATCTTGAGAGGAAGTTTCTCCTGCATTGTCGTCAGGAGCGGCTTCAGAACCGACTGCGCTTCGTGGCGGGACAGGAAGAACCAGCCGCAAGCTCCCAGAAAACCAAGCACGAACAGCGGTTTCAGCTTACCCTTGTGGCGTCGCCAGAACAGCCCGATCGCCGAAGGGCGATCCGCCCGGCTCGTATGCCGGAAACGGTTGCCTTCCTCTGGCTTGCGGTTTTCAGGAGGGAGCGGAGATCGCGTCATCGACGGGCAGTATCCGCCCGACGAAGCGCGTCCTTCACCAGAAGGCTGCACAGTTCCGGATAGGAAATGCCGCAATAGGCCGCCTGTTCCGGCAGCAGCGAGGTCGGGGTCATGCCCGGCTGCGTATTGACTTCCAGCAGGACGATTCGTCCGTGACCATCGCCGGCAGTGTCGTCGTACCGGAAATCCGACCGTGACGCGCCGGTGCAGCCCAGCGCCCTGTGAGCGGCAACGGCCAGTTCGCAGGCTCTGGCAAAATCGTCGGGGTGTATGTCGGCAGGCAGTATGTGACGGCTGCCTCCCGCACCGTATTTCGCGGCATAATCGTAGAAATCGTGGCCCGAGGCGGCGTTCGGCGTGATGTCCGTCACCGTCAGCGCCCTCGGTCCTTCCGCATCGCCATCCAGCACTCCGACGGTGATCTCGCGGCCGGGAATATACTGTTCCACCAGCGCGACCGGGCCATAACGCCACTCCTCCAGCACCCGCCCCCGCTGGTTCGTGCCTTCGCGGATGATGGACACGCCGACTGACGATCCCTCATCCAGCGGTTTCACCACATAGGGCAGGGGGAGAGGGTCTGCTTCCGCCAGTTCCTCAATGGAGACGACACGCCCTTCCGCCACCGGCAGCCCGGCGGTCAGAAACACCTGCCGGGACGCTTCCTTGTCCATCGCGTTTGCGGAGGCACGGATTCCGGAATGGGTGTAAGGCAGCCCAAGCCATTCCAGCACACCCTGAACGGCACCGTCCTCGCCGAAACGCCCATGCAGAGCGTTGAACACTACATCCGGCTTCTGCTCGGCCAGGCCGGCGACAAGTGCCGCCAGATCGCGGGTGACATCGAGGCCGTGGGTCTCATAACCGGCTTCCCTCAGCGCCGCGACAACGCCTTTACCGGAGGAGAGGCTGACCTCACGCTCGGCGGAGGCGCCACCCATCAGAACCGTTACCCGACGCACCGCGCTCATGCTGTTTCTCCCTGCCCACCGTCCGTTTTCAGACCGATACGCTTGATTTCCCATTCGAGCGTCACACCGGATTTCTCCCGCACACGCCGACGGACTTCCTCGCCCAGAGCTTCCAGATCCGCCGCCGTGGCGTTGCCGGTATTGAGCATGAAGTTACAGTGCTTTTCGCTGATCTGCGCCCCGCCGATGGTCAGGCCACGGCATCCCGCAGCATCCACGAGCTGCCACGCTTTCATGTGGCTTTGCTCCGGGGGCGGGTTGCGGAAAGTCGAACCACCCGTACGAGCGCGTACCGGCTGCGATTCTTCGCGTGCCGTGCGAATTTCCGCGATGCGTGCTGAAACGGCAGCCGGATCGGCCGGTTGTGCTCGCAGGCGGGCGCGGACCACCACGGCTCCGTCAGGCAGAGCAGAACGCCGGTAGCCAAATCGCAGACTGGAGGCATCAAGACGCATCAGGGTGCCGTCGCGCGAGACGATTTCCGCCCAGTCCAGCACCGCCGCCATGTCGGAGCCATAAGCGCCCGCGTTCATCCGCACCGCGCCACCGATGGAGCCGGGGATGCCTGCGAGGAACTCAAGATCGCCCAGCCCCTTGCTCGCGGAGGTTTCGGCGACCGTCGCATCCAGAGCCGCGCCGCCAGCGATCAGGCCGTTCCCGTCGCTCTCGATGGCCGCGAATGCACCGCCCAGCCGGATTACAAGTCCCGGAATACCGCCGTCACGGATGATGATATTGGAACACGCACCCAGCGTGGTGACCGGGATTTCCGGAGACAGTCTCTGCAATGCACTGGCCAGATTCTCAGCGTCCGCAGGCTGGAACAGGCATTCTGCCGGGCCACCGACGCGGAACCAGCTGCGCGGTCCGAGCGGCTGACTGACCGAGACACGCCCGCGCACATCGCCGAGTGAAGCGGCAATTGCGTTGCCGGCTGTCGTGACCGCTTCGGACGGGGGCGCGGCGCTGGTCATGCCGCCCCTTTCTGCTTCGACTGAAGAGCCAGAAGCTCACCCGGCAGCGCGTGCGCCCAGTTGGTGATGGTTCCCGCACCGAGGCAGACAACATAGTCGCCCGGCTTGGCCATTGCGTTGATCATTTCAGCCAGATGAGCCGGATCGGTCAGCGGCACGACGGAGCGGTGGCCACGCTCGCGCAGCCCTTCCACCAGCTTGTCGCGGTCGAACCCTTCGATAGGCTCCTCACCCGCTGCGTAAACATCCGATACGATCACCGTGTCAGCATCGTTCATGCAGGTGCAGAACTCGTTAAACAGCATCTGCATGCGGGAATAACGGTGCGGCTGCATGACCGCGATCACCTGACGTGCACCAGCCTGTCGCGCTGCCTTCAGCACGGCGGCGATCTCCACCGGGTGATGGCCGTAATCGTCGATCACCGTGATGCCGTTCGCTTCTCCGCAGCGCGTGAAACGACGCTTCACGCCCCGGAAGGACGCGAGGCCCGAACGGATGGTGGCGTCGTCAATGTCCATCTCGGTGGCGACAGCGATGGCGGCGAGCGCGTTCTGTACGTTGTGATTGCCCAGCATGGGCAGGCGGAACGGTCCGGCCTTGCGCGAACGGCGGCGCGTACGGTCGGTGATCTGGACCTCGAACGTAGCGCCCAGCTTGTCGGTGATGACTTTTTCGGCCCGGACGTCGGCCTGCGGCGAGAAGCCATAGGTCACGATGCGATGGTCGGACAGCCGGGGGATCATCTGCTGCACGGCGGGGTGGTCGATGCACAGCACGGCAAAACCGTAAAAAGGCACGTTGGAAACGAACTGGTCATAACCCGCCTCCATCGCTTCCGCCGTTCCCCAGTGGTCGAGATGCTCGGGGTCCATGTTGGTGACGACCGAGATCACGGAAGGCAGGCGCAGGAAGGAGCCGTCGCTTTCGTCGGCTTCGACCACCATCCACTCGCCCTTACCCATGCGGGTGTTGGTGCCATACGCCTCGATAATACCGCCATTGATGACGGTGGGGTCCAGCTTGGCCGCTTCCAGCACGGCGGCGACCAGACTGGTCGTGGTGGTCTTGCCGTGCGTGCCGCCGATGGCCACGGACCAGCGCAGTCGCATCAGTTCGGCCAGCATTTCGGCGCGGCGCACGACCGGGATCAGGCGGCTGCGGGCGGCGACCACTTCCGGGTTGTCGCGCTTGACCGCCGTGGAGATCACCACCACCTGCGCCTGTCCCAGATTGGCGGCGTCATGGCCGATGGCCACCGAAATTCCTGCGGCCCGAAGACGCTGGACGTTCGCACTGTCGTTCATGTCCGAACCCTGGACCACATAGCCCAGCAGATGGAGCACTTCGGCGATGCCCGACATGCCGATACCGCCGATACCGACGAAATGAATGGTACCGATTGTCAGCGGCAGGGCTCTCATAATTTGGACTCCACGGTCGGGGCAGTGTTCAGGGGGGACGCAGGGGTGGCGGAAACCGGGGAGGAATAGCTCCCGCCTGTCTGGCCGCGCAAGGTCGCCTCGACCATATCCGCCAGACGGGCTGCGGCATCCGGTCGTGCGAGGCTCGCGGCAGCGGACGCTGCGGCGGTCAGTATTCCTGTATCGGTGAACATCATCGCCAGCAGGGCGGATAGCGCATCTTCGGTGAAATCGGGCTGCCGGACTATCCATGCCGCGCCCACACCCTGAAGCGCCATCGCATTCGCGGTCTGTTCATCGCTCGCGGCGACCGGCAGTGGCACGAGGATCGAGGGGCGTCCCGCAACCTCCAGTTCCGCCACCGAGGAGCCGCCCGCGCGACCGATAACGAGATGCGCCTGACGCATCAGTTCCGCGACATTGGAGAAGAACGGCGCGAGTTCGGCTGCGATGCCTGCTGCTTCGTAAGCTGTGCGCACACGCTCCATATCTTCCGCGCGGACTTGCTGCGTCACCGTCACACGTTCACGTAGTGGCAGCGGCAACATCGCCAGCGCGCCCGGCACGATATCGGAAAAAACCCGTGCGCCGAGCGAGCCGCCCCAGACGAGCAGACGGATCGTGTCGTTCGAGGACGGCGCGACATAGCCTTCGCCCGTCAGCGCCGTGATGGTTGGTCGCACAGGCATGCCGGTGAGGGTGACGTTCGAGCCCGAAGGAAGGCCCTTCACGCTGGTGAAGGACGTGGCGATGCCATCGGCGAACCGAGCGAGGAAGGCGTTGGCCTTGCCCAGCACGGCGTTGCCTTCATGCAGGATGATTTTCGGCCGTGCTGCTTTGGGCAACAGACGCGCTCCCAGCAGAGGCGGCACTGAAGGATAGCCGCCGAAACCGACCACCGCAGCAGGGCGTAGTTTCGCCATGATGGAGCGGGCCTCGCGGGCTCCGCGCAGGAGTGCAAGACCGCCTTTTACGGCCCGCACCGGTCCGCGTCCTGCAACGCCCGCGCCCGCCAGAATGAATTGCTCCGCCGTGGCGAAGACACCGCTGGTGCGTTTCCCCGCGCGGGCATCCGTCATCAGTGCCACGCGGTAACCCCGACCGACGAGAATGTCCGCCAGCGCTTCGGCGGGAAAGAAATGACCGCCCGTTCCACCTGCTGCGATGACGATGGGACCAGAAGAGGAGGCATGTGGGGTGGTTGTCATCATACTGCGGCTTTCCATGTGCCCCGGGTTTCGGTCAGCGCGCGGCTTAGGCGACTCTGTCCCACCCGCTGTCGTGTCAGTGCCAGCAGCATCCCGATGGTCAGCGCGATGGAGAGCGCGGAGGAGCCACCATAGGAAATGAAGGGCAGCGTCATGCCTTTGGTCGGGATGAGATGCAGGGTGGAGGCCATGTTGACGAAGGCCTGCAACCCGAAGCCGGTCGCCAGACCCGCTGTCGCCAGAATGAGAAAGGGATCATCCTCCCGCAGCAGTTTCAGAAGCGCCCGGATGACGATGGTGGCAAACACCACGATGATGAACAGGCAGATCAGCAGGCCGTATTCCTCGCCCGCGACAGCGAACACGAAGTCGGCGTGGGCATCAGGCAGCAGGTCTTTCACGCGGCCTTCACCGGGACCACGCCCCAAGAGCCCGCCGTTGCCGAAAGCGCGCATTGCCGTGTCGATCTGGTAGTGATCGCCCACGCCCGGATGCAGGAAGCGTTCGACACGCGAATGAACATGCGGAAACAGGAAATAGGCCGCGATGCCCGCAGCGATCATCGTGCCCACCGCGCCCGCGATGAAGATGAGGTTCAAACCGTCCACGAAAAGCTGGGCGAGGAAAACCGTGGTGACGACGGTGAGCATGCCGATATCGGGCTGGGATTTCAGCAGGATCAGGATGACGGCATAACAGGCGAACGCGAGCAGCATCCCCGGAAAGCGGCGCAGTTCATGGCGCTTCGAGAGCAGCCACGCGGTCAGCACGGCGAAGCACGGTTTGAGGAATTCGGAGGGCTGGACCGACATCATCGGCAGGGCGATCCAGCGTCGTGCGCCCTTGATCTCGATGCCGTGGACAAGGGTCATCGCCGTGGCCGCGATGGCGATCATGCTGCCGATGAAACCCATACGGATCACGCCCTTGCGGGACAGCATCGACACGCTGATGGTCACGAGCCCGGCAAGCGTCAGAAACACCACCTGCTTGAAGATGAACATGTTGCGGGATGCACCGATACGCACCGCCACGGCCGGGCTGGCGGCCAGCATCAGGATATAGCCGAAACCGATCAGGATGCCGACGCAGGCGAGCGTCACATGATCGACGCTGCGCCACCAGCGTCCGAGGGCCGAGTTGTCGATGCGGGAAAAACGGGCCATCAGATCTTGCCCTCCAGACCATGCACCAGTTCAGCGAACCGCAGACCACGTGCCTCGAAACCGGGAAACTGGTCGAAGCTGGCGCAGGCCGGGGAGAGGAGGACGACATCCGCTCCCCCCATCTCCGCCGCTTCCTTCGCGGCTGGAACGGCGTGCTCCAGATCACCGACGATTTCATGGGCCGCGCCATGTTCCGCCAGCGTTTCCGCTAGCATCGGTGCGTCCTTACCGATCAGGAAAGTCTTCACGATCCGGGGGAAATAGCACGCGAGATCCGTGATCCCACCGGCCTTGGCCGTGCCGCCCGCGATCCAGACGATCTTTTCATAACAGCCGAGAGCGCGGGAGGCCGCGTCGGCATTGGTAGCCTTGCTGTCGTCCACATAAGCAACGCCGTTGATATCCGCGACATGCTTCTGACGGTGCGCCAGTCCCGCGAAATCTCCGATCCCTCTGGCCAGCACATCCGGCGTGATCCCCAGACGGAGTGCCATGGCCAGCGCCGCGCAGGCGTTCTCGGCGTTGTGGTTGCCGGGAAGGGTGGCGCCCGGACGCGCGATAATCATGCCGTGGCTCACCACGGCGCCATCGTGGAGATGGAAATCCGCAGCCTCGTCATCCTGGCCCGAAATCGTTTCCACCGCGATGCCGCGCGCCTTCACCGTCGCGGTGATCTCGCGACACCACGTATCGCCATTGCCGATCACGGCGAGATCGCCGCCGTCCATCCGGTCGAAGATATGGGCCTTGGCAGAGGCATAGCCCGTCATGTCGCCGTGCCGGTCGAGATGATCGGGTGTCAGGTTCAGCAGGCAGGCCGTATCGAAATGCAGCGTGGCCAGCCGTTCCAGCATGTAGGAGGACATTTCCAGCACATAGACGCCGTTGTCCGGCAGAAGCGGCAGGGACAGGGAAGCCGGTCCCAGATTGCCGCCTTCCGCGACCTGCAGGCCGCCGCAGCGCAACAGGTGTGCCAGAAGCGCCGTGGTGGTGGATTTGCCGTTTGTGCCGGTGATACCAGCGAACCGCGCTTTCGATCCGGCCTTGCGGACGGCCTGAAAGAGAAGGTCTGCATCAGACAGGATCGGCACGCCTGCCGCTTTCGCCATCGCCGCGACGGGATGCACTTTCGGCAGGATGTGGGGGATGCCCGGCGACATCACCAGTCCGTCGAACCCGGCGAGCGTTTCGATGGGTGCGACCGTCAGCGTGCCGGAAAAAGAACCTGCATCATCGAGTGAAGAGCGTCCGGCTTCGCCATCGTCCCATGCCTGCACATCCGCACCCATCGCTGCCAGTGCCTTTGCCGCAGGGGCACCGTTGCGGCCCAGTCCCAGAACGGCGAAGCGGTGACCGGTGAACAGAGTGGTGGGGAAGGTGGACATCGGACGGGCTCCTCAGCGCAGCTTCAGTGTGGCAAGGCCGACCAGCCCCAGCACGACGGAGACGATCCAGAAACGGATGACGATCTTTGGCTCCTGCCACCCCTTCTTTTCGAAATGATGATGCAGCGGAGCCATCAGGAAGACGCGCTTTTTGGTGCGCTTGTACCAGAACACCTGAATGATGACCGACAGCGTCTCGACGACGAACAGGCCACCGACGATGCACAGCACCAGTTCGTGCTTGGTCGCCACCGCCACCGCGCCGAGAGCGCCACCCAGCGACAGCGAGCCGGTGTCGCCCATGAATACGGAAGCCGGTGGTGCATTGAACCACAGGAACCCAAGGCCCGCACCCACGAGCGCCGCACAGAACACGGCCAGTTCACCCGTTCCGGGGACTGCATGAAGCTGGAGATAGTCCGCAAAGACGTGGTTGCCGACGAGGTAGGAAATCAGCGCGAACACGAGGGCCGCAATCACCACGGGCACGGTCGCCAGCCCGTCAAGACCGTCGGTCAGGTTCACGGCGTTGCCGAAGCCCGCGATGGTCACCATCGCAAAGATCGGGAAGGCGTAGCCCAGCGGCAGCATGTAATCCTTCACGAACGGGAAGGCGAGGTGATTGGCCAGTTCGATGGGCATGAGGTGCTGCATCCACCAGCCCGCGATCAGCGACGCACCGAACTCGCAGCTCAGGCGTGCTTTCTTGGAGATGCCGTCCGTGTTGCGCTTGGCCAACTTGCGGTAATCGTCCGCGAAACCCACCGCCCCGAATGCGCCGGTTACGAACAGGACGGCCCAGACGAAGCCATCCTGCAAATCGGCCCAGAGCAGCGTGGACGTAAACAGGGCGATCAGGATCAGGATGCCGCCCATCGTCGGCGTGCCGGCCTTTTCCAGAATGTGGCGCTCCGGTCCGACAGCGCGGATCGGCTGGCCTTCACGCTGGATGCGCTTGAGTTCGCGGATCACGGGGTTGCCGAGCAGCAGCGCGATGGCGAGGGCGGTCAGGCACGCGCCGCCTGCCCGGAAAGTGATGTAGCGGAACAGGTTCAGGATTGTTGTGTGACCCTGCACGTGATGGGCGACCAGCGTGTAGAGCATCAGGCCGCCTCCGCCTTCAGCGCGTCCACAATGATTTTCATGCGGCTGCCGAAGCTGCCCTTGATGAGCACGGCATCACCGGCCTGCAGGGCTTTCCGCACGAGAGGCGCCAGAGCAGCGGAGTCTTCCCTCCAGCTTCCCTGCCGGGAAGAAGGGAGGGCATCGAACAGGTCTTTCATGTGCGGTCCACAACAGAAAACAAGATCGGCCACAGCGCTGACCGAAGGTTCGAGGGAGAGGTGTTCCTCGCGGGAGAAATCACCCAGTTCGCGGATGTCTCCCAACACGGCAATGCGGCGTTTTGCTTGCAGAAGTTTGAGCACGCCAAGCGCCGCCTGAATGGAGAGGACCGATGCGTTGTAGCTCTCATCCAGAAGGAGAGCCTCACCGCGGAGGATGGGTGTGGCGGCACCGCGCCCCGCACCGGGCACGAAATCGGCCAGGGCTTCCGCTGCTTCAGCAAGTTTCGCCATGTCACCATGCAAAGCTGCTACGACGGCCAGCACTGACAGGGCATTGCGCGCCAGATGCTCACCGGGAGCGCTGATTTCCACCGGTACGGCATGGCCTGCAATGTGGGCCACGAACCGGGAGCCTTCTCCCGAGAGGTCGAGGTCCGTCAGCCGCGCTTCGCTTCGGGCGGCAAACCCGGAATGCCAGAGCGTCACACCCGCTTGTCGGGCAATATCGGCGAAGATTGTCTGCCCCTCGGCATCGTCCGGCACCACGGCTGTGGCCCCTTGGGGCAGTGCTGCGATGAGCGAGGCTTTTTCCCGCGCGATGGCTTCAAGACTGCCCATATGGCCGAGATGCGCGGAACCGATGGTGGAGATCACGGCCACATCCGGCCGCACAAGTTCGGCCAGCGGGGTAATTTCGCCCGGATGGTTCATGCCGATTTCGCTGACGCAGAATACGGCGTCGCGGGGCAGGCGGGCGAGGGTCAGCGGAACGCCCCAGTGGTTGTTGTAGGACGCCACGGAGGCATGGGTTTTTCCCAGCGCACCGAGCGCAACACGCAGCATGTCCTTGGTCGTGGTCTTGCCGACGCTGCCCGTCACGGCGACGACATCGCCCGTGAAGCGTGCGCGCGCTGTCCGGGCGAGATCCCACAGCCCCACCATCGTATCGCCGACAATCAGCAGGCGGGGATCGGTCGGCTCAACGCCATCCAGTTCGTCGGTCCGATGCACAAGAACGACGGCGGCTCCCCTGTCGAGCGCCATCGCCACATGCGCGTGTCCGTCCGCGTTCTCACCTAGGAGGGCGATGAAAAGATCGCCCGTCGCAAGCGTTCTTGTGTCAATGGAAACACCGGAGACACGAATGTCAGCACCGTCTTCCGAGCCGAAACGGCCTTTGGTGGCCTGCGCCAGTTCCTCTCCGGTCCAGAGCACGCTCATGCCTTCCCTGCGAAGCTTTTCACGACGCTCACATCGTCAAACGGATGCACGATCTCGCCGATGATCTGCCCCTGTTCATGCCCCTTGCCCGCGACAAGCAGTACGTCACCGGATGCAAGCCGTCCCATGGTTTCGGCAATCGCCGTTCTCCGGTCCGGAATTTCAATGGCTTCGGGAGCCCCGGCAAGGACATCCTGCCGGATATCCTGTGCATCCTCGCTGCGGGGATTATCGTCGGTCACGAACACCATATCCGCCCGTTGCGCGGCCTCCTGCGCCATGAGCGGCCGTTTCCCCTTGTCGCGGTCACCGCCCGCGCCGAACAGGACGAGCAGCCGTCCCTTCACATGCGGACGCAGGCTGTCGATGGCGCGGGCCAGCGCATCCGGTGTGTGGGCATAGTCAACGTAAACAGCGGCACCGTTCGGCAGGATCGCCGCACGCTCCATGCGTCCGCGTACGCCGTGTAACGTCGGGAGCAGGGCAATCGCGGCTTCCATATCCGCCTTGTCCGGTCCGGCCAGCGCTGCGGCGAGCAGGGCATTGTCCACCTGAAAACGGCCTGGCAGAGCAAGCGTCACGTCCATTTCCTTCTTGCCGATTTCGAGCCGCAGCCGTTGCCCTTCCGGAAGCGCCTTGTGTGCGAGGAGACGGATTGTGGTTCCCTTGCGTCCGACCAGTCGCAGTTCAAGGTCGCGGCGGCGCTGGAGGTCACGCAGCGCGGCCAGCGTGACCTCGTCCATGTCCGCGTTCGCCACGGCGAGACCGCCGCCCGGCAGGAGCGTATCGAACAGGCGCAGTTTCGCCGCCCGGTAGCTTTCCAGCGACCCGTGATAATCCAGATGATCGCGGGTCAGGTTGGTGAACCCGGCCGCATTGATCCGCACCCCGTCCAGACGCCTCTGGTCCAGACCGTGAGAGGAGGCTTCCATTGCCACATCCGTCACGCCGCGCTCCCGCAAGGCGGCGAGCCCGCGTGCGAGCGTGACAGGGTCGGGGGTGGTGAGGGACGGCACCTCGACGGGAAGGGGCACGGGTGAAACCAGCCCCAGCGTGCCGAAACTGGCCGCCGTGCGCCCCATGCCCTGCCAGATCTGACGGAGGAAATCGACGGTGCTGGTTTTTCCGTTCGTGCCCGTCACCGCCACGATGTGTTCCGGCTGTGGTCCGGCAAGTGTCGCAGCGAGAAGAGCGAGTGATCGGCGTGGTGTGGCCGTGATGGCGACCGGCACGCCATTTTCTAGAGGACCGGTTCCTTCCGGCACGAGAATGGCGGCCGCTCCGGCTGCAATCGCGCCGGGAATGAAAGCGCGCCCGTCCTGCTGTGTTCCGGGGAGTGCCACGAAGAGCGAGCCGGGCTGGACAGCGCGGCTGTCGGCGGTGATCGCGGTGATCTCCGGGTCGCCCAGACTGAGGGAGGCGGGTTTCAGGCCGGACTGGGAAAGAAGAGATGAGAGTTTCATGATCTTAGCCCCGTCCATGGTCCTGCTGCGTTAAGGCCGGATGCTCGACGGGACGCGGAGCGATCGCCGCATGCCGGGCATCTTCCTTCTCGTCAGGACGATGTTTCTTTTTTTCCTGATCTTCCGCGCGCTTCTCGTCCGCCGCCCGGCGCGGATCGCCCGGATCATTGCCCGGACCAAGCGGTCTTACGCCACGGGGTGGGGAGGGGCGCATGGGAATGGCCAGTTCCGCGTCGATCTGTGCCGTGTGAGCGGTATCCGGGAAGACCTGAAGCATGGGGCCGATGCGTGAAATGATTTTTGCGACCGTGGGCGCAGCGTTCCATGCCGCAGTGGTCCAGCCATGCGTGGCGGCTGTTCCCTTCGGACTGTCAAGCATCACATAGACCGCATAACGCGGCGCGTTCATCGGGAAGATGCTGGTGAATGCGGCGATGTTCACATGTTTCAGATAGCCGCCGTGTGGCCCGATTTTTTCGGCGGTCCCGGTCTTTCCTCCTACGAAATAGCCCGGAACTTCAGCCGTCTTCCCGGTGCCCAATGCAACGTCCAGTCGAAGGATCTTGCGGAGCGTGCTCGATATCTCGGGTGAAAAAACACGCTGTCCCTGCGGTGTGACTGCCACGTCCTGCTCGTCCGCGGGTTCTGCACTCTCTGCCGCGGCATCGGGGCCACCGGAGATGGACGGCCCGGCATCGGTGCTTTCTGTGCTGCGGGCATCGCTGTCGTCGTCCCGCGCAACGAGGGTCGGCTTGATCAGAATGCCGCCATTTACGGTTGCGGCGGTGCCTCGCACGATGGCCAGAGGGGGTTCCGCGACGCCGTGACCGAAGCCGACGGTCATGACGGTGGAGATGCCCCAGTTGCGGCGTGCTGGAATGATCGGATGACCGGCTTCCGGCAGTTCGATAGGCACCGGCGCAAAAAATCCCATGCCGCGCAACCAGTCCTGCTGCCTCTGTGCACCGACATCGAGAGCGATGTGAGCAGCTGCCGGATTGGAGGAGAACGCCATCACTTCAGGCAGCGACAGCCAGGGTGAGAAATGGTCCGTTCTCATGTCCGCGATGGTGAAGCGACCGATATGAATGGGAATGGAGGAGAAACGATCCCAGATATGGGCCACGCCAAGTTGCAGGGCCATGGCCGCTGTCTGCAACTTGAAGGTCGAACCCGGTTCGTAAACACCGGTCACCGCACGGTTGAAGCGGGCATCCTCCGGGGCATGAGCGAAATTGTTCGCGTCGTAGTCCGGCAGGCTGACCATGGCGATCACTTCACCCGTATTCACGTCCATCACGATGGCGCACGCCCCGATAGCCTCGAACGTGTCCTTCGCTGCCGCCAGTTCCTCGCGTGCGACACCCTGCACACGCACGTCGAGGGAGAGTTTCAGCGGTTTCTTGTCGCTGATCAGGCGCTTGTCGAAATAGCGTTCGACACCGGCGATGCCGTGATCGTCGATGTCCACGCCGCCCATGATCTGCGAGGCCACAACGCCCTGCGGATAGTGGCGGCGCTCACCGGCTTCGAAATAAAGGCCCGGAATGCCGAAATTATTGATCGCCAGTTCCTGCTGGAGCGTGATGTTGCGTGCCAGATACACGAACTGTTTCGGCATCGACAGTCGCCTGACGGTCTCTTCCTCATCCAGTTGAGGCAGAACCGACTTGAGTTTTTTCGCGACATCGCGGGGATCGATCAGTTCCCGCGGGTTGGCATAGACCTGTGCGACAGGCAGCGACACCGCCAGCGCCTGATTGTTGCGATCGACGATCATGGCGCGCCGCACCTGCGGCATCGCCAGTGAGCTGGTCAACGTGCTCTTCGGATCGATTTTCGGAATTTCCGGGACCTGCGGACGGATCTGGCGGGCTTCGGGGATCATCGGTGAGATGATTGTCGCGAACGTCGCTTTCAGCGCCACAGTGCCGAACAGCAGGGAAAAGATGGTCGCCACGCCCAGCAGGCGCACATGCATACGTTCAAGCTGCGCTCTCTCGCGCAGATCCTCGCTTGTGACCCGAACGTCCTGCGGGGGATGTTCGGAGCCGGGAGCGGGGCTGTCGGACGGAGGAGACTGGCGAGGCATGAGGGGCGACGTATCCTCGAAGGCCCGGAAACATCAAGAGCAACGTATGCCGGAAGGAAGCTGGAATGATTTCGTGCCGGGCAGCCCGGCACGAAATCTTATCAAACAGAAGACTGTGGCCTTAGTTTGAAACCGGCATTGGCGGTGGCAGGCCGCCCCCGATCGAGGAATGTCCGAGAAGCGATCCGGAATATGTCGCGCGCGCCTCGACATAGCGCGGTGCGGTGCTGGGGTGCCATGCAGCCACAGTAACCGGCGTTGAGACAGTGGTCATGCGCGGCCTCGCCACGGTGTCCGCGACGGCGACATGCGTGACGACGGCATGGTGAGCAGGCGTCGAGTGGGCCGTATCCGTCAGGCTTGCGACGTCATGCGAGGCAGTATGGTGAGTTGCACTGCTGTCAGCCACAAGAGTGTGGGAGGCATGATGGACGGTCGTCGTCTCGGTTTTTTCACCCAGGGCAACTGCCAGCGGATCGCTCGCGGTAACCGTATGATGAATGCTTCTGCGTGTTTCCACCGGAGCAGAATCAGCAAGCTGCGTCTTCACACTGTCCTGAGCTGCAACCTGGTGCTGTTCAGGAACGCGGGCTTCAGGCGCATGGAACACAGGGGTCGCAGTTTCCGCTTTCGCCAGCACGAGCGGTGCTTTCCGCACTGTCGCAACTGGCGTCGCGGAGGCAACACTCTGCTTTACGACAGCAGGTTCGGCTGCCTGTTCATGCGGCGTAACGTCGGGCACTGCACGACTCGCTACGACCACTGCACCCGTATCGGCACCCTGTGACGCAACAGCAGATGGGCGGGCGGGTTCCGCATGCGGCGAAACGGCTGCGGGGAGATGCTGCCGGAGGTCCGCCATGCGGACGAACTGCCGTGGCTCCATAGGCTTCAGGCTGGCATCGAAACGACCGGCCAGATGGCTCAGGCGATCCGGCTGGTTGAGGAGGGCCCAGTCGGTCTGCAACACCGCCGTCTGCTGGCGGATGTGCTCGGTGTCAGCGACGATCTTTGAAATCTGCTGATCCAGAACCGTTGTCTTGTGCTTCTCGGAATAAAGGAACATTCCCGAACCACCGGCCAGAAGCGCACAAAACAGTGTGAAGGGCCTGAACATCAAGCTGTTCCTCTGTCGGAATGTTTCACGGAACCGGCGCCGACATTCGCCTCATGTTCCGTCGTGATTCGGGAGGTGCCGGATGCGTCTTCCGACGTTCCGACCCGGATAAGGGCACGTAGTTTCGCGCTTCGAGCCCGAGGGTTGCGCCGACACTCGGCGTCCGAAGGCTTCATCGCCTTGCGGAACGCCAGCCTGAACGGCGCTGTTTTTTCTTCTCGTCCCATCGCACGGGGATCGTAGCGTGACAGACCGGGTTCCCGACCAGCCGCGGCTGCCATGACACGCTTGACGATACGGTCTTCAAGCGAATGAAACGACACCACGACAAGACGGCCGCCCGGAGCGAGGATGCCGAGTGCCTGTTCGAGACCGCGTTCAATTTCGCCCAGTTCATCGTTCACCGCGATCCGCAGCCCCTGAAAGCTGCGTGTCGCCGGATCGATTCCGGAACGGTCGCCCGGAACGACGGAGCGGATGATTTCCGCAAGCTGGAGCGTCGTGGTGATGGGGGTCGTCTTGCGCGCTTCGACGATAGTCCGTGCCACACGCCGCGCGTGCCGCTCCTCACCATAATAATGAAAGATGTCGGCCAGTTCGGTGTCCGGCGCGTCATTGACGATATCGGCTGCGGAACGACCGGACTTTCCCATCCGCATGTCCAGCGGTCCCTCGGTGCGGAACGAAAAGCCGCGCTCGGCCTCATCCAGCTGGAAGGACGAAACGCCAAAATCGAACATGACGCCGTCCACATTCTCCACGCCGACCGCGCGCAGCATGTCGCCCATGCCACCAAAGCCACCCTGCATCATCTTCAGGCGGGGTGCGCCGCTGGCATCTTCACCCCACACATCGGCAAGCAGCGTGCCACGCGCGATGGCGTCGGGATCACGATCAATTCCCCAGACCTTGCAGTCTGCGGCAGCAAGAACCGCATTGGTGTAGCCGCCGCCGCCGAAAGTGGCGTCCACATAGGTTTCGCCATCTTTCGCGGCAAGCAGGGCAAGCACTTCGTCACGCATGACCGGAACATGGCCCGGATCGTGATCGGGCACAGACGTAACAGGGGGCTGGTTCATGGCGTTCATGCGGCGCCTCCCGGCTCGCGATTTCCGGGCAACGTCACCCGGCGCGAACGGAGGCGCGCCTCGGAACGGCGCTGTTCGGCAGCCAGCGGCTCCCAGATCTGGAAGATGCGTCCCAGTCCCATGAAAGACACGGTATCGGTAATTCCCGCATGTTCACGCAGGAAGTCGGGAATGATGATGCGCCCCTCACGATCGGAATCGAGCGGGTAGGCGTCCGCATACAGGGCCGCCGCCAGATCATCATGTTCGTCGGAAAACATATCCAGCCTGTCGAGCGGCTGTGCCAGCGCCGAGAAGGCTGCGGACGGCCAGGCTTCGATGCAGGGCTGTGTGTGGGAGGGGCGAAGAACCATCAGTGCTTCACCCTCTGCCGCCTGATTGCGCAGGACGGTTCGGAACCCGGCTGGAATCGAAACACGCCCCTTGGCGTCGATTCGGTTCTGGTGTGTGCCGAGAAACACGCTCACCGGGTTGAAAATCCTTCATGGGCAGGGTGCGGTCCGGGTTCTGTTGGGGCCGTCTGGGATGACTCTGGGATATCATGGGATTTTATGGGACGTCAAATGAATCTCTAATAAAAATTGGCAGAATTCCGCGAAAAAAGACAAATTCGTCTTACTGTGTTCCTAAAAGGTTTCCAGAACGCAGGTATCTGTTAACAAGAACGCGTGTTCTCGTTATGTTCTTTTTACGAAGTTCTTGAGGGTGTCTTAAAATCAGCCACTCACGCAGGCCGAAGAGTATCGAAAAGCGAATCCCATGCTGAGAGAATGTCTCACAACACGGAATTCGTTCGAAAAATAGAAATGCCAGACGGTCTGTAAGCCGGGTTCTGTCGACCCCGAAGGATCGAGACGACCATTCCTCTGGGACGTGTCTTGCAACACGCCTCACGCGACCAACCCGGACGGAAGGCGGGAGAACCTTTGGCAGTCAGGCTGCCTACCGTCCCTATTCGGTCTTGCTCCCGGTGGGGTTTGCCCTGCCGCCGCCGTTACCGGAAGCGCGGTGCGCTCTTACCGCACCGTTTCACCCTTACCTCCAGCCTGCAAGCAGGCCAGGAAGGCGGTTTCTTTTCTGTGGCACTGTCCCTGAGGTCACCCTCGCCGGTCGTTAACCGGCACCGTTCTCCCGTGGAGCCCGGACTTTCCTCCCTTGCTTGACGCAACAGCGGTCGTCCAACCGTCTGGCAGGGCGGAACCTGCGCGAGCCACCCTGTTCCGTCAAGGGCGGAACTCACCGCTTGGGGGTCGACATGCGATCCTCAAGAGAACAGGCTTGGTCCCATGATGTCGATTTCAGCAGACTTGCAAAAATCTCGTGCCACGACAGCTACCGTACAGGAACAGGTCGCGCGGCCTGACCTGCCGTCGCGGCTTCTGCTGGGATGGTTGAATCGTGAGGCACGCAAACGCCGCGTGCGACTGGAACACACCCGACCGGAAGACCAGCCGTTCACCACTTCTGCTGCCGCGCTCACCTATATCCGCCGGATTACGGGACGTCCGTCCTTTCCCATGCGGCTCTCCGCTCTTCAGGTCCGGCGCGTTCTGGATCTGAGAGTGCCGGGTGCGACCGAACTGAGACCGGCGCGTCTCTATATACCTTATGGCAGACCACGCGGGGTGGTGCTGTACATGCATGGCGGCGGCTTCGTGCATTGCGGCCTCAACTCGCATCATGGAATCTGCTGCCGCCTCGCGCGCGCTTCTGGCGCTGCCGTATTGTCCTACGATTATCGCCTTGCCCCGGAGAACAAGTTCCCGGCTGCGGTGGACGATGTATGGGCCGCATTCCGTTGGATTGCTTCGGAAGCATGGCGCTGGGGCGGCGAGGTCGCCGTCGCGGGTGACAGCGCCGGAGGCACGCTGGCCGCCGTCTTGTGTCAACTGGCGCGAACCGCACGGCAGGACGGAACTCTGGCGGACAGCGGAGTGCCGCAACCGGTGATGCAGATCCTCTTCTACCCGGCGACGCTCGGTCTCGAAGAAACGCCCTCACGCAAGATATTCGCACACGGCTACTTTCTGACGCGCGCCATGATGGATTGGTACGGTCATCAGTACGCCGTCTCCGAAGCGGATGCGGCTGATCCGCGTTTTGCACCCGGTCTGCAGACGGAGCTCTCCGGCCTGCCACCAGCGTGGATCATGACGGCTGAATGTGATCCACTGCGGGATGAGGCCGCGCAGTATGCCGAGGCTCTCAAAGCAGCGGGCAACGTGGTCACATACGTCTGCATGTCGGGTACTCTGCACGGATTTCTGCAGTTCTATCCTCTCATGAGAAAGGGACGGCGGGTTCTGTGGAAGAGCGGTCGGGCGTTGCGCAAGGTTTTCAGGAAACAATCGTCCTGACAGGGCCTCCAGAGTCTCAGAGATGCACGCGCATATGTTCACGGATTTCGTTGCAGCGTTTCGCGTAGCTGGAGGCTTTCGATGCCGTGAAGAAATTGATCAGAAATGCACCGACCAGTGAGCAGAAGGACAGAATGATGAGCACCTGTCCGGTCAGGTTGATGTCTTCGTCGTAATGGAGAGCGGAATACCAGAGCAGGCCGAGGCTTAGAATCGCTCCGAAGATGCCGAACACACCCGTCGAGCGCATCAGTGAGTCCTCGATGCTTTCAAAGGCGGATGTCTCACGCCAGAGGTCGAAGAGGCGACGATCCAGTTCATCCACGGCCTCGGCGTGCTGTTCCTTTTCCGCAGGGGTGCGCTTGTGCGGGTTCTTCCGGTGGATCTCCAGTTCCTGACGCGCCTTGGCAAAGACACGCCGACGCTCCTGGATGGCCGGAAGGCTGATATCGACGAAGCTCAGGATGGCGACGTTGAGGCCAGCGGAAAGCTGCACGACCGCCTGAAAGTCACCCCATGTTACAACCATCGGCAAGATCTCCCGTTCCGCGTTTGATACCGGTTTTGGGGATGGCTCTTTAGCCGGTGTGACAGCGGGAAGGTAGGGGCCGTGTGCTCCGGACGGCCATGTCTTTGCAGGAGCGGGGACTGCAGAAGATCATTCTTCTTTGCATGCGGAACAGGAACGGCTGCAGGCATCGTTCGCCCTCAGGTGCGCGCGGGTTGCGGCAAAAGCTCTGCTCATGCTGCAATATTAAAGGGAATTATGCCCGGTAATTCTCGGTCGTGGACTGGGTTGTCTTGCGGTCCCTGTCGCACAGAGAGCTTTCCGGCGGCTTTGCGAAGCATGGGAGGCGTCTTCCGAAAGGAGGATCATACATGCGCAGCAGGAAAAGAATAGAAGGGCGCGGCGTTAGGTTCAGGCCTCATAACCAGAATAGTAAGGTAGCTGCGAGGTAGATGGCGGAGAAGAAGACTGTGTGGGGTATCTGTCGTCGTGTGTTGCGACACGCTGCCAGTTCTGGAGGCAGCCGGACATGATCTCGATGCGGTTGGGGCGTTTGCAACGCCGTTTGTCGTATCTGATGAGTTTTGTCCGCGATTTGCGTTTCGGGATGCAGGGTTTGATGCCTTTTTCTTCCAAGGCGTCGCTGAGCCAGTCGGCACCATGTCCCCCGATCGGCCGTAAGCCACGGCGCCCCGGACAGGCTATCCAGCAAAGCTGAAGCCCCCGTCAGGCTTTGCTCTGCCTGCCGAACCATTCACCGGCCTGATCGAGGCTTGGGAAGATTGGATGGGTGCGAGTGTGGTGGTTCTGTTTCTTTGCATATTCAGAAAGAATCGCCACGGTCACTCGTAAGGGATCGTGTTATGATTCTGTAATGAAGCGTTTTTATCTCCGATTTTTCCTGTTCTGCGGCAGTGGCCTGCTTGCGGTGTCTTCGGCCTTCGCAGGCCCTCCCATCGTAGCTGATGGTGGCACGGTGGGTCGAACTCAGGAAGAGCATTTTGCAGATGAGATCAATGTCAGGGATTTCGGCGCAAGAGGCGATGTCTCGCAGGTGGTTGTTGCATCTACTGTGGGTGCGGGAGCCACCCAGGTCAGCGTGTCCGATATCGGCGATGCAACAGTCGGGAGCGCGGTCGGGGCGCTGGCGTTGCCCAGAGGCACGACGATCACGCATATTTCCGGCACTGTCCTGACGCTGTCCAGCCCCTTCGCTCATGATGTTCCAGCCGGGCTGCGGCTTGATATTGGCGGCACCGATGACGCATCGGCAGTGCAGGCGGCGGTGAACCATGCCTGCGAGAGTCATGGGCGTCTGCTGTTCAGGAATGGCCGGTTTTACTTTTCCTCACTCTCTCTTCCTTGCACGGATATCGCGGTGCAACTCGATCGGGCTTCCATTGCCTGGCAATCGGCTGGTCTGCCGGGTATCGCCGATCAGTCTCAGGCGATGACGCGTTCGGCGCAGATTGTCGGAGGGCAGCAGTCTGACGGGCAGACTGAAAATGTGCAGTATCTGAGCGCCATTTTCAGCGAAAGCGGAAAGAAGAACTCATATCAGCACAATATTCAGTCCGTGGTGGGGTGGAATAACGATCCATATCTGACCTACACTCGCCCAGATGGGTCTCTGGGCTATTACACTCATGATGCCGTGGGGCAGTATCTCGCTATGTCACAGGCTCCGACCAATACGAACGGAAATTCCTGGGTCTGGAATCATGTATTGAATCTCAAGGAGGGATCGAACGGTTCATCGGTGATCGGAGAGGCGCAGATCGTCAATGATCGCACGACCGGCGGCGGTGATTTTGACGGCATCAATACGATTGGTGGTTACGACGAAATCTACGATTGTAAATCCGAGTGTTTGTACGCCCACTTTTTTCAGGGAAGAACTCCAGGCGGTCGACCGGGTTTGACGAATGGCTTCGTCTTCCGGCACGGACTTGTCTCCAACATGGTGCTCGGGCAGTTGACCCCCGCCATACCGGGGAAAGATGGCCTGTCTCTCGCGGCTCAGCATCAGACTGACTGGGCAATCTATTCATCGGGACTTGGTTTTTTTGATACGCTACATGTGGGCGGGGGGAAAGCCATTGGCGATGCAATCCCGTCGGAGGGTCTGAATGTCGATGAAAAAGGCAGTCTTACAAGCCCGTCCATTCTCACTTCCTTCCTGAACGCAACACTGGCGATCAATATTGGATCCGGTGTGTCGTCGGCTTCACCCTTCGTGCAGTTCGCCATGCAGAAGGCTGGTGGGGCTTCATCAGCACGGTTGGAAATGTCAAAACCCGGTGTCCTGACAGCCACGGTTGAAGGAGCACCTGTGATCGGACTGCACGCTGATGGCATCTTCGCTCACGTCGATTACAGATCGGATGGGAAACATGGAGTGTACGGCATAAAGTCCGCCCAGCTTGCTCCCGTCGTCTTCGCGCATCTGGATGCGGATCACGGAGCCGGGACTATTGCATATTGCTCCGACTGTTATTCCACGCTGGCAGGATCTTCCGACCGGGGAATGCTTGTGACCTGGAACGGGCGCAAGTGGGTCGATGGTGTGGGGAAAGCAGTCGGCCACTGAGGAAAAACGGAAGCACGCAGATGCATGCTTCCGTTCGAACGCTGATCCTCAGGATTTATGGGTGGTGTGACCACCTTTGCGTCCGGCTGCGGCTGCTTTTTCCGGATCATCGGCAAAATTGCCGGATTTGTGCTCCCCTTCCTTGTGGGAAGAGGCTGCCCCATGCTCTTCATGGCTGGCGTGGCCCCCCTTGCGTCCCGCGTCAGCGGCTTTTTCGTGGTCCCCTGCGAAACTGCCCGACGTATGACGTCCGGCGTCGTGAGTCGCCTCGGTGTGATGCTCGCCGTGGCTTGCCTGTCCGCCTTTGCGGCCGGCTTCTGATGCTTTCTCGCGATTTTCCGCGAAGTTCCCAGGATTGTGTCCTGTCGAACCGCCCTCTGATCGATCGGCTGCGTAGAAGGCGTTACGATTTTCGTAGCTATAAAACATTTGAAAGCTCCGTTTTTTTGTTCCGGTTTGGAAAACATTATCTGTTTTTCATATGTTTTCGGTAAATCATGATTTCCTGACCGGTATGGAGTAAAGGACTCTGCGGATAGGAAAGTTGCTCTGCAGAGAGAAAAATTTTCAGATTATCTGCCATGATGCTCCGTCAGGACACGAAGGTTTTGCTCAAGGTGCTGATTTCCATGGGAGTATCGATCACTTTCAAAAAACCCTTTTCGTTCTTGAACGTTCTGGAAACATGCAGCCTGCCGTGTCTGCGTTTGTCGGTAGGTGGTGTTTAGGCATGATTTTCAGGAAAAGGTGATGAGATGAATACAATTCTGGTGACGGGAGCGGGATCGGGCTTTGGTGCGGAAATTGCCCTGCGTCTTGCCGACGAGGGGCAGGATGTCATCGCCGCAGTGGAGATTCCTGCTCAGGAGCATGCACTGGCCACGGAAGCCGGGAAAAGGGGAATAAGGCTGAGGATCGAAAAACTGGATGTGACAAATGAAGGAGATCGCCAGAAAGCCGCAAGGTGGGACATCAATGTGCTTCTGAACAATGCGGGTATCTCGGAAGGCGGATCCGTTGCGGATATTCCCGCCGAGAATTTGCGCCGTCAGTACGAAGTCAACATCATCGGTCCCGTTCTGCTGACACAGATCGTGATTCGCGGCATGATTCAGAGGGGGCAGGGGAAAGTCGTGTTCATGTCGTCCGTGGCGGGACTGACAACGGATCCCTTTGCTGGTGCCTATGCGTCATCTAAGCACGCGATTGAGGCGATCGCTGCGGCTCTGCGTCAGGAAATGCAGGAATTTGGAATCGAAGTGGCCACCATCAATCCAGGTCCCTTCCTGACTGGCTTCAACGACCGGATGTTCGAAACCTGGAAGGGTTGGCGTGATGAGCCGGATGAGAGGGTGTTCGATTATAGCCGGATTGCGTTCCCGCACGAGCAATATGATCCGGAGCCTGTCATCCAGACGGCTATTGGTGTTCTGACTGGAAAGATCGGCACATATCGCAATGTCGAGCCCAAGGAAATCATTCCCCAGCAGCGTGATATGATGGACAGGGAGTGGACCCGCAAAAGCGTGGAAGGTATCGGCAAACGGGCTGAACTGGTGGAGAAGGCTTACAAGCTGAAACCCTCAACTCCTGTTTGAAAAAGGGCAGTAGCCGGATGAGAGATGCGCCTCGGCATCTCTCAGTGATCCTGACCGGAGTGAAGGCGTGAGAGGGCGGTTGGCTCACGGGTTAGGGTAGAGGACGTTCCAGCGCTTGAGGCATCCCGTATTACTCTGCGGACTGAACGGGATGCATGCTTTCGGAACCCTCTCACCCCTCCGCAGCGGCCTGCTCCAGTTCTCCCTGAGCTGCAAACCAGTCTTCCTCAGCCTGCGCTTCATCTTTCTTCAGTGTCGCCAACTGCGTGGTGAGCTTTGTTACGTCATCCTTTGATGACGCCCCATACAGCGCCGGGTCCGCAAGCCTTGCCTCGATCGTCGCGCGCGCTGTGGTCAGCTTCAGCACCTTCGTTTCGGCGTCCTTCACCTTTTTGCGCAACGGAGCCAGAGCCTTTCGGGCCTCAGCCCGTTCACGACGCTCTTCCTTTCTCCCTGCGGGAGTAGTTTCGGTGTCCCGGGCGGACCCGGCGCGGGCCGCTGCCCGTGACCGTTCAAGCAGCCAGACGCGATATTCCGCCATATCGCCCTCGAACGGCGTCACCTTGCCGTCCCCCACGAGCCAGAGCCGATCGGCGACCATTTCCACAAGATGCGGATCATGGCTGATCAGCAGGACGGCTCCCTCAAAGGCGGAGAGTGCCCGCACCAGCGCATCCTTGGCATCCAGATCAAGGTGGTTGGTCGGTTCATCAAGGATCAGCAGTTGCGGAGCATCGCGGGTTGCCAGCGCGAGCAGGAGGCGGGCTTTCTCGCCGCCTGACAGTTCGGAAACCTTCGTCTCCGCCTTGCCTGCATCCAGTCCGAACCGGGCAAGCTGGGACCTTACCACGGTCGGCGGGGCTTTCGGCAGCGCGCGCTGCATGTGCGCAATCGGCGTCTCGCTCATCACCAGTTCTTCTGCCTGATGCTGGGCAAAGTAACCAACCCGCAGCCGGGGACTGTGGTTCATGGTGCCGGACATCGGCGCAAGCCGTCCTGCAACCAGCTTGGCAAAGGTGGATTTGCCGTTGCCGTTCGCGCCGAGCAGGGCGATGCGGTCTTCCATGTCCAGCCGAAGCGACAGATCGGAGAGGATCGGTTTGCCGTCATAACCGATGGTGACGTGATCCATCGTCAGCATCGGTGGGGGGAGGGGAGCCGGCTCCGGAAACTCGAAGCGGGTGGGGGTATCCTCCACCACACTGTCGATGACGGGCAGCTTTTCCAGCGCCTTCAGTCGGGCCTGAGCCTGCTTCGCTTTGGTCGCCTTGGCACGGAACCGGTCCACGAAGGATTGCATGTGCGCCCGGTGTGCGGCGACTTTCTCGGCGGCACGGTTCTGCTGGAGCGCCTGCTCGGTGCGGATGCGGACGAATTCTTCATAGCCGCCCGGAGTGAGAGACAGCCTGCCCCGGTCCAGATGGGCGATGGCATCCACACAGGAGTCCAGCAAGCCGCGATCATGGCTGACGATCAGCGCCGCGCCCCCGAAACGGGTAAGCCAGCCTTCGAGCCAGAGCGTGGCTTCAAGGTCGAGATGGTTGGTCGGTTCATCGAGCAGCAGCAGGTCGGGTTCAAGGAACAAAGCGGTCGCCAGTGAGACGCGCATCCGCCAGCCGCCGGAGAAGTCGGAGACCGGACGAGCCTGCGCCTCCGCATTGAACCCGAGGCCCGAGAGGATGCTGGCGGCGCGGGCCGGGGCAGTGTCCGCGTTGATCGCCATCAGCCGTTCGTGGATCTCGGCAATGCGCTGCGGGTCCATCGCCGTCTCCGCTTCGGCGAGAAGCGAGGCGCGTTCGAGATCGCCGGCCAGTACGGTTTCGACCAGTGACGTCGGGCCGGAGGGGGCTTCCTGCTTTACGCGACCGAGACGGGCCCGCGAGGAGAGGCGGATGGTGCCGCCATCAGGGGGGATATCGCCCGCGATGGCTGCCAGCAGAGTCGACTTGCCGGCTCCGTTGCGCCCGACGAGTCCCACCTTGCGCCCCGGTTCGATCGAGAGGTTTGCCTGATCCAGTAAGGTACGGCCGGCGATGCGAAGGGTCAGGTCGTTGATGACAAGGAGGCTCACGGGACTCTCTTAATATGTAGAAAGGGCGGAAAGACGTGCTCCGCCATAGCATCCAATGCAGCAAAGCCCTACCCGAGATGCTGAGAATGCTCTAGATGCCATCCACGCGCGGGATCGTCCGCGAACCGCTCCCGTCTCGCCTGATGGGAGCCTAAAGACCATCAGGAGCCACACATGGCCGTTGAACGCACCCTCTCCATCATCAAGCCCGACGCGACGCGCCGTAACCTGACCGGCAAGATCAATGCCGTGTTCGAGGATAACGGCCTGCGTATCGTCGCCCAGAAGCGCGCCCAGCTGACCCCCGCTCAGGCCGGTGCATTCTATGCCGTGCACATGGAGCGTCCTTTTTATGGCGATCTGGTTTCCTTCATGACGTCCGGTCCGGTTGTCCTGCAGGTTCTCGAAGGCGAGAACGCTGTTGCGAAGAACCGTGAAGTGATGGGCGCGACGGACCCGAAGAAGGCCGAAGCAAGCACCATCCGCGCGCAGTTCGCCGAGAGCATCGAAGCCAACTCCGTGCATGGTTCGGACAGCGCCGAGAATGCAGCGAACGAAATTCGCTTTTTCTTCGCCGAAACCGAAATCCTGCCCTGATCTCTGTTTTCCGAGTCAGGCATTCGGCGCTGTTTTTACGGAAAGGGGTGAGCAACCCCTTTCCGTGCATAGCTCCATGTCCTGCATGGTAATCGGACGATAATAGTTTAGACGTTAAAAGACAGCCGCCTTATTTTAGTGTATCGAATCCTTACATAGGGGCGGCTCGACAATGCCAGACAAGTTGTGGGTATTTTTTTGCCGCCTTCAGCCACGATGTGCGGATAACAGGAGCGTGACGTCGCATGGAAATGTCTGACGCGCCTGGTCTGCCACAGGCGCACCACATTCTATCCAATACGGCCTGGAACATCATCGGCCGGATATCCCCGGTGTTCGTCGCCCTCCTCGTCACTCCCAAACTCATTCATATGCTCGGGTTGTCCCGATGGGGCATTTTCACGATCGCACTCAGCCTCGTGGGAACGCTCGGTATTTTTGACATGGGACTGGGCCGGGCTATGACCCGCGCCATTGCCGACCGGCCCGATGGCAAGACAACGCCGGAAACGGCTGATCTCATTTTTACGGGAAGCGTCGTACTTACTCTGATGGGCGTGGTCGGAGCGGTGGTCGCCGCCGCCGGTGTCGGATTGTGGGTGGATCACGGCCTCAAGATTCCGCCCGCCCTGCATTCGGAAGTGCTGTGGGCGTTGTGGATTTTCTGTGCCACAGGCCCGTTTCTGATGCTGAATGCGGCGTACTGGAGCGTCTATACCAGCTATCACGCCTTTCGGACCGCCAACCTCATCAATATCCCCATTTCGATTGCCTATTATATCGTGCCTGTGCTGGCGCTCTATGTCTGGGACAGCCTGATCGCCGTGATGCTGGTCGTGATGGCCTGCCGGATTGTCCTGACCATCGCCTATTTCCCGCCTCTGATGCGACTGGTGCCGGAACTGTGGCAGGCCCGTTTCCGCCCGGCCCTGCTCAAGCCGCTCCTCCGCGTCGGCGGCTGGATGACCGTGTCCAATGTCGCTTTTCCGATCCTGAACTATCTCGACCGCTTCATGATCGCGAGTGTCGTGTCCGCGGCAGCCACCAGTTATTATTCGACGCCAGCCGACGTGGTGAACCGCTTCAACATGCTGACCACGTCTGTCAGTGGATCTTCGTTCCCGGCACTGTCCTCTTCATGGAGGCGTGATCCCCAGCGGACGGCGGAGATTTACAGCACAAGTGTTCTCGTCGTCTGTGCGCTGCTGTTTCCGCCCTGTCTTGTCGCTGGTCTTTTCAGTCACCCGTTACTCGCGCTCTGGATTGATCCGGGATTTGCGGACCAGAGCAGCACGATCATGAAGTTCCTCTGCGTCGGCGTCTTTCTGGGAGGCGTTGATACAATCGCCTCCGGACTGGTGGACGCGATCGGACGCGCTGATGCGAATGCCAAGTTCTCCATCTGTGAAATCTTTTTCTATCTGCCGCTCCTCTATCTTTCCCTGATCTTTTTCGGGGTGCCCGGTGCCGCCTGCGCGTGGGCAATCCGTATCTGTGCGGATTATGGTCTTCGGTCCGTTATCAGTGTGCGCCTTTATAAGCCTCTGCGACCGGCGGTCCTGCGTGTTCTGCCTGCGACACTTGTCGGCGGTGCCATCCTGTCGGTAGCAATGCTTCCCATGTCGATGCCGCTCGCATGGGGGGCACTCTTCGTACTGTCAGGGGTGTTCTACGGGGTGATCTGGTTTGCCTGCCTCAACCACGGGGAAAGAAACGCCTTTATCTCGGTTGTCAGGCGCGTGAAGGCACGTTTGCGGAGATGATGTTTCTGGCTGTTTGAAGGGGTGAGATGCGGCCCGAAGTGGCGCTCTATCCCGATTCACTCATGCGAGCTGCCTATCCGTCTTATGCGGTGGAAAGGCGCAAAGGTGATCGCAGGAAAGAGGGTATTCTCGAAAACCATAGGCCGTTAGAGATGTTTTCGGTCGCATGGTGAAACGGGTAAAGATCCCTTCGCTCGGGGAAATGAACTCCGGCATATCAGAGTCGTTGTGATCTCTCGTTGACAGGTGCTGGCTGTTTCGTCGACCTTTTACGGTATGGTTGATGTTCCCCACACAGCCGGTCAGCAGGATTCCGGAAAAACGGTGTACACGTTTCCGGGGCGTTCCCTTCTGGATCGGCAGGAAGCCGCCCGTTATCTGGGGATTACACCGCTGCGGCTCAGACTTCTGGAAATTGGGCGCTGCGGACCCGTGCCGCTGTCACCAGGACGTTACCGAACCGATGCGCTGGATGTCTACCGAAGCGAACTGTTCCTGAAAGCTCATTTGCCTGTCGAAGAGGCAAACCGGCGAGCGGTCCGCGCGCTGTCGCGGACGGATGCACAGGATGCTCCGCTTGATCCCTTCGTCAACATGGCGACCCGGCATGATCTGCTCGACGTTGGCATGTTCATAGGGGGGCGAGCAGGTATTTTCTGCGGTCTGATCATGATTGTCCTGTCCCATACGCCGCTCTCCCACGTTCTGACTCACGTCCTGAGATAAGCGCTTTTATTATCGGCAGAATAATCTCTGTGGCCGCTTGGGGGCCGACAGGGGAGGTGCCTCCTTGATTCGGCATTTCCGTTCGTTATGGGGATCGTCATAATAATAACATATGGACCCATAATGCTGTGGGGTGAGAGGCGCCTTCCGGGCGCTTTGTTTGTCGGGGAAGCGTTAATCGAGAATGAGTGATAAAAAAGATTTCGGGCGTCGTCTGTTCAGTTTGACCATGATCGGTGCCGGGGTCAGCACTCTTGCCGGAAAGGCATTCGCAGAAGAGCCGCCGGGAAAAGCGCCTCCACCGGCCCCCATTCCGAAAGCGGCATTGCCGAAATCAACACCGGAAGCCGCCGCCAGAAAAAGCGGTCCCCGTACGCTGTGCTATGTGGGCGGCTATACGCGGCCCGGTCCGGCCGAGACAAACGCCAGAGGCATTACGTTGTTCGAAATGAACAACGACACCGGGATACTAACGCAACTGGGGCAGGTGACGGCGGTGGATAACCCCTCTTTCCTGGCTTTTTCCCCTGACCATCGGTTTCTTTATACAGTCAATGAAATCAATGATTTCGAGGCAGAAAAAAGTGGGTCGGCGACCGCTTTTTCCGTCGATCCGCGCACCGGTGTCCTGACAAAGCTCAATGCGGTATCAACGGGTGGCGCTGATCCTGCTTATCTGAGCGTGCATCCTTCGGGGCAATATCTGCTGGTTGCAAATTACACAGGTGGCAGCGTAGCGGTGATCCGCATCCAGCCCGACGGCAGTCTGGGTGACCGGACGGACCTGGTCCACAACACAGGTCCGAAAATGCCGGAACGGGCAAAAGACAACCCGCCGGGCAATTATGCCGTCAGCGACCACGCCAGTTCCCATATGCACATGGTGCAGACGGATATGGCCGGGCATTTCGTGATCGGAGCCGATGCCGGTCTGGATCGCATCTATATCTGGAAACTCGATCTGGAAAAGGGCGTCCTCATTCCGGCCGAAAAACCCTGGATAGCAATGGAGCCGGGTTCGGCGCCCCGGCATTTCTGTTTCAGTCTCGACGGAAAGATCATCTATATTCTGGGCGAGCAGGATTCTCGTGTTGTTATTGCTGATTACGATCGGAAAACGGGAGAGTTTTCAGTCCGTCAGACAGCAACAACCGTGACAGCAAAATTTCGCGGCAGCACGCTGGCAGCTGAAATCGGGTTACATCCGAGCGGAAAATTCCTTTACGTCACCAACCGTCTTGGCGATTCCATCGCGTGTTTCCGTGTAAAGGATGACGGCTCCATCGAACTGTTTGACGAGACTTGGGAACATGCCAATTACGGTCGTTCTTTCGCCTTTGATCCGTCGGGCCGGTTCTTCTTCGTGGCCAACCAGCGCAGTGACTCGATCACTTCATGGCGCGTTGACACAGGCACGGGGGCGTTGGATTTCACCTGGAACTTCACCCCGATCGGAACGCCGTCGGCTTTTGCGTTCACGACTCTGGTGGATGCGTAAGAGCGGAACGTTCTGAGTATAGAAACGAAAACGGCCCGGTCCTGCTTCAGGATCGGGCCGTTTTCATACCAGCAGTAACCGCCTCAGTAGTGCGGTTCGTAAGCGATGCTTTCGATCCACGCCCGAATGTCCTTCGGTCGATCAACCTGTCCCATGCCTTTGTCGAAGATAAACTCTGCAAGGCGCACGGCCGATGTCATGGAGACGTCGATGATGTCCGTTTGCGGCGGAAACAGTCGGCCACGTTCCAGAGCGACTTCATCGACCTGATCGGCAAGAGCCTTTGCGGACTCAATGATCAGCTCATCCGTGATCAGGTGCGGTCGTGTCGCGTATACCGCCAGACCCAGGCCGGGGAAGATATAGAAATTGTTTGCCTGTCCCGGGTAGAAAGTCTTTCCGTCGAGTTCGGTGTTGGGGAACTGGATGCCACCAGCGAACAGGGCGCGTCCGTCCGACCATTTATAGGCCTGCTCCGCCGTGCACTCGGCATTCGTCTGCGGCAGGGACAGTGAGAAGATGATCGGTCGTTCATTCAGCGCCGCCATCTCGCGGATCACCGTTTCATTGAACGCGCCACCGCATGTGGAAACCCCGAGCAGGACCGTAGGCTTGACGCGCTTGATGGTCGCGAGAAGATCCTTGGTCGGTGCGGCCGTTTTCGCAAACCGCTTCTGTTCAGACAGCAGATCGGTGCGGGATGTTTCGAGCAACCCGTTCACGTCCATCAAGGTGATGCGATCGCAGGCTTCCTGATCGCTCAGGCCTTCGATCTTCATGGCGGAGACCAGTATTTCAGCCGTGCCAAGCCCGGAGGAACCGGCCCCGAGGAACAGATAGGTCTGGTCGGAGAGCTTTTCTTTCTTGGTGCGCAGCGCCGTGATCAGGCCAGCGAGCGTAACCGCCCCAGTCCCCTGAATGTCATCGTTATAGCACAACACGCGGTCCCGATATTTCGCCAGATAGCGAAGCGCGTCCGTGCCTTTCCAGTCTTCGAAATGCAGACAGCAGCCGGGGAAGACTTCCTGCACGGCCTGTACGAATTCCTCGACAAACTCGTCCAGCTCTTCCAGTGGAGGCGGCTCGCGGCGTAGCCCCAGATAGAGAGGATCAGCGCGCAGGGCGGCGTTGGTGGTGCCGATGTCGAGTTGGATGGGAAGCAGGGAATGAGGGGGAACGGACCCACAAACCGTATAGAGCTGAAGCTTGCCGATGGGGATGCCCATGCCGTTCACCCCGATATCCCCGAGGCCGAGGATACGACCGCCAGTGGTCACGCAGATGGTGCGGACATCCTCTTCCGGCCAGTTCCGCAGCACTTCCGCCACGCGGCCCTTCATGTCCAGCGTGATGTACATGCCGCGTGGCCGGCGGTAGATATGGCTGAACAGCTTGCAGGCGCGTGCCAGTGTCGGCGCGTAGATGATCGGCACGAAACGCGCGGGATCGGAACGCAGCACCTTGTAGAAAAGGGTCTCGTTCCGGTCGACCAGCGAATTCAGATAGATATAGCGCTCAAGATCGTCGGGCTTGATCTCGATATGATGGAGCGAGCGCTCAACCTGCCGGTCCAGTGTTTCCACATGCGGTGGAATCAGCCCTTCAAGCCCCAGCTCCCGGCGCTGCTCCAGAGAAAATCCGGTGCCGTGATTGACTTCCCCATCGTTCAGGAGAGCCATGCCCCGGAGTGAAGTCTTTGACGATGTCATAAAACTGCATCCTTTTTTTCCTGTCATTGTATCAGACCGCCGCCGTCCACAATGCTGAATTTTCTGAGGTTGTCCAAGAGAAGTTTCCCACGCAGGGAATGGCTGGTTCCCACCGTTTTTGTCTCTTGAATGTTGGACGCGGAACAGGTGCTGTCCAGTGTATTGAACGAACACGGTATGTTTCAGTCGTTTCCGGTTTCAGCGATTTCGGCGTTGGTTCGCCAGTTCGGTCACAACACCATGCAATGTACGGAGTTCCTGCTCCGTTACCTCGCCCCGTGTGAAGAAATGACGAAGATTGCGTACCATGCCGGCACGCTTCTGTTCGTTACGCAGAAAGCCACACTCATCCAGTTCCCGGAAGAGATGGCCCATGAAGTTTTCCAGTTCGCCCTTGGTGGCGACATGCGTCTCGTTGGTCATCAACTCGCGCGGCGGGGTGCCGTCCACGGCCATCCACCACTCATAGGCCATGATCATTACGGCCTGCGCCAGATTGAGCGACATGAAGGCCGGATTGAGCGGATAGCGGATCAGCGCATCGGCGCGCGCCATGTCCTCGTTGTCCAGACCGGCACGTTCAGGCCCGAACATCAGCCCGACCTTGAGCCCGCGTGTCGTGGCCTCACGCAGTTCTGCCGCACCACCCCGTGCTGTCAGCACCGGTTTGACGATGTGACGGGGGCGTGGGCAGGTCGCATAGACATGGTGCAGGTCCGCCACGGCGTCATCCACCGTCTCGAACACCTGTGCCGCGTCAAGAATACGATCCGCACCGGAAGCCGTGCGCCATGCCCGTTCCTGCGGCCAGCCATCGCGCGGCGCAACGATCCGCATGTGAAACAGCCCGCCATTGGCCATCGCCCGGGCTGTCGTGCCGATATTTTCCGCCATTTGCGGGCGGACGAGGATCACGACCGGGCTGTTGCCGATCGGACCGATATCGGCTCCGCCTTCACGACCGGTCATGTGCGCCTCCATGTGGTGCCGCCCGCTCCGTCTTCCAGCACGATGCCCTTTTCGGCCAGTTCGTTGCGGATTGCATCGGCGCGGGCAAAATTCTTTGCCTTGCGGGCAGTCAGACGTTCGGCAATCAAAGTGTCGATCTCTGCTTCCGTCGGCCCCTCGCCGACCTCGCCCCGGAACCAGTCGGACGGAACCTCCGCCAGAAGGCCGATCATGCGACCAGACACCAGAAGATCAGCCGCTGCTTCATGGTCTCCGGCCAGAGCGGCGGTTGCCATTACGTGAAGCTCGGCAATGGCCTTCGGGGTGTTCAGGTCATCGCACAGCGCTTCAAGGAACGCTGCGGGAACCTTGCGATCCACTACATCCAGCGGCCAGAATCCTTCCAGCGCCCGATAGAACCGGTCGAGTGTGCGGCGTGCCTCGTCCAGTCCAGCCCATGTGAAGTTCAGGACGGAGCGATACTGCGCGCCCAGAAGCAGCAGACGCAGCGCCTCGACAGGACCACGCCCCAGCACATCGCGGATGGTCAGGAAGTTGCCCAGCGATTTGGACATCTTCTCGCCATCGACCAGCAGCATGGCGTTATGGACCCAGTAATCGGCGAACCTGCTGCCGGGGAAGCAGCACAGGCTCTGGGCGCGTTCGTTTTCATGGTGAGGGAACAGCAGATCGCTGCCGCCGCCGTGGATGTCGAAACTCTCGCCCAGATAACGATGCGACATGGCGGAGCATTCGATATGCCAGCCCGGTCGTCCTCGTCCCCACGGAGAGGCCCAGCCGGGTTGCGTGGGCGTGGATGGCTTCCACAGCACGAAGTCACCCGGATCACGCTTGTAGGGCGCGACCTCGACGCGGGCACCCGCCACCAGATCGTCCGGGTCACGGCCGGACAGGGCACCGTAAGAGGGGAAAGAGGCCACGGCGAACAGCACATGCCCCTCGGCCTCATAGGCATGGCCGAGTTCGATCAGGTGGGCGATCATCGCCACCATCTCTTCGATATTATGTGTGGCGCGAGGCTCAATGTCTGGCGGCACCATGTTCATCGCCGTCAGATCGGCGTGAAACTCGGCCGTCGTCCGGGCCGTCAGGGAGGCGATGTCCTCGTTGTTCGCGGCAGCTCGCGCCGTGATCTTGTCGTCCACGTCGGTGATGTTGCGCACGAACGTCACGCGCGGATACAGCACGCGGAGCAGGCGCGTCAGGATGTCGGCCGTCAGCATGGCGCGCAGGTTGCCGAGATGCGGGAGGTCATAGACCGTCGGACCGCAGTAATAGACCTTCACATGCTCCGGATCGAGCGGCTCGAACGGTACGGTCGTCCGCCGCTGGCTGTCATGGAGCAGAAGTTGGGTCATCTCGAAGAGTCTCTGTCGTCCTGATGCTGCCGAAACGCCCGGAAGAATGCGCGATCTCCGGACGGGCTTTTTCCCGCTCATGTTTACCGAACGCGAGTGGGAACCGGAAATCGTTCCGCGTGGATGCCTTTTCACGCGCCGGAACGCAACACCGGAACGCAGCGTGGAACAGGGACAGGCCGGATGGTCCGCTCCGGACATGGGTGGTTGGAAGCCGGTATGGGTTTTCATTTTTCAAGGGCAGGTCGATGATGCTCCTGATCAGGGGAGGATGGAAAATAAAGAGTGATGGCCAGCGCAAAGGGAAGAACGACCGGGTGGCGGGACTATATCGCGGGACTGTCCGAAGCGGCTCTGAGCGTTCCGCAGGTCATGGGTTATGCGCGGATTGCTGGTGTTCCGGCGGTGATGGGGCTGTATACGGCGCTTCTGCCACCGCTTGTCTTTGCCGCTCTGGGCTCATCCCGTCATCTGGTGGTGGCTGCAGATTCAGCGACGGCGGCGATTCTGTCCGGTGGCCTCAAGTCCTTCGCGCCGCCCGGAAGCGCCGCCTATATTGCGCTGGTTCCGGTCGTGGCACTTTTCACAGCCGGACTGTTGCTGATTGCCCGGCTGTTCCGGCTGGGATTTCTTGCTGACTTTCTCTCGCGAACGGTTCTGGTCGGATTTCTGACCGGCGTTGGATGTCAGGTCGCCATCTCCATGCTGCATGACATGGTGGGTATCCCGCAAAGGAGTGAAAACTCACTGCTTCAGTTGTGGCGGGATGTAAGCCATTTTCATGACGCAAGCCTGCCGACCATAGCCCTTTCACTGCTTGTCGCGGGGTGCATCGTGGCGACCCGGCATCTGACGCCGCGTATTCCCGGTGCTCTGCTGGCGGTCGTTGGAAGCATTGCCGCCAGCGCGTGGTTTGGTTTCTCGCACATGGGGATTGCCACTCTGGGGCCGGTCAGCGGCGGTCTTCCTCATCTTGGCATCCCACGTTTCGGGTTCGATGAAGTGGCCGTGGTCGTCCCGACGGCTCTGTCCTGCATGTTCGTCATCATCGCCCAGAGTGCTGCGACGTCGCGGGCCTTTGCCGTGCAATATGGTGAAGCCGTGGATGAAAACGCCGATATTCTCGGGCTTGCGGGCGCCAACATGGCCGCCGCGCTTAGCGGTGCGTTCGTTGTTAACGGCAGCCCGACGCAGACCACGCTGGCCGTGCAGTTCGGGGCGAGAAGCCAGCGCGCGCAGGTCGTCGTCGCGCTTGTCACGGGGCTGATCCTGTTCTGCGCCACCGGTCCCTTGCAGTATCTGCCGCAATGCGTGCTCGCCAGCATCGTTTTCGTCATCGGCGTCGATATGATCAACGTGTCCGGCCTGCTCGCCATTCGGCGGGAGAGTCCTGGTGAGTTCCGGCTGGCACTGATCACGACCGCTACCGTGGTGGCGGTCGGGGTGGAGCAGGGGATCTTTCTGGCCATCGTGCTGTCGCTGCTGCGCCATGTGCGGCACAGTTACGAGCCCCATACCAGCGTTCTCCAGCCTGTTCGGTCCGGTCTTTTCGAGGCCACGCGCTGCCATTCAGGGGAAGAAACCGAGCCGGGGCTGATCATCTACCGGTTCGCGGCCGATCTTTTTTACGCCAACTGCACACGGTTCGCCGATGACGTGATGGAGCTTGTCCGGACTGCGCCGCATCCCGTGTCCTGCATGGTGATCGATGCCGGCGCGATTACGGACATTGATTATTCAGCGGCCGCCATGATGCGTGATCTGGTGACACGTTTGCGGGATCGGAAGGTCGAGCTGTTTTTCGGGAGGGTCAGTTCCGACTTACGGAATGATATGGCCCGTCACCGGCTGATCGACCTCATCGGAGAGGATCATCTGCTGGATGCCTTGCATCTCGCGATGGACATGGCACGGCAGAGACTGGTTCAGCTGACGGCCTTAACGGGATCAGGGACACACCGGGAATGAGGCAGGTTTTTCGAAAACCATTTGCCGTTGGAAGACCGGGCGTGTAGCCGACTTCCTTGTCCCCTCCCGCAGGAGAAGCGTTCCCGCATGAAACTGGCCATTCTGCCCGGTCTGTCCCTCGACGAGGACGAACTGGAAATCACTTATATCCTTGCTTCCGGGCCGGGCGGCCAGAACGTCAACAAGGTCGCTACGGCGGCCCAGCTTCGTTTCAATGCTGCCGGTTCGCCCGCGTTGTCGGAGCGTATCCGCGTGCGGGTGCTGGAGTTGGCCGGAACCCGCGCCACACGCGACGGAGAGATCGTCATCACGGGGCGGCGGTTTCGCAGCCAGCAGCGCAATCGGGAGGATGTCATCGAGCGTCTCGCCGAACTGCTGCGCGAGGCTGCCCACCGCCCGGCTTTTCGGGTTGCGACCCGACCGGGAAGAGCAGCCCGGCAGCGCAGGCTGGACGGGAAGGCGCACCGTTCCGGCGTCAAAAAGAATCGGAAAGTGCGCGCAGATGACTGACAACGGGGCCGCTGTCAGATAGGGCAGTCAGGCTGGCAGTGAAGCAGATCACGCTTGCACGGGCAGTTGAGTCGGCAGGGGCTGACCTTAGCCGCACCAGGGAGCCGCTGCTTTCGGCAGACCATCCTCGATCGGCAGCGCCAGATCGCGCGACCACTCATTCCATGACCCCATATAAAGTCTCAGACGGCTGAAGCCGGCACTCGCCAGTGCGACGTATGTGTTGGCTGCGCGGGCACCTTTGAAACAGTAGATGATGATGTCGTCATTCGGCATCAGGCCGCGTGTCGCTGCCAGCGCACGAATGGCTTCCGGTGTCTGGAATTCGGCATGACCCTCTGAAATCGTCATGAAGTCATACCATTCGATCCAGACCGCACCTGGAATGCGTCCCTTGCGTGGAGCAAAATCCGCGCCATACGGGGACGAACTTTCACCCAGCCATTCGACTTTGTCGCGGTTATCCAGAAGCTTTACGTCTGTCGAGCCGAGAGCCGCTCGCACCTCGTCCCGTGTCGCCATCAGGGCACTGTTGACCGCCAGCGGAAAATCGACCGTTTCCGGTGACAGAATGTCGGTCGTCATTACGCCGCCGTTCTGGCGCCATGCGCTGAGGCCGCCGTCCAGAATCCCTACGTTCGGATAACCGAGGTAACGCAGGATCCAATACCCACGGCAGGAAGCGCCGTAACGAGTGTGCAGCGCATCTTCATACACGATGGCCGTCTTTTTGCCGTCCAGCCCGTAATCGGCAAACAGGTGAGAGAAGGTCTCTTGCAGTGTCTTGAGGCCGTCCGCAGTCGTTTCGGCAAGATACGTGAAAATATCAGGCATGTTCACTGCGCCGGGGATATGGCCCTCCGCAAAATCCTTCGGGTCGCGAACATCGATCAGGACAGTTCCGCCTCCAACCGCCAGCGTGCAGACTTCATCGGGAGAAAAGAGAACTGTCGGCTGCATGATCAACTCCTGTTCGGGAAACGTCTCAGGGAAAGAAGCGGAGCGTAGTCGCATGCAGCCCGTTCGGACACCCGGTTATTGACGCAGCCGATATGAGAAAGGTGGGACGCATGTCTCTGAGGAGCCGTGATGAGGGAAGGAACATGGCTGCCCTGTGAGAAACTGTTTCGGATTTTAAAGGAATGTTGAAAACTGACAGCTTTTGATGAAGGGCCGCTTCTTCTGGAGAAGCTGTCTGCAAGATCCTTTATCGGAGTCAGTCATATGACCGAAGCCAGTGGGCGTTCTCTCGAACTTTTCTATATTGACGGTCGTCCGGACGGGATGATCACCGCCGAGTTGTTCAACTGGACTGGGCATGTCCTTGTTGCACCGCGTATACGGCTTGCTGAAGCTCTGAGCCGTCGTGAAACGGCGTGTTCGGGAGTCTATCTCCTGCTGGGTGAAAAAGAAGGGGAGAATGCGGCTTATATCGGCGAAGCTGAGGAGCTCAGCAGCCGTCTCCGCACTCATGCCCGGTCAGAGGATAAGGAGTGGTGGGAAACTGCGGTGATGGTGTCCGCTACAGGCAACCGGCTGAACAAAGCGCATGTGCGCTATCTGGAAGCACGCCTGATCGGCATGGCGCGGGAGGTTGGCCATACGCTGCTGCAGAATGGCACCAGTCCGCCTCTGCCCTCCCTCACGGAAGCGGACATTGCCAAGATGGAAGCCTTCCTTGCCAATCTCATGGTTGTGCTGCCTGCCGTGCGTGTTGACATGTTCATCCAGCGCAGCCGTCCGGCAGGCTCAACCCGGTCCATTCCCGCTCCGGCGGCAGGAAACAGTCCGGCCGAACCTGCTGTGGCAGCATCGGACGGGATACATTTTCTGGCTAGAAAAACTCGCCGCGCACTGTTAGCGCGCGCTGTTCTTCATGACGGAGAATTCATTGTCGAGGCGGGCTCCGAGGCCAGTGACCGGTGGCTGAACGAAGATGGGAAAGGCGGCAATTACAAGCTGCTTTATGAAGAACTTCGTCGTTCAGGGGTGCTGGTTCCTCAAGGTCCCCTCTGCGTTTTTACGCGGGACTATGCTTTTCACAGCCCAAGTGCCGCCGCTTCCGTGGTGTTTGGTCACTCCACCAATGGTCCGTCGGCATGGAAGCTGGAAGAAGACGAGGACGTGACATATGCGGACTGGCAGGCCGCGCAATTATCCGGCGCCGGTGGGCATGGATGATACGGCCAAAGGAGCATCGTGCAGTGCGATGCTCCTTCAGGATTTTTCATTTCCAGACATCGTCCATCGCCGGGACGGCAGTCGCTTCCCCGGGTGCTGTCCCGTGCATGGTCTTCAGATCGGCCTCACTGAGGGTAATGGCTGTTTCTTCGGCTTTCAGGTCGAGCGAGCGGCTGAGCAGGGCATAGACGCCGCCCGAGACAACCAGCCCTACCAGCCACCCGACATCGACATCTCCCAGCATGTGCGCAATGGGGCCGGTGTAGATGCCGGGTAGCACGGCAAACGGGATGGTGCTGAGGAAACCAATCGCATAGGCCAGCAGCCCGCGCGGCTGCCACATGCCGTAAATACCACCTCCCGGCATAAAAAGATTGGTGATGGCATAATGTCCTTTACGGACAAGGAAGTAATCGACCAGATTGACGGCGGTCCATGGGACCAGCAGGTAAAGCATCACGGTCAGTGTGGCGAACAGCAGCCCGATGGCATCTGAGGGGCATTGCAGGGATACCCCTGTCCATAGCGCTGCAATGCCGATGATGGTGAGGATGCGCGCCTTGCGGGTCGGGTTGAGCGGGCGGAAAGAGTCGATGCCGGTGAGGATGGTCAGCATGCAGCTGTAGGCGTTGAGGCCCATTGTTGCGACCAGCGCGATGACGGATGCGAGGGCAACAACCGAACCAAAACCCGGAAAGACTGCATTGCCAGCCGCATGCAGTGCCACGAGGCCGTCGGAGGCACCGAGGCGGGTTGCGAGCCATGCGCCGAGAATGATCAGCCAGATCGCGGAGGAGGAGGCGCCAACCATCACGGCCATGATGATGGAAATGGGGCGTGTATTACGTGGCAGGTAGCGCGAATAATCCGACACGTAAGGTGCATATGTGATGTTGTAGCTGGCGCTCGCAGCGATCTGGCCGACGAAGGCGACCCAGCTGAAACCGATGATGGTCGGGCTACTGCCACCGGCGTGACCGGTCAGGATGGCGCCGGTCAGGATGATGTAGAGCGGCAGGGAAATATAGAAGCAGATTTTGAAGATCGTGTGCAGGCAGTCATGTCCGTAGATGGCGAACAGCGCCGAGATGACGGCAATGACGAGTGTGATGAGCGTAATGTTCCAGCCAAAGATGCCATTCAACCCGGCAGCGAGCAGGACGGTGTCCACCACATTGAAGCCGATGAAGGTGACAAGAGTCCCGATGAGCACGAGGGTCACGCCGCGATAACCGAACTGCGCGCGGGACTGGATCATTTGGGGCAGGCCCAGTTCCGCACCCTGGGAGGCGTGAAACGCCATGAACAATGTGCCGAACAGGATGCCGATAATGGCGGCAACGGCTGTGTAGCCGAGCGAAAGCCCCATGCTCGGTCCGACAAAACCGATGGCAATCGTGAAGAACTGGAAATTCCCCAGAAACCAGAAAGGCCCCTGATCCGCCACGCGCCCATGCCGCTCATTCTCGGGCACATAATCGATGGAGCGCGTTTCGATCCCGGCAAGGCCAGAGGATTTCGTCTGCACTTCGGAGGCCGTCGTATGCAGGCTGGGCATGACGTTCACTTTCTGCCTGAGGGGGGATCAGGATGCGGCAAGAGGGTTTCGCGTCCAGGGCTCAAAGTCTGGTGAAAGCGTCATGCAGCAGGAAAAGGATGAAGGTGCATGGCGTGCATCACTGTCCACGATCAAAATGATTGATAATCGTAACGATATGAGGCGCGTATGACCAGCCGCAAAGGCAGCTTCAATATTCAAATATCGTTGTGGCAGTGTGTGGAGCGGGGCTTTTGGTGCACCCCAACCGTTTGAACGCGATCAGAAGCGGGCGGTAAGGCCACCGATCAGTCGTCGCTGGATGTGTATTCCGGATGTTTCCTGAAGCGCTGAGGCGCCGAGCTGGTCACCACTCAGCGACAGCAGGAAATGTTTGTCGAACTGCCATCCCACGCGGGCATTGAGCGTGACGAAATCCTTGATCTCAATGTTATTGAGCCGAAAGGTGGAAAAGTCCGCCGAGACATCCTGATAATGCGACTGCCAGCGGGCATGAGCGCTCAATTCGACCTGTCCGAGCTTGTAGGCAAATCCTCCGATCACACTGTTGACGGGAGTCTGGCGCTGGAAATTGACCATTGAAGCCTGATTGGTGTCTCTCACGGCTGCCATTGCATACGCAAGATCCCAGGCGAGTCCGAAGTTTGTTTTGCCATCAACGCGGATTTCTCCGCCGGCGTCGTCCACGCGATTGTAGTTCTGCGGTAGCATGGTCAGTGTTGCGGGAGGGGTGAACGTGTAGTTCGAGGCAAATGGCGTTCCGAGCATGTTGTGTGTCCGCTGAGCGAACAGAGCCACAGAGATGTTGGCATTGATAGGCTCGATTTTTCTTGAATAATTCAAGCCGACGTTAATGGTGGTTGAAGGAACGAGCGAGGGATTATTGATCGCTATGGCGGGTCCGAAGACTGTCGTTGCGCCAAAATCAAAGAGCGCGGGCAACTGAATGCCGCGTGCAGCATTCAGGCCGAAGACACCCAGTTTGCCAGCGTCATAGCGGATGCGGCTGTTGAAGCTGGGTTCGAGGTAATGCTTGGGTGCCGATAAAGGGAGTTCCGGCATGCTGAGGCTGGGAAAAGAGGGGACGTACAGGGCGTCCACCCGCACTGCATTTGTGAGCGTGAGCTTGGGAAGGATACGGTAGTCCCACGTCGCGGAACCTGCGGCCAGCATGTCGTAACCACTGGCAAGTTTGACACCTGCCTGATGATCGCTCAGGCTGGAATAACGGTATTCGACCCCCAGCCGCAGGTCGTTCTGACTGTTCAGTGTTATCGTATCGGAAAGCTGCGAGACAGTTGTTTCCAAATTATAGCTGAAAGCGATGGGGAAAACGCCCCCGAGAGCGGAAATATCACTCGAAATACTGTTGTTGAAGGAGTTCTGATAGGATTTGAATTCTATCAGCCCCCAACTGGTATCTGCTGTGATCTTGCCCTCCATGCTTTTCGTGAAGGGACGGGAGTTCACATACGTTCCGACATCCAGCCAGAAGGGGCCTCTTTCCTGATCAATCGTTCCTGTCAGGCTCCACTCCACGCGCGGGGATAATTGTCCGCGTAATTCTAGGGCGGCGTTTAGCGTAGAGGTCTGACTCTTTATGTTTGGCCAGGAGCGCTGAGCATATTCACTCGACCGCAGACCATTGAGGGAGAGCTTGGCTGCGAATGCATTGGCGAATTTATGGGATGCGACGAATTCTCCATTGAATCCATCGAGACTACCGCCACCCACATGCACATAGCTTTTGTTTTCGTGCAGAGGGTCCCGCGTGACGATATTGATGACGCCGCCCGAGGCATTGAAGCCATAAAGAGCGGAGTTGGGGCCGCGAACCACTTCGATCTGTCGGATGTCACGGAGGGAGACCGGAATGACTCCCCATTCCGTATAGTTGTATCCCTCAGCATAGACCTGGCGGCCATCGAGCAGCACCAGCGTTCGTGAACCACCCGCAGCGTCATTGCCCCGCACTGAGACATTTGCTCCGAGCATGGAATACTGGCGCACATCAAGACCGGGCACCATACGGAGCACTTCGGGAAGGGTTTGCGCGCCTGAACTCTCGATCTGCTCTGCTGTAATGATCTGGGTATCACTGGACAGTTCGCTTGCCCGCTGAGGCTTGCCTGTTGCGGATGTCGTGACCGGTTCGCCGAAAAGCTGTTCGAACGCATTGTAGTCGAGACTCTGCGCGTGAGCCTGATGGGCTCCGGAGATCAGGGCGCAGGCAGTCAGCCACCGCATCTTCCTGCCGGGACGACCGCGAGGAAAAGCAATGGAGGCTCCCAGAGTGAGTCGTCTCTGAACAAAAGGGAAAAGCAACGGGGTACCCATCCGGCAACATTTACAGGTGCCACTATGGGGACGGGATTATTACGGTCCGGTTAAAGTTCTTGCAGCAGGATGGAGAATACATTTTTAGACGCCTGCGGGAAAAGGCTAAGGGGAAGCCAAAACGGAAGGGCTGTGTTAGGGTCAGGCGTGGAGAAAAAGATGGACGAACCGACGCACGATTATCAGCCAGCCGAGCATGAAGCCGTTCCGGTGGCGCAGCCGCAGGCGACAGCAGGGGAAACGGTTCCTGAGCAGGACACTCCGCAACATGTAATCCCCGTTACTCCCAGTCCTGCTGCGGCTTCAGTCGCGCCAGCCGCGCCTGCAAAAGCAGCGTCGGATGATTACATGGATCAGGCGAGTTTCAAGGAACTGTTCCAGATGGTGGGTGCCATGCTGTTCGTCGCGCTGCTCTCAGCCGCAGGCTGGCATGCCGCGCACTATTCCGGGGCATGGCCGTACTGATCATCCCTGTCCGCTGAACGCCTCCATTACTGGGGGCGAAGCGTGACGACGAGAACATCCCGGAAGGCTGGCAGGTCAGGATTCACGGGATGGATCGGGGTGACGCCATGATAAACCAGATTATCATTGACGAAGGCCGCGTCCATCGGTGACGACAGGGTGAAACTTCCCAGTTCCTTGCCCTGAAGATCGTGAATGGTGGTTTCACCACTATCCACGTTTTCCCGATGCACCATCAGCACCAGCACCCAGTCCACCCCATCGCGATGCAAGCCTTCCGGTGTCGGCTGGCCGGTCTGGTCCTTTCCCGCCTCGATCCGAAACTGATGCACTTCCGCGTGCCATGTTTCGGGTCGCTCCGCAGGAGAGGTCAGGTCTGTCGCCGCCCGTTGGGTCAGTGAGAGAACGGCTTTCAGAACGGGGTGATCTCCGATGCTGTTCTCGATCGGATCGAACCATCGCTCGACGCCGCCATTCAGGGCATTGTAGTCCCGGCTCTGGTAATGCGGCTGATGCTTCTTGCGGCGGATACCATTGGCGCAGAGCGCAAATGTCGCGTAACGGCGTCGGCGATACCGGCCCCCGTCCGCCATGTAGAGATCAACGCCAAGACGTTCCCAGCTTTCGGCAAATCCATCCCAGTCCGACATCCCGAAAGATGTCAGGAGGGGGTTCATTTCGGAGTGTGAAATGCGGGCGAAGTGAGCTTCGCGTGTCTGACGTTCGATCTTCTCCAGAATAGTGGAGGACGCTTCCGAATCATGTTTTGTCATGTGTGTCACCCGGCTTTTTCCCGGCATCCGTGGTGGGTTTGTTCTGAGGCGGCGTATCTTCATTGGCCGGTCCGCTCGACTTCGGCAGACCGGAGGCAGCAATGTTGAGCTGTGTCCCGGGCGCGGAGGCCGTGTAGGATGTGGGCGTGTAGAATTTAACGCCTGCATCGGCCAGACGGTTGGCGATGCGTTTGTAGAATTCGCGCTGCACCTTCCATTTCATCATGGCGGCTGTCCGGATCGTGCCGATCATCACGGACCCGTTTTCGGTGGTGCTGTTCACGCCAAGGTCATTGTAACCCGAATAGATGATGGCCTTGTAAGCGTCTTCCTGCCGCATCTCGCTGACCGTATCGGCAAGGATTTTTGTCACGCGCGGGATGTCCTCGCTGAGATCGACGGTTTGGTAGATGATGATCTGGTTCCAGTCGCGGGCAGTGTTCGCGATGGAGGTCACGGACGAGAACGGGATGATGTGCAGATCGCCGTCGAAGGCGCGCACACGAACCGTGCGGATCGAGATGTTCTCCACATTGCCCGAGACACCGCCCGCCGTTACCCAGTCTCCCACCTGAATGGCGTCTTCCACCAGCATGAAGAAGCCGGTGATGAAATCCTTCACGAGACTCTGTGAGCCAAAGGCGATGGCGGCGCCCATGATGCCTGCGCCGGTGAGCAGCGGAGCGACATTGATGCCGATCTGTGAAAGGGAAGTGACCAGCACGATGATGATGATGATCGCCAGCAGCACCGTCCGGATGATCGGGAGAACTGTCTTCAGACGCGTCGCCCGTGTTGCCTGACCGGTTTTGCCGAATTTTTCCATCTGCCGGTTCAGGAGAGCATTCGCGACTTCCCAGATCGTGGCGGCAATGGAAACGGCGACGACCAGCGTGATGGCCGCGCTGAGAAGATGGGAACCAGGCTGGCTTGAGAAGAAGAAATGGATGCTGTTGATGCCCCATGCTTCCGTCAGGCCGATAAAACTCACGAAAGCGATGATGGCAGTCAGCGTGCCGCGCACGAACGGATAATAGCGATCGGCGCGCTGCTGCATTTCAGGGTGTTTCTGCACCAGCACCGGATCGAGTCGGAAGAGGCGATCCTGCCAGCCGTAGGCGAGGACAGCCAGCAGGCGCGAGATGGCGATGATCAGAACCGTCAGCAGGGTGGTCCGGAGGATCCAGTCATAGCCCCCGCGCAGATGAGCGGCCCAGACCAGCCAGAGGGCAGCGTCGAGGAACAGGGCGGGCACCCACCAGACCTGTGCCAGCGTCAGAATGAAGGACCAGAAGCCGCTTTTGACCTTCGCTTTCTTCGGGATGACGGTTTGGGCCACGATCGGGCGCAGTCGCCAGATGAAAACCGCGATCATGATGTGTTCGATCAGAACGATGGCGCGGATCATGGCTTCCGTGCCGCGGTCGGACAGATCGAACTCACCACCCAGCACAGACAGGCAGACGACGAGCGACGGGGCAGCCACCAGCACGTTCCACCACCGGGTGAGCATCCGGGCGGTGCTGTCTGAGACAGGCACGAGACGGATGGTCGGTGAATGCGGAGCAAGCATCGATTCTAGGAGAACGAACAGCAGGCGCGCCACCGCATAGGCTTCGGCCAGCGTTTCCGTAACGGTTTCGGCCTGTGTGGTGTCGGTCGCCAGTGCGGAGCCGGCAAAGGCAATGCCAAGAAACAGGGCGACGGGGATCAGCTTCAGGCCGAAATGAACGAGCGAGTAGGGAACGCGGGCAATAAAGCGAAGCGTTTCGATCTGCCGACGCTGATCATCTGCCCGCGTCTTAAGCGTATCGATCTCGTCTTTTCCGGCGCCGTCTGCCTGAGCGATAACCGTGGCCTGAATGTCTGCCTGCCTGCGGGCTTCATCTGCGGCAACATCGTTGCCGAGAGAGGCCGCGTTACTGGATGAGGTGTCAGGCGTCGAGTCCATCCCGCGTTCACGATTACGGGCACGGTCTGTCACCATGTGCAAAGGCTTGCGAAGGAGCAGAACGGTGCCCCATTCCACCATCAGCGCGACGGCAATGACGAGGCCCGCCCGCCAGAAGGCGTCGAGAAGCAGGGCACGGGTGTCAGGCCTGGAAATTTCTTTCTGGAACCATGTGCCAACGGTCTTCAGATCAGAAAACAGGCCAAGGAAGTTATTGATATAACCGCGAAAATTTACTTTCAGCGACGATACGCCCGATATCAGGTCGCTGTGCAGGACCACGGCATTAGGTGAGACGACTGTAGGCGGGGAGGCAGCCGCGGCAGGAGCGCCAGCTGCATCCGTCGCATTCACACCCTTGGCCATGAGGGAGAGCGTGTGGGTGAAATTTTCCCGCTTTTGCGGGTCATTCAGCACGTTCAGAACTTCCTGTGCCTCTTTCGGCGACAGTGTGGCTGAGGGGCTGCTGGCGGGTGCAGGTGCAGCCTGTGCGCTCAGGGTCGGGAACAGACCGAGCATCACGAACCACAGCAGCGTTGTCAGGCGAAGAAGGGAAGGAGAAAGCCGTCGGGGCGAAAACTGTCCGGTTTTGTTCAATCCTGAACAAAGGTCCGCTTTGCTCGGCTGCATTCTTTCTTCCCTTTGATGTGCGGCTTTTTGTATCGGGTACGAGCCTTCCGGTCCCGGATCAAGAGAAGCCGGGCGCATCAGGGTCGCTTGTTAGAGTTTGTAAAACGTTTCCCCCTTGGGGGAATTGCTTTTGCTGCAGGTCAGGGTGTGTTGTCGAACTGCACCACACGCTCTCGCCGCAGGACCAGTGTGCGGGCCACCATGTCATGCAGCCCCTGCTTGCGTGGCGTGAAAGCGACCATCAGGACGCCGATGCCAGCGACCGGAAAAGAGATGAATATCTTGACCAGTGTGCGCACCAGTGAACGGACAAGGGAGATGGAATTGCCCTGCATGTCGCTCACGCGCAGCCCGAGGACCAGCTTTCCGAGCGTTGCACGGAGCGGGGAGGCTTCCAGCACGATGAAATAGACCAGCTGGAAGATTAAAAGATAAGAGCCATGATCCGGCACATCAATGTGCGGCCAGGGGATGGTTCCACCTGCCATGAAGTCGGTGCTGCGGAAGGCCACCTGATAGGAGGGGGTGTCGCCCTGCCATTGTTCCAGCCGGATCGTCGGCAGCGTGAAGAGGCCGACCAGAACGCTTGTGACGCTCAGAAGAGTGAAATCCAGAATGGCCGCCGCCGCACGAATCCAAAAGCCGGCGTAAGCCAGCACGCGTCCATCCGGAATGCGTCCGTCTGTGGGTGCGGATGGTTCTGCCGGGGTTCCCCAGCCGGGAGGAAGAGAGTTGCTCATGAAATCATCAGCTCCGGTAAGAGCCGTTGATGTCGATGTAGCCGTGCGTCAGGTCACAGGTCCACATGGTGGCCTTTCCTTCGCCCAGTCCCAGATCAACATCGATGTCGATCTCCTGACCTTTCATGTGCGCGACGACCGGTGTTTCGTCATAGCCATCAACGACGGTGCCTTCGCAGGCAATGGTCACCCCGCCAATACTCACTGCCAAACGGTCGCGGTCCGCCGGTTCGCCGCATTTGCCGACCGCCATGACCACGCGCCCCCAGTTGGCGTCCTCACCCGCGACGGCCGTCTTCACCAGAGGCGAGTCCGCGATGGCGCGGGCGATGACGCGGGCCGACTTGTCGGAAGTCGCTCCTGTCACCCGGATGCGGATCTGCTTGGTCGCGCCTTCGCCATCGCGCACGACCATCAGTGCGAGATCGAGCAGTAATTCATTCAGTGCCGTCCGAAAGGACGCGAGAGCAGGATCGTCTACGCCGTTTATGGCAGGATTTTCAGCTTTTCCGGTGGCGAACAGCAGCACCATGTCGGATGTCGAGGTATCCGAGTCGACAGTGACGGCATTGAAACTGGAGCCGGTGCCTTCGGAAAGGAGCGCCTGAAGCACGGAAGCGGGCAGGGCTGCATCTGTCGCGACAAAAGACAGCATCGTCGCCATGTCGGGGGCGATCATGCCGCTGCCCTTGGCGATTCCCTGAATGACCACAGGCACGCCGCCGATCTCGGTTTTTTTCACGGCTGCCTTGGGGAAAGTGTCGGTGGTCATGATGCCACGCGCGGCAGCTTCCCAGCCGTTTTCCGTCAGCGAAGCATGCAGCCCGGGCAATGCGGCCGTGATCTTACCCGTGGGCAGAACTTCACCAATGACACCCGTGGAGGCGAGGAACACTTCAGAAGAAGGGCAACCGGCGAGCTCCGCTTCGGCTTCCGCCGTCACCCGGCAGGTCTCGATGCCTGCCTTGCCGGTAAAGACGTTGGCATTACCCGCATTGACCACAAGCGCCCGGGCCACGCCGCCTTTGAGGGCCGTGCGGCACCAGTCCACCGGAGCGCCCGGGCATTTCGAGCGCGTGAAAACGCCTGCCACAGTGGTCCCGGCATCAAATTCAGCGACCACCAGATCCGTCCGTCCCTTGTAACGGATGCCAGCCTCAACAGCGCCCAGACGGACGCCGGGAACCACGCCGAGCGTCGGCAAAGGTGAGGCGAGGGGGGAAACGGGGAGCGATTTGGCCATGCGCAACGGACCCTGGAGTTCGAAATGGCCCGGAACTGGATGATCCGGACAGATGTATTCAGGCAAAAAAAGAGGAAGGCGCGTCAGGCGACGGCCTTCCTCTCTTTCTTTATCGCAAGCGATGGAGCGAGGCTACAACCACCTCGTTTCAATCACTTGGAGGTCGGGTTTCCTGCCAGTGCGGGCTGCGCACCGTCCGGAATCGGCTTACCATCAGGACCGAAGCGAACGATTTTCGCATTGGACGTCGCCTTGTCCACTGCGGCGCGGACATCCTGCTGGATCAGCTGCTGGCGGATCTTGTCCTTGACCTCGTCTTCCTTCGGCACAGGCACCGTACGATCGGCGAGTACCTGGATGACGTGATAGCCGAACTGGCTCTTCACCGGCGTGGTGCTGTAAGTGCCCGGCTTCATGGCGAAAGCGGCATCGGCGAAGGCCGGAACCATGTCACCTTTCTTGAACCAGCCAAGGTCGCCGCCATTATTCTTGGCGCTACCCTTGTCGGTTGAGAGGCTCTCGGCCAGCGTGCCGAAATTGGCGCCGCCCTTGAGCTTCTTGATGATGTCCTGCGCCTCGGCATCGGTCTTCACGAGAATATGGCGCGCATGCACCTCCTTCTCGGGAGTCTTGTTGGCGTAGTTCTTGAGGTAGGAATCGTGGATGGCGGCATCCGTCAGCTGCGGCATGACCTGCTTGGACAGCCAGGCATTCTGCAGCGCCGTGTTGGCGGCATTTTCCATTGCAGCCTTCACTTCGGGGTCGTTCGGCAGATTTGCCTTGCGTGCCTCGATCTGGATGGCCTTCTGGTCAACAGCCTGATTCACCAGCATCGGGAAAATCATGTTCTGCGGCAGCTGACGGAACTGCGGCGGCATGCTCGATGCGGACTTACGGATGTCGTTGAGAGTGATCTTCTCGCCGTTGACCGTCGCCACCACGCTGTTCGGATCGACGGGAGGCGGAGGAGGCGCGTCGGCAGGCTGGGCAGCCGCCACGGCAGGCTTCGATGCGGCATCGGCCGCATGAGCGGCATGAAAGCCGACAGAGGGAAGGAGAGTGGAGGCAAACAGGGCAGAAGCTGCGAACAGCGAGCCCGGGTTGGAAAACCGCATCAGTAAAAAACCCTGTGTGAACAGAATGGAGCGCATCATGGCCGACCCACCGCCCCCCGACAAGGGCGTTCAATGCGACTGTTTTGTTAAGAAATTGCCACCTTCATCAGGCCGGTTGCGGCACATCGGTTGACCATGGACAGTGGCGGCCTTATCTCATTGACCGCACGCCGTCGGCTTCTGGTGACCGGTCAGCGTCTGTTTCGGACGTCTGATCAGGCTGGCAGGGTCGGTTCCGGGCGTGCTGTTCCGGAAAGGTCTTCATGTTCGCCTCGCTCGCTCGCGCCCTCTTCGGTACCGCCAATGACCGCTCTCTCAAAGCGTTCCAGCGCCGCGTGCCTGAAATCAACGCGCTTGAGCCCAGCGTCGCCGCTCTGGACGACGACGCGCTCGCGCACAGGACAGTGGAATTCCGCGAACGCATCGCCCGCGGCGAGACGCTCGATGCCTTGCTGCCCGAGGCTTTCGCCGTCTGCCGCGAGGCATCGAAGCGCGTACTCGGCATGCGTCACTTCGACGTCCAGCTTATCGGCGGTATGGTCCTGCACGCAGGCAAGATCGCCGAGATGCGCACAGGCGAGGGTAAGACTCTTGTCGCCACGCTGGCCGTTTATCTCAACGCACTCAACGGCAAGGGTGTCCATGTTGTCACGGTCAATGACTACCTTGCCCGGCGCGACGCTGATGAAATGAGTCGGCTGTACAGCTTCCTCGGCCTGACGACCGGGGTGATCGTGCCCAACCTTCCCGATGAAGCGCGGCGCGAAGCGTATGCCTGCGACATCACATACGGCACGAACAACGAGTTCGGTTTCGACTATCTCCGCGACAACATGAAATACCGTCTGGAAGACATGGTCCAGCGGCCCTTCAGCCATGCCATCGTGGACGAGGTCGACTCCATCCTCATCGATGAGGCGCGGACTCCCCTCATCATTTCCGGTCCCGCCGAGGACAGTTCCGACCTCTACCGCGCGGTGGATAACGTGATGGCCGAACTGGTCAGCGATCCAACCGCTTACGACAAGGACGAGAAGCTCCGCTCGGTGATCCTTACGGAATCCGGTTCGGAGCAGGTGGAGGAATTGCTGCGCACCGCAGACGTCCTTAAGGAAGGCGGCCTGTATGACGTGCATAACGTCGCCGTCGTCCATCACGTCCAGCAGTCGCTCCGTGCCCACACGCTGTTCTCGCGTGATGTGGACTACATTGTTCGTGACGGCAAGGTCACCATTATCGACGAGTTCACCGGCCGCATGATGGATGGCCGACGTTATTCGGACGGTCTGCATCAGGCGCTGGAAGCCAAGGAGCATGTCGAGGTCCAGCAGGAAAACCAGACACTGGCGTCGATCACCTTCCAGAATTATTTCCGCCTTTATCCCAAGCTGTCCGGCATGACGGGCACGGCCATGACCGAGGCCGACGAGTTCGCGGAAATCTACAAACTCGATGTGGTCGAGATCCCGACCAACCTGCCGGTCGCGCGCAAAGACACCGACGACGAAATCTATCTCGACGAGCAGCAGAAATTCGCGGCCGTGGTCAATCTCGTTGCGGAAATTCACAAGGGTGGTCAGCCGATTCTCGTTGGCACCACTTCTGTCGAGAAAAGCGAGGCGCTCTCCGCGCTGCTCAAGCGCAGTGACATTCCGCATCATGTGCTCAATGCCCGGTTCCATGAAATGGAAGCCGTGATCGTGGCACAGGCGGGTGCGCCAGGCGCCATCACCATCGCCACGAACATGGCGGGCCGCGGCACGGACATCAAACTCGGCGGTAACGTCGAGATGCGCATCCAGCAGGAACTGACCCACATCACGGATCCGGCGGAACACGCCATTGCCGAGCAGGCGATCCGTGACGAGGTGGCGAAAAATCAGGCTATCGTGAAGGCGGCGGGCGGCTTGTATGTGATCGGCACCGAGCGTCACGAAAGTCGCCGTATCGACAATCAGCTTCGTGGTCGCGCCGGTCGTCAGGGCGATCCGGGCGCTTCGCGCTTCTTCGTCTCGCTTCAGGATGACCTGATGCGGATCTTCGGGTCCGACCGCATGACCGGCATGCTCCAGAAAATGGGCATGCAGGAAGGCGAGGCCATCGTTCATCCCTGGCTGAACAAGGCGCTTGAGCGCGCACAGAAGAAGGTCGAAGGACGTAACTTCGACATGCGCAAGAATACGCTCAAGTATGACGACGTCATGAACGACCAGCGCAAGGAAGTTTACGGCCAGCGTCGCGAATTCATGATGCAGGAGGATGTGGCGGAGCTCATCGTCGAGATGCGGGAGGAGCTGATTCTCTCCCTCGTCGACCGCTTCATTCCTGAAAAGGCTTTTGCCGAACAGTGGCAGAGTACTGCGCTGGCGGACGAAATCAGGCGCATCTTCAACCTTGATCTGCCGATCGCGGACTGGGCGAAGGAAGACGGGATGGACCGCGAGCAGGTTGCTGTTCGCATTGAGGATGCCGCTGCGCAGGCGCAGGCCGTCCGGACGACCAATTTTGGTCCCGACATCATGCGGTATCTGGAAAAACAGATCTTGCTGACGACGTTCGACTCCGTCTGGAAAGAGCATCTTCATGCGCTCGATCAGTTGCGTCAGGGCATCGGCCTGCGGGCCTATGGCCAGAAAGATCCGCTGAACGAATACAAGCACGAAGCTTTCCAGCTCTTCACCGTCATGCTTTCGGAGATGCGCGAGCGCGTGATCACGCTGCTGGCTCGTGTCGAAGTCGCGCCGCCCCCTGAGCCGCATCCCCTCGAAGGCATTGGTGAGTTCCATCCGGATCCACAGGTCGAAGGTTATGCGTCCGAACCGGCGAACTACGCAGCGACACCTCTTGCTGTCGCCGCTGAGCCGCCGAGCAGCGGGGCGATCCTGCCGGAAGATCCCACGACATGGGGTGAGACGCCACGCAACGCGATGTGTCCATGCGGTTCGGGCCTGAAATACAAGCACTGCCATGGTCGCCATGTCTGAAGCACGTTCCGGACATCCTCCCGGGCGCTGAAGTCCGGCCATCAGGCTTTTCTTCCTGGCGGCAGGTATCATCCGTCGGGGAGGTCTTTTCTGCGAATCATCGTTCGCCTTCGCCGGGTCCTGCCCGGCAGTAATCAGATCATCAGTTATACGAGGACAGCGACATGGCAGGCCATTCGCAATTCAAGAACATCATGCACCGCAAGGGTGCACAGGATGCTAAGCGCGCCAAGCAGTTCGCGAAGGTCATCCGCGAAATCACCGTCGCGGCGCGATCGGGTCTGCCTGATCCGGCTTCCAACCCGCGTCTTCGCGCCGCGATTTCCGCCGCTCGTGAAGTCAACATGCCGAAGGACACCGTCGAGCGCGCCATCAAGAAGGCGACGGGTGCGGGCGGCGGCGATGATTACGCCGAAGTCCGGTACGAGGGTTACGGTCCGGCGGGAGTGGCCGTCATCGTGGAGGCCCTGACCGACAACCGTAACCGCACGGCGGGTGAGGTGCGGGCCGCATTTTCAAAATACGGCGGTTCGCTGGGTGAGACGAACTCGGTGTCCTTCATGTTCAGCCGGATGGGGGTCATCACCTATCCGGTCAGCGTCGCCACCGAGGACGAGATGCTTGAAGCGGCGATCGAGGCAGGTGCTGACAACGTGGAGTCGACCGAGACGGCGCATGAAGTCACCTGCGAGGTCGAGTCCTTCTTTGCGGTGCGGGACGCACTGGAGACAAAGTGGGGTGAGCCGGAGAGTGCAAAGCTCGACTGGCGTCCGGAAAACACCATTCTGCTCGACGAGGACAAGGGACGCACGGTTCTGAAACTGCTCGATATTCTCGAGGACAGCGACGACGTGCAGAACGTCTATGCAAACTTCGATCTTCCGGAAGAGGTGGCGGAAGCCCTCTCCGCCTGAGGCAAAGGCTGTTGCCCCGGTTTCCCATTGCGGTCGCCGGGCCGCGCCCATAAAGGCGGGTCGATGCGCATTCTTTTCATCACGGCGACACGTCTGGGCGATGCGGTCATTTCCACGGGCCTGCTGGATTATCTGATTCACGCGCATCCCCTCGCGCGCTTCACCGTCGTCTGTGGTCCGGTGGCTGCCGGACTGTTCCAGAGCATGCCGCAACTGGAGCGGCTTATCGTCATGACCAAGAGGCGTCATGACCTGCACTGGCTCGTGCTCTGGAAGCAATGCGTTCGGACACGCTGGGATCTGGTGATCGATCTGCGCGGGTCGGCGACAGGCCTGCTGCTCAGGAGCAGGGCATGCCGAATCATGCGAGGCGGTCGGCGCGCCGGGGCCCGCGTGGCGCATGTTGCGAATGTGCTCTCTCTGCCTTCTCCCCCCATGCCGGTCGTCTGGACTGATGAAAAAGACCGGGTGGATGCGCACGAGATGCTTGGCGAAGGGCGATTCATCGCATTCGGGCCAACCGCGAACTGGGTGGGCAAAGTCTGGCCGGCGAACAGTTTCATCGCGTTGTGGCGGACGCTTTCCGGGGTTTTTCCAGACCGGAAGCTCGCGGTGTTTTATGGGCCCGGTGAAACGGAGAGAGCATTGGCTGCGCCACTCCTGGCGTTTCCCGGTGCCGTGGACGCGGGTGGTCGATTCACCCTTGCGCAGACCGCGGCGATGCTTCAACGCTGCGAACTGTTCGTTGGTAACGATTCCGGTCTGATGCATCTCGCTGCAGCGGCCCGTATTCCGACGCTGGGGCTGTTCGGTCCTTCCCGGGCGAGCGAATATGCCCCTGCCGGACCGTTCGCACAGTGGATTGCAGCACCCGGGCCGGAAGGACACGCTCCAATTGAGGGACTTTCCCCCGTCGTGGTGGCGGAGCGTGCGCTTGCCATGCTGGCTGAAAACGCAACGGAGGCAGGACTGTGAGCGCAGGGCATGATGGAATGCCGCATGGTTTTGATCCGGACATGCTGATGCCCGGGAACGCGTTCCCGCCGGAGGGTCCCGACCTTGCTTCCCCTCCCGTTCGTGTCGCGCATGTGATGGCGGGCGCGGCAGCGGGCGGAGCGGAACTGTTCTTCGAGCGTCTGTGCATCGCGCAAAATGCGGAAAGCGGCGTCGATGTGCTGCCCGTCATCCGTCGTGATGAAGACAGGCTACAGCGCTTGCGCACGGGCGGTCTTACCCCCCGCGAACTGCGATTTGGCGGGCAGGCCGATCTTCTGACCCGCCCCAAGCTGAACAGTGTGCTGAAAGCCTTTCATCCTTCGGTGGTGGTGGCGTGGATGAACCGGGCAGCCCGTTTCGCTCCCCCCGGTCCGTGGACACTCGCCGGACGGCTCGGCGGCTTTTACGATCTTGGCTATTACAAGCGCTGCGAGCATCTCATCGGCAATACGCGCGGGCTGGCGAGCTGGATGGTCCGGCAGGGATGGCCAGCCGAGCGGGTTCATTACGTACCGAATTTCGCCGCCGACATCTCGAAGGTCGAACCCGTGCGGCCACGGGAAATTCCCAGTGACGTGCCGTTCATTGTCGCGCTGGGACGGCTGCACACCAACAAGGCGTTCGATGTTCTCATCCGCGCTATGAAGCATCTTCCCGGCGTGCGGCTGCTCATCGCGGGTGAGGGGCCGGAGCGCGAAGCTCTGGAAACGCTCATTCGCACCGAGCGCCTCGGAGACCGCGTCATCATGCCCGGCTGGGCGTCCAATCCTGCCAGCCTGATCCGTGCCTGCGATGTGTTCGTCTGTCCCTCCCGTCACGAACCGCTGGGCAATGTGGTGATCGAGGGGTTCTCTGCCATACGACCCGTGGTCGCCGCCGCCTCGCAGGGGCCGCGTGAACTCATCGTCCACGGGAGCAACGGCATGCTGGCTCCGGTCGATGATGCGCGTTCTCTGGCGACATCCATCGGCATGGTGCTGGGCGACCACGTTCTGGCACAACGCCTCGCGCTTGCCGGACGCAGGACATACGAGAAAAATTTCGCACCCATGCCGGTTCTGACGGCATGGGAAGCATTTCTCCGCAAGGTGTCGCCCGTCCCATCGCCTTCTGGGGCGGTTCAGGAGCATTCCTTTGGGCAGGTCAGCGGATAGATGTGCGGCATCGGGGGCATCGTCTATCGACCCGGTGTCGCGCCCAGATCCGGGGAAACGTTGCAGCGTCTTGCTGACGGGCTCGGTCACCGAGGCCCGAACGGCGTGCATATCGAGCGTCTGGGGCAGGCGGATCTGGTCCACACGCGCCTGTCCATCGTGGATCTCGCCGGTGGGGATCAGCCGCTGCATGCCGGGCACGCCGCACTGGTGGCCAATGGCGAGATCTACAATGATCCCCAGATCCGGGACAGCATCGGCAATCAGCTCTTCGCTACAGGCAGCGACTGCGAGTCCGCCCTGCGGCTGTGGGAGCGTGAGGGGCGTGGTTTCCCCGATCATCTGCGCGGCATGTATGCCATTGCGCTGTATGACAGCGCTGAGGACAAACTCTTTCTCGTCCGCGATCCTTTCGGCATCAAGCCGCTCTATTACACCCTGCTTCCGGACGGTCTGGCATTTGCCTCGGAGCCACGCGCCCTGATCGCTGCGGGGCTTGTCGCAAACGGTCTGGACGCGGGCAAAAGGGATGAACTGCTGCAACTTCAGTTCACGACTGGCAGCGAAACGATCTTCCCCGGCATTCGGCGCGTGTTGCCCGGCGAGATGCTGGAAGTGACTCACGGCAGCATCGTAGCCCGTACCCGGAAGGCCGCGCTCCCGACCGGAAAGACGGAGCGGATTGACGAGGCCGAGGCGCTCGACCGTCTGGACGCTGCGCTCATGGACAGTGTGCGCGCCCATGAGCGGGCGGATGTGCCATTCGGTCTGTTCCTTTCCGGCGGCATCGACAGCGTGACCGTGCTGGCCGCCATGGCCCGGGTGCGTCGGGAAAACGGGCAGGAAGCCCCTCTGCTGACATGGACCGCCGGGTTCGACGTGCGGGACGCGGCGGACGAGACGGAGCATGCCGCCGCCATGGCGAAAAGCGTGGGAGCGGAACACGCCGTTCTGCGGGTCACGAAAGACGATTTCTGGACGCATCTTCCCGCCATTGTCGCCTGCATGGACGATCCTGCGGCGGATTACGCCATCGTTCCCACATGGTTGCTGGCGCGGGAGGCCCGTAAAAGTGCAACGGTCATTCTTTCCGGCGAAGGAGGCGATGAACTGTTCGCGGGCTATGGCCGATATCGTCGGGCGGCGCTGCCCTGGTGGCGCGGCGGTCGCGGGATGCGGCGTCACGGCACGTTCGATGGTCTGGATGTGCTGCGTCATCCGTCACGGGTATGGCGCGACGGCATTGCCGCTGCCGAACGCACCGCATGCGGCATGGGACGGCTGAGCGCCGCACAGGCTGTCGATATCACCGAATGGCTGCCCAATGATCTCCTGCTCAAGCTGGATCGCTGTTTGATGGCGCAGGGTCTGGAAGGCCGCACGCCGTTACTCGATCCGGTCATCGCCGCTGCCGTCTGGTGTCTGCCGGATGATCTCAAGGTGCGAGGGCGGCAGGGGAAGTATCTGCTGCGTCAATGGCTGGAGCGGGAACTGCCCGAAGCCCGTCCGTTCGCTCCCAAGCAGGGTTTTACCGTGCCGGTTGGGGCATGGATCGAGGAGCAGGGCGCAAGACTGGGGGCACTGATGGCCGCGCAACCCGCTATTATGGCCATCGCGCATCCCGTGAAAGTCGAGGCGTTGTTCCGCCGTGCATCGGGACGCCGGGAGCGCCACGCCGTGTGGGCGTTGCTGTTTTACGCGCTGTGGTACCGGGTGCAGATCGACGGCGTATGCCCTGATGGCGATGTATTCGATGTGCTGGCGTCCCGTCAGACAGTGCATTCCTGCGAATAAAAACCGTTGCGGGCCGCTCTTGCGGTTCAGGCCGCACCGCTGATGGTTTACAAGCACGGTAACGAACTCATCTGGTGACCTCGAGCCCCAGTAGACCTCAACAGAAAGGCACGGCCATGCGCTATGACCTGATTATCCGTAACGGCACCTGCATCCTTCCGTGGGGTGAAGTGAAAACGGATGTCGGTGTCATCTCAGGACGGATCGCTAGCATTGATGTGCCGGGCAGCGCCGAGGCGGCGGAAGTCATCGACGCGCAGGGACTGCATGTGCTGCCGGGCCTGATCGACGCGCATGTGCATCTGCGTGATCCCGGCGATCCGACTGTCGAGAGCATTCCGACCGGCACGAAAGCGGCGGCTCTGGGTGGCATCGCCACCGTTTTCGACATGCCGAACACCAATCCTGCTGTTACCGATGTCGAGATGCTGCGCTGGAAGCAGGAATACGCTTCCCGTGAATCCTATACGGACTTTGCGTTCTATATTGGTGCGACACGGGAAAACACGAAGGATCTCGGGGAGTTCGAGCTTTTTGACGGTGTGTGCGGCGTTAAGGTGTTTGCCGGTTCCTCGACGGGTAATCTGATGATCGAGGACGATGACGGCATCGAGGCGGTGTTACGCCAGGGTCATCGTCGCGTGTCCTTCCATTCCGAGGACGAATACCGTTTGCGGGCGCGGAAAACCCAGTTCGGCCAGACTGGTATGCCGTGCTGCAATCACAGCATCTGGCGTGATCCGGAATGCGCCTTTCTCGGCACGCGCCGTATCACGGCCCTGTCGGTGAAAACGGGGCGCCCGGTCCACATCCTGCACACGTCCACCGAGGAGGAGTTCAAATTCCTCCAGAGCTATCGTCATCTTGTCACGACGGAGGTGCTGGCCAATCACCTCACGCAGATCGCGCCGGAATGTTATGACGCACTCGGCAATTTTGCCGTGATGAACCCGCCGATCCGCGAAGAGCGTCATTTCGAGGCCGCCTGGCAGGCTCTTCGCGACGGTATGGTGGATGTGGTGTCGTCCGATCACGCACCCCACTCGCGGGAAGCCAAGGCGAAGCCCTGGCCCGAATGTCCGTCCGGCATGACGGGCGTGCAGACACTGGCGCCGATCATGCTCGATCACGTGAATGCCGGTCGCCTGTCGCTTTCCCGTCTGGTCGATGTCATGGCGGCGGGTCCGGCCCGTGTGTACGGCCTGATGGCGAAGGGACGGCTGACGGTGGGTTACGACGCCGATTTCACGCTGGTGGACATGAAAGCCGAACGCCGCATCACCAACGACTGGATCGCAACGCCTGCGGGCTGGTCGCCGTTCGATGGCAAGGAAGTGAAAGGCTGGCCTGTGGCGACCATCGTGCGTGGTCATATCGTGATGCGTGAGGACACGATTCTTGGCGAGCCTCTCGGTCAGTTGAGCCGGTTTCTGCCCTGAAAAAGCCGCGGGTTTTCCTCATAGGGGCGTTTCGGCAAAAGGGGTTCCGAATCGGTCCTCTGATGGATTACTCCCTGCTGCCGTAATCGCCACACAGATCCGGCTTCGGCCGGAAGGAACACCCATGAGAACGACGTTTGCGATCTGTTTTGCCGCTTCACTGACTATTGCCGGCGTTCTGGCACCAGCCCATGCTGAGAGCCTGTGGGCCGCCTCTGGCTGCGGTGCGGAACCGTCTGCTCCGTCGCTCGATGTGTCCACTGTGGACCACTATAATGCGAGCGTGGACAAGGTCGCTTCTTATGAGAAGGCGGCCCGTGCCTATAATGGCTGCGTCTCGAAGGAAGCGACGCATCAGCAGACCGCCATCAGCACTGAAGCCAAGGCGAAGATGGATCATATTCAGGAAGGCAGTTCTACCGTGCAGAAGCGGATTGCGGGCAATTTCACTAAATTCAATACCCAACTGAAGGCTGCGGGCGCAAAGCTGGGCAAGCCAAAGTGAATATTGGTGTTGGAAAAGTATCTCTTCTTTTTTGAGTGAACTGTCCTCCATGCAGATGAGATAAGGATAGGGGATGCCCGCGATCGTCTGCATGGTATTAATTGACTGTAAGTCTTATAAATAAATATATTCTACGCTTTTTATTTGCGATTCGCTTAGACTGTCTGTTTTTTTTGATGATTATCTATTTATTTTATTGTTATAATATTAACATTACTTGAGTAATATTATTTATGTAAATGAAATATAAGATGAAAAAATTATATTACCTCGCATCGCAAGATAGTGAAGTCATATGTATATTGATACGTAAGCTATAATTCTTGCAAAAGTCCACCACGCGCTTTTCTGCGTATTCTGAATACTAATGCGCGCAGGATGGAGATATGCTTGATGGCGTAAGAATGGTGATTAATACGACCACTAAAGCGATCCAGATGGCAGTTATGCCAGAGCATATTCCGTTCAAATGGAACCATTTGAATGGGAAATGCTCTGGTTACGTTGACCCGCCACCTAAATGGCTCTGAAGATCCGTAGTCTGTATTTTATGAGGCAGGTGGATTTTTCGACAGGGCATCGAACGCCTGAAGCGTGCGGATGACCTGCGGCATGTCCCGCAGCGGAATCATGTTTGGCCCATCGCTGGGGGCCTTGTCCGGGTCTTCATGTGTCTCAAGAAATACCGCCGCCACGCCGATGGCCACTGCCGCACGCGCGAGGATCGGCGCGAACTCGCGCTGACCACCCGAAGCCGTGCCAAGACCGCCCGGTTGCTGGACTGAATGGGTGGCGTCGTAAACCACGGGATAGCCCGTGGCCCCCATGATCGGCAGGCCACGCATGTCGTTGACCAGCGTGTTGTAGCCGAAGCTGGTGCCACGCTCACACAGCATGATGCGCTCGTTACCGGTCGAGGCGATCTTGTTCGCCACATGGGTCATGTCCCACGGCGCGAGGAACTGGCCTTTTTTCACATTGATCGCAGCACCCGTCTCCCCCGCAGCCAGAAGCAGGTCTGTCTGGCGGCACAGGAAAGCGGGAATCTGAAGCACATCGACGGCTTGGGCGGCGGGAGCGCACTGTTCGGGGCTATGTACATCCGTCAGCACCGGGATACGCAGTTGCTCGCGGATGTCGGACAGGATCTGCAACCCCTTGTCCATCCCGATGCCGCGCTGGGAACCGATGCTGCTGCGGTTCGCCTTGTCGTAGGAGCTTTTGTAGATCAGGCCGATTCCGGCCTCGCCACAGATCTCGGCAAGCGCAGCAGCCGTATCCATCGCATGGGCGGCGGACTCGATCTGGCATGGTCCTGCAATCAGAACCAGTGGCAGATCATTGCCGATTGCCAGATCGCCAAGGGCGACAACCTGTTGGATGCTCATGATGAGCGTGCCTTTTTAATCGCGGCACCGATGAAACCGGAAAACAGCGGATGCGGCGCGAAAGGACGTGAGATCAGTTCCGGATGATACTGCACGGCGATGAACCACGGGTGATTGGGATATTCCACGACCTCCGGCAGGATGCCATCGGGCGACATGCCGGAGAATTTCAGCCCGGCCGCTTCGATCTTGTCACGATAATGGACGTTCACTTCGTAACGGTGACGGTGACGCTCGCGGATGGTGGTCGTGCCGTAAGTTTCCGCCGCGCGTGAGCCTTCGGCAAGCTTGGCGGGATAACCACCCAGCCGCATAGTGCCACCAAGTTCGCCACCTTCACGACGACGCAGCATTTCGTTGCCACGTGCCCACTCGGTCATCAGGCCGATCAGGGGTTCCTTCGCAGGGCCGAATTCGGTTGAGGAGGCGTCAGGCATTCCAGCCAGATTACGGGCACATTCGATGACCGCCATCTGCATGCCAAAACAGATCCCGAGGAAGGGGATGTTCTTCTCGCGGGCATAGCGCACGGCCTCGATCTTGCCGCCTGCGCCGCGCTCACCAAATCCGCCGGGGACGAGGATGCCATCCACATCGTCCAGACGGCTCAGAGATGCTGGATCCTTCTCGAAGCTTTCGGATTCCATCCAGTCCAGCTTGACGCGCACGTTATTGGCGATCCCGCCGTGCAGAAGCGCTTCATTGAGGGATTTATAGCTGTCCAGCATGGCGGTGTATTTGCCGACCACGGCGATCCGAACTTCACCATCAGGCTCGTGGATCGTCTTGACGATGCGCTTCCAGCCCGAAATATCAGGCTCCTGATCGTGCGGAAGGCCGAAATAATGCAGGACTTCGGTGTCCAGCCCCTCAGCGTGATAGGAAAGGGGGCACTCGTAAATCGTGTCCACATCCCGCGCTGCAATCACCGCCTGCGGGCGCACATTGCAGAAATTCGCGATCTTGCGGCGCTCGTTCTCCGGAATGGGACGATCGCAACGGCAGAGCAGGATCTGCGGCTGGAGCCCGACGTTCTGGAGCTCCTTCACGGAATGCTGTGTCGGCTTGGTCTTGAGCTCGCCTGCTGACGCAATCCACGGCAGGAGCGTGAGGTGCACGACCATGGTGTTTTCAACGCCGAGGTCATTGCGAAGCTGACGGATGGATTCGAGGAACGGCAGGCTCTCGATGTCGCCCACTGTGCCGCCGATTTCGACAAGGCAGAAATCCAGCCCTTCGGTGTCGGCGACCACACGTTCTTTGATGGCGTCGGTGATGTGCGGAATGACCTGCACGGTCCCGCCGAGATAGTCGCCGCGGCGCTCGCGGGCGATCACTTCGGAATACACGCGACCTGTTGTCGTGTTGTCGGACCGCGTAGCGTTCACGCCGGTGAACCGCTCGTAGTGGCCTAGATCGAGGTCGGTTTCGGCCCCGTCGTCCGTGACGAAAACTTCGCCATGCTGATACGGGCTCATCGTGCCCGGATCGACGTTAAGATACGGATCAAGCTTGCGTAGCCGGACCTTGTATCCACGTGTCTGAAGGAGGGCAGCGAGAGCCGCAGAAGCGATTCCCTTGCCGAGTGAGGAGACCACGCCACCGGTGATAAATACGAACCGCGTCATGGAAGGTCTCCCTACACTGAGCAGGGAGGGGGAGGGAAGAGCCGAATCACTTTCCAGAGGATCAGATGCAATTTTGTGGGGAAGCTGGTGCAGGTAGGAAAGGGGGTGCAGGTGTTGCTGGGCCTGCCTCTGCCTGCTTACTCACAAACAAAAAAGCGCAGGAAAAATTCCTGCGCTTTTTTAAAACCGGTTGGTTCCGGAAAAAGATTACGGCTGAGATGCCGGAGCCGCCGGGGTGGCCGTAGGTGTTCCCGGTACAGGCGCCGCTGGGGGCGGGTTGGCGAGGATGTCATGACTTCCACCGCCCGCGACCGCGCCGCGATTCATCACGGCCAGCGTGAGTGACAGCAGCATGAAGGCCGTCGCCAGTCCGGCGGTGGTGCGCGTCAGCAGGTTCGCTGTGCCGCGTCCGGTCATGAAGGAGCCCATGCCCTGCGATGAACCGATGCCGAGACCGCCGCCCTCGCTGCGCTGGATCAGAACGACGGCAATCAGGGTGATGGTCACGAGAAGATGGAGGATCATCAGGACGGTGGTCATGGACTATCCGGTAGAAGAGCCCTGATTACAGGGCGGGAACGGCGCTGAGGTTAATCAGCGGGCGGGAACGGCTCGAACGATGGACAGGAAGGCGTCCGGCTTCAGGCTGGCGCCTCCGACCAGAGCACCCGCCACATCCGGAATGGCAAGGATCGAAGCGGCGTTGGTCGCATCGACAGAGCCACCATACAGAATCCGCAGCGATTTGCCAGCATCGCCGAACTGCCGGACAAGCTCGGCGCGGATGAAGGCCACCGTGGACTGGATGTCTTCCGATGTGGCGGCGAGGCCCGTGCCGATGGCCCAGACTGGCTCATAGGCCACGATGCCATCGAAGCCGTCGGGCAGGGACCCTTTGATCTGCCAGCCGAGCGTGTCTTCCGTCTGACCTTCCTGCCGCTGGTCTTCCGTCTCGCCAATGCAGACGATCGGGGTCAGGCCAGCCGCGATGGCGGACACGGTTTTTTCCCGCACCGTCTCGTCCACTTCGCCATGATCACGGCGTCGCTCGGAATGGCCGAGAATGACATGAGTCGTGCCCACATCCTTCAGCATGCAGGCGGCGATATCGCCTGTGTGGGCGCCTTTTGCGTCCTTGTGGCAGTCCTGCGCACCAAGGGCGACGGGAGACCCTTTAAGGGCGGTGGCGACCAGCGCAAGCTGCGTGAAAGGCGGACAGACGACGATTTCGACACCTGAAACCGGCTGGGCGGCCAGATCCGCGGTGATCTGCTTCACGCGGTCGGCGGAGTCGGCGCTCAGGCCGTTCATTTTCCAGTTGCCGACAATGATAGGTGTGCTCATCCGAACGTCTCTCCTGTGAAGCCGACCAGCGAAGTCGGTCAGGGCGTGAGGCCGCGTCTTTTCCGTCATCGCAGGCGGATGCGGGGCAGACCCGGACGTTGTGACGCATGGCTACCCTATTGAGACAATGTCACGCAAGGCGGGAGCCGCTTCTGGTCAAGTGGCTGCCGGATGAATATGGTGCCCCGCCCGGATGCGGCGTAACGGCCGGCATCTCCTCTGCCTCATTCGCGGACCCTTACCTGCATGATCTCGTTTCTCCGCCGCTTCGTCGTTGAATCCTGGATTGGACGCATCCTCGCCGGCGTCATCTTCCTCGCCTTTGTCGGATGGGGAGTAGGCGACGTCCTCACCAATATGGCGGACGACCCCGCCGTCGTCGCCACGATCGGCTCGCAGAAAATCAGCACGCGTGACTTCGCGGCGGCCCTGCAGGCGGAAATGCCCCGCCTCGCCCAGCAGATGGGCGCGCCTGACGTTGCGCACATTCCGCCCGCGCTGCGCCAGCAGATGGGGAACGAGATTCTCCAGCGTCTGGTCAGTCAGTCGCAGGTGCTGGAGGCCGCGCACGAATATGGCATTTCCGTTCCCGACAGCCTGGTGCGGAACGAGATTTTCGCCATGCCTTATTTTCAGGGCAAGAACGGTGCGTTTGACCGGCAGCGCTTCAATGCGGCACTTGCCAATGCGGGGATGAGCGAAGAGCGGCTCATCACTCTGGTCAGGAACGATCTGGCAGCGCGTGCGGTCATGGAGCCGCTTTCAACCGGCGCTCATGTCCCCGACGTGCTCGTGAACCGCACCTATGGCTACGAAACCGCGACGCGGGTTGTCGACGTGGCGCGGGTGCCCTTCGCATCTGTTGCATTTCCTTCAGCTCCCGACGAGGCGACGCTGAAGCGGTTCTACACAAATCATCCGTGGCTGTTCCGTAGCCCGGAATATCGGCATGCCCGTATCGTGGTCCTGTCCCCGGAAACAGTCGCTGCGCAGACACCGGCGTCCGAGGACGAACTGCACCATCTCTATGACGCGCAGAAAGAGCGCTTCAACCAGCCTGAACTGCGTAGCGTCCAACTGGTCACGTCTTCCGATCAGGCATCGGCGGAAGCGGTAGCCACGTTGTGGAAAGGTGGAGCGGAGTGGAACCAGATACAGGCTTCGGCGAAAGGGAGTGCCGCGGTCGAATTCAATGATGCCCGCGCCAGCCTTCTGCCATCGGCGACACTTCAGAAACTGGTCTTCACGGCCGCTCCGACCAGCATTCAGGGCCCGTCAAAAACCGATACCGGCTGGGTTGTCTTCCGCGTGACGAAGGTAAGCCCTCCGCACGCCACGAGTTTCGAGGACGCCAAACCGACGTTGCAGGACGAAATCACGAAAGGGCGCGGACCGGCTATCGTCAGCACCAATGAGCCGAAGCTGCGGGATGCGATCGCGGGCGGTGGACTTGATTCCATTCCGACCAATCTCGGCGCGGCCGCCGCTGCCGGTTTCCTCGACGGGAAAGGCATGACGAAGGACGGCGAAGCCGCTCCGCTGCCAGCGTCAGGGGATCTGCGCACCGCCATTATCGACCGTATCTTTGCGCAGGATAAAGGAGCGCCACCCCAGCTTGCCGAAGCGAAGGGTGCTCCCGTCGCTCAGGGTCAGCCGGCACCCTCTCTCGGCTGGTATGCCGTGTCCGTGGATGAAATCACGCCAAGCCAGCCTCAGTCCTTCGAAGCCGCCCATGACAGGGTTCTGCTGGCCTGGCAGCTCGATGCGCGCCGCCATGTGGCGAATGTCGCGGCCACCGCTCTTTATGTGAATGCTGGCAAGAATGGAGGCGTTTCTTCCGTTGCACCCGCCGGGACAGACCTTCGTAAAGGTCTGATGGTCTCCCGTGCGCGGCCGGTCGATGATCTGCCGCGCGACCTGATGACGGTGCTTCTGCGTATGCCTGCGGGCCGGACGGTCATGGATGGAGACGACAAGGGATTTCTGGTCGCCACCGTCACGGCAGTCCAGCATCCTGATCCGAAGTCCGACTCGCTGGGCATGGGCCGGGTGCGGGACGGCCTGACGGACTCGCTTTCAAATGACATGACGTCAGCCTTCATCCAGAGCCTCGGTGCACGTTACAAGGCAAAGATCATTCCGGCGGGCGTCCATGCCGCAATGGGCGAAGCTGGTTTTGGAGACGGGTCGTGATGCGGCTTGCAACACTTGATTCTCCTTCCCGCTCGACCTGCAAGACCGCCTGGACGCGTGGTGAAAGCAGTGTTGTCTTCGCGGTGGACGCAGCGGATCTTCTCACGCCTGTCGCAGCCTATATGCGTCTTGCCGCGATGGACGGGGCAGGCGGACGGAACACGCTGCTGCTCGAATCCGTCGAGGGCGGCGCGAGCCGGGGCCGTTATTCCGTTATCGCCCTCAAGCCGGATCTGTTGTGGCGCTGTCACGATGGCAAGGCATCGATCAATCGCAATGCGGCGACCGATGCCGATGCGTTCGAGCCGGTTTCCGATGCGCCATTGGAGAGCCTGCGCGGGCTGATCCACGAAAGCCGTTTACAGCTTGCCGATGGCCTGCCTCCCATGACGGCGGGTGTCTTCGGATACCTCGGCTATGACATGGTGCGCCAGATGGAGCGCCTGCCGAATGCGCCGGTGGACGATCTTGGTCTGCCGGAGGCGATCCTCATGCGTCCGGGCCTGTTCGCCATCTTCGATACGGTGACAGACGAACTGATCCTTGCTGCGCCTGTCCGTCCTCGTCCCGACGATCACCCTGATGCGGCGTTCGACCGTGCCCAGAACCTGATCGGCGAAGCGCAGGCGTGTCTGGTCGCACCTCTTGCAGTGCCTGCCGAGCCGATCGTCAGTCCTCTTGAAGCGCCCTGCTCCACCTATACGGAGGCGGAGTTCGAAGCCGTCGTGCGGCGTATTCAGGATTACATCTCGGCGGGAGATGCCTTTCAGGTCGTGCCGAGCCAGCGTTTCTCCACGCCCTTCGGCCTGTCTTCGCTGGCGCTCTATCGCTCCTTACGCCGGATCAATCCGGCGCCGTTCCTGTTCCATCTGGATTTAGGCGGTTTTTCGCTCGTCGGGTCATCGCCGGAAATTCTTGTGCGTCTGCGTGACGGCAAGATAACCGTGCGCCCTCTGGCCGGAACCCGTCCCCGTGGTGCTGATGCGGCAGAGGACAAGCGGCTGGAAGAAGAACTGCTGGCCGATGAGAAGGAACGTGCCGAGCATCTGATGCTCATCGACCTCGGGCGCAACGATGTCGGGCGCGTCAGCATCACCGGCTCGGTAAAGGTGACGGAGAAGTTCGTCATCGAACGCTTCAGCCATGTCATGCATATCTCCTCGAACGTCGAGGGTGTTCTCAAGCCTGAGCTGGAAGCACTGGACGCTCTCGTCGCGGCCTTTCCGGCTGGCACGCTGACAGGGGCACCGAAGATCCGTGCCATGGAGATCATCGACGAGGTAGAGCGCACGCGCCGCGCCACCTATGCCGGTTGCATCGGCTATTTCGGGGCAGGGGGTGACATGGACACCTGCATCGGCCTGCGTATGGCAGTCGTGAAGGATGGCATGATGCATGTGCAGGCAGGATGCGGTGTCGTGGCTGACAGTGTGCCGTCTTTGGAATGCGCCGAAACGAAGCACAAGGCGCGAGCATTGTTCCGTGCTGCCGAGGAAGCCGTTGAGTTGAACGCACGCAACAACAGCGTGTGAACGGAGGCGGCTTTGTCCGTTTCCGCCCATGCCCCGGAATGAGAAATACCCGCCTGCATTCGAGTAAGGTGCGGGCCTGATTTGCTCCGGGGCTTGCCTGTGGCCGATGTGTCGTTGCCAGCCGATGGGGCATCAGCTTGTGAGGACGGAGCATTCGTGGCCGGTGCCTGTAAGGGGGTTCACCAGCGCATGCTGCCGCAACCCGGCGAGTGCTCTTGATCGGTGTGCTGGGTGCGGGGATACCCACGCACATTTTCACACGGCTGGATTTGAAAAGATGGTCAATGCGACCGGGCCAGTCAGCGGGTCTCCAGAACTTCCACAGCATCTCCTTCGGTGATGGTGCCGGTCCGGCTCACCAGCGCGTTCTGGCCGAACATCACGCCGCCTTCCTGTTTTCGGAACGTTGCGAGCGTCCGCAGGGGTTCTTTTTTGTCGGGAATGATGCCCGTTTCCTGATCGACAGTGGTCATCACGCAGCGTGAACACGGTTTCACAAGGCTCAGTTCGACAGTGCCGATACGCAGCCGCAGCCAGTGGTCTTCGTCCCACGGTTCCGCACCGTCGATGACGAGATTGGGCCGGAAACGCGCCATCGGAATAGCCGTCGGCAGTCGGCCATTCAGATCGTCCAGAGATGCAGTCGTGCAGACAAGAACGGGAAAGCCGTCCGAGAAAGAGTTTGAAAAATCATGCTCGTCCCACGATTTGCGTCGGGCGGTTTGTGGCTGGTCCATGTAAACAAGGCGGCAGGGGCGTCCGATAACCTCGGAAAGCCAGATTGCCGTGCTTTCTTCCCCATCCACTGCCATCACTGTGTCACCCCACACCGTTACGGGGGAGTGGGAGCCTTGAGGCGAAGGCACGACAAGATCGTTCTTTCCGTCACAGGCCAGGAACAGACCATCCGGTGTGACAGTCACGCGTATGGTCGCCATGACCGGATCGCTGCGCTGGGTGATGAACTGGCCCTGCGGATCGACGATCAGCCAGCGGCGATCGTTTTCTCCCCCCCACGGATCCAGCCGAAGACGCGGCACGGAAATCCCATGCAGGCTTTTGACTGGATAAATATGCAGGGACTGAACGTTCAGCATTCTGTATTTCGTTGCACAAATTGCACGATCGTAACAACACCCGATGTCATAAAACGATCATTCAGCCTTTTCACGGAGGGCTGTTTACAAAGGCCCCGTATTTTATTTTTTATGCGGTCCGCTGGATGTCCCTCATATCGGTCGATGAGACGGTCATCGGTCGGGCTGACAGGCGTGGGTCGAAACATTGTTTATGGAACAGGATCTGTTTCGAGGCCGTAAAATCGTTCAAGCCCCTGCCGTGGTGAAGTCGTCGGGTTTCCGGGTTACACATGCATCAGTGGTTTATGCCTCCATTTCAGAAGCGGCACGGGGATCTGTTTCATCGTCCTTTTTCCGAACGCCATGAAGCGGCATGGACGGTCCTGTGTTGCCGCCCTCCTCACTGTTATTGGAAGCAATTTTTTCAATCCGGTTCAGCTTTCCGCGGCTGACAATCCGCCCGTTACCGATGTGCTGCCATCCGGTGTTCCGCTGCCTTTTCCCAGCACGGCTCCCGACAACACGCCGCAGGGATGGGACACTACTCTGCTGGGTGATCCCGCAGGTGTTCGCTCCCGACTCCGTGCGCATGGCATTCGCATCCATCTTCAGGATGTCGAGGAATTGTGGGGCGTGGCCTCTGGCGGTCTGTCGCGGGGCGCCACTTACAACGGCGCCACCATCGTCACGCTCAATCTGGATACGGCTCCCCTGTTCGGGTGGCATGACGGGCTGTTCAATGTCAGCGCCCTTGAACTGAGGGGGCGTTCCGTAACGACCGAGCGTGTAGGGGCCATCAACACATTAAGCGGTTATGACGCGGGGGGACGCGGAACCCGACTGTTCGAACTCTGGTACGGGCAGGGGTTCTGGAACAATCGGCTCGACATTCGCCTCGGTGCCATTGATCCGGATACAGAATTTCTTGTCAGCGATAACGCTTCGCTGTTTCTCAATTCCGATTTCGGCTGGCCGGGAGTGCCGTCAGCCAATCTGTATGGCGGCGGTCCGTCATGGCCTTTTTCCGTGCCGGGCATCCGGGCGCGCCTCATCCCCACCTATGCCGTTTCGATCCTTCTTGGCGTCATGGACGACAATCCGACGGGAGGACCGTTTTTCAGCGACAGGTCGGCGCTGGACATGAACCCGTCCGGCACGCGTTTCAGCCTTTCGACGGGCGTGCTTGTCATGGCCGAAATCGCCGTGTCCGTGGATGCGGCTGTTCTCAGTGACACGGCGGTCAACGCCTTGCCGGGGACATGGAAACTCGGTGGTTTTTACGACAGCGGCGCGTTTCCCGACCGTCGATATGATACGCAGGGCGGTCTGCTGGCGGACCCGTCTTCCAACGGTCAGCCGCTGATGCATCGCGGGAACTGGATGGTTTACGGGATCATCGACCAGACATTCTGGAACCCGGATGGCGATGCTCCTAAGGCCGCGACGGTCTTTGCCCGCTTCATGGGGGCAGGCAACAAACAGAACAGCATGTCCTTCGGCGTAAATGCTGGCCTGACGCTGCATGGTCTCGTGCCGGGAAGGGATCAGGATGTTCTGGGTTTGGCGTGGGGCGTGAGCGACGACAGCAACCGGTCATGGGGATTCAACAGCGATCAGCTTCGTTACGATGTGGATGGTGTCGCGTCGATGAAGCTGGAACATCATTTCGAGCTGACGTGGCAGGCGCCGCTCTGGAACGGCATCTCCCTGCAGCCGGATTTCCAGTATATCCATCACGTTGGCGGAGGAGTTGTGAATACCGCCACGGGGCGACGTGTTTCGGATGCGGCGGCGTTTGGTCTTAACATGACCACGAGTTTCTGATTGCGTCTCGGTTATTTGTTTAATTTATATGAATTTTTTAGAAATTGGTCCGCATTTTCATGACTATGCGGTGCTTTTCTGGCAAAGCCCGAACTGGTTCAAACATCCGGTGGTGGCAAAAGCGACCGGACACGCTCGAAAGGTAAATGCCGTGCAGGAAGACGATCAGGCTCTGTCGGGTGTTAAGGAAAGACTGCGCGTGCGGGAGGAAATCCTCGACGACATCGACGAAGAGTTCGAACTGGAACTCGATGATCGTCGTTTCGGGGAAGAGAATGCTGGCAGCCTGTCTTTTCGCCAGACCTATTTCCGTGAGCTGCTGCGCATGCAGGGCGAACTCGTCAAATTGCAGGACTGGGTGCAGGAAACCGGCCAGCGTGTTGTCGTGCTGTTCGAGGGTCGTGACGCCGCAGGCAAGGGCGGCGTCATCAAGCGGATCACCCAACGCCTGAACCCACGCACCTGTCGCGTGGCGGCTCTTCCCGCGCCGAACGAGCGTGAGCGCACGCAATGGTATTTCCAGCGTTATGTCAGCCATCTTCCTGCGGCTGGCGAGATCGTTCTGTTCGATCGGAGCTGGTACAACCGTGCAGGCGTCGAGCGCGTGATGGGCTTCTGCACCGATGACCAGTACGAGGAATTTTTCCGTTCCGTTCCCGAGTTCGAGCGGATGCTGGTTCGTAGCGGCATCAAACTGGTGAAATACTGGTTCTCCATCACCGATGAAGAGCAGGAGACCCGTTTCCGTGCACGGATCGAAGATCCGCTCAAGCAGTGGAAACTGAGCCCGATGGATCTGGAGAGCCGTATTCGCTGGGAGGAATACACCCGCGCGAAGGAAGTGATGCTTGAACGCTCCAGCATTCCGGAAGCGCCATGGTGGGTCGTGCAGGCCGTGGATAAGAAAAAAGCCCGCCTGAACTGCATCAATCACCTTCTGTCGCAGGTGCCTTATCAGTCGGTGGACAAGCCGCTGATCAGCCTTCCGTCCCGTCAGTACAACGAAGACTACGTCCGGCAGTCGACGCCGGATTCAATGATCGTGCCTGAACTGTACTGAACGGTTCAGAAGTAGTCAGAAGCCGGTCATCCGTGTGCTGCAGCGGGTGCCGGCGCTGGTGTCGCAGGCGTGGGCGTTACAGCAGTTTTCACGCCTGCGTCGCTTTTCGTGCGTGAACCCGCAACCTTCCTGACGAGCGTCACCAGCGCGCCTGCGGCCGCCACGCTGGCGGCGATGAGAAGGACTGCGGCTGGTCTCTGCCGCTTCTGAAATTCCGGTGTCATACCCTGCATGATTGTTACTCCGTTGCGTGGGGTCTGATGTCAGATGCCCGTGGTGCGGAGACCTGCTTCGAGAAAGGTCACGCTCCGTTTCCATGCGAGATGATTGGCATCCGCATTGAAGCTGGAACGATCACGGTTTCCAAAACCATGTCCCGCATCGTCGTAAACGTAGATTTCGATCTCGGGATGCGCAGCACGGATCGTATTCACGTCCTGATGCGGGATGGAACTATCCTGCCCACCGAAATGCAGTTGCACGGGACAGTGCGTCGTTGCGTCCTTGTGAGCCGCGATACCTCCGCCATACCAGCTTACTGCCGATGAGAAATCATGCGTGAGCGTAGCGGCATCCCATGCAAGCGCGCCTCCCCAGCAGAAACCGATGATTCCCACTTTTCGGTGCGGTGCCTGTTTGCGGAAATGCGCGGCGCACGCCTGCAGATCGGCCAGCGTGCTTTCGAGAGGAATCTCAGCCCGGAGCGCCAGACCTTCCTTCACGTCTTCAGGTGAATATCCGAGTTCCACATTCCGTTTGGCGCGATCGAACACCGCAGGGGCCAGAACGGCAAAACCTGCGGAAGCAAACTCGTTGGCGACTGTGCGAATATTGTGGTTCACACCGAAAATTTCCTGCACGACCACCAGAGCGTGCGGCGCGTCAGGCGCACCCGCCTGCCATGCTGAAAATTCGTGCCCATCTGCGGCAGTCAGGGAGATTGTCGAACTCATTGAGGCGGGTCCTTTTTACGGTCGGTTGAAGGGCTGCTTGCGGGCATTGTGATCCCGTGAGCCGCACTGTCAACGCGACGCGAGCACGGCAGGCATGACGTCTCCGTGTTGGCGGGGAATAGGGCGAGAGATCGGAATTTTCTATGCCGGGCACGGGAAAAACAGGTGCAGCAGCGAAGAAAAGTCAGAAGTGACTCCAGCCGCTTCGGGTCAGCGGGAACGTTGAGCCATCTTGTCTGCACACGGACACACCGGACAGAGTCCGGTCAAAATGCCCTATGCGTGTGACCGGAATATCATGCTCCGCACAGCGCGCCTGTAACGCGGCGGATGCTTCTTCCGGTACAGCGAGCAGCAACTCGTAATCATCGCCACAGGTCAGACACAGGGCGCGCAGGGCGTCGTCCTGCACAACGGCACGCGCAGCATCGGAGAGCGGCACGGCCTCCACGGTGATCCGCACACCCAGACCGCTTTCCCGGGCCAGATGCCCGGCGTCCTGCACCAGCCCATCCGAAACATCCATGGCCGCATGAGCAATTCCGGCGAGGCCTAGGCCCACGCGCGGGGAGGGAAGGCGATAGCGCTCCGCGAGCCAGCCGCTGTCATCGGTGATCTCCCCCAGCAGGGCTTTCAGCCCGAGCGCGCCATCGCCGATCGTGCCGGTCACCCACAGCCCGTCGCCGTCTTTCGCACCGTTGCGTCGGAGCGCACGTCCGGGGGCGACATCCCCCAAGATGGTGAGGGAGAGCACCAGAGGGCCGCGTGTGGAGGTGGTGTCACCGCCGAGGAGAGAGACGCCGAACAGCGCCTGATCCTGTGCCAGCCCGTCTGTGAAGGCATGAAACCATGTGTCGTTGTATCGGGTGTCCGCCTTCGGACAGGCCAGCGTCAGCAGCCAGCCAAAGGGGCGAGCGTCCATTGCGGCCATGTCGGAAAGATTGGTGCGGAGCAGCTTGCGCCCGAGGGTCTCGGGTGGATCGTCGGGAAGGAAATGGACGCCTTCGACCATGGCGTCGGCCGCGATGACCAGTTCGCGGCCGGGGGATGGGGTGAAGACGGCAGCGTCATCCGTCAGGTCGAGTGCCCCTGTTCCGGCTAATGCGTGGAAATGACGGCGGATAAAGGCAAATTCATCCGGCAGCGCCGAAAAAGTGCTGTTCTCAGATCTGTCCGTCATCAGGTTTGTCCGCCGTGGCGTCCTCCGCTTCTTCTGAAGGTGTTCCGGCTTTAGCCGCCTTGATCCGCTTCGCCACGGTATCCAGAATGCCGTTCACGAGCTTTGGTTCGTCACCCGAAAAGAAGCCGTGCGCCACATCCAGATATTCGTTGATGATGACGTTTACGGGGGGAGCGGCGGGTTCTTCCATCTCGCCGATCGCGACGGCGAACAGGGCGCGCAACACCGGATCGAGCCGATTGACCGGCCATGTCGAGGGCAGCACTTCGGTCAGAAGTTCACGGACATGCTCACATTTCCCGGCAGCCTGTCGGGTCAGCCTCGTGAACAGGGTGACGTCGGCCTCGGGGATGTAACCATCCTCATAGGTTTCGCCCGTCAGCGTGGTGCCGAAGCGATGCTGTACGAATTGGACGATCACGCTATCGACGTTGTCATTCCCCTGTTCGATCTGGAACAGCGCCTGCACGGCGGCGACGCGGGCTGCGGTGCGCGGGCGCAGGGCCGGACTCAACTGCTCATCTGAATGGGCCATGGGTCGTCCCTCCTGCCAAATCGTTATCCTGAGGCGGGGCTACATGACGCCTTTGCCGCCCGAGGTCCAGCCCTTCCCCGGCGGGATGGGATTATTTCGGAGTATTCTTGCGCTGATCGTCGATGCTGGTGAGGATTTCGGAGAAGTCCTTCGTTTCCCGGAAGTCACGATAAACGCTGGCAAAACGGACATAGCCGACCGCGTCGATCGTATGCAGTGCCTCCATTGCCAGTTTTCCGATCAGGGTGGTGGCAATTTCGCTTTCCCCCGACGCTTCCAGCCGTCTGACGATGCCGCTGACCATCTGTTCAATCTGTTCTTCCGAAATCGGGCGCTTGCGGAGCGCGATGCGGACCGACCGCAGCAGCTTTTCACGGTCGAAAGGAGCGCGTCGGCCGTCTACCTTCACCACGGTCAGTTCGCGCAACTGGACCCGTTCGACGGTTGTGAAACGCTGACCGCAAGTGGAGCAGGCGCGCCGCCGCCGAATGGAGGTTCCGTCTTCCACCGGACGGCTGTCTTTTACCTGTGTTTCGGCCTCGCTACAGAAGGGGCATCGCATCTTGCTTGTTTTCCTAGCCTCATGCCGGAGGTTGCCGATGGCCCGGAACGCGGACCCTGCCATGCAAGGCAGGGCTGGAACCCGGTGCTGGTGTGCGGTGATATAGCCGCAAAGAGCCACAGAGTCTTCCGTCCGCAGAAAGACGGGGCATGAGACGGACATACGGAGAGGAGTTCGGTTTGAAAAAGCTGTGCGTAACGCGGGGCGAAGCGTCCGACAGACAGACGTTGGCGAGGACGCGCCTTGCAGCCTGCCGCCATCTTGGAGGCGCGTTCGTGCTGGCGATGCTCATTTCCGGAGCCACCGCCCATGCCGAGCCATCGGATGAAACGCCGTCCGTGAGAGTCGGCAACGAGGCGGCCCTGCCGAGTTCGAGCGCTGTCAGTGGCAATCTGCCGGGGCAGGAGCGGGCTGCGGATGAGGTGAACATCCGGGATGCGTGGATGCAGCATGTAGGACAGGGCAACAGCCATGTGGCGGCTTATTTCGCGGTCGAGAATACGGCCGATTCGCCGCATCTGATTGATGGTGTGTCTTCGCCCTCCTGCTCGGCGATGTATGGCTATCACTCCGATCTGGAAGTTTCACATCTCACCCGGTCCCTGTTCACGCATCTGACAGTGCCCGCAAACCAGATCCTTGTGTTCCCGCCAGGCGGATATCACCTCGTCTGCACCGTTGCCGACGGGAAAACGGTGAATGTGGGGGACGTGGTCGAGGTGCATTTCCACTTCCTCGGCGGGTCGAGCAAGGCGGTCCAGTTCACGGTCCGGGAGGCGAAACCTTTCGGGACTCAATCCTACAACAATACCCAGCTTGGAAAGCGTTGACTCGTCGGGACATTGCCGCTTTCGGCTGCCCTTCAGTCCACAGCCTCATGCTTGCGGGTGATGCAGGACGAGGTAGCCGGGGAATGGTTCGGTTTTTCACCGACTGAAGATGTGGCGTTGCAGTGCTGGCCTGCCACTGGGCCGCTTATCGTCTGCGCGGGCATCACAGAGGGATGGACCTGCGTTTGCGGAGCCGTATGGGCACGGACATCTTTTACAGCGACACCCAGTGCAAGCAGGGTGACAGTGGCGAATACGGCACGCTTCATCACGATCCCCTAAATGGTCATGTCCATCCTTTGTGAAGACCATCTGTATCGTGAATAAGGCAATAACATTGCCGAATGTAACGCAATACCGCGAGAACTAGGTCGCCGATTTGGAAAAAGGCTGATTCAGCAACGCAAGAATCTCGGTGGCGGCAGCATCTGCAGGCGTTTCGCCTCCCGGCGCACGCAGCCCCTGAAGGAGCGCCGCGAATCCTGCTTTCTGGAGAGCGCCCATCGCAGGGTCCGTCATCAGCCGCACCACGATATCCGCCAGCCTGTCCGGACGGCAGTCTTCTTGCAGTAGTTCCGGCACCAGAGCCTTTTTCGCCAGAAGATTGACCATCGCGACATGCGGCACGCGAATCAGCCGACGCGCGATCGCCGCCGTGATCGGATTGACGCGATAGGTCACCGCCATCGGCACGCCCGCCAGCGCGAGTTCAAGCGTCGATGTGCCGGACTTCGTGAGGGCGGCCCCTGCTGCGGCAAAGGCGTCATGCTTGTCCGCCGTCTCAGTCACGATGAGAGGACGGACGGCCCATTCTTCTGTCGCTTTCGCGACCGTATCGGCCACGACCGGCGAAACCGGGATGACGGGCACGAGATGGGGCAGGCGTGTTTTCAGACGGGCCAGCATCGCGCCAAAGACGGGAAGGAGGCGGGGCGCTTCGGAGCGGCGGCTGCCGGGCATCAGGATCAGGATGCGGGCGTCAGGGGGCAGGCCATGCCGCGCCCGAAAGCGGGCCGCGTCGCCGGTGTCCGCTTCCGATTGCAGCACGGGATGGCCGACGAAACGGGCATCGAGTCCGTGGCGTTTGAAGAAGGCTTCCTCGAACGGCAGCAGGACGAGCAGCTTGTCCCACAGGCCGGGAAATTTCTTCACGCGATGCTCGCGCCATGCCCACACCTGCGGGGCGACGTAATGCACGCGCGGAATGCCAAGGGGGGCGATGCGTCTGAGGAGCCGGAGGGCGAAGCCGGGGCTGTCGATCGTCACCACGAGATCGGGTCTGAGCTGTTCGATCTGGGTCACGGCTTCATCAAGCCGACGTGACAGCCGGCGCAGGCGGGGCAGGATTTCGACCAGCCCCATGACCGCCAGTTCCTTCATCGGGAACAGGCTTGTCAGTCCGGCGTCAGCCATGCGCGGGCCACCGATTCCGGCGAAGCGGATGTCAGGGCGCTGTTTTCTCACCGCCGTCATGAGGCGTGCGCCCAGCACGTCACCACTGGCTTCTCCCGCGAGAAGCCAGATCAGGGGAGCATCAGTCATCTGTCAGATGGGGAATTCTGAAAATATCAGGAGCATCTCGAGCTGGCGAAAGTCTTCTGGGATGGGCCGATGATGCGGAAACGCAGCCGTTCCGCGGCGGCCGAGAGGCGCGCGCCGGTGCTTTTCGTGCTGAGATGCAGTTCCACACCCTTGCTGTTCTGCAGAGCCATGGCTCCCCTGCCGCTGCCCGCCGTGGCTTCCGTGTTCACGGCCCAGAAGGTGCTGTCGAGCTGATCGGGATTGCTCAGGCCGGTCACCACGCCCTGAGCGCAGGCGCTGGAATAGCCGATGGCGGGAGCGCCGCCGCCTTCCACACGGATGGCGTAATCAATGCCACCGAAATGCAGAACGCCATTTCCCCAAGTGTAGCCCGGTCCGAGATTGGCCTGCGAAACCCTGAACACGATCTGGTCGCCGCCGTCCGTGATGCTTGTGTCGGGTGCAGTCGTAGCCGCGAGAGCACTGTTTTCGGCTGCTACGACGAGTCCGGTCACGGTCACTGCAAGGGTCGCTGCCAGAAATGGTCGGGTCAAAGTCGCACTCCTCATACGGCATATCTCTGGCCGCGTCCGACTGCTCCTGTCGCGCATCGCTGCGGATGCGGACGCCGGAAAAACGGTTCCGGAGCATGATCTTCCACTTTCAGGAATACCCCTTGTTTCATCTCTTTTCTTCTCCTGCAAGAATGTTCGCGCAGTTCGGTGGTTGCGCATGTGCGACAATCTTTTTCATAGCGTTACAAAGGGGAAGCGAAAGAGGCTTCCTTCCTCGATCCCACGGAAGCCCTCTCGACAAACAGTCTCGACGAAGGCAGGTGAGGGAACTTGATCAGCCATAGGAGACAGCGATGGTCAGCGCCTACGATTTCAGTCTGCCGGGGCTGACAGACGGGACCCTGGATCTGGGAGCATGGCGCGGCAAGCCGCTTCTGATCGTCAATACAGCATCAAAATGTGGCTTCACGCCGCAATATGAAGGGCTTCAGGCGCTGTGGTCCGAAATGGATCGCGAACTCATCGTGCTTGGCGTGCCATCCAACGATTTCGGCCAGCAGGAACCCGGAAGCGCTTCCGAGATCTCGACCTTCTGCGCACGTAATTATGGCGTCAGTTTCCCGATGGCTGCGAAATGCCATGTTCGCGGACCGGAGACGACACCCCTGTTCACATGGCTGGCGAAACAGGGCGGTTTTTTCGCGCGCCCCCGGTGGAATTTCTTCAAATATCTCATTAACCGGGAAGGACAGCTGGAAACGTGGTTTTCCAGCCTTGCCTCACCACTTTCGAGCCGGGTGAAAGACGCAGCCACACGCCTCGTCCTGACCCACTGACAGCCGGTTCCGCTGTGGGCGGGACAGGGGGCGGCACCGTTATTCCCCGTTGACCATAAAACCGCCACGAGGTCCGTCCATAGATCCGTCGATTTCTTGTGACGTCGGGGGCGACGACGTCTCGCGACGGTGGTAGAGAGCCGCATGATGACATTCCGCCCGTTTTCCCCGTTTCCGGTTGCATGGGTACCGGCAGTGACCGGTTGCGCGATGACGCCTCCGGTGGAGATCGGTTTTCCGAATGCGCGTGGTCCGGTACACCTGTCCATGTCCGGTTTTTCCGAGGATCGGGACGGGACCGGCCTGCGCGCCTCCTCCACGGATCGCTTCGATGGTGGTGGTCAGGGCGGCGGCGGTGGCGGCTTCGGTGGGGATGACGGTTCCGGTGGCCCTTCGGGAGGCTGGGGCGGCCCGCCACGCAGGCCGCGTTTCCGCATGTGGCGCAAGCTGCTGGGGACCACGACGGCGATCGTTCTGCTGGGCACGGCCATGGCAGGCATTCTCGTCTGGTATCAATATGCCGGTCTCGTGTCCGATCTGCCGACAGTGCAGGGATTGCAGTCCTACCAGCCGCCGGTGATGAGTCGCCTCTATTCGGGCGATGACAGGCTGATGGCGGAACTGGCGGCGGAGCGACGGGTTTTCGTGCCGTATTCCGCCATTCCGGATCGGGTAAAGAACGCCTTTCTCGCCGCCGAAGATCAGAAATTCTGGACCCACAAGGGCATCGACCCGGTCGCCATCATGCGTGCGGGCCTGACCGATCTGATGCGTGGCAAGGGACGACGTCCGCTCGGGGCCTCGACCATCACGCAGCAGGTCGCCCGTATCATGCTGCTGGGGTCAAATGCCCTGTCGATGGAGCGTAAGGCCAAGGAGGCGCTCCTCGCCCTGCGCGTGGAGCAGGTGCTGTCGAAACAGCAGATTCTCGAAATCTATCTGAACGAAATCTATCTCGGCAGTGGCGCTTACGGCATCGGCGCGGCGTCACAGGCCTATTTCAACAAACCGCTCGATCAGCTTGACGATTCCGAAGCTGCTTTTCTCGCGGCCCTTCCAAAATCGCCCACCAACTACAATCCCTATCGTTATCCGGAGGCCGCGCGCGGGCGTCGCAACTGGATTCTGGACCGGATGCAGGAGCTCGGCTGGCTGGACCCGCAGGCGGCTGAGGCGGCCCGGCAGGAAACTCTGTCAGCGAAAAGCTTCCGCCGTCCGGGGCCTGCCGCGGGGTCGGAATGGTTCAGTGAGGAAGTGCGGCGCGAACTGATCGAGAAATACGGCGTCCAGCAGACGATGCAGGGCGGCCTCGACGTGCACACCAGCCTCGATCCGTCCATGCAGTCCGTGGTGACCGCAGCCCTGCGTGAGGGGCTGATGACATATGATCGCTCTCACGGTGGCTGGCGTGGCGCGATCGGGCATCTCGACAGCGTCACACGCAGCACGGCGCAGGACGAAACGGTCTGGCGCCCGGCTCTGGCCGCAGCACCGCATCCGGCGGGCATGCTGGATCGGTGGCGTCTGGCCGTCATGCTCGATTCCGGAAATGGCAGTGTCGGCTGGCTTGAGAATGGCACAGCGCATCGGGCGACTCTGCTCTCCAAAGACCTCGGATGGATGCAGGTGTATCGCGCCTCCCGCGCTGGCGATCTGGTGATGGTCGAGCCTCTGGCGGAAGGAGGCCATGTCGCCATTCGCCAGATCCCCCGGATCGAGGGGGCCGCCGTGACGATGGATGCTCACACTGGCCGCGTCCTCGCCATGACGGGTGGCTGGGCGTTCGAAGCCTCGCAGTTCAATCGCGCCACGCAGGCGATGCGTCAGCCGGGTTCTTCCTTCAAGCCGTTCGTCTATCTCACGGCGATGGAACAGGGCATTTCGCCGTCCCAGAAGTTCGACGATTCCGCTGTCTCCTACGGCAGTTGGCATCCGAGCAACTATGAAAAGGATTTCTGGGGCGCGACCACGCTGCACGACGCGCTGCGGGAATCCCGCAATCTCGTGACCATCCGGCTCGCGGCCCATATAGGCATCAAGAGTGTGGCGAAGGTGGCTGAAGACATCGGCCTCGTGCAGAACATGCCGCATGTGCTTCCGGCAGCACTTGGCGCTGTCGAGACGACCGTCCTGCGTCAGGCGGGGGCTTATGCCACCATCGCCAACGGCGGACGCAAGATCACGCCGACCCTGATCGACGATGTGCAGGACCGCAACGGTCATATCCTGTGGCGTCCGGAGGGGCTCGTGCTCTCTTCGGAGGTGCCAGCGGCCGATCCGACGAAGACCGCTTCCGACGCTGCCAGCCCCAGCGCCATTTTCCCGGGTGCTGATTCTGGCGGAGCAGAAGGTCCGGCGGCGCAGACGACGACCGCGACACCCGGGCAGACACCTCCTGCGGTGACCCTGCCAGCTCCGGGGCAGAATGATACGCCTGCGCTGGTCGATGCACGCCAGAGCGTCAGCAGCCCCGAAAGCGCTTTCCAGATCACCACGATGCTGACGGACGTCATCAAGCGCGGCACCGGCACGCTGGCGGGCAAGGATATCGACCACCCCATCGCGGGCAAGACCGGCACCAGTCAGGACTTCAACGATGCGTGGTTTGCCGGATATTCGGCCGATCTGGTGACGATTGTGTGGATTGGCTTCGATCAGCCGCAGTCGATCGGCAAGAACGAGACGGGTGGGGCGATTGCCGGGCCGATCTGGAACCGCATCATGAAAGCGGTGCTCGCGGATCGTCCGAAGCTGGATTTCCGCGTGCCCGACGGCGTTACCCTTGTGCGCTATGATACCGGGCGCGGCGTGACGGTTGATGCCTTCAAGCCCGACCAGATCCCCGGACAGAGCTCCAGCTATGCAGCAGGCAGCCCCGGCACTGGCGAGCTGACGGCGACGGATACGGGGGCTGAAAATCTACCCGCTTCCGAGACGGACATGTCTTCGGAAGGGGGAAGTGGCGGTAGCAGTCCGGCACCTTCCGGCAATGGTTCGGCCGCACCGGCGGCATCCGCTCCCAGTCAGCCACCAGCTGGCGACATCGGTATGGGTGGATTGTACTGACTGTGCCGATGGGTGCTCTCGTTACGTCGCTGGTGCGCTGACATCCCTGTCGAGAGGTGGTCCGGGTTATCGACGGTTTCCCCGGTTTCTTTCAGACGATAGATGCCGGGAAGAAGCCGGGTGAATTTGCTCAAGAACGGGCAGCAGGGTGAAGGTTTCGCCCGACTGTTGCCCTTTGAGTAGCACAGTCACTCCAGCCTGCCGGTCGACTTTGATCACCGTGCCGAAAAACTGCTCATACGAGACGGTCTCGTCGTGTTTCCGGCTGATCCCAACGAGAATCGTCGCCCTTTGAGTATCCGGGCAAAATTTTCGTCCTATCCTGAAAGAGCCTAGCATTGCATCACTCCGGTCATTTGGATGACGGGATGATCGATCAGGAAGATTAGTAAGGGTTTATCGTGGAAATCATTTTTTCGCGGGTGAGGGAAGGGATGACATCCTTGACGCCTGCCTGTATTCAGCCCCGTTGAACCAACCACACAAAACGGAGTCACGGTCTTCATGTCCGCCGAGACGGAAGCGCTCAACGAGCAGATCAAGCAGTCGGTCGCACTGCTGAGGAGGCATCTTTGACTGGGATGTCGCACAGGGCAGACTTGCCGAACTGAACAACCGGGCCGAAGACCCGGACCTCTGGAACGATGCCGCGGCCGCGCAGAAAATGATGCGCGAGCGTACGCTGCTGGCCAACCAGATCGAGGGTGTGCAGACGATCGAGACTGAGGTCGAGGACACGCTCGAACTCATTGCGATGGCCGAGGAGGAAGGCGACGCCGCTATGGTCGCCGACGCCATGCGGACGCTGCATCGGCTGGCTGACGAGACCAAGCGCCGGGAGACGGAAAGCCTCCTGTCCGGCGAGGCGGATTCCAATGACTGCTATCTTGAAGTCAATGCGGGTGCGGGTGGCACGGAAGCCCAGGACTGGGCCGAGATGCTGCTGCGGATGTACAGCCGCTGGGCCGAGGCGCACGATTACAAAATCACGATGATCGAAAGTTCCGAAGGCGAGCAGGCCGGCATCAAATCGGCGACGCTTCAGATTACAGGCCCGAACGCTTACGGCTGGCTGAAGACGGAAGCAGGCGTTCACCGGCTGGTGCGGATTTCGCCTTTCGATGCGGCGGCGCGTCGGCAGACATCGTTTGCGTCCGTCTGGGTCTTCCCGGTGGTGGACGATACGATCGAGATCGAGATCAACGAGGCTGATTTGCGGGTCGATACGTTCCGGGCTTCCGGCGCGGGCGGCCAGCACGTCAACAAGACCGAGTCTGCGATCCGTATCACCCATGTGCCGACCGGCATCGTTGTCGCGTGCCAGACGGACCGTTCGCAGCACCGCAACCGTGCAACGGCCATGGGGATGCTACGGGCCCGGATGTATGAGGCGGAATTGCAGAGGCGTGAGGCTGCTGCTGCCCAGACGGAAGCAGCTAAAACCGATATCGGGTGGGGTCACCAGATCCGCTCTTACGTCCTTGCGCCGTATCAGATGGTCAAGGATCTGCGGACGAGCGTGGAAAAAGGTAATCCGGACGCCGTGCTTGACGGTGATCTGGACGACTTCATGGCCGCGTCTCTGGCAGCGCGCGTTGGCGCGACACGTTCGGAAGCAAGCGCTTCGGCGCAGTGATCCTGCTCTCTGGTCTTCGGTCATCTTGAGGCCCGGAGATTAGAGATAACGTGATTCGAATAAGATATATTCTTTTAATGAATATATAATGTGCGCGGTTGATCTGGTGGGGAAAGTGGCTACCAGCCACGCCGAAAGTCGCTTCTGGCGGGTCTTCACGCACGTAACGCAAAAGCATACACAGTAATATTTCGTGCAGCTTTGTCATCCTCCTGTCGGGATGAATTGAGGCGCTTCAGCCCGTCTTGCAGCGAATGCGTTGCAATCGTGTTTATAGCGGTCATCTGCAACTGAATGGGGTTTGCCGGCGCCGGTTGCCATGAAAAATCGCGCGTAATATGAGGAGATTGCGAGAAAATCGACTCATCACGGCAGGGTGGGGCGGCTTGACATCTTTTCTCGTCGATTGCCCAATTACGCAGCGCGGTAGCATGACCCGGAACGGGGCTGGATGGCGTGTGGTGGTGATGGTGTGATCATTTCTTCAGGCGGGTCCGCATCCGGATTCCGTTTCAAGGCTCTGTTGTCCGGTAAGCGAATCTGAGGAGGTTTCCTGTATGCTGGAGTATGCGCAACAACGACGCGACCCGACGCAAAAGCTGATCGGGGTCGGGGGTGTTGCCTTTGTCTCCGTGGTTTTCGGGGTGATCTATGTGACCTGGGTGGACAAGGTGTCCGTGCCTGTCGTCCGTCCTCCCCTCAAGGCGGAAATCATTCACCCGGTCAAACCACCTCCGCCACCTCCGCCACCACCACCGCCGCCGCAGATTACGTCGCCGCCACCGCCGTACATTCCACCGCCCAAAATCAAGCGGCCACCACCGCCGAAGCCGGTGATCCGTCATGTGACGCACACGCCGCCGCCAAAGCCGCTGCCGCCTCCGAAGATAACGCTCAGACAGGAAGCGCCGCCGGGTCCGCCGGTGCCCGATCATCTCGCCGGTTCCACGCCTCTCAACCGCGTAACGCTGAACTATCCGGACGAAGCGCAGGATGAAGGCCGGGAAGGCAGCGTGACGGTTGTGTGTGACGTGGAGACCAACGGCGAGACCAGTAATTGTTCAGTGATGAGTGTTCGCGGCGGTCAGGATTTCGCCGAGGCGGCGCTGCAATATGTCCGCAAGGCCCGGTATGCGCCCGCGACGGCAAATGGTGTGCCGGTCAAGGAATTTCACCACACGTACCATATTACGTTTACTCTGAGCGATAACTGAAGCCATTGAGGGGAAGGCGTTGTTGCGACTTCTCCTGCCCTATGAGGAAACCGATACGATGATCAGATTATTCCGCCGCCTCCCGTTTTCCTCGCTGGCTATTCCGTCACTGGCGGTTTTACTGAGCACTGCGGCACCTGTGACGGTATTTGCGCAGGATTCGGGTAGTTCGGCTGCGTCTGAGGCGCCTGCTTCTGCCCCGGTTGCGGCGCCTGACGCT
>NZ_WOSY01000010.1 GCF_011516755.1 Acetobacter conturbans | reverse complement strand
CGGCAATGTGGCGCTTTCCAGCGGGACGAACACCGTTACGGCGCAGGATCAGGGCACTGTGGCTGTTTCGATGTCGGGTGGCGACACGAGCTTCACGGATGCAGGCACGGGCGACGCGGCTTTCTATGCCACGGGCACCGGAACGTTCTCGGTCACGGATACAGGGGCTTCGACAGGCACGCTGACGATCGGTGTTCTCTCATCCGCCAGTTCTTCTCTGTCATGGAACGCTGCAACAGGTACACGTCAGGCAACGATTAGCGCGGCCGCAGGCACAGGCAGCGTAACGACTGGCAGCGGTGTTGTTTCTGCCATGCAGGCAGGAAATGCTGCCCTGACGTTCCTGATGGGGCAGAGCGGGGCGAATTCGACCCTGGATCTGACGGCTCAGGGCGCCAACATGGCGACGATCGATACAAGCGGGAACACGCAGACGATCGATACGACCGGAAGCACAGCGGCTGTCGTCGTGTTCGGGGGCGCGAGCGCCGTATCCTATACTGGCGGAACGGGTATTCTTGTTTCCAACAGCAGCGATGATACGACTGACTGGACGATCACCGGCGTTTCTGGTGGCAGCAATCAGGTCTGGCTCGGCAACAGTGACGTCACGATCAATGCTGGTGGTGCCAATCAGGTTATTCTGGGCAACGGCGCTGGTCTGAACGGGTCTGTCAGCATTACGGGCGGTTCATCCAGCGATACCGAGGAAGTTGATCTCTGGAACGAAGCGGGGACGACCGGCACCGTCACCCAGACCGGCTCATCCTCTCTGAGTGTTTTCGGCAGCGAGGCGGGTTCGGGCGACATCACGCTTTCGAACGGCAATGTGGCGCTTTCCAGCGGGACGAACACCGTTACGGCGCAGGATCAGGGCACTGTGGCTGTTTCGATGTCGGGTGGCGACACGAGCTTCACGGATGCAGGCACGGGTGACGCCGCTTTCTATGCTACGGGCACGGGAACGTTCTCGGTCACGGATACAGGTTCAGGGAACGCCATCCTGTCCATCATGCAACTCGCATCCTCGACCGCATCCGGTACTGTGGTGGGGGGGGCAAAACAGCTGGACGTCACGACAGGTGGCGGAGACATGACCGTTACTGCCGGAGCTGGTGGGCTGGATCTGTCCACGGCCGGTGCGGGAGCCCTTACGCTGGATATTACAAATGGAACTGACCATGTCGCTATTAATAGTGGCAATACCGGCGATGTGACTGTATCCGGCGGCGCTGTGAACAGTAACGCATATTTCTCGGTCACGGGCGTGGCGTCAGAAGGCATTGTGAATGGCAGCATGGTCGTCAATCTGACGGATGGCCACACTGTGACATTCGTTGGAGACGCAAGTAGCAGTAATATCACTCTCAATCTTGTCTGATTGCTATTTTGAGAGAGGCTTAGTAAAAAGGGCGGCTAGTATCCGCCCTTTTTGCGTTTCTATCGTGTGTTTACTGGAATGTTGTGACGGTTTATCTGCTTTAAGGTTCTTTTTTATTGAAATGAGACTGTCCCTTCATGAGGTGCAACCAGACTCAGTTTTCAAGAAAAGAATAGCGACCAGCAGAACACGGAGAGCTTTTTCAAAGCGACTCTGCTTTTCACTATTAAAAACATGCGAGCTGCGGGACTCGAACCCGCACGCCCTATAACGGACTCGAGATTTTAAGTCTCGTGCGTCTACCATTCCGCCAAGCTCGCGTGGTGGAGGCGCTCTTAGCATGTCACCATGCCCCGGGTAAGAGGCTGAACCGCCTTACTTGTGAGCTTATGCGGCACGCATGAGGGCTGGTCCATGCGTTTTGAGCCATGTTTCTGCTTCTGCGCGGCGAGGGCAGATATGGTCCACCAGTTGCCAGAAGGCGGCGCTGTGATTGTGGTGCTTCAGGTGCGCAAGTTCGTGGAAAATGACGTAATCCTGCACAAACGGAGGCGCCATGATGAGCCGCCATGTCAGCATGATCCGACCGGCCGTCGTGCAGCTTCCCCAACGGGAAAGAGTGTTTCGTATGACAACACTCGTCGGCAGCAGTCGGGTTGTTTCCGAAAGAGTCGGCACCCGCTGACCGAATTGCCTGCTGGCCATCCGCTGAAGAAAATCCTGAACGCGACGAGGGAGGAAGTCGATGTCTCCACTGACATACAGGAGCGTGCCATCGATCCACGCGCCACCATGCCCGTCAGGGGTATGATAAATGGTGTGCGGAACGCCATTGATCGGGATGGTGCTCCCTGCCGCGAAATTCAGTTGGACGGGGCGGCGTTGAAGTTGCCGGGCAATCCAGTCGCGATGGGCGGCGAGAAGAGCGAAGCCTGACTGGGCAGGCAAGCCGGGCGGGAGCGTGACGATGACATGATCACCGGAACGCGCCAGCCGGAGAGAGAGACGGCGGGCACGGGCAGAGCGACGCCATGTGACGGGAAAGGGGCCATCGGAAAGCTGGATGCTGGTTGGAAGACCGCTCAGCAAATCGGCGGACCTTTGTCCCCGCTCTGTCATGGATCGGATTCTGCAGTTGGATCAAGCGCCGGCCAGGCGACGATATAGTCTTCCAGAATACCGGCCTTACGCTCGCTGACGCATCGACCTGCTGCGGACACCCCGGCCTCAACGACGCTGTCGGCCGTCCCGGTGATGAGCGGATGCCATGTGGGCAGCGGAAGCCCCTCCGACAGACGTTTGTAGGCGCAGGTCGGTGGGAGCCAGTCTATCGTTTCCAGCATGGACGGCGTCAGGGTGATGCAGTCCTGCACCTTGCGATGACGATTGGGGTAATCGCTACAGCGGCAGTCATGTGTATCGAGCAGACGGCACGCTACATTGGTATAGTGCAGCGTCTCGTCATCTTCGTCCCGCAACTTATGCAGGCAGCACCGGCCGCAGCCGTCACACAGGGATTCCCATTCCTCGGTAGACATCTGCGCGAGGGTCTTGGTTTCCCAGAAGGGTTTCTTGGTGGTCATGCTGAAAGATAGTCTTAAGGCGTCGCGGGGGAAAGATGTGTTCGGGCGTATCGGCAGGTCGGGTGCGGAAGAGGGAACTTGAAGCAGGATCCCTTATGGAGGCGGAGATTGCGGGAGGGGCAGCCCTCCTGCCCGGATGAACTCATTTTCCGCAGGGCACTTCTGGAAGCCGTTATGTCTCAATTACCCGTTGGATTCAGTCCGCCGCTGGCCTTTTTTATGCTGCTGATCGCAGCTCCAGAGGGTATTCCCTTCTGGGTATGTCATGGCTATGACGCGGCGTTGCCTCTTCCCAAACCGGACTGTTGCAAAGGCGGTTCGTTTCGTTCTCAAAAAGGCAACGGTTTATACTGAACTTGGATATGGACGGCAACGTGTCGGATACTCCACTGTCTTATTCTGTCCTTTGCTGTGCCAGAGAAAACGTTATTTTCGCGACATGAGGTTTCCCGTGATATTTCCGCCATCCATAGGCTGTTATTCCATGCGCATGGCAGGCTGTATCTGATGCCCCTGTCCTCCCTCCCTGACCTTTGCTGCGTCACGTTCACGACTTTTCATGGTGCATCCTTTTCTCACGGGCGCAGGCCATTGGAGCGTGTGAACGGGTGCTGGCGTGGCAACCGGGTCGTCCAAATATCTGACGCGAGGCTGACGTGAAACGTCCGAAGATCGGGAAAGTCAGCCCACTGCGGCCTCTGGTGTTTCCGTGGAGAACGCTGTTCTCCAACACCCACGGTCCTGTGGACGAGGGTATTCATATGTCCGATGGCCCGGAGCGTGAACGGATTTTTCCGCCAGATGCTTTCCTTCAGTGCGGTATTCCTGCGTGGAATAGAGAAGGACTGCGGCAATCGGTTGTTCGTCCAAAAGACAGTCTGCTGGTGGTTGACGCAGGTATTCGCATTGCTGTGCGTGTATTAAAGGGGGGAAGTATGCTTGTTCCGTTCAAAATGGCAGGTCGCCGATCGGTGAGACGCGCTGTCCTCGCCAGTTCAGCCGCAGTGGTGTGCTCCGGTTCGGTCGTCACCAGTGACGCTGCATGGGCGGCGGCAACGTCTCGTCATCACGCCGCTGCGGCACAGCGGAACGCGCAGACATCTTCTCGCCCGGCTTCAGCAGGGCGGCCGACCGTGCAGCCCCATCGCCCGGCCGATCATGTCGTTTCGGCCAAGACAGAAACCGTCATGGTAAAGGCCTCGCCGAACAGAAGAAATGGTGGGGGTGGCATGATCCGGCTGGAAACTGCCCCTCATGCCGTGCAGACGGTGACAAAGCAGTTCATCGAAATGCGCTCTCCGACCAGTACGGCGCTTGATCTTATCCAGAACCTGCCGAGTGTCAGTGTGTCACGCCCCGATTCCGCAGGCATGCAGGGTGGAATGATCCAGACACGCGGTCTGACCGATCTCGACATGGGGCTGCTGATTGATAATGCGCCCGCAGCGGCCGCGAAATATCTGGCTGAGAATATCGATTCGGAAAATCTGGATTCGGTTAGCCTCACCCCCGGTAGTTCAGGAACGGATCTGCCTGTGATGTCCGCCGCGGGTGGCGTCTTGGAAGAAAAGAGTCATGCCGCCGCCCATAAGTTCGGCGGTCTGATGGATTTCTCTTATGGAACAAACAATCTGTCCCGCGAATTTGTCCGTTTGGAATCCGGAGAAATTGGAAACAGCGGCATCCGTAGCTACGTATCCTTTTCAAACACGCACGCGAGAAGCTGGATGGGTTCCGGAATTAACGGGCGGCGTCACATTGATTTTGGACTTCAGAAGGACTGGGATAACGGCTCGAACGCCAAACTGTTTCTTTCATGGAACAATGCGGATTTCACGATCGACAATTATCCGACCGAGCAGGAATTTTACAGCTACAAGCACACGGGTGTGGGATATGGGCGCAACAGTAATGCGTCGAGTGCCAATTACTGGAAGAACAATAACGATCACTGGAATCAGATTTTCCTGACGGCACCGGTTCATATCGTTCTGCCTGCGCGACTGAGCCTGGATATCCAGCCCTACTTCAACTTCGGTCAGGGCTGGGATGCCGCTCCTGGTGGCTATAACGCGGCTGGTCAGAGTCAGACGAATTTCTTCCTGCAGAATGATACCAAGCGCGTGGGGGCCGTTGCGAAACTCAATTACGAGATCGATCGGCATAACGTCTTCTCTGTCGGCTACTGGTATGAAAACAACTACACGGATCAGTCATATCCGAGTGGTTCGACCCGTGCGGATGGTACACCAGCCAGCCCGTGGGTTTATTACAAGACGACACATCCTTACGAGCAGAACGCGGGTTATGAAATCCACAGTATATTTGTACAGGACACCGCGAAATATTTGCAGGATCGGCTGGTCATTCACGCCGGTTTCAAGTTTGTCATGTCCAACAGCTGGACATCCGATCCGTATAATCGCTACAGCAAAAATACGACGGAACCGCTGCCGCAGCTTTCCATCGGCTATGACATCGACAAACACAGCCAGATTTACATCAATGCCTCTGGTGATTACCGTCAGCCAAGCGCTGTGGATATGGGCTGGTTGCCAACGAGTTCGAACTTCCTGAAGAACCAGTATTCCATCAAGGAAGAACTCGGATATAGGTACCACGATGATTACATCATGGCCGACCTGTCCCTGTTCAATTACAATGTCACGAACCGGATCGTGAACCAGTATATCGGGATGAACAGTTTCCTGCCCATCTCGATTGGAAACCAGACCATGCGTGGTTTTGATTTCTCCATTTCAGGCCGACCGATTCATGGGTTCAGTCCTTACGCGTCTGTGGAGTATCTCCATGCAACGCAGGACAGCAACGTGATGGATCCGTATAGCAACACGCTGCTGCACTCCAAGGGCTCGCAGGCTGTCATGGCACCAAGAGTGACGGCTAATTTCGGTTTAAGCTATACTTATCGAGGCTTCTTTTCGAATGCGACGGTTCACTATACCGGTCCGCAGTCGGTGAGCGTGGCGGGCGACCAGCGTATGCCGGGCTATGTGACCGATACCCTGTCATTCGGCTATCACTTCAAGCCCTTTTTCTTTGCAAAATCGCCGACAGTGCGACTGAATTTTGCCAACCTCACCGGGTCGATCGTGCGGACGGGCGCGATGGGCGTTGTCTATAGTCGGCACGACGCGAATTCTCAGCTGGTCTGGAGTGGCAGTCAGGCCGCTTATACCGGGTACGGAAATTCATTCATGGTCGAGCCGCGTTTCAATATGACGGGAACGGTTTCCACCTCTTTTTGAGAAACCTTCCTGCTGCCCGCACAGAGCGCTTCCCGCTGGCCAAGCTGCAGGAGGCGCTCTGTGCGCCAGCAGAATCAGTCAGCCCTGACGTCTGGCCCTATGAGCGCACGTCACGGCATTTTCATATGCCTGTCAGCAAGCTGTCAGAATGAAACGGCAGGTCGCCACGCGAGAGCAAAGGCCATGAGAGTGGCGAGTAGTGCGACCGCCACGCCGCCAAGCATCATCCGGCGGCGCAGAAGGGGTAGCCAGATCAGCGCCACACGGCGCGACCGATCGGCTCCGAGGGCTTGCGCCGTTCGGCTTAGTCCCGGAGCGGCAGTAAGGAGTGCTCCCATCAAGGGGAGAATCAGCGTCGGGCTGATGAAAAAACCCTGAATGACCGAAATGAGCGTCGGGATTGGTTCGCGGGGGAAAAGCGTTGGCGAGAGCAGAAGGGACGGCAGCCATAGCGCGCTGATGGTTCCGGGAATCCAGAGCGCGACCAGAATGAAATACCAGATCCGGTTGCGCTGCATCCCCAGAGAAAGCGCGGACATCGTGACTGCGGCGCAAAAGGTCAGGAGGGCATGGGTCGCAATGAAACCGGGTGGAAAAGATGCGGATTGCATGGGCTAGCCCCTAGCGCATTGAACGCCACTTGTCGAAACGTGCCTCGATGGCGGGAAAATGCTCGCGCCAGAAGGTCGCATTCAACGGCAGCGCGGGAGGGATGCCTCCGGGATTGGGGAGGGCGTCCGGGCCGGAAGTCGGAGGCGCACTGATCAGTCTGCCATTGAGGGCATTCTGCTGTTCCGAGGCTGAGGCCCAGGTTTGCAGGGCTCTGGCGGTTGTCAGATCCCGCGTGCCGCCGGTCGGAATGACCCAGTCATAGTTGATGCGCAGGAGGGGAAACCATAAAATCCTGAAGCGTGGGGCTGGCAGCGTTGCGTTCGTCCTCAGCACTTCGGCCGTCGGCGCGAGCCCCATCAGGGCAGCACCGCTGGTGAGGATGTACATCGCTTCTTCCGGTGATTTCCACCACACAATGTAAGGCCGCAACTGACTCAGTCGCCGGAATGCCCGGTCGAGGCCTTCTGGTGTCGAGAGGGTGCTGTAGATGGCGTTGAGCGGCACACCTTCGGACAGCAGGGCGGCTTCCAGAGTGCCTCTGGGGTCGGCTCGCAGGCCCCGTTTGCCGGGGTTGCGTGCGACGTCCCAGAAATCTCTCCAGTTGGGGCGGCCGGAAAAGCGTGAACTGTCCCAGGAAAGGGCAAAATCGAGGGAAAGCGCCGGTACGCCGCAGGCGTTGGGATCGCGCGCCTCGACGTCCGCGGAAGGGGAGGAGACAAACAGGCCTGCGGCGCACCCTGCCTGTGCCGCGTCATCCTCAACCAGCGCGAGTGACCAGTTCTGCGAATTTACGCGAATATCCTGATGGGAGGTCGCAATCGCGTCGTTCCATGAAACGGTGCGGATTTTCTGGTGTGTCAGCTGGGTGAACGGACGCCAGATGGTTTCATTCAGCGTGCAGTTCAGCTTGCCGGATGGAGTGGCGACCACGATCGCCGTGGAGCGGGGCTTACCTGTCCGTGCGGAAGCTGCAGGCGACCCGAGAGCCGCGAACGACAGAACGGCAGTCAGACCAGCTCCCGCGAGCAGTGCGGTTGAACGACGTTTCGACCGCACGAACGGTCGCAGATGACGGGGCGTAGTGGGCAAGGAAGACAAAATTCAGCCTTGGCTTCAGTCAGATGTAGACCAGATTAACCCTGTTTGCCCACCGACGGAAAGGCCAAAGCCCCCGTCGGCCTCCAGGCAAGCAAAGCGGCCTGTCCCGGGGCGGTTCCGGGCGGCAGCGTGCCGGGTGGCCGGTGGACCGTCACTTCCATTCCGTCCTCAAGGCGGAAGCGGAGAATCAGGAGGTCTCCCACATTGCGGACATCGGTGAGAGTGGCGGAAAGAAAGCCATCGTTGTCATCTGTATGTGGTCCGCGCTGCATCATGGGGGCGATCTGATTGGGGCGGATGCAAAGGTCGATGACCTCGTTTTCTTCCACACCTGTTTCCGCGAGTGCTTCCATTTCACCTCCGCAAGCGAGTCGGGCTCTGACGATATCGTCGTCAATGGACAGGGCCATGCCGACAAGCACGTTGGCATCCGCCATGGCGACGGCCACTCGGGCCGAAGCGGGGCGTTCTATCAGATCATTGGCGACTCCCAGTTGCAGCAGGGTTCCGGCTTCCAGCACACCGATCCGTTGCCCGGCGGCAAGGGCATCGGCCCGGTCGCGGGTCAGCAGCAGCAGGCTCAGGTCCTGGGCGCGTTGCAGGCGGAACAGGCGCTGGTGGAGATCGCGTCGGGTTTCGCTGTCCAGTCCGGTGAAGGCATCTTCCAGCACGATGACGGCGGGATCGGTTGCAAGGGCGCGTGCAAGAGCCACCCGGATGCGTTCGGCGGCCGTCAGGCGGGAAGGCCGTGCTTCGACCAGCCTCTCAAGGCCGAGGAGCGCAAGCGTCTGGCTGACGCGGTGGGAGATCTCCTCCGAGGGGCGTTTTCTGGCCCGCAAGGGAAAAGCGACGTTTTCGCGGACGGAAAGATGGTCGAACAGCGGGTCGCGCGCGCCGACCGTCGCTATAGCCCGATGACCGGGTCTCCGTCGCGTGATGTCCTGATCGGCCATCATCAGGCGACCGGCGACTGCATGACGATGACCTGCGAGGGTATCGGCGAGCAGAGACAGAGTGCTGCGCGTGTCATTCAGGAAAAGAAGCGCGAGACACTCACCTGCCGTCAGAGAGAATGACAGGGGCGGAGAATCCGCCGCAAGGCAGAGGCCTTCGACGGCGAGCGTGTCGGCTATATGACGTGTTTTCATAGCTGTATGGAACCACACTGCTGGACAGTCGTTAAGATTGGGTGTTGGCTCTGCGTTGTAACAGAGCAAAAAGCCGGGTTGCCGGTTCGAAGGAGCAGCAAGACTATGTCCGCAGACAAGATCAAAAATCAGGCGGCAGCAGCGGCTGAGGATGCCGCCACCAGTGCGCGCGACGAGCTGGAAGTGCTGAAGAAGCAGCTCGAACACTTCCTCAACGCCCATGTTGTGCCGCCTCTTTCGGGCGCGGCGAACACAGCCGTTTCAAATGCTCGGGAGATTGCTGAACATCAGAAGAAAACGGTTGCTACTAATGTAAGTGCGAAGCCGTTTCTGTCGATCGCGGCTTCTTTTGCGGTGGGGTTTGTCCTCGGCCGCCTGTCGCGTTAATGTTCCGCCCCGGGAACCTCCGGCGAGGGCCCGGGGCCAGAAGGCGACCCGCCTCGCGAGATGAGGGGTTCGATTCCTGTCCCGGCCGTGCCGTGGAGGAATTGACAACTGGGACGCCGGATCATCCTCGATGCCGGTCCATGTGAGGTAGACGAGGACGCAATGCACATTTTTGAAGTCGGCAAGGCCGCTGCTCATGCAGAGGTACAACTTCTGCAGCAGAAGGCCATGCGGGTCGGTCGTCAGGTGGCTCTGCTTCTGGTTGCCGCCGTCCTTGGTTTCTTTTCCCTGATCACGGGTCACGCTCTGCTTTGGGCAATTTTCCGCTACGAGTTCGGCTTTGGACCGGTTGTGTCCCCGGCGCTGGTGTTTTTCGTCGATATCTTCCTTGCTCTGGTGTTCGCGTTCTTTGGTCGCAGGTCCTATCTGTACCCGTCTGAGGTCGAGGCCCACCTGAATCGTGATCGCCGCATCAACGAGTTGAAGCAGACCCTCACGATCATGTCAGTCGCGACAACGTTCGCGGGCCCCTTGGGCAGGTTCGTGGGCAGAAAAGTCTGGAAAAAATAAATTTTCCGCCGGACAGATTAAGTAAAGAGCGGGCCGAAAGGCCCGCTTTTTGTTTTCCGGATAGTGAGCCGGAAAAAGCGAACGCTCCTTTGTTCTCCAGAGGCGACATCCGCCCGGCCCAGGTAACATTTCTTGACGCCGGTATATCGTCAGTCCGAGGCATTGGGTGGCTCTGCCGGGTGTTGGCTCGGTATAGAAACGTCTCGTGGCTTTGTTGAAAGCACGGAGTAACCGTTGATTCAGCTTAACAAAGATGAACGCTTAAACAATGTTTGGGTTTCTTCATGGAGACCTGCTAATGAAATGACAGAGTAGGTTCTGGAAAATACTCCTGTCTTGTTAATGGGATTTTCCATTTTTTTGATCCGGAAGACTGAAGGCAATGTGGCGTAAACTGTTCAGATTGACGCAGCGTGGAAACAATCTCCCTCGTCATCTGGCAGAGGCGCATGCCGGTAACGCCGACGACATGTTTCTTGTCGGCAAGACTTATCTTTACGGCGATCAGGATGTGGCCGCGCATGCCGGATACGCGGCATGGTGGATGGAAAAGGCCGCTCGGGCAGGCTGCGCACCAGCCTGTGTGCACGCCGCACGTCTCGCATGGGATGGCTTCGTGCCAGACGTGAATGTTCTTGAGTCTCCAACCCGTGGCGATCGGCGGGAGGAGGATGCATTTGCATTCGCCCGTCTTGGACATGGGCACGCAGAGCCGGAAGCCTCTCTTTTTCTGGCGTGGCTTCTTGATGCCACCAAGGCTCCCCCATCCCGGGAGCGTGTAGAGGCTTTGAAGGTGGCTGCGGCACATGGTCTGCCGCTTGCGTGTGTCGGGTTGGCGGACATCGAATTACGGGAAGGTGCTTCGCCGGAACGTATGATGGAACTGCTCCGCGTACCTCTGGAAGTGAGGCTGGGCGTCGCCCACTACATGGTGGCGGTTTGGTATGGGCAGGGTGGTTTTCTGCCTCAGGATGCGTCCAAAGCACGTCATCATCTGGAAATTGCCGCTGATGGTGGTCATGTGCAGGCGATGGGGATGCTGGGCGAATGCCTTATGGTGGAGAACCATAAGGCGCCGGAGGGCGACGCGGACGCCACGGCACGACTGGAGCGGCTGCGTCGCCTGACCCGGGGCGAAACCCTGCTGCGCAAGGCGGCCTCTGCGGAAAACGGTCGTGCCGCCTGTGTGCTTGGTGATTACTGGGCCACGGTGGCGACGCCGCCTGATCTTCCGGAAGCCATGAAGTGGTACGAACGCGGGGTGCTGCTCGGAAACGCCGGTGCAATGTACATGTCGGCGCGGCTCGTTCTGACGGGTCGCTCGCATCACATCTCCAAGGGGTCCGCGAAGGACAGGATGCGTCAGGCCGCGAGGGCGGGTCACAAAGGGGCTTTGGCCCTGATGAAAACCCGCCAGCATGAGGCGGGCAAGTTTCTGGCTTTCGAACCGGATTCGACGATGGCGGACTGAGGCTGGGTCTGGCCCTGCGCTCCTGCGTGCTGATCATCGGCAAATGCTCACAGTATTCGCGCGATTTTCTGCAATCCGAATGTTTCCGGAACCGCCGAAAAACAAGGTATTGCGCAAACAGAAATTGAGACGATTTCTGTCGGGACGCTTCATTTTATGTGATCATTAAGAAGTGTGTGGCTAGTTCAACGGGAGACTGAAGTATGTTTCCTCTGGATTGAGCGCGCGTCATATGGAACGGCTGTTTACCTTTCTGCTGAGCGAACAGCATTTCGGTTCCCATATCACGGTGCTGGGGCTGGCGTTCTGTTTCGCCATTCTGGCCATTCAGGCTCTGTCGCAGAAGAGTTGGGCCCCGTGGAAAAGGATCGGCGGTTTTGCCGTGGTCGTGGCTCTCGCGGAGCTGATCACTTTTTTCGATACCTTCTGGTCCACCTATCCCAATCTTCTCTGGAATTTCCCGCAGCCCGCAACCGAAATCGCGGGCCTGATGACCCTCACTACGGCGGCCGGGGCCGCATATCTTTATCTGAGGCCCCGACGTTCCATCAAAACCGTCATCATGGCAGGTGGCGTGCTGGCCTTCGGAATGGCTTTTTCGGCCTTCTATATCCTCGTCGCAACCGTCAGTCCGGCCACTCTCGCCTATGATCTGTCGGCCGTTCTCATCACGCTGATACTCGGCACGACCCTGTGCGCTTTTTCATTCTGGGAACTGGGCAGTTCTCTTGCTACCCGGCCGCGTCTGACAGCCTGCATGCTGCTGGCTCTGACGTTGTCTGTTCTTCCCCTTGGATCGATGGGCTCGATCCTGCCATTCGATCGCTGGCTGGCCGTCATGCAGACGCCGGACAGCGCCTTGTTCTCCCCCTTGTCCGTCATGAGCCTTTCCGGGGTTGTGGCGATTTTCTTCGTGCTGTGCATCGCCTCGCTTCTCGATGTTCGGGTGGCCATTGCCCAGCAGCAGGAAAGCGATCGCGTGCGTCATCTCGCGGATGGGACGTTCGAGGGCATCCTGATCAGCCGGGAAGGCAGGGTTGTGGATGCCAATCAGCGCATTCTCGATATGACGGGCCTCGACCTGCATGCGATCAAGCTGCTGAAAGTGGCGGATCTGTTCGCTTCACATCTGGTGGGACATCAGGATATCGTCGCGGCTCTGGCCAGCCGGGGTGAATCGCCGACCCAGCTTGAACTGACGGGAGCAACAGGGCGTCGGGTACCGGTGGAGGTGCTGTCCCGCGAGGTGCCGTATGTCGAAGGGCAGGCCACGGTTGTCGCCATTCGCGATATCACGGAGCGCAAGGCCGCCGAGGACTATATTCGCTATCTCGCCATGCATGACACGCTGACGTCTCTTCCTAACCGGCGTGGGCTGGAAAGCGTGCTGGGACAGGTTATTGAACACGCCCGGCGGAACGAGACGCAGGCGGCGGTCCTCGGACTTGATCTCGACGGGTTCAAGGCGGTTAACGATTCTCTCGGCCATCATGCCGGTGATATGCTGCTGAAAGAGGTCGCGGTCCGTTTTCAGGCCCAGCTACGGGACATCGATTATATCGCCCGGCTTGGCGGCGATGAATTCATCATCGTGATGCGCTCCGTGGCACGCGTCGATGACGCGATGCAACTGGCCAAACGTCTGATTTCGTGTTTGTGGCAGCCTTTCATTCTTGCCGGTCACGATGTGTATGTCGGCGTGAGCATCGGTGTGGCCCTCTGCCCGCGGGATGGCGAAACAGCGCAGATGGTGCTCAAAAGCGCCGACATTGCGATGTATCAGGCCAAACTGCAGGGTAAGGGGCAGGTGTGCGAGTTCCAGTCGGGCATGGATACGGCGGTGCGGGAACGGCATGATCTCGAACTGGATCTGCGAGCCGCTCTGGGTCGCCAGGAACTGCAGGTCTATTATCAGCCCCTGTTCGATATCGGGGGCGAGATTACTGGCTTCGAGGCGCTGGCGCGCTGGCCTCATCCGGAACGGGGGATGATCCCGCCCAGTCGCTTTATTCCGTTGGCGGAGGAAACCGGCCTGATCGTTCCGCTTGGCGAATGGGTGCTGCGGACGGCCTGTTCTGTTGCGGCTGGCTGGGCTGCGGATGTCAGTATTGCCGTCAACCTTTCGCCCACGCAGTTCCAGCGTGTCGATCTGATCGATGTCGTCCGGCAGGTGCTTCTGGATACGGGTCTGTCGCCAACACGGCTGGAACTCGAAGTGACGGAAAGCCTTCTGATGGAGGATGTACCGAAAGCTCTGGCTCTGGTGAAAGACCTGCGCGCACTGGGTGTGCGCGTTGCGCTGGACGATTTTGGAACCGGTTATTCCAGCCTCGCCTATCTCCATAATTTCCCCTTCGACAAGGTCAAGGTGGACAGGTCGTTCATCAATAAGATTACGAACGATCCCAATGCGTGGACGATCGTCGAATCCGTCATCGTAATGAGCCATAAGCTGAAGCTGCGGGTCACGGCGGAAGGAATCGAAACTGGCGCCCAGCTTTCATTGCTGAAAGATCATGGGTGTGACGAAATGCAGGGCTTCCTGCTCGGTCGCCCCATGCCCGAGGCGCAGGTTGCCCTCATGATCGAGAGCATGGCCTGCTGCCATCAGGCTGGCTGATGGGGGGCGCTGTGGTGAATGTGGCCACCTGAACCGATGGCGCTGCGGTCGCTGATCCTGTATTACTGGCGTCCATGACTGAGATACGCACCGCCTCCCTGCATCGTGTGACCGCCGAGACCGACATCCGCGTGACCGTCAGTCTCGATGGAACGGGCAAAGCCGAGATCGCCACCGGTATCGGTTTTTTTGATCATATGCTGACGGCTCTGGCACGCCACGGAATGCTGGATCTGACGATTGCCGCACGGGGCGATCTGGAGGTCGATTTCCATCACACGGTGGAAGATGTGGGCATCACGCTGGGACAGGCCGTGCGACAGGCGCTCGGCGACAAGCGTGGCATCAGACGTTTCGGGCATGCTCTGGTGCCACTGGACGAGGCGCTGGCCGAAGTCGTGGTGGATCTTTCCGGACGACCTTTTCTTGCGTGGTCGGTGCCGTTTCCCTCCGAAAAAATCGGCGTCATGGATACGGAACTGTTCGAGGAATTTTTCCGCGCTTTTGCCATGGCGTCCATGATGACGTTACACGTCACGCAGAAAACAGGTCGAAACAGCCATCATATTGCTGAAAGCGCCTTCAAGGCCATGGCCCGCGCCCTGCGGATGGCTGTGGAATATGATGAGCGGGCGGTCGGAATGATTCCGTCCACAAAGGGGGTCCTGTGAAGGCGTATTCGGTCTGGGTACCCGGTGAAGGTGTTCCCGAACGGCAGCGCCGCAAAGGCAGCCTTCCCGTTCTGGTCCCGCAGAAACTTCAGTGGAGCGTGCTGTTTTTCGGTGGACTGGCGCTGATCTGGTCCGGAGCGCGCATCACGGGCGGTCTGGCTTTGGCGGCCTCTATCGTGGCGGGCGCACTGCTGGTCAACACTTGGTTCCTCCCTGCTCTGATGATTCCGGCCCGTTTCGCTCTGGCCGCCTTCAGCAGCGAGATCAGTGAGTGGGAACTGCGCCTCCGTGGCTTTGTGCGGGCAGGCGTGGTGGTTGGCCCGGATCGTGCCTCGGCCCTTCTGCGCTACATGGATCGGACGGCCATTCCCGTCAGTGAAGACGGGAGCGTGATAACGGCGATTCCAGATCCCTTCGCGGTCGCGGCCCGGATGGGGAGGGCCTGACGATGCCGGTCAAGTGCACGCAGTCCATTGTGGTCATCGATTATGACGGTGGCAATCTCGCATCTGCGGCGCGGGCGGTCGAAGAGGCGGCGCGGCTCTCTTCCATCGCTGTCACCGTCGAAATCACCAATGACCCGGTCCGCGTCCGCGAGGCTGACCGTATCGTGCTGCCGGGGCAGGGGGCTTTTGCCGACTGCGCGGGCGGACTGAATGCGGTTCCGGATCTGCTGTCGGCCCTCAACGCGGCAGTGGAGGGTGGAACGCCTTTCCTGGGCATCTGCGTCGGCATGCAGCTCATGGCCGAACGGGGCTTCGAGCATGGAGAAACCCGTGGACTGGGCTGGATCAGTGGCGAGATTGCACCGATGGAAGCCCCCGGCCTGCGTCTGCCCCAGATGGGCTGGAACCAGCTATCACTGAGCCGTGCGCATCCGTTGACCGAAGGTTTGGGGTCCAGACCGCATGGCTATTTCGTGCATTCTTATGCTCTGACCGGGGCGTCTGCGGACCATCTGCTGGCGACGACGGATTATGGCGGCGCGGTCCCTGCGATGGTGGCCCACCGCAACCGCGCAGGCACGCAGTTTCATGTCGAGAAGAGCCAGAGCGTCGGCCTGAAGATTCTGGCGAATTTCCTCCAGTGGACACCGGGCGGAGAAGCATAATGTCCGGGCTGGGCTCAGGCAGCATTACACCCGGCCTGATGGCGGAACGGGCGGAGATGCTGGACGAGGACGATCTGCAGGCGCTGTGCGAGAGCGTCGATGCGTCGATTCTCGGTGGTGGCGGTTTCGGATGGGTGAAGCCGCAGGGGCGGTCGGTTCTGGAGCGTTACTTCCGGGGAATCTTTCTCGTGCCGGAGCGGATGCTGTTCGTGGCCCGGCAGGATGGTAATATCGTCGGGTCGGCACAGCTTGTGCGTCCCTCGCGCAGCAACGAAGCGCAGGCGATGACGGCGAATGCCATGCAGTTCCATATTGCCCCTTATGCGCGGGGAATTGGTCTCGGTCGTGTGCTGATCGAGGAAATTCTCAAATGCGCGCGGGCGATGGGGTATCAGTTCCTGACGCTGGATGTTCGTGAAACGCAGGGCGGCGCGATAGCGTTGTTCCGCAGCATGGAGTTCGAGCACTGGGGGACGAACCCCTATTACGCTCTTGTGGAAGGCCGGATGGTGCGTGGCCTGTATTTTGTGAAACGCCTGCAGGAGCAGAGCCGCCTTGTGCAGAACGGCGCCGTCTCCGAGTTCGAAAATGGAAAACCTGCCGACATGACTGCACGAGCCCTCACGCTGTATCCTGCCATCGACCTCAAGGACGGTGCCTGTGTCCGCCTGCGTCGCGGTGAGATGGACGACGCGACGGTCTATTCGGACGATCCGGGGGCTCAGGCGCGCGCATGGTGCGAAGCCGGGTTCAACTGGCTGCATGTCGTCGATCTGAATGGGGCCTTTGCGGGGCGTTCCGCCAATACCGACGCCGTGAAGCAGATCGTGGCCAACGCGAAAGTGCCTGTGCAGCTTGGCGGAGGTCTTCGCGATCTGGCAGGGATCGAAAGCTGGCTGGAAGCCGGCATATCGCGGGTGATCCTCGGCTCCGTGGCGGTGAAGAACCCTGAACTGGTGCGGGAAGCCTGTCGCCTTTTTCCCGGACGGATCGTTGCCGGAATCGATGCCCGCATGGGTTTCGTGGCGACGGAGGGATGGGCGGAAGTGTCCGACATGCAGGCGACCGATCTGGGACTTCGGATGCAGGACGCTGGTGTGGCGGCGATCATCTTCACCGAGATCAGTCGCGACGGTATGCTGGAAGGGCTGGATCTCAACCAGACGGCGGAACTGGCGCAGACGGTATCAGTGCCGGTGATCGCCAGCGGTGGCGTGGGATCGCTGGATCATCTGGCCGCGCTGCGTCGCGTGGCATCGCAGGTGTCGGGCATCGAAGGGGTGATCGTCGGGCGAGCGCTGTATGATGGCCGCATCTCACCGGCCGACGCGCTCCGGGTTCTGTCCTGATGCTGAAACTGCGCGTGATCCCCTGTCTGGACGTCAAGAACGGCCGGGTGGTGAAAGGCGTCAATTTCGTCTCGCTTCGCGATGCGGGCGATCCCGTAGAGCAGGCAGCGGTTTATGACGCCGCCGGTGCCGATGAACTCACCTTTCTCGACATCACGGCCAGCCACGAGAACCGCGACACTATTCTGGACGTGGTGAGCCGTACGGCAGAGCGGATTTTTCTCCCTCTTACTGTTGGTGGCGGCATACGGACGACGGCGGACATGCGGCGCCTTCTTCTGGCGGGTGCCGACAAGTGCGCGATGAACTCGGCGGCGGTGACGCGCCCCGAACTGGTGAGCGAGGCCGCCAACAAGTTCGGCAGCCAGTGTGTGGTTGTGGGTGTGGACGCGCGGTCCGACGGCAAGGGCGGCTGGGAAGTCTATACGCATGGTGGTCGTACACCGACGGGGATCGACGTGGTCGACTGGTGCCGTGATGTCGCGGCGCGTGGGGCAGGCGAAATCCTCCTGACCTCAATGGATCGGGACGGGACGCGTTCGGGATTCGATCTCGACCTGCTGCGGGCCGTCAATGCGGCGGTCCGGCTGCCTGTCGTGGCGTCCGGCGGTGTCGGCACACTGGAGCATTTCGTGGAAGGCGCGCAGGCAGGCGCGACCGGACTGCTGGCGGCGAGCGTTTTCCATTTCGGGCAGTTCACCGTGCCGCAGGTGAAACAGGCGCTGGCAGATGCCGGATTGCCTGTACGTCCCCCGCTTGAACAACTGGATTTCGGGTAATGACCGGGAAGAGCATGGCAAAGACACCGACAAAAAAAAACACCTCCAAGCCTGCCGTCACAAGCGTGACGGGCGGCAAGACCAAGAAAAACCTGAAAGTGGAACTGCCGACTGCTGAGGTCGGTGAGGTGGACGCCTCGGTGCTGGACCGGCTGTTTGATGTCGTGCTGAGCCGCCGTGGTGCGGACCCTTCAACCAGCCACTCCGCGCGGCTGCTGTCCCGTGGCACGGGCAAGATCGCCCAGAAGTTCGGTGAAGAAGCCGTCGAATGTCTGATCGAGGCCGTCGCGGGCCGCAAGCATGAGCTGGTGGGGGAAAGTGCTGACGTGCTCTACCACCTGATGGTGCTGTGGGTGGACGCGGGTGTGACGCCGGACGAGGTCTGGTCGGAGTTGCAGCGTCGCGAAGGCGTCAGCGGCATCGATGAAAAGGCGTCTCGCCCCCGGGCGTGACCCGGTGATTCCGGGACGACGAAAGGGAACGACGCATGGGACGGGGGAAAACGTCATGGCTGTAAGCGGCATCGGAAAATACGATCCGGAGAACATCTTCGCCAAAATCCTGCGTGGAGAGATTCCCTGCAAGAAGGTGTTTGAGAACGACTATGTGCTCGCCTTCCACGACATCGCCCCGAAAGCACCCGTGCATGTGCTGGTGATCCCGAAAGGGCCTTATGTTTCCTTCGCTGATTTCACGCAGCGTGCGAGCGATAAGGAAATTGTCGGGTTCAACAAGGCCGTGGGGGATGTGGCGCGGATGTTCCGTCTCGATGAGCCGGGCTATCGCATGATCGGTAATGTCGGGCAGGATTCAGGACAGGAAGTGCCCCATTTTCACGTGCATATTCTCGGGGGGCGGCCACTGGGACCGATGCTCGCGGAGTAAGACAGGACGCGAAATCCGTTGCTGCCTTTGCATTCAAATGGCCACGACGCCGAATGAACAGAAACCCCCTTGCGACGAGAGTCGGCGAGGGGGTTTCTGTATCAGGGGCGGGATCTGAAAAAGTAATCTTTCCCAGATCCCGGTTGTCTCATCAGAACGCTGCGTCGATATCGACGATGTTGATGAGCTTGTGGTTGATGAACTCCTTGATGCCGAGCCCGATCAGTTCACGGCCATACCCGGAGTTCTTGATCCCGCCGAAGGGCAGGTCCGCTTTGGGCGCGAGAGGGTGGTTGATGAACACCATGCCGGTCCGGATGGCGCGGGCCACCCGTGCGCCGCGTGCCTCGTCCCGGGTGAAGACCGATCCGCCAAGTCCGTAAGGAGAATCGTTGGCCATGCGAATGGCATCGGCCTCGTCCTTGGCGCGATAGATCTGCGTGACCGGACCGAAGAACTCCCAGTGACGCGCCTCATTGTTTCCGTCGAGGTTCGACATGAGCAGCGGCTGGAAGAATGCGCCATTCTCGGGAACCGGTGCGCCGATCACTTCGACTTTCGCCCCCAGATCCATGGCACGCGTGACCTGATCGCGAAGATCATCCGCTGCGGCCTGCGATGAGAGAGGTGCAAGCGTCGTGGTGGGATCCATCGGATCGCCAGCCTTCAGGGCTGCCACGCCTTCCTTGTAGATGGCGAGGAACCGGTCATAGATGGCATCCGCCACGATCAGACGCTTGGCGGAGACACAGACCTGTCCGGCGTTCCAGTGCCGACCGATCACGGCCCAGCGTGCCGCTTTCTCCACATCGGCATCGTCCAGAACGATGAAGGCATCAGCGCCGCCGAGTTCCATGGTGGCCTTCTTCAGGGCCTTGCCGGCGATCCCGGCGATCACGGTGCCAGCGCCTTCCGAACCCGTCAGGGCGATGCCGCAGACGCGCGGATCATTGAGGATCATCGCCGTGTGGGGACGTGCGGCATACAGATTGCGGAAAAGCCCGTGGGGAAGACCGGCTTCGGCCATCAGCCCGTCGAACGCTGCCGCACACTGCGGAAGGTTTGAAGCGTGCTTCAGCAGGACCGCGTTGCCCGCCGAAAGCTGCGGCGCGATGATGCGGACCACCTGATAGAACGGGAAGTTCCACGGTTCGATAGCCAGCACGATACCGAGCGGTTCGTGCACGAGGATGGCCCTGCCTTCCGCCGGATCGGCCACTTCAAGAGGCTCGGCCTTCAGAAGCTCTTCGGCATTCTTCGCGTAATATTCGAAGATTTCTGCCGAAAGAATGACTTCCTTCTTCGACTCTTCGTAAAGCTTGCCCATTTCCAGCGTGCCGAGGCGGGCGTATTTGTCGATATCGCGACGCAGGATGGCAGCGGCGGTATTCATCACCTTCGCACGCTCTGCGAAGGACGTGTCGCGCCAGCTTTCGAAGGCCGCATGGGCTTCGGTCAGAGCGGTCTGGATGTCCTCGTCGGTCGCATCGGAAAATGTAGCGACCACTTCGTTGGTGTATGGATTGGTTGTAGCGTAAGCCATTGAATCCTCGTGAATTTCAGTCTGAAAATGCTGGGATGCGACCACTGGCCGCATCCCGAAACCAGGGCCTGTGAATCAGGCGGCGGTTTCCAGAATTTTGCGGCTGACGTCGAGCGTCACTTCGCCGTGCTCGCCCAGATGGGTCATGTCGTGATCCTTGAGCTGCCCCAGCAGGTCGTTGATTCCGTCAGCGCCGATCTCGTAGGCGGAAAGACGTGTCGGAACGCCGAGATTTTCGAAGAACCCTTCGGTCTTGCGGATGACGGCGTCGATCCGTTCGTCTTCCGTCCCGTCCTTCAGGCCCCATACACGCTCGGCATACTGGAGCAGCTTGGCGCGCTTGGCCTCGCGGCAGACCTTGAGAAGGGCAGGAAACACCACGGCCAGCGTGCGGGCATGATCGATGTGGTATTTCGCCGTGATCTCATGGCCGATCATGTGGGTCGTCCAGTCGTGGGGTACACCCGCGCCGATCAGTCCGTTGAGTGCGAGCGTCGCAACCCACATGAGGTTTGACCGCAGATCGTAATCGTCAGGCGTTGCCATGATACGGGGACCGATTTCGATCAGGCTGGACAGCAACCCTTCGGAGAACCGGTCCTGCGCCATCCCGTCGACCGGATGCGTCATGTACTGCTCCATGACATGCACGAAGGAGTCCACAACACCGTTGATCACCTGCTTCATGGGCAGGCTCATGGTGCGCATCGGGTCCAGCACCGAAAAGCGGGGATAGACGAGCGGGTTGGAGAACAGCAGCTTGTCACCCGTTGACTGACGGGAAATCACGCTCAGGCAGTTCATTTCGGAGCCCGTGGCGGGCAGCGTGACGACGGTGCCCAGCGGGAGGGCCTTCTTCACGGCTTCACCCTTGCTCGTCAGGATGTCCCATGGCTCGCCTTCGAACGGCACGGCGGCCGCAACGAACTTTGTTCCATCCATGACGGAGCCACCACCGACGGCGAGAAGGAAGTCGAGCTTTTCCTCCCGCACCATCGCCACGGCCTTCATCAGCGTTTCGTAGGTCGGGTTGGCTTCGATGCCGCCGAATTCCTTGAAAGTCCGGCTGCCGAGAGCGGCACGCACTTCGCCAAGAGTACCGCTCCGCTCCGCGCTCGCGCCGCCATAAAGGATAAGCACGCGAGTTTCGGGTGACAGTTGCTCGTCAAGTTTGGCGATCATGCCTTTGCCGAACAGCACCCGTGTCGGGTTGTAGAATTCGAAATTCTGCATCTTCACACCTAATTAGACCGGTCGTCTTTATTAGACCGGTCACTTATTGAATCCGCAGCAAAGCCGCGCGTGAGCTTTCCTTGGATTCAGATTTCGAGAAGTCGTTTGGTCGACAGCCAGGCGTGATCAAACGGCTGGGAATTGTGAGTGATCTTCACCATCAGGGTTGTGCCGAGCCAGAGTTGATACAGCGACGATGCCAGTATTCTGGGCTCCATCGCGCTGCCTACAGAACGTTCCTTCTGTCCCAGCGTGATGGCGGCACTGAGCCGATCAATGACGGTGCCGGTTCCGATTTCCAGAATGAGGCGCATACGCTCGGAAAGGTCGGAGACTTCAGCAGCAAGTTTGACGATCAGGCATTTGCTTCCGATCTGACCGTCAAGATGGGTATCCCGCCAGAAGCGGCAGTAATGGAATATTTTGTCCGCGATATTTCCGTCTGAATTCTTGAAAATATCGTCCATTTTTTTCAGATAGTCCTCAACGTAAAACCTGAGGAGTTCTTCTCCGAATGCCTCTTTCGATTCGAAGTAATGATAGAATGAGCCTTTTGGAATCCCGGCGACTTCCAGGATCTGCGCAATGCCGACAGCAGAAAAGCCACGCTGCCCTATAAGCGGCTTGGCCGCCTCAAGGATATGCTGTCGGGCAGCGCGATGTTTCTCTGCAATCTTCATGACATTATGCATACGCGGAGCGGAAATGGATGTCCATACAAAAATTAGACCGGTCGGCTATAAATTTTAGCGGGCGTCCTTCCATAGGCGTCTGAAGTTGATTTTTCCTTATGAAGAAAGAAGTTTTTTCTTTTGTGCCTGTGAAATAAAACCGCCATACCGCTGAAGTGAAGAAGGCCAACGTCACTCTCTATATCCTGTGATGATGGCTGATCTGCCTCCTTGTTCAGGGGACACCAAGAACCCCCTTGCCCCTCGTGCCGGTGAGCGGCACCCTACGTAAACCGTCATTCAACAGGGACAGCATTATGAGCGACACACCCGAATCCCGCCTTGCCGCATTCGGCCTCGAACTGCCCACGCCCGCCACGCCTGTTGCGAACTATGTGACGTGGGTTCGTACAGGATCGCTGATCGTTATTTCGGGGCAGTTGCCTCTCAGGGACGGCAAGTTGCTGGCGACCGGCAAGCTCGGTGCTGCCGTATCGCTGGAAGTGGGCACGGAAGCGGCACGTTATTGCTTCATCAATGTCATGGCGCAGCTCAAGGCAGCCGTCGGCGACCTGTCGAAGGTGACGCGCGTGGTGCGTCTCGGCGGTTTCATTGCCTGCACGCCTGAATTCACCGCCCATGCGGGCGTGATGAATGGCGCGTCCGATCTGGCCGTGGCTGCATTCGGGGACGTGGGCCGCCATACCCGTTCGACCGTCGGGGTTCCGTCTCTGCCGCTGGATGCGCCCGTCGAGGTCGAGGGAATGTTCGAGGTCGCCTGATGGCAGCAGACTGGACGGTTTCCCTTCACGACCGGATCGCGGCCATTCCTTCCGAGGAATGGGACGCCTGCGCCGGGGAGGGAAACCCGTTCGTCAGTCATGCCTTTCTGTCAGCGGTGGAAGACAGTGGCTCGGCCACGCCTGCCACTGGCTGGCTTCCCCGGCATGTGGCCCTGCACGATGGGACAGGTAGGCTGGTCGCAGTCGCGCCTGCCTACCTGAAATCCCATTCTTACGGTGAATATGTGTTCGACCACGGCTGGGCGCGGGCGTTCGAGAGCGCCGGTGGGGAGTATTATCCGAAATTGCAGGTCGCGGTGCCGTTCTCACCGGTTCCGGGGCCGCGCCTTCTGGTGCGCCCGGAGGCTCCTGAAGGGGCGGCGGCAACACTGGGGCAGGCGCTCATCCAGATCTGCGGCGAACTGCAACTTTCCTCAGTCCATGTCACGTTCTGCTCTGAAAACGATTACGAGACGCTGGGCGGCAATGGCTGGTTGCAGCGGCTGGGGTTGCAGTATCACTGGTACAATCGCGGCTACGAGACCTTCGACGGTTTTCTGGACGCACTGGCTTCCCGTAAACGCAAGATGGTGCGGCGTGAGCGGCGGGACGCCAATAACTGCGGACTGACCTTCCGCACGCTGCGTGGCGCGGAGATTACGGAAGCACTGTGGGATGCGTTTTTCGGATTCTATCAGTCCACCGTGGATCGCAAATGGGGCAGCGCCTATCTGACGCGCGCCTTCTTTTCCCTGCTTTCCGAGCGGCTGGGCGACCGGGTGGTGCTGATGGTCGCGGAGCATGGTGGCGTGCCTGTCGCGGGGGCGCTCAACCTGCTTGGAACGGACACGCTGTATGGGCGCAACTGGGGATGTGTCGGCGAATGGCCCTTCCTGCATTTTGAACTCTGTTATTACCGGGCCATCGACTTCGCTATCGAGAACGGTCTGGCGCGGGTGGAGGCCGGGGCACAGGGAGAGCACAAGATCCAGCGCGGCTATGTGCCGAGCCTGACTTATTCCGCGCATGAGATCCGACATCTTGGTTTCCGGCAGGCCGTGGCGGAATTTCTGGGCGAGGAACGGACGGCGGTTCTGGAGAACGTGGCTGGCCTTTCTGCACTCTCGCCTTACCGGACGGAAGAAAACTGAAACTTTTCTGGCCGGGCCGTCGTTGAAAAATCAGGCTCGCGCTGACCCGGTATCTGACTCAGCGCCCTGCCCTGAACTTTGAGGGATACGCTCCATGCCTGCCATGAAACCTGCCTTTCTGTATGCGGCCTTTTCTGCTCTTGGGCTTTTGGCCATCCCACCAGCAGCGCACGCCAGCGAAGGCAAGACGGCATCAGCGCAGATTCTCGTCAAATCATCTGCCTCGTGGAATGGCAAACCCTATACCGCCTACGCCTCTGGCACGCCTGAAATGACGGTTCTGAAGCTGACGATCGAACCTTGGGCAGCGTTGCCGTGGCATACGCACCCCTTTCCCAATGCCGGTTATGTTCTCGAAGGCGCCCTGACCATCGTGGACAAGGCGAGCGGCGAGAAAAAGACTTTCCATGCGGGGGAGGCGTTCACCGAGTCCGTGGACGATGCCCACCACGGGATTGCTGGGAATGAGAAGACTGTTCTTCTGCTCGTCTATGCTGGCATCAAGGGAAAACCGACTTCCGTGCCGCTCCCCGGGCAGGTCAAGGAATACTGAGGACGCCCGCTTGCATCACATCCGGGTGAAAGCCTGAAAGCAGTGTCGATTTTTTCCAGCAAACACGCTGAACGCGGCGCTTGTGCATGGGGTTATGCCGCCAGTGCATTGGTGCCCGCGAAAAGCTTCTGTCATGGAATGGTAAGCATGCGAACTATTCGTGTGTTTCGTATTTCATGAGCGCGGAGCCTGACAGGTGGTCGGAGAGATTCAGGATCGGGATCACCCGTCCCAGTCGACGCTTCTTCTGCGTCGCCGTTTTGGCTACCGGCTCGCGCGTCTGGCCACGCAGTGGCGGCGCGAGATCGATCATGACCTCCGCCCGTTCGACCTGACGGACGCAACCTGGCGTCCGCTCTATTATCTCCGCGTCCTTCCGTCTCCCGTGCGGCAGACGGATCTTGCCCGCTCGATGCTGGTGGAGGCGCAGTCGCTCGTCCGGCTGCTCGATACGCTTGAGCGACAGGGGCTTGTCCGGCGCGATGTCGATCCCGATGATCGCCGTTCCAAGCTGGTCTCCCTCACGGAAGCCGGCGCCGAGATGGGCGAGACGGTGCTGTCTGTCGCGGATGATGTAGCGGCCCGGTTTCTGGAAGGCGTATCGGATGAGGCGCTTGAAGGCTGTCAGGCTGTTTTCAATCAGGTCTGGTCAGGTCTGGAACAGAAGGCGCGAAGTTCAGGAGACGGCGCGCCTTCTGTTGCGGAAGACGAACGGTGACGGACGCGGCCATCATCGCGCCTCCGGGAGGGTTTTTCTCCGTTGCTTTTCGGGAAGGGCGACTGGAATGGGCGCGGCTGAGTCCGACCGTCCTGTATGCCTCCCGCGTCTTTATTTCGATCGGGCTGGCGCTCTGGATGGCCGGCTTTCTGATGCTGGAAAACCCGATTTCGGCAGTGACGACGGTGCTGATCGTGGCCAATCCCACGCCCGGCGCCCTGATCTCCAAGAGTGTGTGGCGCATCGTCGGCACGCTGGTGGGCACCACGCTGGGTATCGCGTTGATGGCGTGTTTCCCGCAGCAGCCGGTGCTGTTTTTTGGTGGTCTGGCCATGCTGATCGGGCTGGCCTGTTTCGTCGCGACGCTGCTGCGTTTCTATCGGGCCTATGCGGCTGTTCTGACCGGCTACACGATCATCATCATCTCCACGAGCGCCTTCGAGAATCCGGATCGCATCTTCGAAAGCGCGATGGCGCGCCTGTCCGTGGTGGTGGTCGGCATCGTGAGCACGGCGATCGTGTTCCAGATCACGACTATGAAAAGCCCCAACACGGCGCGGGTCCGGATCGAGCAGTATCTGCGGGATGTGCTGGCGCAGTTCGCTTTCCTGACCGAAACGGAACTGGAGGCCGCGCGGCCCCGCCCCGGCGAAGCCGGTCAGACAGGGGCGTTCCGCGAGATGGATACGGAAGCCTATAGTGCCCGGGCGCGTCTTCTCGCACAGGCGGGGGCGGTGATCGAGGCGATCAATTACGCCTCCTCGGTCGATTACGAAGTGAATCGCCGGTCAGCAGCGCTCCATGAAGGTATCGGCCGTCTGATGGGGCTCCTGAGCGCCCATCACGCGGCATCGCGCAGCATTCCGTCAGACGATGCGGGGCAGGTGCTGGCGGCGCGGAAGATTTCCGGACAGCTCATGCGCGAGCTTGCCGACATGCCGATGGAGGAACTGCTTCACGGTGATTCGGTTCCTATCCGGCAACGGATCCAGATCGCCGTTCAGGAACTCGAAAGGCTGGCCCGGGAAGCGCCTGATCTGGCGGGGCTCGCCGCAGTGGATACGGAGCGCGACATTGTCGTCCAGCTCGGACAGGCGGTGGATAACCTGTCCGACTTCGCCTGGCATGAGAAGGGCGTCCGGCTTCTGCCTCTGATCGAATGGCCTGCGGCACTACGCAATCTGGCCCGTGGCGCGATGGTGGCCATGCTGGGATGCCTGGCGTGGTACATCCTGCGCTGGTCCGCCGGTCCCAGTGCGCTGGTGTTCCTGATCTGTGCGTCCTGCCTTCTGTCGACTGCCCCATCGGCCACCAGAGCGTCATGGCTCCTCGCTTCGGGCACGGCGATGGCGGTGCCTGCCTGCTATATCTTCCGCACGTTCATGCTGCCGCAGACGGATGGCTTTCCGCTGTTGTGGATGTCGCTGTTCCTCTGCCTGCTGCCGGGCATCTGGGTTCAGTTTCACCCACGTTATGCGTTGTGGGGCTTCGGTTATGCCGTGTTCTTCAACGTCATGACGGAGGTGAACAATCCGGTTGTCTATCATGACATCCCGTTGCTGAATTCGTGGATGGCGTTCCTGATTGCCTGCATTGGACTCGTGCTGGTCTTCAGGGTCATCCTGCCAGCCGACCAGCGGCTGGATGCGGCTCGTCTCATCGGGGCGCTCTGCCGTTCCGTCCAGCGATTCGCGGCCCTGCCGCTGCGCTATCGGGTGAGCTGGCCGAGCTGGGAATATCATCAGATGCAGCGTGTGCTGCGGCTGACCCAGCGGCTCTCCTTCGTCGAGGCCACCCCGCGTGTGTTTCATGTGACGGATGCCGCTCTTGCCGCCGTGGCGCTTGGCCGGTCGGTGATGCGATTGCGCTGGCTGCTGCGGGAGGACGGAAATGCGACTCCTGCGCAGCAACGAATCGTGGAAGAGGCGCTGGATTCGCTGAAAGATCTTCGGCGTGACCCGATTGCAACAGCAGCCCATCTGCGCGAGGCGGCGGTCCGGCTTTTGCCGGAACTTGAGGAAATCAGCGGTGCGGCGGGTCCTGGCCCGGTTGCTCCTGCAACTGCTGCGACGCGGCTGGGCACAGTCAGACGCATGGCTGCCTGTCTCATACAGGCGGCCCAGCTTATCGACGCCGCGCCCGGTTTCTTTCATAAGGATGGTCCCATGCAACAAGCAGCGGACCATCCGCTCGCGCACGCGGATCTACGCCACTTGACCATGCCTCGTGTGACACGACCTGCTTCGAGACCTGCCTGATGCTGACCGAGTTCAATCTCTTCGGCGTCTTCATGGCGCCGATCGTGGTCTACGCGCTGGTTGCCCTTCCCGTGACAATGTTCATCCGCTTTCTGCTCTGGTGGAGCGGGCTGATGCGCTGGTTCTGGCACTTCGCACTGTTCGAAGTTGCGCTCTATACCTGCGTTCTGTGCCTGCTCATCCTGTATGTCTGATCGCTTTCCCCGAATATAAGGTTTTCGAGTCACCCCAATGCCACTGCTTCGCACACTGATCCGAGTGATCCTGACCCTGGCAGTCGTCTCGCTGGCCATCGTGCTCGGGGTGACCCTCTGGAATACCTATATGATTGCGCCGTGGACCCGCGATGGCCGCGTCCGCGTCTATGTCGTTGACGTGGCTCCCGAAGTCGCGGGCACGGTGGTGCAGGTCCCGGTGGTGGACAACCAGTTCATCCACAAGGGCGACCCGCTCTACGTTCTCGATCCGGTGCGCTTCCGTCTGGCGATCCGCGAGGCGCAGGCCCGTCTGGACGGCGCGCTGGAAGACCTGAAGCTCAAGCAGAACGATGCGAAGCGTCGTATGGGACTGGGCGGCATCGTCTCGGCTGAAGAGCAGGAAGTCTTCAACTCGAACGTGGCGACGCAGATCGCGGCGGTGGACGGTGCCCGCGCCGCTCTCGACGTCGCGAAACTGAATCTTCAGCGTTCGGTGCTCTACTCACCAGTGAACGGCTACATCACCAACCTGAACTTGCGGATCGGTGATTACGCCACGGCGGGTCAGCCCCGGCTGGCCGTGATCGATTCCGACTCCTACTGGGTCTACGGCTACTTCGAGGAAACGAAGATGTGGGGCGTGCATGTCGGTGACGTCGCCCGGGTGAAATTGATGGGCTACAAGCAGATCATTCCCGGCCACGTCATATCGATCGCCCGAGGCATCAACGACACCAACGGCAATCCGGATAAGCTCGGCCTTCAGGACGTGAACCCGATCTTTACATGGGTCCGTCTGGCGCAGCGTATTCCGGTGCGCGTCCATCTCGACTATGTCCCTGAAGGCGTGACGCTCTCCGCCGGCATGACGGCGACGATCAGTGTCGGGCCTGAGTCGAAGAGCCGTCGTGGCAAGCTGACCAGCTGGCTGCAAGACCACCTGTAAGGGCGAGCGGACAGGACGATGGGAACGATGATGGCTGCTGAAACCGGACCGGTTCTCTCCGGTTGCAAGGCTGGCGTGAAACGGTGTCTGTGGCGGCGCGTGCTGCCGATGCTCCTCAGCGGGTCTCTGCTGGCAGGGTGCTCGGTGGGACCGAATTTTCAGCCGGACCGGCTGAAACTACCCAGCGGATTCACGGAGGCAGCCGAGGAAAAGCCGGCGACCCCGGAGGAGATCGAGCGCACCAACAAGGAAATGACCGAGTGGTGGGCGAGCTTCAATGATCCGATCCTGACGAAGCTGGTTCAGGACGCCATTAAGGGCAATTACGACCTGCAGGAAGCCGGTCAGCGGATTCTTGCTGAACGCGCCCTGCGCGATAAGGCGGCATCGGCCTGGTATCCGCAAATGGACGCCAACGCGGGCGGGGGCGACGTCCGCTATTCGCTCAACATCGATAACTGGCCGCTTCGCCCCGGTAATCCGGCCAACCGCCCTGAAGCGTCGATTCTGACGTATGGCGCCTCGGCCACGTGGGAAATCGATGTGTTCGGGCGCATCCGGCGCGGTGTCGAGGCCCATGAACGGGAGGTCGAGGCGTCTGTCGAAGGGCGTCGCGCCCTGCTCATGGCGTTGCTGTCGGAACTCGCTAACGATTACATGGTTCTGCGTGTCACACAGCTTCAGATCAAGATCGCGACCGACAACATCAAGGTTGCCAAGGAAAACCTCGATCTGACAAACCGCCTGTATCTGGAAGGCGTGGGTAACACGCTTCAGACGGCGCAGGCGCAGGCTGAACTCGACTCCCAGATCGCAGCGCGTGAACCGCTCAAGACACATGTGTCGCAGGTGAGTCATGCCCTTTCCGTGTTGGTCGGCAAGATGCCGGGCGAGATGGAAGAGGAACTCAAGGTCGTCAAACCGCTGCCGCGCGTGCCGGCTTTCCCGGCGACGCTGCCATCTGTCGTGATCGCCAATCGTCCGGACATCCGGATGGCGGAGAAGGAATATGCGGTCGCGACGGCCGAGGTCGGCGTGGCAGTCGCTGAACTCTATCCGCACTTCGTCATTCCGCTGACGTTCAACCCGAACGCTTCCGCCATGTATCAGGCCTTTCAGGTAAACGGCATGAGCTGGCAGTTCCTGATGATGGCCAGCCTGCCGCTGATGCATGGCGGCAAATACACGGCGACCATCCGTGCGACACAGGCTGCCGCGGAAGCTTCACGGCTGCATTATCGTCAGACCGTTCTCAATGGCTTCAAGGAAGTCGAGGACGCCATGGCCGCATGGCACGATGACATCGAATATCAGGAAAAACTGGAAAAAGCCTCGGAAGACAGTGCGCTGGCGAGAGACCGGGCACGGAAGCTCTATGCCGCCGGTCTGATCGGCTTCCTTGATGTGCTGACCGCTGAGCGGACGACACTGACCGCCCAGAACGCCGAAGCGTTGTCACGTCTGGAGAGGCTGCGTGACGCGGTCAATCTCTATACGGCGATTGGTGCCGGCTGGCGTGGCGTAGCGCTGACCAACACGACGCTTCCGGTGTCGCTGGAGACCCAGAATATCTGGGCACGGGCTTTCCAGCAGTGAGTTTTTCGTCCGTTCCGGACGCTCACATATCCTCTCCGGCCTGAAAGGGAGCGTCGTTCCATGTCGGACCAGCCCAACTATCTGCGTCGTCTCGGGCTGATCCTCGGCGGCTTCCTCGTCGGTTTCACGCTGATTATCGTGGATGGCTGGAACCTGATCTTCCATCCGGGCGATACCGATGCCTGGCTGATCTGGGGGCTGCGTCGCCTGCCTGTCCTGCTGGGTATCGGCTGCGTCGTGGGGGCCTTCGTCCTGCTGCGTAAGCCGGTAGAAGCGGACCCCGCCACATCCGGTGACGATCTCGAAAATATGGATGGTGCCTGACGCCACCTCCCTTCCATCATGGAGAGGGGGAAGCGTTCTGCTTCACGCCGCGAAAGGCAGCTTCTTCATCAGGGCTGACAGCTTGTGGCGGCGCAGTTCCGAGCGGGCTTTCGCGCCGGTTTCCATGTAATTGAGCTGGATGGTGTAGCGTGGACCGACATATTGGCGGTGTCCGTGCCAGGTTGTCGGGCCGTTGGGAAAGACCAGCAGCGTGCCATTCACTGGCGGAACTTCGACGGTGTAATCCTCCACATCATCCGGACCATTCAGAAGGCGGAGGCAACCCTCCTGTCGCTCGAACGCTGTCGAGGGTGGGTTGAGATAGAGCAGCACCGTGACGCGCTTCGCCGTTGAATCGCAGTGGATGCGGCCATCCTTTTCCCGCGTGCGGCCGCGCAGGGTCAGCATGGTGGGGGCATCATGCAGATCAAGGCCGAACTTTGACGCGATGATATCGCGCAGTTCCGGTCCTTTCATCTGCCGGACAAGATCCTGAACGATCGGCGAGAGAGGAAGCGATTCAGGGGGAAAGGAACCGCCCGATTCCATCTGCGGCAGACTCGCATGGATGGCCGCGAGATCCGGCGGCAGGATGAAATGCTCCACCGCGACATGCGGGAACGGCTGCGTGCAGACAGGGGCTGCTTCCAGAGCGGTGAAATCGGGATGCACGGTCGCAGTCGTCATATGCTTGTCTCTCCGGGCCGGTCGTGGCCGTCCTCTTGCGTTACGCATCATAGGCTTTTTGGCGCAGGCTTGTCATAGGGGTGCCCCCTGAAAACGCAGAGAGATTGAGGCGAGCCCTCAGCCATGACATCGGAAAGTCCTCGTTAACCAATCTGACGGATGGTGTCCCCAGCCCTTATGGTTGCAGGACGGGATATGCGCGCGCTGGCGAAAGGACTGAAGACTGTTGCCGGGCGCGTTTTCCTTCAGGCGAACTGGCTGACGCGTGGACGGGCACTGGCCTATTGCCGTATTTTCGGGCTCTACGGATGGGGGCTGTTTCTCTCCATCATCGTCGTCTCGCATGGCGGCAAAAATTTCGAGGGGCTGCCGATCTGCTCCGATTTCGTGAGTTTCTGGGCCGCCTCTTCGCAAGTGCTGCACGGACATTCCGCGGAAGTTTATGACGCCGTGAAGCATCATCAGGCGGAACTTGCCGCCTTTTCCGACTTCTCTTTCGGAAATTTCGCTTTTTATTATCCGCCGACCTTTCTGCTCGTCTGCCTGCCTCTGGCACTTGCACCCTATCGCTTGTCTCTGGCGGTGTTTCTCATACTCACTGCGATAGCCTTTGTGGGCGCTCTGCGGCGGCTGCTTCCCCAGCGATGGGCCTTGATGCCGATTCTTGCCTTTCCGGGCCTCGTGATCGGCGTGGCGAACGGCCAGAACGGATTGCTCACTGGTGCGCTGTTCGGCTGGGCGATGGTGCTGATGCGGGCGCGTCCGTTTCTGGCGGGACTCTGTCTGGGTTGTCTGGTGATCAAACCGCAGTTGCTCGTCGCGGCTCCACTGGTTCTGCTCTGCGCGCGTCGCTGGTGGGCAATTGCGGGCGGCCTTTGTTCGGGTAGCATGATTTTTGCTGTATCATGGGTGGTATTCGGCTCCAGCGGCTGGAACGGCTTTTTCCATATGAGCCACGAAGCCCGGGTCGTCTTCGAACATGGCTATGTACAGGCATGGAAAATGCAGAGCGTGTATGCCGCCGTCAATCTCCTGTGCGGCAGGGAATGGCTGGCCTACGCGGTGCAGGGCATGGCGACGGTCATGGCGCTGAGTCTTGCCGGATGGCTGGCGGCGCGTTCGCGTGCTTTGCCAAGAAACGCGCGGTCGATCGGAGCTCCCGAGATGGCGGTCATGATCGCGGCCATGCCGTTCTGTTCACCATTCCTGCTGGATTACGATGTTGCCTGTCTGGCTTTTCCACTGGGATGGGTGCTGTTGCAGGCGCGCGACACTGGCTGGTGGTCGGGCGAGAAATTCGTCCTGTTTGTGACCTATGCCTATCTTCTGGGAGCCCGACTCTTCGGGGGACTGACGCATATCGGGCCTACGCCACTGGTGGCCACGGCGCTGCTGTTCGTGGTGGCGCGGCGGATTGCACCCCGGGAATGGCTACGGTTGCGTCATGGCGTGGCGCAATATTGTGCTCGCGGTGGTCAGAAAGAGGACGTGCTTGCTGACCGTAACCCGGCTCAGGCCTGACGGTTTTCCAGCAGGCTGCGCCGGATGCGGCGACCGCGTTCGATGCAGTCCACGATATAATCCGAATCACCCCAGCGGATGGCGCGCGCCATGGTCTGTGCGTCTTCCAGAAAGCGCGCGAGCATCTCAAGGATGGCCTCACGGTTCGAGAGGAAGATGTCGCGCCACATGACGGGGTCGGATGCCGCGATGCGGGTGAAGTCCCGGAAACCGCTGGCGGCGAATTCAAGCACCTCCGAGCGCGTCTGATCGGCGAGATCATCCGCCGTGCCGCAGATGGTGAAGGCAAGCAGATGCGGCAGGTGGCTGACGATGGCGCAGACACGGTCATGGTGCTCGGGTGCCATCTCGCGCGTGCGGGCACCGCAAAGCTGCCAGAGCTTCGTGACGGTTTCGACACTGCCGAGTGACGTGCTGTCGGGCAGGGGTGTGAGCAGGCACCAGCGATCGTCGAAGAGCGTGGCAAAACCGGCGTCAGGACCGGAATATTCCGTGCCGGCCATGGGATGGGCGGGGACATAGGCAATGTCGGAACGCAGGAACGGGCGGATCGACTCGATGACTGAGACCTTGGTGGAGCCGGTGTCGGTCAGAATCGCTCCCGCCTTCATGGCAGGGATAACGGCTGCTGCCACCTCTCCCATCGCGCCAACCGGCACGCACAGCATGACGCAGTCGGCATCCTTTACGGCTGCCACGGCATCTCCGGTCACATCATCTGCAATACCGAGTTCACGAACCCGGTCGCGGAAGGCGGGGTTGATATCCACGGCGATGAGTTTGCGGGCGATGGTTTTGTCACGCCGGGCGCGATGCAGGACGGACGCACCGATCAAACCCGGCCCGATCACGACCAGCGTGTCGAAAAGCGGACCATCCTGTGCGGGTGTGTCGACCATCGGCCCTATCCTTCCGGCGTATCTGTCAAAGCGTTTGGCAGGGTATCCGGGAGTGTCTGGACCGCACGCTTTTTCTTCAGGATGCGCATTTCATTAAGCTGCCAGCAGACAAGGACAGGCACGCCGATTCCAAGTTCCCGACCGCGTCGCAGGAGGGAAAGGGCGAGGCAGAGTGACGGATCCAGACCGAAAGCGTGGCCGAGCGTCATGTAGGACCCTTCCTGCACGCCCAGTCCCGCCGGAATCAGAAAGGAGACTGACATGAGCCCGCAGGTCACGCCTTCAATGGCAATTGCATTGGGGAAGGTGAGAGACGCGCCCATCAGGTGAACCGTCAGCCATAATACGCCAGCACTGGTAATCCATCCCATCAGATGAATCGAAGCGGAAGCGGAAATCCGGCCGGGATGGGACCACGCCTCTTCCATGTGGTCCTGAAGCGTTCCCGCGCCGTCCATCATGGTGGTCTGCCACTGACCCGCAATGAGCTGACCGAGAACGCGGACAGCATGCTTCACGGCCATTCCACCACGCTGCTGCGTCCAGATAAAACCAGCCGCCCCCGCTGCGAGCACGAGCGTCCCGATAATCACCGGTTTGACCAGCGGGTTGGACTGGGTGGTGCCGATGGCCAGCAGGGTGACGGCCAGCAGGATGAAGACGATCTGGGCCAGCACCTCGGTGGTGATGTCCACCACGTTGGCGCAGGCGGCTTCGGGCCATTGCACGGGCGCGCTTCGGGCATCGTGGACGCCATGCGTGCGGCAGGTGGCGCGGATGCCCAGCACGATGCCACCGAGTTGGGAGAATGGCAGACATGTGGAACCGGCGTCACGAACCATGCGGGCCATGAACAGATGACGGAAACTCATGCTGGGAAATGCGGCATGCCAAGCGGTGCCTAGAATGACGTCCACGACAAGCTGGGCAGCAATGGTCAGCAGGAAGCCGCCGACACCAATCCGCGTCACGGCCTCGATGACTGAACCGAAGCCGCTCCAGGCCATGGCGGCCGTGATGCCGACGAGACCGAGCAGGGTGAGCAGGATGGTGAGCTTTTTCAAGGGCGTCGTGCCGTCCGTCAGTTTCAGCCCATCCCTTCCGTCGGACCCTGGATGGGGTCCGTGACAGGCGACGCTTCCTGCAGCGGGCCTGCCCGGAAAAGACAAAATGCGAGCTTTTTCGCGGCGTGCGCGGCTCGTTCTCTAAACAGGGCGAAGCCTTTACACCACCCTATCCACCCGCGCCAGTGCAGCCTGCTCACGTCTTTCGATACCCGCTCGGGACTGGCGCAAACTTGCGACATCAGGATAAAGCAGGACGATATCGTATTAACTGTGTGCCAGAGAGGGATTCCAGTTCATGACCGCGCCGACTCTCGTGACGGGTGCTACCGGATTTGTGGGCTCCGCTGTGGCGCGGGTCCTCCTGACCCGCGGCCACAAGCTGAGGCTGATGGTTCGGGAAGGAAGCGACCGTCGCAATATCGCCGACATTCCCGCCGAACTCGTCGAGGGTGATCTTTCGTCTCCGGCAAGCTTTGCGAAGGCGGTCGAAGGATGCCGGTACGTCTTTCACGTGGCTGCCGACTATCGCCTGTGGGTGCCTGACCCCGCGCCGATGATGGCCGCGAACGTCGAAGGGACGCGCCTTCTGATGCTGGCCGCTCAGGCCGCCGGTGTGGAGCGTATCGTCTATTGCTCTTCCGTCGCGGCGCTCGGCCTGATCGGCGATGGCACGATTTCGGACGAGGAAACGCCCGTCAACGAGCACTCGGTCATCGGTGTTTACAAGAAGTCGAAATACCGCGCCGAACAGGAAGTCCTTCGACTCGTGCGCGATAACGGGTTGCAGGCCGTTATCGTCAATCCGTCCACGCCGGTCGGCCCGCGCGATATCAAACCGACCCCGACGGGACAGATGATTCTCGATTGCGCGGCGGGGAAGATGCCCGCCTATGTCGATACAGGTGTGAACATCGTGCATGTCGATGACGTCGCCGAGGGGCACGTGCTGGCGCTGGAGCGCGGCACCGTGGGTGAGAAATATATTCTGGGCGGCCAGAATTACTTCCTTGGGGATCTCTTTCGGATGGTGTCCGACATCGCGGGCGTGGCGCCTCCGAAGGTCCGTCTGCCGCAGGAAGTTATCTGGCCCGTCGCGGTGGTCTCGGAATGGCTGTCCCGAAAGTTTGGCATTGAACCGCGTGTGACGCGTGAAATGCTGGCGATGTCGAAGAAGAAGATGTTCTTCTCGTCAGAGAAGGCAATCCGGGAACTGGGTTACAGCCCACGCCCGGCGAGTGAAGCGGTTCGGGATGCCATCGACTGGTTCCGTCTGGCCGGCATGCTGAAATAAGACGGGCGGGGATGATGGTTTTTCTTGCGGGTCTGTCGACTTTGGTGTGGGTGGCTTTGCTGGGATTCCATGGGCGATTCTGGCAGGGCGGACCGGTCCTGAAACGCGCCTCCCCGAAAGACAGCGCCCCTTCGGTTACTGTCGTGGTGCCTGCCCGTAACGAAGCGGAATCGATCCGCTCGTCCCTGTCTTCGCTTCTGGCGCAGAATTATGCTGGAGAGTACAGGATAGTCCTGACGGACGACCGCAGCGAGGACGGTACCGGCGCTCTGGCCCGATCGCTCGCTGATCCGGACGGGCGCCTGACCGTTGTGGAGGGCAGGCCGCGACCCGACGGGTGGAGCGGAAAACTCTGGGCGGTGCAGCAAGGTGTGACCCGCGCTTTTGCCGACCGTCCGGGCGAAGACGGTTATGTCCTCTTCACCGACGCCGACATCGAACACGATCCGGCGCATGTCGCCACGCTGGTCGAGAAGGCCGAGCGGGAAGGCCTCGATATGGTGTCGGAGATGGTGGAACTGAGCTGCGTCACTGCTGCCGAGAAGGCGCTCGTGCCCGCGTTCGTGTTCTTCTTCGCGCTGCTTTATCCCTTCGCGCGCGTCGCCGATCCGAAGAGCCGGACTGCGGCGGCGGCTGGCGGCACGATTCTCATCCGTCGTTCGGCCTTGTTCCGCATTGGTGGTATTTCTGCCCTGCGTGGTGCGCTGATCGACGACTGCACGCTGGCCACGCACGTCAAACGCTCGGGTGGCCGGATCTATCTCGGCCATTCCTGTCTGGCCCGCTCCATCCGTCCTTATCCGCATCCCCGTGACATCTGGCAGATGATCGCCCGGACGGCCTATGTGCAGTTGCGCTACTCGCCGCTGATGCTGGTCGGCACGGTGCTGGGCATGATTCTGGTGTGGATTCTGCCGGTGATGCTGGCGCTGTTCGGCAAGGGAACGGCCCGCAAGCTCGGTGCGCTGGCCTGGGTGGCGTCGATGGCGTCCTTTCTGCCGACGTTGCGCCGTTTCCGCATGTCGCCCCTCTGGGCGGTCCTGCTGCCCGCAGTGGCCGTGTTCTACACGGCGGCGACGATCGGTTCGGCTGTCGATCACCATCGCGGACGCGGTGTGCGGTGGAAAAACCGCGCCTACACCGAGCCGACGCACGCGGGCTGATTAGGTCCACGCCCTGCGAACAGGCTTGTCGCGCCTGCATAACAAGGCGCAGGGACTGACTTCAGGGGGCGCTGCTGCCTTCGGAGAGGGCCGCAATCGCCTCTGCCTTGTGGCCTCCGTAAGTGGCTCCGGCAGATAGGTCAGGGCAAACCATTCCATCTCGCTGAGCGCATCCGGTTCGCGAATGTCGTGACCAGAAAGACAGGCACGACCCAGTGGGTCCCGGCGCTGCGGTCGATCTGGTCCACCACGCATAGCAGCGTGCGGGGCGTGATCCGCAGCCCCAGTTCCTCCTCGATCTCACGGGCGACAGTAGCGGCGACTTTCTCGAAAGGATCGACCTTGCCACCCGGCAATCCCCAGTGCTTCGCTTCAGGCATCTGCTTCCTGCGCACCAGCAGCAACCGGTCATGTTGGAAAATAGCGGCACCGCATCCAAGGCGAGGAGAGGTGTCTGGGTCATGAAGGCCGTTCTGCCTGACGATGCATACTGCTGAAAGCGCTCCGGGGCAGTACGGGTGCCCTTCGGTGAAGAAGAGCAACACAGGGACGATCTCCGGCTGGAAGGGAACACCAAGTGTAGGCATTGACGTCGGGAGCGTGTAAACCACCGCGCCATGTTTCCGGATTCTTTATCACCCCTCCGTGCGGAGCCTGAGTCACCGTCGGTCGAGGACGCTCGGGCCACGGTTGCCCGTGACGGGATCGACCCGTGGCGCGCCCCCGACGTCTCATCGGGGAAAGGTCAGACGGACGAAAATTTCCCTGTCGCCTCGGTGCTCTTCGCGCGGGAAATGCGTGACCACGTTCACGCCTATTACGATTTTGCCCGTTTCAGCGATGACGTGGCGGACAGCGACGTGCTGAGTCCCGAAGAGAAGGTGGCCCGGCTCGACGCGATGGACGCTATCGTTCACGGACAGGCGCAGGCCCCGGATCGCAAGGATGCCCGGTCGGCGGCGCGCGTGCGTGAGATGGTGCTGCGGACGGGACTTCCGTTCACGGTGGCGACCGACCTTCTGGTGGCGTTCCGCGAGGATGCGGTGAAAGCGCGGTACGCGACGCAGGCCGAACTGGATCGCTACTGCCGTTATTCCGCCAGTCCGGTCGGGCGGTTCCTGCTCGGTCTGCATGGCGAGAGCGAGCGCACCTTTCCCGCCTCGGACGCGCTGTGCACCTCGCTCCAGATCCTGAATCATCTTCAGGACTGCAAGGCCGACCTTCGCAAGCTGGGGCGGTGCTATGTGCCGGAAGACCTTTTGTCGGCGGAGGGTCTGACGGTAGACGCTGTGCGCGGCGATGTGACCACGCCTGCCCTGCGTCGTGTTTTCGACAGGATGCTGGATGAGGCGGACCAGTTGAATGCGGCATCCCTTGGGCTGCTGCATCAGGTGCGCGATCGCCGGATGCGGATGTATTGCGGCGCGGTCGTGCGGCTGGCGCATCGGCTGGCGGCGCGTCTGCGCACGGGCGATCCGCTGGCCGAACGAGTTGCGCTGACCAGAGGTGATTTCGGGCGTGCGGGGCTGGCCGCACTGAAGGCCTGGACGAACTGATATGGCTTGCGGGAAAGAGGCGGCTCAGCCGTCCGGGAGAAGATGCCATGACTGATATTTATGGAACGCAGGACGAACCGACGCCACTCGGCTGCGACCCTGTCGATCTGGCGCGGGTCGAGGCGATCGTAAAGCAGGCGGGAACGTCGTTCGCCGCAGGCATGCGAATCCTCCCCCCTTATCGCCGTTATGGCATGTATGCGATCTACGCCTTCTGTCGTGTGGTGGATGATATCGCCGACGGGGATTCCCCGGCATTGCGCGGGGCGGAGCATACAAAGGACCGGCTCGCGCGGCTTCAGGAATGGCGCGAACGCATTGCCCGTCTTTATGACGACAAGACCGAGGATGCGCTGGATCGCGTCCTGCACGCCTCCATCAGGTTTTTCTCGCTGCATCAGAAGGATTTCGATGCAGTGATCGACGGTATGGCGATGGATGCCGATGGTCCCATTGTCGCGCCAGACGAGGAAACGCTCGACCTTTACTGTGACCGTGTCGCCTCCGCCGTCGGTCGTATGTCGGTGCATGTGTTTGGCGACAGTTCAGAGCATGCCGGGCGCGTGGCCTATCACCTCGGCCGCGCTCTCCAGTTGACCAATATCCTGCGTGATGTCGCCGAGGATGCGCGGATCGGGCGTCTCTACCTGCCGAAGGAATTGCTGGCACGTTTCGACGTTCCGGCGGACCCGCAGAAGGCGGTGGCTGCTCCGGGGCTGGCTGGTGTGATGAGGGTGCTGGCCGCCCGCGCCCGCGATCATTTCCGTCAGGCATTCAAGGACATGAAGAAGTGCGACCGGAAGGCGATGATGCCGGCGCGGATGATGGGCGGCTGCTACCTCGCCATCCTGAACGCGCTGGAGCGTCGCGGCTGGGATCATGTCCGGACGGAAGCGCCCGTGTCTCCGATCCGCAAGGCGGTTGGTGTCCTTCAGGCATTCGCGGCCTGATTGAATGGCGCGGCGGGTTCATATTGTCGGAGGTGGTCTGTCGGGTCTTTCGGCAGCCGTGGAAATCGCGGGCAGCGGCCAGCATGTCATCGTGCACGAGGCCGGACCGGCCTGTGGGGGGCGTGCCCGCTCCTACGAAGACCGGAAGCTTGGTTGCAGGATCGATAACGGCAACCATCTGCTGCTGACGGCGAACGACGCAGTCTTTCGCTATCTCGGCCTGATCGGCGCGCTGGACACGCTGCAAGGCCCGGATCAGCCGATTTTCCCATTCGTGGATCTGGAAAAACCCTGCCACTGGACGCTCGATCTTTCGATGGGGCGGATTCCGTGGTGGGTGTTCAGTGCGACGCGCCGGGTGCCGGGCATGAGACTCGGTGAACTGCTGAGCTTGAAACGGCTGATCGACGCCAGCCCGACGCAGGTCGTGTCGGAGCGGTTGCTGCCGGGCGAGTTCTCGCGACGTCTGCTTGATCCGTTCTCAATCTCAGCGCTGAACACGCCGAGCGATGTGGCGAGCGCCGCGCTGCTCGGACATGTCGTGAATGAATCGCTGGCAAAAGGGGGACGGGCCTGCCTGCCGCGTTTTCCCAAAGTTGGCCTGTCGGAAAGTCTGGTCGATCCGGCGCTGGCACATCTTGCGGTCCTCCACGGCGAAGTCCGCACCGGGCGTCGTGTCACGGGGATCGAGACGCAGGCCGGGCGCGTGACGGCTCTGGTGTTTCCCGATGAGCGGATTGCGGTTGGCGAGGATGATGCGGTCATTCTCGCGGTGACCGCGCCGGTGGCTGCCGGTCTGCTGAAGGATGCGCTGCCGGATCTTGTCGTTCCCGATGAGTTCGAGAGCATTTTCAACGCCCATTTCCGCCTTGCGCGGGCACCCATGCCGCTCGGGTCTTTTGCGAAGACCCGTTTCCTTGGTGTTGTCGGCGCAGTGACGGAATGGGTGTTTCTCAAGAACGACATCGTTTCCGTGACGGTAAGTGCTGCTAACAGATATGCGGCCCGTGACCCGGAAGAACTCGGGCGTCAGATCTGGGGCGAAGTGCGGAAGGCACTGGATGGACTGCTGGATGCGCCGCTTCCCCCGGAACCGCCCCTGCAGCGCCTCGTCTGGGAAAAGCGTGCGACATTCGCCGCCACACCGGCTCAGCTCAAACGGCGTCCCCCCGCGCGGACCGGCCTTTCCAATCTTGCATTGGCGGGTGACTGGACGGCGACGGGTTTGCCCGCCACCATTGATGGATCGATACGATCTGGTGTCGCGGCCGCACGGGCTCTTGGTCTGCGCGGTTCTGTGCCCGGTTGATGACAGACTGATGACAGGACGGCGTCCTGCCGCTACGGACATACTGGAATAAACCGTTTTTCGGGGGAATGACTGCAGGCCATGCTGGACGATGTAACGAATTCTGCCACTGTCGAGAGCGCCGGACCGGAGACGAGCGAACTGGATCGGGTGGTTGAACGCGCACATGCGGCGCTGGCTGGTCGTCAGAACGATGACGGGCACTGGGTGTTCGAACTGGAAGCCGATGCGACCATTCCGGCCGAGTTCGTCCTGCTGGAGCACTTCCTCGACAGGATCGATCAGACGCTGGACGACAAGATCGGCGTGTATCTTCGTCGTATTCAGGGTGATCATGGTGGCTGGCCGCTCTACCATGATGGTGCGTTCAATATCTCCGCCACGACAAAAGCCTATTTCGCGCTGAAATGCCTCGGCGACGACATCAATGCACCCCATATGAAACGGGCGCGCGAGGCGATTCTGGCGCATGGCGGTGCGGAACGCAGCAACGTCTTCACCCGTTTTCAGCTGGCGCTGTTCGGGGAGATTCCCTGGTACGGCACGCCCGTGATGCCCATCGAACTGATGCTGCTGCCCCGTTCGGCATTCTTCTCCGTCTGGAACATGTCCTACTGGTCGCGGACGGTGATTGCGCCACTGCTGGTTCTCGCCGCGCTGAAGCCGGTTGCGGTCAATCCGCGCGGGATTCATGTGCAGGAACTGTTCGTGACCCCACCGGATCAGGTGAAAGACTGGATTCGTGGTCCGTATCGCTCACGGTGGGGACATGCATTCAAGATTCTGGATCAGGTTTTGCGCCCCGCCGTGAAGCTGATCCCCAAGAAGGTCCATGAGAAGGCGATCAGGGCATCGGTGGACTTCATCGAGCCCCGCCTGAACGGCCTTGACGGGCTGGGAGCGATTTATCCGGCGATGGCCAATACGGTCATGATGTATCGCGCCCTCGGCGTGCCGGACAGCGATCCGCGCGCCAATACGGCATGGGAATCGGTCCGCGCGCTGCTGGTCGATCATGGTGACGAGGTCTATTGCCAGCCCTGCGTCTCCCCGATCTGGGACACGGGGCTTGCTGGCCACGCGATGATGGAAGCGGCCAGCGGGCCGAACGCCGTCGAAGCGGAAAAAACGAAAGCGAAAATGGCCAAAGCGGCCGAATGGCTGCGTGAACGTCAGATTCTCGACGTCAAAGGCGACTGGGCGATCAACAAACCGGACCTTGAGCCGGGCGGATGGGCCTTCCAGTACCGCAATGACTATTATCCCGATGTGGATGATACGGCGGTCGTGGGCATGTTGCTGCATCGCCAGAATGATCCGGCCAATGCGGAAGCCATTGACCGGGCCCGCAAGTGGGTGATCGGCATGCAGAGCACCAATGGCGGCTGGGGCGCGTTCGATATCGACAACGACAAGGACCTGCTGAACCATATCCCGTTCGCGGATCACGGCGCGCTGCTCGATCCACCGACGGCGGACGTAACGGCCCGATGCATCTCCTTCCTCGCGCAGCTCGGCCATGCGGAAGACCGGCCAGTGATGGAACGGGGAATCGCCTATCTCCGCTCGGAGCAGGAAAAAGACGGATCGTGGTTCGGCCGCTGGGGCACAAATTATATCTACGGTACATGGTCGGTTCTCTGCGCGCTGAACGCCGCTGGCGTGTCGCATGACGAGCCGATGGTGGGCCGCGCCGTCGAATGGCTACGTTCAACCCAGCGTCCGGATGGGGGATGGGGCGAAGGCTGCGAGAGCTACGAGAACGGTCCCCGTGGCGCCTATAAGGAGAGCCTGCCATCGCAGACCGCATGGGCCGTTCTGGGCCTGATGGCGGTGGGGCGGCGTGATGATCCGGCGGTGGCACGCGGTATTGCGTGGCTGACGACGCATCAGAATGAGAAGGGCGAATGGGATGAGCAGCCCTATAACGCGGTTGGTTTCCCGAAAGTCTTCTACCTCAAATATCATGGCTATCGCATGTTCTTCCCGCTGTTTGCCGTGTCGCGTTACCGCAATCTTGAGAACAGTAATTCGCGGGAAGTGAGCTACGGATTCTGATCATGGCTTCGGACCTTCATTCCCCCGGTGATATTGGTTTCCTCGTGGGACTGAAGGCTGAAGCCTCCCTTCTGCGGCAGTTCTTCCCGAAAGCGCCGATTGCCATCAGCGGCGCGACGCGAGAGGGGGCAGCGCGCGGCGCGGCACGTCTGATGACGTGCGGGGTGCCGGCGGTCGTCTCGTTCGGGTTGGCGGCGGGACTTGATCCCGCCCTGCATCCCGGCACCATCCTGATACCGGATGCAGTGGTGAAGGATGGAAAGCTCTTTCCCTGTTCACCCGCCGTGCGCAGGGCGCTGGGGGCTGAGCGCGTTCCGGGTGTTGTCGGGGGAGCTCTCCTGCACAGCGATGTCGTGGTGCTGACTGCGGAAAACAAGCAACGCCTCGCAATGGAAAGCGGATGTTGCTCGCTGGATATGGAAAGCGGATTTCTGGCGGCCGCGGCACAGAAGGCGAAGCGTCCTTTTGGCGTGCTTCGGGTCGTCTGCGATCCTGCCGACCGCACGCTGCCGCCAGCGGCAGGCATCGCACTTTCTCCAGATGGCGGGCTGGGTATGGGAGGGCTGCTGGCATCGCTGGCACGCAATCCTTTGCAGGTTCCGGCACTCATCCGGCTGGGGACCGATGCGTCCAGCGCCCGTCATGCGATGAAGAATTTTCTTAAAGTTAAGGATTAGACGACATCTTTCTGACATTGCAGGGTGCTTCGGTGTCAGAATCGTGGATGCGGAGCGCCCGGCGGTTCGTGCGGTACGTCAGGGGCGCATGTTGAGGCTTTCGCGTCTGTGTCCGTCACAGGTCATTTGATGCGGAAATGTTGTTGACGGCGATTTTTTGATCTCGTTGCCGAACGGTGATTTGGATCTGTTACTCACTCCTTCAGGAGTGGGCATTGGAAACGAGGATTTTGATGAAAGCCCCATTACCGACCTCTCGGCGGGTTACCCGGTTTCTTGGCTATTTTGACCAGATGGATGGCCTGGAACTGAAAGGGTGGGCCTGTAATCTTGCCGCTCCCCGCGTGCCGGTGACATTGCATGTCCTTCTGGACGGTCAGGAAATCGGAAGCGTTGTGTGCGATCTGCCCCGCTCCGATGTGCAGGAAAATATAGGCGTGATGACGCCTAACCTCGGCTTTTCCTTCATGCTTCCTGCCTCGCTGGCAGATGGTCGGGAGCATCGCGTTGGCCTGCGTTTTCCGGATCGTTCCATCGTGCCCACGCTCATCACGGACGGGGAGGATTTTCTTGAGGAAGATATCCGTGCCGTTCTCCAGCCGCGTTATGTCTATGAGTCCTTCGTGGACGGCTTTTCACGAGGCGCCCTGCGGGGGTGGGTACAGCAGATTGATCCGGCGACGGGGAGCAGGAAAGGTCAGTGCGAACTGTCCGTCTTCATGGATGGCGTTCCTTTTGCCCGCATACGGGCTGATCGTTTCCGGGGCGATGTGGCGGCGGCAGTAGGCGGAGACGCCAACTGCGGTTTTGAACTGATCATTCCCCGGCATCGTCGTCAGACCGGACAGAAGACGATCAGTTTTTTTGCCGAACCCGGGGCGGTCGAGCTTCAGGGTAGTCCCGTCACGACCACTCTCGTCGATGATCGGCTTGAAGCACATCTGCTGTCATTGAATGAAACCGTTGGCCGGCTGCATCGTGAGATCGCCTCTCTGCGTACGCAGATCGTCAATCTTCTTCCCGAGCAGCGCTTCAATCTGGCGGATTATGATGTCTGGGCGCGTCGTTATTTCAATGTGCTGAGAGCGCGTGTCGCAGAAAGGCGTCAGCAGCTGGGTCCCGCTTTTATCGGTAAAGGTCCGCTGGTGAGCGTGATCTGCCCCACCTACAAGCCGGACATGACGGACTTCGTCGCCGCGATTGAATCCGTGATGGCGCAGACCTGGAGTAACTGGGAGCTCATCGTTGTCGATGATGGCGGCAAGTCTCTGGAAGTTGCTGCCCGGATGGCGGACTATTGCCGCACCGACCCGCGCATAAAACTTATCCGGCTGAAGAAGAATGCCGGTATCTCGGGTGCAACCAATGCGGGGATCAAGGCGGCGAAAGGCGAATGGATAGCCTTCTTCGATCATGATGATCTGATGGTGGATGTGGCGCTTGAAGGCATGTTGCAGGCGGCACATGGATCTGATCCTCTGGTAATCTATTCCGATGAGGACAAGGTCGATCAGGCCGGTTATTTTCAGGAGCCGAACTTCAAGCCGGATTTCGATTATCGTTACCTGCTGGGATGCAATTACATCTGTCATCTCACGATGGTGCGCGCCGATGTCCTCCGTAGGGCTGGCGATCTGAGCGCTACCTATGATGGCGCGCAGGATCATGACCTGATGCTGCGTCTTACGGAGATCGTGCCGCGCGAGGATTTCCTGCATGTGCCGGAAATCCTCTATCATTGGCGCAAGACACCGAACTCCACGGCCATGACCATCGCCAATAAGCAGTATGCCGTGGATGCTGGTGTCCGCTGCGTGGCGGATCACCTCCAGAGGGTCGGGCACGAAGCGCGCGTGGAGGCCATCAATAATCTCACGATCTATAACGTCCTGTGGCCCTGTGGTCGTCAGCCGTCCGTATCGATCATCATTCCGTTTCGGGATCAGGTGAATATCACCCGGGAGTGCATTTCCCGTATTCTGGCCCACACGGCCTACAAGAAATACGACATCATCCTGGTCGATAACTGGTCGATGGAGGATGACACGATCGCATTCTGCCAGGAGATGGAGAAGCACAAGCAGGTCAGCGTCCTCACCATCAAAGAGGAATTCAATTTCTCACGCCTCAACAATCTTGCGGCGGCCAGCAGTTCTTCTGATTTTTTCTTTTTCATGAACAACGATCTGTTCGTGGAAGACGCTGACTGGCTGGAAACCATTCTTGGAGAGGCGCTGGCCGGAGCCGATATCGGCGCGGTAGGTGGAAAATTCCTTTACCCCAACGGGGCTGTTCAGCATGTTGGTGTGGCAGTCGGCCCGGATGGCGTGGCGACGCATGTGCATAGGGGCCTGCGGGGCGACGACTACGGATATATCGGCCGTGCTGTGCTGAGCCATGAAGTAACGGCGGTTACGGCGGCCGGTATGCTGGTGCGGGCGGATGCGTTCCGGGAAGTCGGTGGGTTTGACGAAGAAAATCTAAAAGTTGCCTATAACGATGTCGATCTCTGCCTCAAATTGCGCGAGGCAGGATGGCGCATCATTCAGTGCAATAATTTCGTCGCCGTGCACCACGAGAGCCTGTCGCGTGGGAGTGATGATCGCCCGGAGCACGAGGCGCGCTTCTTCGCCGAGACCCAATACATGCATCAGCGGTGGGGAGATGTGGATCTGTATCGGCGGGATCCGGCGTATTCACAGCATCTCATGCTCGACCAGAACTACTACGACCTCGTGACCCCTGAATAACTGCCCCTCCTGCATCTGCGTGCTTAGGGCATGCAGATACAGGAGGGATGTGGCCGGTTTTCGCGTGAGGAAGACTGTCAAACAGTCTGTAAACGCAGGAAAGCACTCTGCGGACCCCACAGCCTAAAATCCTTCAGGATCGCGACCGGCTCCTGCTTTCTTATTTCATCATCACTGGAAACCTCCCGGCATTCGCTGAAGAATGCCGGGAGACCGTCTTAACTGACGAGGCGCAGCCCACGGCGGGGAGGCTGTGTCGGCTTCCCCTCTGTCTGGGCCACGTCGAACGGCAACAGCGGAGAACTGTCGCCACCGTTCTCTTCGTGCGGCGCGTCCGGCAGGCGCTGCTGGAGATACAGGCTGGATAGTGAGCGGAAGACATAATCCAGAATCGAGGTGGCATAAGAGGTCACGGGGTCGCCCTCGACGGTCCCGGCCGGACCGAACGAGGAATAGGCGAAACGCTCGATATAGTCTTCGAGCGGCGCACCATATTGTAGCCCCAGACTGACGGCCTGACTGAAACTTTCCATCAGCCCACGCACCATGGCGCTTTCGCGAGCAGGCGTCAGGGAGATTTCACCCAGCGTGCCGTCTTCATATTCCGCAGTTCGCAGGAAAAATCGATGACCGCCGACAGATGCTTTCTGCGCGATCCCGGCATGCCGTTCCGGCAGCGGATGGATCACCCCGCGCGGAAGGATGCGCGGCGGGATGGGCATCGTTGGGTCGGGCCGAGCCGGGACACGATCCACGAAGCCGGCCAGAGCCCGGTACATCCGCATGTGGGCGTCGGTTCCGGGTAGTAAAAGAGGTGTCTCACCGGCCAGTGAGGCCGCAAGAGCTGCTTCCACCGAGAGACCTTTGGCGGCAAGACGATTGAGCGCGCTGACGGCAAGCCGACCGTCCGGGCTCAACGGTGAGAAGATCGGTGCGATGCCGCAGGCTTCACATCCCAGCAGGGCGTCGACCGGACCTGAAGAGGAGAAACCGGTTTCGATCCGGGCCTCAGGAACATCGGTCTCGACGGCGGCCCGTGACCATGCATCCCGGATGGCGGCGGTCAGGCCGGGAATGACGTGGCGGTGCGGCATGAGAGGCAGGTGGTCACAGCCGGTGCCTTCGCGGGCCACGAGTGTGGTCAGCGCGACCAGAGAGCATGCGGCGTCGCGGCCCATATCACTGTCATAGTCGAGGCCGAGACCCGCGAGGCAGGCGTCGAGATTGGTCAGCAGGATCTCGCCCGCGATGGGTAGCGGAGCATCCGGAAGCAGATCACCGGTCGTGTCTGGTATTGGCGCCGATGGGGTTTCGGGAAGATCGAACAGGCTCGGTTCACGGTCTGAGACCTCATCGAGCGGCAGTTCGCCGTTGCGACGCATCGCCTTCGCTTTCGCTTCGGTGCGAAGGGTGAGGCACAGGAGGCGCAGGGCTGCGACGAAAGTCTCGGCGGCAAATCCTTCACCCGGCAGCACGAAAGCGCCGAGATTGAGCACGAATCCCGGACGACGATCGAACGCTCCATGCCAGACGGCGAGCGTCGGAGCCGCCTGTCTCAGGATCAGCAGCCACGCGAGGGACCGTCCGCTGATGGTCTCGCCGGAAGGTGACTGCTCCTTTCCATGCGGAATCAGTGCGTCGATCCAGCGCGCGGACTCCGAAGGCAGCGAGATCGCTCTCGTGCCGGGAACGAGGTCCGCGAGGGCGGCGGCGGCTTCGTCATCCCAGTTGGCCGGCAGCGTGATCGCGCGTGCCGGAGCGTCCGGGTCGGCCGAGGCCATGACGGTGCGCATTTCGACACCGTTCCAGTAATGATGAGCGTTCATGCCCTCAGACTACCGTTGCCGCTGGCCTCTCAGGAAGCGGGTCAGCTTGAGGATATGGGGGGTATAATGCTCTGCAAAGTGGGGATATGGGGGATAACTGTCAGGAGCCGTATTATGACAGGGAAAAACAGGCCACATCCTATGCCGCAGATCGTGAAGTGATGCGGCGTCCGGCACAGTGGACGAGGGTCATCTGACGGCTTATGGTCCATCTTATGGTAACGCTCGGCACCCTTCTTCATACCCGCCTGCATGGACGCCTTGTGGGCAAGGACAGTGATGGTCGCGCTTATTACGAATCGCGTCGCCCGACCCGCAAGACAGCGGGCGGAGAGCGGTATGAGCGCTGGGTCATCTATAACAAGGGTGAGGATGGTTCAGCCGTTCCGCCTGAGTGGTGGGGATGGCTCCATTCCATGGACGATCAGCCGATCCCGATGGAAGCCCGCAAGCCGTGGCAGCTTCCTCACCAGCCGAACCTGACCGGCACGCCGGCTGCCTATCGCCCGCCGGGAAGTGTTTATCGTGGTGGCCAGCGCGCGCCTGCGACCGGCGACTATGACGCATGGACCCCCGAAAGCTGAATTCTCACGGACTTCTGCTCCGAAGCTGCTCGTTTTTGTGGGGCAGGGATCAGACGTAAATCGTTTTTTGCCGCTGCGGCAGGAACGAAAGGCATATTTTTGCCTGAGAGTGACGTTATCCCGTTTGTCACCCGCTCGTATTTCTGATCAAAAGCGTGTGAGTAAAAGAGCCGTGTGAGGGCCGATGAGTTCCGTTTCGACCAATTCCCCGCCATCCGCAGCCGTGCTGCCGCCGCTTCGGCAGACCCGTTCGACGGTCGAGCTTATCGCCGGGGTGGGGGTGATTGTTCTGCTCGCGCTGTTGCTGGCGTTCGCCATTCTGAACACCGGGCGCAAGACCGATGACGGCTATCACCTGAACGCCGACTTCTCCCATATCGACGGGCTTGATGTCGGTTCGGACGTCAAACTGGCGGGAATCAGCGTGGGGCACGTCGTGTCGGAGACGGTGGACCCGAAAACCTTCAAGGCGAGTGTGATTTTCACAGTGCGTCACGATGTCCAGCTTCCGACTGACACCGCTGCTATCATCACGAGCGACAGCCTGCTTGGTGGTAAATATATCTCCCTCTCTCCGGGCGGCGATACGCGGATGCTCAGGGCGGGCGGCGTCGTGAGCGTGACGCAGGGCGCTATCAGCCTGGAGCAGTTGCTGAGCAAGTTCATCTTCTCGGTGACGGACACGCTGACGCAGGCCAATCGGTCAAAGGCTGATGAGGGAGCGTCAAAAGGGCAGGGGGCCTCTGATCTCCCATGATGGAAGTGCCCGCTCACTGGCTTCAGAAAGATGGCACCCCGGTTTCCTGCACGGAAAAATTGCTGGTGCTGCGACAGAACTGGGACGAACTGCAGGGCGTGCTGCGGGATGCTTTTGAGGATGCGGTTCTGATCGGTGTCGATGAAGCGGTAATGAAGCAGCTGTTGACCGAGATGGTGGCGGCGCTTCCCAGCCCACGTGCCGGAGGCACACAGTGAGGACTTCTGTGGTCGGACGTTTTCTGAAAGGAGCCTTCGCTGCGGGGGCTTTTCTGCTGACGCAGGGGAGAGGTTTCGCTGCCGAGCCTCTGGCGCCGCCAGCGATGTATCCTGCCAACACCTGGCAGGGGAAAAGCACGGCCGTCGTTCGTGTGCTTAACAGGCTCGATTCCCGTGTGGAAACGCTTACGCTGCCAGTCGGCAGTGCCGGACACTACGAAACGCTGGATATCACCGTGAACCGGTGTCTGGTTCATGCGCCGACTTTGCGGCGGGATACCGCCGCGTGGGTGGACGTGCAGGATAAGCGCGAAGCTGGAGCGGTCTTTCACGGCTGGATGCTGGCCGAGGAGCCTTCGCTCGGTATCTTCGAGAGTCCGATCTACGATATTCGCGTCGTGACCTGCGAGGGAGACAATGTGGCTCCCACTCCGCTCCCGCTCCAGGCACCGGTGGTTCCTTCGTTGCCCGGCAGTAGTGAGGCATCGCCAGCCGGGACACCGACCGCTCCCAGTGATGACAGCCAGAAGGGCGCACCGTCTCAAGCCGCGCCCGAAGGTGGCACCGTACCAGATTCCGGTGAGGGACAGCCCGATTCCCAGTAATCCGGAACCGATCGCGGTTTCGTGTGTTTACCTCATTGCAAGGAAAATATGGTGAACAATGGCAGGTGACGGGTGTGGCATACCCTCCCTGCGGAGGTGCCCCTTGTTGCGGGAAAGGCTGTTCGGCATGGTGGCAACAGGCTTGGCAACTCCAGGTGTGACCTAGAGTGGGTGCAGTGGTTGCCTGAAGAGCGTACAGACGAACAGGGAAGGTTCTTCACCGTGATTGCGTCAAACAGCCCTTCGGCTTCTCGGACTGGTTCCAGTCTCACCCGCATGCATATGCCTCTCGATCAGGTTGCCTTTCTTCTGGATTTCGATGGAACGCTGGTCGATATCGCGCCGACGCCCGAATCCGTTATCGTGGCACCTGAACTGAAAGACGTGCTGCGTCGGCTGCGGGATGCCACTGGAAACGCGCTGGCCATCATTTCCGGACGGTCGGTCGATCAGATCGACGCTTTTCTGGGAGATATTCCTTTTGCGGTGGCCGGAGAGCATGGCATCGCCATCAGGCACCGTCCCGGTGGTCCCATCCAGCGTGCGGCGTTGCCGTCCGTGCCGAGTGAATGGGTGCGGGAGGCGCAGGAGCTGGTGGCGTCCTTCCCCGGCACGCGACTGGAACGCAAGATTGGTGGGTTCGTCCTGCATTATCGCGGTGCTCCTGAAGCACAGGCGGAACTCCGCCGCGCAGCGGAGGCATGGGTGAAGCCTGAAGGAGACAAATTCCATATTCAGGCCGCCAAAATGGCATGGGAAATCCGGCCAGCAGGCGTCGACAAGGGCTATGCTGTTTCTCTTCTGATGGAGGATGCGCCCTTTGCCGGACGGAAGCCGGTCTTTGTCGGAGACGACGTGACGGATGAGGACGCCATCAAGGCGGCCATTCGTCTGGGTGGAACCGGATTTCGGATTCCGATCGATTTTCCGACGCCCGCCGTGCTGCGGGCCTGGCTATCGTCTCTCGTGCCGGTCGGCGAAAAGACGATAGCTGCGGGCACTGAGGCATAATCATGGGTCGTCTGGTCATTGTTTCTAACCGGGTTCCGGACCCACGTGAACGCAACCAGCCTGCGGGAGGGCTGGCGATAGGACTCGCCGACGCGCTGCGCACCGAGCCGAGCAGCCTCTGGTTCGGCTGGTCGGGGCATCAGGCGGAGAGTCGGGGAGGAGATCCCGCACCGTCGCTCGATACGCACGGCAAGGTCACATACGCGACAGTGCCGCTCACGCCCGCCCAGCACCGGGGCTATTATCAGAAATTTTCGAACGGCATCCTCTGGCCGCTGTGTCATTACCGGCTTGGCCTCATGGATTACGGCCGGGCGGACTGGCATCAGTATCTGGATGTGAACCGGATGTTCGCGCGGGTGCTTAAGCCTTTGCTGAAGCCTGGCGACGTCATCTGGGTGCATGACTATCATCTCTTCCCGCTGGGGCAGGCACTTCGCGAACTCGGCGTGACGAACCCTATCGGCTTCTTTCTCCATATTCCGTTTCCGCCCTGGAGCCTGTTTCGGGCGCTCCCCTGCGCGGCTGACATTCTGCGTGACATGCAGGCCTATGATGTCATGGGCGTGCAGACCGAGGAGGATGCGCAGAATTTGTGGGAATGCCTGCACGTTGAAGGCATGAACGACCCCTCGCGCGTGGTGGCCTGCCCGATCGGGATCGATCCGGTGTCGTTCGGGGAGGATGCCCGCGAGGCGTTCGGTGGTCCCGAAGTCCGTCGCCTCAGGGAAAGTCTGCATGACGAGCCGCTCATCATCGGTGCGGACAGGCTGGATTATTCCAAGGGGCTGGAAGAGCGCTTCCTCGGTTATGAACGGCTGCTGATCCGTTATCCCGAGCATCACCGTCATGTGACCTATCTTCAGGTCGCCCCGGTTTCGCGGGGTGAGGTGGAAGAATATCGCCTCCTGCGGCGGCAGCTTGATGAGACGATCGGCCGTATCAACGGGGCCTTTGCCGAATATGACTGGACGCCCATCCGTTATCTGACGCGCCCCGTTCCACGGCAGACGCTCGCCGGGTTCTATCGCCTTGCGGATGTCGGGCTTGTGACGCCGCTGCGCGATGGCATGAATCTGGTCGCCAAGGAATATGTCGCCGCGCAGGACCCTGAAGATCCCGGCGCGCTTGTACTCTCGCATCTTGCAGGCGCGGCCCCGGAACTGAGTGAGGCCCTGCTCGTCAATCCGCACGATGCTGACGAGATTGCCGATGCGCTGCATCTCGCGCTGACCATGAAACGTGAAGACCGCAAGAAGCGCTGGGACGCCCTGAACGTTGAAGTTCGCAATACGACAGCCGGAACGTGGGCGCGGGATTTCCTTGCCATGCTGTACAAGTCGCAGAAAACAGAGTCAGCGTGATAAAGAGGCGTCGGGCAAGGTAACCCGGAAGGGTTTCCGCACGATGACCATGACCACGCGGGACGTATGCGCATGATATCACGACGCAGGATTTTTATTCGGCAGACGCCGGGCTCCGTTCGCCTGCCCAATCTCCTGCTGATTGTCTCCGGCGTGGCCGCCCTGTCTCTGGTGTGGTGGCTTCAGAACAGGATGGGGATGGTTCCGTGCGCCCTGTGCTTTTGGGAGCGCTGGCCCTGGCGCATCGCGATCGCCATTGGTGTCATCGGGATGATCGTTCCCCGGCGCTGGGCGGTTCCCGTCGCGGTGCTGGGAGTGCCTGCCCTGCTGGCAGATATGGTTCTGAGCCTCGTTCATGCGGGTGTCGAGTGGGGTTTCTGGCCAAGTCCACTGCCGGAATGTGCGGCCCCTCAACTGAAAGGCCAGACGATCGCTGAACGTCTGGCCTCCATGCCCCTGCATCCGGGGAAACCCTGTGATCAGCCCACCTATCTGTTCAACTGGCTTCCCATCTCACTCACTGTGATGGGAGGGCTGGCAGCTTGCGCGGTTCTGATTGGATTACTGGTCCTTGTGGTCACGCTCGGCGGCCGAACAGCAGGCCGACGATAAACAGGATGATGAAGATGAAGAACAGGATCTTACCGATATAGGCAAAGTTCGCGGCGATGCCGGTGAAGCCGAACACGGCGGAGATCAGCGCGAAGATCAGAAAGATCAGGGTCCAGCGAAGAAGGTCCATGAGAATAGCTCCGTGTTGAGTTGATAATCTGAACGCGGGGCTGCCGGGAAAAGTTGCGCAAACTGTTTGGCTGTTCTCAACGCAGGAAAAAGGGTGTTCACCCAGATTCACCCTCCGCAATGGCGATCTCCCCGGAGCGCGAGGGGAACATCCCGAAAACCTCCACAAAACAAGAAAAGGCCCCCGGATGGGAGCCTCTCTTTAATCAACGCGACTGAACTGGCGATCAGCCGAGAACAGATTCCGCTTCGCGCCCATCGATGATCAGGCCATCGCCGTTGGCGGAAACATTGACCGTCTCACCATCGTGGATCGTGCCTTCCAGCAGGAGTTCCGCCAGCGGGTTCTGCAAGCTGCGCTGCACCACCCTTTTGAGCGGACGCGCCCCGTAGACAGGGTCGTAGCCTTCGTTGGCCAGCCACTGATGGGCCAGATCGTCCAATTTGATCACGATATTGCGGTCGGTCAGCAGAGACTGGAGACGACTGATCTGGATATCGACAATCCGCGTCATGTCCTTCTTCTGTAGCCGCGAGAACAGCACGATCTCGTCCAGACGGTTCAGGAACTCGGGCCGGAAATGCGCACGCACCACTTCCATGACCTGAGCCTGTACCATGTCCGTGGTCTCGCCATCAGGCTGGTGGGCCAGAACGTCCGAGCCGAGGTTGCTGGTCAGCACGATCAGCGTGTTGCGGAAGTCCACCGTTCGACCCTGACCATCCGTGAGACGCCCATCATCAAGAACCTGAAGCAGGATGTTGAAGACATCCGGATGCGCCTTCTCCACCTCATCGAACAGGATGACCTGATAGGGCCGCCGCCGAACGGCTTCAGTCAGAACACCGCCTTCTTCGTAACCGACATAGCCCGGAGGTGCACCGATCAGGCGGGCCACGGAATGTTTTTCCATGAACTCGCTCATATCGATGCGGAGCAGAGCTTTTTCATCGTCGAAAAGGAATTCAGCGAGCGCCTTGGTCAGTTCGGTCTTGCCGACGCCGGTCGGGCCGAGGAAGAGGAACGAGCCGATCGGACGGTTCGGGTCCTGAAGCCCGGCGCGGGCACGGCGCACAGCATGAGCTACGGCCTTGAGTGCTGCTTCCTGCCCAACGACGCGCTTACGCAGCTCATCTTCCATACGGAGCAGTTTCGTACGCTCCCCTTCGACCATCCGGTCCATGGGGATGCCGGTCCAGCGCGACACGACCGAAGCAATGCTCTGCTCGGTGACGGCCTGCGAGACGAGGTCGCCGGAGGCGCTGTTCTGTTCCGCGTTCTGGGCCTCGGCGATCTTGGCTTCGAGATCGGGGATGACGCCATACATCAGTTCAGACGCACGCCCGAGATCGCCCTTGCGCTGTGCCATTTCAACATGTGAACGCGCTTCGTCCAGCTGCTCCTTGAGTTTCTGAACCGCGTTGACCCGGTCCTTTTCCGCGTGCCAGGCGGCGTTCATCGCGTCGGACTTCTCTTCCAGCCCGGCCAGTTCGGCATCGACCTTTTCAAGACGCTCACGGCTGGCCGAGTCATCCTCCTTGCGGAGAGCCTCCCGTTCGATCTTGAGCTGGATGACACGACGATCAAGCTCGTCGAGTTCTTCAGGCTTGCTGTCGATCTGCATCCGCAGGCGGCTGGATGCCTCGTCCATCAGGTCGATGGCTTTGTCCGGCAGGAACCGGTCGGTGATGTAGCGGTTCGACAGCGTGGCGGCGGCGACGAGCGCACCATCCGCAATGCGGATACCGTGGTGAAGCTCGTACTTCTCCTTGATGCCACGCAGGATCGAGATCGTATCGGCTACCGACGGCTCGCCCACGAAGACCGACTGGAACCGACGGGCAAGCGCCGCGTCTTTCTCAATGTATTTGCGATACTCGTCGAGCGTGGTTGCACCGATACAATGCAGCGTGCCACGAGCAAGTTCCGGCTTGATGAGATTGGAGGCGTCCATCGCGCCGTCGGAACGACCCGCACCAACAAGCGTGTGCATCTCGTCGATGAACAGGATGACCTGTCCTTCGGCGGATTCAATCTCCTTGAGAACAGCCTTCAGGCGTTCTTCGAACTCACCGCGATATTTCGCACCGGCGATCAGCGCGCCCATGTCGAGGGAAAGCAGCTTCTTGTTGCGAAGCGCCTCCGGCACGTCACCATTGACGATACGCTGGGCCAGTCCTTCCACGATGGCGGTCTTGCCGACACCCGGCTCACCGATCAGGACGGGATTGTTCTTGCTACGGCGCGCGAGAACCTGAATGGCGCGACGGATTTCCTCGTCACGACCAATTACAGGGTCAAGCTTGCCAGCGAGCGCTACGGCGGTCACGTCACGCGCATATTTTTTCAGCGCATCGAACCCGGCCTCGGCGTTCTCGCCGGTCACTGTGCGGCCTTTACGAACCGCCACCACAGCTTTTTCAAGCGTATCGGCAGACGCACCGTTATCTTTCAGCGCCCGCCCGGCTGGTGTGTCAGACGCCGCGATAGCGACCAGCAGACGGTCCTGCGCAACGAAGGAATCGCCTGCCTTCTGTGCACTCTGTTCCGCATTATCGAGCAAGCGAACCAGTTCGGGGGTGGCCTGCGGCTGACCGGCACCGCCACCCTGCACCTTAGGCAGTTTGGCAAGCGCTTCTTCCACGCTGGAAAGAGCGCCGAGCGGATTGCCGCCCGCTGCCTTGATCAGCGAAGAGGCAGCCCCTTCATTGTCATCAAGCATCGCTTTGAGCAGATGCTCGGCCGTAAGCTGCTGGTTGTATTCGCGGAGCGCGATCGTCTGCGCGGCCTGAAGGAAACCACGCGACCGTTCAGTAAACTTCTGGATATCCATATTCCTGTGTGTCCCTTTGAAGTGAGGCGACGGTCAGGGCCATGGGAGGGCGCCCCTCAAGGAGGCGGCGCGGCCATGGTCTTGATCTTGTAGAAGAATATGGGGGCAAAGAAAGCGAATGCAAGAGTTGTTCCGTGCGGACAAACGTCTTTGCAACCCTCAGTCCCGGGTGGCGTATGCGACCTCCAGCCGTCCTACGCCATCGCATTCTCCGACCAGCCTGTCGCCTGCCAGTACGGGGCCGACGCCCGATGGCGTGCCGGTCAGGATCAGATCGCCCGGACGGAGTTCCACAAAGTTGGAGAGGGTCGCTATGATCTCGGGGATCGGCCAGATCAGATCACGGATTTCGCCATTCTGACGGATTTCGCCATTCACGCTCAGTGAAATACGCCCCTGCGTGGGATGGCCGATCTCGGTAACCGGGCGGATGGGAGTGATCGGGCAGGACTGATCGAATCCCTTGGCGAGATCCCAGGGCTGACCTTTTTTCTTGGCGATGGCCTGAAGGTCGCGGCGCGTCATGTCGAGTGCGAGCGCATAGCCATACACCAGATCGAGCGCTTTCCCTGCGGGCACATGTACGCCCTGTCCACCGATGGCGACGGCAAGTTCGATCTCGTGGTGAAGATCGGTTGTGTGCAGTGGGAACGGCAGTGTGCGGTCCAGCGTGACGGCGTCAGCGGGTTTGGCGAAGAAGATCGGCGTATCGTTGGCCGGATCTCCCCCCATTTCCCTTGTGTGTTCGCCATAGTTACGCCCGACACACCAGATGCGGCGGACGGGAAAGGCTGAGTCCGTCCCGGAGACGGGAATGGAGGGAGTGGGAGCAGGAGGAAAGACATACCGCATTGTCACAGTCCTTTTGCGCGCACCTTAACAGGCGGCCCGGCCTCTTTTTAAGAGGGTAGTGGCTAGGTCTCTGAAATGTGTAGACAGTCCAACTGACAGTCGGGTGTGCACCTACCGATTGGGTGGAGCGCGAGAGGAGCGAAAGCGAGCCTGTTGATGACGGGTTGTGCGGATATCTGGCGGCTGCATTGCTTGGGAATGTCGCACACCCCCGCCGGAGAGAGGCATTGGAGCATCCCGCTCGTCCCGGTGGGGGTAGCCTCTTTTCGCCTGCGGGGCCGGGGCACGCTTTCTGGCCCGGACTTATCCGTTTTTACCCCATGCCGCATATGTCACTTCGCAACCGATCCAGGTTCTCAGATCCCTTGGTGCGGAGGATGTATCTGCCTCAGGGGGCACATTCTGCATTATGTGATGGGTTTTTCGATCGCCGAGTAATCATGTGCGGAAAAATGTTCTGGACCTACATAAGGTCTGCACATGAAAGCCTGCCGGAAGGCTCTGCCGTGGCGGTGCAGGATTTACAGGAGGCCACGAAGGGCAATTGTGCCATAGCTTCGGTTGCGGGCGGGATGAGTATCTGGTGCGGCTGACATGACCAGCTGGTGGGCTGTTTGCCAACGGAGCTTGAGAGAAGGGGTATGAAAACCCGGCAGTCCACGAATGTATCGGAAAGATCGTCTGGCAGGAGAAAGCCTATTCCTGACAATCCTTGAGTGATTGGCAGGAATAAAGATTTTTCTCGATCCGGAGAACGTGCAGTCTCCGGATCATGGTGGTGGAAAGTCTTCAGATATTCCGGGGTCTTTTTGCCCCGGAATTCAGATTCTTCGTAAAAAGGTCTCAGAAGTCGAGCGAAGTCTTCACGTAATACATGCCGCCGTTAAACCCATACGGGGAGTAAGATGCGTATTTGGAAAGACCCTGCTGAGTGTTGGCAATAATACGGGAAATGTGGGTCGGATATTTGTTTCCAGCGTTATTGGCGCCCACACCGACAGTCCAGCGAGGCATGATTTTGTAATCAAGTTCCAGATTCGTGATGAAACCCGGGTTCTGTTTGAACGGAACGCTGCCCGCGCCGGTTGGGGATGCCATGTAAATGATCGAACCGTAACGCATTTCCTGCACAAAGAAGGACCATTTGCCCATTTCCCAGTTTACACTGATCTGTTCACGGTTTTTTGGGGCAGCATGCAGGACCATCTGCTTGGTGTATTCATTGACGAGGTTGTCTTTGGCGGACCGGATTTCGTTATCGGAAAAGTTGATGCCCATGGAGAATACGAACTTACCATAGCGATTGGTATGCAGAGTATAGTTCGCGTTGAGATCACCACCGAAAGTCTGGGTGTTATAAAGATTGGCGTAATAGGACAGCGTTGTTGCACTCGTAAGGCTTGCTGCCGAAAGCAGGTTCATCAGAGTGGTGTCGCTTGTGTCAACACTGTAGGATTTCGTGCTGCCCAGACGGCCATTGATCGCGATGTAATACAGATTGCCGGTGATGTGGAAGTTATCAATCGGGCTTGCATCAAGACCGATTGAATAGCTGCGGGAGTATTCGCCCTTCATTTTCCCTGCGCCAAGATATTTGGCAATGGCGCTGTTGGCCGGAATCTGATCGACGGTGTAGCCCGGATACGGCGCCGAGTAGAAATAGGACATCTCACCCAGTGTCGGCGGGCGGTAGCCGGTGTTGATGTTGGCACGAATGGCCCAGCGCTTATTGAAGTCATAGCGCGTGCCGATCGACCCAGTTTCCACCGTGGCGAGATTATTGTAGCTCGCGGCACGGCCTCCCAGCGTCCATTCCCATTTTTTGGTGATATGGAAATCAAGATTGACGTTGCCTTCATAAACGTCACGGTTCTGATCGGTCACCGCCAGAGGCACGTTACCAGGGTGATCGGTAGCCCCGAGACCTTCCCATGAAGCAGGTTCACCTTCTGTCATCTGGAAAGTGTCGTGACGATATTCAGCGCCGAACCGAAGATTGATTTCACGCGGCAGAAGGCTTGTGCGGAACGAACGGGAGCCGCGCAGGCCGGCGGTCAGTTCGGAGGCAATCGAAGAGCCATCATAGAAGGAGGTCTGGGTGCTTCCCGGGATCGAAACGTTCTCGGAATCCTTAGTGCCGTATTTCTGCTGGTCACGGCCGTAAGTGACATAGGCATCCCACGCAAAACCGAATTTATGCGTTCTGATACCGTTGTCAGTCTGAAAATCATATTGGTCCATGGTAATGTAGGGCTGGTTACCATTGGGATACAGGGTAGGATTGATCCAGCTATCGGTAGCAGCGGCGCTACGGTACGTTTCCGCAACATTTGCCCGACGGTGAGAGAAGGTCGATGTGCTGTAGAATTCGAAACCCTGCCCGAACGGCACGGCCATGTTTTCACTCAGCGTTTCCAGAGTGGATTTAGGGATCCCGAGACCCCGCTGGACATTGCGGTTTGCTGTTTCGTTTCGTGAATCACTGAACAGCGTCCCGTAGAAATCTCCACCACGGGTTGTCGGCATCTGGTGCGCAACCTGTGCGGCGAGATCAAGATAACCGCCCTTGTTGCCGATCGCCATGCCGTAATTCGCCGACCCGTCGAGGGCCTGACCGTCACCGGCATAAAAACCACTGTTCTTGAAGTTTACGCTGCCACCATGCGTGTCTTTCTTAAGCACGATGTTCACCGCGCCCGCGATGGCATCCTGTCCATACAGAGCGGACGCGCCTTCGGTGATCACTTCGATATGATCGATGGCGCTCACAGGGATGAGCGAGATGTCGGCGGGCTCGCTGCCCCAGTTGGTGCCGGAGTTCGAGTTGAAATTCGCACCGATGTGGCGGCGGTGTCCGTTGATCAGAATCAGCGTGTCATCAGGCGACTGGCCGCGGAGCTGCATGGTCTGCACAAAGGAACTCGCGCCGCCACCGGGGAGAGCTGCGGTGGTGATCGCCGGGTTAGCCTGCGCGAGAGCGGAGAGAACATTCGACTGGCCGGTTTTGAGGAGTTCCGCACCCGTTACGACCGTGACCTGCGTTGTGCTGTGCTGTGGCGTGGATGTGTTGAAAACGGAGTTCGTTCTGTGGACGGCGACATGAACCACTTCAGCGTTGGACGCGTGAACGGAGGTGGGAGCTGTATGGGCCGGGCGTGCCGAAGCGACCGCCTTTTTTTCCACTTTATAATGCTTCACGCTTTTCGACGAAGTAGAAGTCTCCGCATGAGCAAGAGTGGGAACAAAGGTGCTGACCATTACTCCGGAAACAAGGTATAATTTCTTTTTCGACAGACCCGCCATGACACTCTCCCGAAGACCGCACAAAATGAGCACAACAAATTAGCTAATTAATATGATACGGTATCGTTATGATGTGGCGTCATACAGATTATCGATATGTAACGTTTGACATTCCCTTTTTAAGCCGAAATGCGACAAACATCTTATAATTAAATAATAAATAGAAATGCATGTGAAAAATCACGGCGTGGAGACGGACGTTGTAATCAGCATCCGCCGTGTCATGTGAGACACGTGCAAATGTTCGGCGAGAGGAACTCATTGACTGAGCGCCTCGAACCTTGTCTCTTCGAGCCTTCGCTTCACTCGGACTGACCCGGAGGTTCACATGGACATCAGGCGCCTTCAGGCATTCGTAAAGATTATCGACCTCGGGTCCATTTCCCGTGCGGCGGATCTGCTCAATATTGCACAGCCTGCATTGAGCCAGCAACTGGCAACTCTTGAAAGTGCTTTCAAGAAAAAGCTCGTTATACGCAGTAAAAGTGGCGTGACGCCTACGGCCGCCGGTTCTGATCTTTATCGTCATGCGCAAACGCTGATCAAGCAGCTGGACCGGGCCATGGTGGAGATCAGCCAGGGAAGTGGGCCGCTGGTGGGGAAGGTGTCGGTCGGCCTGTCTCCTTACAGCGCAGGCTCAACGCTGTCCGTGGAACTCCTTCATCTCGTTCGCGAAAAGCTGCCGGGTATCACACTGCATCTGACGGAAAGTTTCGACGACATCTACAGCGAGCTGATCATGACCGGACGGCTGGATATGGCGGTCATTCATGGTGCCGGGCCGATCAAGGGGGTCATGTTCATGCCCCTCATGAAAGAGGAATTCTTTCTTCTGGCTCCCGAGAGTCTTGAGCTTTCCAGCGAGGAAGGCGGGGCTGTGCAGCTTCAGGATATTGTCGATATCCCGCTGCTGGTGCCGCCCCGGCACAATTTTGTTCGGAAAAGCATCGACATGGCTTTTCTGCGCAAGCAACTTCAGCCGACCATCGTCGCGGAGATAGAGGCGCTGATCACGCTGCAGTACGCCATTGCTGACGGGCTTGGCAGTACGATCCTGCCCTGGTCAGTCGCGAGCCGGATTGTCGTGCCGGGAAAATCGAAGATCTATCCTTTGCAGAGTCCGACCATTCAGGAAGATGTCTCGCTCTGCATGCCGGAGATGATCCCGGAAACGGAAGCCTCTCTTGCCGTGCGTGAACTCCTGATCGAAGTGGCCAAATCGATGGCGGCTTCCCGTAACTGGCCGGGCACACATTCGGCTTTGTGAGTAACAGCTTCTACAGGTTGGGGCGCGTGAGCGCTTCCGGACGCAGGAGTGCTTCGAGCTGATCGTCAGGTAACAGGCCTTCTGCGTGCACGAGTTCTTTTACGGTCCTGTTTTCCGTAAGAGCGCGTCGGGCAATGGCCGAGCACGTGTCGTATCCGAGAACCGGCACGAGAGCCGTAACCAGCCCAATGCTGCGCTCAGACAGATACTGACACTGAACGATGTTTGCTGAAATGCCCGATACACATCGGGATGCCAGGACATTCACAGCTGAGTGCAGAATTGTCAGTGATGAATAAAGGCAGTACCCAATCATCGGTTCGAACGGATTCAACTGGAGTTGCCCTCCATCCGCGCACAGCGTGACTGTCGTATCGTAACCGGCGACGAGGTATGCCACCTGATTGACGGCTTCCGGAATGACCGGATTGACCTTGCCGGGCATGATGGAAGAGCCAGCCTGCACGGCAGGCAGCGTGATCTCTCCCAGACCGGCACGCGGACCACTGGAAAGCAGCCGCAGATCACTGGAAATCTTGGATAGTTTTAGCGCCAGCCTCTTGAGATGACCCGAGAAGGACACGAATGCTCCAACGTCGGATGTCGCTTCGATCAGGTCAGGGACCGACTCAATCTTCTGGCCTGTCAGGACCCGCAGTTCCGCAATGACGGCGTCGCGATAACGTGTATCCGTATTCAGGCCGGTGCCGATGGCGGTTCCACCGAGGTTAACTTGCAGGAACATCGACAGGCTGTTGTCCAGGCTGCTGATTTCATTCTCTATCGTATGCTGAAAAGCGCGGAATTCCTGCCCGAGAGTCATGGGGACAGCGTCGCGGAGCTGTGTGCGTCCAACCTTCAGGATCTGTCCGAAGATATCCGCCCTTTCCGCAAATGCCTCAGCAAGGGCTTTCAGGGCCTCAAGCAAAGGCTTAACGGCCTGCATCAGACCCAGTCGCAGCGCCGTCGGATAAACGTCGTTGGTGGACTGGGCCATATTCACATGATCATTGGGATGAAGCACCGCATATGTGCCCGGGGCCTCACCCAGAATTTTCAGTGCCACATTCGCAATGACTTCGTTCGTGTTCATGTTGGACGAAGTGCCCGCGCCGCCCTGCATCGCATCCACGACAAAATGGCTGTGATAGCGTCTGTCAGACAGAATCGCGCTACAGGCGTCTTCAATGGCCTGTGCCCGTTTTGTATCCAGATAACCGAGCGCGTGGTTGGCGCGGGCCGCAGCGCGTTTTACGGTGACCAGAGCGTTTACCAGCGCGCCGAATGAGCCGATGGGGGTGCCGCTGATCGGGAAATTCTGGAGGGCCCGGAAGGTATGGACCCCCCACAGCGTGTCAGCCGGAATTTCGACTGCACCCAGAAGGTCGCGTTCCGTGCGATATTCGGCCAGCTTCCCGGGGGCAGGCAAGGCTGCATGTTCTGCATCATGCGCTACAGTGGTCATCTTGGAAGCCGGGAAGGAAGACATGCCGAAACGCTTTCTGCAACATACAGCAGGTGATCTGATTTCGGGCGGCAAGTTGCTGTAATTGAGGCAGGCTATCCGCGAACATCCAGCCTGACCCCATATGATTATGTTATGATGTCAGATCATTTTCATTCCTATCTATTCTTTTCCGTAACGATTTAGAGTGTAGGAACTGTGTAATCGTACATTTCTTGAAAAAATTTGGAGAGATCGCTGATGCGGGGCTTTGCAGATCGACTGAACGGGATTGGAATCTCTGCTTCTGCTGCCATGACGGACAAGGCGTCTGTCCTCAGGGCGGAGGGGTTGAAAATCATCAGCCTGTCATCGGGCGAGCCGGATTTCCCGACGCCGTCTCATGCGGTGGAGGCCGCTGTCGAAGCTGCCCGCAGTGGCGATACGAAATATCCCCCACAAGCGGGAAAACCGGCGCTGAAGAAAGCCATTCAGGCCAAGTTTCTGCGGGATAACAATCTCGATTACGCGCTGGATGAAATTCTGGTGGCCAACGGTGCCAAGCAGATCATCTACAATGCGATGATGGCGACCTGTAATCCCGGTGACGAGGTTGTTCTGCCGACGCCTTACTGGATCAGCTACGCCGATATCGCCCGACTTGGGGGGGCGGACATTGTGCAGGTTCCGTGTCCTGCAGAGAATAATTTCCGATTGTCCGCAGCGGCCCTGGATGCCGCCATCACGCCGAAGACGAAATGGCTGGTGCTGAATTTTCCGAACAATCCGACGGGAGCATGCTGTCCACGCAAGGATATGGAGGCAATCGCCGAAGTCCTGCTCAAGCATGAGCACGTCTGGATCATGACCGATGATATCTACGAGCATCTGGTCTATGATGATTTCCAGTTCTGTACACTGGCGGAAGTGGAACCACGCCTCAAAGATCGTGTCCTGACAGTCAACGGTGTGTCCAAGGCTTATGCCATGACCGGTTGGCGTGTTGGTTTCTGTGGTGGGCCGCGTGACCTGATTGCCGTGATGAACAACATGCAGGGCCAGTCCACCAGCGGCATTAACACCATCGCGCAGGCTGCCGCCGTGGCCGCGCTGGAAGGACCGCAGGATTTTCTCCGCGAACGCGCGACTGAATATCAGGGACGTCGGGATCTCGTGGTCAGCTTGCTGAATGCCATCCCGGGGGTGGAATGCCATACGCCGCAGGGGGCATTCTATGTCTATCCCGAGATCAGCGATTGCATCGGGAAAACCACACCTGAAGGCCGTCATATCCAGAGCGATGCGGACTTCGTCATGGCACTTCTGGAAGAAAAGCAGGTCGCGACGGTGCAGGGCGCAGCCTATGGGATGAGCCCGTTCTTCCGTATTTCCTATGCAACCAGTATCGAGACGCTGCGCGAAGGATGCCGCCGTATCGAAGAGTTTGTGTTGTCGCTGAAATAATATGAGCGAAGCGCGCGGAAGTCGTCATGGCTTCCGCGCATGAGAGAGGAAGCCCCGATCATTCGGGGCTTTTTCTGTTTTGGAAGGGTAGACCGTTTTGTTTCCCTCACATCCGGAAAACAAAACAGCATCTGAAAAAACCTGATCAGCAGGTCAGGGTTTTAAATGGAAATCGGGCGGATTTTCATGATCTCGGTACCAAAACCGACCAGTGCTCCGGCCTGAGCAGTCACCTCCATGACTTCTCCGTCAGCGCCTGCCAGAACGGGAATCTGGAGCGTCTCAAGGGTCAAAAGAGCCACGACATCGCTCCGCTGAACCGTGGAGCCTACAGGTGCAAAAGGCTCCTCACGCAAGGGATGCGTATAGCTCAGAAGGCCGAAATATGGTGTTTTGACTGAAACGGTCGTGTCATGAACGTGGGTCGGCGTCCCCGTGTGCAGGCTGGAAGAGGGCCGCTCATCCTGTACGGATTGCGGCTGTGAAACCCTTATAAACAGTCTGGAGCCGTCCTGATTCGACAGTTCCAGGGTTTCCAGACCGGCCTCCACGAGAAGGTCGGCGAGTCTGCCAATATCGTCAGGATGGGAGACTGAATCGAATGACGGAAGCAGTGATGGTGTGCCGGTCATGATGCGGTCCTTTCCTCAAGCCATCTCTCAAGGAAATGAATGTCCATGCCCCCTTCCTGAATATGGGGGTCTGCCAGAAGATCCTCATGCAGGCGGATATTGGTGGACACACCTTCGACGTTCATCTCCGCCAGTGCCACCCGCAGACGGGCGATTGCTTCTTCGCGTGTTGCGCCGTAGCTGATGATCTTGCCGATCAGCGAATCATAGTAAGGTTGAATCGTATAGCCCGCGACAACATGCGTATCGATCCGGATGCCGGGACCACCCGGAAGATCCCACCGCGTGACTGTTCCCGGAGAGGGAAGAAACGTGAAAGCATCTTCCGCGTTCAGGCGGCATTCGATGGCATGGCCACGGAAAGCGATATCTTCCTGCCTCACTCTCAGGGGTTCACCCTGGGCGATGCGGAGCTGCTCAGCGACGATATCTATATCCGTGATCTGTTCCGTCACGGGGTGTTCGACCTGCACACGGGTATTCATCTCAATGAAGGCGAATACCCCGTCTTCATACAGAAACTCGAACGTCCCGGCGCCGCGATAACCGATCCTGCGACAGGCTTCCGCGCAGCGTTCGCCGATCTCGGCGATGGTGGCCGGATCGATGCCCGGCGCAGGCGCTTCTTCCAGAATCTTCTGGTGGCGTCGTTGCAATGAGCAATCACGCGCACCGAGCCACAATGCATTGCCGTGCGTATCGCACAGAACCTGAATCTCGATATGCCGAGGTTTCTGCATGAAGCGTTCGAGATATAGCGTGGGATTTCCGAATGCCTGCTGTGCTTCCTTTGCTGTCAGCGCGACCGCTTCCGCAAGATCAGTAGCATGATGCACCACACGCATCCCACGACCACCACCGCCACCAGACGCCTTGACGATGACGGGGAAACCGACTGTTTCGGCCAGCGCCAGAATCTCGTCGGTCGCGGCGGGTAACGATCCGTCCGAACCCGGCACGCAAGGGACACCGGCTGCCTGCATAGTGCGTTTGGCCGTGATCTTGTCGCCCATCATCCGGATGGAGTCGCCGGTGGGGCCGACGAAGGTGAGCCCGGCAGCCTCGACAGCATCGGCAAAATCAGCATTTTCGGAGAGAAAGCCGTAGCCCGGATGAATAGCTGTGGCACCAGTCATCCGGGCGGCCAGCAGCAGACCTTCAGGGTCGAGATAGCTGCGTGATGCGGCCGGTGCGCCGATGCACAGCGCTATGTCAGCCTCATGGACATGGCGACTGTCCGCATCGGCCTCGGAATAAACAGCCACGGTTTCAAGGCCAAGCTGGCGACAGGCCCGCTGGATACGCAAAGCAATCTCGCCACGGTTGGCGATCAGCACCCTGCCAAAGCGTCGTTCGGTGCTCATGACAGGCGGAACAGGGGCGAGCCTGCCTCAACTTCTTCGCCATCCGTCACGAGGATATTCTCGATCCGGCCAGCCTCGGTTGCCTTGACGGCATTGAAGACTTTCATGGCTTCAACCAGTCCTATCTGTTGTCCGGGCTCGACAGTGTCTCCGACCTGTACATACGGCGGGGTGCCGGGAGACGGCGAAAGATGAAAAACCCCGTATGCAGGCGAGGAAATGATCCGTTCCGCTACTGGTGAGGCTGCGGGGGGCGGAGCATCCGTCGGCCCACTAGGGATAGGTGGAGTGGAGGAAGGAGACGAAGGGACTGCCGTGCTGTTTCCTGCACGGCGGGTCAGCCTGATCTTCTGCCCTCCTTCCTCGATCTCCAGTTCCTCGATCGGGGTACGAGAAAGCAGATCCGTCAGTCGTCTGATCTGCGTGATATCCACTGACTTCAGGTCCGATCCGCTGTTTTCTTCGCGAAGTTGAGGCCGCCCACGACCTGCATGGTCGGCAACACTTCCATGAAGCTGACATTCATGCGTGAGGGCGCCAGCACGGCGAAAGCGACGGAATTCGCGATATCTTCCGGCAGGAGGGAGTCGTATTCGTCAAAGAAGCGCTTTTTAGCTTCCGCCATGTCGCCGATCAGACGGCCGAAGACTTCCGTCTCGACACGCGCGGGCGAAATCTCGGTGACGCGGACATGGTGGCCGAACAGATCGCAGCGCAACTGCTGCGAGAGCGAATGCACACCTGCCTTGGTGGCGTGATAGACCGTGTTGCCACCAGCAAAGGCATAGTGACCCGCGATGGAACTGATATTCACGATATGCCCGCGATCACGCTGCATCATGCCCGGCACGACAAGGCGCGTCAGCTGGAGAACGGCACGCAGATTGACGTCGACCAGAGCGTCGATATCGTCCGGCGTCGTCTTGGTGATGTTGCCCGTCCGCGACTGACCGGCGTTATTGACAAGAACATCCACCTCGATGTCGTTGATAAGGGCTTCGATGCCTTTCTGGTCGGAGACACTGACCGCGTGAGGGATACAGCCGGTTTCTTCAGCCAGCTGCGCCAGACGCTTCTCGTCGCGCGCCACGGCATGCACGTCCAGTCCGGCTTCCCGGAGACGTCTGACAATCGCCGCACCTATTCCGGAGGATGCGCCGGTAACGAGAGCGTTACGATACGGCTGACTGCTCATGCTGATAACCTCGATACTGCAACAAAAATACCACTGCGCCCGCAATATAAGGATTATCCGCGGAGAGTGTTGAAATGATGCTAGTATCGTAACGATCTCAGTGCCAAGAGCAGTTCGTTCTCGCGTCATAAGATAATACTATACCGTGCACATTCATATGATGAGCCATAAGATTATCCGATGGCCTCACATCGGGAATGGGTCTGGAAATCATTTCGGAAACAATCCTAATCTGCTGACCAGCCGCTAAATGATGCGACTCATTACGAACCCGGTCCAAACTGGCGGCCCTGGTGTTCCTGTCGCAAGAACAGTGCTGGATTGTGTATTTTGAATGGCGACGTGACACATCATCCGGAAAGCAATACTGGTCTCGCAGGCGGTCGGGTTCTCCATTCTGCGGAAGATGCGCCGACGATCAGCATGATCGGCACGCGGGCCATGCTCTTTGAAGCGCCCGGTGCGTTCACGATGGCGCAGCAGCGCAGGATCTGGGCGCTGATCGAAGAGGCTGGCAGCCGTAATGACGTTCAGGAGCTTATTCCGGGCGTGACAAATCTGATGCTGGTTTTTTCTGCCCCTCCGGAAAACCCTGAGCGCATTACCAACTGGCTGCTTAAGGCCTGGGAAACCCTCCCGGAACGTCATATCGAAGGACGCCTGTTTGAAATCGGCGTGCGTTACGGTGGTGCGCTGGGAGAGGATCTCGGACGTGTGGCCGAGCATGCCGGACTGACGCCGGATGAGGTCATCGCGATCCACCATGCAAATGATTACACGGTCTGCGCGATCGGCAGCGCTCCGGGTTTTGGTTATCTGCATGGTCTGGACCCGCGTATCGCAACCCCGCGCAAATCGGTTCCTTCCCTGAATATGCTCGCAGGAACGGTTACCATCGGCGGGATGCAAGCGGGCATTTCAGCGCTGACCGGCCCCAATGGCTGGAATTCGATTGGTTTCACGGAAATTTCGCTGTTCGATCCTGCCCGCGAACCTCCCGCTCTTTTCGCCATAGGGGACCGCATCCGCTTCCATCCGGAAAGTATCGAACTGTGATCACGATCCTTGAAACCTCCCCGTTGAACACAGTTCAGGATCTGGGGCGACCGGGATATCGTAATCTTGGTGTCGGGTCTTCCGGCGTCATGGATTCTCTGGCGCTTCAGGTTGGCAATATCCTGCTGGATAATGACGCTGATGCCGCCGGGATCGAACTGCAGACTTATCCGTTCGCGCTGAAATTCGACGAGCCGCTCAGCTTTGCTGTGACCGGAATTGATGCCGCCATTGAACTGGATGGGCGCATGCTTCTTCCTTGGTCGGTTGCCACTGCTGAGGCTGGGCAGGTTCTCCGTATCGGGCAGCCCCGGCAGGGCGCGCGGGGTTATATCTGTTTTTCTGGTGGCGTCGATGTGCCGGTCATTCTGGGGTCACGCAGCACGCAGTTGCGTGGAGGCTTTGGTGGTCTGGCTGGCAGGTTTCTGGAAGAAGGCGATATCCTGCGGGCTCGCCTCGGCGAGATGCTGACGACCGGGTATGCAGCACTGCCGCCGTCCGTTGCGCTTCGCTTCGACGCAGTGGAAGAGAAAGCAGGAGTCATCAGCCTGCGTGCAATACCTGCAACGGATTACATGCTTTTTACGGATACGGCGCGGGAGCGGTTCTGGAGTTGCGAGTGGCGTATCACGCCTCAGAGCAATCGCGTCGGCTACAGGCTGACCGGTGAGAAGCTGGAACTTCATCAACCAGTTGAATTGCGTTCATATGGTATTGTGCCGGGCATTATTCAGGTTCCACCTGCTGGTGAGCCCATCGTGCAGATGGCGGATGCCAATACGGCAGGTGGCTATCCGCGCATTGCGACCGTGATCGAGAGTGATCTGTGGCGGTTGGCACAGGCGAGAATCGGTTCGCGTATCCGTTTTCAGAAATGCAGTCATGAGCAGGGTGTTGCGGCAATGCAGCCTGTCGAGGCGTATCTCGAAAGCCTCCGTCAGATGGTTGCCCGTTATAGCCATTCCATAAATCGTCGGCAGGGTGGAGGAAAGAAATGAAAATTGACCTCAATTCCGATATGGGTGAAGGCTTCGGGCAGTGGCGTGTTGCCGACGACGACAGCCTGATGGATATCGTGTCTTCCGCCAACATCGCCTGCGGCTTTCACGCCGGTGATTATGCGATCATGGATCACACTGTCCGGCTGGCGAAAGAAAAAGGTATCGGCATCGGGGCTCATCCCGGTTTGCCCGACCTTATCGGTTTCGGGAGGCGAGCGATGCCTGTTTCCGATTCTGACATGGAGGCGATGCTGGCCTGTCAGATCGGCGCATTGCAGGGGGTTGCCGCCCGACATGGTCATCGCGTCACCCATGTGAGCTATCATGCAGCTTTCGGAACCATGGCCAATGCGGATGAAGCCCGCGCTCTCCGTCTTGTTCGGGTTATCGCGGCTCTGGACAAGGAACTGACAGTGTTCGCCATGACGGGGCAGCCGACCGAACGGGCAGCGGAAAAAGTCGGTCTGCGTGTCCATACGCTCTTTCTTGCCGACCGGGCCTATACCGTGTCCGGAGCGCTGGTGCCGCGCGGGCAACCGGGAGCAGTCATCCATGATCTGGATGCTGTGCGCGCCCGTGTCCGTCAGTTTCTGGAAAACGGATCTGTGACCACGATTGATGGCGTCCGTTTTCCGGTCAAGGCGAAGTCGATCCTGGTGCATAGCGACACACCCGGTTCGCTGGACATTGCGAAGGCCATCAGGGCCGAAATCGACGCGACAGGGGCCGTGCTGACACCGGCGCATCTGCTGGCGGACTAGCCACTCTCTGAGAGGACACGTGGGTGCTTCGATAAGGGGACTGCGTTTCTGCTGAAAATATAATGTTGCTGTATCGCAATGGAATACGTGTCATGAGTGCGGTTCGTTCATGCTTGGATCGAAACGACCATGAGGTGCCTTGAGGTGGGATTGAAATGAAGCATGACCTGAAGCGTGGTGCACTGCTTCTTATTTCGGCGACGTTCTTTATAGCCCTCCTCAACGCCCTTCAGAAACTGACCGGATCGACGCTGCCCGCTCTTGAAATCATTTTCTTCCGTAACCTGTTTTCGCTGCCGTTCGTCCTGCTCATCGCATCCCGCACTCAGATCGTTCTCAGGACAGAGCATTTCAGAGGGCATCTGATGCGGTCAGTCATAGGACTGATCAGCATGATCATGGTGGTGGTCAGTGTCACGCGCCTGCCTTTGGCGGAGCAGCAGGTGCTGTCCTACACGCAGCCGCTCTTTCTGGTGTTACTCTCCATTCCGCTCCTGCATGAAAAACCGTCGCTTCAAAGATGGATTGCAGTGTGCATAGGTTTTTCCGGGGTCGTGGTGGTCGCTTTGGGAAAGGGACTGCTTCACGGTAGTGCCTCGGCGGTAGTGCCTACATGGGCGTATTTCATCGCACTGGCACAGGGGGCGGTCGGGGCGCTGACCACCATGCAGATCAGGCAGCTTTCGGCGACTGAAGCTAGCACGACCATTTCGCTGTGGCAGGCCATTCTCATGACGGTGATGACCGCTGCCCCGCTGCCTTTCATCTGGACCACGCCGCATATAGCTGATGCGATATGCCTTGTTGCTGTCGGTGCTTTTGCCGGGATCTCGCAGGTGCTGCAGACCGAGGCCTTTGCCTCGGCTCAGGTCTCCGCCATTGGTCCGTTTGCCTATTCCGGGCTGCTCTGGGCCGCGATCATCGGCTGGCTAGGGTTCAGGGAGATCCCGGGCATGGCGATGCTGATCGGCGGACTGCTGATCATTGGCTCCGGTTTGTGGATGCTTCGTCATGACCGTCCGACGAAAAAGCCACCTGTTGTCACAACGGATGCGCTCACAACAACAAATGAGGGAATGCAGTCATGATCCTGTGCATGTGCCGTTCATGTTCCGCTCTCCCGCAGTGCCACGTCAGGGTTCCTTGTCATGCAGTCTGATCAGGCAACGTCACTTCCAGTGACCGGCAATATGGAAACCACTATGCAGAAGCAGGGAAAGATGACGTCACGCTATGTCTTCTTCTTTCTGGTCTTCCTCATGTATGTCATCAGCTATGGGGACCGGGCAGCTCTTTCCATCGCCATGCCGGATCTGGGCAAGGAATTCAGCCTGACGCCCGTGCAGATGGGCTGGGTATCCTCCAGCTTTCTGTGGTCGTACTTTCTGCTGAACCTGCCATCGACCATGCTGCTGGACAGAGTGGGTGCGCGTCTGGTCGGCAGTCTTGCCGTATCTCTCTGGTCCTTTGCCATGCTTCTCGGTGGCATGGTGCAGAACATCTCCCAGTTTCTTCTCACCCGCGTTCTGCTTGGTGTTGGTGAGGCCCCCACATTTGGCGTTGGCGCAACCGTTGTCAGAAACTGGGCGCTTCCGAAAGAGCGTGGTTCTGTCATGACTGTTCTGCTGACCGGCATGCAGCTCGGTCTGGCCGGTGGCACGATAGCAGGGGCGTGGCTGATAACACTCTTCAACTGGCGCATTGAATTCGTCATTCTGGGTATTATTGGTTTCGCCTGGTCGCTGGTCTGGTGGCTGGTTTACCGGAATCCGTCTGTCGGAAAGACGCTTTCTTCCAGAAAGAGTATCTCTTTTGCGGAAGTGAAGAATCTGTTTCGTTCTTCGTCGTTTGTTGGAATTCTTGTCGTGCAGTGCACGCAGAATTACCTGAATTTCCTGATGATGTCGTGGATGCCGCTCTATCTCATCCATGAACTGCATATCGACATCACGGGCACGGGGACGAGAACGGCGCTCTGTTATCTGGCGGCTGCCATTGGTGCCATCATTATTGGAAAGATACTGGAGAGCCTGGTCTTTCGCAGCAATCCTTCACCCTCGCGCCGACGTTTCATTGTCGGTGCCTGTCTTGCTGGTGCATCGACTATCGGACTGCTTCCTTCTTTTCACACGATGACGCCGATTTTGCTGGTGATGTCGGGCGCTCTGGGCTGCCTGATTGCCGCCAATGGGGCGAACACGGCTTTGCTGACGGATATGCTGGAAGACGGGCAGAAGATCGGCACGGTCACGGGCGTGACCCTGACATGCAGCAATTCTCTCGGATTGTTCGCACCGATTGTCACAGGATATATCGTGTCCTGGACAGGGCGCTTCGATATGGCGTGGTATATGTGCTCAGGAGCGCTGGTCGTTGCGGGCATCCTGTCGGTTGCGCTTGTCGGTTCGCCGATCAGGATGTTGCGCCAAGGGGAAGAAACAGCCGCAGGTCTCTGATTTCAGATGGGGCGGACAGAAAAATCCTGTCACGTCTCACTAAGTGAGGAAATAAGTCTGACTTCTGTGCGGCGTTTTCCTGATCCTGATCCAGCGTATAAGCGCGCGGTGTCAGTTCTTCTCGGGCGCGAGCTTCTGGTTATCTCCAGCAGGCGCTATTGTCTGTTCCACCGCTGGGGGCTGCTCCGACATCCTGATGGCCTTCACGAATGATCCGCCGATAAAGATCACCATTGACAGCGACGCAAGGACGATCGTGACGATGAAGAACAGCTTGTCGGCCGGGTGCTCGTTGAGTTCGTGATCGACCGGCGGCTCCTTGAGCATATCGATTTTGGGCGCCTTGAAATTCCTGAGGTTGTCTTTGAACTTTTTCACAGGTCCAGGGCTCCCTGAGTTGTTGCCTTGCGGTCTTCGATGCGCGCGTGACGTTCATCGTCAGCGAAGACAAGGGTGACATGATTGCCGTTGTGCAGTTTCGTCGCGCGTGTGACGGGCTCTCCGGCTGCGTCCCGAACAAGAACATAACCGCGCTCCAGTACAGCACGCGGCGAGACAGAGTCCAATACATTCGCCACGCCGGTCAGACGTGCCTGCCGTTCACGGCAAAGAGCCTGAAGGGGGGCGACGGTCAGGCGCGTGCGTCCGAGATGGGCGTCAGCCGCGCGCCGCGCCGCCGTCATGACTGCACCCAGCGCGGCGTTATCGAGAGCAAGGCGGGAGCGGCGGTCGCTGAACAAAGTCGCCGCAACCGGCATGCGCCGTTCGGCGGCGACAAGCGCGGCCTTGCGACGTTCCAGCAGTGAGGGCAGGGCAAGATCAAGCCGGTGCGAGCGGTCATCGAGCCGCATCCGGGCCGTGCTGAGCAGGGCAGGCAGGTCCGGCAGACCGGAAGCCGCACGGTCGAGGCGCAGTCGGGCAGTCTGGGCGACGCGGTTCAGCGCGCTTCCCATCCGGGCGGCGCGATGCGTGAGGTCGGCAAGCAGTTCGTCGCGCACCGGCACGGCCAGTTCGGCGGCAGCCGTCGGCGTCGGTGCGCGCATGTCGGAGACGAAATCGATCAGTGTCGTGTCGGTCTCATGCCCAACCGCGGAAATGAGCGGAATGGGACACGCGACGACGGCGCGGAGAACGGCCTCGTCATTGAAGGCCATCAGGTCTTCCAGTGATCCTCCGCCGCGCGCCACGATCAGGACGTCAGGACGCGGCAGTCTCTTGCCCGGACCGGGGTGGCCGAGTTCACGAAAACCCTCAATGGCTCCGGCAATCTGTGCCGCAGCACCTTCGCCTTGCACCGCGACGGGCCAGATGAGCAGATGACGGGGAAAGCGTCGGGCGATGGTGGTGCGGATGTCGTGCAGCACGGCGCCCTGCAACGAGGTGACAACGCCGATGACGCTGGGTAGGCGGGGAATGCGCCGCTTGCGGTCGGCGTCGAACAGCCCTTCATCCGCGAGTTTCTTACGTAATCGTTCGATCCGGGCGAGCAGCGCACCTTCGCCCGCATACTCCATCTTTTCAACGATGAGCTGATAGCTGGACCGTTCGCCATAGGAAGAAACGCGCCCGGTGGCGATGATTTCCAGTCCGTTTTCCGGCACCAGCCCGAGACGCGAGACCGAGCCGCGCCAGACGACGCCGGAAATCTTGCCGCCTTCATCCTTCAGCGAGAAGTAGAGGTGCCCGGAGCTGTAGCGCTTGAACTCCGTGATTTCCCCGCGCACCCGCACACGTCCGAACGTGCCTTCAAGGGTCCGCTTGATGGCCCCCGAAATTTCGGAGACCGAATATTCCGGCACATTGCCGAAGGGTGGGGTCGGAGAGCCATCGTCCATGACGCGACCCTATGCTACAGACGCAGCGTTCTCAACAAGAGCCGCAGCCTATGCGTGCCGGAAAGAAGGTGAAGCGATGAGAGTCCTGCTGGTTGGTTCGGGTGGCCGTGAGCACGCGCTTGCGGTGGCGCTGGCGAAATCGCCAGCCCTCACGCAGCTCTACATTGCGCCGGGGAATCCCGGCACGGCGCTGTGCGGCACGAATGTCGCCATCGGAGCCGGAAATGTCGCCGCTCTCGTCGCTTTTGCGCAAAAGGAAAGCATCGACCTCGTGGTGCCCGGGCCGGAAGCGCCGCTGGTCGCGGGACTGGCTGATGCCTGCGAAGAAGCCGGAATTCCCTGTGCAGGACCGACCAGAGCGGCGGCACAGCTTGAGGGTAGCAAAACCTTCACCAAGGAAATCTGCGACGCCGCAGGTATCCCGACCGCAAAGTGGGAGCGTTTCACCGATCCGGCACACGCGATTGCCTTTGTGCGTCGCCGTGGCGCGCCGATCGTGGTGAAAGCCGACGGTCTTGCCGCCGGTAAAGGCGTGGTCGTGGCCCAGACGGCAGCGGAGGCGGAAGACGCCGTCACCGACATGATGACCTCCAACAAGCTCGGCGATGCAGGGCACTCGGTGGTGATCGAGGAATGTCTGGTGGGCGAGGAAGTTTCGCTCTTCGCGTTCTGCTCGGGCGAAACGGCAGTGCTGATCGGTGCCGCGCAGGATCATAAACGCATCGGCGATGGTGATACCGGACCGAACACCGGCGGCATGGGTGCGGTATCGCCGCCTGCCGGGTTCGACCGCGACGCGCAGGAAAAGGCGCTCGACATTCTGGTCCGCCCGATGCTGGCCGAGATGGTGCGTCGCGGCACGCCGTTTCGGGGGGTGATCTTCGCTGGCCTGATGCTGACCGCTACCGGACCGGAACTGATCGAATATAATGTGCGCTTCGGTGATCCGGAGGCGGAGGCGCTGCTGCCGCGTCTGACGTCGGATCTGTTGCCCGCGCTGGCCGCCGTGGCGAAGGGGTCGCTGACCGATGTGCGCATCTCCTTCTCGGACGATGCTTCGGCGGTGGTGATCATGGCGGCTAAGGGTTATCCGGGCAGCTATGCGAAAGGCGGCCTGATCGACGGGATCGGGCAGGCCGAGGCCATTCCGGGCGTGCGTGTGTTTCAGGCGGGCACAGCGCGCGATCCGCATGGAAACCTCGTGGCGGCCGGTGGGCGTGTGCTGGCGGTGTGCGCGACGGCACCGACTCTGAAAGAGGCTGTAACGGCGGCCTATCAGGGCGTGGCGGCGATCCGCTGGCAGGACGCGGTCTGGCGCCGGGATATCGGTGTGCGGGCGCTGGCGGCAGGAGCCTGAGGTCGGGTCTGCTCACAAGACCGTGATTGCCGGAACTGGAGTGCGGCTACGGGCTTGAGTCGGCAGATCCGTTTGCGAAACGTTCGCGCCTGATGCCTTGCCGGGCTCGGAGGCGCGTGTGATTGTATGGCCCGTCGTGCCGGATGTGTCTCCGCCGTGGGCCTGTTTGATAGAGGATCGTTCATAATGCGTTCTTTCCATGCCACTGAGTGGGGCGCTGCAAACGGTATGGCCGATGCGAGCCGCGCGCCTGAGACTGGCGGCGCATCTGCGGGCAACATCGACCGGATCTGCATCGACACGATCCGTACTCTGTCGATGGACGCCGTTCAGAAGGCGAATTCCGGCCACCCCGGCACACCGATGGCTCTGGCTCCCGTGGCCTATACGCTGTGGCAGAATGTTCTGAACTACGACCCGGCCAATCCGCTATGGCCTGCCCGCGACCGCTTCGTGTTGTCCGTCGGACATGCTTCCATGCTGCTCTATTCGCTGATCTGCCTCAGTGGCGTGCGCGATGTGAAGAACGGCACGGTGCTCAATGCGCCGTCCCTGACGGTCGAGGATCTCGAGCAGTTCCGTCAGCTTGATTCGAAGACGCCGGGCCACCCCGAGTATCATCATACCGCTGGCATCGAGACGACGACCGGTCCCCTCGGGCAGGGTTGCGGTAACTCGGTCGGCATGGCCATCGCCGAGAAATGGCTGGCGGCCCGCTTCAACAAGCCGGGTTTCCCGCTGTTCGACTATCATGTTTACACGCTGTGCGGCGATGGTGACATGATGGAAGGCGTGTCGAGCGAGGCGGCCTCCACGGCGGGGCATCTGAAGCTCGGCAACCTGATCTGGATGTATGACGCCAACCAGATCTCCATTGAGGGGTCCACCGAACTCGCATTCACGGAAAATGTCGGCAAGCGTTTCGAGGCGTATGGCTGGCAGGTTCTGACGCTTGCCGACGCCAACGACACGGAAGCATTCAGCAAGCTGCTTGCCGAGGCGAAAGCAGAGACCGATCGTCCGACGATGATCGTGCTTCATTCGGTCATTGCGTGGGGTTCGCCTAAAAAAGCCGGAACGGCGGCAGCGCACGGGGAGCCTCTCGGTGTTGACGAGATCACGGCGACCAAGCGCGCCTATGGCTGGCCGGAGGACAAGAGCTTCTATGTGCCGGAGGGCGTCACGGAGCGTTTCCAGCAGCGTCTCGGTGCGCGCGGTGCTACGGCCAGCAAGGCGTGGACGGATCTGTTCGCGGCCTATCGCAAGGAATTTCCCGCTGAAGCCGCGGAACTTGACCTGATCCTGAGCGGCGACCTGCCGAAGGGCTGGGATGCGGACATTCCGTCCTATCCGGCGGACCCGAAGGGCATTGCGACCCGCGCCAGCTCCGGCGAAGTGCAGAATGCGATTGCGAAGAATCTCCCTTGGCTTGTCGGCGGCTCCGCTGATCTCGCGCCCTCCACCAAGACGCTGATCAAGAATGGTGGCGCTTTCCAGCCGGAAGCGTGGGGCGGAAGCTATGCCGGGCGCAATTTCCATTTCGGTGTGCGCGAACACGCGATGGGCTCCATCGTCAACGGTCTGGCGTTGTCCGGCCTGCGCCCCTATGGCGCGGGATTCCTCATTTTCTCGGACTATATGAAAGCGCCGATCCGTCTTTCGGCTCTCATGCATCTGCCGGCGATCTACATCTTCACGCATGATTCCATCGGCGTTGGCGAGGATGGCCCCACGCATCAGCCGATCGAACAACTGACGCAGCTTCGTGCGACGCCGGGCATCGTCACGATCCGTCCGGGTGACGCCAACGAGGTTGTGGAGGCATGGCGCACCCTGATCCCGTTCCGCGATCGTCCGGCCGTGCTGGCGCTGAGTCGCCAGAATCTGCCGACGCTGGATCGCAGCAAATATGCCTCCGCCGCTGGCTTGGCGAAGGGGGGGTATGTGCTGGCTGATAGTGGCAAAACCCCCGCTGTCATCATCATCGCGACAGGCAGCGAAGTCTCTCTGGCCATCGAAGCACATGAGAAGCTGGAAGCGGAAGGCGTGGCGTCGCGCGTCGTGTCCATGCCGTCGTGGGAACTGTTCGAAGAGCAGCCTCAGTCCTATCGCGATGAGGTGCTTCCGCCCTCCGTCACGGCCCGCGTGGCAGTGGAGGCGGCTTCTCCCATCGGCTGGCATCGGTATGTCGGCCTGACGGGCGAGGTTGTGTGCATGCACGGCTTCGGTGCATCGGCTCCTGCTTCGGCCCTGCTGAAGAAGTTCGGATTTACGGTTGAGGCGGTCCTTGCTGCTGCAAAGCGCCAGGCCAGCCTCTGATTTCCCGCCCCCGCGTCCGGTTCCGGACGCGGGGTTTTTGTTTGATTGAACAGATCGGCAGGCTCGGTTGCCGACGTTGAGGAGAATTGGTCCATGAACGCTTCATCCGCGAGCGGCAAAAGTCCCCTGTGCGCGCTGGAGCAGTTCGGGCAGTCGCCCTGGCTGGACTTTGTGCGTCGAGGCTACACGCGGGATGGCTCAATGGCCGCTCTCGTCGAGAAGGACGGCATCAGGGGGGTGACCTCCAACCCTGCCATCTTCCAGAAGGCGATGGGCGAGGGCACTGATTACGACGCCCAGATCAGGGATATTCTCGGTAAGGAAATCGTCTCGGCCGGTGAACTGTACGAGCGGCTGGCCGTCGAGGATATCCGTGAGGTAGCCCACGTCCTGAAGCCTGTTTTCGACCGCACGAAAGGCGAGGATGGCTATGTGAGCTTCGAAGTCTCGCCTTATCTGGCGCGGGACACCGAGGCCACCATCGAGGAGGCCGGGCGGCTCTGGCACACGGTTTCCGAGCCGAACCTGATGATCAAGATCCCGGCCACGAAGGAAGGCCTGCCTGCCATCCATCGGAAGATCGCGGATGGGGTGAACATCAACGTCACGCTGCTGTTCTCGCTCGACATGTACAAGGCGGTGGTCGAGGCATGGATTTCCGGCCTTGAAGCGCGCCACAAGGACGGCCTGAGCGTGTCCGGCATCGCGTCCGTGGCTTCGTTCTTCGTCAGCCGCGTGGACGGCAAGGTGGATGGCGAGATCGACCGTCGCGTAAAGGCCGGTGACAAGGATGCCGAGGCCCTGAAAGCCATCCGTGGCAAGGTGGCCATTGCCAACGCCAAGATGGCCTACCTGCACTGGCAGGAGATCATGAAAAGCGAGCGCTGGGCAAAGCTGAAGACCGCCGGTGCGCAGCCGCAGCGGCTGTTGTGGGCATCGACCGGCACCAAGGACAAAGCCTACAGCGATGTCCTGTATGTCGATGGGCTGATCGGACCGGAGACAGTCAACACGCTGCCGCCCGCGACGCTGGATGCCTTTCGCGATCACGGGACGGCTCATGCCTCTCTCGGAGAGAATGTCGATGCCGCGAAGCAGGTCATGGCGGAGGTGAAGCGCCTTGGTCTCGATCTTGACGCCATGACGACGAAGCTGGTCGATGAAGGCGTCGTCTCGTTCGAGGATGCCTTCGACGGTCTCCTGGGCTCCGTGGCGAAGAAGCAGAACGAGCTTCTTGGCAAGAAGCTGACGGAAACGAAACTTTCCCTGCCGAAAGAGTTCGACGATGCCGTGAAGGCCGGTCTTGAAGAATGGCGCAAGGGAGGCACGATCCGTCGCCTGTGGGCGAAAGACGCTTCAGTGTGGACGAACGGCACCGAGGCGAAGTGGCTCAAATGGCTTGATATCGTCAGTGATCGTCTGGAGCACCTCACCGAACTGGAAGCCTTCCAGCAAGAAGTGAAGGCGCGCGGGTTCAAGCAGATTCTGCTGCTGGGTATGGGCGGTTCCAGCCTTGGTCCGGAAGTGCTGGCCATGACGTTCGGCAAGCATGAGGGCTACGGTCATCTTTATGTGCTGGACAGCACCGATCCGCAGCAGGTCCGTACGTTTGAGGGTAAGATCGACCCGAAAGAGACACTGTTCATCGTCTCGTCCAAATCAGGCTCCACGCTGGAGCCAAACATTATGCTGTCTTACTTCTTCGATGTCGCGCAGAAGGCAATCGGTGCGAAGGCTGGCGAGCATTTTGTCGCGGTGACGGACCCCGGTTCGGCACTGGAAAAGAAGGCCGCAGCGGACGGTTTCTGGAAGGTCTTTCACGGCGAGAAGCAGATCGGTGGTCGTTATTCCGTCATGTCGAACTTCGGCATGGTTCCTGCGGCGGCATCCGGTGTTCCGTTGAAGCTGTTTCTGGAAGACGCGCTGCATGGCGTGAAAGCGTGCGATGGCAGCGTGCCGCCATCGGCCAATCCCGGTGTGCTGCTCGGCACCGTGTTCGGTGTCGGTGCGGAGAAATTTGGGCGCGACAAGATCACCATCATTGCCACGAAGCAGGTGATGGATTTCGGCGCATGGGCTGAGCAGCTCATCGCGGAATCGACCGGCAAGCGCGGCAAAGGGCTGATCCCCATCGACGATGAGACGCTGGCGGGGCCGACGCATTACGGCAAGGACCGGCTCTTCGTCTATTTCCGTCTGGCCAGCGAGCATTCGCATGAGCAGGACGAGGCAGTTCGCACGCTGATCGACGCCGGTGAACCCGTCGTGACGATCAACCTGCATGACCGTCGCCAGATCGCGCAGGAGTTCTTCCGCTGGGAGATCGCCACGGCAGTTTCCGGGGTGTTCCTTGGGATCAATCCGTTCGATCAGCCGGATGTCGAAGCCAGCAAGATCGAAACGAAGAAGCTGACAGCCGCTTACAATGAAACCGGCTCGTTGCCGCCGGAATCACCGTTTGCGACGGATGGCGATCTGGAGTTCTTCGCGGACAGGAAGAATGCCGAGCTTCTGAAGGGCGACACCACGCAGGCGATCCTGAAGGCGCATTTCGACAGGGTGAAGGCAGGCGATTATGTCGGTCTGCTGGCTTATATCGAGCGTGACCGGAGCAGCATCGAGTGGATTCAGCACACACGTCTTGCCATCCGTGACGCCAAGACGATTGCAACGGCTGCCGAGTTCGGTCCGCGCTTCCTGCACTCCACGGGGCAGGCTTACAAAGGAGGCCCGGATACGGGTGTCTTCCTTCAGATCACGGCGGATGACGCGCATGATCTTCCCGTGCCGGGGGCGCGTTACAGCTTTGGTGTCGTGAAGGCAGCTCAGGCGCGGGGTGATTTCGATGTGCTGGCCGAGCGTGGTCGGCGTGCGTTGCGTGTGCACATTAAAGGCGACCTGAAAAAGGGTCTGACGACACTGGCTTCGGCCATCAGGGCCGCGATCTGAGCGGACAGGGAAGAAGAAAAGACATGCAGATCGGACTCGTTGGTCTTGGCCGTATGGGCGGCAACATTGCCGTTCGCCTCACACGTCACGGGCATGAGGTCGTGGTTTATGACCGTGACCCGGCAGCTGTTAAGAAAACCGTGGAGCGTGCCGAGGGTGGTCGTGCCAACGGGGCTGAGTCCGAAGCCGATCTGGTGTCGAAACTGTCTGGTGAGATCAAAGTCGTGTGGCTGATGCTGCCGGCAGGAGAGATCACCGAGGCTGCCGTCCAGTCGGTAGGAGGAATGCTCGGTAAGGGCGATATCCTCATTGACGGGGGCAACACCTATTATAAGGACGATCTGCGGCGTGCGGCTCAGTTGAAGGATCGGGGCGTCGATTACGTCGATGTCGGCACGTCCGGCGGCGTGTGGGGGCTGGAACGTGGCTACTGCATGATGTTTGGTGGCTCGAAAGAGGCAGCGGGGCATCTCGATCCCATCCTCAGCGCGCTGGCGCCGGGCAACGGCGACATTCCGCCAACCCCGGATCGCGACCGGGAAGGGCTCGATGCCCGCGCCGAGCAGGGTTATCTCCATTGTGGTCCGGCGGGTTCGGGCCATTTCGTGAAGATGGTCCATAACGGCATCGAATACGGCATGATGCAGGCCTTCGCGGAAGGATTTGACGTCATGAAGAGCAAGGATTCGCCGCTTCTGCCAGAAGATGAGCGCTTCACGCTGAACATGGCGGACATTGCTGAAGTCTGGCGTCGCGGCAGCGTGGTGTCGTCATGGCTGCTGGACCTGACCGCCGAAGCCATGGCGAAAAACGGTGAATTGTCCGAATTCAGCGGCGAGGTTCAGGATTCCGGTGAAGGACGCTGGACCATCGAGGCGGCGATGGAGGAAGCAGTTCCGGTGCCTGTGATGACGGCGGCACTGTTCACCCGGTTCCGGTCCCGTAGCGGCAATACCTATGGCGAGAAAGTGCTGTCGGCCATGCGGTTCGGCTTTGGCGGCCACGTTGAACAGAAATAACAAGAACCATCCGTTCTTCCGGGAGTGTTGCTGTGAAAGTTGATGACATTGCAAGGCATGACGCAAAGCTGGCTCCGACGGAGAGTGTGCGTCTTGTCGTCACCGACATGGACGGGACGCTGCTGACACCGGAGAAGCAGGTCACGCGGCGCAGCGTGGACACCATCGAAAAGTTGAATGCGGCAGGTGTGGCCGTGTGTCTGGTCAGCAGTCGCGCGGTAGTCGGCGTCGAACGGTATCATGAGGCCCTGCATCTGACGACGCCCTATGCGGCCATGAACGGTGCGCTCGTGCGGGACGCGCAGGGAAAGGTGTTGTCCTCTCTCGTGCTGCCGCCTGATGCGGTCAGAGCCACGCTCGACATGCTGGATGTGCACGAGGTCGATGCCTGGCTGTTCTGTGGCACGGACTGGATCGTGAAGGACGCGACCTCCGGCTATGTTCCCTATGAGCATAAAACGCTGGGTATTGCCCCGACCGTGGCTAAGGATTTCGGTCCGTGGGAAGGGCAGGTCGGCAAGATCACCGGGTCCAGCGCGGATTATGATCTGCTGGAGCGCATGGAAGGTGAAATCAGCCAGATGCTGGAAGGGCGCGCCAGTGTCGCCCGTTCGGCGCAGTATTATCTCGATGTGACGCCAAAGGATGCGAACAAGGGGTATGCGCTTCGGGAACTGGGGCGTCTTCTGGGTGTCGCTCCTCATGAGATCGCCTGTCTCGGTGACATGCCCAACGACGTGCCGATGCTCGACATCGCCGGGCTTTCCATCGCGATGGGCAACGCCTCGGGTGAAGTGGCATCACACGCGCATTTCGTGACGGACACGAACGAGAACGAGGGCTGGGCGAAGGCCATTGAGACATGGGTCATGCCGCGCGTTTCACCGAAGGCCGGGTGACATGCAGGGCGGTCATGATGTGACATCGGCCGCCGTGGTCGTGCTCGATAGTTCGGACGCTGTCGCCCGGCGTGTGGCCAGCTTCCTGCTCGAAAAGGCCTGCCAGTCGAAGGGTGTTTTCCGGATTGCCCTTTCAGGTGGTTCGACGCCCAGAAAACTGTACGCGCTGATGGCGCAGCCGGATTACGCCGACCGTTTTCCGTGGGGTCGCGCCCAGTTTTTCTATGGCGATGACCGTTTCGTTCCGGCCGACTCTCCCGACAGCAACCGGGGTATGGCGCAGTCCCTCCTGTTTGCGCATGTGCCGGTTCCACGGGACAATATTCATCCGATGCCGGATCAGGGGGACGCGGACGAAGCCGCCCGGACCTATGAGGTGGAACTGAAACGGGCCTATGGCGCTGACAGGCTGGAAGCAGGTCGTCCCCTGTTCGATGTCGTCCTGCTGGGTCTGGGTGAGAACGGGCATACGGCGTCTCTCTTCCCAAGACAGCCCGTTCTGGAGGAAAAGACGCACTGGGTCGCGTCCTGTGTGCCGGATGACGCGCCCCACACGCGACTGACGCTGACGTATCCGGCGATCGCCTCTAGCCGCCATGTGCTGTTTCTGGTGACAGGGGCAGCTAAAGCGGCGGTTCTCGAACGGGTTAGGGTAGGCGATCCGGTGGAACCGGCGAGCCATATCCGTTCGGAAGGCGAGGTCGTGTGGATTGTTGACAGGGAGGCCGCAGGGCAGGCCACCGGGAAGGGATAGTGAGATGAGCGCGAGCGAATATAAGCGTCAGGCAGCGGAGTTCGCGGCTGAGATGGTCAGGGACGGCATGGTGGTCGGTCTTGGCACGGGCAGCACGGCAGCCTTCGTGGTGGACGCTCTGGGGCGTCGTCACAAGGATGAGGGGCTGCGCTTCGTGGCGATTCCGACATCCGTGGCGACCGAGCAGCAGGCGCAGGGGCTTGGTATTCCTCTGACGACGTTCGCCGATCATGCAACGGTCGATCTGACCATTGACGGTGCCGACGAAATCCAGCGGGGCACGCTCAATCTGATCAAGGGACTTGGCGGCGCGCTTCTGCGGGAGAAGATCGTGGCCGCGGCATCCTCGCGGCTGGTCATCATCGCGGATGACAGCAAACTTGTCGATCATCTTGGCATGAAGACGTTGCTTCCGGTCGAGGTCACGCCTTTCGGGTGGGAAGCGACGGTGCGTCATCTCGAAAAATTCGGAGCGCAGGCGTCACCGCGTCGTAATCGTGACGGTGCATTCTTTGTCAGCGATGGTGGCAATCTGATTCTCGACTGTAAATTCCATGAGATTGTCGATGCAGCACAGCTTGAGCAGGACATTCGTTCCGTGGTCGGTGTGGTGGAAAGCGGTCTGTTCGTCGGGATGGCGACCGAAGCCGTCGTTGCGGGCAGTGAAGGTCTTTCCCGTCTGGCCGTAGGGTAGGGGCGTGGGCTGAAAAGATCTTATCACCAGTGCGGAGGAGGATTACCCATCCCTTTCTGCGCAGGCGACACGGGAGAAGCCGGATCATGGAGCACTCCAGTGCGGCAGATATCAGGCCACGTCTCCTCGTGGTGATGGGGGTGTCGGCCAGCGGCAAGTCGCTGGTTGCCGAAGGGCTGCACCACCAGCTCGGCTGGCCGTTTCAGGAAGGTGACGCGCTTCATCCTCCTGAGAATATCGAGAAGATGGCTGGCGGCACGCCGCTCACGGATAAAGATCGTTTTCCATGGCTTGAAAAGTGCCGCCACTGGATGGCCGACCGCGCGCGCGAAGGGAGTGGCGGTATTCTCGCCTGCTCGGCACTCAAGGCGCGTTATCGCGACATTCTGAGGCAGGATGGTCTGGCTGTGACGTTCCTGTTCCTCAAGGTTCCTCGCGAGGAACTGGCGCGTCGGCTGCAAGGGCGGAGGCAGCATTTCATGCCGCCTTCCCTGCTGGACAGCCAGCTTGATACGCTGGAAGAGCCGCAGTCCGCAGAGCATGTGTTGCTGCTGGAAGCATCTGAATCGCCAGCGGAAATCATTGCGAAAGCGCTTGAACTGCTACGGATGGATCAGGAAAACTGAAGCTGGTTTCATGCGCTGGAAGGAAATGTTCCTCATCCGGGCAGGATCGTTCCTATAACCCGTTTATATCGCGGACCGTAGCAGGACACGGTTCAGGCTTTCCAGCGTCGAGAAAAGCTCTTTCCATACCGTGAAGAATTTGTTTTCCGACATGCCACGTTCAGCCATGGAGGCGGCAAGATCTCCCACAGTGCGTTCGCCGTCGATCAGAGGCAGAATGCTGCGTGCGGCAGTGGGGAGCGGAACCGGCACGACAAGAGTGCCGAATGAAAAAGGCAGTGTACAGTTAGGCAGAATCTGTTTCGCGAGTTCAATCCCCGGAATTTCCCTCATGATGGGAATGGCGGCGGTATCGTCGGCGTTCGGTGGCACAATGCGCTCGTCTTTGCGGACCACATAGGCCACATGCGTCGCCATGTTGCCCGTGAGAGCTTCGGCGACAATGGCTTTGTCGCGCCAGTTCATGTGTTCGACACGCTGGCGCAGTTTTGGGTCCGGGAGGAACAGTGCCGGATCGTAACGGGCCGGTTCCATCAGGCAAGATGATTCCAGACCCGTGCTTTCCAGAAGATCGAGAAAATCCGCGATGGTATAGGCGCGGTCCCGTGGATTCAGGATGAGGTCATAGAGACCGGCGTTCCCGCCGTTCAGATGATCCCCGAAATTTCCGTTCTGATGAAGCCATGCTGTTGCAGGGAGATGCCGCATCACACGTTTGGCGATATCCAGACGAGAGGTCGGTGGTTCGGAAAAAGGCGTCAGATGTTCAAGAGCTTCCTGCATCATGTAGACGCCTGTCCGCCCATAGGGTGCATAGACCATCAGCCCCATGCCCCCGCCCGGTGTGAGAAGCTGTTCGAGCCCTTTCAGGGTGGCGGCGGGATCTGGAAGGTGATGAAGAACGCCACAACAGTCGATGTAATCGAATAACTCCAGATTCAGGGTTTCAAGGTCGATCAAGGAGCCCTGAACGAAACGTATATTGGGCAGGTCTCTTGCTTCGGCGCGCGCTTTCGCAATCGAGAGAGCCTGCGACGAGCGGTCGAGGCAGACAACTTCCCCCGGACGGTTTACCCGCGCCATCTGTGTGGCCAGCATGATGGCGCCGTCCCCAGTGCCGCAGCCCGCGACCAGAGCCCGTAAGGGCTGGTTACGCGGACGGCGCGCGCCGAACACCCAGTAATCTATTTCCCGCAAATGGCTGGGGCTACCGATCAGCAGACGTTTGCTCTCGTCGCGTGGATCACGTTCGGGATAAGGATACGCCTCATATTGCGCGGCGAGTTCCGTATCGCGTGCATCGGCGGGTGATGGGGTGGTCATTGACTGCTCCTGAAACGTGCGGCGTGCGGAGGACATAAGCAGGGTCAGCATGTGTCCGATATGGATGGAAGCCCAAAGTCAGTCAGAAAATATTCAGGGCTGAGAAGGTGATTTGCCATAATGCTCAAGCAGGTCAATCATCGCCCGCATGTCCGGCGTGGCTGCCGTCGCGGTCTGCCCGAAACCATTTTTGCGTAGTTCTTTCGATGAATTTTCAGAAATAGTGATGCCACGCAGGCCCTGAAATGAACCCCCTGACTGGATGAAGGCTGAACAGAAGGCTCGGGCACTTGCCGTGGAAAAAACCATGACGGTACCGATCAGTTTTTCATGCAGAGCGCGCAGCGTGTCCGGCGGCAGTGAGTGTGCGGGCATTGTGCTGTAGGCAACGCGCCGACGGATCTGGAAACCGGACACACGGAGGCTGCTGGCGAGATCCAGCCCCTGTTTCTGTCCCGACAGCAGCAGCAGCGGACCGCCCGCTGGCGAACATTGCATTTTGATGAGGTCCGCCAGTTGCGCGGCGTTGCCGCTGGCGCTGATCACGGAGGGAAAGTCGAGGGCACTGATACGTGCGGCAGTCGCATCGCCCACCGCGTAAATGGGAACGTCGCGCGATACCGATCCGGCCAGCGCCGGAAGAGCCTGACTGCTGGTGATCAGCACGCCCGCGATGCCTGTCTGGAGTGGTAGGGTGTGGGGGGAGACGATGAGGGATTCCATCCCCCATGTCAGCCACCCTTGTCGTTCGAGTGTCTCACGGGTTTCCGTCAGGGCGGGTTCGGGGCGCACGACAAGGACGCCGCCGCGACGGGGGGGCGTGTCCCTGCTCATGGCCTCAGGGTCAATCGGTGAAGATGGACGCAGGACTGTCAGCCCGCAGATTGCGTCCAAGTTCGAGACCCATGCGTTCGGCATCGGCTGCGGGACCGACAATTTCCCGGCGGAGCAGGAAGGTGCCGTCCTCCGAGGCGACCAGCCCCGTGAGATGCAGCGCGCTTCGAGGGCCCGCACCCGGCGTCAGCAGGCGGGCATAGCCACCGATCGGCGTGCGGCAGGAGCCGTCGAGTTCAGCCAGAAGGGCGCGTTCGGCCGTCGAGACGGCGCGGGCTTCGTAATCCTCAATCGCCGAGAGCAGTTCGCGCAGTTCCACATCGCTCTCACGAACGGTGACACCGACGATTCCCTGTCCGGCCGATGGCACCATGATCGCGGGTTCCAGCACCACGGACGCACGGTCTTCCATGCCGAGGCGGCGGAGACCGGCAAGGGCGAGGAGTGTTGCGTCGCACTGGCGGGCGGCAAGTTTGTCGAGTCGCGTCTGCACGTTGCCACGCAGCAGTCCGAATCGGAGGTCGGGACGCACATGCAGCATCTGAGCCTGTCTGCGGACAGACGCACAGCCGACCAGCGCACCTTCAGGCAGCGCGGAATAGGGATTGTTCGGATCGCCGCTCGGTTTCAGACCCGGACCGAGGATCAGCGCATCGCGTGCGTCCTCGCGGCGCATGGTGCAGGCGAGCACAAGGCCGGGCGGCAGGGTCGTCTCAAGGTCTTTCAGGCTGTGGACCGCGAAATCGATACGTCCGTCCACCAGCGCTTCGTGGATTTCCTTGGCGAAGAGCCCTTTGCCGCCGATTTCGGCCAGTGCGCGGTTCTGCACCTGATCACCCGTCGTGTTGATCAGGTGCTCCTGAAAGGCGTTCATGTCCCGCAACACGGGACAGAATCGCGTCAGGCGTGTGAGAAAGGCGCGGGTCTGCCACAGCGCGAGCGGCGAGCCACGCGAGCCGACGCGCAGCGGAAGCTGGCGCCGGTGTTGCGGCGTCGCTGTCTTCCGGCGCGCGGCTGCCTCGGCCGCGACCTTCTGGAGTGCGGGAGAGGGGGAGGTTTGTGATGGCTGTGCGGGGACCATTGGGCGTGTTTATTACCAGCACCGGATGAAGGAAAGGTGACGTGACGCCAGACAGGACCGACAGAAACGCTGCCTCAAAGGGGGTTCTATACCCCACGGGGCCGCTGCTTGCCATTGAGTCGTCATGCGATGAGACGGCGTGTGCCATCCTCTCTCCGCAGGGGACAGTGCTCGCGGAGAAGGTGATATCGCAGGAGGCGCACGCCGCATTCGGAGGGGTTGTGCCGGAGATCGCAGCCCGCGCGCACCTGGCACTTTTGCCTGATCTGGCGCGGAAAACCGTGGAAGCAGCAGGCTTGATACCCAGCGATCTGAGGGCCGTTGCGGCAAGCACCGGACCCGGTCTCATCGGGGGGTTGATCGTCGGTGCGAACTTCGGCAAGGGACTGGCGATTGCACTGGGTAAACCTTTCATCGCGGTCAATCACATTGAGGCCCATGCTCTTTCCGCAAGGCTGCCCGGCGTTGCGAAAGAGGGGCTGGTATTCCCTTTCCTGCTGCTTCTGGTCTCCGGTGGGCACTGCCAGTGTCTGGCTGTCGAAGGGATCGGGCAATATCGTCGTCTGGGCGGCACGATCGACGATGCCGCGGGTGAGGCGTTCGACAAGGTCGCCAAGATGCTCGGGCTGGGCTGGCCGGGCGGCCCGCAGCTCGAAGCACTGGCGCGGGAAGGCGATCCGAAGGCGTTTGCTTTTCCCCGTCCGCTAAAAGGAAGGGTCGGGTGCGATTTTTCGTTCTCTGGCCTGAAAACCGCGCTGGCACGGCAGCTTGAGCCTTATGGCAATACGGCGCTGCCCCGTGCTCTGGCTGCCGATCTGGCGGCCAGCTTTCAGCAGGCGGTTGCGGATGTGATCGAGGACCGGGTGCGCCATGCCTTCGCGATGATGGAACCGCCCACAGCCCTGGTCGCGGCGGGCGGCGTGGCGGCCAATGGGGTGCTGCGGGCCTGCCTGACGCGGATTGCGACGGATCACGGCGTGCCGTTCATTGCCCCGCCATTGCGACTGTGCACCGACAACGCCGTGATGGTGGGGTGGGCGGCGCTTGAAGTGTGCCGGGAAGCGGCACGGCGCGGCTTGCTGATGCCGGATGACCGGCGCATGCGCCCCCGGCCACGCTGGCCACTGTCGGAAATGGCTGAGCGATTTTCTGAGTAAAAACAGTACACGAAGAAGTCTGAATTGACACAGATCGCTTGCCGGTCCGGTGCCGTGTGGTATGTCCGACGCCCTGCGGAGGTTTACGGACGCATCATGACGAAAAATCGATTTCTGACAGGCGCGGTGGTTGTTGCACTGCTCGGCGCCATTGGCCTCACTCCGGCGGAGGCGCAGACCGATTCTGCTCCGCCTGCGACGGTTGCACCGGCAACGGCTTCTCCGGTGGGCACGGTGCAGACCATTCCCGGAATGCCGCCGGTGGTGAACCCCGCCAATATCTATTCCGAAGCGCGGGCCGGTAATCTCAACCCGGAAGTGGCGAAGGACCCGGCACGTATCTATGTGCCGAATCTCCGGTCGAACGATGTGTATGTCATCGACCCGGCCACAATGACGGTCGTTGACCATTTTCCGGTCGGCAAGAGCCCGCAGCACGTCGTGCCCTCATGGGATCTGCGCACGCTCTGGGCGACGAACAATGCCGAAGGCACGACCGATGGCAGCCTGACGCCGATCGATGCACGGACCGGCAAGCCGGGACCGGCCGTTGCCGTGGACGATCCCTACAACATGTATTTCACACCCGACGGCAAATCGGCGATCGTCGTGGCAGAGGCCCGTCGCCGTCTGGATTTCCGTGATCCGCACACGATGCAGATGCAGGGTTCCGTCGAGGCGCCGCAGTGCCGTGGCATCAACCACGCCGGTTTCTCCATCGACGGCCGCTACGCGATCTTCACCTGTGAATTCGGCGGCATGCTGGCCAAGGTGGATACGGTCAACCGCCAGTTGCTTGGTTATCTGAAGCTTTCCAAGGGTGGCATGCCGCAGGACATCCTGACGGCCCCGAACGGCAAAACCTTTTATGTGGCGGACATGCACGCCGATGGCGTGTTCGTCGTCGACGGTGACACGTTCAAAGAGACAGGATTTATTCCGACCGGTGTCGGAACCCACGGGCTTTATCCGAGCCGGGACGCGAAGGTCATGTATGTGGCGAATCGCGGGTCTCACAAGGTGCACGGGCCGCGTCACAGCAAGGACGGCAGCGTGTCCGTCATTGATTTCGCGACGAATCAGGTGGTGAAGACCTGGCCGGTTCCCGGCGGTGGCAGCCCCGACATGGGGAATGTCAGCCAGGACGGTAAGCTTCTGTGGCTGTCGGGTCGCTTCGATGACGTGGTGTATGCCATCGACACGACCAGCGGCACGATGCAGATCATTCCCGTCGGCGCCGAGCCTCACGGGCTGGCCGTCTGGCCGCAGCCGGGCCGTTATTCGGTCGGGCATACGGGCATCATGCGCTGAAGACAGTCTGCCCTGCCTGTCATGCTTTTTGGACGGTCACGCTTTTCCGGAGGAAGGGAAACTCATCCTTCCCCGGAAGAACCCCGTCATCCTCAGGGCAGGGTTTGTAAATTATTTCTGGTGCCCGCCGCCGCTTCCTCCTAAACCCGCTCCCGAAATTCGTCCCTAACCCGGCGCTGCCGCAGGTACGGTCTTTTTGCGAGCGCGCGACAGACTCCGTCCTCTGCACACCGCCTCTGATACGGAGATATCCGGCTCATGTCCGACATCTTGCCACGCGTTTCCCCTGAAGAGGCTCCCTCCGGCCTGCTGCCGGTCGAGGGTCAGGAGGGTGTGTGGCACCTTGCGCCTCCGGGGAAAGAATACGGTCATCTCTACCCTGCGAAGGTGCTGACGGTTCACCACTGGACCGACCGCCTGTTCAGCTTCACCACCACCCGCGACCCGGCACTCCGCTTCGAGAACGGCCAGTTCACGATGATCGGCACGGAAGTGGACGGCAAGCCGCTGCTGCGCGCCTATTCCATCGCTTCGCCTAACTACGAAGATCACATGGAGTTTCTCTCCATCGCCGTGCCGGATGGTCCGCTGACCTCCCGCCTGCGTCATGTGAAGGTCGGCGACACGGTCCTGATCGGCCGCAAGCCGGTGGGCACGCTGCTGCTCGACAATCTGCGTCCGGGCCGGAATCTCTATTTCCTGTCCACGGGCACCGGCCTCGCGCCGTTCATGAGCCTGATCAAGGATCCGGAGTGCTACGAGCGTTACGAGAACGTCGTGCTGACGCACACTGTCCGCATCTCGGGCGAACTGGCGTATTTCAACCACATCCGCCACGAGCTTCCGGAACATGAGTTCCTAGGGGAACTCATCGCATCCAAACTGCACTACTATCCGGCCGTGACGCGCGAGGATTTCGCAGTCACCGACCGCATCACGACGCTGATCGAGACCGGCAAGATCTTCAGCGACCTGAACCTTCCGGCCTTCGATCCGGCCGTGGATCGGGTGATGATCTGCGGTTCGCCGGAGATGCTGGCCGATACGGAGAAACTGCTGGAGAGCCTCGGCTTCGACGAGGGCAACAACTCACGGCCCGGCGCTTATGTCGTCGAGAAAGCCTTCGCCGAGCGCTGATTGCCGATGGTCTGTCCCGTCGCTTCATGCGGGCGGGACAGAGCCCCGGCTTTTTACCGGCCGCCGGGAAGTATCACGCCTCCTGTGGGTGACGTGATATCCCAGCTTTGCAGAACCTGTTGACTGCTGATGATCCGACGCGCGTTTCCTGCGCCCAGATGGTCAAAGCCCGCATGGCCGCTCGACTTCAATGCTCAGGGATACATGCCGGGGTAACCCGCGCAGGGGTATTCTCAGACGGCGGAGCGTTTGTGAAGCAACTTCTTAATTCCTGTCGGAGAGTTGTCTCCACCGTCCGCACAAGGCACTTTCCTCCCCGACACACGGGTGTGGCGGGGTTTTTCGTCCCGATCCCTGCCAACAGTCACGAATAAGCGGAGCGCAGCATGCCTCAAGACACATCTTACGACGTTGACCTGCTGGTCATCGGCGCAGGTTCGGGCGGTGTTCGCTGCGCACGAATCGCTGCTGGCCACGGGGCGAAAGTGGCTGTGGTCGAAGGGCGTCACTGGGGTGGCACCTGCGTCAATCTTGGTTGCGTGCCGAAGAAGCTGATGGTGCAGGCCAGCGAATACGGTGATTACGTCGAGGACAGTCACGGCTTCGGCTGGGACACACAGGCAGGCGCATTTCACTGGGATCGGCTGATCGCGGCCAAGGACAAGGAAATTTCTCGCCTCAACGGCATTTACGTCTCGATGCTGGAAAAGTCGGGCGTCCGCCTTCTGACGGGATTCGCCCGCTTCGAGGACGCGCACACCGTTGTCACCACGCCGACGGAACTGGCCCCGAACGCGGAACCCGAACGGATTACGGCCCGACATATCGTCATCGCGACAGGTTCGACGCCGACGAAGCTCGACATTGTGGGCGCCGATCTGGCCATCACGTCGGATGAGGTGTTCGGGTTGCCGGAGATGCCACGTCGCGTCTGCGTCATCGGCAGCGGCTATATCGGCGTCGAGTTCGCCGGAATCTTCGCGGGCCTCGGAGCGAGTGTCGAACTGGTCTACCGGCAGCCGCTTCCGCTGCGTGGCTTCGATGAGGATCTGCGAGTCGCTCTGCATGAAGCCATCGGCCAGCGGGGCGTGACGCAGCATGAAAAGGCTAGCCCGACGCGAATCCGTCGTGAGGGAAGCGATCTGGTCGTCACGCTGGATAACGGCACCGAAGTGACGGTCGATTGTGTTCTCATGGCCACGGGGCGTCACCCGAAAAGCGGCAGGCTTGGGCTGGAAAACACGCGCGTGCGCCGCACGGAAGAAGGCCGTATCGAGGTGGATCGGCACTTCGAGACGGCGGAACCCGGCGTGTTCGCCATTGGCGACGTGACGAATCACCTCAATCTCACGCCGGTCGCCATCGCGGAGGGACATATCCTTGCAGATCGCCTGTTCGCCGACCGGGCGCGTGCATGGTCATTCGAGACGACCCCGAAAGCCGTGTTCTTCACGCCGCCGCTGGCCAGCGTGGGTCTGACCGAAGCGGAAGCTGCGGAACAGGGGACGGTGGATATCTATGTCTCGAAATTCCGTCCGATGCGACACACGCTGAGCGGACGCGAACGGCGTACCGTGATGAAACTTGTGGTGGATCAGGCCACGCAGAAGGTCATTGGCGTGCACATGATTGGTGAAGATGCGCCCGAACTGATGCAGGGACTGGCCATTGCCGTCACCGCCGGACTGCACAAGGCGGACTTTGATCGCACGATCGGTATTCATCCGACGTCGGGCGAAGAGTTCGTGACCATGCGGACGAGGACCCGCGTCTCCGGCGATTGACGGTTTTTTCGCTCATCCCATGATCTTCTTTGCGTCTCATGGGCTTGAGTAGTTCGTTTCGAATAGGCTACGTATAAGTAAGATACATGTCTTCTGGGTGGAAGACGTGCATTCTGCGGTGTTTCGTGATCGTAACGGCCTGTTTTATCGCAGTATTATGGCGATGAACCTTGTGCGTGTGCGAGCCGGCTTGTGAAACAAAACGCGAATGAGGCAGGGGGCAGCGAGCGTTTATGAATATTCAGTTTTCCTCGTTCGCGGGGCAGTCCCCGCAGCGAAACAGTGAAGCGACGGAAAAGTCCGTGTTTCGCGTTTCGGGGGCTCTTGCCACTGTGTCGGCAGGTGCTGCGGCGCTCTTCTCATCCGTCCCGGCTTTTGCCCAGGACGCGGCGGCCGCTCCGGCACCCACCATCGACACGGGTGATACCGCGTGGATGCTGGTCAGCACGGCGCTCGTGCTGCTGATGACGATTCCCGGTCTCGGCCTGTTCTATGCTGGCATGGTCCGGAAAAAGAACGTTCTGTCGACGCTCATGCAGAGCTTCAGCATCTGCTGCATCATCACGATTGTCTGGATGGTGGCTGGCTATTCGCTCGCCTTCACCAACGGTACGCCTTATATCGGCGGCCTCTCCAAGGCATTTCTCGCGACGTTGGGCGACCATATCAGCAAGGGCGCTGATATTCCGTTCACCATCGGCGCAGGAACCCCCGCCGCTGCGACGATGACCATTCCTGAGAGCGTCTTCATGATGTTCCAGATGACCTTCGCCATCATCACGCCCGCCCTGATCGCGGGTGCCTATGCCGAGCGCATGAAGTTTTCCGCCGTGTGCGTGTTCACCATCCTGTGGTCGCTGATCGTTTATGCCCCGGTCGCCCACTGGGTCTGGAGTCCGCTCGGCTGGCTGGCCGGTATGGGAACGCTTGATTTCGCCGGTGGCACAGTCGTGCATATCAACGCCGGTATCGCCGGTCTTGTCTGCGCCCTCGTTCTTGGCAAGCGTCGGGGCTATGGCACGGAAGATCTGGCACCGTTCAATCTTACTTATGCCGTCATCGGAGCCGCTCTCCTGTGGGTCGGCTGGTTCGGCTTCAACGCGGGTTCCGCCGTGGGCGCGAACGGTCGCGCCGGCATGGCGATGGCCACCACGCAGATCGCCGCTGCTGCGGCAGGCGTCTCCTGGATGCTGGCCGAGTGGTTTCGCACCGGCAAGCCGACTGTTCTGGGCATTATCTCCGGCGCTGTCGGTGGTCTCGTCGCCATCACACCTGCTGCTGGTTTTGTTCTGCCGGGCAGTGCGCTGGCCATTGGTCTGATCACGGGTGTCGTCTGCTACTGGGGAGCGACGTCGCTTAAGCATATGATGGGTTATGACGACAGCCTCGACGCCTTCGGTGTGCATGGTATTGGCGGCATTGTCGGCGCGCTGCTCACCGGCGTCTTCGCCTATGGCCCGCTCTCGGCGACCGAGAGCAACCCGGCGGGCACCTCCGGTTCTCTGCACCAGCTTCTGGTTCAGGCTGAAGCGGTCGGCGTGACGATCATCTGGTGCGGCATCATGACGTTTATCCTGCTGAAGATTGTCGATCTGCTGGTTGGTCTGCGCGTTTCCACGGAAGCGGAGCAGGAAGGCCTGGATGTCGCGCTGCATGGCGAACGCATCAACTGACCTAGGCTTTCAGGTCTGTTTCAGAGAAGGGCGGGTCTTGCGATCCGCCCTTTTTTTATGGCCGCAGCAGGTTCAGATGCTTCCACTTCCTTCTGCTTTTTGTTGTCCGTAATCGCAAAAGTCCTGTTTTTCAGGGCGTTGCGGAGCTTGCCATATCCTGTCGGGCTTGCATGACACCGGTTTCTTGGGTTCTGTGTCGATATGCTGCTGTGTCATGCCGACATGGCAGGGTTTTGACATAGTAATGCAAAGGAAAGCCGATGGGCTTCAATAGTTCCGCGCGTGCGGTAACTGCCTCGCTCGCCCTGCTCGCGGGTGTGGCGTGGTGTGTGACGCCAGCCGAGGCGCAAACTGCCATCACGGCCAAGGAATGCCACGCGAAATTCAAGGCCGCCAAGGAAGGTGGCACGCTGGCCGGTCAGAGCTACAAGGAATTCAAGACCGCTCAGTGCGCGGGCGCGGAGTCCGAGGCGGAAGACAAGAGTGGCGACGAGACTGCCAAGGCCTCTCCAGAGGCGGCGACTCCGGCGGCGACCAGCAAGGCGACCGATACCAAGAAGACCACGGCGTCGACTTATACCGGTAACGCTGTTTTCCCGAGTCAGGTGTCTTCGAAATACTCATCCCTGTCTGCTGGCAAGGCGCGGATGAAAACCTGTCTTGATCAGTACCACACGAACAAGACGACAGGCGGCAATGGCGGCCTGACCTGGATCCAGAAGGGCGGTGGGTATTACAGCCAGTGCACGAAGCGACTGAAGGGTCAGTAAACCGTTCCTGACAGTGCTTTGCCTGATTAAAGAAAGCCGCCACGGTTAACGTGGCGGCTTTCTTGTTTATGCGGACGTCCGCCCTGCTGGCGCATTAACGGCACGGAAAGCTTTGTATCCGGAAAATTAGTCATTCGCCCGAATAATGAGACCAAGACAGGTTTTGAAGAATCGTACCTGAATTCGCCAAAAATTGGGGGAACTGATGACGACTGAAGATTTTACCGGACCGGGCGCGACCTCCGTTACGACGTCGGTGGCTTCGGCGATAATTGAAAATGGCGCCAAAACTACCGTTTCCAGTGGAGGTGTCATTTCCGCCGTGACCGTCATGAGTGGCGGTTTCCTGTATGTCGGCAAGCAGGCCGAAACAACGGACGGCGTCGGTTCCCAGGGTATTGTCAGCGGAGGAATAGTCTCATCAGGCGGCGTGCTGACGCTCTATGCGGGTGGTCTCGTCGAGAATGTAGAAGTTCAGGCTGGCATGGTTCTCGTTTCCAGCGGTGCTGTGGCAAGCAGCCTGATGCTGGATTCCGGCGTCACTGAAATGGTTTACGGGGTGGACTCGGGCGCAATTCTCACGAGCACCGTCACGCAGACTATCTATTCGCATGGCAGTGCGGTTGGTGCGACGGTTGAGTCCGGCGGTGTCCAGAACGTCAATCAGGGCGGTTCCGCCATTTCGACGACCGTGATTGGTGGCGGCTCCAATGACATCGGTGATGGTGGCCAGACAGTCGCCGACGGCGGTTACGCATCGCACACCACGATTACCAATTACGGCAATCAGGATATTCAGCAGGGCGGCTCGGCGACCGATACCACGGTGGTGTCCGGAGGCACACAGATCATTGAAGGTGGAGCCTCCGCCACGAATACGACCGTCAGCAGCGGCGGCATCATACAGGTCAGTGATAATGGCTCCCTGACCGGCGCGACAGTCGAAAGCGGCGGCGTCCTGAGTGCGACTGACACGACTGACTCGCCCCCGACGCTTGCCAATGTCACGGTGCAAAGTGGAGGCGACCTCGTTCTCAACGGCACCAATTTCACGATCACGGGCCTGACGCTTGCCAGTGGCGCGGAAGTGGATCTGACAAGCTTCAATTATACGAGTGGTGTTCCAACAGTCACGGTGACTGGCGATACCGCCACGATTTCGGGATATGACGACAGCGGCGATGCCGTTACCCAGGCCTTCAGCTTCGCGGATACTGCAGGGACCATTACGGCCAGTGAGTTCCAGCTTGCGAATGACGGAAGCAATGGCTCCACGCTCACCTACGTTGCCTGTTATTGCCTTGGCACTCTGATCGCCATCGAGAATGGTGAGGCAGCGATCGAGACCTTGCGGATCGGTGACCATGTGCGGACTTCATCGGGGGCATTGCGCAGAATCCGCTGGATCGGACACCGGAGTTACGCGCCTGAATTCGTGCGGAACAGTCGTGGCCTGCTCCCGATTGTCATCCGGGCAAATGCTCTGGCCGATAACGTGCCGCGCCGTGATCTTCGCGTCTCCCCGCTTCACGCCATGTATCTGGATGGCGTGCTGATCCCCGCGAGTTCGCTGCTCAATGGCCGCACGATCGTTCAGCAGGATGATCCTGAGCAGATCGATTATTTTCATCTCGAGCTTGAAAGCCATGACATCCTCCTGGCGGAAGGCGCGGCCTCGGAGAGCTATCTTGAGGAAGGTGGCCGTGGCATTTTCCATAACGCGGCAGATTTCTATGCACGTTATCCGGATAGCGACTCCGAAGCCGCAGTGAACTGCGCACCGCGTGTCGAGGCGGGCGAGCGTCTGCTGACCATCTGGAACCGCCTGAATGAACGCGCCCTGTCACTTGAGGCTCCGCGCCTTGAAGGTCATGTGGCCCACGCCGATATCCGTGGGGTGTCAGGCTGGTTTTCTTCCGTTGAAACCGCTTCGCAGCCTTTCGACATTGTGGCGGTGCTGGACGGGAACGTCGTTGCAAAGGGGAGTACGCAAGACGCTCATTTCGTGGGGAGCGACGGGCGGGAAGAGCTGCGGCAGGGCTTCACCCTGACATATCAGGCACCGCTTGATGAACTGTCCGCGCGGCAGGTCGTAGTGTGTCGGACGGTGGACAAGGCGCTTCTGACACCCGGAATTACGGCTGAAACCCCATCCGAGTCGCAGAATGGCACGCAGGCGGAGCATCTCGATCCGGCACGGTTCCACGGCTGGGTGGACCATATTGCCCATGACTGCATCGGGGGCTGGGCATGGAATGAGGCGCGCCCGTGGGACAAGGCTCAGGTCGATATCGTGATCGATGGTGTCCGTGCCGGCACGGTTTTCGCGGCGGATTACCGCGCTGATCTGGTCGCTGCAGGCATCGGCAATGGCTGGGCCGGTTTCAGGCTGATGCTAGATACGCCACTCGACTGGCGCGAGCCGCATGTGATCGAGGTGTTTCATGCGGGGACTGAGCTTTCACTCAACGGTTCGCCCGCGCGTCTGCATGTGCCGGAAAACTTCGATGCGTCCATGTGCAAGGCTATCGAACGGGCAGTGCAGGATCTTGATAACTCGTCCAGCCGTCGACAGGCGCTGACCTTCATTCTCAATCAGGCGGATCGCATTCGGCAGCAGGAAGCGGATCTTGATGCACGCCGTGAGGAAACGGCGCTTCTGCATCGTGAAAGGAAGCTGGCTGGTCCGGCTGCGGCTGAGATGCCGGTGATCCGGCGCGCTCTGGTCATCGGGGAGACGATGCCCCGCACGGGCGATAATCCCGATGCCCTGCCGCTTCTCTCCCACATGCGCTCGCTGGTGCGTCTGGGTTACGACGTGACCTTCACCACGGTTGATAGCCGTCCGTGCACCGACATTGAGGACATGCTGGAACGGGAGGGCATTACCGTTGCCCGTGCGCCGATCTATGGCTCACCGGAAGACGTTCTCAAACGACAGGCCGGCACTTTCGAGGTGGTTTATCTGCGTGGTCTGAGTGTGGCCTCGTCATACGCCGGACTTGCTCGCCGCCATATGAACAAAGCGAAGGTGATCTATGGCATGCGGAGTCTCCAGTATGCCCGGATCGACCGGCAGGCGACGGTGGAAGGCCGGATGGATCTGAAGCGCGCCATCGGACGGTTGCGCACCTATGAAGTCACGACGGCGATCATGTGCGATCAGATCATCGTGCATTCCACCGTGGAAGCAGAAATGCTGCGTGGCATGGTATCGGGCCTGAATGTTCATGTGGCTCCGTGGGAAATGACCGTCGATCCGGTTCAGTCTCCCGCATCCACCCGGAACGGCGTGGCGTTTGTGGGCAACTACGACAATGCGGCCGCTCTTGATGCCGCGATGGTGCTGGTGCGCGATGTCATGCCGCTCGTCTGGGCTCGCCTGCCGCATGTGCGGTGTGTTCTGGCCGGACATGGGCAGGCGTCCGTGATCCGGAGGCTTGCCATGGAAGCGGACGCGACCTGCGGTGGGGTGGAAGTGCTGGGGCCGATTTCCGACCTGCGGGACGATCTCTTTGGAACCGTCCGTCTGGGTGTTGCGCCGTTGCGGTATGGTGCCGGTGTGGCCTCGAAAGTGGTGGAAACCTTCGCTGCTGGCTTGCCGTGCGTCATGAGCCCGACGGCGGCGGAAGGGCTGATCATGCCGGAGCGTCTGTCCGGGCTGGTTCAGGATGATGTGGCAGCGATCGCCGAACAGATCATCCAGTTGCACGAAAATCCGGAGATGGCGGAGGAATATGGCCTCATCGGATGCCGGATGATCGGAGAGGAATATTCCGTGGGGGAAGTGGACCGGTGCCTCGGGCAGGTTTTTGGCGCGCGAGAGGCAGCACGACCAGCGGCTGAAAAAGCACTGCGAGCGTGAGATCTGGAAAAAGCGGGGCTACGAAAGCCCTGCTTTTTAAGGAGACGGAAGCGAAGGAACGGCTTTCTTTGTGGGAGCCGTTCCTGCTCTCTTAATCGATCCGCATTTGCCAGGAAAAGACCGTCTCAATGGGAGGCGGTCTTTTCCTCCATGACAATACGCGCTGCGGTGGCAAGCTGATCGACGCGCTCGTTTTCCGGCACGCCTGAATGGCCGCGCACCCAGTGCCACGACACGTCATGCTGCTTGGTCGCATCGAGAAGCCGTCGCCATAAATCCATGTTCTTCACCGGATCTCCGGCAGCATTGCGCCAGTTGCGCCGCACCCAGCCGGTGTGCCAGCGTGTGATCCCATTCCGTACATATTCACTGTCGGTATGCAGCGCGACCTTGCATGGCCGGGTAAGCGCCTCAAGTGCTTCGGCGGCCGCCGTGAGTTCCATGCGGTTGTTGGTGGTTTCTGGCTCTCCACCCGAAAGCTCGCGTTCGCGGCCTTTATAACGCAGGAGCACACCCCAGCCGCCGGGACCGGGATTCGGCCTGCAACCGCCATCCGTCCAGACTTCGACGAGGGCTTCGCCCAGCGATGAGTCGGTCAGGTCGAGTTCTTCAGACACCATAGGCTCCGGCATTGGGCGCGGCGAGATGGAAGCGAAGGCGACGGACATAGGCCATCGGGTCCTTGCGCGTGACCATCGCGCCCGGTGGCGTGTTGATCCAGTCGTAAAGCCGGGTCAGGGCAAAGCGCATGGCTGCGCCCGCGCACAGGACGGGCAGTGCTTCGCGTTCGGCTTCACTCAGCGCTCGCACGCTCTCATATCCTTCGATCAGCCGCCTGGCGCACGTCACGTTGAATGTGCCGTCATCACTGAAGCACCAGGCATTCAGGCAGATGGCAATGTCGTAGGCGAGCAGGTCGCTGCAGGCGAAGTAGAAGTCGATCAGACCGGAAACCTGGCCATCGAGAAAGAACACGTTGTCGGGAAACAGATCGGCGTGAATCTGGCCGGCAGGCAGGCCCGCCTCTCCCTTGAGGCCGGGCCATGCGGGCAGGATGCGATCCAGCGCGCTGCTGAGTTCCCCGATCATCCCCGGCACACTGTCATTGTCACCGGAAGATGTTGCAGCCGCTTCTTCGAGCAAGGGTCGCCATGCGGTGGGACCGAGGCTGTTCGGTCGTTGCGGAGTGTAGCTTCTGCCCGCGACATGCAACTGAGCCAGCGCTTTTCCGAGCGGGCCGCAATGTTCGGCATGGACATGGCGCGGCCAGACACCGGAAAGAAAGGTGGTGATGGCGGCCGGACGTCCTGCGAGTGTTCTCAGAGCCTCGCCATCGTTCCCGGTCACGGGAAGGGGGCAGGACAGTCCTTCCGTAGCGAGGTGACGCATCAGGCCGAGAAACCACGGCAGATCGGCAGGGTTCACACGTTTTTCATAAAGCGTGAGAATGAAGTCGGATGCCTGTCCGGCTTTCTCGGTGCGCAGGAGAAAGTTGCTGTTCTCGACGCCTTCCGCAATGCCGCGGAAGGCTACCAGACGCCCGATATCATAGTCGGCGAGGAACGAGGCGAGTTCCTCGTCCTCGATTTCAGTATAGACGGCCATGGGTGCCTGTATGTCAGCCGAGCGGCGCAGGGAGGCGGAAGGTGACGTTTTCTTCTTTCGCCGTGCGCTCTTCGATCTGTAGCGTATAGCGCTTGGCAAGCTCGGTCACCATTTCCTGCACCAGCGCCTCGGGGGCCGACGCGCCAGCCGTGATGCCGAGAGACTTGACGCCTTCCAGAACGGACCAGTCGAGGGCCGAGAGCTTTGGCACCAGCAGCGCGCGCTTGGTGCCGGAGCGCTCTGCCACTTCCCGCAGACGCTGGGAGTTGGATGAGTTCGGCGAACCGATCACGATCACCAGATCACACTCCGGAGCGATGGCCTTGACCGCTTCCTGCCGATTGGTCGTGGCGTAGCAGATGTCTTCGCGCTTCGGACCCTCGATCAGCGGGAAGCGATCCCGAAGAATCTCGACGATCTCGGCCGTATCATCCACCGAAAGGGTTGTCTGGGTGATGAAGGCCAGACGGGTCGGATCTTCCGGCTGAACGGTGCGGGCTTCCGCGGCATCGTTGATGAGCGTGACGGCACCTGCAGGAAGCTGCCCCATCGTGCCGATCACTTCCGGGTGTCCGGCGTGGCCGATCATGAGGATATGGCGGCTTTCCGGTCCGCCGTCGGCATAATGCCGCTCGGCTTCGCGATGCACCTTGGAGACGAGCGGGCAGGTCGCATCAAGATAGAGCAGGTTGCGCCGTGCGGCCTCGGCCGGAACCGTCTTGGGGACGCCATGAGCGGAGAAAACGACGTGACCGTCTGGCGGCACCTCGTCGAGTTCTTCGACGAAGATCGCGCCTTTTTCTTCCAGTTCCTCGACGACTGTCCGGTTGTGCACGATTTCATGCCGGACATAGACAGGAGCGCCATAGGCGCGGATGGCTTCCTCGACGACGCGGATGGCGCGGTCGACGCCAGCACAGAAGCCGCGGGGACCTGCCAGAAGAACCTTCAGCTTACGGGTTTCGCTTGTGGTTTCGGCGGGTCTGGAAGAAAGGGTGGACTGGTCGGGCATGATGTTCCCCAAACTTTCGGCGGGCGGCATAGGGGCAACCGGCGCATGAACCGGCTTGGCCATAGGATCGTTTTGCCTTCGCCCTACGCAAGACGGACGGATCGCGCAAGCCGTTATCGTGGAAAGGATGCTGTCGGGTCATTATGACACAGATGAGATGGTATTGCGCCGTCCTCCCACTCTGGTAATGCACTTTTCGCCGCTCTTTTTCAGAAGAGGCAGGTTTTCGGCGGAGCGTTTCTGTCCGATACTCGGTAACGCGGTCCGGCGTGTGCGGCTGCTTTTTTCTGTCGAAAGGCGGGATCTGGCGCGACGGATCATACAACCTGTCAGCTTGGATTGTCGCATGACCCGGTTTTTGTCTGTGTCCCAGAGTTTTTGCCGCCTTCTTGCGGGACGCAATCGTTCAGCGAGTCGCGTCTGGCCCGAAAGAAAAACGACGGTCGGCCTCGCCGCGCTGTTGCTTCCTCTGACTCTGGCGGGATGCGGAGAAGACAACAGTCTGGTCTTTGCCCCGAGCTGCCCGGAAATGCACATTCCTCCCGAAGTGGCTGATTATTATAATTATTCTGAAAAGGGCCCGTCCTTCGATCATCTTGTCACCCATGCCAGCATCTCGTCTCTCAACGGGGATTGCATGTCACAGGGACCGAAAGATCTCAGGACCCGGCTGGGGCTCCATCTTGTCGTCCGGCGTGGACCGGCCGCGCCCGGAACCAAGGTGACGCTGCCGTGGTTCGTCGTCGTCGTGCATAATGACAAGATCGTCGGCAAACATGTGTTTGCTCAGGATGTCACCTTCCCGGTCGGTCAGGATACGCTGGCGGTCGATACGCGGCTCGTGACGGTGGACCTGCCGATCAAGCCGACGACGGTCAACAATGACTACCGGTTCGAAGTGGGTTTCCAGCTCAATCATACCCAGCTTGCCTACAACCGCGAACATGGTGTGTCGGCGGACTTTCTTTCGAAATGATGATGGCCGGATGTCGTCTGCCGATCCGGGCGGCCTTCTTGATATGTGGATGACACAGCGGGAAAACCACGTTCCCCCGTTGCCGCCCGTAAGGAAGAAAGCTAACCAAAGCGGGAACCGTCCGTATCATCGGATGGAACTGAAGCCGTTAATCGCGCGGGCGGAGGCCAGTTCCGGCAAAAGCCAGTGCAAGAAAATGGAGTGTCTTTCGCGTGCGTGAACGTTCCGCAAGCTCTCGTTCTGTTTCGCGCGCAGAAGCGCCCGTATCCACTCGTATTCCCAGAAATGTCGCGATGATCCGGAAAGCCGGGTTGCTGCTGGCAATGAGCGGCACGCTCTCCGGCTGTTCGTGGCTGTTCGGGATCACCCCGCATGATACGACAGGCGAGGAGCATCCGGTGCTGTCGTTATATGGCAGCGGCTCCAGAATGCTGTCCGGTTATGTCGGGAACATCGTCGCCGATGAGCCGCACGCCGCTCTCGCCGCCATGACCGTGTTGCAGCGTGGGGGTAATGCGGCCGATGCCGCCACTGCACTGGGGCTTGCGCTGTCTGTGACGCTCCCCTCGCGCGCGTCGCTCGGTGCGGGTGGTGCCTGTGTGGCATGGCGTCCTGAAGATCAGGGCGATGGCCGTGCTTTCCTGTTTATGCCGACCGGGGATGCCCCGGCCGATGCAGCAGCAGGAGGAAAGGTGCAGGCGGACCGCCCGGCTTCCGTGCCCATGCTGGCGCGTGGTCTTTTCATGATGCAGTTGCGCTACGGCAGCGTCGATTTCTCGGAAACGACGCAGCCCGCTGTCATGCTGGCCAGAAATGGCATCGAAGTCGGCTCTCAGCTCGCCGCCGATCTTGCGGCTGTGCAGGCGCCTTTGCTGGCTGATGAGGGAGCACGACAGATTTTCGGACGCTCCGATGGCAAAGTGTTGAAAGCGGGCGACATCTTTGCGCAGCGTTATCTGTCAGGCACCCTTGAACGCATTGGTTCCGCCGGTCCGGGAGATCTCTATACGGGTGCTCTGGCGCAGGTGCTCGTGGCATCGAATGATAAAACAGGCGCTGGTTTGAGTATGAATGGTCTGAGAGCGGCTGTTCCGGTCGAAGCGATGCCTTTGACAGTGACAATGCGTGGCATCAGTGTTTCGTTCCTGCCGCCGCCGGCTGACGGCGGTTATGGGATGGCATTCGCATGGAAAGCGCTGGAAGCCGGGGAAGCCGGTAGCAATATCGGCGCACGCGCCATCACCGGCTGGCGTCATGTCGTGGACGGCAAAAGAGTATCGGTCTCCACACTGACAGCCCGGGCTCAGGCTCTGCTGGATGCGGGTAAGACGGCTGGTGGCAGCGGTTTGCCTAACCTTCCGGCTTCTACCTCGTTCGCCGTTGTGGACAGGAAGGGTGAAGCCGTTGCCTGCGCGGTGTCGATGGACAATCTGTTCGGAACCGGGCGTGTGGCCGGTTCGACGGGCATTGTGCTGGGAGCTTCCGCTGCTCATCGTCCTGCCGCGATCCTGCCGGCGGCTATCGCGCATCGGGATAACCAGTTTGTGGCGATGGCGACGGCGTCCGGACAGGCTGATGCTGCCGATGCTGCGGCCTCGGCGCTGGCAGGTGCACTGGATGGTAACATCAAGGCCGCTACCTCCTCTGGCCGCGCCAATGCGATTTCATGTCGGGAGGGTCTGCCCGGTAACAGCAACCATTGCTTCGGATGGATTGATCCGCGTGGCAGTGGCTATGCGACCGGACTGGATCGCGATTAACTTTCTCCTACTGGCAAACAGGGATGAGCCGGTCAGGCTGGCTCATCCTCCGCCAAAACTTCTGACAAGACTCCCTGCCGTCAGTTGCCATCCGTCGATCATGACGAAGAAGATCAGCTTGAATGGCAGTGAAATCGTGGTTGGCGGCAGCATCATCATGCCCAGACTCATCAGTACAGTCGAAACCACCAGATCGATGATGAGAAAAGGCAGATAGAGCAGAAACCCCATTTCGAAACCGCGCCGCAGTTCCCCGATCATGAAGGCTGGCATGAGCACGCGCCAAGGCGTGTCGGCTGTTGTTGAGGGAGGCTTGACGTTTGCGAGGTGGAGGAATGTCGTCAGGTCCGCTGGGCGTGCATTGGTGAGCATGAAGGCCCTGAACGGTTCAGCTGCGGCCTTCAGACCGTCCATTTCGCTGACATGTCCTTCAATGAGGGGAGACACGCCGTTCGTCCAGGACTGTTCGAACACCGGCTGCATGACAAACAACGTGAGGAACAGGGCAAGGCCGATCAGCACCGTGTTGGGTGGGGTTCCCTGCGCACCGATCGCTCCTCGCAGCAATGACAGAACAATGATGATCCTTGTGAAGGCCGTGACCATGACAAGGAGGCTTGGTGCGAGGGAGAGTACGGTGATGAGGGCAGAGAGCTGGACAAGGCGCCCTGTTGTGCCGGCACCCCCATTCTGTCCGAGATCCACACTGAGGGACTGAGCATGGGCCGAAACTGGCCATGCCATGAAAAGGGTAGCGGCAATTAGCATGATCCCTGCAAGGATGCAGGCAACGGGAAGTGGATGGCTCAAGCGGCGTACAGCGATCATGGCGCCTGTTCCTCCACGACCATTGATGATGCTGTGTCGGGAAACGGGAAGTTGCTGGCGAGAACGAGGTCATTCGCTCCGCCTGTAAGAAGAAGAATCTGCTGCCCTTCCCACCGGATGACTCTCAGGCGCCGTTTGGGGTCCAGCGTCAGTGTGGATTCTATGGCGATGCTTCCCATTCGGGAGCGGTTTGCCCCAAACTTCGTCACAAATTGCCAGCCGTTTCTGCTGAGCAGAATCATAGCCAGAACCGCGATGAGCGCCAAAACTACCGAAAGAATGTCATAAAGACCCATAAAGCCGCGTTCCGTGGTGGAGTTCCGGATGCGTCAGATTTGGAGCGAAGAGATGAACGAATTCTTTAAGCGGGAGTATTTTGTTTTATTTTAAACGAATCATCCATGCGCTCCGAATTTTAACGATATGGCAGTTTTTCGCCGTCACAGTGGGCAATTATCGGTGAAGCGCCATCTGGCGGGTTTAACTCAGGAAATACTGCATGATTAATGCTTCTCGTCCTGCCGCTGGGGGAGTCGATCTTTTTGATCTGGCTCAGCGTCGTCTTTCCTGGCTGAACAGACGGGAGGAGGTGGTGGCCTCCAACATCGCGAACGCCGATACGCCTCATTATGTGGCGCAGGATATTGAGTCTTTTGACAGCGCCATGACGCAGGCTAGTGCAGAGCTTTCCACAACGTCTGAAAAGCATATTGCCCTCGGATCAAAAGGACGCAGGCATGTGGATGATCCATCAGGGGAGCAGTCTCTGGATGGAAACGGTGTTTCGCTGGAAACGCAGATGCAGCTTGTTGCGGAAACGAACGATCAGCAACGACTGGCGACGAATGTTTATTCCGCTTATCGGAGTATGCTGACCACGGTGCTGGGTAAATAAAGGAGCGGTTGAACGATGGATATTAATTCCACCTTGTCCGTTTCTGCTGCCGGAATGGAGGCGCAATCGGAACGTTTGCGTGTTGTGGCAGAGAATATTGCCAATCAGGACACTGTTGGTTCTTCACCGGGTGCTGATCCTTATCGCCGCAAGGTCATCTCCTTTGAAAATGTTATGGACAAGCAGACGGGCGCTTCGAAAGTTCGGGTGAAGAAAGTCGGGCATGACATGTCCGACTTTGAAAGTCGTTATGATCCCGGAAATCCAGCCGCTGATACGCGGGGATATGTGAAAACGCCCAATGTCAATACGATGGTGGAGGTGGTGGATTCGCATGAAGCGCAGCGATCCTATGAAGCCAATCTGAATACATTTGAGAATACCAGAACCATGATTACCCGCACGATAGATCTTCTGAAATGATTATTTCTTCAGCATCCAGTAATTCCACGGCAGCGGCTGCGTACGCCAAAACTCAGTCTGCACTGGAAACGGGACTATCTGTTGACGACAGTGATGATCTGTCGCTGTCGTCAACAGATAAAGCCAGTTTCGGTGAAACGCTTGAGGCCGCCGTTGAAGGGGCTGTTACATCCAGCAAGGAGGCGGAAGTGAAAGCTGCTTCTGGTCTCAAGGGGAATGGCAACCTGACCGATATTGTCACGTCCATTTCGCAGGCGCAGATGGTTCTGCAAACAGCGTCAGCCGTCAGGGATAAAGTCATTCAGTCCTATCAGGATATCATGCGTATGACGATCTGATCATCCTTCTTTATTTCAGGATTTTATTTGATGAACTCTGTCGATGTTGCATCTATATTGCGGGAAACATTATTTGTAGCCGTAAAAGTGGGAGCGCCGGCATTGCTGGCCTCTATGGCTGCTGGTCTCGTTGTTTCTATTTTTCAGGCCGTCACGCAGATCAATGAATCGACACTTGCGTTCCTCCCGAAGTTTCTTGCCTCCATGGCAGCACTTCTGGTCGGGGGGCCGTTCATGTATTCAACTCTGGTGTCCTACGCCCGGCATGTGTTCGATCAGGTCATCCTCGCCGGGGTGTCTTGAGTAGCGATCTGACAGAATTCGTCGCGACACTCCCGACGCAAATGGTGATTTTTGTTGCCATCCTTGCGCGAGTGGCGGCGTTGCTGGTGGCATTTCCGTCATTCTCTTCACAGTCTGTGCCGACTGTTGTGAGAGCGGCGACGGCTGTCGGCCTCACTTTTTTGCTATTTCCACTTCTCGAAAAACAGTTTTTTGATGCGCATATCAATGATGTTATGGACCCGGGAAGGCTGATTGTATTTTTCTGTGCGGAATTTCTAAGTGGTAGCCTGATAGGATTTCTTTCTCAACTGATGATATCGTCTTTTCCTATCGGAGCGCAGATGATGTCGACTTTTATCGGGCTTTCGAATGTCCTTCAGCCTGATCCTGAGCTGGGCGCACAAAGTACACCCATCAGTCATGTGGCAGAACTCATCGTAACAGTCGTTATTTTTTCTTCAGGCATGTATGTATTGCCACTTCATGCTCTTGTTGGCAGCTATCAGCTTTTTCCTCCCGGTCATTTCCCCTTTTTGGGCGATGCTGCCAGAAGTGTGACGCATGCGACGCAATATTCTTTTTTGCTCGCATTCCAGTTGGCTATGCCCATCGTGCTCATTGGAACACTATGGCCTGTGATGCTGGGGCTTTTGAGCCGCTTTTCGCCTGGATTGCAGATTTATAATCTTGCTATGCCCGCGCAGTTGCTGGGTGGCATTCTCCTGTTCGCTCTTTTGCTCAAAGGAATGCTGTCTGCGTGGATCCATATAACAGAAGCCGGATTGGGTCATATTCCGGGAAATGGTGTTTTTTAAGCAGATTAAAAAATTGAATTATTCTTGATTATATAAATATTTGGAATGAAATAAGTGGCGGAATCTAGTGGTGGAGACAATACAGAAGCGCCGACAGGCAGACGACTGGAGCGGGCCCGCGACGAAGGCAATGTTGCTCAGTCTAAGGAGTTGCATCTTTTTTCCGGTCTGGCGCTCTCCACTATTGCGCTCGTGATGTTCTTGCCCACGAGTGCAAAGAGTTTTCTGTCAGAGATGAGTGCTCTTTTTAATCATGCGGGCGAGACTCATCTGAATCCAGATGTCGTTGCCGGTCTGCTGAAAACATCCTTCTCGCTGCTTGTGATGCTTTCGCTGCCGATTGTTCTCGCCGCTGTTGCTGGTGGCATTACGACAGCACTGCTCCAGTCAGGATTCCTGATGCGTGCGGATGCGTTGATCCCTGATATCGGACGTCTCAATCCCTTAAAGGGTATCAAGAAGCTTTTCGGAGTTTCGAGCCTGATCGAAGCCCTGAAATCCATAGTCAAGGTTATCGTTTTTTCCCTGATTCTTTACGGTATCGTGAAAGATACTCTGCAACTCGCTCCGAAAACGGTTTTCTGGTCGGCAGAAACCTTCATGACGCAGTTTTCGAAGCTGACAGTCAAAACGCTCATTTCCGTTCTTGTAGTGCAGATCGGCATCATCATTTTCGATGAAGGATGGACGCGTTATAAACGTTTGCAGGATCTCAAGATGAGCCGTCAGGACATCAAGGATGAAATGAGGCAGTCGGACGGCGATCCACACGTCAAGGGGCGCCAGAAACAGATGCGTATGCAGCGCAACCGCAAGGTGATCAGGGAGGCTATCCAGGCGGCGACAGTCGTGGTGACGAACCCGACGCATTACGCCGTGGCGTTATCCTACGAAACGGGAGGGGGAGGGGCCCCTAAAATCGTGGCGAAAGGGGCTGATGATCTGGCTGCAAGAATCAGGGAGTTCGCTTATGAGGCGAAGGTCCCGATTGTTTCAAATCCGCCCTTGGCTCGTTCCCTGTATAAACTTCCTGAGGACACCGAAATTCCTTATGAGTATTTTCAGGCGGTCGCTGCGATTATTGCTTACGTATGGCGCATGAAGCAGCCTGCCGGTGCGCAGCGTCCACCTGTCATGTAAGGTGCTCCCCTCTCGCCACAGCGGTAAAAACGAGCATCGCGTGAAAGCAGCCGGAAAAACAGATGGCTGACTTTTCAGGTGAGGTTCCTGCTATAGGACGCAGCGATTTTTGGGGACGAGAAAGAGATGCCACGCGAATGACGCAGAAAAAGCCAAATATTCTGGTCATCGGCGGAGGGCCCGCCGGACTTTCTGCCGCCGAAATCGTGTCTGCGAATGGCAGAGCCATCGTGACGGTCGTCGACCGCATGCCAACGTTGGGACGTAAGTTCCTGATGGCTGGCCGCAGCGGCCTCAACCTGACAAACGCCGAATCGGAAACAGGTTTTCCGAAGCGGTACGGTAACGCTCAACACTGGCTTGTCTCCGCGATTGCCGCATTTCCACCCTCCGCGATGATTGAATGGGCTGAAACACTGGGTCAGCCCTGTTTTACCGGAAGCTCAGGCCGCATTTTTCCGAAATCAATGAAGGGGTCGCCATTATTGCGGGCCTGGATCGGGCGACTGGCGGAACAGGGAGTGCAGTTCCGCGCTGGCTTAAGATGGCGCGGCTGGAACGACCAGAATGAGGTGATTCTGGAAACACGGGAGGGTCATGAAGAGACGCTGTCTCCGGATGCGGTTGTCCTTGCGCTGGGGGGCGGAAGCTGGGCGCGTCTCGGGTCTGATGGTCAGTGGGTGTCGATGCTCGCTGCCCGGAATGTGCCGCTTTCGCCATTGCGTCCGGCAAATTGCGGTTTTCTTGCAGAGTGGACGACACCCTTTGCCGACCGTTTCGCTGGAACTCCTCTGAAGAGGATTGCGCTCTCCTTCGCAGGCGAAACACGCCGGGGTGAGGCGGTCCTCACGGAGCGGGGGCTGGAAGGAGGCGTTGTGTATGCTCTGGCCGTCCCCGTGCGTGATGCTATCGAGACGCGCGGCGAGGCAACGGTGTTGGTGGATTTGCGTCCCGATCTGGATGTTGCGGTCATTGTGGAGAAACTGAAGCGGGTCCGGCCTCGTGAGAGCCTGACCAACCGGTTGCGAAAAGCCGTGCAGCTCCCCTCTGTCGCCGTGGCGCTTCTACGCGAGTCCGGCATCGTGCCGAAGGACGCAGAGTCTTTGGCCCAACGTCTGAAGGCAGTTCCGGTGCGCCTTGTGGCAACGGATTCGCTGGATCGGGCGATTTCTACGGCCGGAGGCGTCAGGCAGGACGCTGTGGATGAGCGATTCATGCTGCGGGCCATCCCGGGTGTGTTTGTTTGTGGAGAAATGCTCGACTGGGAAGCTCCGACGGGCGGCTATCTTCTTCAGGCTGTCATGGCGACGGGGCATGCTGCCGGGCAGGGCGTTCTGGATTGGCTCGCCGAGCGTGAGGCAGTTGCCCGAACAGGAGTCGGCGCTGTATCCGGTCGCCCATGACCAGCACCATCGAATTGGGGGAGATTGTCGGCGGCGGACCGGCGATGATGAATCTCGCCGAACTCCTCGCCACACGTCTGCTCGTGCAGGGTAATTCCGGCTCGGGAAAATCGCATCTGCTGCGGCGCTTGCTGGAACAGACAGCGACGCTGGTGCAGCAGGCGATCATCGACCCTGAGGGTGATTTCGTCAGTCTGGCCGAGGTGTACAGCCATCTTGTGATTGATGCTGCGGAGCATACGGAAGCTGCCCTGCAGGCCGCCGGAGAGCGGATGCGAATCCACCGGGCCTCTGTCGTGCTGAATCTGGAGGGGCTGGACGCCGACCTTCAGATGCGGCGCGCTGCAGCATTTCTGGGGGGCATGTTCGATGTTCCGCGTGCCCACTGGTATCCGGTTCTGGTCGTGGTGGACGAGGCGCAGCTTTTTGCCCCGGCCGCCGCTGGTGAAGTATCGGATGAGGCGCGGCGGTCTTCGCTGGGGGCTCTGACCAATCTGATGTGCCGGGGGCGAAAGCGTGGGCTGGCGGGTGTGATCGCCACGCAGCGTCTGGCCAAGCTGGCGAAAAATGTCGCCGCCGAGGCATCCAACTTCCTGATGGGGCGCACCTTTCTCGATATCGACATGGCGCGGGCGGCGGATCTGCTCGGCATGGAGCGGCGGCAGGCCGAGGCGTTCCGCGATCTGCAACGCGGGACTTTCGTTGCTTTGGGACCGGCGGTGTCCCGTCGCCCGATGACGGTGCGGATCGGCCCCGTGCACACTGCGAGTCGCTCTGCTGGTCCTGTGCTGGAGCCGTTCGCGCCTCCATCGGAGCTGGTCGCGGACCTGATTCTCGCACCGCTCCCTGAACCGGAAATGATGATGCGCCCCAAGCGCCCCGTCGCACCCCCCGCTCCGGATCTGATCACGCAACTGGCGACACATGGGGCCGCTCTGGCCGAAGCGGAGCCTGAGGCGGACCCGGTTGATCCGGTGGAGCGCCGTCGGCAGATTCAGGCCGTATTGCGGGAGGTGCTGACTGAGGATGACGGTGGTTTCCGGCCACCGGCCTCGCTCTATCAGGATTTTCTGGTCCGCTGTCGTATCGCCGGCTTCGGACGGGAGGCGATGGATATGCGCGCTTTCCGGCGGGCATTGGCCTCAGCGCGCAGTGGAATCGACGTGGAGGCTTCTGAAACGCCGGAATGGCAGGAAGCCGAGGCGATGGCGTCGGCGCTGCCAGAAGATATGCAGGGGGTGTTTCTCTATCTCGCCCGTGCCGCGCTGGTGCAGTCCGCCTGTCCCTCCGATGGGGCCATCGCAAGAGTCTACGGCACGCATTCCACGGGACGGGCGCGCCGGATACTGGCGTGGCTTGAGGAGCAGAACGCCATTGTGCTGCGTCTGGACGGCGCGGGTCGCCGGCGCGCCGCCATCATAGGGCTGGGCTGGGAAACATTGCCCGGCGAGCCGGGGCTCTGAAAACCTCACGCTCGCAGACGGTTATGAGGGCTTGAGGCCTTTTCCTGACCTCATTGAAGCCGGAATGCGACGGTCCTGACTTGATGGGGTCGTGCTGGCGTGCGAGAAACTGACCGAACGGATCGGTCAGCACGACATCTGGGGCAGTGCTGACCTTGTAAAGCCCGGCAGCAGGCAGACGGAGACGGCATGGCCGACGCACAGCAGGATCAGAACACGCCAACCGACGAAAAGAAGAACAACGGGAAAAAGCGCAATCCGCTTATCCGTGTGATTCTCATTCTGGTGCTGCTGCTGGTTATTGTGGGAGCGGCCATTTACTGGTTCCTGCATCGCTTCGAAATCGAGACCGACGATGCCTTTACGGCAGGTCGTGCCGTTACCATCGCACCGCATGTGTCGGGCTACGTGACCGACCTGCTGGTTGACGACAACCAGTTCGTCCATGCCGGTCAGGTGCTGGCCCGCATCGACAACCGGAACTGGCAGGCTGAACGGGATGGGGCTGCGGCAGCGGTGCAGCAGGCTCAGGCCAGTCTGGCCGCGCACCAGATGCTGCTTGCCGTCGCGGAAAAGAACTTCCCCGGTCGTCTGGCTGCGGCACAGGCTGATCTTTCCGTCGCTAAAGCGGGGGAGTTCAAGGCTCTGACCGACTACAAGCGTCAGCATTCGGTGGAGCGGGCAGCGACCTCGCAGCAGGATATCGATTATTCGAAGGCCGGGCTGGAGGAAGCAAAGGCGCGTGTTCAGCAGGCTGAGGCGCAGGTGACGATCGCCATGCCGGTTAAGCCCAGCATCGCTAATGCGCAGGCCGCTATTGAAGGCGACGTGGCCGATCTGGCCAGCGCCAAAGCAGCACTGGTCAAGGCGGAACTGAATCTGGGCTGGACGGAAATCCGGGCACCGAGCGATGGCTGGATCTCCCAGCGTAACGTCGAGCGCGGCAACTATGTCACGCCCGGTCAGAGCCTGTTTTCGATCGTGGAGCCTGAAGTCTGGGTGATGGCGAACTACAAGGAAACCCAGATCACCAGCATGCGTCCCGGCCAGCAGGTGGATATTTCCGTGGACGCCTATCCTTCACACAATCTGCATGGGCATATCGATTCGTTGCAGAAGGGCACAGGTGCGACGTTCAGCGCCTTCCCGCCTGAGAACGCGACCGGCAACTATGTGAAGATTGTCCAGCGTGTCCCGGTCAAGATCCGCATCGACAGCGGCCTGAACCCGGATATTCCTCTGGCGCTGGGTCTCTCGGTCGTGCCCGTCGTGCATACGGACAGCACCGTCGCGCGCGATTCGAACGGTCATGTCGTGAATCGTGATCCGGGCCACGAGGAACTGGAGCACGGCACGCCATGAGCGCGGCCGCGGGCGCCGTCGAAAAAAAGGACGAGGCCTGGAAGCCCAAATATAATCCGTGGCTCGTCGCCTTTGTCGTGACGATGGCAGCGTTCATGGAAATTCTCGACACGACGATCGTCAACGTGTCCCTGCCGCACATCGCGGGCAGTCTTTCCAGCACTTATGATGACGCCACCTGGACGCTGACCTCCTATCTTGTGGCCAACGGCATCGTTCTGACCATTTCCGGATGGCTGGGAAAGTTGTTCGGGCGCAAGCTCTACTTCATGGTGTGCATTGCGATGTTCACCGTGACGTCCTTTCTGTGCGGTGTTTCGAACAGTCTTGCCGAACTGATCATATTCCGGCTGTTGCAGGGCTTCTTCGGAGGCGGCCTCCAGCCGAACCAGCAATCTATCATTCTTGACGTCTTTCCTCCTGAGAAGCGCGCGGCGGCATTCGGCCTGACGGCCATCGCCGCCGTGGTGGGGCCGGTGCTTGGCCCGACACTCGGCGGCTGGATCACCGACAATTATTCCTGGCGCTGGATTTTCTTCATCAATGTGCCGTTCGGTATTCTCACCACGATTGCGGTGGGCTTTCTGGTGGAAGACCCGCCGTGGGCGAAGAAGCGGCACGAACCCATCGACGTGATCGGGATCAGCCTGATCACGCTCGGATTCGGCTGCCTCGAGGTCATGGTGGACCGTGGTGAGGATGATGACTGGTTTGGGTCGAACTTCATCTGTGTGATGGCAGTTCTGGCCGCCATAGGTCTTGTGGGCGCCGTCTTCTGGCTGCTCCGGACCAAGCGTCCTGCTGTGGATCTGCGGGTGTTCAAGGACCGGAACTTCGCCGTCGCCACGCTTTTGATGGCGGCGATGGGTGCGCTGCTCTATTCGGCGGCGATCATCGTGCCGCAGTTCGCGCAGCAGGTGATGGGCTATACGGCGACACTGTCCGGTCTGCTCCTGTCCCCCGGTGGCATGGCGGTCATCGTTCTCATTCCCATCGTGGGTAAAATGATGACGATCATGCCGATCCGTTCGGTGATTGCCCTTGGGTTCGGGCTGATGGGATGCGCGTTGTTCTGGTCCGCACATCTCGTGCCGGGGCTGGATTTCCGGCATCTCGTGTTCTTCCGCATGAGTCAGACGGCGTGTCTCGCCTTCCTGTTCGTTCCGCTTTCAACCATTGCGTACGCGACTCTTCCTCGTGAGATGAATGCGGATGCCTCGGCGCTCTTCTCAATGGTGCGAAACTTCTTCGGCTCCCTGAGTATCTCTGGTGCCACGGCCCTCATCATTGAGCGGCGACAGGCGCACCAGTCGGATATGGTTCACTGGATGACGCCGTTTCATCAGCCCTACAACGAGTATCTTGCTCGCGGACGGCAGGTCGCCCTTGATCACAATCATCAGGCGCAGGGGAACGCAATCGCGACGCACCATCTCTACGTGGATTTCGGCCAGCAGGTGGCGATGCTCGCCTATAATGAGGCGTTCATGATCTTTGGCCTTGTGGCATTCTGCGTGGTCCCTTTCTGCTTCCTCCTCTCCCCCATGAAAAGCGGCGGCGGGTCGCGGGGCGCCCACTGAGGCGCGCGCGGGGCATTTTTTAGGCTCGCGGGGCACATATCATCAGGCTTGGCGCTCCGTCCGTTCGGTGACATTGTTTCCTGATGGACGCCCCAACGCCAGATCCGAAGCCGGCCTCACGCGCACCGTTTGCGAGTACGGGGCCTTACGGTCACCGCCAACGCATGCGGGAGCGTGTGATTTCCAAAGGCCCGGAAGTGCTGGCGGATTATGAAGTGCTGGAGATGCTGCTGTTTTACGGCACGCCACGCGGGGATACGAAGCCGCAGGCGAAGGCGCTGATCAACGAATTTGGTTCTCTGGCAGCCGTAATCTCTGCGCCTGTTGGCGCCCTGAAGAGTGCGGGCGTCAATAGCGATTGTAGCGCTGCGATCAGGCTGTCCGCCTTGGCCGCGCGGCGACTGGCGGGAGCCGAAGCTCGGGAACGTCCGCAGCTTGGAAACTGGGAATCGCTCCTCACCTATTTCGATACAGCTCTTGAAGGGGCCGTGCCAGGGCAGTTACGGGCGCTGTTTCTCGACAATCGCAACCGGTTGCTGGCGGATGAACTCGTTCTCACGAGTGGCTCCGGGCAGGCGCGGGAGACCACGCAGGAAGCGACCGGAATCATCCGGCGTGCGCTGGAAGTCCATGCGACGGCGCTGATTCTTATTCGTCTGTGCGGTGAAGGTATTGAGCCGCGCAAGGCGGTTGGCGCGGATGAACCTCTGGCTCGTGAACTGCTGCGCGGCGGAGGGTTGCTGGCCATCACGCTCCATGATGTCTTCGCGCTTCATGGAGGAAGCTGGGCCAGCCTCAAGCAGTCAGGACGACTCTGACGGTGGGATGCCGCTTCTTCGAAGCGGCCATTCCTACACAGAATCCGGTCAGTTCGAGCGCCCGGTCGCTTTCTTGATTTTTTCCTTCAGGCTTTCAGGCATCGCAATCCGAAACAGGGACCGGACCAGCAAGACCGGAACGTTCCGGATTCCTACCAGCGTGATGGCGTCCGCTATGCGCACCGACAGCAGCAGTCGGATGCCGGCCGAGAGTTCGGCTTCTTTCAGCACATTGAAATGGGCCTGCTGGCTGGTTTCGGGATAGAGCTTGTGCAGGCCTACGATATACTGGATATCCCCGCGATCCGGCTCGAAAGGACGATAATAGCAAAGTTCCAGCAGCTTCGCGCATGTGGCCGCCGTAAGCCAGAACCGATCTGATTCAGGCATGTCTGCGGTTGCGGCCTGAAGGATGTCCTGCAAGCTTTTCTGGGAACGAATGCGGGCTGCGAATTCCAGCGTAAAGGCGATATCCGGTTTCTTCTGCTGGCGTCTCTGTTCGGAGAGCGCAGCAAGCTGGGACCAGACAGCCTGCTGTCGGCCATTCACAATGGATGCCGATGAGACGGAACCGGAATGCATCCGGTAATCACCAAGGACAGCGTCAATGACGTGAAGATCACCGAGATCCTTCAGACGCCAGTACAGGTCGGAATCTTCCGCGTTATAGACAGGCCTGTAGCCCCCGGCCTTTTCGATGGCGGCGCGCGGAGCCATCAGCATCGGATGAATGATGTAGGGCTCTATAGCCGGGAACGAAAAACAGTTGGCGAGCGCCATATCCTTGAGTTTTGACGTCGTTCCTAATGGTGCGGAATGTTCATCTATATGGCGAACGCGGCACCCGACACCCGTGCAGTTGGGGTGCGCTTCCAGATAGGCCAGCTGCTTTTCGAACCGATCAGCGTAGGAAATGTCGTCGCCATCCATGCGTGCGACGAAAGGTGCCGTGCAAAGGGCCAGACCAGCATTCATGGCGGCCACAATGCCGGCATTGTCCTGCCGATGATAAACGATGCGGGAATCTGCGCTTGCTGCTGCCTGGACGATGGCTCCGGTTCCGTCAGTCGAACCGTCATCGACGACAATGAGGCGGATATCACGGACCGTTTGATCCTGAATGCTTCTGAGAGCCTGAGTTATATAATCCTTGCAGTTATAGGCAGGAATCAGAACATCGATTTTCGTCACAGCATATCTCCGGTGGCAGGCGACACTGCGTGGACTGCGCCTGTCCTGTCAATTTTCACACATGCGAACGCTGTCAGAGGAATCCGTGAATTCGGATTGTGGTTGGAACGTTCAGTGAGTGACCGGAAACGTGACAGACAGGGATCCACAGGACATTGCCTTTTGGCGGGAGGGCGGCAGCCTTTTCGGATGAAAATACACTCCGATCGGGTGCGTGTTCCCAAAGGCGGGTCGGGCTGGCGCATCGGTAAGTCGTTACGGCGCCTGCATCTTCCCGGTTTCCTGTTCGGGGAAGATGCGGTGTTCCGGGAAGCGCTGAGGTGAAAGTAGTCGGTCAACCACCTCGGCCCATGTAGGCAGCTCGAGTGAGATGGCCTCTGTGCATGCCAGAGCGTCGCGAATGGCTGCGAGGATGGAGGCTTTGTCGCCGGGGGTGTACCCGAAGCGGCCTTTTTCATCCCCTGCCGCGAATTCCGGGCAGACAGCGGGTTTTCCGAAAAAGGCGAACTGCTTCAGTTTGAGCGATGTATCCAGCAGGTAGCGCGGGGTATCGGCGCTCTTGTAAGGGGCAATCCCGAACGCGCAGTTCTGCACATAACCGAGGGTCTCTTCGAACGGCATCTCGTCATGGACGATGATGTTCGGGCGTTTCTCGAGAGCTTCTGCCGGACGACCCGCACCGATGACATGAAAATCCAGGTCGGGAAATGCCGGGGCGGCCATATTGAAAAAGTTCACGTCGAACAGCATCGAGCCGATGGAGACACAGGCTTTGCGGTCCTTGAAGGGGGAGGGACGTGGCCGTTCCATCAGCTCCCGGTCGATGCCTTGCGGTGCGAAAATGGAATTTCGGGCGTGGGGCATGCCGTCCAGCAGCAGGCGCGAGGGAAGGCGGACGAGGTCGATTTTATCGAAGTTCCGCGTGAAATCACGCTGGATGGTCTGGGCGGCCCCCACCACGGCGAGGTCATCGGAAGCAAGATAGACGATCTTTGCTTTCGGATTGAGGCGTTTTACGTCCGCGACGTAGATCGCCGCCATTCCGGATTCGATGAAGACGGTGTCGGCCTCCTGAATCCAGCGTTTCAGGGTGGCGGGCATTGTCCGGCGATAGAGGAGGAACATGGCCTCTTCGAGAGGCCGAAGGCGTGGGTTCATGAGACGGAACGGATGCCAGGCCCAGCGCTGGAGGTAACATTCCACGCCGTTGACGATCTCGACCCGATTGGCCCGGTCACGGAGATCCAGACGTGTGTCCCCGCGATGTTCGGACAGACGGCTGAGGCCGGTGGAGTAAAAACGGACATGACCCCGCTTCGCCAGTTCACTGGCAATGAAATGCACGCTGGCCTTGCGGCGTGAGCGGAAGTCATGCACCGAGAGAACGAGGAAATTGGCCATGAAGAGTTCTCTCCGTTTATCGTAAGCCGCGCTGGGGCGTCCCGGTTTTGGTCGCGGGAGGATAATCGTCATTCCTTACGCGATGATCAACGGGGCAAAAGGAGAACGGGAGCGGGATGGAGCCGGTGACCCGCTAGTATTCGCATCCAGCTAACCATTCTTTGGTCAGGAAATGATGATGAAACCTCTTATTTGCGGATTCGCGACTGTTCTCGGGGTTGCATGTGGGACGGCGACATCGGCCTGGGCCGAGCCTCTTCCCGGCATCAATCTCGAGGGAGCGGCTTTTGGCAGCGGGAAAATTCCCGGTCGGGATAACTGGGATTACATGTTCCCGAAAAAAGACGAAATCTCATATTACACCGGCCACGGCATAAAATTTTTTCGTCTGCCGTTCCTTTGGGAGCGGTTGCAGCCGGAGCTTTTTGCCGGTCTTGATCCGAATTATCTTGGGCATATCCGGGATTTCGTCGCGGATGCGAAAGCTGCCCATGCCACCGTCATTCTCGATCTGCATAATTACGGCCAGTATCACGGCGCGCTGATTGGATCGGATACGGTCCCGGTCACGGCATTCGTGGATGTCTGGCAACGGCTCGCCCAGGTTTTCGGACGGGACAGGTCCGTGGTCTTCGGTCTGATGAACGAGCCCAAGCAATCCTCCGCGCAGGAATGGGCGGCGATCGAGCAGCAGGTCATCAACGCCTTGCGGGCGAAGGATGTGAAGAACACGATCTCCGTGTCGGGGATACAATGGGATGGCGCGCATAATTTCCCGCAGGTGAATGGTGAGGCGCTCGCTGGCCTTCACGACCCCGGAAAGGCCATGATCTTCGAGGCGCACCAGTATTTCGATCGGGATCACTCCGGCACCTCGCCTGACTGCGTGCCGGTGGATCAGGTCGTTGGCCGCCTCTCTCCCTTTACGGACTGGCTTCGGGCCCACCACGCGAGAGGATTGCTGGGAGAGTTCGGTGTCAGCGGCAACGAGGGCTGTCTCGCGGATCTGCGGGCGGCCCTCACGTTTGTCGGGCAGACGGCGGATGTCTGGTATGGCTGGACCTACTGGGCGGGTGGCCCGCTCTGGGGCAACTACATGTATTCGATCGAGCCTTCAAAGGATGGAACCGAAAAGCCGCAGATGACGGTTCTGAAGGATTTCATGGGGAAAAAGCAGGGACACTCTCCGCGCTGACAGTAGAAAAACGGCAGTTTTCCTTAGCTGCCGTCGTCTTTGGCGACGAGAAGAAAGTGCGCGCGTCGGAGGTGCGGAGGGTGGGGGCTCTTGCAACTGGGAGTAGGTGGTCCATATGTTGAACCAACGCCGGTTGCCTCAGTGGGGCTGGCGCAGGTGTCTCGCTCACTGGAGGAGGCTGACATGTCAGGAAGAGTTTTTGGTTCACCGATGTTTCTTGGATTCGATCATCTTGAGACGATGCTTGAACGAGCGTCGAAATCATCAGGCGACGGGTATCCGCCGTACAATATCGAGCAGATCAGTGCATCGGCGCTGAGAATCACGCTCGCCGTTGCCGGGTTCACGATGGAAGACCTGCAGATTACGCAGGAAGACAACCAGCTGGTCATCCGTGGCCGACAGTCCGAGGATTTGCAGGGGCGTGTCTTTCTCCATCGGGGGATTGCGGCACGTCAGTTCCAGAAATCCTTCGTTCTTGCTGAAGGAATCGATATCGGCGGAGCGTGGCTCGATAACGGGCTTCTGAACATCGACCTCTTTCGGCCGGAACCTGAAGTCCGCGTGAGACGTATTGATATCAAGAAAGGTGCGGTCGCTCGCCCTGTTCCGGGTGACGGAGTGGTGGAAGCCACACCGAGGACAGTGCGCACGATAGGCGAAGACTGACCTCATCTCTTGATGCATGCAATGTGAGGAGTGGATATGCAGAACAAAGCAACAGAGAACGCCGCTCTCGCAAACGGCGCGATCGACATCCGCAAGCTGACGGATGCTCAGTTCCTGACGCTAGGCCTGCCCAATCTGGTGTATGTCCGAAAGGCGTCTGAATTCGGAGAGGACGTGTTCGCTCTCTACGCGGCCAACGGGCAACTCATGGGCACGACGGAAGATTGTGACATGATGCGGGCGGCGATTGATGAGCATGCGCTGGTGGCTGGCATGCTTCACTGAAGTCTTTCATGTGAGGACGCCGTCATGACCCCGAAGGGAGCATCCGTCAGATGCTCCCTTTTTTATTGGGATGACTGCGGAAGCCATTGCTCTGTGCGGATTGATGGTCATGGAAAACGAAAAAACGCGACCCGAGGGCCGCGTTTTCCGTTTCTTCGATCAGGTGGAGAAAACTGCCGCCTGACCGAAGGGATCGTTTATCGCGAAAGCGATCAGACCGAGTAATACATCTCGAACTCGACCGGATGCGGCGTGTGCTCGAAACGATACACGTCTTTCCACTTCAGTTCGATGTAGCTCTCGATCTGGTCCTTCGTGAACACGTTGCCTGCAAGCAGGAAGTCGTGATCAGCAGCCAGAGACTCAAGGGCCTCACGCAGCGAGCCGGCAACCGTCGGGATCTGCTTCAGCTCTTCCGGCGGCAGGTCGTAAAGATCCTTGTCCATGGCGTCGCCCGGATGGATCTTGTTCTTGATGCCGTCGAGGCCAGCCATCAGCATTGCGGAGAATGCCAGATACGGGTTGGCGGTCGGATCAGGGAAGCGAACCTCGACGCGCTTCGCCTTGGGGCTCGTCGCATACGGGATACGGCAGGAAGCGGAACGGTTGCGGGCGGAGTAAGCCAGCAGAACCGGTGCTTCGAAGCCCGGGATCAGACGCTTGTAGGAGTTGGTGGACGGGTTGGTGAACGCGTTCAGCGCCTTGGCGTGCTTGATGATGCCGCCGATGTAGTAAAGCGCCGTATCGGACAGATCAGCATAACCGTTGCCAGCGAAAGTCGGCTTGCCGTTCTTCCAGATGGACTGGTGAACATGCATGCCCGAACCATTGTCGCCGAAGATCGGCTTCGGCATGAATGTTGCCGTCTTGCCGTAGGACACGGCCACGTTGTGCACGCAGTATTTGTAGATCTGCATGAAGTCGGCCGAGCGAACCAGCGTATCGAACTTGGTGCCGAGTTCGTGCTGGGACTGTGCCACTTCGTGGTGATGCTTTTCGATCGGCAGGCCCATTTCGCCCATCGTCGTCAGCATTTCAGCGCGAAGGTCGTTTTCGCTGTCCACTGGCGCGCAAGGGAAGTAGCCGCCCTTTACACCCGGACGATGACCGAGATTGCCTTCCGGATATTCCTTCAGGGAAGCATCGGGGCCTTCAATGCTGTCGAGCTGATACTTGCCGTAATTCGGGCCCGTGCCGAACTGCACGTTGTCGAAGACGAAAAATTCAGCTTCAGGACCGAAGAATGCCGTATCGCCAAGACCGGTGGACTGGAGATACTGCTCAGCCAGCTTTGCGGTGGAGCGCGGGTCACGATTGTAGAACTGGCCGGTGGCCGGATCGACAATGTCGCAGATCAGGATGAGCTGCGGCTTGGCGGAGAACGGGTCCATGACGGCCGTTGCCGGATCCGGCAGCAGCACCATGTCGCTCTCGTTGATAGCTTTCCAGCCACCAATCGACGAACCATCGAACATGAAGCCTTCGGTGAAGGTGTCTTCCTCGATCGTCGTGATGTACTGGGTCGTATGGTGCCACGTTCCACGCGGATCGGTGAAGCGCAGGTCGACCAGCTCGACGGAGTTTTCCTTGATCAGCTCAAAAACCCGGGAAACTGCCTCAGCCGACGCCTTGGTCGAGCTGGTTTCTTTTTTCGCCATAGTGCCTCTACCTGACTGTTAGCGCCGCCAAAGCGGCCACCAGATTTGCGGTTCCACCCTCCGGATGCCGGAGCCGGATCGATACCGCACCGAAACTTTGTGTCCTACGAGGGACGGAGTGGCAAGCGGGAACATGTCCGACCGCTCGCGCAAACATCCTTCAGATCGCGTCTCCGCCACGCTCGCCCGTTCTGATCCGCACCGCGTCCTCGACAGGAATGATGAAGATCTTTCCATCACCGATGCGGCCCGTGCGGGCGGCGTTGGTGATCGCCTCGACCGCGCGTTCCGCCATCTCATCGGGGCACACGACCTCGATTTTCATTTTGGGCAGGAAGTCGACGATATATTCAGCACCACGATAGAGTTCAGTATGACCCTTCTGGCGACCGAATCCCTTGGCTTCGATGACAGTGATGCCCTGAAGACCCAGTTCGTGAAGCGCGTCCTTCACCTCGTCGAGCTTGAACGGCTTGATGATAGCCTCGATCTTCTTCATATCCGCGTTGTCACATCAGTTCTGTTGCTGCGTAATCGCATCTCGTTTGCGAACCGACAACCTTTGGCTGCGGTGCGCCAATAGAGTTGCACGGGTTAGCCTCGCGGGCAATCGGGTTGACTCCGAAATAATTGGCGTCCGACGGGCAGATGCGTGCGAAACAGGGGGTGATTGACGGCGTGAGAGGAGAACGGCTTAGTTTCGCTCTTCTGAGCAAGTTGCTCGCGGCAGGCGCGGGCAGCCCGTCCGTTCCCGCTCAAGCATCCCCGGAGTGCCCGTGAAGCCCCTGAACCATCAGCTTGCGAAGCTGCCGACGACCATCTTTACGGTCATGTCCGCATTGGCGACAGAGCATGGCGCGATCAATCTCGGTCAGGGATTCCCGGATACGGAAGGTCCTGCGCACCTTGTCGAAGCCGCCTCCGCTGCCCTGCGTGACGGGCGGAACCAGTATGCTCCTTTGACCGGCCTGCCAGAACTGCGCGAAGCCGTGGCCCGCTCCAACGCCCGTTTCTACGCTCTGGATGTCGATCCGGTGCGCGAGGTGGTCGTCACGTCCGGTGCTACCGAGGGCCTGGCCTCGTCGCTTGCCGCCCTTCTCAATCCCGGTGACGAAGTGGTGGTCATCGAGCCCGCATACGACACTTATCTGCCGATGATCCGCCTTCTCGGGGCCGTGCCCAGACTCGTGCGGCTTACACCACCGGAATGGTCCCTTCCGCGCGAGGCGCTGTCAGCCGCTTTCGGGCCCAGGACGAAGGCGATCATCCTCAACTCTCCGATGAATCCTACGGGGAAGGTGTTCACGCTGGAAGAGCTCCAGTTCATCGCCGAGCTGGTGGAGCGCCATGATGCCTATGCTCTCTGTGACGAGGTCTATGAGCATCTGACGTTTGGTGCCCGACATATACCACTCATGACGTTGCCCGGGATGAGGGATCGCTGCATTCGGGTTGGCAGTGCGGGCAAAAGTTTTTCCATGACCGGCTGGAAGGTGGGGTACCTCACTGCACCCGCCCAGCTTGCGGCTGTGATCGCGAAGGCTCATCAGAATCTGGCATTCTCCACCGCACCGAATCTTCAGCGTGCTGTGGCCACAGGGCTCGATCAGGATACAGCCTATTTCGACACGCTTTCGTCCGACATGAAGTTGCGGCGGGATATTCTGGCCTCCGGGCTGCGGGCTCTTGGGTTCGGCGTGCTGCCCTGTGATGGCACTTACTTCCTGACTGCCGATATTCGCGGCACGGGCAGTCTGGCCGATCCATTGGAAACTGATCTGGAATGGAGTCGCCGCCTGAGTGTCGAGGCCGGGGTGACGGTTATTCCGGTTTCCGCCTTTTACGATGAGAGTGGGGAAGGCGCCCCCAGGCATCTCGTGCGGTTTGCTTTCTGCAAGCAGCCTGTGATTTTGCAGGAAGCTCTTACACGGCTGGAAGCCTGGTTGGGTCAGGGATAGAAAAAGGTAAAGGTTCCTGTTGACGTACCGCCTCTTTTTTCTCTATTAGCTGCCCCGCTGTGTGGCGGACGTAGCTCAGTTGGTAGAGCGCCGGTTTGTGGTACCGGTTGTCGCGGGTTCAATCCCCGTCGTTCGCCCCAGCATTTTTATTCCCATGAAAATCAATGCGTTTGAGAGATACAAAGAGCGGACACTGTGACTGTGCGTCATGGGACCCAGCGTCACATCAAGAGTCGTAAAAACTGTGCGGACGCCTCTGCCCGGAAATTGGTATCGAGGACGTGCGGAACGTCACCACGCGAGGCTGGCTTTTATGCCCGCTATCATTATCTCGAAAGGGCCGCTGGCATGATGTCGGCAAGGCCCTGACGGCCCGCACAGGGCAACGGCGAGACATCATCAGAACACACAGGGGGCCCAGAACCTTCAATAGGCTCTGAGACGTCGTGATGTGGCATTTGAGGCCATACGGCAGGCAATCAATCAGGCCGCCCTTGAAGCCTCAGAGTTTGCCCAGCGTGTTGTGGGGTGATCCAGAAGTGCCGTCTTGTGAACTGCGACGAAAAGCGTATCGACGCTGCCAAGGATATGATCCACGCGGCGGTGGATGCCACATGCTTCGTCGATACGCTCATTTTCGAGTGGTCGAAAATTCTTAGAAGAGACCGCCAGCCTGTTTGACGGCAGAAGCACTCATGGCGTGGTGCCAGACAACATTGCCGTTGTAAATAATGGTGAGTGTCTTCTCTGTGCCGTGGCTGCTTTGGTGCAAATCACCATAAACAGGAATGAAATTCGCGGCATCTGAAGAGGCGTTGGTGAAGCTGTATTTCCACTGCTCGTGCCCGCTGTCAGTGAATGACACAGCGGCAGGATCGCCGAACTGGCTTCTTACCTGTTCTTTTGTCGTGACGCCGTCCTGAATTTTTTGATCAATGCTGGCGCCGGTTTCGTTTTTAATACTTTCATTGCCGCCCGATGAGCATGCTGACAGGGAAACCAAAGCCGTCAGGGCTATTGCTGAGGTAAGTCCATACATTTTACGAAGCATTCTATTATCCTTAACTGCGATATTACCTAAAGAACGGTCTACATTTCATTTTGTAACAATAGCGAGCAGAATGCAACGCTGCCGTCAGGCGAGATGAAACCATGCGCCTATAAACAAGACGCGGCACAATGCTGCTTCACCAATATTCAGAAAACGTAAATTCAGGCCGGCTTTGGGTAAATGGAGTGCTGTGTTGAAATGCCGCTTGGTTATTTGCTGATCTGTTCAGTCATATTTCTATGGGTACATGATCATAACAGAAATTGAATCAGTTGTTGAATTTTTATATCGAGAAAATAATATTTATATTTAAAATACATTAAACTCAAGAGAAAATTTTATGTAAAAATAATATGGCGTGTATGTGGGAAAAACACAATTTTATTATTGAAAATAACGGCAGCGTTACTTGCTGAGTTGTCCGGGGTTCTTGCACGGTTGGACCATCATCCAACCAATCCGGAGATGTTTCATGAAAAATATTCTTGCTTCTCTGTGCGTGCTGGCCACCATGAGCAGTGCGGCCTTTGCTGACGATGTGAAGGTGCATTCCCGTGACAGGGCCGTTCAGAACGTCAGTGACCGAAGCGTGGATAATCAGAGGTCTGTGAGCCCAACTGGGAATGCTGCATGCGTGAAAGTCTGGGTGAACCTGCAAACGCATGTTTATCATCTGCCTGGCAGCTTCTGGTATGGCGCGACGCAGCATGGGAAATACATGTGCATGCAGCAGGCCGTCGCTGCCGGGAATACGCAGGCGATGTTCTGATGAATAAGGTCGGCTGGTCCCTTGCATCCAGAAACTGCGTTCCTCACGCGTGAGTGAATGAGGTGCGGGCCAGTTCATACGCCGTTTGTATGACTCCTATCGCAAATGTGAGGGGAAAAGCCGGGAGCCTCCGTTGGGTGGCCGTGTTGTGCGTGTTAGGGCGATTGCCTGTTCGCGTCACAACCAGTGGCGTGTTCCGCAAGATCATCAGAGGAAACACATCTCGTCATGGCGAAAATAAAGGTCAAGAATCCTGTCGTGGAACTCGACGGCGACGAGATGACGCGCATCATCTGGCACTTCATCAAGGAGCGCCTGATTCTGCCGTATCTCGATATTGACCTGAAATACTATGACCTAGGCATCGAAAACCGCGACAAGACGGACGATCAGGTTACAGTGGAAGCGGCTGAGGCAATCAGGAAGTATCGCGTAGGCGTGAAATGCGCGACCATCACGCCGGACGAAGGCCGCGTGACGGAATTCGGCCTCAAGAAGATGTGGCGTTCACCCAACGGCACGATCCGCAACATCCTTGACGGCACAATCTTCCGCGAGCCGATCATCTGCTCCAACGTGCCGCGCCTCGTGCCGCACTGGAGCAAGCCTGTTGTTATCGGCCGGCATGCTTATGGCGATATTTACCGTGCCGCCGAGACCAGAATTCCCGGTCCCGGCAAGGTGACGCTCAACTACGTTCCGGCGGACGGTGGCGAGCCGCTGGTGCTCGACGTGCATGATTTCGACGGGCCGGGGGTGGCGCTAGGGATGCACAACACCCTCAAATCGATCGAAGGATTTGCCCGCGCATCGCTCAGCTATGGTCGTGATCGTAAATTCCCGGTCTACCTCTCGACCAAGAATACGATTCTCAAAGCCTATGACGGCATGTTCAAGGATGTCTTTCAGGAGATTTACGACAAGGAATTCAAGGCCGATTTCGAAAAGCTGGGGATTACCTATGAGCATCGCCTGATCGACGACATGGTCGCCTCAGCCCTGAAATGGGAGGGCGGGTATGTCTGGGCCTGCAAGAACTATGATGGTGACGTGGAAAGCGACATCGTCGCGCAGGGGTTCGGCAGTCTCGGTCTGATGACGTCTGTGCTGCTCGATCCGACAGGAACGATCGTCGAGTCTGAGGCGGCTCACGGCACGGTTACGCGTCATTACCGGGAGCACCAGAAAGGGCGTCCGACCAGCACGAACCCCATTGCCTCGATCTATGCGTGGACGCGTGGACTGGCCTATCGCGGTCGTTTCGATGACACGCCGGAGGTGGTTAAGTTTGCCGAGACGCTTGAGCGTGTCTGCGTGGAAGCGGTGGAGGGCGGCGAGATGACGAAGGATCTGGCGCTCCTCGTCGGTAAGGGCACGAAATGGCTCGATACACAGCCCTTTCTTGATGTGATCGATGCGCGTCTTCAGAAGGCTCTCCATATCGGGTGAGCATCTGCTAACCCTTGATTAGGGAAAACGCCGCATCTTGCCCGGATGCGGCGTATTTTTTTTCTCGTAATGGGGGCGCTTGCCCTGCCTGTTTCACAGGCGTGGGGCGAATCTCTGCTGGCCGGTTCCGTCGCGCCTGCACGGACAAATGTCCTTTCCGGCATGCGCCCTGCCAACGGGATGGGGTCGTCCTCGCCTGTGATGACGCTCCAACGCCCATCCGGCGCGATTTCCCCTGCGGATGCCCGTCTTTGTTCTTCAGCGATTCTGATGGCGGAGCGGTCCCAGCATATTCCCGATCAGTTTCTTGTTGCCATGGGGCGCGTGGAAAGCGGGCGGCATGTGAACGGCGAACTGGTGCCCTGGCCTTGGACGGTCAACGCGCAGGGTAAGGGATACGTTTACGATACCAAGCAGCAGGCGGTGGAGGCCGTGAGGGCATTTCAGGCTCAGGGCATCCGTTCGATTGACGTGGGGTGCCTGCAGGTCAATCTTTTGCAGCACGCCGATGCCTTTCCGTCGCTCGACGCCGCTTTTGATCCTGTGACGAATGCGCTTTATGCCGCCCGGTTTCTGAATGAACTGTTCAGCAAGACAGGTAGCTGGCCCCGCGCTGCTGCTGCATATCATTCCTTCACGCCGGAAATAGGCACTGCCTATCAATGGAAAGTGCTGGAATCGTGGGCGATGCCGTCCGGGGTGATGGGGCCACGTTCCGGTTCTCCGGGGACTGGTCGGGCAGTGGCTCATGTCAGTCCGCTGTCTCCCATGACGCAGCCTGCTACACCGTATGTCACGGCCAGTAGCGCGGCGGCTTCGCTGTCGGCGATGGGAGGCGGGGGTGGCGCGGCGGCGGCAGGCGGTGCTGGTGTGGCCAGTGGCGGAGTGTCTGGCTCACCCGCAGCCACGTCGTTTCATCCGGCTGTTCACGGATACTCTCCGCCGCCGTCACGTCCGACGATGTCCGGCGGCAATGGGGGCCATTCGCTCGCATTTTACAGGGCTAACCCTGTGCACGCCATTCGCTCCGCGATGATCATGCCGTCACGTTTCTAGACCTTCTTCGCTGCACTGCCGATTTTTTGCGGTCGTGCCTGCGACGATTGCGTGTGTGACGCGTTAGGACGTCTGAAGATCTCTATCGTCAGTTTCGTCCCGACAGCACGACCATCTGTCTAGGAGCGCGCGCCATGGATGTACAGCGAGAAGATCCCCCGCCGGAAAAGCTGGAAGTCGGCGAAAATCCCCCGCAAACGCTTGATGACAGCATGGCGTTGACGCTGGCGGGAAATGCCATCCTGTCCAGTCGGCGGCTGCATGCGCTCAAACAAGGCGACCTTTTTGGTGTGTTCGATCAGACTGGAGACATTCTGTGGGGACAGGATATTGCCGACGGGCTGTATTATCGTGACACACGTTATCTGTCGGGGCTGATATTTCGCCTCGGAGATCAGCGGCCGGTGCTGCTGTCATCGGTTGTGCGTGAAAACAACATCATGCTGTCCGTCAATTTGACGAACGAAAGCTTGCAGCTTCGGGATGGTTCCCGGCTGGGTCATGATCTTCTGCATGTATTACGATCCCGGTTTCTTTGGAACGGGAGTTGTTTCGAGCGGATCGAAATCCGAAATTTCGATGTGAAAACGCACGACGTTCAGTGTGATTTACGGTTTTTCGCCGATTTTGCGGACCTTTTCGAGGCGCGTGGCATGAAGCGGGATCATCGCGGAGAAAGTCTGGAACCGGAAGTGGACGGGGATACGGTCACGCTCAGATACAAAGGGCTGGACGATCATCTGCGCACGACGCGTTTGCGCTTTTGTCCCACTCCAAAAACTCTTAGTTCCGATCGTGCGATATTCTCTTTTACGATCAAACCGGGTCAGAAAATCCTGATTCATCTGGAAATTCAGTGCGATCCGACAGAGGAGCACCCTCAGCCTCCCCCCAGGGCTTTTCTGGAAGGGGCGGTGCAGGCTCGCCGTGCGCTAAGACGCAGTTCATCACGCGCATCAGCCATCGCGTCATCGAATGAAGCTTTCAACGAAGCTATTCGCCGCTGTATCTGCGATATTTACATGCTGGTGACTGATAAAAAGACGGGACCCTATCCTTACGCGGGAGTGCCCTGGTACAGCACCGTGTTCGGGCGTGACGGGCTGATCACGGCTTTGCAGACACTGTGGATTGATCCAGAGATCGCCAAAGGTGTTTTGCAATATCTGGCGATGAAACAGGCGGAAAAGGAAGATCCGGCGGCAGATGCGGAACCCGGCAAGATTCTGCATGAGGTGCGGCTGGGTGAGATGGCGGAACTGGGGGAGGTGCCGTTCCGGTGTTACTATGGTTCCATTGATTCCACGCCCCTCTTCGTCATGCTGGCTGGTGAGTATCTCGACAGGACAGGCGATGTGGGAACGCTCAGCCAGCTCTGGCCCAATATAACCCGGGCCATCGACTGGATCGAACGCTTCGGGGATCGTGACGGTGATGGATTTGTCGAATATGAGCGGCGCACCAAGGAAGGGCTTGCCAATCAGGGGTGGAAGGACAGTTACGACAGTATTTTCCATGCGGATGGCACGCTGGCTGTCGGGCCGATCGCGTTGTGCGAAGTGCAGGCCTACGTCTATGCCGCCCGGCGGGCTGCTGCGAATATAGGGCGGCGGCTCGGTCAGATTGCCTATGCAGCGTATCAGGACGAAAAAGCCGCTGCCCTTCGCGTCGCCTTCAATGTCAAATTCTGGAATGAAGAACTGGGCACCTATGTTCTGGCGCTTGATGGGCAGAAGCACCAGTGTGTTGTCCGGTCCTCAAACGCCGGGCATGTTCTACTGACGGACATCGCGCCTGTGGAACGGGTGGAATGTGTTGTCCGGACGCTGATGCGCAGGGACTCATTTTCCGGCTGGGGGATCAGGACCATTCCGGAAGGGGAAGCGCGCTACAATCCGATGGCGTATCACAATGGATCCGTGTGGCCGCATGACAACGCTCTCATTGCGATGGGATTTGCCCGGCATGGTTATCGTGCCGAGGCTGCCCGTATTTTCGAGGCTTTGAATGACGCGGCTCTCTACTCGGATCTGAGGCGGCTGCCTGAACTCTTCTGTGGCTTTACTCGCAGTCGGGCGGAAGGCCCCGTGCGGTATCCGGTCGCCTGTTCACCGCAGGCGTGGGCGGCCGCCACGCTCCCGGCATTGCTTCAGGCGGTGCTGGGGCTACAGTACGATCCGGGGAATGTGGCGGTGCAGTTCCTGCGCCCGACTCTGCCGCAGTCAATTGATGAACTGACGCTTTTCAATCTGGCGGTCGGGGGGGAAAATCTGACGGTTCGGCTGGTCCGGGTGGGACGAGAGGTCGCGATCAATGTTGTGGAGAGATCGCGTTCCATCCGCATGCAGATCATAAACTGACCTGAGCACGACAATCACGTGACATGACAAGTAAGACCGTGGTGGGTGCGACAGGGATTGAACCTGTGACCCCCGCCGTGTGAAGGCGATGCTCTACCGCTGAGCTACGCACCCGGCCTCAGTGGCTCTGCTCATACCGAAGACATGCCGGGGAGGCAAGGCTCAAAACGTCCCCCATGGCGATTTTGTCGAAAGGCTATGTTTGTGAGAACGGGGAACCTCGGCCGTGGCCTGCGATCAAACGATCAGAGTTTGATGCTCTGTCCTGTAAGGGAGGCGTGGGAGGGATCGTTCTGGAATTACTTGTGAGCCACATAGGGGACAGATAGTCAGAAAGAAATAATTTTCAGCGATTTATATGTCATCTTTCCTTTCCGATTTATCGAGTGTTCCATCCGCGATTTCATCGCAGGTCATCATTACTGATGGAGTAGGTAATTCCTTTATTCCGCAGCATGTGAGGGTCACTCAGTCCCGTATGGCGGAGGCCAGCACTTTCGAGGCAACGCTCTCTCTGGCGCAGACGTTACAGACTATTCCATTATTTGATAGTGGCGCGACGGTCAGCATTTATGTGGGAGTTTCGGAAACAGGAAAGATAGAAGATTATAGCAAGACAAAAATTTTTTCTGGAGGTGTGGATAAGTCCCGTTTCAATGTGTCGGACAGAACGCTTCGCATGTGGGGAAGAGACTGGTCATCGAAGTTGATCAGTTATGAACTTGCGGGTCATTCTTTCCTCAATATGACGGGTTCCGATGCGATTTCATATCTGGCGGAACAGGTCGGTCTTGAGGCGGACGTAGATAGCACGACTGGATTTATCGGACAGTTTTACCAGTATGAGCATAAGGCGCACGGATTGTCGGGTATGCATCGCTATCAAACGGCATGGGACTTATGTGTGGGTATCCAGCGTGATTATGGCTATGATTTATGGGTGGATGATCAGACGCTGCATTTTAAACAACCTGATACCAGCACGAACCTGATCAGTCTGACTTGGAACGGGAACAATGGAAGTCAGAATTTTTCATCAGGTCCGATACTTGATCTGACGCTTTCCCATGATCTTTTATATGCAGACAGTATTTATGTAGTCATTTCATCATGGGATGCCCGTCAGAAAATCACTCATACGGCTTCTTATCCGGAAGGTGTGACTACAGGACAGGCATTTAATTTTACAGCACCGGTAGGAACGACTACTGATCAATGTAAGATTCTGGCTCAACAAAGATATAGCGAAATTGTAGCGCATGGGAAAACGGTTGAGATTCATCTCCATCCTTCTGTAAGTGTTTCCACGCGCCAGTTAGTCAAGTTGACGGGAACAAACACATCTTTTGACTCTGTGGTTTATACTGTTGATCAGGTGGTAATAGACTGCACAGATAATTCCATATCAAAAGCTGTTCTTACGCGTCCACGATAAATTTGTTGCCTAAAATATTTCAGTGACGTTTTCTCAAACGGGACATTTAGAGTGAGTCAGTTACGTAATTCTCTTGATATGTTGATTCATGCCCATACAAATCGGATCGGTCGGGCCAGGTTCGGTATTGTAAGTGCTGTCGATCATGAGAATGGTTTGATTAAGATAAGATTGCAGCCAGAAAATACTGAAACGGGCTGGATTTGTGATGCCGCTCTCTCTGTTGGAACGGTTACGATCTATGCGCCCTCTGAGGTGGGAGCGCATGTATTCGTCGATACGCCTCACGGGGATGGTGATAATTACGTTGTTGTAAGCAGAATTTTTGATTCATCAAGTCTTCCTGAATCATTTTCATGTCTGGATGGTCAGAAGGTGTCGGTTGGACAGATGGGCATTAAGGCAGGGAATGTGGAGCTGGTTGTTGATGAGAGTGGATTGAATATTGTTTCTGACATAAAAATATCTGGGAATGTGACTATTACGGGAGAAGTTTCCGTTTCGGGAGATGTAAAGGCTTCGGATATTTCTCTTGTGAACCATGTGCACGGAGGGGTGAAATCCGGTGCTGATGAAACAGGTTCTCCTCAATAAATTAAGCGATATGCATTATGTCTGACATTTATCATATATTTGGTTATGACCTAACAGTTTCATCGGATGGTGATCTCGATCTGGCTACGGGTTCGGATATTGGGAAGCAGAGAGTTACACGCAGGCTGGCAACGAATCCCGGAGATTATATTTTTTCTCTTGATTATGGTGCTGGGTTGCCAGCCCGGATCGGTAACACTGATACATTGTCGGACATCAGTGCTGTTATTTTGCAGCAGATGAAACTTGAAACATCTATTTCACAGTCACCAACTCCAGTCGTCGAAATGTCTGATCTTGGATATGGGAATAGAAAAATAAACATCAAATATTCTGATGCGGATACGGATCAGACTGTGTATTTGGAATTATGAGATGAACTTATCACTCCAGAATTTTTCTACTATCGTTTCAAATTCATGCTCTGTAGCGCAAAGTTCCTGCTCCTCACTCGTGAATTTTGCAGCCGGATCTGTGGTGCGTGCCCTGTTCGAGGCAAATGCAACTGTGGCATTATGGTTGCAATACCTCATTCTACAGGTTTTGTCTGTAACGCGGTTATCGACTTCTTATGGAACTGATGTTGATAGCTGGATTGCACAATTTGGCATGACACGTTTGAGTGCGGCAGCCGCGACCACGACAGAAACTTTCATCAGCCTTTCTCCCAACTCCTCATCAGCGATTGTGCCGGTCGGGGCGATTGTAAAGTCATCAGATGGGAGTGTGCTATTTTCAGTGGTGAAAGATAGTACGAATTCCAACTGGTCTGAATCATCAGTAGGTTATATTCGTCAGCAGGGAGTGGCTTCCATCACTTGTCCTGTCGTTTGTACGGTCGCTGGAACCACTGGAAATGTGATGTCTGGTGTGCTGAATATTCTTGGAACACAGATTTCCGGAATAGACACGTGCACAAATGTTGCAAGCATCAGCAATGGCTATGATGAAGAAAGCGATGATGCTGTCAAGGCTCGTGTCAATCTCTGGTTTTCGTCGCTGTCATCTGCGACATTATCCTCGATCGAATATGCAATATCAAGTGTTTCATCAAGCATAGTTTATCAGGTCATAGAAAACAGGGATGTAGATAATTCCTATCGTCCAGGATTTTTTTATGTCGCGATTGATGATGGGTCGGGTGATATATCATCTGATATGCTCAGTGCTGTTCAGGCTTCTATAGAAGAAAACAGAGCCTGTGGCGTTGAATTTTCAGTGATCCGCGCCAGTGTTGTATATGTGGCGATTGTGGTTCCTATTGTTGTGAAAACGGGCACTGATACGTCATCAATCCAGACAAGTATTACGAACAGTATTTCTGACTATGTCAATGGTCTGGCTGTCGGATCTGTGTGTAGTTATACGAAAATTTCAAGTCTGGCTCTTGAGGCTGTGGAAGCTGAAGTGGATTCCATGGGAGTTGTAACCGTCAACCAGTCTTCTGGAGATGTGGGTGGAGAGGTTGGTTCTGTCGTGCGTGTGCAAACTATCAGTGTATCCGTTTCTTATGATTGATTGTCGAGGATAAGATGGCTACAGGCGATTTAAACGACATTGCTAGTCGTATTCGGGCTGTTTTGCCGCAGCCTTGGTTCCCTGCTGTGTCGGACAGCAATACACCTGTTCTCGACGGAGTGCTGGCTGGTCTGGCATGGCCTTGGGCCATGATGTACATGATGCTGTCATATGCGAAGAATCAATCGCGCATTGATACCAGTAGTGGAAATTTCGTTGATTTTGCTGCACAGGATTATTTTGGTGCTACGCTTCCGCGCGTCAGTGATGAGACTGATGCCTCTTATATCGCCCGTATCAAAGAGAATTTTTTCACCAAGAGAAATACAAGGCCAGCTTTTGATGGAGAAATGGCAGATCAGACTGGAATAGTCAGTGTCCGGGAACCGTGGAGAGCCAGTGATTGTGGTTGTTATGGTAATGCAACCTATGCAAATCAGGCCGCGCGTTATGGATCGAGGACATCCGCTGGTTGCGTGTTTGTTGAAGTGAGTGAGAGTGCAAATATAAGCTCTCTGGCGGCGACATTTATTTCCATAAAATCAGAAGGTATAGACGTTTTTCTGGTTCAGGATGTGTCTGCATCATCGTAAATGAGTAATGTTTTTCTGTTTGTCGACAAACAGGGTTACTATGTGGTTGTCGCGCAAGTGCGGGCAATAGTCTTGCTTGTGCACCCAATGTCCACCGTGAGGGGACCTTATCCTCTGCATTCAACCCTGCTGGACAACCTCCCCAAGGCGCGATGGCTGCTGGCTGATCAAAGTTATGCCGCCGACTGGTTCAGGGATGCTCTGGAGGAGAAAGGGATAAAGCTCTGCATTCTGGGCCGGGAATCTCCCAGAACACCCATCAAATATGACAAACGACGTTATAAACGTCGCAATCACATCGAGATCATGTTCAGCAGGCTCAAGGACTGGCGACATGTCGCCACGCGCTACGACAGATGCCCAACTGTTTTCTTCTCCGCCATCCGCCTCGCCGCTACCGACCTGGCTATGCGTCCTGAGTCTAAGAAAACGACCTCTCGAAAACGAAACTCCCTGATTTCCAGCCTCAGAAGAGAGTTTAAGAGGCTGTTTCAAAAGCTTTCTGTTGGGGATCCGACGCGCGTTTTTCTCGATCCGATGCTAACGGCTTGCATGGCCGCTTCGCTTCATTACTCAAACATTCCGGGCGCTCACACACAAACCTCAGGGGCGCTCTCGCTCAGCAGAGAGCTTTTGAAATAGCCTCTAAGATGAACTCATGAAATTTACCGGGAAATTCAACGGATAAAGATATCGGGCTTCAGATGGTGGAAATTTCTCAGCTTTCCATTGACGGTTCTTCATATCGATTGAGAAAGGCAGCAATATCGTCGCTCATGAGATCGGGGAGGCGCTCCCGAAGGATGTCTTCCGGCCAGTCCCACCATGCGAGAGAAAGAAGTCGGGAAATAAGGTCGGATGCAAAACGATATTTGATGACTTTTGCCGGATTGCCACCGACAATCGCATAAGGAGGCACCGACTTTGTGACTAGGGCATTGGCAGCGATAATAGCGCCACATCCTACTGTCACGCCTGAGAGCACGGTTGCATTCGCGCCAATCCACACATCGTGACCGATGACGATATCGCCCCGGGATGTATGGTCATCTTGTCCTTCTGACGCAGTCGGCCAGAAATGTGCGAGGGTCTTAAAAGGATATGTCGTGACCAGATCAGAGCGATGATTACCCAGAATCAGTGTGACGTTGGGACCAATTGAACAGAATCGCCCGATCTCCAGCCCGGCATATTCCGTTTCTATAACATTGGGCGCACCATAAGTGTGCTCACCAATCTTCCAGCCCCATTCATCGATCTGATAGGCAAGGGCGTATCGCGTGAGTTGAGCAAAAGCGTTCCTGCCAAACATCGGCAATCCTTCCCAGGCAAAGAAAAGTTCTGACAGTTACCTGCCGCCAAGCACTTTAAAGGCAGGCGGAAGACGCTGCTATCTCTCAGGATTGTTTGGTGTCCGCGGCGGGATTCGAACCCACGGCCCCAGGATTCATACCACTTCGACTTTCGCCGCCGCAGCCAAAAAGCCGCGTTCGTGGTCTGGACTGTCCCTTCGCCGTAGATCCTTGCGGATCGACAGGCGCTGCCCGTCCAGTCTCTACACCTTTCCGGAAAACGTCCGGACTTGGCTCGGGATCGGCACGGCCCGAGCGGGCCAAGCTTTCCCCGAATTTGAGCAGATCCACCATGCAGTTTCCCGGCATGGCGCCCAATTATCTAGGAATCCTGTGCTCTATCCGACTGAGCTACGCGGACACACATGACCTGTTTAGCCGAGCAGGGAATGTGTCACAAGCAGGAAAAATTCAGATCAGAAGATCGAGATAATACCCGCGGCGACGGAAGATCGGCATCGGCCCATCGAGCGACAGGTCAGGCGAAAGGGGAGAGGAAGAAAAACCGGCCTCGTCTTCTTCGCTGTCCATAGCGGAAGAGACTGTCCGCGTATTTCTCCCCCGGACACGAGATGGCGTTGTCCGTTCAGCCGGTCGGGACAGGACAGTGATGAGATCGGTTGACATCATGGGATACAGATCGCTGACCGGGACATTGGCGGCAGGTTAGGATGCCGCCAATGAACAATTGGTTAAAGCGGAGCGACGTCTTCGCCGGCCTGACTGAGCATAACCACGCCAGGAAGGATCTTGCCTTCCAGCCACTCAAGAAAAGCGCCTCCGGCTGTCGAGACGTAGCTCATGTCATGCAGCACATGAGCATGCCGGAGAGCCGAAACTGTGTCGCCTCCACCAGCAACGGTCTTCAGCTTGCCTTCTTTCGTCAGCTTCGCCGCTGCCTGCGCAACTGCATTGGTGCCTTCGTCAAAAGGCGGCAGCTCGAACACGCCGAGAGGACCGTTCCACACCAGAGTTTTCAGCGTGGAAAGCTTCTGGATCAGCAGGGCGGTTGTTTTTGGCCCCACATCAAGCGCCATCCAGTCGGCCGGGATCGCCGAAGCCGCAACGGTCTCCGTTGGTGCGCCCGCCATGAAATCGGATGACACAACCACATCGACCGGCAACACCAGATCGCAGCCCCGCTCTTTCGCCTTGGCCATGATGGCTTTCGCAGTGTCGAGCATGTCGTCTTCCTTGAGCGACTTGCCGACCGAATAACCCTGTGCGGCGAGGAAAGTGTTGGCCATAGCGCCGCCAACGGCGAGCATGTCCACTTTCTCGATCAGGTTGTCGAGCAGGTCGAGCTTGGTCGAGACTTTCGCTCCACCAACAATAGCCCCTACGGGACGCTCAGGGTTTTCCAGTGCCGCTTTCAGCGCATTCAGTTCGATCTCCATAAGGCGACCGGCGAAAGAAGGCAGATGATGCGCGACGCCTTCGGTGGAGGCATGGGCCCGGTGAGCGGCGGAGAAGGCATCGTTCACATAGACATCGGCGAGAGCAGCGAGGCTTTTCGCCATCTCCGGATCATTCTTTTCCTCACCGGCATAAAAGCGGGTGTTTTCCAGAACGATCACATCTCCATCCTGCATGGCGGCGGCGGCACTCTGCGCGACCTTCCCTATGCAGTCGGGAACGAACGTCACTTTCTTGCCCAGAGCTTTCGCCAGCGCCTCGGAAATCGGGGCGAGAGACAGGGCGGGAACGGGTTTCCCCTTCGGACGGTCAAAATGACTGACGACAATCACCCGGCCGCCTTTGTCAGCCAGCTCCCTGATCGTCGGCGCAAGACGCTCGATGCGGGTGAGGTCTGAGATGGCGCCGTCGTGCACGGGAACATTCAGATCGGCACGGAGAAGGATTTTCTTGCCGCGCGGGTCAAGGGAATCAAGAGTCTTGAAGGACTGGGTAGCCATCGCTTTATCCTTTCCTGTCGCCCGGCACGGCAGATGCCCTGTTATTCAGGTGTTTTGCGGCACGGGAAACATGTGAAGGCATGACGGCCATACGGAACGCATGGCCATCCTCATGGGTTTCAGAGCGTGCCGAAAACCACAGCGGTATCGGACATGCGGTTCGAGAAACCCCACTCGTTGTCATACCATGCACAGATGCGGACGAGCTGACCGCCATCGACGAGGGAGGTCTGCGTCGCGTCGAAGGTGGAGGATGCGAGAGCGTGGTTGAAGTCGCTGCTGACCAGCGGCGCGGTGTTGTAGGCCAGAATGCCTTTCAGCGGACCGGACTCGGAAGCCTTCTTCATGGCTTCGTTCACTGCTTCGACGGAAGCCGGGACAGTCTTCGGCACGAAGTCGAGCGAGACGAGCGAGACATTGGCCGTGGGTACGCGGATGGCCGTGCCGTCCAGCTTGCCCTTGAGGTGTGGCAGGACAAGGCCGACAGCGCGCGCGGCGCCTGTGGAGGTCGGGATCATGTTCAAGGCGGCGGCGCGGGCGCGGCGGAGATCCTTATGCAGCGTATCAACCGTGCGCTGGTCACCCGTGTAGGAATGGATCGTCACCATGTAGCCGCGCTCGATGCCGAACGTGTCATCGAGCACCTTGGCGACGGGTGCGAGGCAGTTCGTCGTGCAGGAGGCATTGGAGATGACCGTCATGTGGGTGGTCAGGGTGTCCTGATTCACGCCATAGACGATGGTCGCATCCACATCTTCGCCCGGAGCGGAGATGATGACCTTGCGTGCGCCTGCGGCGAGCAGGGGCGAGGCCTTTTCCTTGGATGTGAAGAGGCCCGTGCATTCCATGGCCACATCGACGCCCTGGAGGGGAACCTTGGACGGGTCGCGCTCGCAGGACACGGTGATCGGATCCCACGTGCGACCGTTGGCGCTGATGATCAGCTTGTTGCCGTCAACCTTCACGTCAGCCGGGAAGCGACCATGGACGCTATCGTAGGATAGCAGATGGGCATTGGCTTCCACGCTGCCGAGGTCGTTGATGACGACCGGAACCACGTCTGTGCGGCCACTTTCGATGATGCCGCGGAGTACAAGGCGACCGATCCGACCGAATCCGTTGATCGCGATTTTAACTGCCATCTGAATGTCTCCGTCTTGTTTTTCTTTATGGATGCCCCGTCAGGGACACCTGTTGGACCTTATGATGGGGGCGCCTGCCGTCGCGTGTCCCCGCCGCGTTTCAGGGTTGCCGCCTGTGCTCGGGGTGTCTGTTTCCGTGTCATGCCGAGAAGGTCATGAACACGCGCACAGACAACTTCGGGCGTAACGCCTGAATTCTGGTACAGCGGCTCGAACCCGGACGCTATACCGAATTCTTCGGTTCCCACGAAAATTCCCGTGTCCCCCAGCCATCGCTCCCATCCAAATCCCGACGCGGCCTCGATCGCCACGCGGGGACGGTTGCCGAGCACTTTCTGGCGATACGTCTTATCCTGCTGTTCGAACAGCTCCCAGCAGGGCAGCGATACAACGGCGGCGCGCACTTCGCTGTCTGCAAGCAACTGCCGCGCCAGCAGGGCGACCCCGATCTCGGGTCCCGAGGCAATCAATGTCACATCCCGTTGTGCGAGGCCGCCTGTGGCCTCGGCCAGCACATAACCCCCATATTCAGGTTTGCGGCTTTCGGGAGGAGTGAGAGTGCTCGACAGGAAGGGATCGTGAAGCAGATCCTGTTCCCGGCCGAGAACGAGAACGGCAGGACCGTGGCGCCATGCGAGCGCCGCCAGCCATGCCGCCGCTACTTCATGCGCATCGGCCGGGCGGAACAGCGCGAGGTTCGGCATGGCGCGCAGGCTGGCGAGTTGCTCGACCTGCCGCCAGGGCGGGCTGGCCGTGGCGAAAGGATCGTCTTCCACCAGCACGAAAAGCAGTCTCCGTCGCGCGAGGGAGGCAAAACGGAGGGCCGGGCGCATCCGGTCGGCGGAGGAGAGATCCGCTATGCCACAGGGAAGAATGCCTCCGTGAAGGGCAAGGCCGTTCATGATCCCGACCATCGCCGGTTCGCGGGGCCCGCACCCGATGATGTCCTCCGGGCTTCCCGCCGCGATGTCTGTCGCCGCTTCTATGGCCAGCGCATGATGCCCGTGTCCGGCTGACAGCGAGACGAATTCGGGCAGGAGGCTGGCCAGATTGCCTCGTCCCGCGAGACCCTCATGCACAAGGGAGAGACCTGCTTCCTCCTCCAGGGTATGACGACGGAAATCGTCTTCAAGGCGAGGCATCGGGCGGCTCTGAATGGTGCGTTCGAACTCGGCACGCAGAGGGTGGCGCGCCAGTCGCTTCAGCCACGCGCGCCGTGCCGTGCCGTGCCGCTTTCCACCCGGCAGGGAGGCCCTGTAGCCGAGCAGGGAAGCGGCAGGGATGGTCGCTGCGTGGTCAAACGGGTTTTCAGAGGACGTGCAGAGAACGAGACTTGGCTTGCGCGTTCGCTGGACCGATCCCAGCGCGGTGCTGATGGCCGCGAGGTCTCCGCCGTCAACGGACCGCACAGTCCACCCGGACGCTTCGATCCGGTCCAGAGCCAGCGCAAGATCCGCTCGTGCTTCGGGGGAAGGTGTGGTGTCAGCCACGATGACGGTCAGCCGGTCAAGATGAAGGCGATCCGCCAGAGCCGCGGCTTCCAGCGCCACACCTGTGTCGAGATCGCCGGGAAGTGCGAGAAGCCAGCTACGGTGATCCACGAGCGAGCGGCCGAATCGCCGCGTGAGTATTTTCTCGGCCAGCGCCATGCCCGCCGCCGCCGCGATGGCCTGTCCGGGGAGCGCGCCGGCAAGTCCGAAAAGCTCCTGCGCCATGCCTGCCGCCGTTTTGCGCAGCGTGGCCTGTGGCCCCGTCGTGGTGTCGGGCAGGTGAAGAAAAGCATTGCGGAGCGGGAGAAGGCGGAGCGAGGAGACAAACAGCCGGTCGCGATCAGGCCACAGGGGCGCTTTCGGATCGAAGCGGAGGATGTCGCCCCAGAGAAGCGCCGCGATCAGCCAGAAAGCGTGGGGAATGGCGGCGGCGGATGACGGGGAAAGCATGCCCGTATCGAGAGCAAAGGTGCGGGCGGCGTGTGCGAATGCCCGCGTCGCTTCGGCGTCTGTCAAAGCGCATGGTCTGGCCGTCTGCGTCGCCTGCATCATCCCGACGGACCCTTTCCGCTCACGACACCGGTCTGCACCATATTCCTGATCCGCGAAGCAAAAACTGTCCGGTTATTACGCCTGCGGCTGTTTCATCCGCAAGTATTCGACGGCCAGGCATTTCGCTCGTCGGCCGGGAGAGGTATGGACACGCCTTGCCGAGTCACCAACTTCCTGCGACCGTCTGCGCCATGCCGTTTGATCCATCTTCTGCTCCCTTTTCCTCGCGGAGCGTTTCCGGACGTGTCCGCAGATCCTTGCGGTCTGGCGTCGCGCGTCGGCATGTCCTCAGGGGAGGACTTGCGGGCGTCGCCGTCGTGGCGCTTTCGGGGTGCGACCTGCTTGACCAGCGGACCTTCAATCCCCGGGCTTCCCGGCCGCCGAAGGTTTATATTCCGCCGCCGCCGCCCGGTCCGCCCCCTATCCCGCCACTGATCGATCTTGTGGGCGGCACGCCGCAGCAGGAGTGGGCCGATCCGGTCCGCGACGTGGTAAAAAAGGCACTGGCGCACAAACCCAATATTCTGTTCCTCGTTCAGGCTCTGGCTCCTCCGGGAGCAGATGAGGCCGCTACGCGCACGGTCCTTTCCCATCTCGTCTCAACGGATGCTCAGGCTGTCGCCGATGCCATCGTGGCGGCGGGAGCCACTCCGGCACAGGTGGAGATGTCGGCCATGCCGGATTCGACGGTGACGGAACCGCACATACGGGTATATGTGCGTTGAACAATTCCGGTCGGTGCGTTGTCTTTACGCGACGAAAACCTGTATGCGGTTTGATCCGATGGTTTATTGCAGGTGCGGAAAACGGAAGAAACCGTAGCTCGGGGTCTTCCGATTCATAACTGAAGCCTGCGACAATGGTCTGACCTCCCGGAGAAAGTCGGGTCCCGTGGCCTTAAACGGCGTTTCGGGACTCACTGCGGTTCGGGCCGGACGCGTTGATCGTGCGGTAGTGGCCTCGGCAATCGAGGCAGAAGCAGGAGTAGGGCAGGGTGAGCATTCGTAACGCGAGACACCCGTTTTACGATTTTTGTGATGAGGCGCTTGCCGGCATCCGGGAGCAGGGACGCTACCGGACTTTTACCCCACTGGCCCGGGAAGCATCGCGCTATCCGGTCTATGAGGAAGAGCTTCCCAATACCGATATCGGTCGGGAAGTGGTCGTCTGGTCGTCCAACGATTATCTGGGCATGGGCGTCGAGCCGGAAGTCTGCGAGGCCGCGATCAGCGCCATCCGTGAACACGGCGCTGGCGCTGGCGGCACGCGTAACATCGCCGGAACCAGTCCGCTTCACAAAGCACTGGAAACAGAACTCGCAGCGCTTCATGGCAAGGAAGCAGGGCTCCTGTTCGTCTCGGGCTACGTCTCCAATCAGGCCAGCCTGCAGACGATCCTCACGTCCATGCCCGGCTGGATATGCTTTTCGGACCGTCTGAATCATGCCTCCATGATTGCGGGCATCAAGGGCGCGCGTGGCTCCACGACGGTCATTTATGAGCACAACGATCTTGCGGACCTTGAGGCGAAGCTGGTGGCGGCTCCCGTCGACGCACCCAAGCTGATTGCCTTCGAAAGCGTCTATTCAATGGATGGAGACATCTCCGACATTGCCGGGACGTGCGCCCTTGCGCGGAAATACAATGCGCTGACCTATATCGACGAAGTGCATGCCGTCGGCCTGTATGGCGAGCATGGCGGCGGTGTGACCGAGCGCGACGGTGTGGCCGCACAGGTGGATATCATCGAAGGCACGCTGGCGAAGGGATTCGGCGTGCATGGCGGTTACATCACCGCGTCCGCGCAGATCGTCGATTACCTGCGTTCGACGGCCTCCGGTTTCATTTTTACTACCTCTCTGCCACCCTCCGTCGTGGCTGCAGCGCTGGCCAGCGTGAAGATGGTCCGTGCCCAGAACTGGCGGCGTGAGAAGATGTTCGAGCGGGTCGAGACCTTCCGCGCGAAGATGCGGAGCGCAGGCGTGCCGTTCACGATGACGCCAAGCCATATCGTGCCTGTTCCGGTGGGCGATGCGGAACGATGCAAGGTGATCAGCCAGCGTCTGCTCAATGAATATGGGGTGTATGCGACGCCTATCAATTATCCGACCGTTCCGCATGGAACAGAGCGGCTGCGTCTCACGCCCGGACCGTATCATACGGACGAGATGATGGATGACATGGTGGCGGCGCTGAAAATATTGCTGACTGAAGTGCCGCTGGCCGCCACGGGTACGACGCAGGCGCTGACTGAAGCAGCCTGATCAGCAGAGCGCGGGAGGGGGAGAGACGCTTCCTCTCAAGCCCGGTGGTGAGAGTATGGCGTTATGGTGCTCAGGCACGATGTGGCGTTCTACTCGCGCCGTTTTCACCCCCAGGATATAAAAAAAGGCACAGGAGAAATCTCCTGTGCCTTTTTGGCCGAAACGATCGGCTCCGATCAGTTTGCTGACGGAGCGTTCGTCGGAATCGTCGTCGCCGGTGCGGTTACGCCCGTGCCAGCAGCGGGAGCTGTAACGGACGGCATTGCAACGGACGGAACTGCAGCAGTCGGTGCGGCAGTGGCCGGAGCAGCCGTGCCAATCGCCGGAACTTTGTCCTGCTGTGCAGCGGAAAGGCTCTTGGCGTTCAGATCGGCGGTCTCGGACTCACCGCTCTTCTTTGCGGTTTTTTCGCCCGTCGTCGTCTTCTCGCTGTTCTTGTGATGCTTGTGGTGGGTGTGAGCGGCTGCGGGCGAAGCCACTGACAGGACGAGAGCAGGAGCTCCCACCAGAAGTGTTGCGCCGAGAAGGGCCTTGGAAGCGAACGACCGCATGAAACATATCCTTATGAACTTATCTGGCCGCAAGGGCCAAGTACCAAAGGCAGGGCTTCACACCCACCTTGATATAATCAGATACACCGGATTACATGAGAAGGAAGTGGCAATGGCAAGAAAATTTTGAGGTATTTTCAAGGCGGCAATCATTTCTGATGGTTGCGGAGGCCATTTATACGATTCATTTACTGTCCAGAAACGCCGCAAATCAGTTCCAGAACCAGCGAAAGCACTGCACCGACCCCGAAACCGACGAGTGTGCCGTTGACGCGCACATATTGCAGATCGCGCCCGACACGCAGTTCCAGTTTTTCGGCGACGACCTCGGCATCCCAGTTTCCCACCACTTCCGCAATGAAATTGGCGAGGTGCTCGCGCAGGTATGGCAGCGACCGGTCAATGCCTTTCCGCGCGGCGTCTTCGATCCGGGTGCGCATGGCGGGGTCTTCGCGGGCCTGGGTCGCCATCCGCGTGAGAGTTTCGCGGACCAGCGTGGCAATCCAGCCGTTCTCGCGTTCAATATCCTCTTCAATCATGCGTTTCATGCGAGCCCAGATATCGGCCCCCCATGACACCATGGATTCATTTGCGAACACCGTCTTGAGAATGTGCGAGAGTTCGTCAGCCCGGCCTGAATCCTGTTCGATCCGGTCGATCTCACCACGCACCCAATCCGTGAAGCCCTCTCTGAGCGTGGAATCTTCCGGATTGATGCGATCCAGTTCTTCGCTGGCCGCCACCAAGACCTTGTCCGCAATCGAACCGCCAATGGCCCAGCCCAGCAACCGTCCTCCCTGCTCCCGAACGCGTGATTCAATCATCGAACGCAGGGCCGGTTCCTTGGCCTTCATTCCCGACTTCATCTGTCGTAGGAGAAAAGTCAGCACCTCCTGATGCTGGTTGCCATCCACGAGCGCCCTCATCCCCCGGGCGAGGAGCGGCGCGAGATGGCTGCCCCCCAGCAGGAGCGGCAGGGTCCGCCCGACAGCCGCGCTGGCCCGTCCGTCTTCCATGCGGTTCAGCATTTGCGGAACCGCGCCGACAAGGCTGCTGGTCAGTGTGTTGGCTGTGGCGGGATCAGACAGGACACCGGCCACGAACGTCGGCAGATCGATCTTTGCCAGAACACGGTCGATCTCTTCACCGGTGAACACCTGTGTAGAGACGAAACGCCCAAGCGCGCGGCCCAGGCGTTCCTTCTGTGCCGGAATGATTGCCGTGTGCGGAATGGGTAGGCCGAGCGGATGCCGGAACAGGGCCGTGACGGCGAACCAGTCGGCCAGACCGCCCACCACACCCGCTTTCGCGCCTGAGCGCAGTGTGTCGAGCCAGAGGCTGTCAGGCAGCAACCCATAGGCCGGGGCGAGATAGCCTGCTGCGGTCAGGCCTCCCATAAGGGCCAGAAGGCCGGTGGCGCCACGCTTCTGGCGGCTGAGAGCGCGACGGAGTTCATCGTCTGGATGGTGCTGGTTACTCATCACGACCTGAATAGCACTGCCAGGACCGTCTTCCCAAACCGCAGGCGTGCTGATTGAGATATGATTTCAGGATCGTATTGTCCTGTTCTATGTGTCGTGTGTAACCGCCACGTTTCGCGAGGAAAGAGTTCCATGGCCGAAAAGCAGTCGTCCCCGGGTTTTGCAAAGAGCGCCTCCACGGCTGAACTCTCCGCCGGAGCCCGCGCCGTACTCGCCATGGCCCGTCTGCACGACGATACCGGTCTAATTCTGGAACAAGAAAACATCCCGACAGAAGTGACGGGAAACGATGTTCTTTCAATGGCATGGCGAATCGGTTCCCTGCTCTCCGAGGGAAAGATTTCCCTCCCCGACCTGCAGGCTGTGACGCGCCACCTGCGTGACGATGCCTTTCTGCGTCGTGCGACCCGGCTGCATCGCTATCCGGGAGGCACCAATCCGACGGTCACGGCGGAACGCCTGCAAGGCGTCGTGAAGCTGGTGATGGATACGGCGTTCGGGCGTGTGACGGAGGCAGGAGCCGAGCCCACGGCTGAGCGGACCCCGGCTGAGGCACTGGAGGCGTTCCGCGCCGAGCTGGAGCGCATTCGGTATGCCGCCGTCTTTACGGCTCATCCGACGTTCGCGGTCGCCAATGAAGTTTACACTGCTCTTGCTGAATATGCCTCCGCCCCGGAATCCCGGGAGAGCGCACCGGCTCTGGTAACGCATCGCAGGTCTGCCCCCCCCACGCTTGAAGAAGAGTTCACGCTCGCTTCAGAAGCCATCCTTCGGGGACGGGACGCGCTGGATCGCCTGAACGCTGCCCTGCTATCCGGTGCCCGTGACCAATGGCCCGAAGAATGGTCGCGCATTGTTCCAAAGCCGGTCGTCATGACAAGCTGGGTTGGGTACGACACGGATGGCCGCACCGATATCGGCTGGTGGGACACGCTCCGTCTTCGGCTGCGGATGAAGCTGTTCCAGCTCCAGCGCCTTCGCCACCAGATCACCGAATCAGGCGTCGAGGCCGCGGCCCTCATGAGCCGCCTCTCACGCGCCTGCTACACTGTCGAGGCGCAGATCGCGGCCTGTCCGAAAAATGCCGATGCGGATGCGACAGTGGAATTCGCCACGCTGATGGTGGAGCGGAGAGAGGACGCCATTCTCGAACCGGCCGTGCTGTCGGATGCGTTGCAGGACGCCATCGACACCGCCCCGCCGGAGGTCGCGCTTGCACTGGCGGTCGCCCGCGCCGGTTTCTTCGCGCATGGCATGTCGGCCTCGCACAGCCATACGCGGCTGAACGCGACGCAGATTCATAACGTGATCCGCCAGCGCCTCCGCTTTACTGATGATCCCGCCGATCCGGCGCACCGCCGTGCCCTGCTGGCGCGGATGAACGAAGCGCTGGAAACCGTCGAAGCCGTCCCGGTCGATTTCGGCTCTCTGCTGGTCGAGCAGGCATCGGCTGCCCGGCTGATGATGACGGTCGCGCAGATCGTAAAGCATATCGACACCGCCACCCAAGTCCGCTTCCTGATCGCGGAGACCGAAAGCGGCTACACGCTGCTGTCGGCTCTGTGGCTGGCGAAAAATTTCGGGATCGAAGACCGGATCGAGATCTCCCCGCTGTTCGAGACGCGCGAAGCCCTGATGGGCGGCGCGCACATCATCGAGGAAGCCCTGCGTTCGCCGCACTGGCGCGAATATCTGCGCAAAACGGGTCGCCTGAGCCTCCAGTTCGGTTATTCCGACTCCGGTCGCTATGTCGGACAACTCGCCGCGACCTATCTGGTCGAGCGTCTGCGCCTGAAAATTCTCGATCTGCTGCATGTCTGGGACATGGAGGACGTCGAGGTCATCCTGTTCGATACGCACGGCGAAAGCGTCGGTCGGGGGGGGCATCCTTTCCGTCTGGCGGATCGCTTTTCCTACCTCTCCCCCATGCATGTCCGTGCGCGCTTCGCAGAACGCGGCGTCAAATATCGTGAGGAAAGCGCCTTTCAGGGGGGCGATGGCTACCTGCTGTTCGGCACGCCGGATCTGGCGGCCGCAAGCGTCGTGACGATTGCCGAGCATACGTTCGAGCCCTGCCGCAGGCAGGATGATCCGGTTTACGACGAGCCGGATTTTTCCTCCGACTTCTTCTCCACCATTGCCGAAGCCATGACGGGACTGGTGGAAGACCCCGGATATGCCGACGTCCTCGGTGCATTCGGACCCTCTCTCATCGACAAGACGGGCTCGCGGCCAGCCGCGCGTCAGACCGAGGGGGGAGGTGCGGTCCCGCGCATCACGCATCCGAGTCAGCTTCGCGCCATTCCGAACAACGCGATTCTCCAGCAGCTTGGCTGGTGCGCCAATACGATACAGGGCCTCGGCTCCGCCGCGCGCCGCCACCCAGAGACGTTCGAGACGTTCCGCGAGGGGAGCGCCCGTTTCCGTCGCGCCCTTGATTTCGCGGCGCACGCGCTGGCCCATTCGGACGATCAGGTGCTGCGCAGCGTGATCTGGCTGCTCGATCCCGGTTACTGGCTGGATCGTGCCACGGCCGAGCCACGTTCAGCGCGTCGGGAGCGGTATCTCTCGGTCATGCACGATCTCGAGCGGCTCGATTTCTGGGCGGATACGCAATCGATGTTCCGCCGTATTCAGGCGGACCATCTCGCCCTGCGCGCGGTCTGGCCGGAAGCGCCGACCATCAATCCGTCGGAAAGACTGCTGCACGCCATCCGCATTGCGCTCATCGAACAGAGCTGGGTGCTTGCCACCCAGATTCCCTTTTTCATGCCGCGCGGGAACTTCACCCGCGAGGTGATGATGCAGCGGATTCTTTGTCTGGAAATTCCTGCGGTGCTGCGGGAAATGAATGCTATATTCCCACATGGCGGTCCCAAGCTGGATTACGATTTTCACGAGCCCGCCGGACCGCAACTGGATAACTCCTACCAGTGGGAACACGAGGAGATTTTCCAGCCCATACAGGATATGTTCGGCACCATGCGTGAGATCAGCGTCGCCATCATGCACGGGATCGGCGCTTTCGGTTGAAACACAGGGATTTCGGGCGTCTATCGTGACGAAGTCCGGCGCCCGGACGCCCCTCGCGCGCAGCCATCACAATGCTTTGTGCTTGACGGGCGGCTCTGAGCACTCCATCTGTCCTTAAAGAGGACTAATTTGGTACGAAATGGCGGGGCATCCTCGCCGCAACGGACGGAAACCATGTTGAGACTGTCGAAATTGGCGGATTACGCGGTTCTGACCCTCGTCAGACTTGGGCGTCATGACGACATCGTCACGTCACCGACGCTGGCGGCGGAGACGGGTGTGCCGGAACCGACAGTCGCCAAGGTGCTCAAGACGCTGGCGGCTGACGGGCTGCTCATTTCCCAGCGCGGGGCACGCGGGGGATACCGGCTGGCGCTGAAGCCGGAAGAGATTTCCATCGCGCGCGTCATCACGGCGGTGGATGGCCCCATTTCGCTGACCGCATGTGTCACCGGGGGCGTTGGCTGCGATAATGGCGACTGTACTCTTTACGGAAGCTGGGATGTGGTGAATGACGCGATTCGTGAGGCTCTGTCAGGTGTGTCGATTGCGCGCATGGCCGAGATGAGCGGGCTACCACGGCGGTTACGAGGAAATAATACGATGTCCCGCAGCGCGCCGCCGCAGGATGGCGAGAAGGCGGCCGAGACGGTCGGGACGTTTGGAGGATAATGGGTCATGCCAGCCATTACAGAAACCCGTGAACAGGTCGAAAAACTCGGCCAGTCCTCCTATCAGTGGGGTTTTGAGACCGACATTGAGATGGATCTCGCGCCGAAGGGGCTGAACGAGGACATCATTCGTCTGATCTCGACCCGCAAGGAAGAGCCGGAATGGATGCTGGAATGGCGTCTGGCGGCCTATCGCTCCTGGCTGAAGATGAAGGAGCCGACCTGGGCCAAGGTCACTCATCCACCGATCGATTATCAGGACGTGCATTACTATGCCGCCCCGAAAAAGAAGAATGGCCCGAAGTCTCTGGAAGAAGTCGATCCGGAACTGCTGCGGACCTACGCGAAGCTGGGCATTCCTCTCCATGAGCAGGCGCTGCTGGCGGGTGTGGAAGTGCCGGAGGGTGAGGAAGCCCGCATGCCGGTGGCGGTCGATGCTGTGTTCGACAGCGTGTCCGTGGCCACCACCTTCCGCAAGAACCTTGCCGAAGCAGGCGTGATCTTCTGCCCTATCTCGGAGGCCATCCGGGATTATCCGGATCTGGTGAAGCAGTATATCGGCAGCGTCGTGCCGGTGGCCGACAATTTCTATGCGGCACTGAACTCGGCCGTCTTCACGGATGGCTCGTTCGTGTTCGTGCCTAAGGGCGTGCGTTGCCCGATGGAACTGTCCACCTATTTCCGCATCAATGCGCGCAATACGGGGCAGTTCGAACGGACGCTGATCATCGTCGAGGACCGGGCTTCTGTGTCCTACCTCGAAGGCTGCACGGCCCCGATGCGTGACGAGAACCAGCTTCATGCGGCTGTCGTCGAGTTAGTGGCAATGGAAGATGCCTCCATCAAATACAGCACGGTGCAGAACTGGTATCCGGGTGACGAAAACGGTCGTGGCGGGATCTACAACTTTGTCACCAAGCGCGGTGCCTGTCGCGGAGCGCGTGCCAAGATTTCGTGGACGCAGGTAGAAACCGGTTCAGCCATCACATGGAAATATCCGTCCTGCATTTTGCAGGGTGAGGGTTCGGTCGGAGAGTTTTACTCCGTCGCGGTTACCAACAACCATCAGCAGGCCGATACCGGCACCAAAATGCTTCATCTCGGGCGCAATACACGCTCCACGATCATCGCCAAGACGATTAGCGCCGGGAAGTCGGACAGCACCTATCGCGGTCAGGTGAAGATCATGCCGAAAGCATCCGGTGCGCGGAATTTCACCCAGTGCGACAGCCTGCTGATCGGTGATCAGTGCGGAGCGCATACGGTGCCTTACATCGAGAACCGCAACATGGCGGCGCGTGTGGAACATGAAGCCACCACCTCGAAAATTTCCGAGGATCAGATGTTTTACTGCCGCCAGCGCGGACTTTCGGAAGAGGACGCGGTGGGTTTGATCGTCAATGGTTTCTGCAAGGACGTCCTGAAGGAACTCCCCATGGAGTTTGCTGTCGAGGCGCAGAAATTGCTGGCGATCAGTCTGGAAGGCAGCGTCGGCTGATACGTGCGGATTTGACCCGGCACAGTCGGGAAGGAATGGAAGAAATGAGCGAATTACTGAAGATTTCCGGCCTGCACGCCACCATCGACGCTGACGGAACGCCCAAGGAAATCCTGCGCGGGATCGATCTGGTCATCCCGCCGGGTGAAGTTCACGCGATCATGGGGCCGAACGGTTGCGGCAAGTCCACGCTGTCCTATGTTCTCGCCGGTCGTGATGACTACGAAGTAACGAGCGGAAGCGCCTTGTTCAGCGGCAAGGACCTCCTGACCATGGAGCCCGAAGAGCGCGCCGCAGCCGGCCTGTTTCTGGCTTTCCAGTCTCCGGTGGAACTGCCGGGCGTCAATAATGCCAACTTCCTCCGCACGGCGGTCAATGCCGTGCGTCGTGCACGTGGCGAGCCGGAGCTCGATGCCGTTGGATTTCTGAAAGCTGTTCGTGCAGCCACGAAGAATCTCTCGATGGCTGATGACATGCTCAAGCGCAACGTCAATGTCGGCTTCTCCGGTGGCGAGAAGAAGCGCAATGAAGTGCTGCAGATGACCATGCTCCAGCCGACACTGGCGATCCTTGATGAGACGGATAGCGGTCTCGACGTGGACGCGCTGCGGATTGTGGCGGAAGGTGTGCAGAACTTGCGTTCGCCGAATTTCTCCGCGCTGGTCATCACGCATCACCAGAAGCTGCTCGATTATCTTGGTCCGGATCGTGTCCACGTCATGGCGAAGGGACGCATTATCCGTAGCGGCGGTCCGGAACTGGCCAAGCAGATCAATGAGGAAGGATACGCAGCCTTTCTCAAGGAGGCGGCATGAACGTCATAACGCCGATCGGGCGTAGTCTCACGCCGTTCGCCGCTCGTCTGTCCGGGCTTAAGGACGCGGATCGGAAAGCTGCGGCCGGTGAACTGGCGCGGGTGGGACTGCCGACACCTCATGTCGAGGCATGGCATTATACGAACCTGCGTGCGCTGTCCGGGCGCGTTTTCTCCGCCCCGGCTGCGGGTTTTGATGAAGCTGCGGCTCAAAAGGCGCTTGCCGGTATTCTTGCGGATAATGGTGGGCTTGCAGGTCTTCCGCGTCTGGTCCTGGTGAACGGAGCCTTCGCACCGTCCCTTTCCTCGGCGGAATTTCCCGCGGGCATAGTCTTCACGTCCTTTGCCCGGTCTCCTGATTTCGGAACGCAGACAGCACCGGACCGGGATGCACTGGTCGCGCTGAATACGGCGCTGGCGGGCGATGGGATAAGGCTTTCCGTAAAGCCGCATGTAAACGCAGGAAGAATCGTCTTCATCTCGCTGGCGATGGGGCTGGAGGAGGATATATCCTTCCATCCCCGTCATGCCGTCGAAGTGGGTGAGGGCGCTCGTCTTTCCCTTATCGAGATTGCAGTCACCGTCGAGAAGCATGCAGGCGCTTATCTGCATAATCCCGTCCTGACCAGCGTCATCGCAGAGGGGGCGCATCTGACGCATGTGAAAATCCAGCACGAGGCGGATCAGGCTGTCCATCTGGCGACTGTCTATGCCGACGTCGCCAGTCGGGCGACGTATGACAGTTTCACTCTCGGTCTTGGATCTGTGCTGGCGCGCCATGAAGTCCATGTGACCCTGCGTGGCGACCATGCAGGCGTGCATGTTAATGGCGCGCAGTTGCTGGGTGGCGAGCAGGTTGGCGACATCACCAGCGTTATCACGCATGGAGCCCCGGACTGCATCTCGCGGCAGACGGTCCGCAACGTGCTGACCGACCGGGCGCGGGCGGTGTTTCAGGGCAAGGTTCTGGTCGAGCGCGTCGCGCAGAAGACTGATGGTTACCAGATGAATCAGGCGCTGCTGCTGTCGCCTACATCTGAGATAGATGCCAAGCCGGAACTCGAAATTTACGCAGACGACGTGAAATGCAGCCACGGCGCCACGGTCGGCGCTCTGGATGAGGATCAGCTTTTCTACCTGCGCAGTCGCGGTGTGCCGGATGCACAGGCGAGACAGATGCTTGTCGAGGCGTTTCTGGTCGAGACGGTGGACCTCGTTGAGGACGAAACCGCTCATGTGATCCTGCTTCAGGCTCTGGAAAAGGCCCTGACGGAACGGGTGGGCGCACCGGAGAAAACGGCATGAATATTTCCGAAATCCGGTCGCAGTTTCCTATCCTGTCGCAAAAAGTCCACGGAAAACCGCTGGTGTTTCTCGACAGCGCCGCATCCGCGCAGAAACCGGACGTGGTGATCGATTCCATGGCCAACATGATGCGTTCGGAGTATGCGAACATCCATCGTGGCCTGCACTGGATGAGCGAGCGGGCAACGGAAGCCTATGAAGTGGCCCGCAGCCGCGTCGCCTCCTTTCTGGGGGCGGCGTCCCGCGAAGAGATCGTTTTCACACGTAACAGCACTGAGGCGATCAACCTCGTCGCCTATACTTACGGCAGCCTTCTGAAGCCCGGTCAGGTGGTGCTGATCTCCGAAATGGAGCATCACGCCAATCTAGTGCCCTGGCAGATGCTGCGCGACAGGACCGGGATCGAACTGCGCGTCACACCTATCACGGATGACGGCGATCTCGACCTTGATGCGTATGGCCAGCATCTTTCCGATGGCAAGGTCGCGCTGGTCGCCATCACGCACATGTCGAACGTTCTGGGGACCATTACCCCGGCCGAGCGGCTGGTGGCGATGGCGCATGATGCGGGTGCGAAGATCCTGCTCGATGGCAGTCAGGCGGTGGTGCATCGCAAGACAGACGTCCAGAAACTTGGCGCGGATTTCTATACTTTTACCGGCCACAAGCTGTATGGGCCGACGGGGATCGGGGTACTGTGGGCGCGTCGGGAACTGCTGGACGCCATGCCGCCCTTCATGGGCGGCGGGGACATGATTTCTTCCGTCACCTTCGAGAAGTCGGTCTGGGCACCGGTTCCTGCAAAATTCGAGGCAGGCACACCCGCGATTGTGGAGGCTGTCGGACTTGGAACGGCCATCGACTGGGTGGAAAGCATCGGATACGAGGCCATCGGCGCGCACGAGGCAGCACTGACAGCCCATGCACTGCGGGTTCTCCCCGATGTTCCCGGCCTGTCCATTGTCGGCGCACCGCGGGAGCGGGGCGGGGTGATATCCTTCACCATGGAGGATGTGCATCCGCACGATATCGCCACACTGCTCGACCGCAATGGGATCGCCGTGCGTGCAGGCCATCACTGCGCCGAACCTCTGATGCACCGGCTTGGCCTGACGGCCACGGCGCGGGCCAGCTTCGGGATCTATACGACGGAAGACGAGATCGACGTGCTTGCGGAAACCCTGAAACGTATCCGTCAGTTTTTTGTATAGGCGTGTCGTGGACGGAACCTCCTGCTACGACACACTCATTCTCGCACGCTCGCGGAAACCGGAATTCGCCGGAATCGTGGAGAATGCGACGGCAACCGCGCAAGGCAACAATCCGATGTGCGGGGACCGTGTGAAACTGTCATTGCGCGCGACGGATAAAGGTGTGGCCGGTATTCGTCATGAGACGCGAGGCTGCGCGATCTGTCAGGCTTCAGCGGACCTTATGGCAGAGGCCGTGACCGGACAGTCTGTTGCCGCCGCCCTTGAACTGGGGCGTCAGTTTACCGATATGCTGGAAACCCCGTCGGCGATGGACAGCGCCGTTGAGAGGGGAAACCTGCCTGCGGGTCTGCTGGCGTTCCAGCCTCTCAGAACCCATCGCTCCCGTCTGCGGTGTGCGACTTTGCCCTGGACAGCGCTTGGGGAGGCGCTTGCTTGATGACTGATACGATGCCTGCACAGGACGAACACAATCTGGTGGAGACTGCGGCTCCGCAAGCGACAGTCACTCCGGCGACCGGCCCTGCCGATCCTCATAAGGGAGAGGTCGCGCACTGGACACCGGATGGGGAGGTGCAGCCTGCCGGGGCCGCCCCGTCGGAAGAGGCGGTGATCGATGCGATCGCGACCGTGCATGATCCGGAAATCCCGGTGAATATCTACGAACTTGGCCTGATCTACGCGATCGAGTTGCATGATGACGGTCGGGTGAAGGTGGAGATGACCCTGACCGCCCCGAATTGCCCCAGCGCGCAGGAACTGCCGTTGCAGGTCAAGGAAGCGGTCGAGAAAGTGCCGGGTGTCAGTGACGCCCATGTGGATGTGGTGTGGGATCCGCCGTGGGATATGTCGCGCATGAGCGATGAGGCCCGTCTCGCATTGAACATGTTCTGAGCGGAGAGAGACAATGGAAGCACAGACCTCGACAGGCCAGACACCACGCCGCCCCGTCCGCGAACTTCCGCCGGTGATGACCTTGTCCGATATCGCCGCAGACCGGTTGCGTGTCCTCTATGCGGGCGCAAACGTTGGACAACTCCTGCGTATTTCCGTGAGCACCAAGGGGTGTTCGGGTCATGCCTACGACATGAATTTTGTCGATCAGCGGGGAGAGGCTGGCGACGAACGTGTGACGGACAAGGGTGTCACCGTATTGATCGACAGCAAGGCCATCCTGTTTCTGATCGGGTCACAGATGGACTACCAGACGGGTGATTTCGAGTCGGGATTCGTGTTCAGCAATCCCAACGAAAAAGGCCGCTGCGGCTGCGGACAGAGCTTTCACGTCTGAACAGCCTATTCGCGGCCGAGAGTCCGGCCGCGTTGCACGGCGTCCCTGCCGAAGCGTGATCTCAGCGCGTCGATGGCCCGCTGCATCGCCACCCGGTTCTGGGACTGCATATCCGCCAGATCGGGTGGATCGGCTGCATCGAGAGGCGCCAGTCCATTTGATCCCAGCCCAAGCAGGCGGAACGCTGTCCTGCCTTCCGCTTCCGCCATAAGCAGCCCTCGGGCCGCATCGAACAGGCGGTCGGGCAGAACCGTCGGCGTATGCAGTTTTAGCGCCCGACTGCGGGTCTGGAAAGCGGCGGTGCGCAGCTTGAGCGAGATGCCGACCGTGGATACTTCCTTGTTCTTCAGTCGGATGGCGAGTTGCTCGCACAGATCCCAGAGTTCTCGTTCAAGAATGGCACGGTCGCGAATGTCCTGCGCAAAGGTCACTTCCGTGCTGACGGATTTGACCGGATGGAACGGCGTCACCCGCCGTCTGTCTTCACCGCGCGCCCGGGCGACAAGCTCCGGACCACGGGGACCGAGCCTGCGCAGCGCCTCTTCCGTCGTAAGAGACGCGATGGCACCGAGACGGACGAGTCCCACCCGTTGAAGCGATTCCTCCTGCGACTTGCCGATTCCCGGCAGGGTGCGGACGGGCCTGGTCGCCAGCCAGTCCCGTGCTTCCCGTCCGATCACGCCATACCCGCGCGGCTTGTCGATGCCGGCCGCAAGCTTGGCCATCAGCGGATTGGTAGCAAGTCCTATGGAGATGGTGACACCGAGTTCCCGTTCGACCCTCAGCGCCAGCCGCGCCATCACGACACAGGGGGACGCGCTGTGCAGTTCCCGTGTGCCGGACATATCCAGCACGGCCTCATCGATGGATTTCACTTCGACCAGCGGGGTGAGTTCCCGCATCATGGCGCGCATCTTTTCGGCGACGGCACGATAGGCGGCGATGTCAGGGGCGAGGATGACGGCGTCGGGGCAGAGTTCGCGGGCCTGTCGCATGGGCATCGCTGACCGCGCGCCCGTCAGCCGGGCGATATAGCAGGCCGTCGAAACCACGCCACGGTCACCCGTGCCGCCGACCAGAAGCGGGCGGTCCACCAGTTCGGGACGGCGCTGTTTCTCGACGCTGGCGAAAAAAGCGTCGCAATCGACATGGATAATGGAAAGACGGCTTAGGTCCGGATGAGAAACGAGGCGGCGAGAGCCGCAGACAGGGCAGCGGAGGAGGGGTCCACTGCCCTGTGGCCAGAAAAGATCCGGGCAATCCCGGCACAGGATGGGATGTCCGGTGTCTGTCAGATTTCGAGTTCCTTCGTGTCCCAGAGCCATGCGGCTCCGCGAACACCTGAACTGTCCCCATGTTTGTTTACAAGGATGTCAGTCTTGCACACGGGCGTCACTACATGGGTGGACAACATGCCCGGCACGCGCCCGAGCGTCGTGGTCAGGTTGGAGACCCCGCCACCGAAGACGATGGCATCGGGATCGAGCAGATTGACGACCAGAGCACACGCCCGCGCCAGCCGGTCGACATAGGCGTCGAGAGCTGCCTGCGCCTTCATGTCGCCCCCTGCGGCGGCATCCTCGATTCCTTCGGCGCTGCGCACACCTTCGCCTTTCCATGCGGCAGCCAGAGCCGGGCCGCACAGGAATCGTTCAAGGCAGCCTTCGTTCCCGCAGAAGCAGACCGGCATGGGAAATTCGTCGATGCGGGGCCAGGGGAGGGGAGTGTGGCCCCATTCGCCAGCCACGTGATGACGACCCGTCAGGAGTTTACGGTCCACCACAAGACCGCCCCCCATGCCCGAGCCGATGATCACTCCGAACACGACATGTTGCCCGGCGGCGGCGCCATCTATGGCCTCCGAGAGAGCGAAACAGTTCGCGTCATTCTCCACGCGCACCCTGCGCCCCGTGATTTCGGGAAGATCCTTGCCGAAAGGGGTCTGGTTCAGCCACGTGGCGTTGGAGTTTTTGACAAGACCACTCACCTCGTCGATGGAGCCGGGAATGCCGATCCCCAGCGGGAGCCGTGTTCCGCTGTCGTTTACACCCAGTTCGGCTTCGGCTGAATCGGCCAGATCACGAATACTGGTCAGGAGCGCTTCATATTTTCCGGGATTCGGAACGCGCCGGCGCAGGAGAATTTCACCCGCAGAGGAGAGCGCCGCGATTTCGATCTTGGTGGCGCCCATGTCGATTCCAAGGCGTATGCTGTTCATGCTAGCTGTGTGCTCCTGCATAAATGCCCGATACAGTGCATCAGGACACCCCGAGCAGATCCTGACGTTTTGCTTCAGCCGGATGACTGCCGCCGGGGGACAATCTATCCAAAATCCGGTGGAGACAAGGAGATACGTGCCATGAGCGAAACCCTTCTGGATGTGAGAGGGCTGAGCTGCCCCCTGCCTGTGCTGAAAGCGAACCGGGTTCTGCGCGATCTCGCCCCCGGCGACCATCTGCGCGTTCTTGCGACCGACCGGGCTTCTTCCTCGGATTTCCAGACATTCTGCCGCCAGACAGGCCATGCGCTGGTGGCACGGGGAGAAGAGGCGGGGGTTCTGTCCTTTGTCATCCGCAAGAAACCCGAACCGGCTGCATGAAGACGGATTCCCTGTGATGCGGGGAGGCGACAGGAAGAAAAAAATCGACGTTTGAGGCGAAATGTCCGGGCCCTGAATGGCCTTGCGGGCTTGGCATGGGCCCGTGTGCGGGGTAAGGGCAGCGGCTTGATGAGCGATTGAGGATGCTATTTGACATGACGGGTGAGATTGCTTCCCTGTCCTTCGAGGACGCCCTCACTGAACTCGAGCGCATCGTCCGAAACCTTGAAGGCGGACAGATGAAGCTGGAGGAGGCCATCACCTCTTATGAACGCGGTGCGGCTCTGCGTGCCCACTGCGAAGCGAAACTGCGCGAGGCTGAAGAGCGCGTGCAGGCGATCGTCCGGAAAGCTGATGGCTCCCTGGATGCAAAGAACGTGGATTGAACTTCGTCATGACCAACCTCGGCGCAAGCCAAAGCCCCAGCTCTTCCGAACAGTCGTCCGAAGCGCTCCGCGCGTCTCTCGGATCTCGCGCCGCTGCTGTGGAGGCGATGCTTGACCGCCTGATCCCGCGCGTCGAGGGACCGGAAGCCCGCGTGATCGACGCCATGCGTTACGCCACCCTCGGCGGCGGCAAACGTCTGCGCGGTTATCTGGTGGCGGAGGTCGCTGCCCTGTTCGATGGTGCGGCGGGTGAGGAGGGTGCCTATCGCGCCGCTGCCTCGGTTGAGATGCTGCATGCCTATTCGCTGGTGCATGACGATCTCCCGGCAATGGATGACGACGATCTGCGGCGTGGCCAGCCTTCCACCCACCGCAAGTTTGATGAGGCAACGGCTATTCTCGCCGGAGACGCGCTCCAGACGCGCGCCTTCGAGGTGCTGGCCGAGACCGAAACCCATCCCGATGCATCTGTTCGCATCCAGATCGTGCTGGAACTGGCCCGCGCCTCCGGTGCTGCTGGTATGGTCGGTGGCCAGATGATCGACATGGAAGGGGAGGGCCGCGCGCTGTCTCTCACGGAAGTCGGTCACCTGCATGCCCTGAAGACGGGCTGCCTTATCCGCTATTCCGCGGAGGCCGGCGCTATTCTGGGCGGCGCGAATCCTGAACAGCGCCATCGCATCGCAAGCTATGGCCGTGACATTGGGGCGGCTTTCCAGATTGCGGATGACGTGCTGGATGCGACGGCAACCGAGGAAGAACTCGGCAAGACGGCTGGCAAGGATCTTGCCGCCGAAAAGTCCACCTATGTGGCTCTCCTGGGAATAGACGGTGCGCGCAGGGAAGCTGAAAAGCTGGCTGATCGTGCCTGTCATGTCCTTGATATTTTTGGAGAGAAAGCTGACCGGCTACGCGACCTCGCGCGTTACGTCGTCGAGCGCAGGAGCTGAAAGCCATGAACGACACGTCAGGATCGTGCCCCACGCGGGGTCGTTTTCCGTTACTGGACCGTGTTTCGTATCCTGTTGATCTTCGGAACCTGTCGATTGATCAACTGAAGCAGGTTGCGGACGAGCTTCGTTCGGAGAC